>CAVTCR010000052.1:0-99712 GCA_963733195.1 uncultured delta proteobacterium
TCTAAGTTCGCTTCTGTCCACACTCCTATAACATCTCACAAAACCGACTCATAAACTCTCGTGCTAAGGTGTTCATTCGTTTCGCACGAGTTGTGATGTCCTGCTCGATCGCTGCCGGATCGATGTACGATCGCACGGTTGAAAGCTCGCCGGCGAACGCCTGCAGCCACGTCTGGATCATCTCGGCTGTGACTTCAAGATGAAACAATACCGCATACACACATTGACCGATGCGAAAAGCTTGATGGGGATATAATTTTGAATTGGCGAGTGAGACGGCTCCTGGCGGCAACGAGAAAATATCACCATGCCATTCAAATGCTTCAAAAGTTTGTGGAAACGATTGCCACAATGGGTCTTGAGACGCAGCTGTACTGAGAGTGATCGGATACCAGCCAATCTCTTTACGACCACCGGGCTTCACTTCTGCTCCGGCAGCTTTGGCAACAAGTTGTGAACCTAAACAGACACCTAAAGTCGGCATATCGCGTTGAATCGCGGCTTTGAGCAAGGCGTCTTCCTGACGCAACCACGGGTACTGATCTTCTTCATACACGCCCATTGGTCCGCCCATGGCGATGACCCCGCTGTACGCCGAAAGGTCTGACGGGTATGCGTCACCATTCGCGCCACAGATGGTGACGGTCGCTATGTTGCGTTCACGTAATACGTCAAGAAAGATTCCCGGAGTTTCACACCAATAGTGTTGGAGAATAAGAATGGGCTTTGGCATGAAAACGGTATTAGCGAGGCGGAGGAGGAATGGCAATCGCGGCAGTTCCTGCGCCTTGCTCCTTGCCCACCGGGTCCGCATACGCTATGTGAATCCATCTTGACTGTACTGACAAAGGAGCAATGACCGTGAGCGGCATGCGCATTGACTTCCATACTCACACCACACGCGGCAGCGCCGATAGTAACCTCGATGCTTTTGCGATGATCGATCAAGCGCAGAAGGTCGGACTTGAGGGGCTGTGCATTACTGAACATGATAACGCTTGGGATGATCCCAAGATCGATGAATACGCCAACGAACACGGAGTGACGCTATTCCGTGGCATCGAAGTGACGACCGAATGGGGGCACGTCGGCGCCTTCGGTTTGAAGCAATACATCGGTGGCATCTACAAGGTGAAAGAGCTGCGCCGAGTCGTCAACGATGTTGGCGGCTTTC
Organism: uncultured delta proteobacterium; assembly: GCA_963733195.1. Taxonomy (GTDB): domain Bacteria; phylum Desulfobacterota; class Binatia; order Bin18; family Bin18; genus VGTJ01. Next base: position 1,175 of record CAVTCR010000052.1, read on the forward strand.
TCATTGCTAACCATCCGTATCGTTATAAACTTGATCCGCGCTTTCAGTTTATCCACAAAACACCGGCGATTGATGCCAATGACCCGAACTCCGGCGCCAACGCGTTAGAGGTGTTGCAGTATGTGGATGAGATTGAAGTGGTGAACGCTGCTTGTTCTGACCAAGAAAATTTGTATGCACTCTCTGTTGCCCATCATCTGGGGCGCAAAGGAATTGGTGGCAGCGATAGTCACTCGGCGAACTCGCTTGGCGCAGCTGTGACAGTGTTCGAACGTCGCGTCTCTACCGTGCGCGAGTTAATCGATGAGCTGAAAGCCGGACGTTACTATCCTGGGCATGGATTGCACGTCGGGCAGTTTCGCGCGTTTACGAACAATGAGGATACAGGAAACGGATAAGGGATAACGGAAGAAAAGGTCTTTTCTATCCTCTCTTTTTTCCCTTTCTCCTTTATCCCTTATCCCGTTCCCCTGTATGATCCCGTTGTTGACTCTTCCCATTCCCTCCCTGACAATGCCACTCATGACAGTCGCAAAAGCGCTCACAATTGCCGGCTCTGACAGTGGTGGTGGCGCAGGAATTCAGGCTGATCTGAAGACTTTCATGGCCCTTGGCGTGTATGGCACGAGCGTCATCACGGCGGTCACTGCGCAGAATACACTAGGTGTCCAAGGTGTAGTCGAACTTCCGTCTGAGTTCGTTGCGCAGCAGTTCGATAGCGTGCTGTCGGATATTGGCACCCACGCAGCCAAGACCGGCATGCTTTCTTCTATTCCGCTCGTACAGACAGTGAGCCAGAAAATCCAAGAGTATAAGCTACAGAAACTGGTGGTTGATCCAGTGATGGTAGCGAAAGGTGGGCACCCCCTCCTGCGCGAGGAAGCGCGGAGAGTTCTTGCTGAGACGTTATTGCCGCTCGCACTGGTAGTGACTCCTAACCTACACGAAGCCGGATTGCTCGCCGGTATGGAAGTACACAACCGGACCGAAATGGAAGAAGCGGCACGCCGGATCAAAGCCCTCGGGCCGCGGTATGTCGTGGTGAAAGGCGGGCACCTTGAAACTGAAGCGTGTGACATACTGTTCGACGGGCGCGAGTTTCGTGCGTATGAGGCTATCAAGCTCGAGACAATTTGCACTCATGGTGCCGGATGTACGTTTTCTGCGGCGATCACTGCTGCGCTGGCGAAAGGACAAGAAGTCCAAGATGCCGTAGCAACCGCGAAAATGTTTGTCACCAAAGCGATGGCTGCTGGTATTCTCATTGGGGCAGGCCATGCTCCGCTGAATCACCGTGCTGGCTTCATGCCGTAGCTTCTTCCGATTTTTCCCTGATATTTCACAGTTTTTTCACACTCCGCGCCTTGTAGGCAGAGTACGCCTCAGCTATGATGCCTGCGCCAATCGAGACCCTATGGAGCGGACCTCTAAAAGCAGTAGTGCACTGAAGCGGGCTACGTCTCAGTCGCGGACGAAGACGGTAGCACCTCCACGTCAGCCTTCACGTCGCGGTCACAGTCTGCGTTTGTTAGAGGACATTGGGACGCTCATCGGCCATTCGCACGATCTACAAGAGACCCTTGAAGACATTACTCAGACCATTGCCGAGCGGATGGGCACTGAAGTGTGCTCCCTCTATCTCTACGACTCAAAAGAGCGGCGCCTGACCTTGTGGGCAACGACTGGTTTGGATCGCACGGCAGTGGGTAACGTCAGTATGAATATCGACGAAGGACTGAGCGGTCTGGTGATTGAGAAGATGGAGCCGGTGGCGGTTACCGATGCCATGACGCATCCGCGCAACAAGTATTTTCCTGAGACCGGCGAAGAACGATTTCATTCCTTTCTCGGACTCCCGATCGTCGAGAAGAACAGCCCTTTAGGTGTCCTTGTCATCCAAAGTCGCAACCGACGTCACTTCTCTCGGACGGAGATTCGTTTGTTGAAAGCGATCTCGACGCAAGTGAGCCATAATATCGTACAGGCGCGACTACTCGAGACCCTCAAAAGTAAAGAACAAGAGCGGGAAGAAGCGCACCGACGCATGGTCGATGCGATTAAGCGGCTGCGGGTGTATGAACGTGAGCGAGAAGAGGAAAGTTCTGCGCAGAGTCGTAGTGGGCGGACACGCCTCTCTGGGATTGGGGCATCGCCCGGCTTTGGTATTGGTCACGTTCATCTGGTCCATCCCCACATTCAGCTTGAAACGCTGACCGAACGCCCAATCGATGATCCCGAGGAAGAACTGCAACGTTTGTACGATGCCGTACAACGCTCGCTTGCAGAGATTAAGGCGCTCAAGGAGCAAGTACATACGCGGTTACCGGAAATCGATCTCGTGATCTTTGATGCACATACGATGATGATCGAAGATCCTGGTTTCCTCGGAAAAATTGAAGGGTTGATTCGGGAAAGTGACGCCGCGGAGATTGCCGTTAAGAAGGTAAGCGAAGAGTACATCGAGGCACTGGAGCGAGCAGAAAACCAACTCTTGCGAGAACGCACGATAGATATTCGCGACGTGAGTCAGCGTCTCTTACGTCACTTGTTAGGCCTCGAAGAGAAGGAGCGACCAAGTAGTGAAAGTGTGATTTTGTTTGCCGATGAACTTACGCTTTCTGATCTCTGCATGGTTGATCCAGAGAGACTGAAGGGCGTTGTTCTGGGGAGTGGCGGCGCAACGTCGCACGCTTCGATTCTGGCAAAATCGTTTGAAATTCCCACTGTCGTTGGGGTCGAGCATGCAGAGTTGGTGCAAGAAGATGACGTTGTCATTGTCGATGGCAACTCCGGTGTCGTGTACGTAAATCCGGGAGTGGAAGTCTTGCGGGAGTACCAGCAACTCGATCGCGAGTATCGCGCATTTAACCGCGACCTCGAAGGGATTCATGACCTGCCGGCCGAGACGCGAGATGGGATGCGTGTGGTGCTGGACGCGAATGTTGGGTTGCTGATCGATGTGACCTTCGCCCAACGGCACGGTGCAGAAGGCATCGGGCTCTATCGTACTGAGATTCCCTTTCTCACATACCGTGACTTTCCGAGCGAAGAAGAACAATTTGATCTCTACCGGCGGGTCTTGAGTAAGATGGAGGGAAAGCCGGTTACTCTTCGTACCCTTGATTTAGGACCGGACAAATATCCTGCCTATATGCGATTGCCGCGGGAACAAAATCCCTATCTCGGCTGGCGCTCGATCCGCATCTCGCTCGAGAAAGAAGATATCTTTAAGGTGCAACTGCGTGCGATCTTGCGGGTTAGTGTGCATGGCCCAGTGCGATTACTGCTCCCTATGATTTCCAGTGTTGAAGAGATCTTTCAAGTCAAGAAACTTTTAACTGAGGTCAAAGCAGAGCTCCGTGAAGAAGGGATTGCATTTGATCCGTGGATGCCGATCGGCGTGATGGTCGAAGTTCCTGCTGCTGTCTGGTTGGCTGATCGTCTAATCCAGGAAGTCGATTTCTTCAGTATTGGGACCAACGATTTGATTCAGTATCTCTTGGCTGTGGATCGTGATAATCGCAAAGTGGCATCACTGTACGAGCCGCTACATCCCGCGGTTCTGCAAGCGATCTCCTGGACAGTGCAAGCGGCAAAGCGTGCCGGGCGCCGGGTAAGCATGTGCGGTGAAATGGCGGCAGATCCACTGTGCACGATGGTGCTACTAGGGATGGGACTTGATGAACTGAGTATGGAACCCTTCTTTGTGCCGGTGATCAAACGCGTGATACGTTCGTTGTCGTATGCTGATGCGCAACGCTTGACCCAAGAAGTGTTGCGTATGGAAACCGTACAAGAGGTGAAAGGGCGACTATTCGGGGAACTGAAAAAACTCGGTATGATTGAACTGGTGGAAATGTATCACTAATGATTTTGGCGTGATTTTATTGACATTTGTGCATACGGCAAGTACAAAAAGTTGGGTTTTGCGAGAGGAAACAGGTAACAATGGCAATAGCAGGTAACAAGACTGTACAAGCTAAAGGCTGGCGAGCGTGGTGGGAAGAAGCTCAGGCGCTAACGAAAATCGGCGCTACGTACTCCAATACTGCGAGTGATACTACAACCCCCTTGCCGGCGATTCGTCAGGTGAGCCGGGAAGCAACGCCGTGCCGTACGATACGCGTCTATTTCATCAAGCCATCGAAGTATGACACCGACGGATACGTCCTTCGCTTCTGGAAAGGGGTGCTCCCGAACAACACCCTCACGGCGCTCGCGGCATTGAATGAGCAATATAATCGCCTCCGTGCCGCAAAGAACATCTTTGTTGAAACCATCCTCTGGGACGAAATTGTCGAAGGTGCGATCAATGCTGACACCATTCAAGCGATCAAGGACAAAGGCAAGGAAGATGGCGTTGAGGTGCTCATCGGCATGGCAGGCGTCCAAACCAACCAATACCCGCGCGGACGTGATCTGGCGTTGCAGTTTGTTGCCGCCGGCTTCACGGTACTTATGGGTGGTTTTCACGTAAGTGGCTACCCTGATTCGTGTACGTTTCTTAATAGCTGCGGAGTGACGACAGTCGCCGGTGAAGCTGAGAATACTTGGGTGCAAATCCTTGATGATTATCTCAATGGTGAACTGCAGCCACATTACAGTGTCACAAGTGGTATTCGTGCCAAAACCGGCACAGGGGAGATCATCGTCCCGGAAATCACGGATGTGCAGTTGCCGGCGATTGACGATCGCTATCTCACGCAGTTTGCCAACACCACAATGACGACGCTCGATACCTCGCGTGGCTGTCCGTTTACCTGTTCCTATTGCAGTGTGAAGAACGTCATGGGTCGCACGATGCGGGCGCGGGACTCGCAGTCCGCTGTCGACTGGATCCGTGATGCTGCTGATAACCATGGTATTGATACGCTTTTTCTCGTCGATGACGATTTTTTCCGTAGTCCACAATGGGAACCCGTTCTCCTTGGTATGGCGGAACTGCGGCGCCAAGGACGAAACATCAACTTTATGATGCAGGTGGATATCGATGCTGGTGGGTATGCCGATCTCCGCCCCGGTGAGGTGGACAGCAGCAAGCATCAACGGAGCCGCCGCTTTGTCGAGCTTGTCAAGGAAGCAGGTGGATACTGCGCCTTCGTCGGCTTTGAATCGTTCAATCCACTCAACTTGATGGCGGCCACGAAGTTTCAGAACACCGACCGTCGAGGTGAGCGTAATCTTGAACTGTCGGAAGCGAAGCATCGGGTGTTGGAGAAATATCGCCGTGTGGTGGACAACTGGCATAATGCCGGGATTGCGGTCCATTGCGGCTACATGATTGGGTTTCCCTATGACACTCCTGAGAGTGGACGTGAGGCTGCGCTTGATCTCATTGAGGTCGGCGTTGACCTTGCGTCGTTTTTCATTGTGACGCCGCTGCCGGGAACAGAGGATCACATCAAGGCGGTTGAAGAAGGAAAGATCACAGACTGGGACTTTAACTGGTATGATTCCGATCACGTCGTGTCTCAGCATCCGACGATGACGGCGGACGAGACTCTCAAAGCTTATCGCGATGCCTACCGGACGTTCTACTCGCCGTGGCGAATGTTGAAGAACACTGCGACGTTTTCCGGTGGCCGTGGCTTAAACTGGGAAGCGCGTGACAGCATGAGCCGTGAGTTCTTGTATTGGGGTTATAGCTATCGCCGTGGTCGTCACCCGATGTTAGGCGGCCTGTGGAAGATGTATGATGAAAAGACCAAGCGTCAGGTGATTACTGATGACGAAGCACGCGCACTATACCTTCCCCAGTCGTACGGGAAGAATGTCACTGAAGCCCCGGTACTGACGATCGCCCAGTGAATTTACGGAGATACGCGCGAAAAAAATACCCGCCCTTCACCTGAACTTTCCTGTTAGAAGCTGGCGAGGATCTCAACGAAGAGGAGGACTGGAAGACGACGAGGATGTGATCGATGATGGTTGAGAGGAAGAGCAGGCCGGATGCGAGGCATGCTCGTTTGGTGGATTAACACAGGAATCATTTTTCGGAGAAGGAGGTTGGTGTTATGACGAAATCAGAAATGGTGAAGAAGCTTGCAGAAACATGGGGTGGGTTGTCCAATCGGCAGGCGAACGATCAGTTGGATCAGTTAGTAGATTTCATCACCAAAACGGTGAAGAAAGACAAAGAACTGAAAATTCCCAATTTGGGTACGTTCCGCTTGCGTCAGTTGAAAGCACGTATCGGGCGTAACCCGCAGACCGGTGAGCCGCTCAAGATTCCAGCACGCAAGAAAGTGGGCTTCTCGGCTGCAAAAGTGTTCAAGGAGTCAATCCTCGGCGTGAAGAAGTAACTAGGTGTTGGGAGCCAGGGGGCGGGGATCGGTTTCTTCATCCCGTCCCCTCCCACGTTGTTTTTCGGCCTTTGTTCTGCTGTCTTTTCGCTCGTTTCTTTCCAACCCCTAGCCCCCAGTCCCTAGCCTCTATGAGCTACTCCGTCAAAGAAATCTTCTACACGCTCCAAGGAGAGGGCGCGAATGTTGGTCGCCCAGCGGTTTTCTGTCGCTTCGCCGGATGCAACTTATGGTCTGGACGTGAGGAAGATCGATCGAGTGCGGTGTGCCGCTTCTGCGATACCGATTTCGTTGGCACTGACGGGCCTGGAGGCGGAAAATTTCAAACAGCAGACGAACTGGCCGCTGCCGTTGCGGCGACGTGGCCGTTTCCCCCGTCGGGCTGTGCTGCCCCTCCTGATCGTATTCGCGAGCAACCGTTGGTTGTCTGCACTGGCGGTGAGCCGCTGCTTCAACTCGACGAGGCTCTGGTCGTGGCTTTTCGCGACTACGGTTTTACTGTTGCCATAGAAACCAACGGTACGCAGATGCCACCCCGCGGTGTGGATTGGGTGTGTGTCAGTCCAAAGGCTGGAGCAGAGTTAGTGTTGCGAACGGGGAATGAGCTGAAGCTCGTGTATCCCCAGCCAGGAGCAGAGCCGGAACGGTTTATCGACCTCGATTTTCAGCATTTTTTCTTACAACCCATGGATGGGCCGGAACGGCAACGTAACACACAGCGTGCTGTCTCGTATTGCTTAGCTCATCCGCAATGGAGGATCAGTCTGCAAACGCATAAGCTGTTGGGGATTCCGTAATCTCTTCTGAAGCGTTCAAGTGACAGTTCCGGTGCTTACCTCTTAGTCAGTTTAGAGGAGGTCTACACATGCGTTTACTCGACAAAGTAGCAGTGATTACTGGTGGCAGTCGCGGGATCGGTCGGGCTGTGGCGCTCGCGTTCGCTCGCGAAGGTGCGTTGGTTGCTGTGGTTGGTGCACATGATCCTACGGCATTGATACATGTCGCAGGTGAGGTTTCCACTTATGGTCACGCGGCGCTTGCACTCACTGCTGACGTGGCACAACGAGCACAAGTCGAGCAGATGGTACAACAGGTTCTGGAGCGATGGGGCCGACTTGATATCTTAGTCAATAATGCAGGGATTATTCATCCGAAGCGACTGGAGGAGATCGGTGACGCACAGTGGCAGGAGACCCTTGCTGTCCATTTGACGGGAACGTTTCAGTGCATTCAAGCGGTGGTGCCGGTGATGAAAGCGCAGGGTGGGGGAAAGATCATTAATGTGGCCGCACCGTCTGCGCTGCGGGGATCGTTTGGCGTTGCAGATTATGCCGCTGCAAAAGGCGGCATCATCGCTTTGACGCGAAACGCTGCAAGTGAACTCAAGGCGTATAACATTCAAGTGAACTGCATTTCGCCGGTTGCTGAGACACGTATGACCGAGGCACTATTTGCTTTTCGTCGTCAGCATCTGAGTGAATCAGTAGCGACATTCGGTAATGCCAAACGAGCGGAACCAGAAGTGGTTGCACCTGCGTTTGTCTTTTTTGCCTGTGCCGATGCCGATTACATCTCGGGCCAGATCCTTGCCGTCGATGGTGGACTGACGGCTTGAGAGGATAGCGTAAAAAGAGCATAGTGCACGGAAAAGGAGCCAGCCATGATTCACCCCAAGAAAGTCGGCCACGTGGTGTTAAAGGTGCGGGATCTGCAGAAAGCGGAGCAGTTTTACACTGAGGTTTTGGGCTTTACCGTAGTGACACGGCTGAAACGTCCTGCTGGGGTATTCTTCACTCTGGGTGAACAGCATCATGATCTTGCAGTGTTGGCAGTCCCCCCGGACGCTGATCCCGTTACCGACCGGCAAGTCGGTCTGCATCATGTTGCCCTGCAAGTCGAAAACTTTGCCGCGCTTCAGGAATGCTACCGACAACTGAAAGCCCACGACGTGAAAATTACCGCCACTATTGACCACTTCATCACTAAAAGTATCTATTTTCTTGACCCAGAAGGAAACCAGCTCGAACTCTATTGCGATGAAGGAGAAGACGGGCTCGAACGGATCAAGAGAGGAGATGCCGCCGCGTTTGCTCCGCTTAATCTTGATGCCTGATAAAGTGGCCGACGCGTGGCGGCGTAGGCGGCGCGTCGGGTTGCGAGCATAAAAAGATTGAGCAGCTATCTGCTTCCACCGCACCAGAGGATAGAGATCAGTGGAATTGCGTGCTGGAGTGAACAGGGGAGACGAGGGGCTTAAGCCCTTCGTTTCTGAAGCTATTGCTTTACTTAGGACAAGAGGCAGCTCTCATTTTTACGAGCGGCGCTGGATCCGGAGAAAGGCTGCAACATGCCCTTGCAAGGCGGCCACATACCGGCGGAAGGTAAGAGCTTCGGCTGGCTCGGTAATTTTCGTTTGTGTCTCTTTCGTCGAAAGAACAAAACACGCTGTAGTATAGAGGCGCTCCAGCACAAAACGCTGGCACAGGATTTCGGCTCGCTTGCTATAGGGCGCGCCCACGAACACGGGGTCGACTTTGAAATGGGGTTCGTAATTCTTGACCGGTGTATGGACCCGCGGTTCATCTCGCAGCAGGAAAAAGTAGCCTAAGAATGGCGCCGGGCCTGCGCCAAAACGTCCTTCTCGGAAGGCAGTCCAGATATCTGTGGCGTTGCCAATCGCCTCTTCAGCACGATTGTTTAAATTGTTCCCATATGAGCCGCCAATGGACTTGAACTCCAGCGCCATCACGAGCTGTCGATCGGATACGACTACGAGGTCCCATTTTTTTGTGGAACGATAATATCCCGGAAGCTCTAGTTGTGAAGAAGGTCTTCTAGCATCCTCGGGGAGCAGTTCGATCGGGGAATGGGTTTTTATATCAGCGGCATTGATTTCGGCCTCGATCAAGATGTCCTTCACCAACAGCTCTAACGCCCCCATGTGCTCGCCCCCGGTGACGTCGCCACGGTCGCCGGCATCGATTCGTCCTGCCTCCTGTTGTTTTTCTCGCTGTCGGAGTCGCCCCGTCCACACATACTGCACGGCATCCCGAAAACGGACTTCAATATCCACCCTCCGCCTCCATCTCCACCGGGTCAACGTGATAGAGCTGATGTGCCACCTCGGTCGCATGTTGCCGATCCCGCTCCCGGAACGCTCGCACGAGCTGCCTTATGTGATCAGGCATTATGCTATTCCGATCCGGCAATCTGACCCGCCGGAGGTATTGCGCCTGAAACCGTAGGTATCCACCCCGCATACGAACCCCGTAGGCGTCAATGAATAGTTGTCCCATGTCAGAAAGGAGTAACGCGCCTAGCACTTCAAGGTCCCACACATCTGACTGAATGAAATAGAGGTTATGATGTGGATATGTCGTCCCAAAGTCGAGCACGGGGTTGAAGCGGTCGGTAATGTCATGGATGTAGAGCTTTGGTTTCGTAAGTAGCGAATGATTCACCCGGTCAATGGTACGATACCAACTCTGTGGGTTCTTTTGCGCTGTGTGTCGTCGTGACAGTGCGTCCCGATGATGAGCGAAATACGCCTGCAGACGCGGGTAGTCTTTGGATTTTACAAGCCCCTCCCGATCCCAAGGATCAATCAAATAATGGCCCGACCATTGAAGGCGGCCTGGAGCAATGTCCATAGCCATTGCCAACGGCAGGAGCCGAGAGTGTTCAACGATGGTAGGGTCCTTTGTGATGAAGACATCATCGCATCCTGTTGCGACGCCGATGCCAACCCTAATCTGATGTCGCTCCGACTCCAAGGGGGCAAATTGGGTCTCAAGTCGTCTAAGAAGCGCTAACCGTTTCGGAGACCCGCACGGCCACGGGGCCACACCTGAAAACCAACCGTCGATCGGAGCTGCTGAAAAACCATCAGAAGAGGTGAAGGCCTCACCCTTAGCCGCAGCTCGTACAACGCTAGTTAGTGCATCCATGTCAATTGCTTCTATTGCGGCGCGTGTCCTGGCAACAACAGTCCTGCCCTGTTTCGCGCGCCGTAGTATCGTGAGAGCTGGGTAGGCGCTGACATCGACTGCAAAAGCACCCGCGTCGTGCATTTCGACGATAAGGTCGACGCTAAATTCGCTTGTCACCAACCGTCGCAACTCCGTTCCGTACTGGTTGCGCATCCACCGATCAGCGCAGATGAAGGCGCACACACCGTTCGGCTTGAGCAAGCGGAGGGAGGCCTCGAAAAAAGCGACATACAAATCGGCTCGCCCCCGCATGGTCGGATAGAGGTCACGATAGAACCGTATGGTCTCAACTGGCATATCTTCCAAACGCACATACGGCGGGTTTCCAAATACGTAATCCGCCACAGGTAACCGTGACGCTTCGCATAGAAAGTCGCCAATGCGAATCCAGTGATTTGCTAAATCCACGGCCGTTCCTATAGGCACGCTCATGGATTGCAGGGCGGAGACGATAGCACTGCGCGCCGTCTGTGCGCTCTGAGCGTTGATCTCATAAGCCAGGATGGAATTTCGGCAATCAGATAGGGGGCGGTTTTGCCTTCGGCACGAAGCAACGACACGGCGCACCATCTCGACCAGAAAGGCGCCTTCTCCAGCCGCAGGCTCCAACGCCACACTATCAACAAGATTTCTGCAAGAGAAGTACGCTGAGAGATCCAAGAGCAGGTCTACCACCTGCGGCTTCGTGTAGACGGCTCCTTTCCGCTCTGAGGTAAGGTAAGAGGAGGCTTCCCCCGGAAATAGCAATGATTGCTGCATGATTTCCTACGCTGTCCCGCGTTCGCTGAACAATTACAGCAAACCTACTTCTACTACAACGCTGCGGCCGCCATCGCAACGTGAGTGTCATCGCCCGGATGCAATCCGGGATTCCTGTCCCTGGATTTTGTAACAAGCTATTCAGGCTACGTCTGCCTCACTACCTGTTGGGCAATGCTGCGTTTTTTCTCAACCTATATTACTGTTTCAGCTCGGAGAGTCTGTTACTAAACGTGCGACATCGCATGTCATAACCATCAGGTCGCGTGTACGTCCCACACGGTCAATGACAAAGTCACGTAGCAACGCCTCTTGCTCAAATCCGTAACGCTTGACGGTGGCAATGGCTCCCTGCTGATCCGGTGTCATGTGTGCGACGATCTTGCGTAACCCCATCTCGCGGGCAATGGCGAAGATCTCTGCCGCAAGTATTCGCCCTAAACCCCTCGAGCGATATTGCGGCCCGACTTGAACCCGGAGCTCGCCGAGATGTCGCTGCCAGGTGACTTCGTTATGATGCATGCTGGCATAGCCCACGACCTCTTGCTCGTCGCTCGGCAAGCACAGTGACCGTCAGCCCTGCTTTGATATTCTGCCCCCAGAGCATCACGACAAACGCTTTGGTGATATCGGTACGCAGAAACAGTAAGTCATCCTCAGGTAATGATCGTGCAAAAGTGACGATCCGGTGGCTATCTGCAGGTGTCATCAAGCGCAAATTGAAGGTAGTGTTGCTTTCGAGGGAAACGGTGCGTGGGTATGGGCGTTGAATCTTGACGTTGTCCTTCTTCCATACAGGCTCCTTTTGCCGTGAGATTGTATTCCTACCTCTTGTATTCTGGAAAAATCAAGGGAACGATTGACAAAGATTCCCCGAGCCTTGAAAGTCAGTATTATGAATCGTCCCCTCTTTGTTCTTGCCCTTGCACTCTTTGCCACCATGTTAGGCAATGGCATCGTCATGCCATTTATGCCGCTCTATGCGCAACAATTCAGCGCGAGTGGCGCCGTGATGGGCGCGTTGTTTGGGGCTCACTCTGCGGCTCGCACCTTCCTGTTGCCGTTCATCGGCCGTGCGTCTGACCGCCATGGTAGAAAAACGTTCCTGCTCGGCGGACTCCTTTTCTATACGATAACGTCGATTGCCTATCTTCTGGCCAACAGTCTGAGTGCGCTGTTTTTGGTCATGGCGCTGCAAGGCATCGCCACGGCAATGGTCCAGCCAGTTGCGTTGGCGTATGTCGCTGACCTTACTCCGAAAGGGAAGGAAGGTGCGTACGCTGGTTACGCGAACACTGCCTTTATGGCGGGAGTTGCTGGTGGTCCTATTCTTGGCGGGGTGATTAAAGACCTCTACAGCATGCAGGCGAGCTTTATTTCGTTGGGGGTACTGAGTTTTCTGTCGTTGCTTTTGTTGTTCGTGTTTCTTCCGGAATCCCAACAGCACCACCACAGAGCTGCTGCCCAAGCAAGTGCGACTCCGTGGCGTGTGATTCTCTCGTCTCGGCCAATTCTTGGTGTCAGCTTTTTTCGTATTGTCTATGCGCTCGCCAATACGATCATCTGGGTGTTCGTTCCTCTACTGGTGTCGCATCTGTTGCCGTTGAGCACCACGCAAGTCGGCGCGTTAATCTCACTGAATGTTCTTATCAGCACGGTGCTTCAGCCCATATGTGGACGATTGGCAGATCGGGTGAACAAAAGCGTGCTCATTATCGTCGGTGGATCAGTGAGTGCCCTTGCGCTCACTGGTTTTCCGCTCGCATCGCATTTCTGGCATTTGCTGATCCTCAATGCGTTTATCGGTATTGGCTTCGGCATGTCGTATCCAGCGCACATCGCATTGGCAATGGAACACGCACCTAGCGCCAGTATGGGGGCAGTGATGAGCGTGTTGCTGACTGTTCATAGTCTGGCGATGACGGTCGCACCCCTCATCTTTGGCTTTATTGTCGATCACTATGCTTTGGGCAGTGTGTTTTATAGTGCGGGCCTGCTGAGCCTTATTGCCGTGGGCATCTGCTACGTGTTGACAAGCACGGCAGCAAATCCAGTACCGGAGAGTATCGTTGCTACAGAAAAACAGACAGTGACAGGATCTACCGGACCAACGTGATGGCGACAACGACACAGAGAGGAAGTGAGGTAATTGGCAGGCTTGCTCTGCTGTGGGCAAGGTGCTACGACGCGAGAAAGGTAACTTGTGTGATACAAAGGAGGGAGTTATGAGCACACAGGCTTCACAGGAAGAAATGAAGACAAGCATTGCCCACTTTCGCGACCTCAAACCGATTGACTACGCCAGTTTTATCAAAAATTACAAACCAGATGGAACACAAGGCTATGCGTTGATTGGACGTGCAGGAAGGACCGAGCCTGCGATTACCGGAGAACATGGCTTCACCATGGCGGTGAACAAAGTGAGTCCAGGTAAAGGTGCCCCGTTACATAGCCACACCAAGCCGGAAGTGTTTGTAGTTCTGGCTGGGCAATGTACATTTTTCTGGGGCGAGAAGGGAGAACACGAGGTGACCCTTGGGCCGTGGGATACCATCTCTTTCCCTACTGGAACAATGGAGGGTTTCCGTAACGTCGGCTCGGAAGAAGCAACGCTCTTGGTCGTATTGAGCGGCTCAGAAGTTGGGGAAGTAAAATTTCAGAAGAATGCTGCCTGAGCGGTGAATGATCTGTCATACCATTCGGAGGGGCGGCCCCCGGCCCCTCCATTAATGGGTTGATGCTTTCCTCCCCCTTTTGTCTACTGCTCACGCGCGATGCGCCAATACAGAGCAGCAGGCCAACAAATGCCGCACTGCCACAAATGATCCGTTCGAGCAGACCGAAGGACAACAGAAAGCCTGTCAACCCAATCGCAAGCAGCAGTAGTCCAACAACCGCGAGATAGATAATCATAGCGATGGTAGCCTATAGATGCGTAGGGGCTTCGGCAACTTACTTCCGATCTAATGCCCGGTACTGAATCGCTTCGGCGAGATGCGAACCTTTAACATGCTCTTCTCCTGCGAGGTCAGCAATCGTGCGTGCAACTTTGAGGATGCGTGTGTAGGCACGTGCACTAAGGCCCAAGCGTGACATCGCGTTTTCAAGGAGCTTCTCGCCAGTCGCATCAAGCTGGCAAAATTTACGAATATCGCGACTACTCATCTGTGCATTGCAGAAGATCGTTCGTCCGGAGAAGCGCTTGAGTTGTCCATCGCGCGCCTGATTAATCCGAATACGGATCGCACTGGAGTCCTCACTCGTAGTGCTCTGGCTGAGTTCCTTATACTTGACGGCCGGCACTTCGATCTGAATGTCGATGCGATCAAGTAGCGGGCCAGAGATCTTAGCTCGATAGCGCTGTACCTGTTGTGGTGCGCAGGTGCACTCGTGCTGAGTATCGCCAAGGAACCCGCACAGGCACGGGTTCATCGCACACACCAACATGATACTTGCCGGATAGGTAATAGAGCCGACCGCACGTGAGATCGTGACTTTCGCGTCTTCCAGCGGCTGTCGCAATACTTCCAGGACGTTCTTGCGAAACTCGGGTAATTCGTCAAGGAATAACACTCCGTGATGAGCCAGTGACACTTCCCCTGGTTTCGGGATGGCACCGCCGCCAATCAACCCTGCATCAGAGATCGTATGGTGTGGAGCACGGAACGGACGAGTAGCGATTAACGCTTGTCCATCCATCAATCCTGCTACGCTGTGGACTTTAGTAGCTTCGATCGCTTCGGCCAGCGTCATATCAGGGAGGATTGTTGGTAACCGTCGTGCGAGCATGGTTTTTCCCGCTCCTGGCGGACCAACTAGCAGGACGTTATGTCCTCCGGCAGCTGCGACTTCGAGCGCACGCTTGACGTGCTCTTGGCCTTTGACGTCGTTGAAGTCAACTTCATAGCGAGAATGGGAAGCAAACAGCGTGTGCAAATCGACACGGGTGGGAGCGACAGGTTGTTCGTCATTGAGAAACACGAATGCTTCACTTAACGTAGCCACCCCGATGACGTCGATACCTTCAACAACCGCGGCTTCTGCGGCATTTTCGATCGGAACAATGAGCCCCTTCAAACCTTTCTCATGCGCCATGACCGCAAGTGGAAGAGCACCATGCACGGATTTGACTCGTCCGTCGAGGGACAATTCACCGAGCAGGGCATATTCGGCAAGGTGGTCTTTAGCGAGTATCCCTTCTGCTGCGAGAATACCGAGAGCGATCGGCAAATCGTACGCCGATCCTTCCTTCTTCAGATCAGCAGGCGCGAGGTTGACCGTGATTTTGCGCGGAGGAAACTCGTAGCCGGAGTTCTTAATGGCAGAGCGTACACGATCTTTACTTTCCCGCACTGCACCTTCGGGAAGGCCGACAGTAGTGAACTGTGGTAATCCGAACGCGGCATCAACTTCGACTTCAACCAGAAGACCGTCAATTCCAACTAAAGCACCTGAGAGGATGGTGGCAAGCATAACCAGTGGTGCTAGCGAAAGTAGAGGGAAAAAGCAAGAAAGAGGCTATAGCTTTAGGCTGAAGGCTTTAGGGGAATTGCCTACCTTTTAGCCTGTAGCCTGAAGCCTTGCCCCAGTGATAAGGTGCGGACCGCAAGAAAACAAACTGACTACAGAGAAGGAGGGTTGATCATGGCGCGATTAGGAATTGTCATTGCGAATTTTTCTGGTCTTTCATTTGCTGAGTTACAACAGCTCGCACGGGAAGCTGAGTCCGCTGGTTTTGAAGCCGTCTTTTCACCGGAGTTCATGAATGACTCGTTGGCCAACTGCCTGCTTATGGCGCAGGCAACCTCGAAGATTAAAGTAGGAACGTGGATAGCGAACATTTACCTGCGTCACCCGGCGCTGTGCGCACAGACTGCGGTCGCGATCGATGATGCATCAAGAGGCCGGTTAGTGCTCGGATTGGGTGTGAGTCACCGTCCACTCGTCGAAGGTGTCTACAAAGAGACGATGGATCAGCCTCGTGAGCTGCTTCGTAACTACATTTCGACGGTCCGTAATATTACTACCGGCAAGGGGTATCCGGACGCGCCGATGCCGCCACGTGCTGCAACCTACAAAGTGCCGATCTACGTTGCTGCCTTAGCGTTGGGCACTGTCGAACTGTGTGGAGAATTAGCGGATGGTACGATGCTCTATTTGTTTCCCAAGAGTCGGATGCCTAAAATCCTCAACGCCTTAGAACGCGGTGCGACGAAGGGTGGGCGGAAAGTCTCTGCGGTTGATATCACCACTGGCCTACCAGCGTGTATCAGTGATGATCTCACTGCTGCTCGCACGACTGCCAAGAATAATCTTGCCTTCTATGGGAGACTGCCGTTCTATAACAAACTGTTCCACAATAGCGGATTCGTGCAGGAGGCTGCAGCGCTCGCCAAAGGCGACGCGACCGGTACCTCAGACCGTATGGCCGAAGAAGTATCACTCATCGGTCCACCCTCGCGTTGTCGCGAACAACTCGCTGCATTCCGTGAAGCTGGAGTGCAACTGCCAATCATTTCGCCAGTTGCAGTCGGCAATCAGACCTATGCCCAGGCAGTGCGTAAGGCGATTGAGACGTTCGCCTAATAGGGACTAGGGACTGGGGGTTAGGAGTTGGGAAGAAGAAAAAACAAAAGTCAAAGTGCGAAAGTCAAAAGTAAAAAAACAGCAGACTTGAAGGCTGTCCCTTTTTCCCCAGCCCCTAGCCCCCAACCCCCAACCCCTTCTTCGGAAGCTCCCACCGCTCGCCGATCGCCATCACCCGAACTGGATCGAGGCTACCGCCAGCGGCTGTGACGACGCGCCGTAGTTCGCGCGGTGGTTCGTCGATCGGTTCATCAGTAAGTTTGAACGTTCCCCAATGGCATGGCAGTAGCCATTTCGCGTCGAGATCTAAAAACGCTTGATAGGCCTCGGCTGGGTTTAGATGTTGGTAGCGCATCACCCAACGCGGTTCGTATGCACCGATGGGAAGCATAGCGACATCGATCGGACCAAAGCGTTTGCCGATCTCTTTGAAGCCATGAAAGTAGCCGGTATCGCCGGCAAAGAAATACGTGCGTTCCCCAGACGAAATCACCCACGCGCACCAGAGCGTCGAGTTTTGGCCATGCTCGATGCGTTGTGACCAGTGTTGTGACGGTACACAGGTGACTTGCCAGCGCCCGTGC
Source organism: uncultured delta proteobacterium (assembly GCA_963733195.1). Classification (GTDB taxonomy): domain Bacteria; phylum Desulfobacterota; class Binatia; order Bin18; family Bin18; genus VGTJ01. Next base: position 18,395 of record CAVTCR010000052.1, read on the forward strand.
TGAGCCGTTTGCCACCAGTTAAGCTCGATCACATTGTGAGGTCCGCGTTTACGAATCCATTCCCCTAAGCCCATGGGAACAAACCAGGTGACGGTAGCAGGCAGAGTTTTCACGGTGTAGGCATCAAGGTGGTCATAGTGGTTATGAGAAACCACTGCGAACGCAGAGCCGGGAATTGAGGAGATCGGTACCCCAGGTGGATGATAACGTTTGGGAAGTAGCGCACGTGTATTGAATTGTGGATCGGTGAGAAAAACATCTTCATCGTCATGCACGACGAAAGTGGAATGACCGACCCAGGTGACTGATGCCGAATTTTCCGGTGTGGCAAACGAGGCGCCAGTGTTTTCCACCCGGGGCACGTCAGGCGGAACGCGTCGTTCTCCAGTGTACGCGCTTCGTGAGGTCCACCAGCGGAAAATTGTCGACCACTTCTTCTGCTGCGGATGCCACGGATTAAACCACGCTCCGGGTTCACCATGTGGCGCGTACAGCGAGGCGGTGTCGGTTGATAGGGGTGTGAGGGGACGGTCTGCAGGAACTGCGCAGGCAGCGACAATAAGACAGATCGCGAGAAGAACGAAGGGGCGAAAGGGTGAAGGGGTGAAAGGGTGAAGTCTCACAATAGTGAAGAATTAAGAGTGAAGAGTGAAGAATGCAAGAGGAGAACGAGAAGAATGAAAAATGAAGAGTGAAGAAGAAACAAGGCTATAGGCTTCAGGCTGAAGGCTGAAGAAAGGAAGCGTCCTTGATCCTCAGCTTTATATCCTTCTATTCCTTTTCCTTGCCTCTTTATTTCTTTGTTCTTTTCTTCCATTTCTCCATTTCCCGTTTCGCCTATGTTCTCCTTTCTCTTACGCTTTGCAAGCTGGCTAGCGTACAACAATTCCATGTCCCGAGAGAAACCCATGATGCGTCGAATGTCCATGGGGAAAGAACAGCCCTCGTGAACGTCTACGTACACCAGGGAAGAAATGGGAGTGAGGCACCAATCGTCCTCGACGAAAACCATAGGGATAGTGAGAAACATACGGCACACCCCAATACGAAGCATAAGGGGAGAGGTACCCGTAATAGGGAATGCCCCAGGGCTCTCGTTCGACATAACGGACTCCAGCTTCGGGTTGCTGCTGAATAATGATGGTCGGTGGTGAGGGTGATGGTTGGCGAACTGCTTGGAGTGTGGTTTTGAGTAATTCGTTCGTCATCTCCATTTGCCGCTCCGCGGCTAGGAGCCCACGTTCAACGCCACGCTCATAGGCAGTTGTTGGTTCTGTTAGCAGTGGAGGAGGAGAAGCTGGCGCTGGATTCTCCGGCGCCAGCCTTTCCCGCAAGTTTTGAGGTGAACTGCTGAGCTGAAGTTCGGTGCACTTCCGGGACTGCTTCTGGATCGTTGCTCAAATGCAAGGCTCCACCTTCGCCCTTCCAGGCAAAAACTGTTGCGTGTACGACAGTGTTTGAAGAAATCAAGAATAAGCTGATTAGCAGTGCCACCGGTGACAAGAAGAGAAACAGGTTTATCATACCCACACCTCATTGGTCACTTATGGTAAGCGAAAGCTGCTGACTGTCAACGTCGCTTTTCCTGATTGCAGATTGCTCGGAGATACGCCACAATCCGCAATAAAATAAAGGAGGAATGATGGCGCAAGAAACCAACGGCAAAAAGAAACTCCTCTCCGGGGATCAAAGTCATCGATTTCACCCAATATTTGGCCGGCCCTTCGGCAACGCGCATCCTGGCTGATTTAGGAGCCGATGTGGTGAAGATTGAACGTGCACCTGATGGTGATCTTGGGCGAAAAATTCATATGGTCGACCCAGGAATCAGTGCGTTCTTCATCGCTGCCAGTGCCGGCAAGAAAAGTGTTGGGGTCGATTTCCGACACCCTAAGGCTTTAGAGATCGTTCGTGACTTGGTCCGACAGTGTGATGTTGCTGTCGAGAATTATAGCCCGGGTATCATGGCGAAATATGGTCTCGATTATGAATCACTGAAGAAGGTCAACCCCCGCCTCATTATGTGCTCAGTGTCAGGGTATGGCCAAGATGGTCCGTATGCCAAGTTCACCAGCTTTGACATCATCGCCCAGGCACAGAGTGGTGTCATGTCTATGACTGGTGAACCTGACGGCCCACCTGAATATGTCGGTAACTATTTCGGTGATCCGAACGCTGGGATTCACGGTGCATTAGCGATATGTGCAGCGTTATTCTCACGGACGATGACCGGCGAAGGCCAGTACATTGACATCTCGCAACTTGAATCCTTGCTATATCTCGATTACATCAACGTTCCGCTCTACATGATGAGCGATGGTGCGATTCGTCCACATCGCTTTGGTGGCGACTTCTTCAACATCTGCCCATATGGCGTATACAAAGCCAAGAAAGGCTACATTGCCTTTGCCGTGGCCGAGCATCAATGGGCACCATTAGTGAAAGCGATGGGCATGCCGGAACTCGCAACCGATACACGATATGACACACAGAAGGCCCGCTGTGCTCGTCGTCCAGAGGTGGGAAAGTATATTGAAGATTGGTTGCAGACCTTTGCTGATGACGAAACTCCGCTCAAGATCTTGCTTGAGGCGCGCATTCCAGTCGCCCCAGTGCTCGATATTCCAGGAGCAGTTGCGCACCCACAGTTAGCTGCACGCGAGTTGTTCCAGACCTTGCCACATCCAATTCTCGGTTCGACGCCAGTGGCGAAATCGCCATTTCACATCTCAAACGCAACGGTAGAAATCCCCTTCCGCGCGCCGTTGTTTGGTGAACACAACGAGGAAATTCTCCAGAACCGCCTCGGCTACACACCCGAGCAGATCGCAGCGCTGTATCGTGATGGCATTCTTGTTCGTGAAGCGAAGGTGCAGGAGTTGAGAGAACAAGGGAAATTGTAACCTTACGCCGGATGGGCGCAAAGGCGAAATGGGGAACCTGGCGAAGAAGGCCGACCGGGAATTCAGGTTCACCAGTCGTTAGTAGCAATCAGATCGGGAGCAGACGTAAAAACGATTCTCCCGCTCTGGAGGAGGACTAGAATCTGAGCGCAGCGACAGCAGCATGAGAGGAGACGGCCCAATGGCAGCACAGCAAAGACCAGCAGTGATCATGGAAGAAGTGACCAATCCCGAAGAGCTTGCCAAAGCACGGGTACGGCGAGAACGGTTCGATCGCAACTGGGCGTGGTTTCAGGCCCACGTTCCGGAAATCTACTCCCAGCATCGTGGCAAATGCATTTGTATAGCTGGTGAGGAGTTATTTACCGCTGATACTCCCAAAGAGGCCATTGCGTTGGCTACTGCAACCCATCCCGAGGATGAAGGGCGATTCGTTCATTACATTCCTCGTGAGAAGGTCATACGGATTTATGCGTATTAACGGAGCGTGGGCGAGCGGTGATAATGGGATCGTGCGCCCTGTCATCCAAGGGGAAGTTTTAGCCAGTAGTGGCCTATGGATATCGGCTCCCTTCCTGGTAGATACCTGGTGCTGATCAAACCGTGTTCAGTGCTTCGATTTTGGAGGATTTATCTCTTCAATCACGTACTGTCCCAGATCAGATCGGCGGAGTAGGTGGAATAGTCAAGTCTGTTCTGGTTGAGACCCAGATTCAGTTTTACCGCGAGACAGGCAATACGGTCGTCTTCCGTAGTCAGTATCGGGCGGTTACTGAAGTCGAGGCGCTCGATATCAGTGTGCTGGGGCGGGATATCATGGGCTTGTTCTCGGTAATAGTTGATCAGCCTGGGAATGTTGTCTGCTTGCTCGGGCAACGGCATCGATACACAATCGAACAGAGCTAATGGTTCTGAAGAGCACTGCACAATGGCTGAAGGTCCTGCAGACGGAAACTCGCAAGCTGGCGGCGATCATGTTCACCGACATCGTCGGCTTTAGTCGTCAGATGGGCAGCGGATGAAGCCCGCATGTTGCGGCTGCTCGAAGTCCATAATCAGCTCATCCAACAAGCGGTGACTGTCCATCACGGCCATGTCATCAAAACTATCGGTGATGCCTTTTTAGTGGATTTTCCCTCGGTCGTCCATGCTGTGCAATGTGCGCAGGCGATTCACGCACAGTTGCGGACGCACAACGCCGAGAAAGAGAAGGCCGAGCAGATTCATGTGCGCATTGGCATTCACTCGGGGGATATCGTCCAGAGAGATGGTGATGTGTTTGGCGATGGCGTGAACATCGCGTCCCGGCTGCAAAGTCTCGCCGAGCCAGACACGATCTGCATCTCGGACATGGTCTATCGTGATGTGGCCAAGAAGGTGGACTTGGGCACGGTAGTGCCACTCGGCAAACCCAAGCTCAAGAACATCGCCGAACGGTTTCCGGTCTATGCTTTGTTGCCTGAAGCGCCGAAAGGCGTGCGGCAAAAACTGCAAGTCCAACGCTTGAAAGTTTTCCCGTAGGGTGGGCACTGCCCACCGAGCAGTAGCGGTGGGACTGCTGCTCGTAGCAGGGACCGCTCGTGAGTGTTCGCTATCTTCCCGTTCTTCTCCCTAACACCCAGCCCCTAGCCCCTAGCACCCAGTCCCTTCCTCTGCCCGATAAGCCCTCCATCGTCGTCCTGCCGTTCGACAACATGAGCAACGATCCCGAGCAGGACTATTTCAGCAACGGCATCACCGAAGTCCTCACCACTGATCTCTCCCGCATTGCCAGTCTCTTCGTTATCGCCCGCAACACGGCGTTCACCTACAAGGGCAAGGCAGTGAACGTACAAGAGGTCGGGAAAGAACTGGGCGTGCGCTACGTGTTGGAAGGCAGTGTACAGAAAGCGAGCGATCAGGTGCGGATTGTGGCGCAGTTGATTGACACCACCACCGGAGGACATCTGTGGTCCCAGCGCTACGACCGTCCCCTCAAAGACATCTTTGCCCTGCAAGATGAGATCGTGCAGAAGATCGTGACGACGTTGAATCTGCAGCTCACCTTGCAAGAGCAAGGGTACCTCGTGCGCAAACGCACGGACAACCTGGAGGCGTATGATACCTTCCTGCGCGGGGCGGACTACTTTTACGCGTTCCACCAAAGAGGGCAATGCCCAGGCGCGGCAGATGTTTGAGAAAACCATCGAACTGGACCCGCAGTATGCCGAGGCGTACGCGTGGCTGGGGTGGACCTACTTCATGTGCCTGGATCCAGCAATGGAGTCCAGACCCGCAGAATCTGCAGCGAGCCTTTGACATTGGAGCAAAAAGCGCTCGCCCTGGATGACACCTTACCGGAGCGCACATTCCTCTTAAGCTGGGTCTATACGTATCAAAGCCAAGTATGAGCCTGCCGTGGCCGCGGCCGAGCGGGCCATCGCCCTCGACCCCAATAATGCGGATGGTTAGCACGGCTGGCGAAGTCTTCAACCTCTTTGGGGAGAGGACGGCGGAAGCCATCGAGTTGATAGAGAAAGCGATACGGCTCAATCCTCGCTATCCGTCTTGGTTCGCATTCGACTCTCGGCTGGGCCTACAGCTTGGTGGGGCGCTATGAGGAGGCGATCGCTCGCCCAGAAACAAGCCCTGCTGCGCAACCCCAATTGGCTGTTTTCTCACATTGAGCTGTTTCTCAACTACCGGCTGCAGTGGTCCTCGCAACTGAGTCAGGATCCCCAGACCCTGGACCGGGCGTTTGAGGCGGCGCAACGGATGGTCGCTCTGGATGCCGCCTCACCCTGGGGTCATCGTGGTATTGAGCGAGGCCTATCTGTGGAAAAAGCAGTACGAGCAGGCGAGCGCAGAGGCCGAGCGGACCCTCGCCCTCAATCCGAGCGATGGGCGGAATCTATGCAGAGTTGGCCGATATCCTGAGTTTTCTGGGGCGGTCAGAGGAAGCTCTCGGATTGGTCGAGAAGGCGCTGCGCCTCAATCCTCTGCTGCCGCCCAGGAATCTCCTCTATTAGGTCATACGTATTACTGGCTGGGCGGACTGAGGAGGCCATTGCCGCGCTGAAGAAATCGCTCAATGGCAGCCCGGCTGATCTGGATGCTCACCTGCTCCTGGCTGCGGTCTACAGTGAACTCGGTCGAGACGCGGAAGCCCGAGCTGAAGCGGCAGAAGTGCTACGGATCAATCCCAGGTGGTCTCTAGAAGTGTGGGAAGAGAGTAGCGCCTAACAAAGATCCAGCGATGTTAGAGCGGTATTTGCTGCTCTGCGCAAGGCAGGGCTCATGATGGAGAAATGAAAAATGGAGAATGAGAATGCTGGAAGGCTGAAGCTATCAGGCTGAAGAGCTTAGGGAGAAGGCGGAAGAAGCCGAAGCATGGCTCTTCTCAAGGCGATCGAAATTGCTCGACATCAACAAGCAAAGTCCCTGGAACTGTGAGCAGTGCTGAGTTTGGCGCGTCTGTGGCAACAACAAGGCTAAGCACCATGCCGCACGCGAACATGTTGCCCACTATCTATAACTGGTTCACCGAAGGGTTTGATACGAAGGATTTGCAAGAGGCGAAGGCATTGTTGGAAGCGTTAACCTAAAGCAGACCAACCTCATCCAAGAGCAAACTGCTGCCGAACTCTTTTTACACCCCATTTGACACTATCTCTCTGCATTTTGCATTCTTCTTAGGTTTGTAGTGCTGCTTGAGTTGATGGGTCGCTTTATATGGTGTTTGGTTGACTAACGCTTGTTTCTCTACGAGCACGTAACTTTGCTGTAACTTGAAGTTACAACTCTGCGTTACTAGCATTAGCGCTTGTAGCGCTTTATGATACAAAAGTGCATAGGTAGGAAACGAGATCGCTTTATCTTGACAAAGTAGTGTCTAAATTGATCGCCTCAAGCTTTCCCGTAGGATGGGCACCGCCCGGACGGTGGTCGTGTGGCACTTGCAGCATGCCAGTATGGAGAACGCCATTAAGGAACATAAGAGTGGCTTTGGGTTGGAGAAGCTCCCGACGCAGAAGTTCCACGCCAACTGGGCCTACCTCCTCATCGGCCAACTGGCCTTTAATCTGGTGGCGTGGTTCAAGCGCTTAGTGTTGCCCTCTTCCTATCAGCGGGTGACCATTCGGACGATTCGTTACCACCTATGCAATCTCGCAGGCAAGCTCATCCATACTGCCCGCCGCGTTTTCCTGGTGATCTCTGACCATTATCGCTACCAAGGGGTGTGGCGCTTCGCGATTGACCGCCTGGCTCACTTGCAGTTTGGCTAATGCTTATCCGTGGATTCAGGTTTCTGTACTTTTTCATAGTGTCTGTGTAACTTCTGGCGGGCATCAGGCTGTGCGAACTTCCACTCGACGGTCGTCTTTGCCTGATTCCTTCGCTTCGCCCACGCGAGCACTTCACCGCGTAACGTCTCAAGATCAGGAATCCGGCGATCCAAACATTGCTTCGAGAGCGCAGCAAATTCAATCTCCGCCATGTTGAGCTACGAGCCGTTCTTGGGGGTATAGTGCAGCGTAAACTGCTGCGCCAAGGCGAAGGCCTAAGCAGGCGGCAGGACCTCATAGAACGAGCCGGGGGTGTGCGTATTGAGATTATCCTGCACGAGCGGATGGACTGCGCTTAATGCTTTTCGTCCTCCTTTGGTTAATATGACGGCTCGCTGTTTCGTCGGCATCCTTCCCTCTGATTTTTGACTTGCTTGGACTCTGGACTTTGGACTATTCTTCTCTTGGATGCCGGGTGCACGAGCCGAGGTGGCTGACATAAAAAGCCGTGTTTACGGGAGGAATATGCTTATTCAGGAAACACGACTTTACCAGCCTCACGAACATTATACCCTCCCAGCGTCGCGGCTTTCTGCGCCAGTTCTTTCGATATCAACACTTGCAACAACGCCTGTACCGGTTTGGTGAAGTAATGGTCTTTGCGCACCACCAAATCAAACCGCTCTTCTACTAACGGGGAGAACGATAATCCCAACAACCGAGCTACTGCCTCGGCAGCGACTCCTACATCAGCCTGTCGTCGAAGGATCTGCAAGCCAACCTCCCAGTGCGTCCACACCTCGGTGTCGTATCCTTTGATCTGCTTCGCCTGTACTCTGGCAGTTTGCAGTTGCTGATCAATGAGCCATCGCACCCCAGATCCACGCTGACGATTGACGAAGCGCACTTTACGCCGTCGAAAGTCGGCGAATGAGGTAAAAGCTAACGCATCTGCACGCGATAAGAATCCCACACGACGATGCCACAACGTCACAGCGACAATAGTACCTTCCGCGAACTCTTGCGTAAGGAAAGGAGTATTGTACTTGCCAGTTTCAGAATCTCGGAGGTGGGTGAGCGCAATATGTGCTTTTCCCTGTTTCAAGGCTTCCAAGCCACCAAAGCTGCCCAGGTTGGTCGTGTACACGAGATACTCTGGAAAGTGAAAGCGCGCGAGTTCAAACAAAGCCGCAAGCAGGAGGTCATCACTCCCCGCAATCAACAATCCGCGGTCGAGGCCAAATCGCTCCGCCACAGCCACGGGTCGAGTAGCGGCTGACGTCTTTGCTCGAGCGCTACGGTGTACCCACTCTTCCACCAAGCTCTGCGGAAACACCCATTTCCCGGTTACGCGGGTACAAGGAATGCTGCCATTGCGAATCAAGCGATAGACCTGTTTTTCGTTGATTTGTAAGTACGCAGCTACTTCACGAGTGTTGAGTAGTGTCTCTGGCATATTCCTCCATTCAAGAAAATAATAACAAAAAATAACATAAAACACCTTAAAAAAGGAAAATTATCCATATTTCGTTGACAATACTAGACTACACGTGGTAGCGACACTCCGCCTGCTCAAGAGTGGAGGTGATATGAAGCGATTGGTTGCTGCCAGTCTTTTTCTATGGATGGTGCTCTGGGCAACTGGGGTTTGTAGCCAGCCGGCTGCCTCACCTCAACAGGAAGTGATTTTTGCTACGACGACCAGTGTGCAGGATAGCGGCTTGCTGGATGTCATTGTTCCGATGTTCGAGAAAGACACTGGCTATCATGTCAAAGCCGTGGCTGTGGGAACTGGTCAGGCCTTGGCGATGGCTGGAAGAGGCGAGGCTGACGTCGCTTTGGCCCACGCGCCGGACACAGAAAAGAAGTATGTGACTGAAGGTTCATTGGTGAACCGCCGACTGATGATGCACAATACGTTTCTGCTGGCTGGTCCGTCTGCTGATCCTGCCAAGGTAAAAGGAACAAAGAAAGCAATCGCTGCACTCAGGAAAATCGCAGACACCAAGAGTACCTTCGTTTCCCGTGGTGATGACTCGGGAACGCACAAGTTGGAAATGAAACTGTGGGGAGAGACAGGCGTCAAGCCTGCGGGCGAATGGTACCTCGAAGCAGGGCAGGGCATGGGCAAGACGCTCGGCATCGCCGGAGAAAAGCAAGCGTATGTGATTTCCGACCGCGCGACCTACCTCGCATTTCAGAAAACTACGGGGCTGAACATTCTCCTCGAAGGCGATCCGGCTTTTCTCAACATCTACCATGTAATGGAAGTCAACTCGACGAAATTTCCCAAAGTGAATGCTGCCGGAGGAAAAGCTTTTGCTGACTTTCTCCTCTCAGCGAAAGTCCAGGAGGTGCTCAAGACCTTTGGGAAAGAGAAGTTCGGTGAGCCGCTCTTTTATCCGGATGCAGGGCGGACAGAAGAAGCGCTTCAAACAATGAAGAATTAAGAATGAAGAGTGAGACGTGAAGTGTGATGCATGGTGCGTGAAGAAAGGAATGAAATCATCGCCAGCAATCAAACGCTGATGACGGAGTCAAAGATTCCACCGTCAACCGCGTGCAGTTCGATCCCCTGTTCGCGTTCTAGAAGTGTTCGGCACTCGTGATGTAATGCGCCAATGGGTTCCTTCTCCCTGAGGGAGAAGGCCAGGATGAGGGGAACAAGTAGGAGATTTTTCCTGGGTTCCCTCACCCTAGCCTCCTCCGACTACGCGAAGGACAAGCTCTCCCGGAGGGAGAGGGAATTACGAAAGACACTTTACGCAATCTGCGATTCCATACTCGCAGACTGGACCTGTTCGACTTTCACTGCACAAAACTTGAACTCGGGGATTTTGCCATACGGATCGAGCGCGTCATTGGTCAGTAAGTTTGCTGCCGCCTCGCGGAAATGGAAGGGAATGAAGACGCTGCCTTTCTGCGTACGTACCCCGACACGCGCTTTCAATACAATCGTCCCACGGCGAGAGCTGACGCGCACCATGTCACCGTCTTGAATGCCGAGCCTGTACAAGTCTTCTGGGTGGATTTCGACGAACGCTTCGGGTGCGATCGCATCAAGCGCTTTGGAGCGGCGTGTCATAGTGCCAGTATGCCAATGCTCTAGCACTCGACCAGTATTGAGCACTAACGGATATTCGTTGTCCGGCAGTTCATCCGCCGGAGCAAACTCGGCGGGAACAAACTTGCCTCTGCCGCTCGGGAAGTCGTCAGTAAAGATCACTGATTGTCCAGGTTTACCTGGGTCCGGGCACGGCCAGAGTTCTCCGATTGTCCCCATCTTGCCGTAGCTCAAGCCCGCCAGGTTTGGTGACAGCGCTGCTAGCTCAGTGAAGACTTCTTCCGGCGAGTTGTAGCGCATAGGATAACCCATACGCGTAGAGATATCACAAATAATTTGCCAATCCGGACGAGCTTGTCCTGGTGAATCGATCGCTTTGCGGCCACGCTGCACCCGTCGATCAGTATTGGTGTAGGTACCGTCTTTTTCCGGGAAGCTCGACGCTGGGAGAATGACATCAGCAAATTCTGCCGTTTCGGTAAGGAAGATGTCTTGCACGACGAGAAACTCCAGGTTCGCAAGCGCCTTGCGCACTTTATTGATGTTGGGGTCACTGAGGAAGGGATTTTCTCCCATCATGTACATGCCTTTGATAGTTCCATGCAAAGCACCGTGGGCAATCTCGACGACCGTGAGCCCTGGCTTTGGATCAAGCGTGACTCCCCAGGCCTTCTCAAATTTCTCGCGAATCTGTGGGTTATCCACTCGTTGGTAATCGGTATAGACCATCGGGATCAAGCCGGAATCTGATGCACCTTGGACATTATTCTGCCCTCGTAATGGATGCAGACCAGTACCAGGACGACCGATATTGCCGGTCATGAGGCAGAGAGAAATCAGACACCGTGCATTGTCCGTACCTGTCGTATGTTGGGAAATCCCCATGCCCCAAAAGATCATGGCGTTCTGCGCTTTCCCATAGACGCGCGCAATGGTGCGAATCTCTTCCGCGGGAACACCAGTGAGCTTTTCTACGACCTCCGGGGTATACTGCTTGACCGTCTCCGCCAGCGCGGCGAAATTCTCCGTCCGCCGTTCAATAAATGTGGGATCGGTCATGCCTTCGTCGATGATGACGTGCATGAGGCCATTGAGAAATGCAACGTCGGTTCCTGGTTTATATCTAACGTAGTATTGTGCATGATCGGCAAGGGTCGGGCGACGGGGATCAATCACAATCAGTGTCGTTCCGCGCTCAGCAGCTTGTTTGAAGAATGTCGCTGCGACGGGATGATTCTCCGTGGTATTTGAGCCGATCACGAGTGCAACATCCGCATATTGAATATCGGCAAAGACATTTGAGACTGCCCCCGAACCGATGGTCTCTTGCAGCGCGGCAACCGAGGAGGCATGACACAGGCGTGTGCAATGGTCGACATTGTTGGTCCCGAATGCGGCGCGAATCAGCTTCTGGAACAGGTAAGCTTCTTCGTTCGAGCACTTGGCTGAGCCAAAGCCAGCGAGTGCTCCGGGACCGTGTTGGTAGCGAATCCTCTTCAGCTTGCTGGCCACCAAGTGAAGCGCTTCTTCCCACGTGGCTTCACGGAAGGCGGGGAGGACTTCAGTATAATCCACAATTCCACCGGGCTTCCGTTTCCATTGCCCATCTTCTCCTCGTACATCCTCGGACAACGGCCCTTTGGGATAGGATTCTGGCCGGCGAATCAACGGCACCGTCAGGCGTTGCGGATGGAGGGCATAGTCAAAACCGTAACGGCCTTTCACGCACAGGCGTCCGTGGTTGACGGGACTTTCACGTCCACTGACTTGGACGATCTTATTATCTTTGACATGATAGGTGATCGCGCAGCCGACACCGCAGTACGGACAGACTGAATCCACCGCTTTTGTCTCAGGCAGTGAGACGTTGATCGTTAATGGCTTGTTGAACAACGCACCCGTTGGACACACCGAAGCGCATTCGCCACACGAGACACAAGTGGATTTTCCCATCGGCAGGTTCAAATCGAAGCCAATATGGGCGTGCGCGCCTTTGCCGGTGCGACCAATCACGTCGTTGTTCTGGATCTCATCACAGCCACGGATACAACGGTCGCACAGGATGCACGCGTTGTGATCGACGGCAATGACTGGAGAGGAGGGATCGTGTCCATCTTCTGTGATCCGCGGTCGGAAACGAACTGAGACTTCTGTCCTTCCTCCTCAAGAAGGCCATACCTTTCACCAAGCAACTCGAGTTCACAGTTGCCGTCCTTCTTATGTTTCACACAGGGAGTCGGGTGGTCTGCCAGCAGCAGTTCTGTGAGCATCTTGCGCGAGCGTTCGATTTTTTCGCTGTGCGTTTGGACTTCCATGCCAGCTTCAACCTGACGAATACAAGCGGCTTGCGCGACCCGTGCACCTTTGACATCGACCGCGCACACTCGACAAACAGCAACAGGGTCAAGCCGCGGGTCATGACAAAGAACAGGGATTTCGATGCCTAGTCGTTGTGCTGCGTCCCAAATTGTCGTTCCGGCAGGAACACTCACTGTCTGGCCGTTGATTGTCAGAGTAATTAGTGTCTGTGTTGCGAGGAAAGTCGCCATAAGCAAGTCCTTTTCTTTCAATTATCACGCAACTCGGATCACGTGGTACGTATTACGTGTTACGTGTCTCATAGTTGAGTGCTTTCTGTTTTTCCCGTGGAATGTAGTCCGTGTTCATCCCATCCTCGGGTTTTATAATACCCATCTATCATGACACGCAACTCAGTTTTCGTCAGCTCAATCCCTTGTCCTACTCCTGTTGGTAGAGGTGTCGCCGAGCAGTCGGGTCGGGAGCCAGTCATCTTGCGGCTGCCATCCCTGGCGGAGATTGAAGAGTTTCTTTGAGAATATTAACCCGTTCTCCGACCTGTTGGAGGTCCGATGCGGAAAAAGGCCAGCCCGTCACTTTGCTAAGAATCTCCGCGCTTTCAACATAGAAATCGGTAAAGCATTTGCGCAGGAATTTACAAACGATGAGCGAGTCTAAGACGGCAGAGAAATCTTCGGATGCGGCAACGAGCTCGCCACGCCGAGGGTCGGCCTGGAAACGATCCACTTGGCCGGAAAAATCGGCTTCATAGGCGCCTGAGCGATTGTGGCAAGCTCCACGCAGGCTCACTGCGAGACCCAAGGCCATCGTTTTCAAACTGCGCGGCTCATATCCAGGAAGCTCCATCCCTTTCACGTGCATGGCAAGTTGTTCTGCTTCTCCACCGATAATCGAGGCTGCAGCACGGGAGCCTTCGGCAAGTAACGCACCAAGACCGGCGCGCTGACCGATTGCCTCAATGACTGTGAGAAACGCCTCTGCACTGCCAAAGCGCAAGCCGAGCCGTTGGGCGTCAGGAAGCAAATTCTTCTCGGCGCATTCCATCGCCCAGGCAATCGTTCCGCCGGTACTAATGGTATCAAGGCCATACTTGTCACAGAGCTGCGCCGCGCGGAGGACAATCTGTGGGTCTTCGATGCCACACAACGGGCCGAGAGCAAAGAGCGTTTCATATTCCAGCCGCTGCGCTTTGCCGTCTTGCGTATTAAAAAGACGTTCACAACGAATGGTACAGGCAGCACAGCCGTGAGGGCGATTTCCCGTTTCCTCCAGCAATTGTTCACCACTGAGGTTCTCAGCGTGTTCAAAAGTAGATTGTTGAAAGTTGCGGGTTGGTAAGACACCGAGTCGATTAAAGACCGCGAGATTCGCCACTGTTCCAATCTCGCGATATTTTGCCGTTACCGAACTCAGACTTTTGGTGCGCAAGGTATCAGCGATGCTCGCGACACCTTCGGGATCGGCCACACGCACACGATAAGAGCCACGCAGTGCGACGGCCTTGAGATTCTTGGCGCCCATGACCGCACCGGCGCCGCCGCGACCGGCATGGCGTTTTTCATTGCTGATAGTGGCAAAACGAACGCGGCGTTCCCCTGCGAGACCGATCGCGGCAATGCGGACCTCTTATCTCGTAATTCTGCGCGGATAGCGGCTTCTGTTTCTTGAGCGCTTTTCCCACAGCAGGAGAGCTGCGTCATGAAACACGACCGTATTCTCGGTAATGGCAAGATAGACAGGTGAGCTTGCCTTTCCGGAAATCACGATAGCGTCAAGCCGACAGCGTTTTAGTTCGAGCGCGAAGAAACTCGACGATAAGGAATCAGCGATAATGCCGGTTAAAGGCGAAGTGGTGACGACTGCGAACTTCGCGGTCGTGGTCAGACCGGTATCCACTAACGGCGCGCTGGTAAAGATCAACGGATTTTCTGGCGCAAACGGATCAACTGCTGGAGGCGTGTAATCATACAGCAGCTTTGTGCCGAGTCCGACGCCGCCAAGGTATGACTGGAGGATTGCCGGGTCGAGAGCAAGCCACTGTGACGCGTGTGTCGTCAGATCGATATGAAGCAGGCGACCGTGAAATCCATGCATACTCACCCTCCGGCGTCGCTGGAGAGAATGAGCAGATTATCGCCAGAGTGCAACTCGGAGTGAAAGTCGTTCGACAAAAACTGAGTACCGTTAAGGTTACAAGCGAACCCAGCGGCAAGAGAGCGCCGGTCGGGGGCAATGACCGTGTTGATGAGAGCCGGGGCGATGTCGGCAAGCGCACTGAGAGCATCACGGGTCGTGGCTCCCGGGGCAAGCGTCAGGGGAATCCGCGTCGCTTTTGCTTTCAGCCGAGCAACTCCGAAGAGTTCGACGACACAAGAAACCTTGTGGGAACGCTGCTGCCACAGGGCTAAGGCTGCCTCATAGTCGGCTGGGCTGTTCATGTTGCGGAAGCTCAAACCTTCGGGATCGAATCGGCGGATGTCTTCAGCCGGGACTTCGTACGTACGGACTTTCTTATACAAGAACACAGGACGAAGCTCGTCCGTTGGAGTTGGTCCTGCAACAAAGGGACAACACTGCGACGATAGACTGCCTGCAATGGTTGCAGTCGCTCTTCCCAGAAGGGAACAACCACATCGTAGTTCTCAATCAACGAAAGAAAATAGGCAACTAGCGAAAGGTTGAGAAACGGGGCGTCGCACGAAGTGACAAAGCAGAACTCATAGGAGGCCGCACGGAGACCGTAAAGAATACCGCCCACGGGTCCTTGATAGGCTACCTCGTCATGAACCACAGTGACCGGCAAAGCCGGCAGTTCTTGCTCAGGTGCAGCTACGACCACAATGTCAGGAAAATATTCTCGCAGTGTACGAACACTGTGCACGATCAGAGGCTCTCCGCCGAAGGGCAGTAGCGCCTTCGGTTGGCCCATACGCGAACTTTTTCCTCCTGTGAGGATAATGGCGGAAGCCGGAGATTGGGGGCTCATAGGAGAACTCAATAGAGAAAAATAAAATGACTGCAGAAACTTGAGTCACCTCAACGAAAACACACGCCCTCTGGACAACGCTTTTGCGTCAAATGCAGCCATGACCTCATCTTTGAAATGCTTGAGGACTGAGGTAACGGGAAGAGGCGCTGCCTGTCCTAACCCACAGATCGAGGTGAGTTGCATAGTTTCCGCGAGTTCACCGATCAGATCGATTTCTGTCGTCGTTGCCTGTCCATGTGTGGCGCGCTCAAGGATCTGCACGATCTTTTCACTACCAACGCGGCAGGGCACGCATTTACCACAGGATTCATTACGGAAGAACGTCACCACATTAAGGGCGGCGTCGAGCATGCAGGTTCCTTCCGCGAGCGCGACAACAGCGCCAGAACCGAGCATCGATCCCACTTGCGTCAACGCCTGAAAGTCGAGAGCAATGTTACTCATCGAAGCTGGAAGAAAGCCGGACGAGGCTCCGCCAGGAGAGAAGGCTTTCAGCTTTCTGTTGCCATGAACTCCGCCGCCATACTGTCCAATGAATTCTTCGACAGACAAACCCAAGGGAACTTCATAGACCCCGGGTTTTACTACGTGACCACTGAGCCCCAGATATTTGAGACCGTTCTCATTGCGTCCTTGGCTTTTGAACCACGCGGCTCCACGTTTCAGAATGCCAGGAATCATGCACAGCGTTTCAACGTTATTGATCAGTGTCGGTTTCCCCCATAAGCCATGCGTGCCAGGAAACGGGGGTTTATTACGCGGCTCAGCGCGTTTCCCTTCAAGCGCTTCGAGAAGCGCAGTTTCTTCTCCACAAATATAACCGCCTGCGCTCACAAAGATTTCGACATTACAAGAGAAGTCTGAGTCGCCAATCTTTTCACCAACGAGCCCTGCTTTTCGCGCTTCGGTGATCGCGTTTTCTAGAACATGTTCCTGGTGTGGATATTCATGGCGGAGAAAAATGTACGCTTGGCGCGCGCCGACAACGTAGGCAGCGAGGAGGATGCCTTCAAGCAGGAGATACGGAAAGTGCTCCATCAAAAACCGATCTTTGAAGGTGCCGGGTTCGCTCTCGTCTGCGTTGACAACGACATACTTCTGATCACCAGTTGCATTACGGACGATTTCCCATTTCAGCCCTGTAGGAAATCCGGCGCCGCCCATGCCACGCAAGTTGCTGTCTTTGAGCGTCTGAATGACTTGTGCAACATCGTGGGTAGACAGCAATTCTCGAAGAATGGAAAACCGGTCAGTAGGCTGGTCGTAGGGATCGATTGCATGGGTCGTTGATCCCTGCTGAATAAAGGAGGAGTCCGGGACTTTACCTTGGAGAAACGCCGTGAGTAGTGTCTCAAGTCGTTGGTCGTTTACTCCAGCATAGATGGTGTCGTTGATGGCAACCGCAGGCGCCTGGTCACAACGCCCAAGGCAAGAAACTGCGCCAGTCTCACAGCTAGTCTGTTTCGCCAAATGCCGCTTCGTTGTTGCAAGGGTTCGTTGGGCTCCGGCAATATGACAGGAGAGATCGGTACACACTTTCACATCGAGCTGTGGATGCGGGTGCAGTCGAAAATGCGGATAGAAGCTGGCGACTGCCTGTAACTTGTACAACGGCGTCGCGGTTCGTTGGGAAAACGCCTGTAATTCTGCCTCCGGTAGATAACCGAGACGATCCTGAATCGCTTTCAATTCACTGATGAGGTTCATCGAGGGCACTCTATCGCTAAAGGGTCCGTTGGGTCCATAGGGTCCAAAGAAGTCGTTCGTGTACGTTGCCATTCAGAGGGACACCTCGGCTCCGTCCTTGCCTTGACCCTCCTTTCTCGCTTCGTTAGTGTCCGCTAAGACGAAAGTCAATCCCAAAGCTCTTGAGACAGTGAGGAGGAAATTGTTTTGCCTCGTGCTTCGGCAGTTGTAGCTCCAGTCAAAGCGTTTTTCCGCGTTGTGACCTCAGCGGAGGCGCGTGCTCAATTGACTGCCTTTGCTCCGAAGACTCGTGTGGAAACCGTGCGGGTCGTTGAGGCGTACGGCCGAGTGCTAGCGAAAGCGTTAACCGCTCCGGTGGATCTGCCACATTTCCACCGCACTAACATGGATGGCTATGCGGTGCGCGCCCAGGATACTTTCGGGGCCTCTCCGAGTATTCCTATGTATCTCAAGCTTGTGGGGACGGTAGAGATGGGGAAAGAGGCAAAACGTGCACTGAAAAAGGGTGAGACCATGCGCATTGCCACGGGCGGTATGTTACCTCCCGACGCAAACTCCATGGTGATGGTCGAATACACGGAAGAGATGGGGGATGGAACCGTCGAAGTGCACCGCAGCGTCTCTCCTTGGGAAAATATCTTACGGATTGGTGAAGATATCAAAAAAGGAGCCGCGGTTTTTCCGGCTGGGCGACGGCTCCGCGCACATGATGTAGGCGCCCTTACGGGGGTGGGGATTACTACCGTGCCGGTGTATCGTCGTCCCCTTGTGGCGCTGATTTCCACCGGAGATGAGATCGTGCCTCCTGAGCAAACTCCGAAACCAGGAGAAGTGAGAAATATCAATCAATACTCACTACGTGCGATGATTCGCGAGGCTGGTGGAGAACCGCTTGACCTTGGCGTCGTGAAAGATGATCGCGCGACGTTCGAGAAGGCGATGGCTCAGGCGCTGAAAAAAGCTGATGTCGTCATGATTTCTGGTGGGAGTTCGGTCGGTATAAAAGACATGACTGTGGATGTACTTTGTTCCTTCTCGCGCTCGGAAATGTTCTTTCATGGGATCTCGATTGCCCCTGGGAAACCGACGATTTTTGCCAAAGCTGAAGGAAAGCCGGTGATGGGGTTGCCTGGGCACCCGGTCTCGGCGCTCGTTGTTTTTGCGCTGTTTGGCGCACCGTTGATCCGCTTACTCGGTGGAGAGTCCGCGAGCACGGCCTTTGCGCCCCAGCATACGACGCGGGCAAAACTCGCGCAAAATGTTGCCTCTGCGCCTGGACGCGAAGATTACGTGCGAGTTATTTTGGCACGAGAAAATGGAAGTTTACTTGCCCAACCCTTACCTGGTAAATCTGGCGCTGTCTTCAGTCTAGTGAAGGCTGACGGGATGGTGTGTATCCCTCACGATGAGGAGGGGAAGGAAGCCGGGGAGGAGGTCGAGGTGATTTTATTCTAGCAATCTGAGGCTAAAGCCAAGGAAAATTTCTCTCTTTGGCGTTCCTCCTGGAGCGTCACGCTTACTTAATTTTTGTTCAAATTCGCGAGCCCTTTGCCATGCACGATCATCACGCTCCTGAACCTACATCCGCCCACGTCGAGCGCAAACGTTATCTAAAAAAGAAATCACTGCCTGAAGCGCTTGCCGTCTTTCTTGCCGCTGCTACGCCTCCTCATCGCGCGGAGCGGATTACCGTCGAAGAGACGCTGCATCGCACTATCGCCGAGCCGATCTTTGCTCTTCTCTCTGCACCCACACTACCACGGAGCCGCCATGGATGGCATTGCCGTGCGAGCTGAGGACACGTTTGGCGCGAGTGAGTTTACCGCAGTGACGCTAACGTCGGCAGCTACCAGCGGGCGCAAAGCGAAACTCAACGGCGCGCACCCGGCTTTTCAATACGTGGATACCGGGAATCCGCTTCCTTCCTGGGCCAATGCGGTACATAATGATTGAGCGGGTGTTTAAGAAAAATGAGCAAGAGGTCGAGATTCGCGACGCCGCCACGCCGTGGCAACATGTCCGTTTAGTTGGTGAGGATATTGTCGCTACTGAGCCCTTGTTACCGCGTGGTCATAAGATACGACCCTATGACATTGGCGCGCTGCTTGCCGCGGGCCATACCCAGATTCCCGTCGTGGCGAAGCCGACCGTGGGCATTATTCCTACCGGTTCAGAATTGATCGAACCCGGAGAAGCGCCGCGACCTGGGCGGATTATTGAGTTCAATTCCCGTGTTGTTGCGGCATTTACTGAAGAGTGGGGAGGTCTGCCTCGACGCCTCCCGCGAGTGGTCGATGATCTTCCGACCATCATCAAGGCGCTCAACCAGGCCGTGAAAGATCATGACATTGTCGTGATCATTGCTGGCTCTTCGGCTGGTGAACATGACTTTACTGTGCATGCATTGGAGTCCTGCGGTGAAGTGTTAGTGCATGGCATCGATGTTATGCCCGGGAAACCCGCGATTCTGGCGGTGAGCGAGGGAAAACCAGTGATTGGCCTCCCTGGGTATCCAGTGTCGGCGGTAGTGATCTGCCAGCAAATCCTGCGTCCTTTGATTGCTCATTTCTTAGGTCGGACGGCTGAGGAACCACCGAAGGTCAAAGCCTTCCTGCCGCGCAAAATTCCCTCCCGTTTAGGGTTGGAGGAGTTTGTGCGCGTGAGTCTCGGTCAAGTCGGTGACCGCGTGATCGTCAATCCCCTCGGTCGCGGCGCGGGTGTGATCACCACGATGGTGAAGGCTGATGGCGTGCTGCGTATCCCTTCACTTGATGAGGGGTTGAATGCTGGACAAGAGGTGGAGGTCGAACTCTTACGCCCTGCTGAAGAGATCGCCACCACGATTCTTTTTACCGGCAGTAATGACCTCACTATCGGTGTCCTTGACGACCAAGTACGCGCCCAGCATCCGGGTCTACGCATTTCAGCGAGCAGCATTGGTTCTCTTCGGCGGACTGATTGCCCTCAAACGAGGCGAAGCTCACATCGTTGGTAGTCATCTGCTTGACCCTATTACTGGCGTTTACAATCTCCCGGACCTGAAAAAGCAACAGTTACGCTCGAAGGTTGTGTTGATGAACCTGGTCGTTCGGGAGCAGGGGCTGATTGTTCCTAAAGGGAATCCCAAAAAGATTCGGGGAATCAAAGACCTCACTCGTCCTGACGTTACCTTCATTAACCGCCAGCCCGGTGCTGGTACTCGAGTGCTGCTCGACTATAAGCTCGCCAAGCTGAAAATGAAGCCTCAACAGGTGCGCGGCTACGAGCGTGAAGAAGTGACGCATATGGCAGTAGCAGTTGCTGTCGCTAGCGGGCTAGCGGATACGGGGCTTGGCATCAAATCCGCCGCCAAAGCGTTGGGCTTAGATTTCGTCCCAGTCGAGCGGGAAGATTACGATCTCGTGTTTCTCAAGAATTTCTTCTCCAGTGAGATGGGCCAGAAGTTGGTGAGCGTCATTCGTTCCAAAGAGTTCAAACAAGCAGTCGCGCGACTTGACGGCTACGCTACTGCGAAGACGGGAACGATCAAAAAAATATAACCTTCACCCTCATGCCAGTTCCTTCGAACTTGGCGAGATAGCCGACACACATCGACGTATAAACAAATCTTCGGGTGAGTAATAAGGCGAGTCAAAGCTCTTGGCGTCGAGCGCCTCTATCTGTGTTTGCTGCCGGGTGAGATAGTCACGACAGATAGTGAGTTGCGCCTCGATAAGCGCGTGGGTCTTTGTCGCACTCAAACGTCGGGCAAAATAGAGCTTCAGGAGAAAATCAAGGCGGACTTCGCGAATGCGCGCCACCGGACGATAGACCCAAGCGAGAAAAAGTTCCGCAGCCCCTGCGGTTAAGGAAAAGACCGTCCGTGGGGGTTGGGCACCCACGGTCTCGCGTTTGCCAGAGAGGAGCCCATGCTCCTGCAAATCCTTCAGAAAGCTATAGACCGTGCTGATATCTGCGGGCACGACTTGCCCTAAGTCGATGTCTAGTTTGAAATGCTGGGCGATCTCGTAGCCGTGCATAGATTGTTCGTGCAGCAGGCCAAGAATGGCATAGGCTGTGGGGGTTAGATTGACATGAAGAAGAGACATCGCTATATCGACGCCCGAATAATTGGTAACGGAGTATAGGTGGACTGCTGAATCGTCAAGGACGGGAAAGGAGGAAGAGAGCGTGCTCATCATGTCGCGTAGTGGTAGCGGAGCGTAACGACGTGGAAACGCGCCGCCGGAGTGCTGTGGCTTTTTTCTCTTCCCTTCCAATTGGCTTTGCGGGGGGACTGATTGGCCTGGGCGGGGCAGAATTTCGCCTGCCGGTGCTGGCTGGTCCTCTGGGCTACTCCCCGCATCAAGCCGTGCCACTCAATCTCGCCATTAGCCTTGTGACACTGCTGGTGGCGCTGGTGAGCCGGACGACGACACTGTCTCTTGTGCCTCTTGACTCTTTTCGCGCCAGCAATACTTGCGCTCATTATGGGTGCGGTGATCACGGCGTTTCTGGGAGTCACCTTTCTCCATCGTCTTTCGGAAGAGCGGCTCACTCGGGTGATTTTCTTCCTCCTCGCTAGTATTGGAGTAGCCTTATTCTCGAAGGCTTTTTGCCGCAGAACCTTCCAGGATTTCTGCCGTCTGCCTTACGTGGCGTGTAAGTGCAGGCCTCCTTTTTGGACTTGCGATCGGCTTCGTCAGTAGTCTTCTTGGGGTGGCAGGCGGGGAACTGATTATCCCGACGCTCGTCTTTGCGTTTGGGGCGGATATCAAAACGGCAGGCACAGCAAGTCTCCTGATAGGTATGCCGACGGTATTGGTAGGAGTCCTGCGCTATGCAAGTCGCGGGGCTTTCACTGAACGGCGGCTTCTTCGCGAGACGGCGCTGCCTATGAGCGTTGGGTCACTCCTTGGCGCAACTGCTGGCGGCCTGCTTGTTGGCGTGATTCCAGCAGGGGTTCTTAAGGTTGTCCTGGGTATCATCCTCAACGGATCTGCCTTTCATATTTTCCACCGGAGAAAGGCGCTCAAGAGACAGAACGAATCTGAGCACGTACCTCAATTCTCTCCGGTATCGCCTTCGGAGGTGCATCTTGCCACCACCACCAGCGTGCAGGACACATACCTGCTTGCTGCTGTGCTTCCGCTCTTTGAGCAAGAAAGCGGCTATCGGGTACAGAACACTTGTGGTCGGAACTGGACGGGCACTGGCGCTAGCGAGACAGAGTGAGGCTGACCTCGTCTTTACTCACGCACCAGCAGCGGAGAAGTCTGCCCTTCTCGCAGGCACGGTGATGAACCGTCGCTTGGTGATGCACAATACCTTTCTGCTTGCTGGCCCAGCAGCGGACCCCGCTCAGACGAGAGGAAGTCTCACCATCTCTGAAACCCTGGCAAAGATTGCCCAGGCACGCGCCTCTTTGTGTCCCGAGGTGATGAGTCCGGCACTCACCTCTTTGAAAAGCAGCTCTGGGAGCAGGCGGGCGTTACCCCAGCAGAGCCCTGGTATGTGACCACGAACCAAGGCATGGGGAACACGCTTGAGGTGGCGGGAAGAAAGCACACCTATGTGTTGACTGACCGGGCAACCTACACCGCGTTTCAGCAGCGCGTAGGGCTGGTCATCCTGTTCGAAGGTGACTCAGAGTCATTAAATCCCTACCATGTGATGGAAGTCACTCCAACGCAGCGGCCTAGGGGCAATCCCTTGGGTGGAAAAGCCTTGGCGGATTTTTTTTCGACTCCGGTGCAGAACTTGCTTTCCACGTTTGGGGCGGAGCGGTTTGGCGAGCCCCTCTTTCATCCTGCTTGCCGAGGCGAGTGACGTTTCTAAGGAAGTTCTTGTTCGTCTTTTGCGGGCATGATAGACACTTGAGAAGAAATTCGTACTAATTCGTACCAATTCTTACTTCTGCAACGTTGTCTATGTAGGGAGGGCGTTATGCAAGGCGCAA
This sequence comes from uncultured delta proteobacterium, assembly GCA_963733195.1. GTDB lineage: Bacteria > Desulfobacterota > Binatia > Bin18 > Bin18 > VGTJ01. Next base: position 41,580 of record CAVTCR010000052.1, read on the forward strand.
CTGTTCTGCGTGTCAACCTGAGTACTGGCCAGATCCGCAAAGAAGCAGTGCCAGAGCAAATGATCAAAACCTTTATTGGCGGTCGTGGGGTGGGCAGCAAGCTGCTGATGGACAACATGGACCCCAAGATCGACGCTCTTGATCCGCGCAATCCGCTCATTTTTGCCACTGGTCCGGTCACTGGAACCTATGCGCCGACTGGTGGCCGCTACATGGTCATTACCAAGTCACCACTGACTGGAGCGATCGCTTGCTCGAACTCTGGTGGATATTGGGGACCCGCATTACGCTATGCGGGCTACGAATATCTGCTCCTTGAGGGCAAGGCGAAAGAACCCAGTTATCTCTACATCCATGATGACAAGGTCGAGATCCGCAGTGCCAAGCACCTTTGGGGCAAAATCGTCGACGACACAGAAAACATGATTCGTGAAGAGACCCATCCTGAAGTGCGGGTCGCGTCGATCGGCCAAGGAGGTGAAAACCTCGCACGCACCGCCTGCGTCATGAACGATAAAGGACGTGCCGCTGGTCGTTCCGGAGTCGGTGCGGTCATGGGCTCGAAGAACCTCAAAGCCGTCGCTGTCCTTGGCACCAAAGGGTTGAAGATTGCCAATCCTGCCGCATTTACGCAGGCGGTGTTGAAAGGCCGTGACAAGCTGGTGAAAGGTCCGACCACTGCCGGTCTCACCATGTTGGGTACGGCAGGCACGGTGTCCTATATGAACATGGTCGGTATGTTGCCGACCAACAATTTCCAGATGGGCGTTTTTGCAGGGGCAGCGGCTGTCGATGGTACGGTCGTCAAGAAAGACTTCATGACGCGTAACCGTGGCTGTCATAGCTGCATGATTCATTGTGGTCGGGTGACGAAAGTCACCGGACACGGCCAGTTTGACGGTCGAGGTGAAGGGCCGGAATACGAAACGATCTACGGCGTTGGCACGATCTGCGGCGTCGATAACCTCGCTGCTGTCATCAAAGCAAACTACTTGTGCAATGAGTATGGATTAGACACCCTCGAAGCCGGCATCTCTATTGGTACGGCGATCGAGTTGGCGGAGAAAGGCTATATCCCTGAGAGCGACATCGGCTTTCCGTTGAAATTCGGTGATGCTGATGCCATGGTCAAGTTGCTCGAAGCCCAAGCCTTCCGCAAAGGTCCGATTGGTCACTGGCTGGCAGAAGGCGGGTTTCGTCTCGCGGAACACTACGGGCATCCAGAACTGTTCATGGGCTCGAAAAAGCAGGGTTTTGCCGCCTACGATCCGCGCGGCTCGATCGGTATGGGGCTGGCCTACGCCACCTCGAACCGTGGTGCCTGCCATCTGCGTGGCTATACCATTTCGCTTGAGCACTTCGGCAATCCCATCAAGCTGGACCCATTTACGATGAAAGACAAACCGTACTGGCTTACCATCCTGCAAAACACGACGTCGTTCGTCGATGCGTCGGGTATTTGCTTGTTCTCGACCTTTGACATGAGTCCTGGTGAAGATGTGACGGCGATGGTCAGTGAGTCGCTCGGGTACAATGTAGGCGGACCGGAGGAGATGCTCACAATTGGTGACCGCATTTGGAATCTAGAGCGCATGTTTAACAATGCGGCTGGATTGACTCGCGCGGATGACAGCCTGCCGCCGCGTATCACCAACGAGCCGTTGACCGAAGGACCGAGCAAGGGGCACGTCGTTGACCTGCCGCCCATGCTGGATGAGTACTATCAACTGCGTGGCTGGGATACTCAAGGACGACCGACGAGCGATAAATTGCGCCAACTGGGGCTTGCGTAATAGGGGAGGGGATATGAAACAGATTGTTGTTCATCAAGAAAAGTGTACCGCCTGTCGTGAGTGTGAATTAGCCTGTTCGTTTTCTCACGAAGGCTCTTTCATTCCCACTCTTTCACGCATTCGGATTGCTGACTTCTATGAGGAGCAGTTCTATCAACCGATGGTGTGTGTGCATTGCGCCGATGCGCCGTGTGCGGCGGTGTGCCCGACTGTGGCAATCCAACGTCAAGCAGACGGGCAGATCAAGGTTATCGAAGACCGCTGTATTGGCTGCAAGATGTGCCTGCTTGCGTGCCCCTTCGGCGTGATGGGGTTCTCACCGGATAAAGGTGTGGCGCACAACTGTGATTTCTGCGACGGCGATCCGCAATGCGTACAGTTCTGTACTCCAGGGGCCTTGGAATTTGCTGATGTTGTGGCGGCGTCTGCTCCGGCGAGGCAAAAAGCGGCAGCCGCCCTAGGGTTGCCGCAGGCGTAACGCGTGGAAGTCTCGTGTAACGTGGTGCAAGTAGTGGAACGTGAAAGATCGGAAAGGAACGCCTGCTGGGTGAATTTCGAGGCTGTCGGGCATGACACGTTCATCGTAACACGCAGTATGCGACATGATGCCAACATCACGATCTGTGATTGAATCGGAGGGGAAGCATGGCCACGAAATATGTGCTCATTGGCAATAGCGCAGCCTCGTTAGCCGCAGTGGACGGTATCCGAAAATTCGACAAACAAGGCGAAATCACCATCATCAATCGCGAGACCGGTCCCGCGTACTCCCGCGTTGCTCTTCCCTACTATGTGGCAGGAGAGATGACGCTCGACGATCTCTTGATTCGTCAGAAACCTGATTACCAAAAGATTGGTGTCTCGCTGGTTGAAAAAGAGAACGTGAAGGCCATCAACCCATCCGCAAAGCAGGTCGAGTTAGAAAGCGGGAAGAAAGTCAGCTACGACAAGTTGCTGATCGGGACGGGTTCAGAGACGATCGTTCCGCCGATTCAGGGCCTTGCGCAGGTTCCGCATCACTATCTGTGGACACTTGATGACGCGATCGGCATGAAAAAAGCCACTGAGAAAGCAAAGACCGCAGTGGTGATCGGTGGTGGCTTCATTGGCATGCTTGCTGCCGAAGCTCTGCGGAAGTTAAAGATCAAACTGACGATTGTGGAGATGGCGCCGATTCTCCTGCCGCAGTTGCTTGATGAAGGAGCTGGCAAACTGTTCCTCAAGGCGGTTCGTGATGAAGGTGTGACGGTGCGGACTGGTTCGCTCGTGTCGGCGGTAGCACAGAAGAATGACGGTATCGAAGTCACGCTGAAGAATGGTGATACTTTTACCGTTGATATGGCTGTGGTGGCGACCGGTGTTCGTCCCCACGTCGGTTTCTTACAGAATGGCGCGGTCACTCTCAATAAAGGCGTGCTGGTGAACGAGTACCTACAGACGAATCATCCTGATATCTACGCGGCTGGTGATGTAGCCGAGACCAAAGATTTCTTGTCGGATGATCGTTCGATTTATGCGATCTGGCCAACAGCGATTGATCAAGGACGGGCAGCAGGCACGAACATGGCCGGTAAGAAACAAGCCTACCCTGGCAGTCTTGGGATGAATGTCGTTGAGTTGTTCAATGTTACTCTGGCGCAGCTTGGGCGTTTCCGTGAAGGACCTGGGGACGACGTAAAAATGCTGTCCAAAGGGAGACGACGAGACGTATCGGAAAATTGTCGTTGATAAGAACGGAACCCTGGTCGGTGCGGTTTATGTAGGGAACGAGAATGGCGTCGCGGAGATGGGTGTCATTCATAGTGCTATCAAGCGGCGTGAGAAGTGGCAGGGCTTCAAAGACGGACGTCCACCGCAGTTCACATACGGTGCAGTCATGCATAACGTGCCTCGGTATTAGTTATGGCAGATACGCTTACTATTACCGTCAAGCTGTTTGCGACGTTGAAGAAATATCTTCCACCGGGGAAGGAAGAAGGAATCTCACTTACGTTACCGGCTGGCTCGACCGTTCTTGATGTCATTGACGCGCTGAAAATCCCGCACGAGCAGGCCACTATGCTCGTGGCGGGAGATACCTACGTTGAGAAAACCACTCCCCTGACCGACGGGCTTCAGCTCAGCATCTTCCCGCCGCTTGCAGGGGGGCGAGACGCTGACTAACTTCATCGACTGGTACTGCAAGCTGACGACTCGACTGTCAATCACTTCCAGTGCCGTAGCCCGGATGAAATCCGGGAATACTTTTCTTACCGCGAATCGTCCCATCTCACGCAGCGGGTTGCAGACTGACAATCAGTCGGTGGCCCACTGCTGCCAGAGCAGCCTCAATACGAGGAAGCTTCGATGGATGTCGCGGGTCTAATAACCGCCGCACTTCTTTTTCATCACACTGTAGCCGCTTCGCTAGTTCTGCCTTAGTAATCTGCGCATCTTGCAAGGCAATATACAGAGCCGCTTTCGCTGCCGTTTGCGCCGCTAACGGTACCGCACACTGACCTCGTTTGAGTCGAGAAGAGGGAGGGAATAGATAACCCCGTGACAATCCGATTCGCGATCGCTTCTTCGAGGCAATCCGCAGCTTCGTGCCAAGCCTCTTCCTCAGTTTCTCCTTGCGTGATCGCTTCAGGAATGTCAACGAACGTAACTACAAAACCGCCATCCTTCGCGTCTGGGGTAAAAATCGCGGGATATACAAACTGTTCCATAAATGAATTCATTTCCTGTCACGATTCACTATAGCGGACATTTTTGTCCTGTTGTCAAGACAAGCATGCGAAGCCGAACGCTTCGGATGGCCCCCGATTTCCTACGTGCTCGTGTTCTCCTTGTGCGGACGCGACAAACTGCATATATAAATCGTTCAAGGAATGAGAACCGCGCATGAAGTTTTCCGAAGTGGTATCGCAGACACTCGCATGGCTACAGCGCGAGGGACGGGTCTCGTATCGGGCGCTCAGATTAGAGTTTGACCTGAACGAGGACGTGCTTGACGCACTCAAGGAAGAAATCATCGAGGTTAAAGAAGCGGCGGTTGATAAAGACGGCAAAATGCTGGTCTGGACGGACGGAGAACCGAAGGGCGAAACGGCGAAAGGGGCAAAAGGCGAAACGGGAAAGGCAGCCGAAGTTGTCAGCTCTCAGTTATCAGTTGTCAGTCCTCAACCCCCAACCCCTAACACGCAGCCCCCAGCTGAACGTCGCCAACTGACGGTGATCTTCTGTGATCTCGTCGATTCTACTGCACTCTCCGCTCGGCTCGATCCTGAAGAGTGGCGTGAGATCGTGCAAGCCTACCAAGCAGTGGGCGCCCACATTATCGAGCAGTATGAGGGGCGGATTGCGCAGTATCTGGGTGATGGCCTCCTCGTCTACTTTGGCTATCCACCGCACACGAAGATGATGCACAACGGGCGGTGCGCTCCGGGTTAGCGATCGTGGAGGCCCTCCAACAGGCTCCACTTCTCCAACGACACGGCGTGCAGGTGCGGATCGGCATTCACACCGGTTTGGTCGTCGTGGGTGAAGTCGGCGGCGGCGCCAAACGCGAACAACTCGCTCTTGGTGATACCCCCAACATCGCGGCCCGCCTGCAAGGACTGGCCCACCCCAACACGGTTGTGATGAGCGACGCGACGCAGCAACTCGTGGCCGGACTGTTCGACTGCGACGACCTTGGCCTGCATCCCATCAAGGGCATCTCTGCGCCCGTGCAAGTGTACCAAGTGAGAGGTGAGAGTGGAGTCCGCAGTCGCTTGGAGGTCGCCAGCCGTCGCGGGTTGACTCCCTTGATCGGGCGTGAACACGAAGTGCAGCTCCTGCTCGACCGTTGGGAACAAGCCAAGACTGGTGCGGGGCAGGTCGTGCTGCTCAGTGGTGAGCCAGGCATCGGCAAATCCCGCTTGGTGCACCGCATGAAAGAGCAGGGGACAGCAGAGGGAGCTGCTCACATTGAGTTTCGCTGCTCCCCTTTCTCGCAGAACACTGCGTTTGCACCGGTGATCGAGCATCTGCAACGCCTGCTGCAGTTTGCGCGAGAGGATTCGCCCTGCCGTCAAGCTGGGGAAACTCCAACACACACTGAGCCAGTATCGCTTCCCTCAGACCGACACTCTGCCGCTGTTGGCGGCCTTGTTATCGCTTGCCCCATCCAGAAGGTGCTCCGCCGCTGACGTTCAGTCCCCAAAAGCAGAAACAGCGGACCGAAGAGGCGTTGGTGGCGTGGCTGATGGAGGAAGCCGAACGGCAGGCGGTCGTGACTGTGTGGGAAGATCTCCACTGGGCTGATCCCTCCACGTTGGAGTTCCTTTCCCTCCTGCTCGATCAAGTCCCGACCACGCGGTTGTTCGTGGTGCTGACTGCGCGCCCAGAGTTCCAGTCGCCGTGGCCGAGCCGGGGCTATATGGATGACTCTCACTCTCAATCGCTTGCCACGCACGCAGGCTGCACTGATGGTGCAACAGGTAACGGGGGATAAGGCGGTACCAGCGGAGGTGTTGCAGCAGATTGTGGCCAAGACCGATGGGGTGCCATTGTTTATGGAAGAGTTGACCAAGATGGTCATAGAGTCTGGGTTGCTCAGAGAGACTGTAGGGTCGCTATGAGCTGACTGGCGCCCCTGCCATCCATTGGCTATTCCCGCGACACTGCACGATTCCTTGATGGCGCGATTGGATCGGCTGGGACCAGCGAAAGAGATCGCCCAACTCGGCGCGACTCTCGGGCGGGAGTTTACGTATGAACTGCTCCATGCGGTCTCTCCGCTGGATGAAGTGACACTTACAGCACGGGCTGAAGCAGTTGGTGGAGGCGGAGCTGCTCTATCAGCGTGGGTTGCTGCCGCAGGCTCACTATCATCTTCAAGCATGCCCTCATTCAGGACACCGCTTATCAGTCATTGCTCAAGAGCACGCGGCAACAGTATCACCGACAGATTGCGCAGGTACTGGAGGCGCGGTTTCCTGAGACGATCGAGATCCAGCCGGAGCTGGTGGCTCATCATTACACCGAGGCTGGGCTGATCGAGCAGGCCATTCCCTACTGGCAGCAGGCAGGTGAACAGAGCCAGCCCAGCGCTCGGCTAATGTGGAAGCGATTAGCTCACCTCACCAGGGGGCTGGAAGTGCTGAAGGCCTTGCCGGACACTCCCGAGCGCATCCAGCAAGAACTCACTTTGCAAACTACCCTGGGGCTCGCACTGATCGCTGTTAAGGGCTATGCAGCCCCGGAAGTGGAAAAGTACCTATGCGCGGGCCCGGGAAGCTGTGCCAGCAGGTGGGGGAGACTCCTCAGCTCTTCTCCGCATTGTATGGACTGTGGTGGTTTTATTTTGTCCGGCGGCAGAGTTACAGACAGCTCGTGAGCTGGCGGAGCAGCTGCCTGCAGTCTGGCTCAGAGCGTCCAATGATCCGGTGCTTCTCCTCGGCTGGCCCACCTGCGCTTGGGGCACACATTGTTCTGGCTTGGGAGAGTTTCCTCGCTGCTAGCGCGCAGCTTGAGCAAGGGATTAGCCCTTTACGATCCCCAGCTGCACTCCCAGACCCTGTCGCTATGGATGGGCCAGATCCGGGGTGGTGATGCCTATCCTATGCAGCCTGGTGCCTGTGGTACTCGTGGTTATCCAGACCAGGCCCTGACAGCGAAGCTAGAGGCGCTTACCCTGGCCGCGGGCTATATCTCATCCCTTTAGTCTGGCATGCGCCTTTAACTTTGCCGCCCGAGTTGCCCATCATCTCCGCCGGGAGGGACAGCTAGCCCAAGAACGGGCAGAGGCAACGATTACTCTTTCGACTGAGCAGGGGTTTCCGTACTGGTTAGCGGAGGGAACCATCCTGCGGGGCTGGGCACTGGCCGAGCAAGGGCAGGTAGAGGAGGGACTCAGACAACTGCCCAGGGGTCTAGCCGCATACGCGGGCTACCGGGGCAGAGTTGTGGCAGCTCATATTATCTTGCCCTGCTGGCAGAGGCGTATGGAAAAGTAGGACAAGTTGAAGAAGGGCTGGCTGAGTTGGCCGAGGCGCTGGCAGTCATGTCCAAAAACTGGGGAGACAGCACTATGAGGCGAGCTGTATCGGCTGAAAGGCGAAGCTCACGCTAGCCAGACAAGGCTAAGGCACAGGCTGAAGTCTACAGGTCGAAGCACATCAGAAGAATGGCCCTAGGCTCCTAACCCCCGATCCCCAAGAGAAGCCGAAGCGTGTTTTCTCAAGGCCATCGAGATTGCCCGGAAGCAGCAAGCGAAGTCGCTGGAACTGCGAGCGGTGATGAGCCTAAGCCGCCTGTGGCAACAACAGGGCAAGCAAGCCGAAGCTCACCAGATGTTATCAGAGATTTACAACTGGTTCACTGAAGGGTTTGATACGAAAGATTTGCAAGAGGCGAAGGCGCTGTTGGAAATACTAAAGGCAGCAGCCTCTAGCAAGATTGTCAGTCTAGAAGAGGTCCAATCTGTTGCCAAACAGTGAACGGTGATACCTGCATCGCACGAAGCTTAGAGGAAGAGGAGACAGAGGCGACTATGTCCATCGGTTTAGGAGAAGCGGCAGAAGTGCTTGGGGTTTCCGTCAAGGAGTTGAAGAAGCGCAGTTTAGCTGCTTTGCTTGAGAAAGAACTCCGCTCACTCCGAGCGGAAATTCTTTCAGTTTGTCAGAAGTATGGGGTAGCTTCATGGGAAGGAATGAACGAGCTGATTATTGAGGACCAAGTTGAAGAAGGAAAAATCCTTGATGATTTTCAGCGGGTGGACCATCTGACGGCGAAAGCAAAACGGATCGCTGCGTTGCTTTGAGCAGAACGTAAAAATACCAACAAAAGAGGGGAAAACTCTATCTTCGATGAAGCTTGAGTGCCGTAGCCCAGATGAAATCCTTGATCGCTTTTCTCTATGGTCCTGGATTCCACTACGCTCCATTCAGGTTACGCAACTGGCTTGTTTCTTCTCTTTTCCTGTTGTAATTCCTCGAAGGACTGAAAAGAGGAAGTTGCGTGTATGCATCCGCGTTCCAACTTTTGGTTAGAGCAGGATGGCAAAGTCGTTCTCAGTGAATGGCGCATTGCGCTCCTGGAAGCGGTAGAGCGAACTGGTTCCATCAATGCGGCTGCCGCAGAACAAGGTGTGCATTTTCGTGTTGCGTGGCGGAAACTGAAAGAGATGGAAGAAGGTCTTGGCGTGAAACTGACACAACGAGCAGTTGGCGGGAAACATGGCGGTGGAACCTCATCTGACGCCGGAAGGACGTGACTATGTTCGCCATTTCCACGAGTTTACCGCAGGGCTTAAAGGAATAGTGGATAAGCGGTTTAAGAAGGCCTTTACGCAAGAGTAAATTTTTTTGTGAATCGTTATGCTGAATGAACATAACGAAAATAACTTACCTCCTACTGCCAGGGAAGAAGGGAAAAGCGTGCCTCCGTTTCAGCGGACAGAGGACGAACGCCTCCGCCGCCGACAGATTGTCCAGGCTGATGTTCTTGCCATGCGGAACCGCGTTCGATTCGATCAGGCGGATTGGCTTGCTGCTGAAGAGCCTTTGGAAATCCGCGTATGCGGTCCCGATCAGGAAGCTATCAGTGTTGCCGTGACGATGCGAACGCCTGGCCATGATCATGAATTGGCTATCGGATTCCTTTATACGGAAGGGCTTGTCCGTTCTTGCAAAGAAATCGTTGCTATCGACTCTGGTCCTGCCCTCTTGCAAGAACAGCCTTGTAACATTGTCACTGTTCGCCTTTCTCATCTCTTTGATCCTGCGCCATTGAAGCGCAATTTTTACGCGACTTCGAGTTGTGGGATCTGTGGCAAAGCTTCACTCGAACAGATTGCTATCCACTGCGCCCCTGTCGCTCCTGGCCCTGTGTTACCCGGCTCTATTCTCACTGGGCTTCCTCCTGTTCTCCGCCAAGCGCAGCAAGTTTTCGACCAGACTGGTGGGCTGCATGCTTCTGGCCTGTTCGACATGACCGGGCGACTTGTGTCGCTCAGGGAAGATGTTGGTCGCCATAATGCCGTTGATAAGTTGGTGGGGCAGGCGGTGTTGGCGGGCGAGACGCCTTTAAGCGAACGGGTGTTGCTTGTGTCCGGCCGGACGAGTTTCGAGATTATGCAAAAGGCCGCTATGGCGCGCGTCCCCATCGTCTGCGCGGTCTCTGCTCCGTCGAGCCTGGCAGTTGAGGTGGCGAAACGTTTCCGTATGACCTTGGTGGGTTTTCTCCGTGATCAGTCTTTCAATGTGTACTCTCACCCGGAGCGGATTGCTCTCGGTAGTTGAGAAGGAAAGGATCGATTATGAAACGCTCTTATGTCCGACTCACTGAACCGCTCGTGCGTGACAACGGACGCTTACGTCCCGCCAGTTGGGATGAGGCGCTGGCTCGCGCCGCGCAGGGTTTTCAGACTGCTATAGAAAAGCATGGACCGCGGACGTTCGGGCTGTTTAGCTGTTCAAAGGCGACGAACGAAACGAACTTCATGGCTCAGAAGTTTGCGCGCCTGGTGATCGGCAGTAACAATATCGATAGCTGTAACCGCACTTGACACGCGCCCAGTGTCGCCGGTCTGGCGGCAGTTTTCGGTGCGGGGGGCGGTACCAGCTCCTATAAAGAGATCGAGGAGACCGACCTCACTATCTTGTGGGGGTCGAACGCGCGCGAGGCGCATCCGATCTTTTTTCACCATGTGCTGAAAGGGGTGCACAATGGCGCGCGGCTCTACGTCGTCGATCCGCGTCGCACCAGTTCCGCGCAATGGGCCGATGTTTGGCTTGGGCTCGATGTCGGCACAGACATCGTACTGGCGAATGCTATGGGACGGGAGATTATCTCGGCAGGACTGACGAATCAGACATTCATTTCCCGCGCCACGACGGGCTTTGATGAGTATCGCACCTGTGTGGAGAAGTACACGCTCGACTACGCGGAGCGCGAAACCGGTGTGTCCGCCGCCCTGATCCGTGAACTGGCGCATGCCTATGCTCGAGCTGACCGCGCCATGATCTGTTGGACGCTCGGCATTACCGAACATCACAACGCGGTGGATAACGTGCTGGCGCTCATCAATCTGGCGCTGCTTACCGGTCACGTGGGACGCTACGGCTCAGGGCTCAACCCGTTGCGCGGACAAAATAATGTGCAAGGCGGCGGTGACATGGGCGCTCTGCCGGACCGCCTTCCCGGGTTCCAGCAGGTCGAGGATGACACGTTGCGCGCCAAATTTGAGACGGTGTGGGGAAAGAAGATTCCCGCCAAACGCGGCTGGCATCTCAGCGATATGTTTGCGGCGATGGAACGGAAAGAACTCACGGCGCTGTACGTGATCGGGGAGAATCCTGCCCAATCAGAAGCCGACGTATCGCACGCCATGCATTTGCTCGAAGGGCTTGAGCACTTCGTCGTGCAGGATATTTTCCTCACGGCCACAGCTGAATTGGCTGACGTGGTTTTCCCTGCATCAGCCGGTTGGTGTGAAGCGGAAGGAACCGTGACCAACAGTGAGCGGCGTGTACAGCGGGTACGCAAAGCGCTGAATCCCCCTGGTCAAGCCCGCGATGACATTACGATCATTTGTGACCTGGCCCGTCAGTTTGGTTACGAGTGGGGACAACCCACGGCGTCAGAGGTGTGGAACGAGGTGCGCCGCTTGAGCCCCAATCACACAGGCATGAGCTACGCGACGTCTCGAAGAACATGGCGGACTCCAGTGGCCGTGTTATGACGAGAATCATCCTGGGTCGCCATTGCTGCACGACCGTTTATGGGAAGAGCCGGTGCAAGGACCAAAAGCGCCGTTTCATGCAGTCGAGCATGACCCGCCGGTGGATCGACTGGACGACGACTTTCCCATCCGTCTGACGACTGGTCGCCGTCTCGATTCCTACAATACTGGCGTGCAAACCGGAGGGTACAGTTCCCCACTGCGACGCGGAGAGACGCTCGATCTCTCGCCCGAAGATGGATTGCGGTACGACGTAAAAGATGGGGAACGAGTGCGGATCTCCTCACGCCGTGGTTCGATCATCGCGCCGGTGCGGTACGATTCGTCCCTTCGTCCTGGTTTGGCGTTTATGACGATGCACTTTCCTGATGAGGTGGACACGAACCAGTTGACTATCGAAGCCCTTGACCCGAAGTCGGGGACGGCTGAATTCAAAGCGACAGCAATCCGCATTGAAAAGTTGGGACCCGTCGGAGTGCAACTGACTGCCCCTGGCGATAAGGCGTCGCTCATGGAGCAGCCTGACTGAAAGACGATAGAGAGGCATTGAGAGACGAAAATGGACCTGCGTTTACGTGAGACCCCGGCGAAACCAGAAGAGCAAGCAGCAGTTGATGCGGTGCTGGGCCCTCCAGAATCTGGCTGGACGGGTGGGATACGCAACATCACGAAAGACGGACGTGAGGCGCGTGGTGGTCACGAACTGCGTGCTCAACGACACTTGCTGCTGCCCGCGCTCCACGCAGTCCAAGATCGAATGGGATGGATCAGTCCTGACGCGCTCAACTACATTTGCCAACGTCTCAGCATTCCCCCTGCCGAGGCATATGGCGTGGCGAGCTTCTACGCGCTTTTTTCTTTGTCTCCACAGCCGCCAGTGGCAGTGCATGTGTGTGATGATATTGCTTGTCTTGCGAATGGCGCCGAGAAGGTGTGCGCTGAGCTGGAACAGACGCTCGGTCCTGCTGGCGCTGCAAGCAAAAACGGTCAAGTCACCTGGCATCGCAGTCCATGTCTCGGCGTGTGCGAACGTGCGCCCGCAGCGCTTTGTCTAACCGCTGGTGCTTCAGCAAGAGTCAGGTGATCGCGCCCGCACGAGCGTCGGACATCGCTGCCGCCTTGAATGGTGGCTCGGCGTCGAACTTCTTCTCCGTGCCGGTTCCCCAGGCTGGTGACCCCAAGCTTCGCTTGCTCCGTCGCGTTGGCGTGGTCGATCCCACAAGTATTGATTCCTACCGTGCGCACGGCGGGTATGCGGCGTTGCGAAAAGCTATCGAGATCGGCCCCGACGAGGTTATCCGCGAGGTCAACGACTCCAAGCTGCTCGGTCGTGGTGGGGCCGCGTTCCCCATGGGTCGCAAGTGGGAGGCGGTCGCCCGCGCTGCTGCGCGTCCACACTATCTGGTCTGCAACGCAGACGAGTCTGAGCCCGGCACTTTTAAGGACCGTGTAGTAATGGAGGAAGATCCCTTCGCTTTACTGGAAGCAATGACGATCGCTGGATTCACAACGAGTTGTGAGCAAGGCTACATTTATATTCGTGGCGAATATCCACAGGCGACCAAGCGACTAGAGAACGCCATTGCGCAAGCACGCTCTCGCAGGTTTGCTGGGTGAGAATGTAATGGGGCACGGATTCCGTTTCGATATTGAACTACGCCGTGGGGCTGGAGCCTACATCTGCGGAGAAGAAACAGCATTGCTGAATTCTATTGAAGGATACCGTGGCGAGCCGCGCAACAAGCCGCCGTTTCCAGTGCAGGTCGGACTGTTCGGTAAGCCGACGGTTATCAATAACGTCGAAACTCTGGTGAACGTGCTCGATATCGTGCTGCATGGCGGTCCCGCTTTCGCAACGATCGGTACGCCAGGTTCTGTCGGGCCGAAACTTTTTTGTGTGTCTGGCTGTGTGACACGTCCCGGCGTGTATGAAGTTGAGTTTGGCATAACCCTGCGCCAGTTGTTGGAACTGGCAGGTGGAGTGCGGCACCAACGGCCGTTGCAGACTATCCTGCTTGGCGGAGCGGCTGGAGTGTTTGTCACTCCCGATCAACTCGATACGCCGCTGACATTTGAGGGAGTACGAGCGATTGGCGCTACGCTCGGTTCTGGCGTGGTCATGGTCTTCGATGACTCAATCGATCTCAAGGCGATTCTGCTTCGCATCGCTGCCTTCTTCCGCGACGAGTCATGCGGCCAATGCGTCCCCTGTCGGGTTGGTACGGTGCGGCAAGAAGAATGGCTTCATCGCATGAAATCCGGGCGACTGCTGGGGCCTCTACAGAACGAGTTGACACTCCGTACGGAGATCGGCCAGGTCATGCGCGACGCATCGATTTGCGGCCTGGGGCAGACCGCCGCCAGCGCCATAGAGTCTGCCCTGACAAAACTGAAAATTTTTTAACCGTGAGAAAACTATGTCTGCTGTATCTCCAACGTCCGCGAAACGTGTTGTTGAGTTGACCATTGACGGAAAGCCCATCCGTGTTCCAGAAGGAACGACGCTTCTTGACGCGTGCCGTTCGCAAAATATCTCGACGCCTACGCTGTGTTACTTAGAGAATCTGACTCCAGTCAATGTGTGTCGAGTATGTGTGGTTGAAGTTGAAGGCTCGCGTGTGCTCGTGCCAGCGTGTTCGCGCAAGGCGGAGAATGGCATGGTCGTGCAAACGGATTCAGAGCGTGTACGTCTCAGTCGCCGTCTGGTTCTGGAGTTCCTCGCCTCGTCAGTAGACCTTTCGATTGCGCCGTCGGTGAAAGACTACATGCAACGGTACGATGCCCATCCTGAGCGGTTTGGTCCGGCCGCCGCAAGCGGAGAGCGAGATCATCGTCATGCTGGCCACCACCATGAGCCGGATGGAACCACTGCGGCCACCGTCGCACAGCCCGTGAAGATTGATAATGACCTGTACATTCGCGACTATTCCCGCTGCATCCTCTGTTATAAATGCGTGGAAGCCTGCGGGACCGATGCACAAAATACCTTTGCTATTGCTGTGGCTGGGCGGGGTTTCGATGCTCGCATCTCTACCGAGTTTGCGACCCCGCTTCCTGACTCCGCCTGCGTGTATTGTGGCAATTGTATTGGCGTCTGTCCCACTGGAGCTTTGATGTTCCGTAGTGAGCACGAGCTGCGTCAGGCGAGTGCTTGGGATGAGGCCCAACAAACCCAGACCGACACCATCTGCCCATATTGTGGCGTAGGTTGCACGCTCACCCTCCATGTCCAAGACAATCAGATAGTGAAAGTCACTTCACCTTTAGACCACGATGTAGGACACGGGCATTTATGCATTAAAGGACGATTTGGCTGGCAGTTCGTGCAGAACCGGCCAGACTCGACAAAACCATCATGACGCGCACCGACTTCATTACTACTAGTGAGATTGCAACATATCTCCGCGTCAGCGAGCATCACGTGTACCGTCTTGTGCACGAGCGAGGGCTACCAGGGAGACGTGTCAAGGGGCGATGGGTTTTTCGCCAAAGTCTTGTGGAGCAGTGGGTGTACAAACATTTGCAATCCAGGAGCCTCGATCTCGTGCGATCAATTGAGGCAAGAAAAACCTTACGAGCCGTCTCCCATCGAGGCGATTCCTGAAAATCCTGCGGCCTTGCTCGGATTGACGGGCGTGGAGAGTTGAAGGGGCTCCTCGCAATGACCCCTACTCTCGGGTTTGCAGATACGCTTTCAGCCAACGATCACAGGTTGATAAAGTTCTTCTTCTACTATATGTCCGATCAGCATAACGACCCACTTTGTGAAGTCTGACTGCCAAACTCCAGACATTGGAATCTACTGAAGCGCAGGTCGCTAATCACTCGTGAGCAAACCCAAGTCGACGAAAAACGGAAAACGCTACAGCGCGAATGGAGAACAGGGTGACAAGGACAGTAACGATCTCAGTGAATGGCCAAGCGTATACGAATGAGGTTGAACCCCGTCTATTGCTCGTTCATTACTTGCGTGACGTTTTGAGCCTGACCGGCACACACGTCGGGTGTGAAACCAGCCTGTGTGGAGCATGTACTGTTATCCTCAACGGACAAGCAGTGAAGTCCTGTACCGTGCTGGCAGTGCAAGCCGATGGCGGTGAGGTTCTGACCGTTGAAGGACTGGAAAAAGACGGAAAGCTGCATCCGTTGCAAGACGGTTTCTGGGAAGAGCACGGATTGCAGTGTGGATTCTGCACGCCTGGGATGATTATGGCTTCGTATCAACTCTTGCAGCGACATCCCAATCCGACAGAAGAACAAATCCGTCACGGACTTGAAGGCAACCTGTGCCGCTGCACGGGGTATCAACATATTGTGAAGGCAGTGCAACATGCGGCGAAGACAATGCAAAATGCAAGAATGATGAATTGAAGACAGAATTCCTTTTTCCATTTTCAATTTTGCATTCTTAATTTTTAATTCTTCATTCTCGCGAAGCGAGGAAACTATGCCAATTACCCCCAAGATGGTTGGAACACGTATCAAACGGCGCGAAGATCCCACGTCTCATTACCGGCCAGGCAACCTACACCGATGATCTGCAACTCACGGGAATGCTGTACATGAGTGTGCTGCGGAGCATCTACGCACACGCCAAGATCAACAGCATCGATACCAGCCAAGCCAAACAGCTTCCTGGTGTTGTCACCGTCTTGACTGCGCCGGATATCGCCGGCCAGACGGATGCCGTGCCCACTGCGGCTGAAGTCCCAGGGATGAAACGACCACATCATCCGCTCTTAGCCGAGGGCAAGGTCCGCTATGTTGGCGAACCAGTAGCGGTCGTTGTCGCTACCAGTCGCGCTATGTCGCACGTGACGCGCTTGACTTGATTGACGTAGACTATGATCCGCTCGATGCCGTCGTTGATCCTGAGCGGGCTCTCGAAGCCGACGTACCTCTCCTGCACGAAGCATTCGGCGATAACATTGTCTTTCGTGTGGAACAAGCCTAACCCGGCAGTCGATCAAGCCCTGAAAGAGGCCGACGTCGTCGTCAAGTTACGAATCGTCCAGCAGCGCTTGATTCCCATGGCGATGGAACCGCGCGTGACTGTCGCGCAGTGGGACCGTGCCATGAAACACCTCACGGTCTGGTCTGCCACCCAAGCTCCTCATCTCATGCGTACGCAACTGGCAGAAGTGCTTCGCGTTCCCAGAACATCACGTACGAGTGATTGCTCCAGAAGTCGGCGGCGGGTTCGGCGCCAAACTCAACATCTATCGAGAAGAGATTCTGGTCCCGTATCTCGCTATGAAATTGGGCAAACCGATCAAATGGACCCAGACGCGACGTGAGGATTTTGCTGCAACCATTCACGGTCGTGGACAGGTGCAGTACATCGAGGCTGCAGCTAAGAAAGATGGAACTGTCACTGCCATCAAGGCGAAACTTATTTTCGATCTCGGTGCGTATCTCCAATTCTTCACTCCGATGATTCCCGGCTTCACCGGCCTGTTGATGAACGGGGCGTATAAAATCCCAGCCTTGAGTTTCGAGCAGATCGCCGTGTTTACCAACAAAATGGCGACCGACGCCTACCGTGGTGCCGGTCGGCCTGAGGCTGCCTTTATTGCTGAGCGCGTGATGGACGCTGTCGCGACTGAACTGAAACTCGACCCGGTTGAGGTGCGACGCAAGAACTTTATTCCTAAAGAGGCGTTCCCGTACACCAACCCGACAGGACTGGTGTATGACAGTGGCGACTATGAAGCGGCGCTCAACAAAGCCCTTCAGATGGTCGATTATGCCGCCTTACGCCAGGAACAAGCAGAGTTACGTACGCAAGGTCGTTACCTTGGTATTGGTATCGCCTCATATATTGAAATCTGTGGCCTTGGCCCCTCCGTGTTGTTGCCGCCAAAACTCAAAGCCGGTGGGTGGGAAAGCTGCACAGTTCGCGTTGACCCGTCAGGCAAAGTAACCGTCCTGACCGGCATCTCTCCACACGGACAAGGCCAAGAAACGAGCTTCGCACAGATGGTTGCCGATGAACTTGGCGTCGATATCGATGATGTCGTCGTGCTTCATGGTGACACTGCACTGGTGCAATATGGCGTGGGCACGTTCGGCAGCCGTGGGATGGCACTGGGCGGAACCTCATTATTGATGTCACTGAACAAAGTCAAAGACAAGGCGCGGAAGATCGCTAGTCACATGATGGAAGCGCCGCCTGAGAGTCTTGAGTTTGGCGACGGCAAGGTTTTTCTCAAGAATGATGAAACCAAGGCCATTGCCTTTCAGCAGGTTGTCGAAGCTGCATACGGATTCAAAGCCGGTGTTCCGAACATCGAGCCCGGCCTGGAAGCGACCAGTTTCTATGAGCCTTCTAACTGCTTGTTTCCTTTCGGTACCCACATCGCGGTAGTCGAAGTCGATGCCGAAACTGGGGACATCCAATTCCGCCGCTATATAGCGGTTGATGACTGCGGCAACATCATCAACCCGATGTTAGTCGAAGGGCAAGTACATGGCGGAATCGCGCAAGGAGTTGCGCAAGCGCTGTATGAAGAAGTGGTTTACGACGAAAACGGACAATTGCTGTCAGGTTCGCTGATGGATTATGCCGTGCCCAAAGCCGCGATGATGCCGTGGATGGAACTCGACAACACGGTCACTCCCACACCCGTGAACCCCCTTGGCGTGAAGGGCGTTGGCGAGGCTGGAACGATTGGTTCCACGCCAGCCGTGGTCAATGCCGTGCTTGATGCGCTTGCTCCGTTTGGGGTGAAGAATATCGACATGCCGCTACGACCAGAACGAGTGTGGCGAGCGATTCAAGAAGCTAAAGGAGGTCAGGCGTGATTCCGGCAACATTTGCATACTACACTCCTCAGTCTGTGAACGAGGCTTTAACGTTGCTTGGTCAGTATGGCGACGATGCCAAGATTCTTGCCGGTGGTCACAGTTTGTTGCCCGCGCTCAAGCTCCGTCTCTCATCGGTTGGGCATCTGATCGATATTGGTCGCATTGCCGATCTTGCCTACATAAAGGAAGATCAAGGCAAGCTCTGTCTTGGAGCACGAACCAGCCACTATCAGGTGGAATCATCCTCCCTCGTACAACAGAAATCTCCACTACTTGCCGAGTGCGCGAGCAACATTGGTGATGTGCAAGTGCGCAATCGTGGAACGTTGGGCGGCAGTCTCGCTCATGCCGATCCCGCGGCGGATTATCCTGCGGCGATTCTCGCGTTAGAGGCAGAGATTCACGCCGTGAGTAATGGCGGAAAGCGGGTGATTAAAGCTGAGGATTTTTTCGTTGACATGCTTACCACTGCCCTCCAGGCAGGGGAGATCATTACTGAAGTCCGTATTACGCCTTCTGCCGCGAAAACCGGGAGCGTCTATCTCAAAGTGCCACAACCAGCGTCAGGCTTTGCTGTCGTCGGTGTTGCGGCCCTTGTCACGCTTGACGCGAGTGGCAAATGTGCCAAAGTCCGCGTCGGAGTCACCGGAGCAGCGGCCAAAGCATTTCGCGCCAAAGATACTGAAGCTGCGTTGACCGGAAAAACGCCAGATGAAAAAACTTTGGCACAAGCGGCAGCGCAATCCACCAATGGCATCGACGCGAATGGGGATATTTTTGCTTCTGCCGAGTATCGTACTCATCTCGTGCAGGTGTACACCAAGCGAGCATTGGCGAAGGCGGTTGAAAGAGCAAAAGACGTAAAACTGCTACACAATCGTGATCACGCATTACGTAACGCGGGTGGCCTTAGCGTGTTGCATGTTACGCTGTTACGCTGTACATGTAGCGTTCTATGAAAATCAGTGGCACCCAAACATTTCCCGCTCCTCGTCAAAAAGTCTGGGAGTTTCTTATTGACCCACAACGTATAGCCAAGTGTATGCCGGGCTGTGAAAAGCTCGAAGCAGTGGGGGAAAATGAATATAGCAGTCAGATCAATGTTGGTCTAGCCGCCGTCAAAGGTGTCTACACCGGCAAAGTGAAGCTCGACGAGATGCAACCGCCGTCGCACTATAAAATGTTGATCGACGGCAAAGGCAAGCAAGGCTTCATCAAGGGCAGCGGTATGCTTGATCTTGAAGAGCAGAACGGACAGACGCTACTCAAGTACAGCGGTGACATTCAGGTCGGCGGTCCGCTTGCCAGTGTTGGGCAACGGATGATCGACGGTGCGGCCAAGATGATGATTGGCCAATTTTTCACAGCAATGGAGGCCGAGATCCAAGCCATGCCAGGAGAGGAGGTGCGGCAGGGCGCTGCCATCAATTTTTGGCGCTACCTCATCAAGATCATCCGAGAGTGGTTCACCTCGCTGTCGGGGAAAAAGACCACTTCATAAGCTTCACCTTGGGCGAAAAGGTGAAAAGGGACAAAGATGAAAAGGAACAGGGGAAATACGTATCTGCCCTTTCTCTGTTTCCCTGTTCTCCTTTTTTCGACTCCAGACTCCTAGACGCCTAGACTTTCCTAGACTGTTTTCTCCGTTTCGCCATTTCCCTTTTACTCCAAGTCTTATTCTTTTCCCCATTGACCCTTTTGCCCATTTATCCCAATGGATCTTCTAGTCACCGGCACCAAGCACGCCTTCTGGCTACTTCTTTCCGGCGACCCTGAAGTCTGGCGGATCACTTTTCTTTCTCTCCAGATCTCACTGACAGCTACACTTATTAGTTTGCTCGTCGGCATTCCGCTCGGAACACTCCTCGCACTGACTGAGTTTCCTGGCCGCCGTTTCGTGCTGAGCCTCGTCAACACAGGGATGAGTTTGCCGCCGGTAGTGGTCGGACTCTTTGTCACCATTTTTTTGTGGCGCAGTGGGCCGTTGGGCTTTCTCCGGCTGCTCTACACACCAACAGCGATGGTACTTGCACAAGTCGTGATTGCTGCGCCGATCGTTACCGGCCTTACGGTAGCGGCAATCCAACAACTCAATCCGAAGCTACGCCTCCAAATTCTCGCGCTCGGCGCGTCACGGGCACAGCTGGTGTGGCTGTTGCTACGTGAGGCCCGGTTACCGTTGTTAGCTGCGGTGATGGCCGGATTTGGTGGCGTCATCTCCGAAATTGGCGCATCGATGATGGTTGGCGGCAACATTCTTGGTCACACCCGTGTCCTCACTACAGCAACTGTGATGGAAACCAGCAAGGGGAATTTTGATATTGCCATTGCACTGAGTGTGATCCTCCTGTTGCTGATTTTCGCCGTGAATGCGCTGCTCACTTACATACAGCAACGACGACGACCACTGTAGCGTAGACACGGCACTATTGCTGCTTCTCCGCAGCTTCGAGCTGAGCAATGACCCGACGAATCTGTACGCGAGCGGCAACGTTCATACCAAGGACGTAGACGGCTGTGCGTCCGATAGGAGTCAGCCCAAGAATGAATCCGTCATCCTCAAGACGAAAGTGTGTACTCCAGACGTCGGTGCGGGGATTGAAGAGTCGCGTCAATTCACCAGTGTCAGGGTCGATGCCGGAAAGATTCGGTCCCTTCTTGTTATTGCAGAGGTGACAAGCGAAGGCGAGGTTTTCCAGTTCATCAGGCCCGCGATGCTGTCGGGCAATGATATGTTCGATGTGAAAGGCGAAATCGGGATAATAACGTTGGTGAACTCTGCAATACTCACAACGACTTTCAGCTCGCTGGCGAACGAGTTGTTTGGTTTCGTCATCCATTACGAGGTTCGTGAGCTGGAGGCACACGCGCGGGCCTTTAATCGCAGAAGCGCCACAAAGTCCATAAGCTCAATGTAAGTGTCGTACTCTTTGGCTTCAGCGGCATTCAGCATGCCTTCATTGGCCTTTTCGGCCAACTCATCAAGCCGAGCCTGAAAGTCAGCGTGAGGTTCTGGGAGTTCCGCGAAATGCTGTGCCAACTCGGGGGTGAAGCCCCGCGTCAGATGATCAACAAATCGTTCAAGCGTGGTATCGATCGGCTGGTCCATGGGATTTGTCGTATCACGTCAGGATGGCAACAGTCAAAAGGGTTTCGATTCAGCGACGTCGCGTAATGGCGCGTGTCAGGTGACAAGAACACGTGCCCATACTAAAAGAAGACAGAGGAGCGGAAGTCAGTCAAAAGGAAGACGCGTCATGACGTTCGATGAAGTGCTCGCCCAAGTCGAAGCCCTGCTACAGCAGGAGAAGCGGCTTTCCTACCGGGGCTTAAAGCGGCGGTTTGCGCTGGATGACGAGTATCTGGAAGACCTCAAGGAAGAACTCATCGGTGCCAAGCAGATCGCGACTGATGAGGACGGTCGATTTCTGGTCTGGATAGGCGGAGGGGCGGAGGGGGAAACGGCGAAAAGGGGCGAAAGGGGAAAAAGCGAAGAAGACCAGTCGCAGACCTCCGGACATCTCGGACTCCGACGACCGAGTCCTGACCGCCGAACGGCGGCAGTTGACCGTGATGTTCTGTGACTTGGTGGATTCGACTGCGCTCTCTGCGCAACTCGATCCCGAAGAGCTACGCGAGGTCGTGCGCGCCTATCAAGAGACCTGTACCGAGGTGATCCGGCGCTACGACGGGCATATTGCCCAGCACTTGGGCGATGGCTTGTTGGTCTACTTCGGCTATCCCGTTGGCGCATGAAGACGATGCGGCCCGCGCCGTGCGGGCGGGGTTAGAAATTATTTCAGCGATTGCAAGAACAGGTTCCCTGTTCCCTCTCGCGGGAACAACAGGATAAGGGAACCAGGGTGAAGGCCAACTCCACAGTCCGCATCGGCATTCACACCGGATTAGTCGTCATTGGCGAGATCGGCAGCAGTGAGAAACGCGAAATCCTTGCTTTGGGCGAAACACCGAACATTGCCGCTCGGCTCCAGGGCTTGGCTGAACCTGACACGGTGGTGCTCAGTGCGGTCACGCAGCGGTTGGTATCAGGCTTGTTTGAGTGCCGGGAGCTGGGACCACCAGACACTCAAAGGCATCTCTACCCCGCTGGCAGTGTATCAGGTCGTAGGCGAGAGTCAGGCCCAGAGCCGCTTTGACGTGGCGGTCAGGAAAGGCTTGACTCCTTTAGTGGGCCGAGAAGAGGAACTCGGGTTGCTGCAGCGACGTTGGGAGCAGGCCAAAACCGGCAACGGTCAAGTGGTGCTGTTGAGTGGCGAGCCGGGCATTGGCAAGTCCCGCCTGGTGCAAGCCCTAACTGAACATGTCCTCACCGATGGTGCTACCCGCATTGAGTTCCGCTGTTCCCCTATCACCAAAACAGCGCCTTCCATCCGATCCTTGAGCATCTGCAGCGGCTCTTGCAGTTTGCCCAAGACGATGCTCCACAGGTCAAGCTTGCGAAACTTCAACAAATCCTTTCCCACTACCATTTCCCTCAGGCCGATACTTTTCCGCTGATGGCGGCCTTGCTCTCGTTGCCGCATCCGGACGGGGCACCACCTCTGACACTGAGTCCGCAAAAACAGAAGCAGAAGACGCAAGAAGCATTAGTGGCGTGGATCATCGAGGAAGCGGAAAAGGGGACGGTGTACTGCGCTTGGGAAGACCTCCACTGGGCTGATCCCTCCACGCTGGAGGTGCTCACGCTCTTTCTTGGAACAAGTGTCCAACCGCGCGAGCTGTTGGCTGTACTGACCTTTCGCCCTGAGTTCACACCACCCTGGAAATCCGCGTTCCTCATCTCAGCCAACTCACGCTCAATCGTTTAGGACGCTCCCAGGTAGAGGCGATGGTCGAGCAGGTAGCGGCGGTAAGTTGCTGCCCACGGAAGTCGTGCAACAGATTGTGAGCAAGACCGACGGCGTGCCATTGTTTGTGGAAGAGTTGACTAAAACAGTCTTGGAGTCTGTAGAGTCTAAAGAGTCTATTGAGTCTGGAGGAAGACTCGACCGGTCAGCCATATCGTTGGGCATCCCTGCCACCTTACAGGACGCTCTGATGGCCCGGCTGGATCGGCTCGGAGCAGCAAAAGAGATCGCCCAACTGGGCGCGACCATGGGGCGGGAGTTTACCTATGAACTGCTGCACGCCGTCTCGCCGGTAGACGAAGAGACGTTACAGCACGGGCTGAAGCAGTTAGTCGAGGCAGAACTCGTCTATCAGACGGGGAGTTCCGCCACAAGCGACCTATCTCTTCAAACATGCGCTGATTCAGGATACTGCGTATCAGTCGCTGCTCAAGAGCAACGGCAACAGTATCACCGACAGATAGCGCAGGTGTTGGAGGAACGCTTCCCAGAAACAAAAGAGACCCAACCCGAACTGGTGGCGCATCACTACACAGAGGCAGGACTCATTGCACAGGCCATTCCTTTGGCAACAAGCAGGACAAAGAGCGACCCAACGCTCGGCTAACGTGGAAGCGATTAGTCACCTCACCAAGGGGCTGGATTGCTCCAGATCCTGCCGGATACTCCAGAGCGCATCCAGCAAGAACTCACGCTGCAAATTACCTTGAGTATGCCACTGATAGCTCACCAGAGGCTATGCGGCCCTTGAAGTAGAACGCGCCTACACCCGAGCGCTCGAGCTGTGCCGGCAGCTAGGCGAGACCCCGCAGCTCTTCCCCGTACTATTGGCTGCGTCGTTTTATTTTATGCGAGGGAAGTTACAGACGGCGCGTGAACTGGCAGAACAACTCCTCCGCCTGGCCCAGAATATCCACGATCCGGCACTCTTATGTGGGCCCACATGATGCAGGGAATGACCTTGTTCTACCTGGGAGAGTTTGCTCGAGCCCAAGACCAACTTGAGCAGGGAATTGCTCTCTACGATCCCAGAAGCACGCTCTATCCCTTTGTCTACGAGTGATAGCAGGACTAGGTTGCCTATCCTTGCGGCCTTGGCCCTGTGGCATCTTGGCTATCCGGGTCAGGCTCTGGAGAGGAGCACGAGGCGCTCGCTTTGGCCCGAGAGCTGTCTCATCCCTTTAGTCTGGCTTATGCTCTAGACTTGGCTCCCTGGCTCCATCAGTGCCGCCGGAGAGGGACAAGCAGCCCAGGAGCAGGCAGAAGCGTGTGGCACTTGCTAGCGAGCAGGGGTTTGCGCTCTGGTTGGCATGGGGAATTATCTGCAGGGCTGGGTGCTGGCCGAGCAAGGACAGGGAGAAGAAGGGATTGCACAGATACGCCAGGGCTTGGCTGCCTGCGCGGGCCACGGGGGCAGAATTGACCCGGCCATATTTTCTTGCCCTTCTGGCCGAGGCGTATGGGAAAGTAGGGCAGGCAGAAGAAGGGCTTGCCGTGCTGGCCGAGGCGCTGGATGTGGTGAGACAAAACTGGGGAGCGTCATTACGAGGCGGAGCTGTATCGGCTCAAGGGCGAGCTCCAGCTAGCGCAGGTCTAGGTCTAGCGTCAGAAAAATCAAAAGTCAAAAGGCAAAAGTCAAAAATCTGAAAATCCAGACCCTAGACACCCAAATCCTAGATCCTCAGCAGAGGCCGAAGCATGTTTCTTCAAGGCTATCGACATCGCCCAGAAGCAACAAGCCAAGTCGCTGGAACTGCGGGCGGTGATGAGCTTGGCGCGTCTGTGGCAGCAACAAGGCAAGCAGAGAAGAAGCTCACAATGTTAGCCGAAATCTACAACTGGTTCACGGAAGGGTTTGATACGAAAGATTTGCAAGAGGCGAAGGCGTTGTTGGAAGCATTGAGTCATTGAGTGATTGAGTCCTTTGAGAAATGGTACCAGCATGGGACAAGTATGACACTGAATTTATCTTGATGCGGTCGTAATCAATATAATTTTGGAGAAGTACTTTATGAACAACGGTGAGCTTCTTAAAGAAAAACGCGACGAAATTCTCCGTCTTGCTGCAGGACACGGGGCGCACAATGTACGTATTTTTGGTTCCGTTGCGCGAGGAGACGCCCGGCCAGACAGTGACATCGATTTTCTGGTTGACCTTGATGCCGGGCGTAGTCTGCTCGACCTCGGCGGCTTACTCATGGACCTGCAGAATCTTCTTCATTGCAAGGTGGACGTTGTGACCGAAAAAGGACTCCGGATTCGTATTCGTGCACGCGTTCTTCTGGAGGCGGTGTCACTATGAGAGAAGATCGTGAGCGATTACTCGATATCTAAGAAGCCATCGAGCGAATCGAGAAGTATGCAGCACAGGGACAAGAAGCCTTTGAAGAGGATGAACTGATTCAAACTTGGATTGTTCATCACCTGCAAATTATTGGGGAAGCTTCTCGCGCTATAACTTCTGCATTGCGAGACCAATATCCTGCTGTGCCGTGGATGAAGATCATCGACATGCGGAACATTCTGGTACATGATTATTTTGGGATCGATACCGATGTTGTGTGGTCTGTTGTGGCAACTGATCTCGAACCGTTGAAGAGGAATGTTGTGACGATACTGCAGGACTTGGACACATAACCGAACCTCGTCTTTCAAAGAAGAAGCGAATGTAGCAGATCTTCTTCTTTCTTTTTCTCCGCTTCCCCCTTTCGCCGTTTCGTTCCCATGTTAGTTGTCATTGTCCATGAGTACTTCCTCGTTCGTTACCGTCTACAACCTCCGCGTCGAAACCGGTGGACGTACGCTGCTTTCTGTTCCGCGTTCGATATTCTTCGAGGCGAGGTATTGGTTGTCCTCGGTGCGAATGGTGCAGGGAAAAGTACACTTCTGCAAACACTGGCTTTCTTACGAGTCGCCAACGTCAGGGAGTCTGCAGTTTGATGGAGAAACGGTGTCTTTTCGCGCACCGCCTCTCGACTCTGCGTCGTCGTCTTGCGGTGGTGTTTCAGGAACCGTTACTCTTTGACACCACAGTGGCTGAGAATGTCGCCAGTGGTCTCAAGTTACGTGGGGTCGCCACGCGCTGTAATCCGGAACAAAGTCAGTCAATGGCTTGAGCGACTCGACATCGCCCACCTTGCTCATCGGCAAGCGCGTACTCTCTCAGGGGGAGAGGCACAACGTGTGAGCTTAGCACGAGCTTTCGTACTTGATCCTGACTTCCTCCTTCTCGATGAACCATTTTCTGCGCTTGATGCCCCAACCCGAGAAGCCTTGATCGATCTTTTTCATCACCTTCAGCGTCAAACCCATACAACCACACTCTTTGTTACTCATGACCGTCAAGAAGCCCTGCGTCTCGCAGATCGTATTGCGGTGATGGAACGTGGGTCGATTGTCCAGGTCGGCTCTCCAGAAGAGGTATTTAGCCAGCCAGTCAGCGAAGCGGTCGCCAATTTCGTCGGGATTGAAACGATTCTCCGTGGGACAGTGGACTCCCAAACCGAGGGGTTTGCAGAAGTCCGCGTGGGCACAGGGCAACGCATCGCTGTTACTTCTATTTTACCACCTGAAACCGAGGTTGCGCTGTGCCTCCGTCCCGAGGAGGTTACGCTCCTGGCTCCGTCGGAAACGGTGATACCTTCGAGCGCGCGCAATTATTTCTCCGCGCGAGTGACACGCATTCTTCCGTGGGGAATCACGTTCAAGGTGCATCTGGATTGTGGTTTTCCCCTGGTGGCGTTTGTCACTCGCCCGTCGCTTGATATCCTGCATCTTGCTGAGGGGAGTGTTGTCATTGCCACGTTCAAGGCAACTGCGGTCCATGTGATTGCGCAGTGACGGAGATGCACGCACTGCTTCTGCTTTCCGTATTCCCCCTTTTCCCTCTTCCCCTTTTCGCCGCTTGCTTGTCATGCTCTCTCATTTAGTACCGCTTAATAACCTGCGTGGCGAAATCGCGAAACACTTTGCGACTGTATTCTCGTGGCGGTAACAACGTCACTTCCCGTAATCCCGCCCGTTCAGCCTGGCGTAGTTGGGCAATAATCTCGTCTGGCTCGCCTACGATCGTGGTCGCTCGAATCGCCTCGGGTGTGACAAAGCGACGCTCTTCAGGCATGAGAAACGTACAGTGCCCATTGTGAATTTGCATGTAGCGCTTCTCCGCAGGAGTCTTCATCGCTTTCACATGGGCACAATATGGCTCCCAAATGTTCGCGAAGGTGGGAGGAATCACTTCCTCCTTCTTGGTCTGTTGATAGATCTCATAAAAGAAATGGACAGCAGCCATCACTTGTGAACCACATTCATCAATCACTCGGTCGGAGGTTAACTTCTCGCCTGGTTTCAGAACGACTGCAGTTGTCGCCGTTGCTGTGTGGAAAGGTGTCGGCAAGGTACGACCTTTGCGTGTCGCGTGTTCCCGGACGACGCGAAGCGGGTCGCTAATGAAGTCGGCACGTTCAGTGTAAACGGACATCAACCCGTCCCCATACTCAGCCGCAGCTCGTAGCGCCAACGGGCCATTAGCAGCGACGTAGATGGGAATAGAATCATGGAGATTGATGAACTCCAAATCTTGGTGCAGAAAACGAATCGCACGCGTGACGCCATTGTGTGTGTACTCGACTTCTTCACCTTTCAAGAGCGCACGCACGACACGTAGATACTCACGAAAGTCTGGGACGCGCATTGGGGCCATACCCATCACTCGCATGGCAGTATGCCCTGTGCCAATACCTAGAAAGACGCGGCCTGGGGCAATGCGGCCAATGGAGGCAATCGAATGTGCTGTGACCGGTGCGAGCCGAACACCGGGAATGGCCACTCCCGTGCCGATGTGAATACGAGAGGTATTGTGCGCGACCAATGCTAAGGTGGCATAACAATCCGACCAGAGCATCTGCGAGTCCGGGATCCAGGCACGATCGTATCCGAGATCCTCAGCTTCCTTGAGCAGTTGCCAGTCGTCAATTTTAGTGGCCACCATAACGCCGAATTCCATTGTGGACCTCCTGTGGCGTTGATTTGAGTGACATAGTGAAGGTGATCCCCAAGCCTGTCGGCAGTATCCTTCACGCCTTCTCTGTGATTGACGTTTTCGTTGGGAAAAAGCAAGGGGAACCAACAGTAAATTCAGTAGAGCGATGTGGGGCACGTGGCCCGCGCCAGCTCATTAGCGCGCTTCGCACGTCCTACGGTGGCTGAGGGATTGGCTTGTGGATACGTAACCGTTCTCTTATATTTACGTACTCGGAGGAACCCGATATGGCGCGTGCTCCACGATTAACGCCGGTACAGCGGAAAAACTTCTATCTGCGAGTTGATACCTTAAAGAAGGCGCAGAAAGCATTGGGCGCGAGAACTGAGACCGAAGCCGTCGAACGCGCTCTGGAATTAGTTGTATCGCAAGAGGACGCCCTCCTAGCGTTCCGAGAACTCTGTGAAAAGGGAGAGATCGAGGATGTCTTCGGCCACTACCGCAGGAGTCGCTTCCAGTAAATCGATTTACGATACGAGCATCTACATTAACGCGATGCGTAATCGTGCGTATTATGATGCGCTTCTTCCGCGTTTCGTTCGCTCGTTACCGACGACATATCTCTGCGCAGTCGTCGCGCAAGAGTTGAAGGCTGGGTGCCGCACTGCACAAACTCGTGGACAAGTGGAAGCGTTCTTTCTTCCCTTTCGACGGACGCGACGCTTGATCACCCCGGTTTTTCTCGATTGGGAAGAGACCGGAGACCTGTTAGCACAGATGCTGAAGGAACGGCCGAACCTTAAGGATAAACTTCCACGCTTGATTAACGACACGCTCATTGCGTTATGTGGAGCACGAATCGGCGCAGTCATCTATACTGCGAATGAGGATGACTTTTCCCTCATTCGAGACTACAAACGCTTTCACTTTGAAGTTATTTGAGTGTCGCGAACCGTCGAGCAATTGTGAAACGCATGAAAATCAAAATTGGTGTCGCTCAGATTAACCCTCTCTTAGGCAACCTGGAAGCAAACCTCGACTTGTGTGAGCAAAATGTCCGCAAGGCAACGGCCCAGCAACTTGACTTACTTGTCTTCCCTGAATTGAGTTTGACCGGCTATCACGTGCGTGATCTGGTCTCTACGGTCGCGCTTGATCTCGACTCACCAGAAATGGCTCAGCTCAAAGAGTGGAGTCAGGACGTTCCGCTTGTTGTCGGGTTCGTTGAAGAAAGTGTTGATTTTCGTTTCTATAATTCAGCCGCGTATATTGCCGGAGGAGAAGTGCGGTACGTCCACCGCAAAGTGTATTTGCCGACTTACGGCATGTTTGATGAACAGCGGTATTTTGCTCGTGGGGATCAGGTCCGTGCATTTGACGCACCTTTCGGGCGTGCCTCACTATTAGTTTGTGAGGACCTCTGGCATCCTTCAACTGTCTATCTTGCTGCGCTCGATCGAGCCCTGTTTGTTATCTGTCCATCTAGTAGCCCACTCCGTGGTATCTCTGATGGTGAGGTGCAAGACGACAACGCACGATACTGGGAGTTGATTAACCGCTCATATGCTGAGACGTTTGGCCTCTTCGTTATTTACGCGAACCGCGTTGGCTTCGAGGATGGAGTCGGCTTCTGGGGTGGTTCGGAAATCCTTGATCCATTCGGTCGTCGTTTAGCCAAGGGGCGTTACTACGAGGAAGATTTTATCACCGCGGAACTCTCATTGGATTTGGTACGACGGAAACGCGTTGCGTCACCGCTGCTTCGTGATGAAGATCTTGATCTGACTATTAACGAGCTGATGCGGATTCGCGGAAGATGAACTCGGGGACAAGGATAAGGGGTAAGGGTAAGGGTACAAATGAAGGAGTCGTGGATTCTGGAAACTTCTTTCTTTTTATCCTTTTCCCTTTATCCTTTATCCTCTTTTTCTCCTTGACGCTTGCCTAGCCAACGCGCTAGTCTCCAGCCCACTAAGACAGTTAAGGAGTTGTGCTCTGCATGAAAACGGTCGTGCTGATTAAACAGGTCCCGGTGGTGTCGGCTATGAAACTCGACCCCGAGACCAAAACCCTTAAACGTGAGGGCGTTCCTTCAGAAGTCAGCTCATTTGATGTCCGGGCGTTGCTGAAAGCTATTGAATTGCGCAACAACCATGGTGGTGAAGTTGTCGCGTTAACGATGGGGCCACCCCAAGCGAAAGCAGCGCTGGAATACTGCCTCGCGTTAGGAGCAGACCGCGCCATTCATCTCGAAGATCGGGCGTTTGCGGGAGCCGATACGCTGGCTACTGCCCGTGCTTTGGCCCTTGCTCTCAAACGTGAAGGTTACGATCTTATTCTTTGTGGTCGTCACAGCACTGATGCTGAAACTGGCCAGGTCGGCCCGGAAGTAGCAGAGCTTCTCGACCTCCCGCAGGTCACAGCCGTAGCGAAGCTCACTGTGAATGGCACTGTGCTCGCTGTTGAGCGTGAGACCGATAGTGGGTTTGAAACTGTTGAGTGTCCGCTGCCTGCCCTTCTGTCAGCGACTGAAGATTTAGCTCCAGAGAAATTTCCCAATAAAGCGGACAAAGAGAAAGCCAAAGAAAAGCCGATCCAAACCGTAACGGCAAGTGATCTTTCTTCAGACCTGGCTCAGTTTGGTGCTGCTGGCTCGCCCACGTGGGTAGAATCAGTGCAAACTGTCGAGGTTGCGCGCGAGAAGAAGATCCTCGAAGGTGACCTGCCGACGCAAGTGCAGACACTTGTCCAGGCGCTGCTTGAGCGTGGTCTATATGGCAAATGGGTTGGTGAAGATGAGGACGCGAGACCCCAAACCACCAAAAAATCGAGCGGTGGCAAAGCCGTCTGGGTTGTAGCGGAAACGCTTGGTACCGCCTTGCGACCGATCACGCTCGAATTGTTAGGCAAAGCAATTGAGCTGTCGGCCAAGTATGGCGGCGAAGTCGGTGTTCTCTTGATAGGCAGTGGCGTTGATCAGCATGTCGCGACACTCGCTCTGCATGGTGCCGATGTTGTGTATCTGGCTGAGCATCGACGTCTCGACCCATACAGCACAGACATTTACACTGCGTTGATGACCAAGACGATCCGAACCCATCAGCCTGGTGTGGTATTGCTCGGTTCAACTGCGATTGGCCGTGATGTTGCCCCGCGTGTGGCGGCGCGCCTTGGTCTCGGGCTCACGGGTGACTGTGTTGACCTTGATGTGAACGACAGAGGCCAACTGTTGCAATACAAGCCTGCCTTTGGTGGTAACATCGTCGCACCGATTCTTTCTCGTACAACCCCCGAAATGGCCACAGTTCGCCCAGGCATGTTGAAAAAAGCGAAACCAGTGCCTGGACGCCAAGCGCGGATTGAGATGCTCTGGCCGGATGACGCGGTTACAAGTCGTGTCAAGGTTGTTTCGCAAAATAATGCCGACGCCGGCAACGCCGCTGCGCTTGATTCCGCCGAGATTGCTGTCGGCATTGGCAAAGGCATCGGGGGGGTCGCCAATTTCCCTGTGATTGAGAAACTTGCCGAGGTGCTCGGTGGCGCGCCGCTCGCGGCAACCCGTGACATCGTGGATTTGGGTTGGCTTCCACGACAGCATCAAATCGGTCTCACTGGTCGTGCGATTTCTCCGAAATTGTACTTCGCGATTGGTATTCGTGGAGCGTTTGAACACACTGTCGGTATTCGCCGCTCTGGAACAATCGTGGCGATCAACAAGAACGCGAAAGCGTTGATATTCCAAAATGCTGACTTTGGTATCGTTGGTGACTATGCTGAGGTTGTGCCATTATTGACGGCCGCTTTGGTAGAGGCGAAGACGAAACGAGCGTAACAAAGGAAAACGGGAGTGTAGGTTTGGATTGAGGGGAGGAGTAAGAGAACACGCATCATACGTAACGAAATATGTAAAACGTAACACGCAACACGTATCACCCATCATGAAGAACGCGGGCTTCTCCCTCTTGGAAACTCTTGTCGCCCTGACCGTGTTTTCCATTGCTTCTGTGGCACTTACCTCCGGAGTGACCACAAGTATCCGTGCTAATAACACCAGCGAACATCTCACCCGCGCTACTGTTCTCGCTCAAGATAAACTAGAAGCGTTGCTTGCCAGCGGCCCGATATTCGTGGCTGGCAGTGACGTTCCTCGTGCGGGTTTCACCCGAACCTGGACGATCTTGACCGATACTCCGCAGGTCGGAGTCTCACAAATCGATATTTCTGTTTCGTGGATGGATTACACTTCTCATACCATTACTGTCACCACGGTAATTAATGAATAGAAAGGATGAGTCATGTGCCTAGAGCCTAGCAAGCTGCTGAAGAGATCGAGACTACGCCCTTCGACTCCGCTGCGCGTAGTTTATCCTGAGCCTTGTCGAAGGGCTCAGGGTGAACGGGAATACCTAGGCTTCGTATTTTGGCCGTTCGTGCTGAACGTCGCGCAGAGGGCGAAGTCGAAGCATGAACGGCTTTTTCAGCATCCAGCTACAGCTTACAGCCTGAAGTCTACAGCCTCTTCTGGTCTGACTGTAC
Source organism: uncultured delta proteobacterium (assembly GCA_963733195.1). Classification (GTDB taxonomy): domain Bacteria; phylum Desulfobacterota; class Binatia; order Bin18; family Bin18; genus VGTJ01. The sequence continues at coordinate 74,274 of CAVTCR010000052.1, forward strand.
TTGAATTGGTGGTTGCAATGGGTGTCGCTGGGCTGTTCTACGGTGTGCTGTACAATTTCTATCTGCTGCATGCCCGTGCGCTGAAAGTGCAGGAGATCAAACTCGATCTGCAAGAGAGTAGTCGCTTGGCGATCGACTTTCTCGTGCGTGAACTGCACTTCGCTGGGGCACGACCGATACAAGGGACAGGTTGCCCTGGTTTCGAGCGTCTGACGAACGCCGAGAGTCAGCGCATCACCTTGCAGTATGATTATCGTGGTAATAGTACTGGGTCCACAGCTGACGGCTGTCCAGATGATCCCAATGAGCGCATTGTTTATGTGTACGAGCCAGACACCCAGCTGATCAAACGCGCCTCCGGCGGAGGCGCGCCACAACCGTTTATCGGAGATGTTCCGTCGAGCGGTTTTCTCATGCGCTATTTTGATCGCGATGGCACTGATCTCGGCTCACCCCTGAATGCAGATCAGCGTGCGGCGGTTCGCAGCATTGTCGTTACCGTCCGTACCAGCAAGCGCCACCCTGACCCCCAAATCACTGAACCATTAACCTCGGAACATACCTCTACCATCTTTCTTCCGAATCCAGCGAGGTAACCTCCATGTCACTCGTCAATCCGCAGTCGGCAATCATCAATTCTTCTGAATCCGGGATCGTTCTGATTACGACACTGATCTTGATGGTCCTCCTGTTATTTATTGGTGTCAGTGGGCTCGCGTTGAGTCGTACTGATGTCATGATCGCGCGTAATCTGCTCAGCGGAGTACAAACTCTCTGGATTGCTCGTGCTGGGACAGCGGTCGGGAGAAACTGGCTCGAAACAAGTTTTTCGCCTGCCGTACTTCCTGTTTCTATCGGCCCGATAACATTTGCAAATGGAACATATAGTGTTGAGGTAGCAACCCTCGGTAACGGTTTGTATCGGTTTACCTCAACTGGAAGAGGACCAGAAGGTTCACGAAGAGTTATTGAGGAGATTGTCCACGTTCCTGATTTCGTTCCCACCGGGGTTGTCATCAATGATGGCGATGGGCTGCACCCAGATTTTGACGATCACGGGAGCGGAACTGGACGCCGCATTCCCAGCTTTAGCGTAGACGCTCGCAACCATGCTTCAGACGGCTCGCTGTCGTCAGATTGTCCGGCGGCTGTGCCGTTCGCGACGACCCAAGCCGCTGCGCAGGCGGATCTGCTTGCCGCCATAGCCACACTGCAACGGGAGATCGTTACCCGTGCGAATGCGTTTTGTCTTGCCAGCGGTAGTAGCACTGCTGATGGCACCTGCACTCCGGGACTGTCCTGGGTTCGGGGTACTGCTTCTCTTCCGCGTTTCCGCACGGATTCGTGTGTCGGGACTGACCCGACGTGCTTTGTGAATCTTGACCTTGCCCAAGCAGGACTTCGAGCCACGGCGTTCCCGCCAGCCTCGTATCTTCCCGCGGCACCGCAGAATCGCGGACCGTTTACACCTACTGCAACAACTCCCGCACCGATGGTGACGCTCCTTGCGACAAGTGAACAAACCCGCCTGCGTACCGCGCTTGATGAGATCGCCCAGCGTGTCACTGCGTTGCCAAGTACGAGTACTGTTAGAATCACTGACAGTATAACTTCAGGAACGCATATCTATGGAACTCCTGATACGCCGAAGATCACCGTCATTGAGGAGGGGACCGGAGCCCTTGAGATAAGCGGTGGAGCGATAGTGAACGGTGTCGGGATTCTGCTGGTGCCCCGTATTGTCCAGCTGAAAAATGCCACCTTAAATTGGCGCGGTATGGTTTTCATTATTGGCGACGGAGATTTGCGTGTCGAAGAGTCCACTGCCTGCGGACAGATCACTGGCTCGGTGGCAATTCGTGACGATGCGACCTTTGATCGTAAGTTCGATCTCGACCTGGTTGAAGCAACGAACGACTGCTCTCCCTTTGCAGTGAATTACAGTTGTGAAGCCACGACGCGTGCCTTGGCATTGTTAGCGCAGACCGTGTCATGGACTGAGAAGTTTGATGGATAAATTGGGTTACAGAACATTCGTGCACTTTACGCTACGACCCCTCGGGCGTGTCATTCTGAGCGGAGCGAAGAATCTCTTTGAGAGACCCTTCGTTTCACTCAGGGTGACAACAAAGAAACTTGCCGTCATTCCGGCAGAAGCCGGAATCCAGGAGGCGGGGGATGGATTCCGGGTCGCGGCCTGCGGCCTTGCCCGGAATGACGAAGAGGGTGTCTATCGGCATCACGTTCCCACTCACGATGCCGGCTTTACCCTACTAGAAGTAGTCATTGCTCTGACGCTTCTTGGTATTCTAGGGGCTGTTCTCACCCTCCAGCTCCGACCGTTGCTTGCGCAAACGCGTCTGCACGACGCGACCCGGCAGATGGTGGCCAACCTGCAATACGTTCGGATGAAAGCAGTCTCACAAAACTGTCGCCTTCGTGTCACATTTCATCCAACTAGCCATGACTACGTCGTGGACAAAGATCAAGACGGAGTATGGCAGCGACAACTGCTTCACTCCCATAGCGCGGAAGTGGTTGCTGAGGCCACGATCCCTCTTCCCCGTGACGTTCGTATTGCGGCAGTCAACTCCGGTGGAGATGTGATCTTTTTGCCGCGTGGCGCTGTTGACGGAGGAATCTCTATTACTCTCGGAACTGTGGGTGGAGGAGAAACCCGACGTGTCGTTGTTAACCTTGCTGGCCGAGTGCGCGTGGAATAAAGAGAACGAAATAATCGCCGATACCTGTCACTAGGTTCATTTGCAGTGTACGGCAGAGATTTCTATACTCTTCAGTAGAATGCATTTTCTAGGTTGGGGGTTCCAGTGATTCTTGCGGCAGAATATCCACTACTGTTTCTGTTTTTCGTCTTCGTTTTTGGTGCGTGCGTCGGTAGCTTTCTCAATGTCTGCATCTGTCGCTTACCAGTAAACGAATCGGTAGTTTCCCCACCGTCTCACTGTCGCGCGTGCAAAGCCTTATTACCTTGGCATGATAATCTACCGCTGCTTGGTTACCTGATGCGGCGAGGGCGTTGTGGTTCGTGTGGAGAGAAGTTTTCTATCCGCTATTTCATGGTCGAGCTGCTCACCGGCCTCCTTGCTGTTGTCTTGACTTGGCAGTTTGGCCCTAGCCTTACCACACTTGGATACTTTGCTTTCGCTGCAGCGCTTGTAGTGATTACGTTCATTGATCTCGATCATCAAATCATTCCAGATGTGATTAGCCTTCCTGGTGTCCTCGCTGGGCTGTTGTTCTCCTTACTTTCTCCGCTACCGACCTTAACCTTATGGACTTCCTTTATCGGTGCACTCGTTGGGGGTGGGACTTTACTTGCCGTCGCTCTTGGCTACCAACTGCTGACCGGACGCGAAGGGATGGGTGGTGGAGATGTCAAATTACTGGCCATGATTGGTGCGTTTCTCGGTTGGCGAGCGATTCCTTTCACTATTTTCATAGCCTCGCTCCTTGGTTCCATTGTTGGAGTGACAGCGATGATTCGCAATCGTGCTGATAGCAAGCTTGCACTGCCCTTTGGCCCGTTCCTTTCTTTTGGTGCACTAAGCTACCTCTTCATTGGTGAGTCGCTCATCGCCTGGTACCTAGGGCTGTTGTAGCCCCTAAGAGTCGGGTATGTTCTTGCCATGCCCGGCGTTTTTATCTCCTTTGAAGGGATTGAAGGCTGCGGGAAGAGCACGCAGATACAGTTCCTAGCGGATACCCTACGGTCGCACGGCCGTGAGGTGGTCATGACTCGTGAGCCGGGTGGCACCGCGCTTGGGCAGATTTTACGAAAATTGCTGTTGGAACCGATCACTCCGCTTGCTCTCGGTGCCGAAGTGCTGATGATGCTCGCCGATCGCGCGCAGCACATCCAGGAAGTGATTGCGCCCGCGCTCAATGCGAATCAACTAGTGCTCTGTGATCGCTTCCTTGACTCGACTATCGCGTATCAAGGCTATGGTCGCAAGATTGATCTATCACTGCTAGCACAGATCAACACCTTTGCTTGTGGCGGTTATGTACCTGCACTGACATTTTTGCTCGACGTCCCTGTCGCTGAGGGGTTACGCCGAGCTCAAAAACGACGCGGGAACGAAACCGCGGATCATTTTGAGGTAGAGTCGGTTGCTTTTCACGAACGTGTTCGTGACGGGTTCTTGTCTGTAGCTCGTGTGGAGCCTCACCGCGTTCGTGTGCTCGACTCTACGCGTCCGCTCGACGTTGTACGACAAGAGATTGTTGCGATTGTGCAGCAACGCTTCGCAAAAGAAATCGGCCTTTAATCATGCTAGACTTGAATAGTAGGCTCTGTCGAGAAATGATCCCGATCGTGTAGGAGCCTGGGTATACGAGTCTCTAGGTTCACAGAATGTCAGCGGATAGAGGAACGCATGTGACGCGAACTTCCGTGAGTACGATGGAGAGAAGAAGGCGATGAGTAAGACTGAAAAGCAGGGAGCGGGTCTTCTCAAGGAAAATGCACCTGTGCCACCGCATGAGACCGAAATTCATGGGGCCGAGACTCAAGCCCAAAAACTTGCTTCTGTACAAATACATTCTGACCAGTTCTATCGAACAATGGTGGAGCAGAGCTTAGGACTCATTTGTGCTCACGATTTCGATGGTAATTTGCTCTACGTCAATCCGGCTGCCGCTCAGGCCCTCGGCTATAGCACTAATGCGTGGAGGGGAAAAACCCTTCGCGATTTTCTTGCGCCGTCATTCCAGCCCCATTTTGGCATGTATTTGCAGCGCATACGTCAGCACCGCTCTGATGAAGGCTTTATGCGTGTCATGACCACGACCGGTGAGCCTCGTCTGTGGCGCTACCATAATGTCTGGTATGAAGAGGACGCGCGCCCGCTCTATGTCATTGGTTGTGCACAGGATGTGACTGAAGAAGTTCGCCTTCAGCGAGCACTGCGCAAGGCGCACGATGAACTTGAGCTGCGCGTGCAAGAACGTACTACCGAACTCGCGCAGATGAATGCCGCCCTTCGTCAAAGCGAAGAGCGCTACCGCGGGTTGTTCGAGAATGCGAATGACATCATCGCTACCTTGACCATAGATGGGATCATTACCACCGTAAATCGTGCCGCCGAGGCCTTGTTGGGATGGTCACGCGCAGAGCTGGTCGGCCAGCACTTCCGAACGGTTACTACACCCGCCGCCGCAGCGCGAGTCGAAGACCGGACCCGGCGATTCCTTAACGGTGAGAAACTGAAGTCGAACCTAGAGGTAGAGGTTGTCCGTAAAAACGGCAGTGTGGTGTTGCTCGAGTGCCGGACCCGCACGATGTATGACAAAGACGGAAAACTAACCGGGGTGCAAGGAATTTTCCGCGATGTCACTGCGCGGAAACGGACGGAAGAGAGCTTACGCGACGCAAAAGAAACAGCCGAGCAAGCGGATCGGGCCAAGAGCGAATTTTTGTCACTCTTGAATCATGAATTGCGCACACCACTCAGTGTTATCCTTGGCTACCTCGATCTTTTTCTCGACGGGGCCTTTGGTCTTCCGAGTGAGGAACAACGGACGATTCTGTACCGACTCCATGCTAATGCGTGCAGCGTGCTTGATCTCGTGAGCGATGGATTAAACCTTAACCGGCTCGAAGCCGGTCGCCTCGTCGTGGAACACACCGAAGTGGTGATCCCGGAATTGTTGCAAGCGATCGAAACAGAAACCTACGGAGTACGTGAGCTCTCTGGCTTACGCTTTACCTGGCCAGTAGATCGTGACCTGCCACCGCTGTCTTCAGACCCAGGAAAACTGAAAGTCGTGATCAAGAACCTTCTGAATAACGCGATCAAGTTCACCCCTACAGGAGAGATCACAGTCGGGGCGCATTCTTGCGAAGGTGGGGTTGAGATTTACGTTAAGGATACTGGAATTGGCATTCCAGTGGACCAACAATCCGAGATCTTCGATGCTTTTCGGCAGGGAAGCACAGCAAACGTCCGTGGACTGATGGGCGTAGGCCTTGGGTTACATATCGTGAAGCGATTACTCGATCTCCTTGGTGGAACAATCAGTGTAGAGAGTGAAGTCGGAAAAGGCTCGACGTTTCGGGTGCATTTGCCACAACGGGTTCCTCGCACAAAAGTAATTGAATAAGCGACGGTATTTCTTTCTTCTCTTCTCCTTTCCATAATCTTGCGTCTGCGTGACAGGGTAGGCTATGGTGCCCGCACCATGCCTTTAAGGAGGGACATCATGATTAAGTGTTTTGCTCTGTTGACGAAAAAAACAGGCACGAGCGACGAACATTTTCACAACCACTGGCGGACTACTCATGCTGATCTGGCCCTGCGGATCAAGAGCCTGCGGCGGTATGTACAAAGCCATCGGATTGCTGAGGCGAGCGCGAGTTTTGGCATTGCTCCGTTTCATGGTGCCGCTGAGGTGTGGTACGACGATCTCGCAACGGCTGTGGGCATGCGTACTAACCCACAATATCTCGAAGGGGCGTATGTGGATGAACTCAACTTTATTAACCAGCCAGAGTTAAAATGGCTCGCGACCAAAGAGAACGTTGTTGTTGCTGGGCCAACAATTGCCAAAGATGCTCCACTAGTGAAAGGGCTTTTTTTAGTGAAGCGGAAACCTGGGCTGAGTGTCGCAGAGTTTCAGGATTACTGGCGCAATAAGCATGCACCATTGGTTCCGCGCACGCCGCATTTGATCCGCTATGTGCAATGTCACGTGTTGCCGGAAACCTATGAGTCTGAATTTCCTCCGGCGTTCGACGGCGTAGCAGAACTCTGGTGGCCAGATTTGGCGAAGTTCAAAGAGTCGTGGGCATCGAAGGAAATCCAGGTCGAGCAACTCACTGATGCAAAAGTATTCGTCGGTGATGAAACGCGCGCGTTTCTGGCACAGGAGAATCGCGTGATTTGGCCGTAAGTAGAAGTGCTTTCAGTGAAGGAGTACCTGTATGGGGCAACTACAAGGGAAAGTTGCGTTGATTACCGGCTCGGGTCGCGGGCAAGGACTCGCGGCAGCGAAGCGTTTTGCGGCGGAAGGTGCAAAGATTGTCATTAACGACCTTGACGAACAATCGATCAACTCTGCGATTGCTGCTGTTCGTGCTGCTGGTGGTGAAGCAGTAGGTGCTGTTGGTGACGTGTCGAAAGCTGTGGATGTTCAACGTGTCCTTGCCGTTGCGAAAGACCAATGTGGCGGGATCGACATTCTTTATAATAATGCCGGTATTGGCTATTCCGCGAATAAACGGTTTGGCGTTGCTATGACCGACATCTTGCATTGCAGCGAAGACGACTGGCGACGCATCCTTGATATTAACATTGGCGGTGTATTTCTTTTCTGTAAGTATGGCATTCCGCTGTTGATCGAGCGGGGTGGTGGAGTCATCATCAACACCGCGTCGATTGCGGCGCTGCGTGGTGCCGCAGATGCCCACGCCTACACCGCTACCAAAGGAGCGATCGTTGCCCTCACCCGTGCGATTGCAGTGACGTATGGGCCGAAAGGGATTCGTGCCAATACCATCTGCCCTGGGGTGATCGATACTGAAATGATTCATGACACGTTGATCGCCCGTGACGAGATTCGCAAGGTGTTGGCACAAGCAACACCAGTCAATCGCATCGGGACTGCTGAGGATATTGCTGATGTTGCGCTCTTTTTAGCCAGCGATGCCTCACGGTTTATTACTGGCGAGGCACTGGCGGTTGATGGTGGATTGATTCAGCGAGTTGGTATTGGCTGAGAGATGGCCTGAGAAGCTAAGCTCTCAAGTCATTGCGAGCGCAGCGAAGCAATCTTTGCCCGAAAAAGGGATTGCTTCGTTGCCGGAGCCTGTCCTGAGCGTAGCGCAGCGAAGTCGAAGGGCTCCTCGCAATGACAGCCCCCTTCACTTCTAAGGAGCTGATAATGGACAACAATATGCTGCTCGATGTGTATAAGACCTCCGTCCTAGCGCGGCGGTTTGAATCACGGATTGTGCAGATGGCGATGGCAGGAGAACTGCCACCCAGTTTACATGCTGGGGCAGGACAAGAGATCTGCCAAGCTGCGGCTATCGCAGCGCTTGGGAAGGATGATTATGTGCTCTATGGTCACCGTGGGGTGGCATACATGATTGCGCGTGGAACACCCCTATCAGCCATTCTTGCTGACGTTGCAGGTAAGCAGGGCGGGACGAATAACGGCAAAGGCGGCGTCATGCATGTCGTCGACGTGCCGCGTGGCGTGCTAGGCGAGAGTGGAACACTCGGTGGCGGTTTTGTCATCTCGGTAGGCGTGGGCATGGCGCTTAAACGTAAAATGCCGGGACGCGTCGTCGTCTATTTCTTTGGCGATGGAACTTCTAACCGTGGGACATTTCACGAATCTCTGAACTGGGCGACGGTACAAAAGCTGCCGTGCATCTATTTCTGCGAGAATAATGGATTCGCAGTGTCGATGCCGACGAGTCGCTCGACCTCGGTCGAGAACATCGCCGATCGCGCGGCAGGTTATGGCGTACCTGGTGTGGTAGTTGACGGCACTGATCCTGTAGCTGTGTATGAAGTGATGCAGAAAGCAGTCGAACGAGCCCGCGCAGGCCAGGGGCCAACACTGGTCGAAGCAAAAGTGACACGCCTTATGGGTCACTACGTAGCCGACCAACAACAGTACCGCGCAGATGCGTCAACGGTGTTGACCGCTAAAGATCCGCTGCCCAAATTTCAAGAGACACTACTGAAAGCTAGTATTCTGACGGAAGCAATAGTGAAACAAATAGAGGAAGAGGTGCAGCGGCAGATTGAAGTGGCAGTAGCGACGGTGAAGGCTGCGGCACCGATTAAGCCGGAAGCGGCGTTGCAGGATCTCTATGCGTAGGTGCTGGGTGTTAGGGGCTAGGTGATTGGGGTTTGGAATAAAGAATGGAACGAAAGGCGGCTATCAGAAGTTTTCGTGACCTGCGAGTATGGCAAGCGGCAATGGATTTGGTCGAGCAGGTCTATCTGCTAACCCGAACGTTTCCGAAGCACGAGATTACGGACTCGCAAGTCAGATGCAGCGGGCAGCCGTGTCAATTCCTTCGAATATTGCTGAAGGACATACGCGAGAATACACGCAAGGAGTATTTGCACCACTTCTCGATGGCCCGTGCGTCTCTTGCAGAATTGGAAACGCAACTTGAAATTGCTGCTCGACTGCAAGTACTGCAATGTCAACCAACTTAAACGCCCTCATTGAACAAACGGATGCATTAGGGAAACAGCTCTCGATCCTACGAGAAGCACTTGCAAAGAATTCTCAACCCAGCACCTAACACCCCAACACCCAACACCCAGTGAGCGGAGCGAACTATGCCAACAATCACCTACAGCAGAGCCATTAACCAAGCCCTCGAAGAGGAGATGCGACGCGATGAAAATGTCATCCTCTACGGCCAGGATGTCGCCGTGTGGGGTGGAATCTTCAAAGTCACCGAAGGGCTACTAGAGAAATTTGGGTCAGAACGAGTGTTTGATACGCCGATCTCCGAGAACGTACTCGTCGGTGCCGGTGTCGGTGCGGCGACCATGGGATTACGACCGGTCGTGGAATTGCAGTTTGCGGATTTTATTTTCACCGCTGGTGATGAAGTCTTTTTCAAAGCTGGCATGTGGCGATTCATGCATGGCGGAGCGTTCAAAGTGCCATTGGTGGTTCGTTGTCCATCTGGTGGCTCGGGGTTTGGTCCAGAACATTCCGCTTGTCCAGAAGCATTTGTCATGCACACTCCTGGCTTGCTGTGTGTCGTGCCGTCCACTCCCGAAGACGCAAAGGGGTTACTGAAAGCCGCCATCCGTTCTGACAATCCCGTCATGTATTTTGAGCACAAGTTACTCTACGCTATGCGTGGCGAGGTACCAGAAGGTGACTACACCACTCCTTTGGGGAAAGCTGTCGTGCGTCGTGCGGGGGATGCTGTCACGATCGTTGCCTGGCAGGACATGCTCCGCCGTTCGCTCGCGGCCGCAGACCGCCTCAGTAAAGAGGGAATTGAGGTGGAGATCGTCGACCCGCGCACGCTCAATCCGTTCGATCGTGACACGATTATCGACTCAGTGAAAAAGACCGGTGCGTGTATAGTGGTTGAAGAAGCCTATCGTACACTTGGAGTCGGCGCTGAGATCGGTGCGATGCTGGCTGAACATGCCTTGCCGTATCTCGATAAACCATTCAAACGGCTCGCTATTCCTGATGTGCCGCTTCCCACTGCGCAACAACTTGTCGACTACGTCGTGCCCTCGGTTGATAACATCTATAAGGCGGTGAAAGATCTTGTCGGCTGAAATAACTGCAACTCCGAATACTCCCATCTTGATGCCGAAACTCGGTCAGGCGATGACCGAGGGTACGGTTCAGCAGTGGCACCGAAAAGATGGTGAACGTGTCGAGCAGGGGCAGCTACTACTCACTATTGAGACTGACAAAGCGACGTTCGACATTGAAGCGCCTGCTAGCGGTATCGTACATATTCTTGTTCCGGAAGGACAAGAAGTGCGGATTGGTACCGTCATTGGTGAGATCGGCGATGCTGCTCCGAGCACGCAAACTGTGACGGTTGCTCCGTCAGGAGCGTCTACTTCAGTCACGACAAAAGTTCCAGTGCGGAGTAAGAAAGTTCTTGCTTCACCGAAAGCCAAACAACTTGCAGCTGAGCACAACATTGACCTTGCAAATGTGACTGCCTCCAGTACAGACGGTGTTATTTCAGCAACCGATGTTGAGAAAGCGATTGCTACCAAGACTGTAAGGGAGACTGCTTCTGCAGCGGAGAGCGTGGGGCGTGCTGTTCGTGAGCGCCGTCCACTTACTGGTATTCGTAAGACCACTGCACGCCGCACACAAGAAGGCTGGCAAACTATTCCGCATATCGTGCAGATGGTCGATGTTGATGCAACGACGTTACTCGCGACACGCGCGCAACTGAAAGCCGAGATCCCTTCACTCACGATTAATGACCTCCTTCTGCTTGCCGCGGCGCAGGTCATAGCGGAACATCCCGAACTCAACGCCACCGTTGAAGGTGAAACGCTGGTACTCTACGACGGTGTGGATGTTGGTTTTGCAGCTGATACGCCGCGTGGCTTGGTCGTTCCAGTCGTTCGTCGTGCAGATAAATTGTCGGTAAAGGAGTTCGCAGCTGAGAGTGTTCGCTTAATCGAAGCCGCGCGCAATGGACGGTTAGGGTATGAGGATATTGGCAACGCAAGTCTGACGGTTTCTAACCTCGGGATGTTTGGTATTCGTTTCGGTACGCCGGTGATTAACCTTGGTGAACCGATCCTCGTGTTTGTCGGTGCGGTGGAAGATCGTCCTGTTGTCGATCATGGACAGGTAGTGATCCGTCCGATGATGACGTTGAGTATTGCCTACGACCATCGGGTCACTGATGGTGTCGGTGCGGCGGCGTTCACGCGCGGAACTTAAAGAACATCTAGAGTCCAGCGTCCAAGGTCAGGAAGAAAATCAGAAGTCCAAAAGCAAAGTCAAATAACTCCCCAACTCCTAGCCCCTAGCTCCCTGAGGTCCGCAAGAGAAACGCGAGATTCGTACCGTATCTGACGATAGTGGCTATGCCGTCCACGTACGCAGCCTTGGCCACACCTGGTCGCTCGACGAACCGACCAGCGACGGTGGGACTGATACCGGACCTGATCCAGTATCCGCATTTCTTGGCGCTTTGCTATCGTGCATGACGATTTCTTTTAAAGCGGCTGCACGTCGGCGCAAAATTACCGTCGAGCGTATCACTGGACGTGTGCAAGCCAATGCTCAAGGCCATGTAAAGAGCATCGCAATGACGCTCGAGGTCTGGAGTCCTGACCCAGAAGAAAACGTTCGCGCACTTTTAGACTTGGCGAAACGTGGATGTTATGTCAGTGGCATCTTGAAGCCGGAGATTGAGTTTGGAATTCAGTTATTAGTAAACGGAGTGACAGGAAAATTGTAGAGTGACTGGCGAAGGGATAGCCTAGGTTTCCCTTCGCCCTTCGACTTCGCCGCTGCCGCGGCTACATTCAAGGTGCGCGGAAATGGAACTTCGAGGGAAGAGCAACCCTCCGTTCGTGCTGAGCCCTTCGCCAAGCTCAGGATAAACTACGCGAAGCGAAGACGAAGCACCGGGACGAAAGAATTACTTGGCAAACGCCTTCCGCAACGCAGTGGCAGCCTCTTCCAGCGCTTTCCGCGCTGGTTCCACGGCTTTCTGCATGCCCATGAACCCGTGTATGAGTCCCTCGTAACATTTGTATTCAACCGGGATCCCCGCCTCGCGCAGCTTCGTCGCGTAGGCTGCACCTTCATCACGTAACGGATCGAATTCAGCAGTGGAGATTGCTGCCGGGGCGACACCTTGGAGACGTTTCGCTCGTAAAGGCGAGGCCAGTGGGTTTTCACTATCTGTTTTATCGCGCAGATAATGATCCCAGAACCAGCCCATCATTTCAGTCGTGAGAAAGTATCCTTCTGCGTTCTCTCGACTCGAAGGAAGATTGGCATTGCGGTCTATGACTGGATAGAGCAAGAGCTGTAATGCAAGCGACGGCGCCCCTCGCTCTTGTGCCATGAGAGCAACTGCCGCCGCGAGGTTGGCTCCGGCACTTTCGCCCCCAACGGCAATGCGTTGTGGATCACCGTGGATAGAGGCTGCATTCAGGGCTGTCCATGTCGTTGCTGCGTAGCAGTCGTCGGGCGCTGCTGGGAACTTATGCTCGGGGGCGAGACGGTAATCAACCGACACGGTAATGCAATTAGCTAGATTCGTCAGCGAACGACACGAGGCGTCTACAGTCTCGATACTGCCTACGACCCAACCGCCACCGTGGAAGTATACGAGTAGGGGAAAGGGGCCGCGTCCATTGGGTGAGTAGATACGAGTCGGAATGTCGCCGCCCGGACCTTTGATCGTGCGATCTTCGACTTTACCGACAGGCTCGATATCTCCTTTGTTAGCTCGCATCGCTAAGATCTGCTCGCGTGCCTGTTGGGGAGAAAGATGGTGCATGGGTGGCCCGGCTTTGGTCATGAGATCCAAGACGACTTTGACTTGTGGATGGAGTGGCATAAGAAGCTCCTTTACTTGTGATAACCCTCACCCTAGCCCTCTCCCGGTGGAGAAGGGATTACGCTTGCAAAAAGCTACGCACGAGATGAACAAACTGTTCGGGCTTTTCGAGATGCGGATGGTGCCCACATTGTGGCAAAACTTCTAGCCGTGCACCACGAATCGCTTGCTGATACCGTTCACCACATTCGAGTGGCATAATCCGATCGTCCTTTCCCCATACAATTAACGTGGGAACGTGCAATCGTGGCAGCAGATATGGCAGGCTACGATCATACATGTACGGTTTCCAACAGTAGCGAACCGCATTTTCTTGATTCTGTACAAGGACCTCGCGTTCTTCACGCGATGGTTTGCGACCGAACAGCTCCTCGTATTCAGGAATCTTCTTCAGGTCGAAGAAAGCCATCTGTCGCGTACCGTCTTGACCATGCAGAAAAATATCGGCGATCTCTGCGTGCTGAGGTTGGATGCCAGCGGCATCAACCAGGACCAGACGATCGACAAGCTGCGGACACATCACTGCCATTTCTGCCGCCAGCCAGCCTCCCATTGAGTGACCGAGCAGCGATACTTTCTGCAGATCAAGTTCTTGCAGCAACCACAAAGAAAAGCGCGACAGATCAGTGAAACTCTCCAGCCACGCAGGGCGTTGTGACTGATCGAAGCCGGGCAGGCTCGGGACATAGACAGTAAAGTGTTCTGCGAGCTGACGATGATACGCCCGCCAACCAAGGCTTCCCTCCACACTATGGAGAATCACCAGCGGTTTTCCTTGCCCAGCCTTGCGCAAATGAATTTTTGTTCCAGCAACTTCAATGAACTGTTCATGAGGGTCAGTCGTTGGCATAAAAGATATCCTTTTCAAATACGGGTTCCCTCGTCCATCGGGAGAGCTAGTACTTGCGTAACGGAGGAGGACAGGGTGAGGGAAGATAAAAAACGAAACTCGCGACTGCATCGTAAAGCGTGATACGCGGAGACAAAACAAGTCTGTTAACAGTGAATTACGGCGCTACTTCAAACGGTCCCGGCAAACCAAGCTCCTGACCCATTTCTTTCATGGCGGGCAGCACTTCTTGATCCATAAGCTGTAGACACCGCATCGTATCTTTGTGACTAATGGTACCGTCATTCGTCCATACCCCGAGAATGCCAGGACGTAGCGCTGTCAGCATCTGTCGCACTTTCTTGATGACGGTCTTCGGGCTACCAATGATTACACGATTGCTTTCCACAACTTTGTCCCACCCTGCAGCATCAACACCACCGTAGAGCGGATCAGGCTTTAGTGCATGCTTGTATTGCTCCAGTAAGCGCTTCACGCCTTCGCGCGAGTTGTACCCCGGAGGAGCCATAAAATCGCCAGGCAACGGAACACGACCAACTCCAGCATTACCAACGAGAAACCCTTCACCCACCTCGTACGCTTTCTCGTCGGTGTCTTGTACGTGAATACGCACGAGGTAACCAAAGTTTTGTGGACCCGGTTCGTAGCCCACTTCGCGAGCAGCCTGAGCGTAGATCGACATTAAGTCGATTGTCACTTGTGGATCAGTCTCTAGATAAATATACGGATAGTGATGTTGTGCACACCACACTAACGTTTCTGGGCTGCCGATGCCAGGAATCCAGATCGGCGGGTGTGGCTTCTGTAACGGGCGCTCAAATGGATTGACGACACGGAACTGATAGTGCTTGCCTTCCCAGCGAAACGGGCCTGGGGTGGTCCATGTTTTGACGACGAGATCATGCGCCTCTTCAAAGCGCTCGCGATTGTAGACCGGATTAGTATTGGTGGCCCAAGTTTCGATGCCAGTGCCGCGCACGAAGCCAGAGACCAGTCGTCCACGTGAAATCATGTCGATCTCGGCGAGTTCTTCAGCGAGGCGTAGCGGGTTGTCGAAAATCGGCAGTGGATTGCCGAGCAATACGATCTTCGCTTTCTTTGTCGTGCGAGCGAGAATCGCGGCTTCAAGATTCATCGCTGCTCCGAGACACGTCGGTGTGTTGTGATGCTCATTGAGCATCAAGCCGTCGAAGCCGATGCGATCGGAGTACTCGTATTCGTCGAGATATTCGTTATAGAGATCGGCGCCGAGTGTGGGGTTGAAGTGTTTGTTAGGAAACGTCAGTCGCACAGAACTACGGAAACTGTTCTGTACGTCTTCAGCTGTATAGTCGACATATGCTCGTTCGGTAAAACGCATGAGAAACATGCTGTCTCCCTCCTTCATGAAGGACACTACAACGTCTTCCCGTTGCACATCAAGAGAACAAAAGTCTTAACTTTCATTGATGAGGAGGTGCGGCTGCAACGAACGCAGCGCTATTTCTTTTCCAGAGCACGGATAGACTGCACTCTGGTCTTTTCCCACCTTTGCTTGAGAGTTTCTTGATTGCTCTCGCCTATCTAATCGAGACTTGATCACCTTTATAGCAGAGAACAAAAAGCCAAAAATCTATCTGAAAAAATGCTGTCCGCCGGCCCACAAGCCTGTGCATATACATCATTACCCCGAAGAAAATTGATGTAAATTTGTATTGTTTAATCTCTTTTTGCTAGAATTGTACCTAGGTCGCTTGGGGGTTATGGGGGTGTATGGTACAGCGTTTATCCGGTCTCTTTCTTCTTTGTTGTCTTTATAGTGCGCCAGTATATGCAGTGACGATTGTTGACGTTTCTGAAGTCTCCACAACCATTTGGCAAGAGTACATCAGCGAATGCGAGTGGATAGAAAATATCGAAATTCGCACAACAACGACCTATCGGGATGTTTACTATAGCCATCCAATACTTCCCAACGAACCGGTATTTCCTGTACATACAGGCCTCACTCGTCCTCGGATCATCGCTTATTCCGGATTTCGCAATCCTTGCTTTCCTGAGTTCGAAGATGAAAATACCGTGATTCCTGACTATTGCACAGCAGAACTGCGATTCCCTGGCATGATAGGAGGGGGAGTGGGTAGGGGGTTCTCGCCGGTTCCGCTCTTTCGTGAATGGTCAGAACTGTCGGTCAGCTATAACCTCGTACATCATAATGAATGTGATCCTCGCTACGACCCTACTCTTGACCCTATCCTTACTTCGACGCCTGAGCCTGTCGAATTGGATATTGGGCTTGAGTGGGGTAGCTATCGTTCTACTCACGCGGCTTCTTTTCGGTAAAAAAAAAGGGAATTTTCCTCCTGAAATTCCCGAGGCTCGGCGAAGGTAGTGGCTACACTCCGCCACTGGGTCGGAAAGGCGAATAAGAAGAGGGAGTGTAAGGAATCTGAAACTGTCGGAGTAAGAAATTTTCCGACCAGCTAAAGGGTAATGCCCTTCTTTGCCAGCAACTTTTCAAGAGCTGCGAGCCAACTCTGATAGTACGACGGCAGATCCTCAGGATGAGCATCAGGACCGGCATCCTGCTCGCCGGCAGCGATTTCTGCAATCAAATGATCGCGGAATTCATCCCACTGATACAAACCTTGTTCACACAATGAGACTGCCATCGCAAACGCTCGTCGTTCCCAAGGATCGTGAAAGACTAGCTCACCGCTACTGCGCGGGAGTGAAGCTTTGCCGGCCATTTCAGCGATGTTGGGGTTCGTGACTCGGGACATAGGTAAGGCTCTCTAGCTTTGCGCGTTTGTTCATGACGCAAGGGAATCGTCAACATCTTCTTCGCTCTATAGCATACCGCTATTTGCCCCGCCACGGTAGAGAAATGGGGAGCTACGACTTCAAGACATTGCAGATGCATATTTTTTGCTTGACAATATGGGCACTCTCGGTTTAGAGGGCATTGAGGGCGCTTTCAAAGAGGAGAACGTATACTGCTATTGCGAGACCCAAGAGGCAGGCCGTTCCCTATAGAAGGAGAGAAACATGAAGCTATCCCGGACAGCAATTGACTACAATGAACTCGTAAAAGAAGATCGAGTGCACGGCAGTGTGTATACCGACCCGGAGATTTTCGAAGAGGAAATCGACAAAGTTTTTCATCGAGGTTGGGTGTATATCGGCCACGACAGTGAGATTCCCAACCCTGGGGATTTCCGCCTCCGGAAGATCGGACGGCAATCGGTCATCATGGTGCGTGACGAGGACGGTCACGTCCAACTTTTCATGAACCGCTGTACTCACCGTGCTAATGCAGTGTGTCAGGTCGAACGCGGCAATACCAAAAAGTTCCGCTGTGCATACCATGGTTGGACGTTCCGAACCAATGGCGAACTGCTGGGAGTAACTTACAGCGATCGTTATGACGCATCGTTTCGTAAAGAAGACTTCGGGCTACGCAAAGTTCCGCGTATGGGAGTCTACCGCGGGTTTGTCTTTGGTAGCTTAAGCCCGGTTGGTGTGACACTCGATGAACACCTGGGACGACCGGCAAAAGAACAGATCGATCTCTTTGTCGATCTCTCACCGGTTGGCGAACTCGATGTCACTGCTGGTGTTCATAAATATGGCTATCGTGCCAACTGGAAGTTTCAGATCGAAAACAGCATGGACGGCTATCATCCCAACTTCGTCCACCAAACCTTCTTCGACAACATTAAACGCAGGACTGGGACGAATATCACAGGGGTGTTTGCCAGTAACTCAGTTGCTCTGACCCGAGACTTGGGAAACGGCCACGCGCTGCTAGATTTTCGTCCGTATAATAAAGCGAACGGAGCAGGCCTTCGTGCCGCGTTGCCGACGACACCATCGGGCACTGCCTATCGTGAGGCAATGTTTGCCCGCTATGGGAAAGAGCGAACAGAGGAGATTCTCACCTCCGGTGGTACACATTTGTTGGTGTTTCCGAACCTCGTCCTCATCGGCGTGCAAATCCGTGTGATCTGTCCGATAAAGCTCGACGAGACCGAAGTCTTTCTCTATCCGACACGGTTGAAGGATGCACCGGAAGACATAAACGTCACCCGGTTACGTGGTCACGAATCGTTCTATGGTCCAGCAGGGGGCGGGGCAACGGATGACCTGGAAATGTTTGAGCGTAACCAAATGGGTCTTAGTTCGCAGGTCGACCCTTGGTTGCTGCTTGCTCGCGGTCTACACCGCGAATACGAGGACAGCGATGGTACACTAGTTGGGCAAGTCACTGATGAGGTAACTCAGCGTGCAATCTGGAAGCAGTGGAAGAAGGTGATGACGCAAGGAGTCGTCGCTCCCGCCCGCCGACGTACAAACGGAACCGCGCGGCAGGCAACTCGCTAAAGCCTACCGACGTTACGAAGGAGAAACAATCATGCTTCCCGACCGTCATCACGTTGAGAGCTTTCTCTATCGTGAAGCGCGGCTCATGGATAGTCATGCGTATGACGAATGGTTTGCGCTGTGGACCGATGACGCCTTGTATTGGATACCCTCCAACGATGATGACTTCGATCCACAGCGACATGTGTCGATTGTCTATGAGAACAAGGCGCGGATTGAAGATCGCATTATCCGACTCAAGAGTGGTGCGGCGTATGCACAAGACCCGAAGTCGCGTGTCAGTCGTGTGATCGCCAACGTCGAGATCGAAGAAGGGAATAGTGACGAAGTGACGGTCTACTCGACGTTTAACTTAACAGCGCTGCGGCGCAGCAAAATGGATACCTTTGCTGGTCGCACGATCCATAAACTGCGACCAGACGGAAACAGTTTCAAGATCGCCTACAAGAAAGTACTTCTCGTCAACAACGATGAAGTCATCAACAACATGACGTTTCTTGTATAGGTTTCCTTTTTGATTTGTGAATGAATCGTAGGGGCACAGCGCACCGTGCCCCTACCGCTTATATTGTGACCTTGGTCACGCCGATCATTGCATCCCGTGTAACAAGTGTGGCTAGAGCATCTTCAGTGAGGTGCTCAGTCTCTTTCGGTTGTTCGGGAAGCACCATATAGCGCATCTCAGCGCTGCTATCCCACACGCGAATTTCTACTGACTCGTCTAGATTAAGCCCAAACTCACGCAGGACACTACGAGGGTCAATTACTACTCGTGAGCGGTATGGCGCACTTTTATACCACGTCGGCGGCAGACCCAGTACCGGCCATGGGTAGCATGAACACAACGTGCAAGTGACAACATTATGTATCTTCGGTGTATTCTCGACGACAACCATATGCTCGCCTTGTAGTCCACTGAAGCCGAGTTCTCCGATCGCTGCCGTTGCGTTGGTGAGCAAGCGTTTCTTGTAAGCTGGATCAACCCAGGCACGAGCGACAACTTTTGCTCCGTTCATCGGGCCAAGGTCACGTTCATACGTCTCAGCCATTTTGTCGAGCGTTGCTGGATTGACCAATCCTTTTGCTACGAGGAGCGCCTCAATCTTTCGTACCCGCTCTTCCAGTGCTTGAGTTTGCTCAGGTGTATGACGCTTTTGAGTCCGGGGATCAGATCCGGCGTTATGGTGGCTATGATCGTGGTCGTCGTGTTGTGTGCTCATAGGAAAACCTCGAAAACAGTAGTCAGTATTCAGCATCCAGTAGTCAGACTATAACTGATTCCCTATCGATCGAGTGGGTTGGTAGGATCTCCGTTCGTCCTGAGCGTAACGAAGTGAAGTCGAAGGATGAAGTATTATGCATATCTAGATGAAAAGTTATGACCGTGAGGACTTACGTTTCGCCAGCTTGGCTTTCGCTTTTGTCACCGTGCGTTTTGCCGTAGCCGTTTTCCTCTTTGCTGTTTGTTTTTTTGCTGCTGGTTTTGTCGTCGCAGTCTTGCGAACTGACGTTGCTCTCTTCGTAGGTCGTGCCTTTGCTTTCTTTGTTGCTGTGGTTTTTTTGGGAGCAGGTTGTGGTGATTCGATCGGAGTGAGGTAATCTTCCCAAAGGTCTATATATAGATGATCGCGTCGAGCGGCGCTGGGTCCCCACAACTCGCGAGCATCAAATCGGACACAGTACAGTGGCTGTGGTTGTTCACCTTGGCCATGCGCGTTGGTATCTGGATAGACAAACGTGCCGTGAACGATGTGGATCATTCCCTGTCGGCCACGCACATAGCGGGGGAGGCGTGTATGTCCAGAAGGATTAAGATTTTTGGCTACGACACGGTCTCCGACTTTGAAACGCGGCTTGAGTCGTCCTTGGTTGCGACTAGATGGCGCTCCGCCGTTGACGACGACAGGAACCGCTTCGGGAGGAAGCGGTGGCTCATTGCTAATGTTCGTCGTCGAAGCGATACCACTATTCAGCTCTTCTGGTGTGATCACGCCTTTCTCGACGGCGAGGGTTTCTAATCCCGTAAGCCAATGCTCATAATAGGATGACTCTAGGTAATGCGCGGGGTCCATCCGTTCGATGGCATGGCGGAACGCATCAAGTGTATCAAGCCGTCCCATGCCGAGCATCAACATGGCGAACACCCGCCGCTCCCACGAAGCGTGGAAAAGAGGCTCATCTTTTTCTCGAATGACAGGCCCAAAGCAGGTCATGCCCCCCATATCGTGCACACCGTTCATACCGTCTCTCCTCTCAGTGAGAACGGAGGCGAGCCTACCACCGGGTTCCAGTGAGATCAAGTTTCAATGTGGAAGTTTACGAAAATGGCTTGGTCGTTTCTTTATCTGACGAAGGCTGTTCCTCGGTTCTGGAGGCTTCAGAGAGAGCAGAGACAAGATGTTTCGGGAGAATTCCTGAACTGTAATGGTGCGCATAGACCCAGGTGAACTCCGCACCGATAAGGCATACCTGTACCGAGTAATAGACCCATAGCAAGATCACAATTAGAGACCCGGCTGCACCATAAGCCGAGGTTACACTACTATGAACAAGGTACCAACTGATCAGCCACTTCCCTAGCGTGAAAAGAACGGAGGTGACGGCTGCACCAACCCACGCATCACGCCATGCTATGCGTACCGCTGGAACGACCTTATAAATCACGGCGACAAGGAAGGTGAGCAAGACGAAAGAAACGATCAAGTCTATCCATTGCCATAAGGCAGTACTTCCGGGAATGCGAGCAGTGACTGATTGACTGACTGCAGTCGAGGCCATACTGGCGACGAGCGACAGGAGCAGGAAAAAACCAAGCCCGAAGACCATGACCAAGAGAAACAGTTGGTCCTTCAGCCAACTCAGCAATTGATTACCTGGGTGGGGTTTGGCTCGCCAAATCGTATTGAGTGTACTTTGTAATTCGCTCATGACTCCAAGCGCGCCGAGAAGCAAGGTGAAAATTCCGACGATCGTTGGCAGCGTTCCTGAATCTGGACGGCTTGCATCTTTGATCGTTGCTTGAATGGCCAGGGCAATCTCTCGCCCAACAATATCTTGCAACGCACCGACAATCTGATTTTCTGTGGCCTGAAGGCCGAAGATCGATCCAGCCAACGCCACCGCAATCACTAACAGTGGGGCAATGGCAAAGATCGCATAAAAGGCCATCGCTGCTCCACGTTGGGCTGGGTTATCCTCGTACCATTTCGCAAACGTTTCTTTAATCAGTTGCCACATATTGTCTCTACTATAGCCTAAGGCATACTCTCATTGTCGAAGGATCGTAGATAAAAGAGGAATCTATGCAAGCCTTCTTTAGTGGAAACAAACCGCGCCTCTTTGCCCATCGTGGCGCGAGTGGGGAAACACCAGAAAACACGCTCGTCGCATTTCGCCGCGCTGTAGAGTTAGGGATTGGCTACGCTGAACTTGACGTCCATGCCAGTCGTGATGGTGTTGTGGTTGTCAGTCACGATGCAACCCTCGAACGAACAACCGACGGTCATGGTCATATCCAGGATCGTTCCCTGGCTGAATTACAAAGCTTTGATGCAGGGTTCCATTTTTCTCCTGATGGTGGGCGGACATTTCCGTTTCGTGGCACTGATGTGAAAATTCCCACACTTGTTGAGGTGCTACAGAGTTTTCCCACTTTACATCTGACTATCGAGATCAAGCAGACTGAGCCGGCGATTGAGGAATTCGTGATTGCGGCAGTGCGCTCGTGTAGACGTGAAGAGCAGGTCATCCTCGCGTCGGAGCATGACGCCGTGCTGGCACGTGTGCGAGTGTTGGCTCCCGAGATTGCCACCAGCTTTGCTTATGGGGAAGTCGTCGAATTCATTCAACGGGTAGCGACGAACCAGCTGGCGGACTACCGCCCACCTGGACAGGCATTGCAAATTCCACCGGAGTTTCAGGGTATCCCACTGGTGACCACACAAACTGTCGCTGCTGCACGAGCTCTTGGTTGTGAGATACATGTCTGGACTATCGATGATCCGCAAGAGATGGACAACCTCCTCAACTTAGGAGTTGATGGGATCATGTCCAACTTTCCCGCTCGTTTACTCGAAGTCGTGCGGCGTCGTCAGTCTTGAAACACCAAGTGTCCCGCGGTTTCCTGTGCTTGATACTTGGCTTCTATCTCGGGTGAAAGCACGATCTTCCGTGCAGTTGGGAATTTGTCACGCTCCAAGGTCGGGCGTAAAAAGTACTGCTCTGGTGTGAGCACCTCTGATTGGCTTTTGAGCGGAGCAAAAAACCATACCCGGGGAAGGACTCCTGGATTAAAAAAGACATCGCGATCTTTCTCCGACCACTGTCGCGTTTCATGTGCGTCGTGGACACTGTAGCGCATGTAATCCAATGTGACATCCCAGTAGTGATTGAATAGGATGCCATATCCTTTGTCGCCCATTGCCTGGTTGTGATGCTTAGCAATGCGAGTTTCGACAAAAATCAAATTGCCGTCCTTGTCGTATTGCTCGATACGCAATGGATAGAAGTAGTGCTTATCGAGCCAGTAGATAATGCGTGGCGCATAATAATTGGGTAACCAGTCTTCTCTCACTCGGGCTTCGACCACCCAGCATTCGACACCATTGTCTCCAGTATAGAATTGATAGGTGTCGCCCATCATGCGAATGTTTTTCGTAGGAATGTCATGAAGAGTGCCGTCAGCATCGGCGAGGGTAACGGTCGGTCGTGTATTCGGAAACCGCACAGTTTGAGAGAGAGTATCGACACCAAGCAGCTGCCAGGAGAATTCCCACGGATCACGACCAAAGATGTCATCAAAGCTTTCTGCGCCTTGCGCCAGTTTGTCGCCACGACGTGGCTGTGGTTGGCGTCGCACGCGACGTAGAGCGGGCGAATAGGCATACATATCCCAACGAGCGGCGGTGCCTCCGGCACGGTACTGAATCATGACCATCTGATTACCGAGATCTTCTGGAGGGAAAATATTCTGTCCAGTGATTTTTCGTGTTGGTTCACCAGGCACGGTTTCGTAGAGTTCCCCCGCGAACCCCTGATGACCGTCAGCATTTGGTACGTAAAAAATCGGACTGTACATTTTACTAGTATGAAGATAACCATGCGCGGTGAGTGCCCCGGTGACATCCATCAGATTGCAAGACCAACGCGGCGAGTGGCTAAACTCCATCGCCCGATAGCCCATCTCCTCGGCAGTGTAGGGTGGTTCAAACGGATAGCGTTCAGCAGGAAGATTTGGCAGCTGAGAATCACGGGGAGTGCTGTCTCGAGAATCAAATAGTTTACGTTCTTCAGCAGTTAGTTCGGTTACGAGACGCCAGGTTTTAGTTGGTGGGGAAGAGAGTGGAGCCTGCCCATAAGTCTCTCGCTGTGTCAGGAAAGAGATTATAAGAACAAGGAGGAATATGTACATCATAGACCCTTACTCTAACCCCTCCCGCATAGCAAGAAAGGGACAAGCCTCCTTTTGGTTGATAGCTGACTGCTGACTGCTCTTATATTTTCGGTATGACTTGTGTCGCAAACCGCTCGATGCCACGGCGGAAGGTATCGGCATCAGGATAGCGACCAAGACCCAAGACATAGTAGTTTGCCCCCGCGTCTCGGTACGCGGAGATGCGATCGACCATACTTGCACTTCCGCCTTCACCCTCACGGATCATGCCGCCGACAATAAGTTCTGGGGCAGGGCGATTCCGTTTTTGCGCTTCTTCACGAAGATAAGCCCCGATTTGTGTCAACTCATCAGGTTTCAAGCCAATTGGATAATACGCCTCGCCAAACCGTAGTGTCCGTTCCAATGCTTTCGGGCCGCTGCCGCCAATCCAAATCGGCGGACGAGCAGGACGCGGCGCAAAAACAAACGGCGGAAATTGCACGAGTTTGCCCTCATATGAATTGACGTCGTTAGCAAACAGAGTGTGCAAGATCTGAAGCGTCTCGTCAGTAAGTGCGCCACGTTTGCGCGGATCGACACCGAGGACTGCAAATTCCTCTCGCATCCAGCCAACGCCGGCACCAAGAATAATCCGTTCACCTGATAACTCTTGCAGGGTTGCGACTTGCTTAGCGATCAGCACAGCAGGTCGGTAGGGAATCACGAGCACCGAGATTCCGAGACGAATCTTTTGCGTGATCCCGGCAAGGTAACCGAGCGTCATCAGCGGATCAAGGTAACGTCCGCCTGAACCCTCAGTTTGATCTGGGGGAATAGCGAGGTGATCAACGACAAAAGCAGCATCAAACCCACAGTCCTCTACTGCACGGGCGCATGCAGCGATCGTTTCCCGTGTCGATTGCGGTCCCATGTTGCGAATGACGGCACCAAACTTCATAAAATCCTCCTTCGGAGGAGGGATCGGGGGTTAGGGGTTGGGGACTAGTAGGAAAAGTCAAAGGTCAAAAGTCAAAAATAAAGAAAGCTTCTCCTAGTTTTGCTCTTTTTCGTACTTTTGCCTTTTGAATTTTGACTTCTCTTATTTATTTCATTGTCTCCCGACCCCTATTCCCTGACCTCTATGACAAGTCGGAAAACAGCCACGGCACTTCCTGTTTCCGTCGTTGCTCGTATGCGGTGATGTCTTTCTCGTGTTCTAGCGTCAGGTCGATTTCATCGAGCCCTTTAAGCAGACATTCTTTGCGAAAGGCATCAACGTTGAACCGGAACGTCGTGCCTGATGGCGTTGTCACTGTCTGTGCTGCGAGATCGACCGTTACTTGATATCCCGGTTGCGTTTCGATCTCTTTGAACAGCTGTGAGACTTCGTCTCCCTTCAGAACAACTGGCAACATGCCGTTCTTGAAACAGTTGTTAAAGAAAATATCAGCGTAACTCGGTGCGATAATGCAGCGAAAGCCGTAATCCACCAACGCCCACGGTGCATGTTCACGCGAAGAACCACAGCCGAAATTATCACGAGCAAGAAGGATGCTTGCTCCTTCATAACGTTGTTGGTTGAGAAAGAAACTGCGATCGCCTTTTCCATCTGGCCCATAGCGCCAATCAGAAAACAATCCTTCGCGTAAGCCCGAACGCTTGATGGTTTTTAGATACTGCTTGGGAATGATCTGATCGGTGTCCACATTGACCCGATCAAGCGGGGCAACGAGACCTTTGTGTTTGGTGAATGCGTCCATGCGTATAACTCCCTACAA
>CAVTCR010000053.1:0-102438 GCA_963733195.1 uncultured delta proteobacterium
CTCGGTTTCGTACGAGCGCCGCACCGCTTCACGCCCTTCACACCGCTTGCCCGTCGGGCTAATAAGGACCGGCTGCTCATGATAGCAGGCCATCACGCCATCGATGTCGTGGCGGTTGAAAGCGTCGAAATACCTGTGAATCACTTCCTCTTCACGCGTCATCTGATTCCCCTCCATTGGTTAGGAATTTACGCCGTTATCATTGCCCAGCAGGTCTCTGCGACCAGGTCCAATTGGTTGGTGAGATCCCCCCGCCGGCGGCGCCAGATCGACGACAACGCAACCGCACATAATGCACCGCTGAGCATGTCGGCGAGCAGCCCTGCGTCTCCCGCTTTGACCTCCCGCCGCTTTTGTCCTTGGGTGATCAGTTCGATGAAGACGTCTCGCGCGCGCGGCACTTCGGCCGGAAGAGCGCGCAGGAACCGCGCTTCGTTCTCGCAGAAATAGGTGAATGCTTCGGTATGCTCCACCGCCACGGCAAGCTCCAGACGGGCGGCGCCATGGACCTTTTCCTTCGTGTCGCCCGGGCCGCGCACGATGGCACGCAGTTGCCGGCTGTACCAGCCGTACCAGCTAACAAAGATTTCGCGGCTCATCTCCTCCTTGCCCGCGAAGTAGCGGTAAATCGCCGCTTCGCGCACGCCCGCGGCTTCGGCGATATCCCGCATGCTGGTCGCGTCCACGCCGCGCTTGGCAAAGAGCGCCGTTGCCGCCCGGATGATGACAGGGCGCTTGGTGTCGGGTTTCTCTTTCAGGATATCCATAGTTAGTGAACGACCACTAACAAAAAGAAACTGCTCAGTCAAGGGCAGTAATGACACGGCTGAAGATCGCATGAGTCAGCCTGCGGTTGTCCATCCAGCAGCAGAAAATTTTCTTCAATTATTATTGACTGACTTAGTCAGTTATTTTATAATCTTCACATGGCACGAAAAACTCCCCCCGATCGGCTTCCGCAACTGATCGCTTGTGCGACCAAAGTGTTTATCGAACAGGGCTATCGCCGGACGCAGATGGACGATGTCGCCGCAGCGTTAGGCGTCGCTAAAGGCACCCTCTATCTGTATGTAGAAAGCAAGGAGGCGTTGTTTGACCTCGTTGCCCGCTGCGCTGACGCTGAACCTCCGCTGCCACAGTTCGCACCGCTCCCTTGCCAACGCCGAAACCTGGGGCAACCCTCCATACGTGCGTGAGCGGTTAGCCAGGAATCAGACACTGCCTGCCCTGACCGCTGCGCTCGCTCGCCAGCGCGTGAAAGATGCGCGGGCAGAACTCACCCTGATTCTCGGCGAACTGTATGACACGCTCGCACGCAATCGGCATGGCATTAAATTACTCGACCGTTCAGCCCAAGATCTGCCTGAGCTTGCTGCTCTTTGGTTTGACACTGCCAGAGGTGGGTTGATCGCGACCTTAGCGCACTACCTCGAAACGCGCATGCAGCGCAAACTCTTGCGTCCGCTGCCCGATGTTGCAGTCACTGCGCGCCTGATTATTGAAGCGCTCTCATTTTGGGCTGTGCATCGCCACTGGGACCCACGTCCCCAGGTCGTCGAAGAAACAGTGGCACGCGATACGGTTGTGCAATTCATTCTCCACGCTCTCGGACAGGAGGGAAAGCAATGAAGAATGATCCACAAAGGCTCTTCTTTGAGCGGTATGACGGAAGCGGGAAGCGTGTCTTGGCGCTCCTCTTGTTCGTCGCTGTTTTTTCCAGTCCGGGGCATCGCTTTTTGCGGCCACGCCAATCGGTTTGTGGTACGCCGAAGGAGGCGCGGCGCAGGTAGAGATCAGTCAGTGCGGGAACACGTTGTGTGGACGTGTGGTCTGGCTCCGCTCTCCTCTCGAAGAAAACGGCTGCACCCTACAAGATCACCACAATCCCGATACCACCCTGCGGAACCGACCAGTGCTTGGTCTTGAGGTACTACAAGGACTCACACCGGACAGTGGCAACGAGAGCGAATGGCTCGGAGGAACAATCTATGACCCGAGCAACGGCAAGACGTACTCGTGTCGTCTCTCCATGGACGGTGAACCATCATCTCCATTTACGCGGCTATGTGGGTATTCCCCTCATAGGCAGGACGACCACCTGGGTCCGCGTCGGAACAGAAACACAACAATGCCAGCAATAACAGATCGCAACAGGAGGAACAGTGATGAAGCTTACTTATCTCTATCCGCTGATCGGTTTTGTAGTTCCCACACTCCTTATTGGCTATGGGGTCGTTATTCCCAAAAGCTGTATTGCCGGGATCAATGAGCTCACCATCGGATTCGCTACCACGGTCATTGGCGCATGTGTCACCTACTGGATGGGCATGCGAACGGTTGAGCGAGATTTGCGTCCGCCGACCACATGACAGCGATAACTGCTGCCGGTATGGCGGCCCACCTCACAGTAGATGTGAAGAGTCTGTCCGCCAACTCGCCAGTACGTCATTGCGAGCCCTTCGCTTCCGCTCATCCTGAGCGTAGCGAGCGAAGTCGAAGGACGCTCAGGATAAACTCCGTGAAGCAATCATATCCGAAAAAGAGATTGCTTCGTCGTATAACTCCTCGCAATGACAGACCCCTATCAGTCTGTGAACATGCGATAAGGAGTGTACCCTATGCGACGACCAGAATTCATTGCGCGTCAAGCGAGTTGCCCGACCGGGCTCCTCGGGCGGTTCCTCGCTCGCATCATGGCTGCCGAAACGATGGCCGCAAATAAGAAGACGCTTGAACTCTTAGCTATCCGACCGCACGACCACGTCTTGGAAATCGGCTTCGGGCACGGACAGACGCTTACACGAGCTGCAGCCGCAGCTTCCTTAGGATTCGTTGCAGGTATCGACGTGTCAGAAGACATGGTCTACACCGCAACACGCTGGAATCAACAGCTCATCAAGCAGGGACGCGTCGAAGTTCAATCTGCCAGCAGTTTGCAGATTCCCTATCCACCCAACGCTTTGATCGTGTCTACGCAACTCACACGCTGTATTTTTGGGACGACCCACAACGTCATCTGCAAGAGATTTATCGCGTCATGAAGCCTGGGGCACGTTTCGTTCTCACTTTTGGCCCGCAAGAGGACAAAGAAACCGTGGCAAAGTTTCCAGCAACGATTTACCACTTCTATACAAGGACGAGGTCCAGCACTTCTTAGAAAAAGCTGGATTTATCGACATTCACATGGAGTGTCAGCGGATCGGCTCACGGGAACTCGTGTTCGCGATTGCGCACCGTGAGGCATCGTCCACCTGCCCCATTACTCCTCCGCCGAAAGAAAGATTCTAGCTATTCATACGACCGCAGTTTCTCACGCGTAGTGACGAATTGACCAATCCTCCTCGCCCAACAACCGATACCGTTGCGTAAGGTGGAAAAACTGCTCCTGCGTTGCCTCGTGAGGGTACAGAGGTTAAGATCGTCAAACATGGGCTGCAAAGTTCTCTTACTGACCGCTTTTTTTGCCCTCGTGCTGGCGCTGCCGTTGTGCTCCAGTGGTGTCTTACTGCACGCTTGCGACACCTGTGTGGAGGAAGCCTGTTCGCATGAAAGCAACTGTGCGCAAGACCCATGCGCGGTGAAAGGAGCGCCAAGCAGTCCGTCAGACACGCTCACGACGCTCGACCACCATCGCCTTCATAGTGTCGCGTTCGTTTCCCTCTGGTTCCCGTCAGTCTCCCCCACTGTTGCTACTCAGCTTCTCCCTACCGCTCAAACGGCCTCATCTCCGTGGCCGTGGCAGTTCCATTCCAGCGGTTTGTTCCCCCTTCTTATCTGATCCACACTTCCTGATGTACCGGTGCGTCTAAGTTGCACTGCTGCGCTCGTCGACAGCGTGGCCTTCTTCTGTTTTGGAAACCGGGGTCTCATGAAACACAGACAATGGACTGCTTATGCATTGGGGTGCACCCTGCTGCTCATGGGGGCAGGCTGCGCCACGGTTAACCCGCGTCCTGATTACGACCGGACGGCCCAGCTCATCACGCAGGCGACAGGACAAGAACCCGTCTACCGTCCTGATGATGATGCTGTGGTGAAGAACACAGTTGATGCACTCCTCGCGGGCGGCATTACGGCACAGGAAGCCGTGCAGCTCTGTCTGCTGAATAACCCGAAGTTACAGGCGGCGTTCCTCAACGTCGGCGTTGCCCGTGCTGAGGTGGTGCAGGCGGGCCTGTTCTCTAATCCGACACTTGGATTTTCTCCGCGGTTTCCGGACGGCGGTGGACCGACAAGCTTTGAAGCCAGCCTCGCGCAAAACATCGCTGAGTTGTGGCAGATTCCTGCCCGCACGCGCACGGCAGAACAGAGCCTTGAACAGGCCCTGCTTGACGCTTGCCCGGGAAGTCAGCACGACCGCGCTTGAAGCCAAAGCCGCGTACTACAGAGCGGTCCGCACAGACCGTGAGATAGAAGTGATACAAGGCAACGTGGATATCACCACGCAACTCGTCGATCTCGCCAAAGTGCGCGAGGAAGCCGGAGTTGGGAGCTTGGTTGATGTGCAACTCTCAGAGTCGGAGTTGCTGCAAACGGAGCTGGCTTTACGAACGGCAACTGTCGCGCGCTTTGAGGCACGCACGGAACTGACGAAACTGTTGGGACTCCCCGTGCCGCCCGACCAGTTGCAGCTCACCGATTCCCTGCCAGATCCACCCCAGTGGACAGTAACGCCGGAGCAGCTGATTGCACTGGCCCGCAGCCATCGCTTGGATTTGCAAGCCGCACAGCATGCCGTGCGTGCGGCAGAAGCCCGCGTCGAAGAGGAGAAGCGGAAAGCCGTGCGCGTGGTGGAGATCGGCGGTATCCGCGATGCGGAAGACCGCACAGGGCCAACCCTCAGTGTGGAACTGCCGCTCTTCGACCAGAATCAAGCGCAAATCGCCAAAACCTCGTATCTCGCACAGCAAGCGAACAAAAATCTGGAAGCACTCGTCCAGGAACTCACCCAAGACACCCGCGTTACCTATGAACGCGCCCGCAACGCCTGGGAGAACACGCGGTTTTATCAACAACAGCTCCTCCCGTTACGACAGGGCAGTCTTGAACTCTCCCGGGAAGCCTACCGCTATGGCCGTGCGTCAATCTTGCAGGTGCTTGATGCGGAGCGGAGGCTACTAGAGGCCCGCGCCGGCTACCTGGAGGCGCTGCAAACGTCCTCCACGGCGCTGGTCGATCTCGAACGCGTTACCGGTCAACCGGCCGCACAGATTTGTCTGCCACACAGCAGCAAATTCCACCCTTCCCGGTGACTCCTGCAGACCGCACCCCTTAAGGTGAAAGGACGAGAGAGATTCCCATGAACAGTATAACACTATCAGTGAGTAAAACTGCTCTTGCGCTGGTTATCGCCTTTCTCATCGGCGGGCTGAGTGCCTGGCTGTGGGCCGCTCGCCTGTCCGCTCCTCCGCAGGACGCCCATGCGGAACGCGAGAAGCTGGAGGCGCACGGATCAGACGAGCACGGTGAGCGTGCGGAACAGGACGAGCACGAAGAGGGAAAACTGACGTTATCTCCCGAAGCGCAGCGAGAGGCCGGGATCACCATTGCCGAGGCAACCGGTGGCGCGTTGGAACAAACGCTGGATCTCCCCGGCGAGGTCATGCTCAACGCCGACCGCGTGGTGCACATCGTCCCCCGCGTGGGCGGGATCGTCCAGAGCGTGCAACAAAACTCTGGGCGACGGGGTGAAGGCTGGCGAGATCATGGCGGTGATTGAGAGCCGTGAGCTGGCCGAGACCAAAGCCGCCTATCTCGCCGCGAAACAACGTCTGGCCCTGGCCAAGGCCACACTTGCCAGCGCGGAAGAACTCCGCGCCAAGCGCATCCTGCCAGGGCTCGAGTACCTTGGCACGAAACGCGACTTTGACAATGCGGAAATCGAACTGCGCACCGTGACGCAGAAACTCCATGCGCTGGGACTCACACCGACGGAGATTACCGCCATCACCCAGGATCAGGACAAAGGTGTTGCGTTTGCTGTGTATGAACTGCGGGCTCCCGCCGCGGGAACGGTGACAGAAAAGCACGTCACGCTCGGTGAGGTCGTCGAAAACAATAGTGACGTGTTCGTCATTGCCGACCTGTCCACCGTCTGGGCCAATGTCACCGTCTACGCGCAAGACACCCCGCGGCTTAGGGTCGGTCAAGACCGTGCACATTACCGCGGAAGGGTTTCCGATCGAAGCCACCGGCACGATCTCCTATATTAGCCCGGTCGTGGCTGAAGCCACCCGCACCGCCACCGCTCGTGTGGTCATGCCTAACCCGGACGAGCGCTGGAAACCGGGAATGTTTGTCACCGCCCGTATCGTGCTCGCCACCGAACCCGTGCGCACACTCGTCCCTAACGACGCTATTCAAACGGTGGACAACAAACCCATCGTCTTCGTACCCGAGGAGGACGGGTTTGCGCCACGACCGGTGACGGTGGGTCGTGCCAATAAGACCCATTCCCAAATTCTTGCCGGACTGGAGCCAGGAGACCGTTACGTCATGAACGGTGCGTTCGTCCTCAAGGCGGAACTCGGCAAGGGCGAAGGCGGGCACGACCACTAAGCACCTACCGTGGCGCTGAGAGGAAGGAAACCACTGTACCAAGAGAGAACTATGACCACAAAATTCTGCAATTCGCCATTCGTCAACGGTTGCTGGTGATACTCCTTACGGTCGGCATCGCCGCGCTCGGACTGTGGAACTTTTCACGCCTGCCTATTGACGCCGTGCCGGACATCACCAACGTCCAGGTGCAGGTGAACACCAACGTTACTGGGTTGTCGCCCCTGGAAATTGAACAACGCATTACCTTTCCCATCGAATCCTCGATGGTGGGCCTGCCCGAGCGTCGAGCAGGTGCGCTCCCTGTCTCGCTATGGTCTCTCACAAGTCACCGTGGTGTTTCAGGACGGCACGGAGATCTACCACGCCCGCCAACTCGTGAATGAGCGCTTGGCGGAAGCGCGCGGCAGTTTGCCTGACGGTCTCGCCGAGCCAGTCATGGGGCCTATCGCCACTGGCCTTGGGG
Organism: uncultured delta proteobacterium; assembly: GCA_963733195.1. GTDB lineage: Bacteria > Desulfobacterota > Binatia > Bin18 > Bin18 > VGTJ01. The sequence goes on from CAVTCR010000053.1 coordinate 7,025, forward strand.
AAATCTACATGTGGTCGGTCGAAGCCACGGGACCAAAACCAGATGGGAGCGCATACACGCCAATGGAGTTGCGGGAAATCCAGGACTGGATTATCCGTCCGCAACTTCGCACCGTTCCTGGGCGTGACGGAAGTCAACAGCATCGGCGGATATGAAAAACAGTTCCATGTCACGCCGACCCCGGCCCGACTCATGGCCTACGGGATTTCGTTCCGTGAGTTCTTTGAGCGGATCGCCGAGAACAATGTCAACGTCGGCGCCGGCTACATTGAACATAAGGGCGAACAATATCTCATCCGCGCGACCGGCCTCGTGCGCACGCTGGAGGATATCCAAAACATCATCATCGGCTCGCATGACGGCGTGCCAATCTACGTCAAAGATGTCGCCACGGTGGGGCTCGGGAAAGAACTGCGCACCGGAGCCGCTACTGAGAACGGCAAGGAAGCGGTGGTCGGCACGGCGATCATGCTCGTCGATGAAAACAGCCGCACGGTATCACGTGCGGTGGACGCCAAGATGCAGACGATTAACAAGACCCTGCCACCCAATGTGCAGGCCCGCACGCTCTATGACCGGACCTACCTGGTCGATGCCACGCTGCACACCGTAGAGAAAAACCTCATCGAAGGGGCCATCCTGGTGATTGCCATTCTCTTCTTGCTCCTGGGGAATTTCCGGGCAGCGTTTATCGTGGCGCTGGCGATTCCGCTGTCGATGCTCTTTGCCATCACTGGCATGGTACAGAATAAGATCAGCGGCAACCTCATGAGCCTGGGCGCTGTCGATTTCGGCATCATCATTGATGGCGCCGTGGTGATGGTGGAAAACATCATCCGCGACTCGGGGAAGCACAACACCAGCTTGGCCGTAAACTCTCGCTCGCGGAACGTGCGGACCTTTCTTTTACCGCGGCAAAAGAAGTTGCCCGCCCAACTGCCTTTGGCGTCGCCATCATCATGATTGTCTATCTCCCTATCCTCACGCTCACAGGAATCGAAGGAAAAATGTTTCGCCCGATGGCGGAGGTGGTATTGTTGGCGCTCGCGGGGGCGCTCATCCTCTCGTTCACGGCGATTCCCGCGCTGTGCGTGTTAGGCCTCGGCGGCAAAATCAGCGAAAAAGAAAACTTTCTGCTCGAATACATCAAGCGCGGCTATGAGCCGCTCCTGCACTGGGCGCTGCAACGCCGTACACCGATTGCCCTCGGCGTGGGAGGTCTGGTCGTCGCCACGCTCCTGGTCGCCTCGCGTTTGGGGAGTGAGTTTGTCCCCAAGTTGAATGAAGGGGCGCTCGCCCTGCAACCGAGCCGCATTCCGAGCATCAGCCTCACTGCGAGTGTGGAGATGCAGGCGAGGATTGAAAAAGTGCTCCTGGAACACTTCCCGGATGAGGTGGCGCTGGTCTTCGCGCGCACGGGCACGGCGGAAGTCGCCACTGATCCCATGGGTCCGAACATCTCAGACACCTACATCATGCTCCATCCCCGGGAGCAGTGGAAAAAAGCAGCGTCCCAGGAGGAATTGGCAGAGGAAATTGAAAAGGTCATTGCCAACCTCCCCGGACAGAACTTTGAGTTCAGCCAGCCGATTGAGCTGCGGTTTAATGAACTCATTGCCGGGTGTCCGGGCAGAACTGGCGGTCAAAGTCTTTGGCGATGACCTGCAACAACTTGCCGAGGCCGGCAACAAAGTCGCTGCCGTGCTCAACGCCGTTCCCGGGGCTGCCGACGTAAAGGTCGAGCAGGTCAGCGGGTTGCCCGTACTCACCGTCGATATCGACCGTGCCGCCATTGCGCGCTTTGGGCAGAACGTCTCGGACGTGCAAAGGATCATCGAGATTGCGATGGGTGGGAAATCTGCGGGGGAAGTGTTTCAGGGAGATCGCCGTTTTGACTTAGTGGTGCGGATGCCGGAAGATTTACGGCTGGACCTGGAGCAACTTGCACGCCTGCCGATTCCCTTGCCTGCCGCAGGAGCCGGAGAAGAGTATGAAACGGTCAAGCTGCTTGAGGACACGGACTCGCGCTCCGCATATATTCCGCTTTCACGGCTGGCTCACATTGAGTTGAAGGAAGGACCCAACCAAATTAGCCGCGAAAATGGCAAGCGCAGGATTGTGGTCTCTGCCAACGTGCGCGGACGAGACCTCGGCTCCTTTGTCGCCGAGGCGCAACAGAAAATTGATGCCTCGGTCAAACTGCCAGAAGGCTACTGGATCACCTGGGGTGGGCAGTTTGAAAACCTGATGGCGGCGCGGGAGCGGCTGACGGTGGTCGTGCCGCTCGCGTTATTTTTGATTTTCATGCTGCTCTTTGCCTGCGTTTCACTCGTGCGCCTCGCCGCGCTGGTCTTCACCGGCGTGCCGCTGGCCCTCACTGGTGGGGTGGTTGCCCTGTGGCTCCGTGATATGCCGTTTACAATTTCCGCTGGCGTAGGATTTATCGCGCTCTCTGGCGTCGCGGTACTCAACGGCCTGATGCTGGTGAGCTTTATTCGTCAACTGCGCACGGAGGGGCTGCCAGTAGAAGAGGCGGTAGTGCAAGGGTGCCTGAAACGGCTCCGTCCCGTGCTCATGACGGCGCTGGTGGCGTCCTTGGGGTTTGTTCCGATGGCGCTGGCCACCAGCATGGGTGCGGAAGTGCAACGTCCCCTCGCTACGGTCGTCATTGGCGGCATCATCAGTAGCACGTTCTTAACCTTGGTCGTCTTACCCGCAATTTATAGCTGGTTTGACCAGGAAAAGATCTCCAACGCGTAGAAAGGAGCGTGGCTCTTCCATGACGGCCAGTGAGGTGAGTCTATGCGAGCGAGGACCGCGCCTGACGTCAAGAGGAACTTACGGATGTGCAAAACTCACGGGAGAGGCCTACTCCATCAACATTAGCAACCTGACAGTCTGTACGGGTAACAACTCTCCTGTGTGTAAATATGGAAGCTTGGTTATCGTCAAGGCAACGTGTTTCTCTGAATGGAAACCACCGGTGGCGTGGCACTGGCGTTAGGAGCACTGTCAATACACACGACTCGTCCGCAAAGCGCCAGTGAGTCATTCAAGGACTGTCCATGTTAGAAAAGACCCATGAGCTTGAAATTCCCTTGTTACTCCTCGGCATTGAAAACGAAAATGACGCCTGCCTTGCTCGCTTAGAGACTGCTCTCCAAAGCCACAAAGGATTGCAACGCGACGGTTGGCATCGCCATGGGCGGCGCCGGCACTGATGTCGCCCTTGAAACCGCAGATGTGGTTTTAATGGGCGATGACCTCTCGAAATTACCGTTTGCTGTGAGCTTAGGACGTGCCACCCGCGCCATCATTCAACAAAATCTCTTTATTTCGTTGGGTGTGATCGCTTTTCTCATTCTCGCCTCGCTCACGGGGCGGGCGGCTATCAGCGTGGCTATTGTTTTCCATGAAGGGAGCACTATTGTTGTAGTCTGAACGCGTTACGGTTGCTGGGTAATCGGATGGAAAACGAATAAACACATACTATGAATAGATGTAATATCACGCCGACTTCGGGATAACTGTGTTCGCTATCAGCAGGAAGCGGCATCAGCCGTTGCCCAGAAGACCGGAGGGGGGATCGCGATCGCCGTAAGAAATTTATTTACGGATCGGTCGCTAGCGAAGAAACGCCTTCCGTCCGTACAGAACTATGCCAAGAAAAGAGAGCGGGGACAATGCTGTTTCTGACGAAGAAGTATCATAGTGAAGATTACTCCCCGCGGACATTTTTATGCACGATTGTTGCGATTTTAAAGCCCATGATATCACGGCGCTCCTAAAGACTACGGACACATCTTAAAGGTCGTCTTCGCGATTAACCTGGTGATGTTCTTTACGGAGTTTGGCGGCGGTCTCCTGGTCGTTCGACGGCGCTGCTCGCCGATTCCCTCGATATGTTCGGTGATGCCACAGTGTACGCCGTCAGTCTCTATGTGTTGCAAAAGGGGAACGATGGCAAGCAAAAGCAGCCGTATTGAAGGGTTCATCATGGCCGGGTTCGGCGCAGCCGTGCTGGTAGAAGTCATGCAAAAAGTGATCGCCGGAGGTGGTTCCTACTGCGTCGCTCATGAGCATGTTCGGCCTACTGGCGCTGCTGGCGAATACCGCCTGCGCCGTCATGCTGCTGCGTTTCCGACCGTGAAATTAATATGCGCTCCACGTGGGTCTGCTCGCGCAACGACGTCATTGCCAATCTCGGCGTTGTCCTTGCCGCCCGGGCGTCGCAGCCACGAGAGCGGCCTGCCCAGAAATTCCATCGGGACGCTGATCGCCGCTATCTTTTTCTATTCGAGTTCGGCGTGCTGCGGGACTCTTTCCGTCAACTGTTCTTGTATACTGCCGACACGACCTGACCGGCGCGAGCTCTTCCTCTTTAGAGAAACAGAGGGTTTTGCGTGCGAGCCGTTTAATGCGAGTGACAGCGTGAGATGTTGAGTTCGATCTGTCCGCGCGGAGGTTGCCGACCGTGTGAGTGGTGGCGGGGAGATGGCGGTCGTAGACCCGCGGACCGCATCTGTATACGAAATGCACCACTGTGAAATGGGTCGAGCAGCCTTCCGCAATTCGACCAGACTCATCTGGTGTTACTCCTAAACCCACATGCCATGGATGCACCCCCGTCAAATGATCAATGGCGTGCCACAACCAGCGCTGGTGCGCTTTGCTCACCCCACAATATAGAAAGCAGCTTGCCCACATTACTGCTGTTGCTTGGCGCCCATATGTGAGCAACCTGTCGGGTTCATCATACAGCACTGGTCGTGCATTCCTTTCCAGTTCTTCTCCATCTGGCCCATGTGCCGTCCCATCATTTGCGCTTCTCTGCCGGAATATCTGCGCTGCTTTCAATAGTTTTCCGCATGGCCGCCATCTCTTTCTGGATCTCCGCGAGCTGGGTCTGCAGCTGCTCGACCTGTGCCGTGCTCGGGCGGGCTGTCTAGCTAGAGCCATGTAAGGAAGGCTCAGGGCTAGGGTAGCGACGAATGCTAGGGCGGTTGATCGAATTGGACGCATGGTCCACCTCCTGAAGGAATTTGTACGGGAATAACTTGGAGAACACGACGCCAAAAGGAAAGGGCAACGGGCTGGATGAAACTCGTTGATCTTTCAAGTTCCCAGGGGTTTCTTTTCTCAGCTCTGGAAGTTTCTCCTTTTTCTTTCCAATATTTGGAAAGCACAAACTCGGTTGCTCTTTGTTTGTTCTTTATGTATCATTCTTTAATAATATAATAATATTTACATTTCATGATTAAAAAGCTCCAAACGCAAGCTGTCACCCTCGAAGCCAAACTCTTTCGCTGGCTTTTCTGACCCTTCTCGCCTTTCCATTCTCGACGCGCTGTGTACGGGGCCACTCACCGTCACAGAGATTGTGGAGGCAACGGGCCTCAGCCAGCCGAACGCCTCGAACCATCTGCGATGTCTGCGCGAGTGCGGGCTGGGTCTCCACTCAAGAGAACCACTACGTGCGCTATCAGCTGAGTGATAAACGGGTCACCACGTTACTCCGTCTGGCTGACGAACTGCTGGCCGACGTAGCAAAGGGAGTCTACGAGTGTACCCGCTACACCCGCGCGGACGAGCGCCAGACGATAACGAGACAGCGCAGTGATACACAGCGAACAGCACAGAGCCGACAGCGATATGCTGCTCAGCGTCGCGAGAGCACCCTGCAAGCGTTGCCGCCCCAGCGCAAAAGCGAGAGGCCGGGATCGAGCCGCCCAAACTGTGGCGGAACTCCAAGGTGCTGACCTCGGCTGCGTCCGGCGTGCTGTTGCTGGCCGGTTGGCTCATCGGGCTGGCGGGCTCGTTCTCCCTCATCCATCATCTGCGCCAGGGCATAAATTAGCGAGTTTATCGTGATCGGTAGCGGGCTCCGCATGCGCCGCGCCTAAGACGTGAAACACGACACAAACTTTGAGAGGAGGTCCGGGTTATGAGAAAACAAAGATTGGCGCTAGGATTGCGCTGTGGGTCTGTGGGGTGATGCTGTTGGGAAGAGTGCTTGTGCGAGCCCAAGAGGCGACTGATGGGAAAGAGGGCAAGCCAGACACGAAGCAGTGCTGTGGAATGATGGAGGGGATGATGGGAGAAGGGAAGATGAAGGGAGAGGGCATGATGGCGCAGAGGCACACCACGCACGACCAGACGGCGAAGATGCGCCAAGAGATGCTCCGAGAGCAGCAGGAGCAACTGACCGCGCTGCGCAAACACAGCCAGGAGTTGGATCGGCTCACGGATGAAGGGCAAATGATGGAGGCAGTCAAAAAACAACTCCGGATTACGGATGCACTCTGGAAACGATGGTGGAGCAGCGCGCCACGAAGCAGAGCAAGATGGAAGAGCAGCACCAGCAGATGCAGGGCCAACAAAAGGCGCAGCAAAACCAGCCGAGGAGAAAAAACCGAAAGGGCATGAGGAACACCATGGAGGAGAATAAACTGGGTCTTCCGGAAGTCGTGTGGGTAATTTACGTGGTTGAATAGGGCTGTAATCCGCATGGATATTGGCTTTCAAGTATTCCATAGTGCGCTTGGAATTGGCATCATGTGCGCATGGCTACCTCAGCGAAACGAAAGCGGCGGCTCGTGGATGCGTATGCCTTCCCGGGTTTTCGTCCGCCCCCCACGATACGCGGGATCTTTGGCGATCCGAAGGCGTGCGTTATTGATCTTGTCCGGCGTTCAAAAAAACAGCCTGCGGGTGCTGTGGTCGGGTTCACAGGGGTTGGTACGATCGACGCACCCGGCGAGTGCGCGATCTGTCCTGTGGCGATCGGCGCGTGTACCTTGGAAGTCGAGGTGCGGCGTGTGCAGTGCAAGAGCTGCGGCACGGTGAAGCGCGAGCGGCTCGATTTTCTGGCCGCCAACCCGTTCTATACCAAGCGCTTCGCTCACTACGTTGGCAGACGTTGCCGAGCGGCAACGATCAAGGAGATTGCCGAGGAACTGTACCTGGACTGGGACACGGTCAAGGCGCTGGAGAAGCAGTACATGGCGGCGCAATTGGCCAAGGCCGGAACGCCAGGGCCGAAAGTGATCGGCATCGACGAGATCTCGATTCGCAAAGGTCACACCTACCGCATCGTGGTGAGCGATCTGATCCGGGGGCGAGCGATCTGGTTCGGCGGCGAGGATCGTTCGGAAGCGAGCATGGGGCAGTTCTACGACTGGCTTGGCAAGAGGAAGGCTGCGGGTATTCGCCTGGCGGTGATGGACATGTGGAAGCCGTTTCGCAACGCGACCACGACATATGCGCCGCAGGCGGCGATCCTGTTCGACAAGTTTCACATCATGTGTCATCTGGGCGAAGCCCTCGACGAGGTACGCAAGGCCGAGTACCGGCGGCTCAGCGGCAAAGACCGGCGCTACATCAAGGGACAGAAATATACGCTGCTCTCGCATCGGGAGAATCTCACGAGCGAAGCTCGGCAAAGCTTGAAGGTCCTGCTCGCGGCGAACAAGCGGCTGAACACCGCCTACTTGCTCAAGGAGTCCTTCGGCCAGCTCTGGGACTACGAGCGCGAGGGCTGGGCGCGGCGCTTCTTCGAGAACTGGCGAGCGAGCCTGAAATGGCAGCGGCTCAAACCGTACGAGAAGTTCGCCGAGATGATCGACCGTCATTGGGATGGCATCGCCGCTTACTGCCTGCCCGAGAACAAGGTCTCGCTGGGCTTCGTCGAGGGGCTCAACAACAAGATTCGGGTCATCCAGCGTCGCGCGTACGGTCTGCGCGACGAAGAGTATCTGCGCTTGAAGATCCTCACCTGTATGCTGCCGCCCCTGTGAAAACATCAAATTTGACCCACTCGTTTTCCTGAAGAGCCAATAAATTAGCCGATCCCGCTGCGCTTCCTCGTGTGTTCAACACCCGTGTGACACTGCTCGGCGCAGACAAGGGCAGACGGAAGAGAGAAGACCATGAATGAGCCCTGGATGTGGCATTCTTGGGGGATGGGACTTGGCATGCTCTTTATGCTGGTGCCCTGGGTCCTCACGATCGTGGCGCTCGTGTTCTTTTTCAAGTGGGTCCTGAATCAACTGAGTGCCCGCCAAGGTGGATCGCTTGGAGAATCTGCCCTGGACATTCTGAAAAACGCTACGCGCGGGGAGAGATCAACAAAGAAGAGTATGAGGAGAAAAAGAAAAAGACTTGCTCTAGCCGAGCTGTCCCTTCCTTGTTCTGGTGGGAGCCTTTCTGACCGCTTCCTCTGACTGGTGAAGAGCAACACCGCACGCGACGGTGGTGCTCGGAGGACCGGTCACGTCAACAGCGCTCACGCTGCTCGTGTTGCCCACCTTGTATGCGTGGATGGGAAGGCCGGAGAGCCGCCAGCGAAATCAGTAAGGAGCGCTTCAGTGTGAAAGCAGCAAACCACATAGACGGGTTTACAGGTCCCTGGTGGCGCTATCCCAATTTGCGCAATGCCTTGGTAGCGGGAGTACTGGCGGGAGGTAGGATTCCTGCTGGCTCACCTTGGGCTTATTAGTCACAACATCGAAGTATTCTTTTATTTTGTGGCTATTCCTGTGGGCGGCTATCATTGGGCACGAGAGGCGCTTGAGGGACTGTTCGCCGGTGAGATCGGCATTGATGTACTGATGTTGGCCGCCACTGTCGGAATCACCATTCTCGGGTTATGGGATGAGGCTGCGTTTCTGGTTTTCCTCTACGGAGCGGCTGAGGGATTGGAGGAATATACTTACGCGCATACCCGCTCCGCGATCCGTGCCCTCTTGGACCTGGCGCCGAAAGAAGCCCATGTCCTACGAGACGGCCAAGAAATGACGGTGCCTGCCGAAAGCCTTCGTCCTGGAGATGTGTTCCTGGTTCGACCTGGAGAGTCAGTGCCAACTGATGGGGTGATCCGTTCAGGCACTTCCAGCTTTGATGAATCGCCGGTGACCGGAGAATCCGTTCCCGTTGATAAGGGACCGGGAAGGAAAGTCTTTGCCGGCACCTTCAATCGCCAGGGGGCAGTAGAAATCGAAGCTACGGCATCATTCGCTGACAACACCCTCGCCAAGATTATCCATCTGGTCGAGGAGGCCCAAGAACAGAAGGGAGCGGCGCAGCAGTGGATTGAACGCTTTGGCCGTCGCTACAGCCCGGCAGTGTTAGTGACTTCGCTCCTTCTGCTCCTGGTTCCGTGGCTTTTCGGTCTTTCCGTCGCTGAGTGGGGCATCCGAGCGGTGGTGTTGCGACTTGCCGCGGCACCGTGCGCCTTGGTGATGTCGAACTCCGGTCGCCATGGCCGCAGGTATCGGCTCTGCGGGGAAGCGAGGCATTCTGATCAAGGGCGGCGCTCATTTAGAGCACCTTGGAACCATCCGCGTGGTCGCCTTTGATAAAACCGGAACGCTCACCCATGGAGAACCAGCGGTGACTGATATCAAAACATTCCAGGGAACCGACACCGATGTGCTCGCCGTGGCCGCAGGACTTGAGTACTTCTCGGAACATCCCCTCGCACGGGCGATTGTCAACCGGGCGCACGCGGATGGCATTTCCCCGAGCGGTGGTCACCGAGTTCGTGGCGCTCACCGGAGCTGGGGCAAAAGCTGTCTTTCAAGGCGTGCCTTGGTATATAGGTAGTCCTTCTCTCTTTACTGATCTCGGCCTCATGAATGAACGCGTTTCTCCATACATAGAGCAACTGCAAGCCCAGGGAAAAACTGTCGTGCTCGTCGGAAACCCCTCGGCGATTTACGGCCTGCTGGCTCTGCAGGATCAATGTACTGGCGTGCGAGAAACCATCGCGGGTTGCGAATGCCGGGGTCCACGTCGTTATGTTAACCGGAGACAATGAACGAACAGGGCGAGCAGTTGGGCACACCCTTGGTATTGAAGATGTCAGGGCAGACTTGAAGCCAGAGGACAAGGTAAAGGCGGTGAAAAACCTCGAAACGCAGTTCGGAGCAGTCCTCATGGTCGGAGATGGTGTGAATGACGCCCCTGCACTCGCCGCTGCCACGTGTGGCGTAGCAATGGGCGTCGCTGGGAGCGATGCTGCGATTGAGGCAGCCGATGTCGCTCTCATGGCAGAAGACCTCGGAAAAGTAGAGGAAGCATTATCCTTGGGCCGCCGCGCACGCACCATCAGCCGTCAGAACATCATCTTTTCGATTCTGATTTTGGTGATCTTAATTCCAACGGCTGTGCTTGGCGTTTTGAGCGTCGCGGCTGCGGTGTTCACGCATGAGGTTAGCGAACTCTTGGCCGTCGCTAACGGCTTGCGCGTGCGAGGGAGCTTTGCTCACCCCGCACTATAGAAAACAGCGTGCCCACACCTTGCTGCTATTGCTTGGCGCCCATATGTGAGCAACCTGTCGGGTTCATCATACAGCACTGATCGTGCATTCCTTTCCAGTTCTTCTCCATCTGACCCATGTGCCGCCCCATCATTTCGCGCTTCTCTGCCGGAATATCCGCGCTGCTTTCAATGGTTTTACGCATGGCTGCCATCTCTTTCTGCATCTCCGCGAGCTGGGCCTGAAGCTGCTCGACCTGCTCTGTCGTGGGCGCCGCCTGCTCAGCCAAGGCCACAAGAGGGAGGCTAAAAATTAAGGTGGCAACGAGTGCCAGAATTATTGATCGGCTTTGAAACATGATATCCCTCCTTCAAGACTATAAGAAATATCCCCGCAAAGAGTGTGCCACGAAGGGAGCAGAGGAAGGTGTATGAAAATCATCGATCTCTCAAGTTCGTGGAGGTTTCTCTTCCCAAAAGTGGGAAGTATTCTCTCTTTTTTTGGCAAAAATGAAAAATCCCCCTCCTGACGGAGCGACGCACAGCTAGTGTCCGTGCCGATGATGAATGTCCGGATAGCGGGGGTGACAATGATGTAACGCTAGATGGGTATGGAGGTGACTGTGAAATTCCTCAACCTCGCCATGCGGGTGGTGCGCATCATGGCTATGACCGTGTGCGTGTTCGAATGGTTCGTGCCAGTGTGTATGCTCGTGCCGTTCCGTAAGATGCAGCCACGCGCCTAGCCCCATCAGTGCAGCAGCGATCAACAACTGGGTCGTCAGAGGATCACCTATGTACGCTCTCGTCTCACGATGCTTGTGACTACTTGATAGTGAGAACTTTTTAGAGAAGCCTCTTCATGCTGAAGGCATCTAAAGAGAACAGACAGCAGAGGCCAGAGCACCCGGTCTCCTCTTCGTGGAGTAAAAGAACACAGGGATTGACGGGAACTCTCGGGTTGCTTAGTAAAGACAAAAGTACGATGAAACGACGTAATCGACATCGCTTGTGGATAGTGGGTGTAACAATCCTGGCCCTTTGCTCTTTTCTGGCCGGGACCAGCCTTGCCTGCTTCCAAAAAGGTACTGGCACTATCGCAATGGCAGAGGACTGCTGCCAGAGCCACTGCCAGCATGCGATGACTGGCGAGGCCGCGACTGACTGCTGCCAGAGCCACCACGCACAAGCCTCACAAACATTTCCCTCTTCGTCTCCAGCAAAGACTTTAATCCTTGCAGCCTCTACTCTATCCGTTGCGCTTATCCCACTTGCAGCGTTGCACATCCCAGATCAGTCTTGGGCACGTCGGTCCGTTGAAAAGCGCCCCCCTCCGTCTCCTCCCTTCTATACCCTTCACTGTGCTCTGCTGATCTGACCTATCCCTTTGTTGTTCGTTTCTTGATGGCACAGCTGCGTCTGCGCTCAGACATGCTCGCCACAGAGCGTCTGCTGCGACGAGCAGGAGAGACCCATCCCTCTCCATACTTTGGGCAGTGAGTAGTGGGAGGAACCGATGTGCAAGACAAAATGGCGAAGCGTGTACGTTTTCTCGTGAGCTTCCTTGTGTTTTCTGCGGGATACATGCTCGCTTTTCCTGGGAACGGGCGAGCAGACGACCAAGAGGAGGCTTTAGGCGGAGGAGCGTTATTTTTGGAAGAGGTTCTTGCCTACGCCCAAGAACACAACCCCGCTATTGAAGTCGCGCAGAGTCGCTGGCTGGCGGCGCAGAAAAGGCCTGTCCAGGTCTCAGCTCTTGATGACCCCATGTTCACCTATGAGGGGTTTAATATTCCGGAGAATTTCGACCTTACTCGCACCGATAATAACATCCTCAAACTCTCGCAGAAGCTTCCGTTTCCAGGGAAACGTCGGCTACGGGGCGAGCTTGCCAACTATGAGGCTGCAATTGCGCGGGAGGAGCTGCGGATGGCAGAGGTAACATTACGCGCCGAGGTGAAGAAAGCGTACTACGATCTCTGGCAGGTCCATCAAAATCTCCTCATCTACTCCCGCGAGAGAGAGCTGGCGGCCCAGTTCGCTATCATTGCTGAGAAGAAATACGCCGTGGGGCAGGTCTCGCAGCCGGACGTCCTCCGCGCACAAGTGGAACTCACCCGACTTATTACCCGAGTGACGACCGAGACCCTGAAACTCGAAGACGAGAGAGCTTCACTGAATGAGCTTTTAAGTCGTCCTCCAGAGGCTCCGCTCGGAGTCCCACAAGATGCACCTATATCGACTATGAAACAGACTTTGGCGGAGCTGACCGAGCTGACACTGAAAACTCGACCGGAGATTACGGCAAAGGCTGTGGCGATCGACCGCGATACCACGGCTCTGGCGCTCGCTCAAAAAGCCTACTTTCCAGACTTTGAAGTCTACGTCGAGCGGTTCTTTAATGCGGGAAGAAGAGATGGGGTCGGCGTTGTGTTCTCTGCGACCATTCCTCTTGCCTACCGTGAGAAGTACGATGCCGGAGTAGCTGAGGCTAGGGCGCGCATGAGCGCCAGTAAGGCAGACTTGCGCGCCGCGCAGGATACCGCACTAGCCGCAGTCAAACGTGCGCTCGTGCGCACACAGATTACCGCCGAGTTGGTCAACCTATTCTCGTACACCCATATTCCCCAGGCCGAGCAGGCCCTAGATTCGTCCCGCATCAGCTATCAGACGGGCAAGGTAGACTTTCTCTCGCTGATCGACAGCCTCCGAGTAGTCGAGCAGGCGCATCTCGAACATATCGCCGCTGCCACGAACTTTGAGAAAGCGTATGCCGACTTGGAGCAGGCAGTGGGACAAGCATTACCGAGGCAATAACGATGCAATCACACAAAGTGTACAGCACGGTCATGTGTATTTCACTGATCGGTATTTTCTCTGGGGTAGTAGCAGCAACTCCGCCTGAGGGTTCAACGCATGGCGTGTCCGAAGGCTCAACCCACGACATGCCCATGGGCGGAGACCGTGAGGCTACACCTCAGACTCCTATTCAACTCTCTCCTGTGCAACGACAGATGATCGGTGTCACCTACGGGACTGTCGAACGTACAACGCTAAAGAAGATCATCCGTGCCATCGGGCGCGTCGACTTTGATGAACGTCGTCTGACCGATGTGACCTTCAAGATCGGCGGTTGGGTGCAGGACCTATTTGTCGATTACACGGGCAGGCGTGTACGCAAAGGTGAGCCCTTGCTTACCTTGTACAGTCCGGATTTGGTCACTAGCCAGGAAGAGTACCTCCTCGCGCTCCGTACCAGAGACCAACTCGCCCAGAGTTCCCTGCCCGAAGCGCGGAACGGTAGCCAAGGATTGGTCGAGGCCGCGCGGCGTCGCCTTTTGTTGTGGGACCTCACCACGCAGCAAGATTAAAGCCCTGGAAGAACGCGGTGCGCCACAGACGTATCTGACTCTTTCTGCTCCAGCCTCGGGAATAGTCGTGGAGAAAATGGCGGTGAAAGGTATGCGGGTGGAACCGGGGATGAAACTTTACCGCATCGCCGATCTCTCCACCGTCTGGCTGTATGCGGACATCTACGAGTCTGAGGTGCCACTAGTGCGCGAGGGCCAAACAGTCACCATCTCGCTTTCCTATTACCCCGGAGAGAACATTCAGCGGCACGATTACGTACATCTACCCGTACCTCGATACCCAGACCCGCACCAACAAAGTGCGCTTGGAGTTCGCCAATCCGCAGGGGAAACTCAAGCCTGGCATGTATGCCAACAGTGAGATTGAGATTAGACCTTGGCACTACCCTCACCGTCCCTGAGAGCGCGGTTTTACAGTCGGGGCTCAGGCAACTTGTCTTTGTCGATCAAGGTCAAGGAATGTTTGCCCCGCGCGAGGTGAAGCTCGGTGTCAAGGCCGACTCCCGCTTTGTTGTGCTCGACGGCCTCACTGCGGGTGAACGGGTGGTCACCAGCGGCAACTTTCTGCTTGACTCCGAGAGCAAGCTGCAATCCGCCACCAGCATGATGGGCATGATGGGCGCGATCGGCATGGGTGACTGGAAAATGGAGAGCGCTCGCCCCATGGAGATGGGTGCCCAAACCGCGCAGGCGAAACCGGTCGAGAAGAAAGGTTGGTCCCTAGCCGTGACCGTCTCTACCGCACCTGATACGGCGAAGCTCGGGGAGAACACCCTGCGCATCCAAGTAAAAGACAGCACTGGCAAGCCGGTCACGGATGCTGCCGTTAGCCTCGAATACACAATGGACATGCCCGGCATGCTGATCGACAAAGCCGACAGCCAAACACACGGGAGAGGGTGTCTACGAAGCGCCGGTGCGCTTCACTATGGCTGGGCCGTGGGGAGTAACCGTGAGTATCCAGCGTCCCAGACAAGGGGAGGTGCGAGAGAGGTTCACCGTGAGTGTAGAGAAATAGCGTAGCGAACGCACCATCTGCCATCAAGCGAACGTAGCGAGCGAGCTATCTGCCATGATCGACAAACTCATCGACTACAGTGCCCGCAATCGCTTTCTTGTTATTCTCCTCGTGTTCTTCGCCACAGCGTGGGGCGTACGGGCAATGTTCCGCGTCCCCCTTGACGCCATCCCTGATCTTTCCGATCCGCAGGTGATCGTCTTTAGTGAGTGGCCTGGCCGTAGCCCTCAGCTTGTCGAAGACCAGATTACCTACCCGATTGTTTCGTCCCTGCTTTCTGCACCACGGGTGAAAGCAGTGCGTGGACAGTCGATGTTCGGCGACTCGTTTGTTTACGTCATCTTCGAGGACGGCACGGACATCTACTGGGCGCGCAGCCGAGTGTTGGAGTATATGCAGGGGATCAGCGGCAAGTTGCCGGAAGGGGTCACGCCGACTCTTGGCCCCGACGCTACCGGTGTCGGTTGGGTCTACCAGTACGCTCTGGTGGACGAGAGTGGCAAACAGAATCTGGCAGACCTGCGCTCATTCCAGGACTGGTCGTTACGCTACTGGTTGCAGAGCGTACCTGGGGTTGCCGAGGTGGCCAGCGTGGGCGGCTTTGTCAAACAGTATCAGGTCAACATCGATCCCAACCGACTGTTGGGGTACAGCATTCCCCTGCGCACGGTCATCGAGGCCATCCGCAGCAGCAACAACGATGTCGGCGGGCGGACGATCGAAATCGCCGGCGCCGAGCATGTGGTGCGTGGCCTGGGCTACATCAAGTCACTGGCGGATATTGAAGTGATTCCGGTCGCCACCAACGGCAATGGCACTCCCATCCTGGTCCGCGACCTGGCGACGGTGACGCTCGGACCGGATTTGCGCCGCGGTATCGCCACTCTAGATGATAAGGGAGAAGTAGTCGGCGGGATCGTCGTCATGCGTTACGGCGAGAACGCTCTCAATGTCATCCGCGCGGTCAAGGCCAAGCTCAAAGAGATCGAACCTTCTCTCCCGCCAGGCGTGAAGATCGTGCCGACCTACGACCGCTCCACCCTCATTATGCGCGCTATCGAGACCCTTCGGCGTACGATTACCGAAGAGCTGGTGATCGTCAGCGCGGTGATTCTCATTTTCCTCTGGCATATCCCGAGCGCTATCATTCCCATCATCACTATCCCTATCGCCATTATCCTCTCGTTCATCCCCATGGACCTGATGCGGGTGACCGCAAACATCATGTCGCTGGGTGGGATTGCCGTCGCCATCGGCGCGATGGTGGACGCGGCGATTGTCGTCGTCGAGCAGACGCACAAGAAGTTGGAGCACTGGCAGGCGGAAGGCCGCAAAGGGGACTATCGCGAAGTGGTTATCTCCGCCGTGAAAGAGGTGGGCGGACCAAGTTTCTTTGCCTTGCTTGTCATTGCCGTGTCGTTCATCCCTGTCTTCGCGCTAGAGGCGCAAGAGGGGCGCCTGTTCAAGCCTTTAGCCTTCACGAAAAACTTCTCTATGGTCATCGCCGCCGTGTTGGCCATCACTCTCGACCCGGCCCTCCGTTTGCTCTTCACTCGCCTCGACCCTTTCACGTTCCGGCCACGCTGGCTCTGCCGCCCGGTGAACGCCATCCTGGTTGGCACGATCCACAGCGAAGAACGCCATCCGATCAGCCGCCCCCTCATGCGACTCTACCAGCCGGTAGTGGAGCTAGTCTTACGCTTTCCCGGTCTGGTGATCGTCGCCGCGATCCTGGTCGTTGTCGCTACAGTCCCGATCTTCCAGCGTCTCGGCTCAGAATTCATGCCCCCGCTGAACGAAGGCACGATCCTGCATATGCCCACGGCATTGCCTGGCATCTCTCCGACCGAGGCGCGGCGCGCGCTGCAGGTGGAAGGCGAGATCCTCAAGCAGTTTCCCGAAGTGGAGACGGTCTTTGGCAAGATTGGCCGCGCCCGTACCCCACTGACCCGGCGCCGCTCAACATGGTGGAGACCGTGGTGACCCTCAAGCCCGAAGACGAGTGGCGGCCAGGAGTCACGTGGGATTCGCTTCTCTCGGAAATGGACCGCGCTGTCCGCCTACCCGGTATGCCTAATATCTGGTGGATGCCGATTCAAACCCGCACCGAGATGCTGGCCACCGGGCATTCGTAGCGTATTGGGCGTCAAGGTGCTGGGGCCGAGCCTGAACGGCATCGAGCAGGTCGGGCAGCAGATTGAAGCGGTGCTCGCTCCCCTGCGTGGCACGCGCAGCGTCTACTACGACCGCACCCTGGGCGGCTACTATCTCGACTTCCACATCAAGCGGGAGGAGGCGGCGCGGTACGGTCTGACGGTTGGTGACGTGGAGGAGATCATCGAGACCGCGATCGGCGGCAAGGATATTTCGCAGACCGTCGAAGGCCGCGAACGATACCCAATCAATGTCCGCTACGCACGGGAGCTGCGCGACGACGTGGAGATGCTCAAGCGCGTGCTGGTGCCGACCCCCACGGGGAGGCAGATTCCCATCGTGCAACTCGCCGAGTTGCGCTTTGCGCAAGGACCACCGATGATCCGCAATGAGCTGGGGCAACTGGTCGGGTTTTGTGTTTGTCGATGTTGTGGGAAGAGATCTCGGCGGCTATGTCGATGAGGCCAAGCGTGTCGTCGCCGAACGCGTGCAGTTGCCGCCCGGCTATACACTGTTATGGGCCGGGCAGTTTGAGTATCAGCTCCGGGCCAAGGAAACCTTGAAGGTTGTCATCCCTTTCACTCTCTTGCTGATCTTTTTACTCCTGTACCTCAACACCAAATCAGTCGCCAAGACGCTCATCATCCTGGTTGCCGTGCCGTTTTCGGCAGTCGGTGCGATCTGGTTACTGTATCTCCTGGATTACAACATGAGTGTCGCAGTGTGGGTCGGGCTCATCGCGTTACTCGGCGTCGATGCCGAGACCGGCATGTTCATGCTGCTGTACCTTGACCTCGCTTACAAGGAACGACGAGAGAAAGGGATCATGCACAATTGGGAAGATCTCAAACAGGCAGTGATCTCTGGTGCTGTGCAGCGCCTACGACCGAAAGTCATGACCGTGGGCGTGATGTTCATGGGGTTGCTCCCCATTATGTGGAGCACTGGGACTGGCGCGGATGTCATGAAACGTATTGCTGCGCCAATGATCGGCGGGATCGGGACTTCATTTGTATTGGAATTAGTAGTCTATCCTGCCATCTTTGCTCTTTGGAAGTGGCGTACTGAGGTGCGGCCACGATGAAACGACTGGCATTTCTCTTGCCAGCCTCGCAAAGAAGGATTGACAGCCCTCCGACAGGCAGTTACTCTGGCCTAGAAAATTCAAGCCCTTACAGGAAGTTAGACGGGGATGAGTGTATTAACCACGAAGGTTTTGGTTCTCAACCGATCATACTTCCCCGTGCATGTGACTTCTGTCCGGCGGGCGTTGTCACTGTTGTATCAGGGAGTGGCAAAAGCGGTTGACCAGCAATATCGCACCTTCGACTTTGAAAGCTGGAGTGCGCTCTCGGCATCGCTGAATGATGACACGGTCAGTCTTATCGACCGCGTCATTCGCGTACCCCGAGTCGTGTTGCTCGTGGGGTATGATCGCGTCCCTAAACGCCAAGTACGTTTCAGCCGCTTCAACGTGTTCGCGCGCGATAACAACACGTGTCAGTACTGCGGCAAGCGTTTCTCTCGCAATGAGTTGAATCTCGACCACGTAATTCCCCGCTCCCAAGGCGGACTTTCAACCTGGGAGAATGTGGTCTGCTCTTGTTTCGTGTGCAATCGCGACAAAGGCGGGAGGCGGCCAGCAGAGGCAGGGATGCGACTGATTCGCAAGCCCGTACGACCCGAGTGGACGCCCTTCATGTTGGAAACCTTTAGTTTCCGTCGGTACCGTGAGTGGCTCCCGTACTTGAATGCGGTGGATGCTGCATATTGGAATACCGAACTGCTTGAACGGTAGATTTTCTTGGCTCCACAATATATAGTGGTCATTCAAACAAATAGTCCTTATCCCTTGGGATTTCCCTCCTTTATCAGTAAAGGAGTGGGTAGGGATTGGAGGCGTTGTGGGGAAGATGCGGATTAAGCAGCTTGAACTGCTTGGCTTTAAATCCTTCAAAAACAAGACGGCCTTGACATTTCCGGCGGGCATCACATCGATCGTCGGACCTAATGGGTGTGGCAAGTCCAATGTGATCGATGCGCTGCGATGGGTACTCGGTGAGCAAAGCCCCAAGCATCTGCGTGGGTCGGAAATGAGTGACGTAGTCTTCGCCGGTAATGAAGGAAGTGCCCCACTCGGCATGGCGGAAGTCAATCTCGTTCTTGAGAATGATGCGATAGATCCCTTACTCAACGAGAATGGTGGTCTGGTTGGCACCAACTGGACTGAGTTGATGGTCTCGCGTCGTTATTTTCGTTCTGGTGAGTCTGAATATCTCATTAATAAAGTACCTTGTCGCTTGCGTGACATTGTCGAATTCTTTCTCGGCACTGGGGCCGGGACAAAAGCGTATTCAATCATCGAGCAAGGACGCGTAGATCATCTCATTAATGCCAAGCCAGAGGAAATCCGCTCGCTGGTAGAAGAAGCCGCTGGTGTCAGTTTGTTCCGTAGTCGGCGTTTAGTGGCTGAACGCAAGATGGAACGTACGCAAGAGAACCTCGCGAGGGTCCTCGATCTTCTGCATGAGATGGACCGACAACTAGGGTCGTTACGACGGCAAGCGAAAAAGGCGGAGCAATATCGTACCCTCCAAGATGAGTTCAAAGCTCTGGATCTCGCGTTGATCTGCCGTTCCTATCGTTCTCTTTCAGAGGAACTAACTACCCTCAATAAACGACGCGAAGAATTGCTGTCACACGAAGAGCAAGTGGCGCAGGAAACACAGCGACTACAAATCGAACGGGCTGAAGCGACGGAAGCCCTCAGTCGAGAAGAAGCTACACTCCATGAATTGGAAGAACGTCGACATGTGAGTGAGAGTACCCTGCGACAAGGGGAGCAGAAAAAACAATTCTTAGGGCAGCAAGAGCAACGAGCGGCTACGCGAGCGACTACTGCAGAAGAGGAAATCACTGGACTGGTCGAAAAGCGACAGTCTGTTAAAGAAGAAATTGCCGATCTTGACGCGCGGGCGACTGAACTCCAGCAACTCCTCCAACAAGACGATGACACGCTCCGCTCCTATGAGCAGGAGATGTCTAGCTTGCAGCAGAATGTTGGACAACAAGAAGCGAAAGCCGAAGAAATCAAAACGGAGATTGTCGATCTCCTCAAGCAAGAAGCTCAAGTACAAAATGCCCTGGCCTACGCGCGTCGACGTGCATCTGAAATTGAGCAGCGACTACAAACCCTGGCGCGTGAAACTGAGCGCGTAGAGCAATTGCGCGCAGAGACAGAGCATCAGCTCGCTACGACACAAGCTCGCGCGACGGCATTGCAGGAGCGTTTAACCACCGGGCAGCATCAACGTGACGAGAAGACGGGTGGATTACGGGAAACGGTCTCTGCGAGTGAACAGCTTGATGGTGAACTGACGGGTGCATGGGCGAAGCAGGCCGAACTCCGTGCCCGATTGGCGACGTTAGAAGAGTTAGAACATGGCTATGACCACTATTCACAAGGTGTGCGTGCCATTATGGCGGACACCGCGAATGCCGAGGCGAGACAAGGAATTTGTGGGGTCGTAGCGCAAATGGTTGAAGTACCGCAAGAGTATGAACGTGCCGTTGCTGCAGTGCTCCGCGACAAACTTGAATACGTTATGGTATCCGACGTTGAAGCTGGATTGAGCGCTGTTGAATATCTACGCACGACCCAAACTGGTCGAGGCAGCTTCATTCCCCTGGTTCCTCGCAGCAAGAACGGACATGCCCACAATGGGAACGGGAGATGACCATGGCCTCAATGGGCACACGAATGGATTTAGTATCCGTACTGTCGGTGAAGGGATGTCGCCGCTCTTGGACTTGGTGACCGTTGATGATCGTTATCGCGGCGTAGCCGAATCGCTCTTAGGTGATGCTGTTTTAGTGTCGGATTTGCGGATGGGCCTTCAGCTCTGGCAGCAAAATGGCAAGCAGCAGACATTCGTGACACGTGACGGTGAAGTGATTACCTCTCAAGGTGTCGTGACTGGTGGGAGCGAAGGCTCAGCAGAACAAGCTCTTCTGGAGCGCCGTCGCGAAATTCGCGACCTTGCAGAACAGAGTCGGCAACAGGAACTGCTGGTTAGTGGCCTCGTACAGCAGCGCCAGGAGATGAAGCGAAAGCAGCAAGAAATCGAAGGCGAAATTGCATTATTAGAAGCAGAGGCGCGAACCCTTGGAAAAGAGAGTGAAGTGCTTCACCGCGAAGAGGGGCGACTAGAAGGGGAACGACGGCGACTGCTCGATAAATATGAAAGCGTGAACTACGAGCGCCAGACCCTCGATGGTGAGATGCAAACGCTGCTGCAAGAGATCTCTCACCGACAGAGCCAGGAAGCTGACAGTAGAAATCGCCGCCAGGAGCGCGAGGCGGCATTAGTCGCAGTTCAGGAAGAAGTAGCGCAAGCGAAGGTTGCCCTGGAACAGCACCGCACCCTGGGTGATGAACTGCGGGTGCGTGGTGCCGAGCGACGAGAACGGCTTGAGGGCCTACGCGTGCAACGCAAACGTTCGCAGGATCGCGAACGAGAACTGACCGATCGACATACTGCCTGCCAAACCGAGATCCAGGCCGCGAAGGTAGAGATTGAGCGTATCCAGGCGAACATGACGGAATTGGCGACGCTGATTGTGCAAAGCGAGGCCGATCTCGCAGACATGGTGCAAGCTGTGGCCACCAAGCAAGATGCGTGTTTTCAACTGCGTGAGCAAAACCGAAAAAGTGAAGCTCGACTTGAGCAACATCGCATTACCCGATCGCTCTTGCAGGAAGAGAAGACACAGGTTGAAGTGAGCAGTGCTGAGAAGCGAGTCGCGCGTGAACACCTTGAGGCTACTGTACATGAGCGTTATGAGCAGGTACTCGCTGATGTATCCGATCGATACATCGAGTTACCTTGTCCGCCCGAAGAAGCCGAAGCGCGCCGCCAGGAGATTCGCGATAAAATTACACGCTTGGGAGAAGTCAATCCTGGGGCTGCTGCTGAGTTAGTACAAGAGGAAGAGCGATATACCTTCCTCAAGACGCAGGAAGCCGACCTGCAACGGTCCCTACAAGACTTACAGAACACCATCATGAAACTAAACCGTGAGTCTCGTGAGCGTTTCCGTGACACCTATGAGCAGGTGAATGCCAAATTTAGCGAAGTATATGCACGTCTGGTCGAAGGCGGGAAGGCGCAAGTAGAGCTGACGGATGCAGATAACCTTGCTGAGACTGGGGTTGAGATCGCCGTACAACTGCCAGGGAAACGGCTCCGTTCTCTTCAATTACTCTCCGGTGGAGAGAAAGCCTTGGCTGCACTGAGTCTTACGTTTGCCTTATTTCTGATTCGTCCGAGTCCTTTCTGTGTGTTAGATGAAGTGGATGCGCCACTGGACGACGCTAATGTCGGTCGCTTCAATCAGCTCATTCGTGAGATGAGTGAAACCACACAGATTATTCTCGTGACCCACAATAAACGGACAATGGAAGCAGCGAGCACGCTCTATGGCGTGACGATGCAGGAAGCCGGTGTTTCCACTGTTGTTTCGGTGAGCATGTCGTAATGGCCAACTGGTTCCGGCGTAAAAAAGAGTCTCCAGTTTCTGCGGAACCGACCCCGCAAGAAGAACTCCCGCTCGGCGAGGAGACTGTGGTTCCGACCGCTTTGGTAACGGAGCCCGCGCCCAGCAGTGGAACAATTCCCGATGCAGGAAGAACCGACTCTGGAAAAGACGCAAAGCGTATGGCGACACGGATTGGCTCGTTTGCGAAGAGTGCTGACGACACCATTGGGACAAATGTTCCGCGGGCGCCCGTTTAGTGAAGAGATCTTTGTTGAGATTGAAGAAGCACTGCTTGGTGCTGATGTTGGAGTACAGACCACCACGACACTGATCGAACGATTGCGTGAACGCTGTCGCCAGGAAAAACCCAAAGAGGCAAGTGCTCTTCGCACCTATCTCAAAGACGAAATGCTTGCGTTGCTGCGAAAGCAACCTAACCCGCCGTTAGTTGGTGAAGAGCGACCATGGGTCATCCTCATGGTCGGAGTAAATGGGGTAGGGAAGACAACGTCAATTGCCAAACTAACGAGCCGGTTTCGTCGTGAAGGGAAGAAAGTGCTGTTGGTTGCAGCAGATACGTTTCGAGCGGCGGCGATCGAACAACTCGAAGTGTGGGCAGGCCGGCTCGGGGTGGAATTAATCAAACACCAGAGTGGAGCCTCGCCCGCCGCAGTAGCGTTCGATGGCGTACGTGCTGCCATCGCCAGAAAAGTTGATGTTGTGATTATTGACACGGCAGGACGGTTACATACCAAAGCACCATTGATGGAAGAGTTGAAGAAAGTGCATCGTGTCATTGCACGTGAGCTTCCTGGTGCACCACATGAAGTATTGCTCGTACTAGACGCATCTACTGGGCAAAATGCGCTCAGTCAGGCGCATACGTTTCAGCAAGTATCTTCTCTGACTGGTGTGATTCTCTCGAAGATGGATGGGTCAGCAAAAGGCGGGATGGCGTTAGCTGTTGTTGAACGGCTTGGAGTGCCTATTCGCTGCGTTGGTCTTGGGGAAAAAGAGGAAGATTTGCAGGACTTTTCACCAGAAAACTTTATCGACGCTCTTTTTTCTCTCGCCGATGGCGAGGCGTGACTTGACAGCGAAAGGCTAGCTTATTACACTCGACCTCACCTGTTTCTTTACGTTATTAAGGTATGGGACTAGAAAACCTTAAACTTCTTGAAGAGAAACTTAATGGATTTCTCTCTCGACATGAAGAAGTACGCAATGAAAAAGCCTCACTTCTTGCCCGCTTACATGAACGAGAACAAGAATGCGCAGCGTTGGTCGAACGGCTACATCAATACGAGCGCGAACGCAGTGAAATGCGCGCAGTTCTTGAGAAGATCCTCAGTCGTTTTGAAGGACTTGACCTTCAATAACAGATAAAGGGTGAAAGAAATGAAAACGCTGATCGAGGTTAAGATCTTCGGAGAGACCTTCACCGTGACCAGCGAGGACGAGGAGAAGCACGTTCAGGAGCTGGCAAATTTTGTCGACCAACGTATGAATCGCTATGGAAAGAGAACAGAAACCCACCCACCTACTCCATTGCGAGTCGCGATCATGGCCGCTCTAAGTATTGCAGACGAGTATCTCAAATCGCGGAAACAAGAAATCGAAGAAGCAGAAAAATTAGAACGTATTTCTGCAAAGTTGCTTTCGCGTCTTGAGCAAAGCGAAAAGCTTGACCGAGTCAAGGCCGCGGAAGTACCAGAAGCCACAACGCCGCGATTTTCTCCCCTCCGAGCAACCCAAGAATAGGTTTCGTAAACGCTTCAGCGTTATTCCCCCGAAAACGAGCCGGGCACACTCTTTTTCGGGGAAATGACAAACATGCGTATCCATTGATTCCGTGTTTGCGTCCTCATTCATCGTCGAAGGCATACCGCAGGCGAAGGGCTATTCCCGCGTAAATATTCCCCCTTACAAGTGCCGACCTCCAGAAACGGCCTGATTTTTCCATCGTGAGCAAAGACACTGAGACGGTGGAAAACATTGGACCATCTATCAGTTTTATCTTCTCTTTGCTAAAAAAATAATATTGATACGAAAATCTGTTAAGGAGGACAGCAGACTAACTTTTTTCATACGCTGACAATGTTGATGCTCTCCTACCTGCATTACCCAAGGAGGTTGGTGAACATGGATTCATTGGTGTACATCATCGTGGGAGCGGTGGTTGGTGCTGGTGGTGTGGGGGCGTTCGTGCTCCTACAACGACAGTGGCAGCAACAAACACTAGCTTCAGCAGAGGAAACTGCAAAACTTATTATAGAGGAGGCAAAAAAAGAAGGAACCGTTCTTAAGAAAGAAGCCGAGGTCCAAGCGAAGGACGTTATCTTACAAGCAAAAACAGAATCTGAACGAGACGCACGAGACCGTAAACGAGATGTTCAACAACTTGAAAAACGACTGCAAAGCCGAGAAGAGGCGTTAGAGAAAAAAGCTGAAACGATCGAGGGACGAGAAAGTGAATTAACCCGTCATGACCAGGAGTTGAAGAAAAAAGAAGAGGAGATTCGCCAGCAGGAAGGGCACTATAGTCGCTTAATCGAAGACACGCGTGCCCAGCTCGAAAAAATCTCGGGCATGACGCGTGATGAGGCGGCGCGTAAGTTGACAGAGCAAATGCTTGACTCCGCCCGTCAAGATGCCGCACGCCAGATTATGACGATAGAAGAGGAAGCCCGCGAAGAGGCTGAACGGCGGGCCAAAAAAATCGTTAGTGTGGCAGTGGAGCGCCTCGCTGGGGAGTTTATTTCTGAGCGTACCGCATACTCCATTCACTTGCCCAGTGATGACATGAAAGGCCGCATTATCGGACGTGAAGGACGCAATATCCGTGCGATTGAAGCTGCGACCGGGGTAGACTTGATCGTGGACGACACGCCGGAAGCGGTGTTGATATCAAGCCATAGCCCGATTCGCCGGGAGATTGCGCGTGTTGCACTTGAGCGGCTGATTTCTGATGGTCGTATTCATCCTGGTCGGATTGAAGAAGTTGTTAAAAAAGCGGAGCAGGAAGTCGAAGAATCGGTGCGTGAGGCTGGACAGCGTGCGGTGCTCGAACTAGGCGTACACGGCCTCCATCCGGAGATCATTAAACTGGTTGGCATGCTCAAGTACCGTTACAGTTATGGCCAGAACGTGCTGATGCACTCTGTTGAGACCGCGTATATCTGTGGCATTATGGCTGCGGAGTTAGGGCTCAATGAAAAGCAGGCGCGGCGAGCTGGGTTACTGCATGATATTGGCAAAGCGGTATCGCACGAGATTGAAGGCTCGCATGCAATTATCGGCGGTGAAGTCGCACGCAAGTACGGAGAATCCGCCAAGATCGTGAACGCCATTGCCGCACATCATGAAGAAGTGAAGGCAGAAACAGTACTTGCTCCTCTGGTCGATGCTGCAGATGCTCTCTCCGGCGCTCGTCCAGGTGCCCGGCGCGAAGTGCTCGAAAGCTACGTCCGGCGCTTAGAGGCCTTGGAGCAGATTAGTAATTCCTTCTCCGGAGTGGAGAAATCCTTTGCTTTGCAAGCTGGACGAGAAGTGCGGATCATGGTGAACCCGACCTCGGTCACTGATGGTGAAGCGTCAGTGCTGGCGCGCGAAGTTGCTAAACGTATCGAAAGTGAAGTGACGTATCCTGGACAGATCAGAGTCACTGTGATTCGCGAAACCCGCTCGACGGAATTTGCGAGATAGACGACTATGAATCGGAGAATCGGGGACTGGGGGAATCGGAGATAAAAATCCGACTCTCCGTTTCTCCGATTCCCTGTTTCTGCCGTGCGACGTTAGTGAAGGAAAGTGCATTGTGAGCAGGTGGAGGTAGCCGAGACGATGGTGTTATCAGTTGATGCCCAACTGCGTGAAATCCAGCGCGGTGTCGTAGATATTATTCCCCTCGAAGAACTCAAGCGAAAGCTGGACACCGGAAGACCATTGCGAGTGAAGTTGGGGCTCGACCCGTCTGCGCCGGACCTCCATTTTGGCCATACAGTAGTGATGAACAAGCTGCGGCAGTTTCAGCAGCTTGGCCATACCGTGATCTTTCTGGTTGGGGACTTTACTGCAATGATTGGCGACCCGACGGGACGATCGGAGACTCGCAAACCGCTTACCCCGGATCAGGTGAAAGCCAATGCAGAAACCTATACAAAACAGGCATTTAAGATCCTTGATCCCGCCAAGACCGAGATCCGTTTCAACTCCGAGTGGATGGGGCCATTGTCGTCCTCTGACATGATTCGCCTGTGTAGCCAATACACGGTAGCGCGGTTACTTGAACGCGACGATTTCTCCAAACGATTCAAGGAAAACACCCCTATCTATGTACACGAACTCCTTTACCCACTCGTACAAGGGTACGATTCAGTTGCACTACGTGCGGATGTCGAACTTGGAGGAACCGACCAACGCTTCAATTTGTTGGTGGGACGAGAGTTGCAACGTACCTATGGCCAAGAGCCGCAAGTGATTCTGACGACTCCGCTGCTTGAAGGGACCGATGGGGTGCAGAAGATGAGCAAGTCTCTCGGAAATTACATCGGCATTACCGACCCACCAAATGAGATGTATGGGAAAGTGATGTCAATTTCCGACAGTTTGATGAACAGATACTACGAGTTACTGAGCACCGTAGATTTAGCGCGGCTTCAAGAGATTCGAGACGGGAAAGTTCATCCCCTTGAAGCCAAGAAGCAATTAGCCAATGAATTAGTCACACGCTTTCACGATAGCGCTGCAGCGGCTGGTGCAGCTAAAGATTTTACCCAGCGCTTTCAACGGCGTGAGTTGCCGACCGAGATTGAGACTTTTGCTTGGAGTGGGGAAGAACAAACAGTCTGGATCTGCCATCTGCTGCGCACCGCCGGTTTGGCCAAATCGACCAGCGAAGCCCGTCGGTCGATTCAACAGGGTGGTGTGCGACTCGATGGTGTTGCGGTCTCTGATCAAGACTTACAAGTAACAGCAAAAGGTGAAGTGATCCTCCAGGTTGGGCGCCGGCGTGTGATCAAGATTGTCTTTCCTTCTGCTTCTTCTGTGTGAGCTGTGGCACGCCGCTCTTCTCCCTCATCAATATCGCCTCCGACGACCAAGTCGCAATTCCGCTGTGGTTTTGTCGCGCTGGTCGGACGACCGAACGTCGGTAAATCAACTTTGTTGAATGCCCTGGTTGGGAGCAAGTTGGCGATCGTCAGCCCCAAGCCGCAAACCACGCGAACGCGTTTACTCGGCATAAAAACCTTGCCACAGGCGCAGCTCATATTCGTTGATACGCCGGGGATTCATACTCATACTGGTCCGTTGCTCAACCGGCGCATGGTCGAAGTTGCCTTCAGCGCTCTGACAGAAACCGATGTCACCGTGTTGGTCATTGATGCCGTACAGGGGATTATGTCCGCGGACCACGAGATTGCACGACGCTTAGGCGATGGCCAACATCCAGTGATTATCGCCCTAAACAAAATTGATCGCGTGGCAAAATCGCGACTCTTGCCTATCCTTGAGCAATTAGTGACGCTTCTGCCTGACCGAGAGATCGTGCCGGTGAGTGCACTCACCGGAGAGAACCTCTCCGAATTGATGACCACCATCATTGGCTCGTTGCCGCTTGGACCGGCGTTATATCCTGATGATGAGCTTACTGACCAAAGCGAACGGGTGCTGGCACAGGAAATGATTCGCGAGCAAGTATTTCTGCAGACGCAGCAGGAGATTCCGTATGCGACTGCCGTACTCGTCGAGGAGTTTATCGAGAAACCTGAGAAGCACGTGCTGTTTATTCGCGCGCTTATTACGGTGGAACGCTCTTCGCAGCGAGCGATTATTATCGGCGAACGCGGCGCTCGCCTCACACAGATCGGTCAAGCTGCACGGTTGCAGCTTGAGGCCTTTTTCGGGGTTAAGGTCTTCTTAGAACTGTTTGTGAAAGTCTCCAAAGGGTGGACGAACAGTCAGCATTTGCTGAAGGAATTTGGCTTGTAAGGGGAAGAAATGAAACACTGGCTGCCTATTGTGTATGCGTCGATATTGCCTTTGCAGTGGCTGATCCTGCACTTCTCTGGAGTGCATCTTGAGCCCCATTGGGAAGCTCTTTCCTCGGGGATTTCCATCTTTGGCGCGGCGTTCTTGTTGTCCTGGGGAGCAGAGCTTGCCCAGCTCGACATTCCACAAGCCTTAGCCATTGCGTTTCTCGCGTTGATTGCAGTGCTGCCGGAGTATGCGGTCGATATGTATTTTGCCTGGCAAGCGGGAAAAGATCCTGCCTATGTTTCCTATGCGACAGCCAATATGACTGGTGCGAACCGTCTCTTGATTGGGGTTGGCTGGGCGACAGTTGTCATTGCCTTCTGGCTGAAAAGTGGCCTGCGCGAGATCCTACTCCTCAAGCAGCAGCGGCTTGAGGTGTGGGCCCTGGTAGTGGCGACACTGTACTCGTTTGTCATTCCACTGAAGGCAACGCTGTCGCTGGTTGATTCATTTTTTCTGATCCTCCTTTTTATCGCCTATATGATTGTGGCGTCGCGAGCCCATGTGGTCGAGCCGGAACTGGAAGGTCCGCCAGAGATGATCGCCCGCTTTGCCCCAGGGATACGACGCGCTTTTGCGCTGGGCTTCTTCGTTTATGCCGGGTTGACGATCTTCTCTGCCGCCGAGCCGTTTGCGGAAAGTCTACTCAAATCTGGGCGCACGTTAGGAATCGAGGAGTTTGTGCTGGTGCAGTGGCTCGCCCCGTTAGCCTCTGAATCGCCTGAGTTCATTGTTGCAATTCTTTTTGCTTTGCGAGGGAACCCGCAGGCGGGATTCGGTACACTTATTTCGTCCACGGTGAATCAGTGGACGCTGTTAGTCGGTATGCTACCTATTTGTTATAGCATATCGGCTGGACACATAGGCGCGATGCACCTTGATGCTCGGCAGGTAAGTGAAGTGCTCCTGACTTCGGCGCAGTCGATTTTTGCACTAGTGGTGATTGCCAACTTCCGTTTCTCCCTGACTGAAGCGGGATTACTTTTGGGACTCTTTGCCGTCCAGTTATTTTTTCCCTCGCCGCAGTTCAGATTTGCGTACTCGATTGTGTACGTCGTGATCGCACTAGGTATCGTCATTCTAACGCGGGATACCCGACTCTCGGTCGTGGCTGGTATTCCACGACCCTTGCGTCGTCCTTTGCAGCGACAACTGATGAAAGCAAAGCGACAACACAGCGCCCGTGGGTGATACTCTGCTATTTTCCCCAAGGGGATAACAAAGAACAGCGGCTTTAACTCCGCATCCCTACGGAGCTAGCTTCGGTTGCCACGGACAAGCTTTGTTCGTGGCCCAGGCTGACCCTAATTTTCCCTTCTGGCTCGCCCTCAGGCTCATTGCGCGGAACCCACACGCGAAAGATTGAGCCTTGTCCGACCTTGCTCTCGACTTCAATCGTACCATGCACGAGTTCCAGCAAACGCCGGACGACGTAGAGACCTAGTCCCATACCGCCATACCGCCGAGTCATTGAGCTGTCGCCTTGCCGGAACATTTCAAAAATTTCTGGGAGCACGTCTGGCTCGATGCCAATCCC
The DNA here is from genome assembly GCA_963733195.1 of uncultured delta proteobacterium. Taxonomy (GTDB): domain Bacteria; phylum Desulfobacterota; class Binatia; order Bin18; family Bin18; genus VGTJ01. Next base: position 36,937 of record CAVTCR010000053.1, read on the forward strand.
AGTATCGGAGATTGTCACTAGCACCCCTTCGTTTCGCAGATAGGCATCGACGGTAATACGTCCTTTCTCAGTGAATTTTGCTGCGTTACTGAGAAGATTTTTCAGTACGACTTTGAGTTTGGTTCGATCCGAATAAACCGGAGGTAACACAGTCGGTACCCGTCGGAGGTATCGCACGTTTGGCTTCTCGCGTAATTCTCGGATTTCTGTTTCTACCTCATCCATCAAATCTGAAAGATGGACTGGCCGGAGATCGACGGCCACTTGCGCTGCTTCCATACGGCAAACATCAAGCATCGCAGTAATTAATTCTCGCAAACTCCTGGCGCTTTTTTCGATTCGTTGCAAAGGTTCTTCTTGCTCGGGCGCGAGCCGTCCAAAATTTTGCTGTAAGAGGAGTTCTGTATACCCCATAATGAGATTGATCGGCGTTCGCAGTTCATGCGACATGGTTGCCAAAAGATCTGACTTGAGACGATTAGCGGTCTCCAAATCTTTTGCCCGTGCTCGTGCCGTATGCGCGAGTTGAATGGCAACACCAAGCAGCCCAGCGAGCGCTAACCCACCAACTAAGACGACGCCAGGAAGGAGAGATCGCGCCCCAGCAAGTGGTTTACGCCGTGGCCAGATACGAACACGCCAATGCAAATCATGGAGGTCGATTGTCAATTCCTGGCCCCAAGACATTTCATACTTCCGACTTGAGTCAGTATGGCTATACACTTCACGCTCGTCTTCAAAAATGGCGACGGCGTACTCTGGGGCAAGATTCTCATGCAAGATGGAATTAAATAACTCTTGAAAAGCGAAGATCCCGGCAATGGTCCCGTCAAACTCTCCGTCGCGAAAGATTGGGACATAGGCGAGAAAGCCTTTTTTCCCAGGCGTGAGTTCTACGGCAGATGTGACAACTACCTCACGACGCGCCAGCACTGCCTCTACGACCTGTCGCTGGCGTTCACGAAATAACATATCGACTTCTTGTGCAACTTCTCCCCCAAGAGAAGGAACAACCCAACGGGTCAGCAACCACGGGTCGAGCCATGCCACAGCATGGTAGCCAGGGAAGTGCCCCATATTCAGTTCTGCTGCGGCTTCCCACTCCTTTTGCGTTGGTCGCCCTTCGTCTTCCCACTGCCGCGCCATGTTTGTGAGCGCTAGAATACGCGATTGGACACGGGCAATGATTTCATTTCGCATGTTTGCTGATTCTTTGCGAATCAGTCGTTCGACTTGCATTTGCTGTTCGGCAAGTAGTCCCCACCATACCGCTATCGTTACTATGGCAACACTGGCTGTCACCGTGAATGGATGTTTGACGAATTGTGCAAGTTTGTTCGTCGCCACGGTTTACCCCCCCACTACATTTTCGAGAGAGAGTTGGGCAGGACCAGAACTCGGGTCCTGAGTATCTTCGTCTCCTTTTTCCACCTTCTCCACCACCACCGTCGATCCGACCTGATTACCTCTCTTGCAAGCACTCCAGATGACCTATAGGCAGAAAAATCAGAGGCGTTACCTCCTTTTCTGCTGTCATCAAAGTGTGGAGTTATTGCGTACTAGAGTAAGCGTCACTAGCTCAGTATTTACGAGAGCTGACGTTGCATACCGCCCCATAGAAAATCGTGCCGCCCCAAGAATCTACCTTCTTTCTGTACGATTGGCAAACTTTTCGGCAAGAAATTTTCTTATCGAATCCTGTCTCAGCACCATTGAGCGGTCACACAGTATTGCTTATGGTGATACAAACATAACATTGTGGCTCGCATGCAAGGAGTATAGATGGAACAACATTGGTACGGAAACCGTCCTCAGCTTTGGCTGATGGTGTTGTCGTTTGTCCTTGTTACCGCACCGACGGTACATGCCGAAGGTGTAACCTCATCATCTTGGGCGGTGCTTAATGGTCGCAATATTACAGAAGCGGACCTATCTGCGGTCAACAATGGACAAACTGCGCGGACGATGCATAACCAAGTGTATCAAGCCCGCAAACAGGCGCTTGATGCCTTTATTACGGACCAGTTACTGGTAGATGAAGCAAAGAAACGCGGCATATCGCGCGAGCAGCTTGTCCAACAAGAAGTTGATGCGAAAATCGCAGAGCCGACAGCGGCAGAAATTGAACAACTCTATAATGCGAACAAAGCACGTCTCGGTGGGAAGTCACTTGAGGAATCAAAGCCCACTATTATTTCTCATCTCAAAGGCCAGAAGCGTCAGACGCAAATGCAAGACTTTGTCCGTAGTCTACGGCGAGCTGCCGGTGTCAAGATGTTGTTAAAACCTCCGCCGCTCAATGTGACTCTTGATGGTGCGCCTACCCGTGGCCCGGCCACTGCTCCGGTGACGATTGTCGAGTTCTCAGATTTCCAATGACCGTACTGCGCTCGAGTTCAGTCTGAACTCGCCAAGGTTCGTGAGATCTATAAAGATAAAGTCAAAATTGTGTACAAAGATTATCCTCTAGAATTTCACAAGGATGCACGGAAAGCAGCGGAAGCTTCTCACTGTGCCGGAGAGCAGGGGAAATATTGGGAGTACCATGACGTACTGTTTGCGAACACCAACGCTCTTGGTGTTGCCAATCTTAAGAAATATGCAACCGACCTAAAATTGGAAGTGAATCAGTTCACTACCTGCTTAGACAGTGGGAAGTATGCAGCAGCGATTACCAAGGATACTGCTGAGGGAGTCCAGGCTGGGGTAACTGGGACACCGGCGTTTTTCATCAATGGTCGTTTCCTTTCTGGAGCCCAACCGTTCGCGTCGTTCCAGGATGCAATTGAGGAAGTGCTGGAAACGCAGTGAAAGACTGAGGACTGAGTGCTCAGGACTGAGTTTAGAAAGTTTCAAGTTTAACGTTTAAGGTTCAAAGTTTACGGATTACGTTTTACGCATCACATTTTACGCTTTGCACTTTGCAACTGATCGTCCTTCTCCGTCTGCTGTACCCCTCTTGGCGGGTCAGAAACGGCTATGGTAATTGTTGCGCATGGCTGACAACACAACCAAAACTGAACGTCGAGTGACGCCGGGTGCACCACCACCCCGACCAACTACTATCACCCCTCGAACTTGGCCGCTCTTGGCGATCCGCATCCTTGCCTTCGTGGGGATGTGTATTGCCGTGTATTTATCCGTTCTTCATTACCAGGCTGGCACGCACGGAACCTTCGCTTCGCCTTTGTGCACCATCAGTTCGACAATTAACTGCAACGCCGTCTTAGGGAGTGTCTACGCGCGGCTCTTTGGCGTGCCGATTGCCACTTGGGCAGCGCTCACCTATGCCGCCATATTGGGTGTGTCTTTCCTTGGTTCGATTAGTGTTCTCGTTTTTTTGTGTAGCTGGTCTTTCATTTTCTCTCTCTACATGGCCGGTCTCTCGCTGTTCACTCTTCAGGCGGGATGCCTCTTCTGCATGAGCTTGTATGCCGTTAATATCGGCCTCTTCATCAGTGCGCTTGCACTGACCAAGCAGGCGAGGAATTTTAGTTTTCGGCAGTTGCAGTATGGCCTTGCGGCATGTGTAGTCCTGGCTCTCGCGTTCGGTTGGGCACAAGCGAAACTTGCCGATACAATTACTCCCCCCGGAGGTCTCTTCAGACAAAGGCTTCACGGAAACCTATGACAAACTACGTCAGGTCACGCTCAACGTTGCAGAGAGAAACACCAAAGGTTCACCACAAGCGGCAGTAACCATCAGTGAATTTCTTGACTTTCGCTGTCCCGCATGTGCCCGCGCTCGTGAGACGCTCTCAAAACTTGTCGAAAAGTATCCCAACGACGTGCGTGTGGTTTTTCATTCGTACCCACTCGACAACGAATGCAATTCCAGCCTGCCACAGCAAGTGCATGCTGCGTCCTGCCTGGCATCCTATGCCGCGGAGTGTGCCAGTGAACAAGGAAAGTTCTGGGAATTTGCTGATCGGTTGTTTGCCGATCAGCAACGAGTATTCTCCCGTCCAGACCTTGAAGTTCATGCGGGCGCCGTAGGGCTCGACATCAATAGCTTCAACACGTGTATGAACAGCGGGCAGACGAAAGGGATAGTTCGCCGGGATGTTGAGGAAGGAATACGTATCGGTGTGAATGCAACGCCTACACTAGTGATCAACGGACGCGTCGCTGAAGGGCTACCCACTCCTGAACAGTTTGACACCATCGTCGCAATTGAGAAGCAACGAGCGATGGCAAGCAAGTGATGAGGACTGAGGACTGAGTCGACGAGGACTAAGGACTGAGGACTCAGTCAGAAGTTTCCTCGTTGTTCAGATTTCTCTGTTTCTCGACTGAGACGCGTAAGCCTCCAACAATACGAGCCAAGTTCTTCTGGCCAAGGACAAGAGCGTATCAAAAGTCGATTGGTCAAGTATGGCCAACGTCGAGAGCGACGTAAAGCTGAGACCGAACTTCAGCGCAGGATGCTTTTGCCACAGAGAGCAAATTGGTGGAATTCTCCACGTCCTCCTCGTTCAAATCCTTCGGCAATATTCGACATGATAGACACTGCAGCGCGTTGGATTTGCCCTGAGAGTCCAAAGTCTTTGGCGAAAGAGCCTTTCTGGGTGATCGCATAGATTTCTCGGGTGAGGATTCTTGCCTTCTGCCATGCTACCAAATCCTCAAACCGCTCGATACGTTTGACTCGATCAGCTTTATTCTCCATACTCAGTCCTCATTACTCAGTCACTCAGTCCTTTCCTACGCGACGATGACATGCTCCTTCGTAATAATCACCGGAAGTTTCCCTGGTGCAATGAAGTTGGGCTCATCGGCTCGTGTGCGGTCATATTCTGGTGTGGTCGCTGAGACACGCATCGCTTGTGTATCGTCGAACCAGGTGATGGCGACACCATCGTATGCTGGAGCTTTCCCACTCTTATATGCTGACAGTCGCGTGTGGCTTTGCACGTAACGGCGAACCACAGGAATTGAAGCACCAAGTGGGCCATGAATTTCTCGCCAGTGTTTTTGAAACGCTTCGATCACCATGCCAGGTTTGTGGGTGACGAACTCAATGTTTTTTACTCCATCAGACGGAATCGCCCCGTTTTTGATCACGTGTTCCTCTGTAATGATCTGACCCATGGTTGAACGATCAATGAAGTTGAGTTCGTCAGTTTGGGTCGCAGCCAATTCTGCTGTATTGGTTAACGCTCGCAAGGCATTCGTGTCGTCGTACCAAAGCTCGGCAGTTCCATCATAAACAGGTTCTCCCTTCCGATAGCCGGACACCAAGGTGTGTGATTGTACGTAACGGCGAAGGCCTGGAAGTCTCTTGACGACCTCAGCATGCGTCGTCCGCCAATATTTCTGGAAATCTTCTACTGCCATCCCAGGTTTACGTTTGAAAAAAGCGACAACTTTGACCATGTTCTAACGCCTCCTTTGAAAATATATGAGTGTAATTGCATGATGGGTTGTAGTCTGGAAAGAACAAGAGGGTCAAGGGAAGCCTCACGATCCATTGAGCGTGTATCAGCGAAAGCGTATAAGGGGCCAAAAGAATAAAACGTGGAACGTAAGAGAAAAAAGAAGAGCGTGGTTACGCATCACGTATCACGTACTACGTCTCAGGCTTGACATTTTACGCGCTAAGGAGAATCAATGCTTTCCATTGGCTACATGCCGGACACGCACGGTGGTCCCTATGAACAAGCGGAACCAGAGGCTGAGCGTTCAGCGAACTTTGCCGCGCAGCTCTTGCAAGAATCCGAACAAGCCGAACGTTCTGGATTCGATGGGGTCTTCGTACCAGAGAGACACGCCCGACCTGAGTGCATGTTTCCGGCACCAACGACGCTTCTCGCTGCGATCGCAGCGCGCACACAACGAGTGAAACTCGGTACCTATGTGCTGATGCCACCACTCTACAATCCGGTCCAGTTGGCCGAAGAGACGGCGATGATCGATCTAGTATCGCGTGGCCGTCTGATTTTGGGTCTCGGAGTCGGCTACCATCCTCGGTACTTCGATCATGTTGGTGTACCGATCAAGCAACGAGAAGGACGGTTTGAAGAATGCCTAGCGGTGATGCGCCAAGCGTGGACCACTACTGGTCCCTCTCCGTTTCATGGTCGCTATTATCACTATGACGCTATCCATCTGACCCCGAAGCCGTACCAGAAACCACATCCCCCAGTCTGGATCGGCGCATTTGGCCCGAAGTCGATTGCCCGTGCCGGACGACTAGGTGAAGTGTGGGGAGCTGCGCCGTTTCTTGACACCGTCGATGCAGTCAAAGAGCAGCTCGATATCTATCGTGAGGCGGCAGTGAAAGCTGGAAGAACGCCGCGCGTGGCACTGCTCCGTGATGGTTGGCTCGCGTCAAGTATGGAGGAAGCCGAGCAAACTTTTGGTCGCTTGTGGGTCGAGGAATGTAAATTCTATTTTCGTTGGGGGATGCTCGCGCCTACGCCTGAGTTCCGTTCAGAATCGGACTTCACGGTGAAAAGTGTTCGACGACACATGGTGTTAGGTACGGCGGCTGATTGGCTCGAACAACTCCAGTATTGGCAGACACTTTTCGGCGCTGAATGGCTCATACTCCGCTGTCGTCTTCCGCTTGGCCCAGGTCCTGAACAGACACACGAATGTATCCAACGGTTAGGGGAGGAAGTGTTACCGCGACTAAAACGTGAAGCGTGAAAGGTGACTACTCCATTTCCCCCTACGGTTTACGCATTACGTTTTACGCATCACACCTGACGTGCTACGTGGTGCGTGTTCAGCTTGATTATTCTGTAGTAGAGGAGACCTCAAGAATATGGACTTCGAATATACCCCCGAACAAGAAGCGTTTCGTGTGAAGGTCCGCGAGTATGGCTAGAAAAGAATTTATCGAAAGAGTTATGTGTGGATGACCCGCGCGATGAACGGATCGCGCCAGACTATGAGACCTTCGTCAAGCGTCGCGCTTGGCAGCGAAAGATGTATGAGGCTGGCTGGGTCGGTATTGCCTGGCCAAAAGAGTACGGCGGACAGGGAGCAAGCCTTTTGGAACAAGTCATTTTCGATGAAGAGTATACACGTGTTCGGGCACCGGTCTTACCCGGAACGTCCGGTTTGGCGCTGTGTGGGCCGACCTTAGCGCAGTGGGGCACGAGTGAACAAAAGCAGCGCTTCCTTCCTCGCATCCTGAGCGGAGATGACATCTGGTGCCAGGGCTATTCTGAACCTGGTGCAGGATCGGATCTCGCTGGGTTGCAGACGCGAGCCGTGGAAGATGGCGATTTCTTCATTGTCAATGGGCAGAAAGTGTGGACCTCTGGAGCGCAATACGCCAACTGGATATTCATGCTGGTGCGTACTGATCCGAACGCGGCAAAGCATAACGGTATTAGCTATCTGTTAGTTGATATGAAAACCCCCGGGATCACAGTGCGTCCGCTAGTACTGGCGAACGGTCATGCACATTTCAATGAGGTCTTCTTCGAGGATGTTCGTGTTCCTAAAGCGAATCTCGTTGGCCCGCAAAACCAAGGCTGGAAAGTGACTATCACCACCTTGATGTTTGAGCGAACGATGGCCGGAGGCGGCAACTATGCTGACCAAATTCAGCGACTGGCTGTGCTTGCTAAACAGATGCCGATTGATGGCCGCCCGGCGTGGGAACAAAGCTGGGTGAGACAGAAAATCGCTCAGTTATGGATTGAAGGTGAAAGCCTAAAATATACGCGGCTCCGAGGTTTGACGCGCCAACTTAAAGGGCAGCCACCGGGACCGGAAGGGTCGATGCTCAAACTCTGTGGCTCTGAAATTGGCATCCGCATCGCGCAATTCGCCAGTGAGCTGCTTGGTGCTAATGCCATCGTCAATGATGCGATGGAAGATGTTCCCGATGCGCCACGTTGGTTTAATCGTCTCCTAAGTGCTCGGCAGTACACCATCGCCGGTGGCACCAGTGAGATTCAGCGAAACATCATGGGCGAGCGGGTTTTAGGGTTGCCGAAGGGGTAAGGCAGTAGTTTGTCTACTCTTGTGTATCTGGTATGAGAATGTTGATAGCGGACCAGGGGTCGCCGTCACCCATTTTGCCATTTCGCCTTTCCCCCTTATTCTTCTTTTCTGAACGTGGTAATGAAGCCTTCCGCCAGCCCTTAATTGAAGGAGAAATAAACATGGCCGGTAAATACTTTGATGAACTTACTGTCGGCGATGTGTTCAAACATCAGCCCGGACGAACGGTGACAGAAACAGACAACTTGCTGTTTAGCACGCTGACGCTCAACATGCAGCCGCTTCATCTCGATGCCGAATTCTCTAAGAACGCGGAGTTTGGCCAACGTTTAGTCAATAGTATTTTTACCCTTGGTCTTGCCGTTGGCGTGTCAGTGGCGGATACCACATTCGGGACAACAGTTGGCAATCTTGGCTTCGAGAAAGTCGAGTTTCCCAAGCCCGTGTTCATCGGCGACACCATTTACGCAGAGACAGAAGTGGTCGAGAAGCGAGAGTCAAAATCCCGCCCACAGTGGGGCATTGTCGTCTTCGAGCATCGTGCGACTAACCAACGTGGCGAAGTGGTGATGAAGTGTCGTCGCGCAGGAATGATGCGGAAGAAAAATAGTAACTAGTGAAGAATTAAGAGTGAAGAATTAAGTAAGTTAAGAGCGAAAGAGAGAAGAACGGGAAAGCCGAGGTGCTGTGTCTCTCTTTCAGAAATTCTCCATTCTTAATTTTTAACTCTTAATTGCCGGAGGTTATCATGTCCCGTCTACGCCGCGCCGTGCATTTTGTTCCTGGCGCGAATGACAAAATGTTACAGAAGGCCCTGGCTCTGCCAGCGGATTCGTTAGTATTAGATTTGGAAGATTCAGTCACGCCCGAGAATAAGGATTCTGCCCGTGATGTCGTTACTAAATGGCTGAAAACGGTCAACTTCGGTCGCCAGGAACGCATGGTACGCATGAATCCTCTTGATACACCTTGGGGGGTGCCGGACCTGGAAGCGACAATGGAAGGGCGGCCAGATTCCTATCTGGTGCCTAAGGTGCGTACCAAAGACGATTTGCTGAAGATCGACACCATTCTCAGCCGCCGCGAGCGAGATCTCAATCTTCCTTCCGGCAGAGTCAAGCTCGTTGTGTTGGCGACCGAGACCCCGCAGGGTCTACTCAATATCCGTGACTTCGGTGCCTGCCCGCGCGTCGATGCGCTTTCTTGGGGTGCAGAGGATTTGTCGGCATCAATCGGTGCGCGGCGCAATCGCGATGAACACGGACAGTTTCTTGAAGTGTTCCGCTATGCCCGTATCATGACACTCTTAGCAGCGACAGCTGCGAATGTTCAGCCACTTGATACAGTCTATGTTGACATCAATGATGCCGAAGGGCTCCGTCGTGATTGTCTTGAAGGTGCCTGGATGGGATTTACTGGCAAGATCACCATTCACCCTACGCAAATCAATGTGGTGAATGAAATCTTCACTCCATCAGCTGAAGAGATCGCTGAAAGTAAGGAGCTGCTTGCTGCGTTCGAGGAAAACCAGAAAGTCGGGAAAATGGCGTTTAGCTTCAAAGGTCAGATGGTCGACGTTCCGCACCTGACTCGTGCTCGAACGATACTGGAGCGCGCACGAGCGGCTGGCTTGGCGTAAGCAAGGATGGAAACTAAGGATTGAGTGTGGAGCACAAAAATCAGGAGTCACCTGATAACAGTCAGGAAGAAAACCCTGGCAATGGATCGCGCGTGTCCTCGTTTTTCCTCTCGCCTTTTAGGTTCCAGGCGCAGTCCGCAGCGTTCGGACGTCACGACTGCTCCTAAGGAGATTGAGCGAATGGTTGGCATCATAGTTGTGGGTATCACGTGCCATTCTGTCGTTTAGAGCGAGAAAAGATCGGCCAAGCCTGGGCGCGACGAGCAGGGAAGGGGGAACGCGCGGCAATCTATTTTGATGAGGATGCACTTACCCTCGGTTTGGAAGCTGCGCAGCGGTGTATCGAAGACAAAGGCAAGGCTGGAGTTGATGGCTTGTACTTTGCCTCAACCTCCGCGCCTTTTCGGCAACGATCCTCGGCTAGCTTTATGGCTGCAGCTTGTGACTTGCCATCCGAATGTGAGACCAGTGATTTCAGTGGGACTCTTCGTTCGGCGACAGCGGCGCTTCGTGCCGGCTTTGACGCGTTGAGTAGTGGTCGGCTTTCTCGCGTCCTGATTGCTGCTGGTGAAGTACGGGACGGGCAACCAGAAGAAGGCGAAGAGGAATGGTTTGGTGATGCCGGTAGTGCAGTGATGCTTGGTCGCGACGGTGTAATTGCCGAGATTCTTGGAGTCGCGTCGCGGTCTGATGATCTCCTCGATGAATGGCGACGTGACACTGATGATTTTATTCAGACGCAATCCTCTCGCTTTGCCACGGAGCGTGGATATCAAGCCAATCTTGTTGCTGTTGGCCAAGCGTTAATGAAGAATCACGCGGTTCGTCCGCAGGATTGTGCAAAGATCATTCTCCCTTCACCTGATGGCCGAGCCCAAGTCAACGTTGCGAAAAAACTGGGGTTCCAGGATGCGCAAGTTCAGAATCCACTGTTTCAAGAGATTGGTGCGTGCGGAAGTGCGGCTCCCTTTCTCCTGCTTGCTGCAGCACTAGAAACGGCCAAACCAGGAGAACGGCTATTGCTGCTCAGTTATGGAGAAGGAGCTGATGGTTTTCTGTTGCGGGTGACCGATGAGATCGGCAAGCGCAAAATCTCACGGTCGCTGTCCGATCATCTTAGTGAAAAGCGTCTCTATCCCTCGTATACCATCTACAAGAAGATGCGGACCTACTTCGCGGAGAATGAGGACGGACCGGAACTGTCGAATGTGTTTCTCGCCAAAGAAGAGAAACAAAATGTGCGGCTGTATGGCACGCAGTGTATGCGGTGTGGTACGCGGCAGTATCCAATCGCACGCGTGTGCATCTCTTGTAAGAACCACGACTCACTCCAAGAGGTACCGCTCGAACGTACAGGCTCGGTGTTTACGTTCACTCGCGATCACCTCTATGTTGCTGCCGATTCTCCGACCATCATGGGTGTTGTCGATGTGGACCAGGGAGGACGGCTCTATTTGCAAATGACCGATGTTGATCCAGAAGACGTCCGCATAGGAGACCAAGTCGTATTGACTCTCCGGCGACGCAAAGAAGGAGCAACGATGCACCACTACTATTGGAAATGTCGGCCTGCACGATGAGGGTGTTGTCAACTTCTTGAGAGGCTTGCGCAGCTGCTGCGTGGTGTGACGTAATCAGGGCCTGGACATACGGTCTGGCATGACGAAAGACAAGAATCCCCGGGTTCCTGTCGCGATCCTCAGCTACGCCGTGTGGCTCTACTTTCGGTTTTGCCTGAGCTTTCGTGATGTCGAAGAATGACTGTTTGAACGGGGCGTCATTGTAACCTACGGGGGGATGCTGAGCCTGCCCTCGGTAGCAACTTAATATTCTCCTCTGTAAAAGAAAGCATACATTCTACGCAGCCTTTGCCACCGTACGCTTTGCGCGCCGCTTGCGTGTTGTCGGTTGAATGAAGCGAATCAGCTGGTATCTCCCACAAGGAGTGAAGCCGTCGGATCATGTCGAGCGGAGCGGACGTTTCCGATTCAAGATTTCTGAGACGCGGCTTGCTGCCGAGGAATCTTCTCCAAGTCTTAGGCGCGTGAGACCCATTCTGTCGCATGCGCAGCTCAGATAGCTGCGATTGGGTCTGGTGGATCAATCCGCCAATGCTTCGCTTCATAGGCTTCTACTAACATTACTAAGATGTCCAGCCGGTCGCCTTCTGGAGTACCAGGATCGGCATCCATGAGAGTGTCAATCTCGGTTAACACTACGTCATAGTCAGCTTCAGTCTTGATCGGTTTAATCGCCTTCATACAGTCTCCGCATCAATCTTATCGTATTCGGCATGAGTCCCAACAAAGCGAATGTAGATCACTCGATATGGATAATTGATCTTTACAACCAGGCGGTACTTATTGCCACAGATATTGAACACCACGCGGCTCCCCTTCAGGATACTAGCATCCCCGTACTGGACCTTTACCTCTACTGGGGTAGCCCAGTCGGCTTGACTCACCTGAGCGTACCAGTCTTCCAAGGCTCTTTTGGCATCAGCAAAACGCCGCTCCCGTTCCCAGAACTGTCGCAGGGTACGCTTAGCGATAATCCGCACGGTGACACTGTACTCCCATATTCCCAATTTGGGAACAGAGCAGCATTAGACAGGAGCAAGAATCGGGGCTCCTACCAGAGAGAGTGCATCATTGCTAATTCTTGTCCTCAGAGGCGAGGAGAGGTATAGGGAGGGCATCTTACGCAAGGAGTGAGCGATGCCACAGACAGGACGCCTCAATAAGGTCATTGAGTTATTGGAGCAAGGCAAGGTCGTTTTCGGTGGTGCGATCGTTGTCCCCGGCAATGTCGATGACGCCATCGCGTTTGGTGATATGGGGTATGATTTCATCATCTTTGAGATGGAGCATGAAGGCTTCCACCTGCCAAACCTGCGCTTCTCGTTGCAGTTCCTCTTAGATCGCAAACGGATCGCCACCAAGGGTAGCCTCCAACCCGACATGGTTCCCTTTGTCCGTGTTCCCCCGAACGCGCGGGAGCAAAATCAGTGGGTCATCAAGCAAACGTTAGATACAGGTGTCTATGGGCTCATCGTGCCGCATTTGGATACGGTCGAGCAGGCCCGCGCCGCAGTGATCGCTTGTCGCTATCCACAAGCCTTGGGGGTGTCGGATCACGAGCCAGTAGGTCAGCGCGGCTGGGCGCCGATGTGGGCCGCACGATATTGGGGCCTCAACGTGCAAGAATACACGGCAGCGGCCGATCTGTGGCCGCTCGACTCTCAGGGTGAAATGTTTTTCATGCCGCTTATTGAAGGAGTGGAGGGGGTGCGGAACCTGCCGCAGATTTTGCGAGAAGTTAAAGGCATCAGTGCCATCTGGGCGGGTTCGGGCGACTTGGCTATGGAATTAGGTGTTCCCTGCAATTTCGGCGATCCACGAGTGGAAGAGGGGATGCAGCAGATTCTGAGTGCTTGCAAACAGTTCAACGTGCCGTGTGCGTGTATTGCGTTTCGCGAGGAGGATGTAGCGAAACGGATTGAGCAAGGCTTTCGCATCATCATTACGATCCCCACTCGCACCGATCGGGCTTTTGCAGCAGGGAAAAAACTGGCTAGTCGGTAGACGTGATCGAGAAAGGAGATTGAATCATGCCGGAATGGAAACCGCCAACGCAGACTGAGGTTGAAGGATACTTTAAGCGTCTCAATAATTGGGGACGTTGGGGAAACGACGATCAGCGTGGCACGCTCAATTTGATTACTCCAGAGAAGCAAGCGACTGCGGTTGCTTTGGCCCGCAAGGGGCGTGTGGTCTCGCTGTCGCGGGATCTTACGACACAGCAACCAACGTTAGACTATCACATGTTGTGTCCGGTCCGACGTGGTAACTCTAAAGCTGCAGTCGATTATTTCGGGCTGGTGTATCATGGGCTCACGGTGACTCACATGGATGCCCTCTGTCATGTCGAGTATCAAGGGCAAGCTGTATAATGGCCGAAGCTTTGACGACAGTGTCCGTTTCGGCGGAGCCCAATGGGGTGCACTGGATGTGTGGTTCGACGGTGTTGTCACTCGTGGTGTGTTGCTCGACGTTGCGGCTGGACGAGCAGAAGGATACGTCGATATTGGCAAACCTGTGACTCCTCCCGAACTAGATGCGGCTGCGGCCCGAGCTGGAATCAAGGTCGAGTCTGGCGATGTCGTCGTGATACGCAGTGGGCGGGCACCGTATGAAGCTGCGAAGACCAGTCTTGCCGCCGCGATTTCTCCGCAGAGCTTCACTGTGAATGCTCGCCCTGGTCTGCATATCGCCTGCCTGGAGTGGTTACGCGAACATGATATCTCAGCAGTCGCGTGGGATATGCTGGATGAATATCCAGTTGGCTATAATGGGATCGATTTTGGTGTCCATCTGGGGATTCCGTTTCTGGGGCTATGCCTGATTGATAATGCCGATCCTGAGCGTCTAGTAGCTGCCTGTGCAGAGGAGAAGCGGTACGAGTTTCTCTTTGTTGCCATGCCGTTGCGCATTGCCGGGAGTACGGGGTCTCCTTGCCAGCCAGTCGCTATTTTTTAGTTTACAGGGAGAATTTCTCCTGTACCGCTCTGGTAGTACGGCAGTCACGGCTTTCTCCATCTAAGTACGGGCAACCACTACTTCGCGGGCTTCAGCTTCGCCCCGTGTTGAGCGAAATACGTTCCCAAGCGACCGGCTTCTGCATCTGTTATCGAGTCTGTAAGGCGACGAATGCGGTCGCCTGCAAACACGGCCCGTTCTTCGCCTTCCATGCGGCAGTTTGGTGCACCGGCAAGCGTATAAATCCCGGCCCACCGTACCCATACCTCGCCATCCTTCTCGCTTGGACCTTCGAGCACTTCGATTGTGCGCGAATCGAAACGACGATCCAGACCGTTGACGGAATTCTTGAATTGCGCGAGGACGGCAGCTCGCCCTTCATACTTCCCACCAAACGGTGCCGGTGCAATAAACTCGTACACCGCATCTTCGGTGAAAAACGGTTCGAGCTTCGACCAGTTGTCACTCGCGTATGCTTCTTCAAAAGCCGTGGCGTACGCTACATATCGATCAATTGTTCCCATAAGGTTCCTCCTTAAAAATGAATATTAGAGCCGTGCTGTTTGTGGGTGTGCCAGCAAGTTTGGCTCTGTACCGAAGCGGCGGATCAAATAGAGCAACGGACCAACGCTGCCGAGTGCGAGTGTAAGAAGCACGTAAGGAACGAGTGAAATTCCTTGGATTTTTGCGTCCTTATACATCCACCAAAGAATCAAACTTAAGGCTATAGAAAGATCGACAAGCGCGGCGATAGTGGCGCTGTTGGCCAATATCAATTCCCAGAAGCCGATATAGCCGTACTGATAGATGACATAGGCGTTAAGACCTAAGAAGCTCACGAGGACAGCTTCTAATCCGAGTTGTTTGGCATTCATGATAGACTCCTTTCTTTTGACTTTTCTGCGAGCGGGGAATTACAGGTGTCTGGCTTTCGTGACTAAGCAACTGCTGTGCCGCTGCTGGAGATCTCGGGCGAAACCTTGTGTCCTCTGTTCTTGCATGGTTGCGCGCGAATATCCTCATCGGTGCTGTGACAATAAATGTTGCAACTCTGCAACGTGCGTGGCGTCGAGTGCAACACGCAACACGTAAACGTAGTCACGAATGCCTGACACGTCCACTCTGAAACGGCAGGTACGTTCTTTGCTCTCATCAGTGCTAATATGCAAAGCATTATGCACGCTACGCGACGATGGAGTCTCTGGGGATTGTTTGCCGGTGCCCTCATGGGATTGGGCGATTTACTCGCCTTTCTCTCATTTGGCCTAGAAATGAATTGGGCCGGACGAAGTGTGATGACGGAGGTCATGATCCTCTTCATGGTGACGTACGGAGTCCTCGGATATGTGATTGGCAAACTCATGGAAGCGCGCGCGCAAGCGCGAGCAGATGCCCGCACCATTGAATCTCAACTCCATGCGCTCGAAACCTCGCAACGTCTCGCGCTGCAAAACGAGAAACTCGCAGCGATCGGCCGCCTTGCTGCTGGTATCGCCCACGAGGTACGCAATCCGCTCGGCGTGATTCGTGCCTCGGCGTCGATGGTACAAGAACATTTCACTGCTGGTGAAGAAGCATATCGTGCGTGCGATTTTATTCGTGAGGAGATCGATCGATTGAATGGATTGATTACCTCATTATTAAATTTTGCGCGACCTGCGGAGTTGCGCTTACAGCCGGTTGCCATCGAACAGGTCATCGATAAAGCCCTCCACCTGACCAGCGACGAATTGCAACGTCGTGGCATTACCCTCACGCGCGAGAGCACTGGTACGTTACCACTGGTGTTGGCTGACCCGGATCTCGTGGCACAAGTTGTGTTTGGGTTGCTGGTAAACGCAGCCGAGGCGATTGATCAGAACGGCCTGATTATTGTACGTACCGTGAGTGAGCAAAACGAAGTTGGTGTGGAGGTTATCGATACCGGACCAGGGATCTTGCCGACCGATAGCGAGCGGATTTTTGAGCCATTCTTTACCACAAAACCAACTGGCACTGGCTTGGGATTACCTATGGCCGCACGGATTGTGCAAGCGCACGGAGGAACGATCGAGGTTGTGACGGACAAGAATGTAGAAAACAAGAACACAGGGGCACGGTTTCGTATCCGACTGCCGCTGCAAGGGCCGGTAGCGGTACAGAGGCATGCTGCATGAAGCCGCAGTTACTGATTCTTGATGATGAACAACGCATGGTCGATATTCTCGCGATGGTTCTTCGTCGTGAAGGTTACGAGGTGCAGTCGTTCATACAACCCGCCAGTGCCCTTGAGGCGCTGCGTACAGAACCCTTTGATCTGTTATTGACCGATTTGAAGATGCCTGGCGCAGATGGCCTTACCGTGCTCCGTGACGCCAAGACAATTGACCCTGAGTTGCCGGTGATTCTGATTACTGCCCATGCGACCGTGGCAACTGCGATCACCGCGATACGAGAAGGCGCGTTCGATTACGTCGAAAAACCCTTCGACAATGACGAACTCAAAACTCTCGTTCACCGCGCGCTCGATGTCACACGTTTGGCGCGTGAGAACCGCTACCTGCGAGCTGAGCTGCGCAGCCGCTATCAATTGGATTCGTTGGTGGCAGAGAGTAGTGCGATGCGCGAGGTGCTTGAGCTTGTCCGCCGCGCGGCCCGGAGTCGGAGTACAGTACTCATTACGGGTGAGAGCGGAACCGGAAAAGAGGTTATTGCCCGAGCTGTGCATTATCACAGTGACCGGGTTGGGAAACCCTTTCTTGCCGTCAACTGTAAGGCATTCGCCGAGAGTGTATTAGAGTCAGAGTTATTCGGTCATGAAAAGGGAGCCTTTACTGGCGCCGACCGAGCTAAGCCTGGACTCTTTGAACGAGCCGATGGTGGAACGCTCTTCTTGGATGAGATTGCAGAAGTCAGTGCTGACTTCCAGGGAAAGTTGCTTCGAGTGCTGCAAGAGCGCAAGTTCTATCGGGTTGGTGGCACAGCCGAACGCGCGACGGATGTACGACTGGTGGCTGCAACCAATCGGGAACTTCGTTCAGAGGTTACAGCCGGACGATTCCGTGAAGACCTCTACTTTCGTCTTGCAGTGATTCCTATCCATTTACCACCATTGAGAGAACGTCATGAGGATATATTGCCGTTAGCTCGCCACTTTCTTGCCAAATGGAATACGGAACTGTCACGCAAAGTGACAGGGTGGAACCCAGCGGTAGAAACGTACCTCCTGCATCATTCATGGCCCGGTAATGTGCGCGAACTGGAAAATACTATCGAACGAGGAGTAGTGTTAGCTCAGCATGAGTGTATTGAGTTGGAAGATTTATTGATTGACGTCAATACAGAAGCTCCATCTCGTGAAGCGGGCACTCAGAGTGAAAACCTGCAAACGTTTCTCGACCGTGCAGCTGCCGACCACGTGCGCGCAGTGCTTAAAGAGGTCGGTGGTGCTCGGATTGAGGCCGCGAAACGGTTAGGGATTGAACGGACGACGCTGTATCGGTTGATGCGGAAGTATGGGATTGCTGAGCTCGTAGGAGCGTATGGTCTACGCTCCTACGAGAGCAAAACACTGTGAGATGTGTGCCTCTGCGATATCTGCTGGAACTAAATATTCGACCTGTCTTACGCTTGCTTGACGAGACGCAGTACAAAAAGGAGGACAAGAGCGCCAACCGTCGCAACAATGAGAGCGCCTAGCAGACCTCCACCGGCAGAGACGCCGAGGCTCCTGAAGAGAAATCCTCCAATCAACGCACCAATGACGCCGACAACGATGTCACCGACAGTACCGAAACCGCCGCCTTTCATAAGTTGTCCGGCGAGCCAGCCAGCCGCTAAACCAATGAGGATGAACCAAAGGAATTCCATGGCTTTCTCCTTTCTTCAGGGGGAACGAAGAAATCCTTCCCCCTCCGTTTTAGACAACTCAGCCCAGCAGACATTTTCTCTAGCGATAGTTGAGTAGGCTTGATCTTCACTTCTTGGTCACGACTAGCTCTAACCGCCGATTCTGTGCCCGGCCTTCTTCAGTATCATTTGACGCCGTCGGCTTCTCTTGTCCATACCCCATAGTAGACAAACGGGCTGCATTAATACCGCCTGTCGTCATAATGGATTTGACCGAATCCGCTCGGTCCTGAGAGAGCTTCTTGTTTGCCTCAGCATCACCAACACTATCTGTGTGGCCTTCCAAGCGCGCTTCAGTGGAAGGGTAGGCTGTAAGGATTGCAGTAAGATTCTTCACTGTCTGTTCAGATTCAGGCGTAAGCTTGGTTGTCCCAAACTCGAAGTTGAGGTTATCGAAGATAAAAGTACGCGGTACGGTCGTATCCGCCCTATCAGACAGAAACTTTGCGAGCTTGTAGTTAAATGAGCCGGTGGTGAGCGAGAGAGTTGCTCCGCCCGGAAGCGCGACGCTCTCGGCTGGAGGTGCTGCCGGTGCAGAGCGCGGTGCGGGTTCTGCCACCGGTGCCGGTGGGGGAGGTGGTGCCGGCCGTGCTACTGGAGGTGGTGGAGGAGTCGCTTCTCGCTTCGCGATTGGTGCTGGCTCTTCACTGCAACCGCGAGAGAAGAGCAACCACGGAATCAGAAGCCCAGCAAGCAGCAATGGAATAAGCCATTTTCCAATCCCACTCCCTTCGCGTGCTGCTTCGACGGCTCGCGTCGTGGTGGCCCTGGCAGTTCCCGTAGCAACCCGTGCTGCTGTGTCTGCCAGCCCTGAGCCGAGATTTCCTAAATTCGCAAGCCCGAGAACACCGGCGAGTCCTGCTGGAGCGGCCTTCGCGATCAGGTCTTTCTGGCCCATCAGCAGATTTACAAGACTGGAGGCGTTCAATCCTTGTGACGCAGTTTCCCGCCCGATCAGGCCGAGTAACAAGGGTGCAATGAGACTAAGGAGCGACGACGCTGACGTGCTTTTAATCCCGCTGTTATTCGCTATCAAGTCTGTCAGTGCGCCAAGCCTGCCACCGAAAATGATACCAAGCAGATCTTTGCCGGTTTTTAGCAAATCCTGCGTCGAACTTCCACCGCTGAGTAGGCCGGACAGATTACCCAAGAGGCTCGCATAATTGCCCTGCGTGAGCAGACTGATGAGACGTCCAGGACCGTCTGCGTTAGAAGATGCGAAGTTCAACAATCCAGCCAGTACGCTCGGGATCGCACCATCAACCGCCTTTTGCGTGTTGGTTGGGCTTTCGCCGATCAGCGTACTGACCTTCTGCATAATATCCGGTGTCAGCGCTCCTTTCGCTAGATCCAATAGATTGATTGCCATAACCCTACCTCCTTGCAAAAAAGATTTACTACTTGGTTTCGTAGTCACAGTTACGTCACGTTTTAGTGCCTTGCAAGTAAAAACTGGGAAAAGGAAAGAATCGTCCTACTGGTGGAATTCCTAGAGAAAGAAGGATGGTCCGATAGCCTAAGTGATCACAATGTCCTTGTGGCGTGTCTGGCAGAAGAAATCAAGGGTGGCCAACATGGACCTGATGCCTGAATGTGGTATAGTGCCGCCGCCGCAGGATATAAAACGTGAAACGCAAAACGTGAAGAGAACCTGAGAGATCCTCTTACATTTTAGACATTACCTTTTAGATGGGGGAAGCAAATGAAAAAGAGCGACACTCGTATTCTTACTACCCACGTTGGCAGCCTGCCGCGCAAAGCCGCATTGAGCGATCTGTTGATTCGCCAAGAGCGCGACGAGAAGATCGACGTGGCCGAGTTGGACCGCTTGGCCGAACAAGCGGTGAAGCATGTCATTGAGAAGCAACTCGAAGCCGGTGTCGACATTGGTAATGACGGTGAGCAGCCACGCATCGGTTTTCAGACCTATGTGCCGCAACGCATGAAGGGATTTGGTGGCGAGAGTAAACGACCGACCCCACAGGACATGCGCGAGTTTCCAGATTTCGTGGCCATTATGCAAAGACGAGAGATGGCGCGCGCCAAGGTGTTTAACGCGCCCGAAGCGAGGGCAGAGGTGAAGTATGAAGACCTGAGCGGCGTACAAAAGGAATGCGCGCTGACTCGTCGCTGCATGGACCAAGCGCCGAAGCAATTTACTGAACGTTTTATGACTGCTGCGTCGCCGGGGATCATCTGTACGACGATGTTGAACGCGTACTACGATTCACACGAACGCTATGTAATGGCGGTCGCTGAACAGATGCGCAAAGAGTACGAGTACATTTATAGTCAAGGGTTTGTGTTGCAACTTGATGCGCCGGACTTAGCCATGGAACGGACGTTTCTCTACCAAGATCTGTCGGTGAAAGAGTTTCAGAAGATCGTGGAGCTGCATATCGCGGCAGTCAATCACGCGATGCAGAACATTCCGGCTGACCGGGTGCGGCTTCACATATGCTGGGGAAATTACGACGGTCCTCATAATCACGATGTGCCGCTCGAAGACATCCTGCCGATTCTCTATCAAGCAAAAGTTGAGGCCCTGTCGATCGAGATGTCGAACCCCCGCCATCAGCATGAATACAAGGTGTTCCGTAAGCATAAATTACCTGCTTCGATGCTTCTGATTCCTGGTGTAATCGACTCAACTACCAACTATATTGAGCCTGCCGAAGTGGTTGCCGACCGGATTTGTCAGGTCGTGGATGTTGTCGGTGATCGTACACGGGTGATTGCTGGTTCGGATTGCGGCTTCGGTACCTTTGCTGGCTGGGAGATGGTGGCAGAAACTGTCGTCTGGGAAAAATTAAAAGCCTGTACTGAAGGTGCGCAACTGGCAACGAAACGATTGTGGGGATATAGAGAAAACGATGAATGAGAAAAGAATAGAAACGATGTAACAAGGAAAAGGGTCCGTGTAGTTTGCCTGTAGTTTTTGCATTCATCAATCTGCATTCATCATTTTGCATTTTGTTGCTCCTCTTCAGCAGAAGAGTTCCAAGTGTTAAGTTCTCTCCTCAATGCCATCTTCAAATTCTAATCTCTCGCCGAACTCTGCTCCTTCGCGTTCGTTGCTCCAGACCATCGGCGCAGTGTTTGACGGCCTTCTGACATTCATTCGCAAAGTGCCGATAGCGGTGCTGTTCGGAGTCTTCGGTATCATCCTCTATTATCGCTACACCGAACAAACACCAGAAAAAAAATTGGAGCAGTTCTCCAATGTTGGTGAGATGGAACGTGAGCCGGAGATTCCAGCAGATTTCCCCAAAGATGCGAACCCCTCGGTGCTCACATGCGTCTATAGGGTGAACGCGGAATTGGATAAAAGCCTGTGGTCTGACGTGTATTTCGGTATGGAAGTGCGCCTCGATGGAAAGATGTTCACCGCCAAAGTGACAGAGAAGTGGCAGGAATTGTCTGACGATAAGCAAAAGACAGTGGTGCAGTTCATCGTTGACACTTGGATTCAACATGGGCAGGCACTCAAGCTCTTCACTGCTCGTGAAGAAATGGACGAAGTGACTATTAAACGGCTCCCAGATGATCAAGTTGTTGCAACCTGGAAGCCTTCGACTGGGGTACGGATGATGAATCCACAGTCCGGAGTGGAGAAAATAGTTAAGAGTGAACAGTTAAGAGTGAAGAGTTAAGGAGTTAAGAATTAAAGTAAGAATGAAGAGTCTTCTTAACTAATTAATTCTTCATTCTTCATTCTTAATTCTTCATTGCCGAGAGGCTTATGGGTGATTTTTTCACTGTCGAGTGGCAAAACGGTACAGTCGTGATGCTAGACCAGCGACTGCTGCCAACGAAAGAAATATACCGCACGTATCGTGACTACCGAGGTGTGGCCAAGGCAATTAAAGATATGGTGGTGCGCGGTGCCCCAGCCATCGGCGTCGCCGCAGCGATGGGTCTTGCCCTTGGCGCGCGACAACTGAAAAAGGTGAGCGATAGCAATGAATTTGAACGGCTCTGCCAAGTGTTTGCGGCAACCCGACCTACAGCGGTCAATCTGTTCTGGGCGATTGAGCGGATGCGCCGAGTGTACAACCGCGTTCGGAAACAGGGAGACGAAGAGATTCGTGGAACTTTGGAGCGTGAAGCCCAGAAAATGCACGAAGAGGACATTGCTGCCAATCGTCGTATGGGGCGGTATGGAGCGGCGTTGATCCCGAAAGGTGCAACGATCCTCACCCATTGTAATGCCGGCGCGCTGGCCACTGCAGGGTATGGGACTGCTTTAGGGGTGATTCGCGCGGCGTGGGAACAAAAGAAGAATATCTCAGTCTTCGTTCCTGAAACACGCCCGTTTCTTCAAGGCGCACGCCTGACTGCCTGGGAACTGCAAAAAGAGGGCATTCCTGCGACCCTGATTACTGACAACATGGTTGGTCACTTCATGCAGCAGGGAAAGATCGACTGCGTGATTGTTGGCACTGATCGTACTGCGGCAAACGGAGATGTGGCCAATAAGATTGGAACCTACACTTCAGCCGTGCTAGCGGATCGTCACAACGTCCCATTTTATGTTGCTGCTCCTACTTCGTCGATTGACTTGGCGTGTCCGAATGGCAAACACATTCCGATTGAAGAACGATCCTCACGTGAAGTGACCCACGTCTTTGGCAAACAGGTAGCCCCGACAAACATGCGAGTTGCCAATCCGGCTTTTGATGTGACGCCGCATGAATTGGTCACTGCAATCGTGACAGAAAAGGGAGTCGCGCGTGATCCGTTTCAGAAAACACTGCCGAAGTTGGTTGGCGAAAAGGGGAAACTGGGAAACGGCAATATCGTTCGATCGGTAGAAGTTTGACGATGGTTACAACCGTTGCAACTTTTCCCCTCTCCCGACCATCCCTACGGAATAAAATTCAACTCCTCCGGTAACGGTCCAACGATCGGCGCCTCGAAAGAGCGGTCCAGTCTCCGTCAGGGTCAATGACGTTGACGCCGTCCGAAGCAAAGAACTCGGCGATCTGCCGACGCGCAGCCGCCCCCACATCTCCCAAGGCTGGGAAAAAGAAAGGAGAGCTAGGATTAAACGGAAAAATGGAATTGATGATAAGAAAAGCGTGTGGGTCCTTCGGCACTTGTACTCCGGTTGGATTTCGCACTGGATCTGCAAACGCGAGGTCGTTGCGGTAGTATGTTGCTCGGTCAGCCAGGTCGCCAGCTCGTAGCAGAGCCGTAGCAGGAGGATTCGGCACGGTCTTATCACCTTTGGCGAATTGGATGATGATGTCCTTTGGGCGACATCCCTGCGAGTGGGGCTTTGCGCAGATAGGGAGCATAGGCAACAGGGTTTCCTGCCTGTGCGATCCATTCGCTTCGCTCCAGCACAGTTTGGATCTCGATTGCGCCAGGAACGGTGTTGATTACTGGCGGCTGATTGCGGAGCGGCAGGTTCTCATTAAACTCGAATCCACTTGGACCTCCGACATTAATCAACGAAGGTACGGACGCGGCAAACGCGGCTCCCACGCCCAGATCGAAAGACCGGCGAGAGTCGGCTGTTTTCGATATCCGCTCCACCCGGCACATTTGGCACGCCAGCATGCACTTTAGGTTCTACCGCCAGGAAAATCGTGCCATAGATGCCACCTAACGATTGACCGAAGTAGTAGATACGTGCCGGATCGAGGTCTGCCACCGTATCGCCATCCACGTCCATGCCGACTTCGATCATGCGTACCAGTTGCATTAAATCGACTACCGTCTGTGCGATGCCCATCGCGGTTACCCACAATAGTCCGCGGTGCAGCGGCAGCAAGGCCTTCACTCGTACCAATCACTCCGTCGTTGTTTTGGTCAATCCCACGTCCACCTGCAAGAAAGGTCACTGGGTCACCAGCCGTTTGATTCAACTGTCAACGTTCCTAATGGACCGCCCCCATGTCCTACCGCATTGATGCCAATGGTGGCGATGCCACGCTCCGCCATCTCCGCCGCAAATAGGAACAAGCGAGTGTCTTTACTCCCATTCAAGGAATGGCCAAAAATCGCTACTGGCCAGCCGTTCTGTGGCGGAGTTCCGGAAGGCAGGACAAGGTTAAAGTAGATCTCGTTCTGGCCCTGGACGGCTGGACTCACCGGTCAGGGTGCCCACTGGCGGAATGAATTCACCCGTTGCTTCATAATTCGGCGAGACATATTTGCCGTAGGCAATCGTGCCAGCCGCACCAGGAATTGCCCGTAGCGCAGGTAGCTGTAAGGCAAAGACGGCAGAGATTCCAGGCACGACCTGGGGACGTGACACGGTCTAGGTTCAATGCCATACTGCTGACATTACTGAGCGTGAAAACCGTCCGTGTTCCTCCCGGGCCCAACAAAAAGTTGGCAGGCGCAGGTACTTCTGCTTTAATTTCATCGCGAATCTTCTCCAGCACGGCGGTTACACTCTGCGTGGTGAAGACGCTGGGGGCCACAAGATCTTTAGGATGTACTTTCTGGCCTTTCTTAAGTTGCTGCCTAGGCTTCGACCAGCGCTTGCCGGTAAGCCTGTAGATCTGCGTTCTCATCTGTCCGAAATTGAGCACGGCGAAAACGACGAAAGCCTGGGAAGTTGTATCCGGATGCCCATCTGGGTCCGTACCTGCCGTTGGTCACGATAAAGCGCATAGCGAGTATGTTGCTCCAGCAGTTCATCGGACTCGACATGCAATGTATTTGTCTCTGGGTCCCAGACTATTTGATTAATGCCGATGACCTGTCCACCAGAATTTCCATCGATCAGTGTACTGCCGAGATTGAGCAGAAAGACGGACTCGCTGGTTACAGTGTTGACGTCGATAGGACCAGTGAACGGAATCGATAGACGCGATTGCAGGTTAAAACCATCCAAAGTGTTAATGACATCAATATGACGGCACTCCGTTACGCGAACTGTACAATCCGGTTTGGGCAGATTGACCCGTAGGCCAGTATTGTGGCTGGAGTCAGGAACAGCAAACAGGTTGCTGGGAAAAGGACCTGCCGATGGAATGTCAGTGCTAAAGCGTACCTGAACCTTGCCTCCAGCCTCAGCTCTTGCTGGCCAGGCGGCCACACCCATGAATAAAGAAAGAACGCCACTCGCTGCCACAAATCGTTGTCGCACGCATACGCATAAAGGAAACCTCCTTGAGGATAAATTTGGTGGAAATCTACGGCTGCGCTGCACAAGGAAGCTTGATGAAGGAGTGATGATTTGGTGATGAGGGAGTGATGATTGGGGTAAAGAGGGAAAATAAGCCGAAGGCTGCCGGGGAAATCAATGAAGAATGGGGAATGAAGAGGGAAGAGTGAAAACAGGCTGAAGGGATGAAAAAGGAAGACCAGACTGAAGTAGCCTGCGCTATACGCACGAAGGGTGGCTAGGGGAGAAATCGTGCGTGCAACGCACACTACGCTGAAGTGTATGTCTTACTCTGCTTCGGGAAGAATTCTGTCCAGAGCAGCAATGAGAGATGGCAAATCTTCGATGTATCCCAAACACGGTCCAGATCGATGTCAAAATACGCATGAATCAGTCGATTTCTCATCGCTACCATGCTTGGCCAGGGAAGGTCTGGCAATTGACGCTGAGTTTCCTTGGTGACTTGGGCTGCTGCTTCTCCGATAATCTCGATACAGTGTACAAGAGCGTGTTCCAGCATGCGATCATGGTCGAGATCACTTCTGGAGCGGTCGCGTGAGAAAGAGAGCGCTTCCTGCGCTGCATCTCTCATGTGACGCAGACGTATTTCATCATCCTTGCGCATATTGGACTTCTGCTGACTCCACCACAGCCTGTCGAAAATAGCGACTGAGGTCGGCGGGAGTGCGCAGATCGACTTTTCGGCCAAGGATCTCGGAGATTTCGAGTTCCATTCCTGCAAAACGAATCAGTCCTACTCTTTGCCCTGGCTCGAATTCAACAAGGACATCGATATCACTGTCAGAGCGAAAGTCTTCCCTGAGTACTGAACCAAAAAACGCGAGCTTACGAATGTGATGGCGCTGACAAGAACGCGGCGAAGGCGCTCATGGTCGACTGGAATTTTTGCACTCATAGATCCGACTTTTATCATAAGTTTCGACTGAAAACCCTAGCCCCACTCTTGTTCTCTGCTTTTTTCTGCCTTCAGTCTCAAGCCTATAGTCTTTTTTATTCTCAATTCTTCATTCTTAACTCATTTGAGCCCCGCTTTGCGCAGGCCAGCCACGAGACGCTCAAGATCGGTTGGATTCGCGTAAGGCACTGTCTTTTGTACCCACTCCAGGGAAGCAGAGGGCTGGAGCTTGCAGTATTTTTGCCACCGCGGCGCGGGCTTCTTCCTCTTGGCCAAGTTCGGCGAAGCAGAATGCCAAGGTGAAATAGTAATGGACCGCGTTGGGGTTGACGGCCAGGAATCTTCTTCGCCGTGGTAATCGCTCCTCATACCGTTACGCATCGCGATAGGCAAGCGGTAAAGAAGTCGTAAAAGGCCCGACTTGCCGGGGATTGAGACGAATCGCTTTCTCGACCAACGCAATCGCTTCCTGCGGCCGTCCAGCAAAAATCATAATATTCCCCAGAATCGAAAACCCCTCAGCAAAGTTGGGATCGAGGGCAATGGCCCGTTCGGCTTCGGCAATCGCCTGCGGTAATTGCTTCTGCCACATATGCAGAACGCCCAAGCTGGTATGGGCATGCGGCAATGCTGTCGTCCAAAGCGATGGCGTACTGCGCAAATGCCGTTGCACGTTGCATGGACTGTGCAGGGTCACTGCTCCAGTGCAAGTACCAGTCTCGAAAATAGGTCATGCCCAAACCGTGTAGGCAAGAGCGTATTGAGGAGTCTACAGCAAGCGCTTGCTCAAACAACTGCCGAGCTTGCGCGTTTGCTGCTCGATTCGTTTCTACGTACGCTCGTACTGCCTTCTCCCAACCGCGCAAATAGAGATCATACGCAGTGAGATTTTCTGTAGGTACACGCCGCACGCGCGCGATTTCCGCTGCCAGCACCTCAACCTGAAGCCGCGCTACGATGGCCTGCGTGATCTCGTCCTGTAGCAGGAAAATCTCCTTGAGCGGACGATCATACCGCTCAGACCAGACAAGATGATTCGTAATAGCGTCGATCAATTGGACGTTAATGCGGATATGGTCCGAAATTTTCCGAACGCTGCCCTCGAGGACATAGCGCACGCCTAACTCTCGGCTGACCTGCTGGATGTTAACGGCTCCGCCTTTATAGGCGAAGGACGACGTGCGAGCGATAACGAACAGACCGGAGTACGTTTGATAACTGGGTGATGATGCTCATCGGTGATCCCGTTACTGAAATACTCCTGTTCCGCATCGCCACTGAGATTCGATGAACGGTAAGACGGCAATGGAGGGTTTGTCCGGCAACGGCAGGACCGGCTGCGCCGGAGGACTGGAGTGCTGAGGACTGAGTGCTGAGTGTAGAGCGCGACAAATAATGAACCGTGAGGGCTATGACGGTCAGCAATAACACTGCGGTTAGTACGAATTGTGGAGCCTGGATGGAAAGAAATGAGATCCAGGAGAGACTCTCTTTTCCGGCGCTCTATTCCTGGATTGGTCGCTGCGCTTCATCCAGGCTACGTAACTGCCCTTCTTCTTGCCCACGGCTTACTCCTAACTGCTACACTCTTGACACTGCCTACTGAATGCTGACTACTGAATACTGATTGAGTGGTGACGAGCGGAGCCACAAACCGATATCCCCGTCCATGTTGTGTCTCAATGATCTCCTGCTTGGTCCCATCATCTCCAACCGCTGCACGAGCGGCGCGGATACAGCGTGTGAGGGCATTTTCACCAACCACTTGTCCTGGCCAAAGCTTATCTAACAGCTCGTCTTTCGAGACAACCCGATCGCGATGTTGGACTAGATAGGCCAAAACATCAAACACCTTGGGTTCGAGGGCTACGGGCACTCCATTCCGCCGCAACTGATAGAGAGGCTCATCCAGTTCACAGTCAGCAAAGCGATAGATCATCGGGAGGCTCCAACCATGGCAACTAGCGAAGCCGACCATAGCAGTACAGGGAGTGATGAACAAGTTGCGACGCTGTATGCTTGCCTACACGCGAAACTGCCGGATCTCCTCTACCAACTGTGCGTGTGCTTGTGCCTCAATTTTCCCATACTGGGAGCTGACGCTGCTGGTGAGTTGCTTTTAGCGTTTTGATCCTCTGCGCAGCTTCTTCAACGCGAGACTGCTGAATAATTCCGTTCTCGACTGCTCGTACACAGGCATCTCGGGCCGCAATAGCGAGTTCAATTTTGTGACACACCAGCAGCATATCCGCTCCAGCAGTGAGGGCATTGATCACGGCTCGCTCAATTGTCGAATGGCGGACGACCGCGCCCATCTCAAGATCGTCGGTGACAATAACGCCATCGAATCCCAATCTGCTGCCGGAGCAAGTCAGTCAGAATCTTGCGTGATGCCGTTGCGGGGCAATCTGGATCAAGCGCGGGGTAGACGACATGAGCGGACATGATCATTTCGATTCCCTCAGCAATGACCTGCTGAAACGGATAAAGGTCAATCTGGGTCAATTCCTCCAGGCTGCGCTCGTCTTTGGGCTGGTCGTCATGCGAATCTAGCAAAGTCCCCCCATGCCCAGGGAAGTGTTTGCCACACGGAATAATCCCTGCGTCTCGTAACCCTTGTGCTTGTGCTCGACCAAAGAGCGCGACTTGGTAGGGGTCAGTAGAAAATGCGCGATCGCCAATAACGGTATTGGCCGGATTGGTCAGGACATCGAGCACCGGAGCGAAATCAAGATCAATGCCAACACTGCGGAGTTCGTGTCCCATGGCGAAGCCGACTTGATACGCAAGATTGACCGAGCTCGTTAGCCCAACCTTGTGCATCGCTGGGAAATGGGTAAATGGTGGGTTGAGACGATGAACACGCCCCCCTTCATGGTCAATGGCGATCAACGGTCGCGAGTCCGAGAACAGTGAATGAAGCTCTACACATAGAATGATGAGCGCTTCTGGAGTCGTGTAGTTGCGACGAAAAAGAACAATGCCACCAGGGCGCAACTCTTGGAGCTGTACACGTGTTTCATCATCCAAAACTGGCTGGGGAATCCCAACCATAAATAAAGAACCGAGGGTATCTTGCAAACGCATCGGCTGGCAGTTTAGCAGGGATCAAACGAGGGACAAATCTAGAGACGGCCTACTAGACAACGGAAAGAGAAGTGTGCTATCAGCGCTGCCACATTTTCGCTGTGCTTTCTGAAAAGAGGGAACCTGTGAGGAGAGCTAACGATGGGCGACGAAATCGTCGACCCAGAAGCAAAACTCTGCAGGAGAGAGAGTAGATGGCGACCGCTTGGATCCACTATTAACTGGACCGAGACGGATGGCGAAACCGGTCTCTTTGATAGACCTGTGTGACGCCTTCGGGCTCGGTTGTGAGGAGGAGATACTCATGACCGCTGCTACACCAAAAGTTACTGTCCCTGAACTGCAACGGCTCAAGGCCGCGGGGCAGAAGATTACCGCGCTGACCGCGTACGATTATCCCTTTGCCCGTATTCTTGATGGTTGTGGCATCGACGTACTGTTGGTTGGCGATTCTGTCAGCACTGTCGTACAGGGGATGGATACGACTCTACCCGTCACCATGGACGAGATGGTGTACCATTGCAAACTGGTGACTCGGGCACGGCCTCGCGCCCTTGTCGTTGGCGACTTGCCGTTCCTGTCTTACCAAGCTGGGGTTTGCGCTGCGATTGCTAACGCTGGACGATTACTGAAAGATGGCGGCGTCGAAGCCGTCAAGCTGGAAGGTGGTGTGAACATCGCGCGCGTGATGAAGGCCATTGTCAATGTCGATATTCCAGTGATGGCCCACATCGGTCTGACTCCGCAGTCGGTTCATCGTATGGGTGGGTTTAAAGTCCAAGGGAAAAAATCGGGTCGCCAACCCGGGGCACGAGAGCGGTTAATCGAAGACGCGCAGGCTGTAGCTGACGCTGGTGCGTTTGCTGTCGTGCTCGAAGGCGTGCCGATGGATCTCGCCCACGAGATCACCGAAATGTTGCCTATTCCGACTATTGGCATCGGTGCTGGCCCATACTGTGACGGACAAATTCTCGTTATCCACGACGTACTTGGTTTGACGGATCGCTTTGCCCCCAAGTTCGTCAAACGCTATGCTGATCTCCAAGGCGTGATCTCTCAGGCGGTGAATGCCTATATCAGCGAAGTGCGCGGTGGCGCATTCCCCGCTGATGCGCAGTCGTTTCACTAGGGTGTGAAAAATATTCTCGTGCTTCGACGGGCTCGGCACGAACGGTGAGCGTGACCCTCTTCCGTTCACCCTGAGCTTGTCGAAGGGTGAGGGCCTATGCAAATCATCAACCACATTCCAGAAATGCAGTGCTGGTCGGAGACGCAGCGGCTCGCGGGTAAGAAGATTGCCTGCGTCCCAACTATGGGTTTTCTCCACGAGGGGCATTTGAGCTTGGTACGTGAGGGCAAGAAACGTGGAGACCTCGTCGTCGTGACAATCTTTGTCAATCCGATGCAGTTCAACCAGGCTTCTGATTTTGACAAGTATCCACGCAACGTTGAACAAGACCAACGCATGTTAGAAGAAGCCGGGACCGACGTGCTGTTCTATCCTACGGCACCAGAAATGTACCCCGAGAACTTCCAGACCGCAGTCGAAGTAGACAAAGTGAGCAAACCACTCTGCGGGGCGTTTCGTCCGGGGCATTTTCGTGGGGTGACGACAGTAGTTGCCAAGCTCTTCAATATTGTGAAACCGCACTTCGCGCTCTTTGGTGAGAAAGACTTTCAACAGTGTGTCGTGATTCAGCGCATGGTCAAGGATCTGAATTTCGATATCGAGATCATTCCTATGCCGACTATCCGGGAAATGGATGGAATCGCGATGAGCTCACGGAATGCGCGTTTAAGTGAAGCTGAACGACGAACGAGTCTCTGTATTTCCCGGGCGCTGAATCAAGCACAGGAGCTGGTCACTCATGGTGAACGAGACGCCAACAAGATTCTTCAGATGGTACAAAGCATCTTAAGCAAAGATAGGGGAGTACGGTTAGAATACGCGTCGCTTTGCCATCCTGAAACCCTCGAAGAAACTGCGCAAATCTCTGGTCCAACCTTGTTGGCAATTGCTGCTTGGGTTGGCGAGGTGCGGTTGATTGATAATCGCGTCATCGGTTGATAGGGTAGGGGCACGGCGTTGCCGTGCCTTTGTATATGCCCAAACCAACTTCTTCGACAGACAAAACTATCTGCATCAACCGCCGGGCTCGCTTCGACTATGAAATCGAAGAGAAGTTCGAAGCGGGTATTGTCTTGACTGGCGGCGAAGTGAAGTCGCTGCGTGACGGACGAGCGCAACTGAAGGACAGCTACGGTCGTGTTGAGAGAGGCGAGATGACGTTGATCAACGCCCATATCAACGCTTATGAGCCTGCCCATTATTTTAATGTCGATTCAACGCGCACGCGAAAACTCCTCATGCACAAGAAGGAGATCATGCGATTAATGGGGAAAGTACGGGAACAGGGGTTGACCCTGATCCCATTGCGCTTATATTTCAAGAACGGACGTGCGAAAGTTGAACTAGCACTCGCGCGTGGAAAGAAGAGGTACGACAAGACGGGAAACGATCCGTGCACGCGAAGTACAGCGTGATATCGCGCGTGGGATGCAACGCAACTTGAGAGAGCCGACACGTAAAGCGTAAAGAATAATACGTGACCTCCCGAAAGAAAGTTCACGTATTACGTATCACGGGTCACGTTTATGGGGGCGATCTGGGTTCGACGGGGGCTGAGAAGCCAAAGCTGCAATGTCGGGGGCTGTTTACCCGTAAAATTGACAGACTGCAAATTTAGCTGCAGACAACGCTGAATACGCCCTCGCTGCCTAATACGCAGTGAGCGTTCTACCGGTTCGTGCCCGTAGGGCCGACTAGAACGTCATAAATCGGGATAGGGACTGCGTTGCGCCGCAGGGCGTAGTCTCCGAAACTTCACTGAGGCTGGTCCTAGAGAATCCCGCTCACGGGAGTTGATAGGGCAAGATTAAATCGTGAGCTAAGCATTGTAGACGCTTTCGGTAGACCACTCTCGGACGGGGGTTCAATTCCCCCCGCCTCCACTTTTCCTTCTATTTTCTTTTCGTCTAGCAAACCCGTGTTGACCGTGAGATAATCTTTGCAGAGAAGCAAAAGCCACAAACGCTTCTGCTACAACGTGAGAAGGGACATGGAAGATTCGGTACGTTGGTCGATTACGGTGTCGAGAGAAACAGATATTGCTTTACGTTCGTATCTTACTCAACAAGGAGTGAAGAGAGCAGGGTTCTCAAAATTTGTTGAGGAGGCGGTCCGTTGGCGTGTACTTGATGCCACAGTCCAGAAGATCCGAGAACGCAACAAAGACGTGCCAGAGGAGGAAATTCAAACTGCAATCGACGAAGCTGTAGACCTCGGCTAACAGCTGCAAAGCTTCGGCTTTTAAGGGACCTTTTGCAGATCCATTCCGACATAGGTGAAGTGGTCATCGTCTGTCAAAACCTTCTTGATGTTGCGGTCCCGCATAATCACCATCGAAGTCAGGTCGGTGAAGGAGATCTTCGGTTTGTCTTGAAAGCGCTTGCGTAGCTCCCACGCTGCGGTAAAGCGTTCAGACGTCACCCGCTCTGTGGCGAGTCTGTCCTTCCTGGCTGGCCTGAAAAATACCCTCCATAAAACTGACAGCTTCTGTAAACGACTCTCGCCGAAAAATGAGCGTCATAACCTCATCGAGCACATAGTCAGTCGTATACAACCCAGCACCTTCCTCGCGGAGCTGCTGGTACAACGCTTTGACCTCTTGGTGACGCGGGTCGCGACGATGCCCGAGCGCCAGCCATCCCCAGGTGTCAATCAGGACCGCTTCAGCCATTACGCCGGCTCCTTGCCATACAACTCTTCGTCAATTGCTTCCCCAGAAAGGGGACTCCCAGACAAACAACCAGCAACTCGCAAAATCGGATCTTCACTCTTTTGCTCGCGGAGCCGTAGAAAATCGATAAAGTCGAGAACTTCCTGCAGTCGAGCTTCTGATAGATCAGTGACCTTTTCAAGCAGTTGTTGCTTGAGCACGTCAGTTGCGACGTTCATAGTTGTGCTCCCTATTTTATCGACTTATTTTCGGATTGACTCATTGATTCATTGAATCCGTTTTGACTCTGGACACTAGACCCTAGACGCTAGACTGTCGAGCAGCGCCTTCGCCTCTTGCAAGTCCTTCGTATCAAACCCTTCGGTGAACCAGTTGTAGATCTCAGACAACATGTTATGTGCTGCGTGTTGCTTGCCTTGTTGTTGCCACAGACGCGCCAAGCTCATCACTGCTCGTAATTCCAGCGATTTTGCTTGCTGCTTTCGTGCAATCTCGATGGCTTTGAGAAAACACGCTTCGGCTTCGCTGGGGGTCGGGTCAGGGATCGGGACGGTAGATTGTTGCTCTTTGACTTTTGCCTTTTGACTTTCTTGGACTTCGGACTTTGGACTTGACCTGACTGACAGCGTCAGCTCCCTTGAGCCGATACAGCTCCGCCTCGTAGAAACACTCCCCAGTTTTGTTCTACTAAAGCCAGTGCTTCGGCCAGTAGTGCATAAGCCCTTCCTCTACCTGTCCCACTTTCCCATACGCCTCGGCCAGCATGGCAAGAGAAATATGGCCGTCCAATTCTGCCCCTATAGCCCGGCAGGCAGCTAGGCCCTGGAGCATCTGCGCAATACCTTCTTCTCCTTGTCCTTGCTCGGCCAGCGCCCAGCCCCGCAGGATAGCATCCCCAGCGCCAGCCAGTACGGAAACCCCTGCTCGGTTGACAGGTCATCACCGCCTCTGCCCGCTCTTGGGCAGCTGCCCCTCTCGGCGGAACTGATGGAGCAAGGCAGCACAGACTAAGGCATAAGCCAAGCTATAAGGATGAGAAGCCCTGGGCCAAGGTGAGGCCTCGCGGACTCTTCGTGAGGGCTTGGTCCGGATAGCCAAGATGCCACAAGACAAGGCCGTATAGGCATAGGCATTGCTCTCCCTGATCACGCCCCATAGAGAGAGGCGAAGGCGTGATGCTGCTGGGGGTCATAGACGGCAATCCCTTGCTCCAAATGCTCTCGGGCTAGAACCAAACTCTCCCAGATAATACAAGGTCTCTCCCAGCCATTTTGGGCCGCCACGAGAAGGGCTGGGTCTTGCACACTCTGGGCGAGCCGCAGCAGTTGTTCGCTCAGCTCCCGCGCTGTCTGGAACTCTGCCCGCGTACATAGATGAAACGCCGCCAGTCCCAACAGCACCGGGAAGAGCTGAGGGGTTTCCCCCACCTGTTGGCACAGCTCTCGCGCCCGGGTGTAGGTGTTTCCACTTCTGGAGCCGCATAGCCCTTGGTGGCCATCAGCGAGGACCCAGGGTGATTTGTAATGTGAGTTCTTGCTGGGCGCGTTCGGCGGGTGTCTGGCAGAGCCTTGAGCAACTCCAGTCCCTTGGTGAGGTGGCAATCGCTTCTAAATAAGCCGAACGCTGGGTTGCTCTTTGTCCCGCCTTCTGCCAATAGGGAATGGCTTGCTCTATCCGGCCTGCCTCAGTGTAGTGATGGGCGACCAGCTCAGGCTGGGTCTCTGTAGTCTCAGGAAACCGCTCCTCCAACACTTGAGCAATCTGCCTGATGGTAGCTGCTGGCGCTTGCTCTTCAGTAACGACTGATAGGCCGTATCCTGCACGAGTGCATGTTTGAACAGATAGCGCGCCTGCGGCGGCACGCCACTCTGAAACACCAGCTCTGCCTCGACTAACTGCCGCAGCCCCCTCTGCAAGGTGTCCTCTTCAAGCGGGGAGACGGCGTGGAGTAACTCGTAGTTAAATTCACGTCCCAACACCGCTCCCAGTTGTGCCATCTCTTTGGCGCTCCCTAACCGATCCAGCCGGGCCATGAGTGCATCTTGTAGCGTTGAGGGAATCCCTAACTGGAACGAGGGCGTAGCATGCTGCGCCCCTACAGATTCCACGACCGATTTAGTCAACTCTTCCACGAACAGCGGGACTCCATCCGTCTTACTCACTATCTGTTGGATAATCTCAACTGGCAGTGCTTTGCCACCGGTGACCTTCTCTACCATCGTTTCTACCTGGCTCCGCCCCAGCCGACTGAGGGTGAGCTGACTGAGATAGGAATGGGCGCCCCACGGCGGCGTAAACTCGGGCCGATAGGTTAGCACGGCGAGCAGCCGTGTCGTGGGCACTTGATTCAGAAAGAGCGTGAGCAGTTCCAGCGTGGACGGGTCCGCCCAGTGCAAATCTTCCCAGGCGTAGGTCAGTGCTTGCTGCTGAGCTTGCTCGCACAGCCACGCTACCACTGCGTCGTGGGTTTTCTCTTTTTGCTTCTGCGGACTCAATGTCAGCGGAGGATAGCCCTCAGGATGGGGCAGGGAGAGTAGAGCCGCGAACAGCGGCAGGGTATCGCTTGCGGGAAGCGCGCACGATAAAGGGTCTGTTGGAGTTTCTCATGCTTGCTCTCCAACGAATCGTCTGGACCAAAGTGCAAGAGGCGTTGCACGTGTTCAATGACCGGATAGAGCGCACTGTTTTGATGATATGGCGAACAGCGTAATTCCACACAGGCTGCCCCATCGCGCTCAACCGTCTCCTTGAGCGCCTCCACCAACCGCGATTTGCCAATGCCCGGCTCCCCACTGAGCAGTACGGCCTGCCCCGTCCCCTCTTTCACCCGCGCCCAGCGCTCGCGCAACAGCCCGTACTCGTGTTCGCGTCCCACCAGCGGGGTGAGCCCTCGGCGCATGACTACCTCAAAGCGGCTCTGCGCTTCTTCCTCCTTGAGTACGCGATAGAGCGTCAGCGGGGTCGCTACGCCTTTGAGTTCGGGTTGCCCGCGGTCCTCACACGCAAACAAGCCTTCGACCAAGCGATAGGTGGCTGCACTGATCATTACTTCATCGGGTGCAGCTTGCCCCTGGATACGGGCCGCAAGGTTGGGCGTCTCGCCCAGCGCCAGGATCTCACGTTTCTCACTGCTGCCGATCTCGCCAATGACGACTAATCCGGTGTGAATGCCGATGCGGACGTGTAATTCCCTCCCAGCTTCCATACGCCAAGCCCGGGGTGCTGCGGCCTCCTTCTGTAAGGCGGCTTTTGGTTCCTCCTTAGCAAGGAGGGACAGGGAGGATTTCGCCAGCGTATTCTTCCAGGGAGAGGGGACCTTCTTTTGATTGCGTAACAATTTCCAATCCTGCCCGCACAGCCCGTGCTGCATCGTCCTCATGCGCCATTGGATAGCCAAAGTACACCAACAGTCCATCGCCCAGGTGCTGGGCAATATGCCCGTCGTACCGCCGGATCACCCCGGTAGAAGTTTCTTGATAGGCGCGTACGACTTCGCGCAGCTCTTCGGGATCGAGTTGCGCCGAGAGCGCAGTTGAGCCCACCAGATCACAGAACATTACGGTCAACTGCCGCCGTTCGGCTGGGGACTGGGGGCTAGGGACTGGGTGCTGGGGACTGGCAACTGGCAACTGAGAACTAACAACTGTTGGATGCTGGGGGAACTTTGAACTTTGAACTCGGAACTTTGAACTGGCGAAGCCCCGACCCACACCAACACTTTCCCCTCTTCATCGACCGCCAAGCGCTTGGCATCAATGAGATCTGCCTTGAGATCTTCCAGGTCGTCGTCATTCAGGGCGAACCGTCGCTTCAGGATGCGGTAGGCCACTCGCCCTTCACGCTGCAGCAACTCCTGCACCTGCGTCAGAATCTCCTCGAAGGTCATCGGCAGTTCCTTCCTTCATTATTCAGCTTGCCCACTAGTGCTGTCGTGGCAAAGGCGTCCGCAGAGGAAGAGGAACAACCAGGTTGTGCGACGGTCTTGGCGCGAACAGTACTTCCCTTCTCTCTATTCTTTGTCTTCTGCCTTTGTCAATCAAACTGTTGTAGCCGTCGGGGTTAGCTTGACCTTCTTGAACCGCTGGGTTTAGCCTTGCATTGCACCTTCTCTTTCGAGAAGGCAAGATGCGTCTACGAAGGAAAGATGAAGGCATCAATGTAAAGCGAGGAATCCGCATACCCATGGAGATCGTCTCATGATCGTCCTTCATGTCGGAGCTTCCCAAGGGCAACTCTTTCTCTGGGGCGAGGTCCCTGGTGATGAGCAAGCGCCAGCCGTTCGGAAAAGGAAGAAGCAGCAGGATATAGGCGCTCTGCCGTATAACGCTGGAGCGGAAAAGATCCTGATCGCTCTTTCTGAGGCGGGAATTACTTTCACCACAGACAAGCGAGGGAGTGAGGCTCTGGTTGTGTGGCTGCCGACAGTAGACAAATCGCCTGTTGCCTCCAGCCCGCTCGTCGCCGAACCACCACCGTCTCTCACGAACACTGTCTTAGCACCCTGGACCATAACGGCCCTGCCGCTGACGATGCAGCAGGCTGTTGATCTGCTCTGCGCGTGTATAGGAAAGCCAATGCTCGCACCGGGAGTGATTCTCGGGAGTGACGTGGCGTTTTGGACTACGGTCGTGCGCTTCGCTGGTGCGTTGGTGACACAGCAACAGTTCCTTCCTCAGTTGACAGAAGAACAGGGTACGTATCGTGCCTGCTGGAAGCCTGTCTTTGTCGGACCTATTAACGAGGTGTTCGTGAAGCTTGCTCAGGGAATGCCCCAGGTCTGTCGAGCTCTGACTCGTGAAGCTCTTTCACCATCAGCAGCTCCTGCGTCTGAGGTGCTCTCTGGGGTGATTGCTGAGATGGTCGATCTTCTCGTTCGTTCATCGACTGCTGGAGTAGACCTCGGTCTCAAGGCTCGTCCCGCGGGTGGCCGGCAAACGTCGAGAAAAATGCCTGCCTTCGTTAGTGTACATGACCAATGGTTATATCACTTACGCTCGACTGACGGCACGATGAAAACAGACCCGGAGGCGTTGGCGCAACTCACCGGGCAAATCCGTGAGTGGCAACGCCAGATCGCTGTCTCCACTGCGACGCCGTTCCGCCTGTGCTTTCGTTTAGAAGAGCCCAACGCTGATGAAGAGAGTGTCTATAGTGGTCGGTCCAGTCGTGATGCGTGGTATGTTCGCTATTTACTGCAAGCTGCCGATGATCCCAGTCTGCTTATCGAGGCGAAGGACGCGTGGAATCAGAAAGGCAATAAGGCGGCATTACTGAAACGGAACGGGTTCAACGTTCGTGAGTATCTGTTGTCGTCACTCGGTCAAGTGACCGGGATTTGCCCACCAGTTGAGGCCAGTCTGAAAACGACTGCCCCAGGTGGCTATGAACTCGACGCCACAGGTGCCTATCAGTTCCTGACTGAATATGCGCAGGTCCTCGAACTGGCAGGATTTGGTGTGCTCTTGCCAGCGTGGTGGACGCGAAAAGGGACGAAGCTGCGCCTCACTGCGCGTGCTGAAGTCAAGAGTCCGAAGCTACGCGGTAACAGCGGGCTCTCGCTCGATACGATTGCCCAGTTTCAATGGCAAGTCGCTCTCGGTGACGAACAACTAACCCTGGAAGAACTTCAAGCGCTGGCAAAGCTTAAGCAACCGTTGGTACAAGTGCGTGGCCAGTGGGTACAGATGAATGCTGAGGAAATCCAGGCGGCGCTTGATTTCTGGAAGAAAAAGGCGACCAACCAGGCGACCGTACGTGATGTTGTACGGATGGCGTTAGGGGCAGGGCAGACACCGGGCGGGATTGGATTCGAGGGCGTAAGCGCGGATGGCTGGATCGCTGATTTCCTCGCACAACTGGACGGGCGGACAACTTTCGAGGAACTCTCGACACCACAAGGATTCCAAGGAATATTACGTCCGTACCAACTGCGTGGCTACTCCTGGCTTGGCTTTCTTCGTCGCTGGGGGTTAGGTGCGTGTCTGGCGGATGACATGGGGTTAGGGAAAACGGTGCAAACGCTAGGCCTGATTCAGCGCGATTGGGAGTCGAACGGTAAACGTCCAGTGTTGCTCATCTGTCCGACCTCTGTCGTTGGTAACTGGCGCAAAGAGGCTGCTCGCTTTACGCCGGATCTGCCTGTCATGGTTCATCATGGTCTCACGCGTACCAAGAGTGCGGCATTCACCAAAGAAGCGCAGCAACAGGCCATGGTGCTCTCCAGTTACGCACTGCTCCATCGAGACTTCGAGATCTTCAAACAGGTGCCGTGGGCTGGTGTCGTTCTAGACGAAGCCCAGAATATCAAGAACCCAGAAACCAAGCAGGCACAGGCGGCGCGGGCGATACCGACTGACTATCGCATTGCCTTGACTGGTACGCCAGTGGAAAACAATGTTGGTGACCTGTGGTCGATTATGGAGTTTCTCAACTCCGGCTTTCTAGGAACACAGGGTGAGTTCAAACGTTCCTTCTTCATTCCCATTCAGGCGAATCGCGATCCGCAAGCGATGGAGCAACTCAAACGGCTAACCGGGCCGTTCATCCTACGACGGCTCAAGACCGACAAGAGCATTATTGCCGATCTGCCCGAGAAGCTGGAGATGAAAGTCTTCTGCACGCTGACTAAAGAGCAGGCGTCGCTCTACGCCGCTGTGGTAGAAGAGGCGGTTCCGGAACTCTCGCAAGCAGAAGGCATTCAACGCCGAGGGATCATTCTGGGAACATTGTCAAAACTCAAACAGGTGTGTAATCATCCGAGGCAATTCTTGGGCGACAACTCCGCGCTTCCCGGACGCTCAGGAAAACTCGCGCGTCTGACCGAAATGCTCGAGGAGATTATCACCGTCGGTGATCGCGCGCTGATCTTCTCGCAATTTGCCGAGATGGGCGAACTGCTGCGACACCATTTGCAAGAGACATTCGGTCGAGAGGTCCTGTTCCTGCATGGTGGGACGCCAAAAGTGCAGCGGGACCGGATGGTCGAGCGCTTCCAAGCCGAGGGCGATGGTCCACCGGTCTTTATCCTGTCACTGAAAGCTGGCGGTACGGGCTTGAACCTGACCCGTGCGAATCATGTTTTTCATTTCGACCGCTGGTGGAATCCGGCGGTGGAAAATCAGGCGACCGACCGCGCCTTTCGTATTGGCCAGACAAAGAATGTTCAGGTCCACAAGTTCCTTTGCGTTGGGACACTCGAAGAGAAAATCGACGAGATGATTGAACGGAAGAAAGAAGTTGCTGAGCAGGTGGTCGGAGCAGGGGAGGGATGGCTGACCGAACTATCAACCGCGGAACTGAAAGAGCTTTTTACCCTGAGGAAAGAAGCAGTGGGGGAATAAGAACGAAAAACGTAGGGCGTAAAACGGAATCTGATGACGAAGAGTTTACGCATCACGCATCACGTTTCACGTTTTCGTCTGTAGTATTTCATCGAGCGAACAGGAGCGCTAACCATGTCTCGTCGTTGGGGATTTCGCGATTACGATTATTTTCCACCTCCTTCACGACCACGAGAGGTCAAAGGCGGGATCAAAGCGCAATCGAAACGTGGCACCTTTGGTGAGAGCTGGTGGGCCAAACGCTGGATTACCGTCCTGGAAAGCTTCGACATCGGTGCGCGCTTGGGTCGGGGCCGATCTTACGCTCGTCGTGGGCAGGTCATATCGATTAATATCGATAAAGGTGCCGTCAAAGCGAAAGTACAGGGGTCGCGACCAACTCCATATAGTGTCACGATTAAACTGAAAGTGTTGGCCAAAGGTGATTGGCGGAACCTCGCGACTGCCCTGTCTCAACAGATGATTTTCACTGCCAAGCTCCTCGCCGGGGAAATGCCCCAGGACATTGAGCAGGCGTTCAAGGACGCCGGGCTCTCTCTCTTCCCGGCCAAATTGCAAGATCTAGAGACCGAGTGCTCCTGCCCAGACTGGTCAAATCCCTGCAAGCACATCGCGGCGGTATACTATCTGTTAGGTGAAGAGTTCGACCGCAATCCGTTTCTGCTTTTCACACTACGCGGCATGGAGCGTGAGGAGCTTGTCGCTCTTCTCGATAGTGACACAGCAAAACAGAAACGTGAGACGAAGAAGTCGCAACCCGCGGTCGATAATCTACCGTCAGCAGTTTCCTCACCACCCGAGCCACTCGTGACAGACGCAGTGGAATTCTGGGGCAACAATCACGTGTCAGACGATGTGTTTGGCGAAGTGCAAATCCCACCGACTGCGGCGGCGTTGGTTAAACGCCTCGGGAATTTTCCCTTCTGGCGCGGCGAGGAAAAGTTCCTCAGTGCCATCGAGCCGATGTACACCAACGCATCGCCACGCGGCCTGGCAGTGTTTTTGGGGGAGCGAGACACGAAGTAGGGAACATTTTATTCGGACGGGGGTTCAATTCCCCCGCCTCCACTTTCCTTTCCATGCTCCTCTCCTACAGTTTTTAGAGTAAGCCGGTCCCAAAATCCTTCTCATTGCAGTTTCTTGTTCAAGCAGGCAAGATTCTCTGGTAAGGAGCATCCATATGGGTTGGCAAGAACGGATTGTCATGAATCCTGAGATCCTAGTCGGAAAACCTGTGGTGAAGGGAACTCGTCTAGCAGTTGAATTCATTGTTGATTTATTAGCACAAGGATGGTCAGAGGCTGAGATTTTGCGCAACTATCCTGGCCTTACTCATGAAGATATTCTTGCGTGCTTGGGCTACGCGAGTGCGGTTTTGCGGGCAGAGAAAGTCTATCCGCTGAGGCTCCCTGAGGATGCGCATTCTAGCCAATGAAAACTTTCCTGGTGATGCGGTAGAGGCTCTCAGGCAGCGGGGACATGATGTTGTCTGGGTGAGAATCGACGCGCCAGGCAGTGATGATCGAACAGTCCTCCAAAGAGCGCAGCAAGAAGAACGTATTCTCGCCACATTTGACAAAGACTTTGGTGAGCTTGCCTTTCGATTTGGTCTTCCTGCGGCAAGTGGAATCATCTTCTTTCGTATCAGGGCATCTTCGTCTAAGAGGTGGCGCGAATTGTTGTAACGGCAATCGAAAGCCGAACGGACTGGGCTGGACATTTTGCCGTGGTGGAAGAAGGTCGGATTCGGATGGTTCTCTCGGAGAAACCAAGACTGAATGACCTGGTGGCTGTGGTTCTGTGCAGGGAAATGCCAAAAATTGCTCAGATAAGAAAACGCCTTTTGGGATGAAGTGTTTGATTATTCGATCAGCGCTTTCTTCTTTCGCTAGTTCACTCGTTTTCTTCTAGCTTTCTCCTTTGAGATATTCAGGAAGGCGAGTTGTATGGTCTATGATTGCGTCTTGAATCTGATTCCGAGAGATGTGTCATTGCTACCTTCAAGGTTTGCCGCTGTTAGATCGGTTGCCTGTACGAGTTGGGCTGTCGTCAAATCCGCTTCTATTAACCGTGCACTTCGGAGGAGTCGCCTTTCTCAGGTCGAGCTTGCGTTAGATCAGCTTCCATTAAATCTTCCTCTGTAAGGTCAGTTTCACTGAGATTTGCCCCCCAGAGAGAAGCTTCACTGAGATTTGCTTCGGAGACAAGCGTGCACCTTTTAAAGTAGATGTGCAGTGAAATCTGCTTATCGACAAGTTAGCCTTGAGCGAAGTCATTGTATGCCGGCTCAAAATCTTTACTAGAACGATGTCCCTTTTTGCCTCTTGAAGTAACCTGTTTCTGAATATTCCTCGTCATTTCGTACTCTAAGCCCTGTCTTGCCGTCTACCTCTATCTCGGGGCGACTCTCTGGTTATGGTCTTTGGGAAAATCACTAATTTACGAGGAGGATCATCACGATGAATGACAGCGAATATCATGAATTTCGAACTTCCCGAAAGCTGTGGTTTTTGGTCGAGTAAGTTCACCGTTGCCTTTGCGGAGATCGCCCTGACGCGTAAGTCAGCTGCGCCTTGAAGGTAAGCTATGTTGTACAGGCTGCGCGAGAGTAAATTCGCTGCAGAGAGATCAGCATTTCGAAGGTCAACATTGTGCAGAGATTGGTCGCACCGAGGTAAGCTCTCACAAGCGATGCTTCTGCTAAGATCGGCTTTTCGAGTAAGATGAAGTCCCAGCTAAGAAGGCGTTCCTTGAGGTTGGCATTGATTCGGAGATCTTGCCGTTGAGTAAATTTGCTTTGATCTGAAGCCGAATTGTCATCGAGAGGGCTGAGCTTCGTGAAAGATCAGCGTCAGCGCGAAATGCGGTAACGCCTTCGTAAAGTCAAAGCAAGATGGCTTCATGCATTGCG
Organism: uncultured delta proteobacterium; assembly: GCA_963733195.1. Classification (GTDB taxonomy): domain Bacteria; phylum Desulfobacterota; class Binatia; order Bin18; family Bin18; genus VGTJ01. The sequence goes on from CAVTCR010000053.1 coordinate 80,141, forward strand.
AACGCATTTGGGTTTCTCTTGTGGTGCCTTCATTACTCAAACCAGGCATCGTTAGCGTGGCAAAGATAGAGAAAATTCTCTGAAAGTTGAATAGCTTGGAGTTCCTCAAGGACTTTCAAAATCCTCCCCAACACCGGCATCAGATATTTCTTGAACTGCACAGGATTCTCACACATCGGGAAGTGGCCGATTTCTTCCATGATGATGCACTCGGAGTTCTTCACTCGTTTTGCCGTACTCTCAGTTTTCTCTGGCGTGCAGGCCCAGTCGTAGACGCCAGTCATGAAGTAGAGCGGGACGGTACCAGGAATCTGTTCGCATTTGTCACGAAAATCATGATCAACGCTGTAAAACCACAAATCGCCCTTGAATACTCCAGGTGCACTTTGTGAGTAATACCACCACGTCTCGCGGCGATACTCCTCTGGACTCTGTGGAGCCATGAGGCCGTAGCAGAGCTGTGCTGAAACTTCGCCTCCATGTACGTGCGGATGATTCAACCAGTCGTTCCAACCGCCAGGTGACCAGTCACAACACTGGACGGCGATGAGCGCGCGAAGTTGCTCGGGATAGTGGAGGGCAAAGTGCAGGCAAATGTTCCCGCCCATCGAGCTGCCCATAATCACGGGCTTCTCTAGGCCCAACTCGTTACAGAAGGCGAGAGTGAAGTCGGTGTAGAACTTCGCTGTCAGTTTGTATTCTTCTTTCCACCATTCAGATGGAGGGATGGATTTCCCGTGTCTTGGCAAATCGAACGCAACCACGCGAAAATTCCTGTTAATGTCGGGGTCACACAACTGATGTCGCCATTCGCGCGAGTCGGTACCTGCCGTATGCAGGCAAACAAGCGGAATCCCTTGTCCCGTTTCTTCGTAGAAGACGCGATACTCAACGCCTGCAAACGGAACAGTTACGTAACGACTGACGATTGGCTCAATGCGTGCCATGGGTTTCCCTCACCATTATTTCTGTGAACAGTTTTTTTCCTATCTGTTTTGTTTTAATAACGATAGGGAGACGAATGGAGGCACCCATGGGGTTTCGGTTTTTCAAACGGGTAGGGCTTGCTAAAGGAGTCACGCTCAACCTGAGTAAATCTGGTGGATCGGTGTCTGTTGGGCCACAAGGTGCAAAGTTGACGCTCGGCCCGCAAGGTGCTCGCGTAACCCTCGGCATTCCAGGTACGGGACTGTACTATACGACCAATTTTTCCTTGGGCAAACTTGGAAGAATGTTTAGTAGATCATCCGAAGCTGAAGCAACAGAGACCGCACAAACGCAAACACCTAGCAGAGACGCAAACTGCGACTCCGACACCTGCAGAAGCTGAGAATGCTAAGGCAACCAAAGAGACGTTGACTCAATTGAATGTTCCTGACGATCAAAAAGCGCTTGCCGACGGCTGCAAGGCACTTGCGGATGGTAATGAGGAGGCTGCGTTTTCCCATTTCCAGAATGCCACTCATTTGGCTGATGGAGCTTTCTTGGCCGGGGTTTTAGCCTTGAAAAGAGAGCGGTTCGCGGATGCAGCGCAATACCTTGCGGCTGCCGCCGAGAAAGAAACCGAGCTAGGTCGCTACCTGTCGAACTATGGCATAGGGGCAACGCTAAGCCTACCGATTACCGAGGAAGTGACTGCGCATATTACGCCGACTATTCACGGAGCTTTACTTGCGTTGGCCGAAGCTTATCAAGCGCAAGAGAAAATCCCAGAGGCAATTGCGTGCCTTGAACGTTTGCAACAACATGGGCCAGTCGATGTGGTAGTGAAATTATCCCTGGCTGAGCTGTTGGCGGAGAACCATAGCGACAAAGATACACTTCAGAAAGTCGTTAAACTCACAGAAGGTGTAGAAAACGAATCGGCTGTCCATGCGGCGCTGCTGTTATGTAAGGCTCAGGCACTTCGTGGATTGGGACTGCTTGACGGTGCTGTCGATGTGTTGACCACGACGTTACGTCGTCAGAAAGACCGACCTGACGAGTTGCTGCGAGCCTTACGTTATGAACGTGCGCTGGTGTACGATGGGCAAGGACAAGCAAAGAAGGCGCGTTCAGAATTCGAGAAAATCTACGCGGAAGATCCAAACTATGAGGATGTCGCGACGCGACTGAAGGTTTAAATGTGTACTGCCCCCGCTGTCGGAAGAAGATGCAAGTGCAAGCGCACAGGCCACACAAAAAAGAAAAGTGGCGGTGTGGGGCGTGTGGCAAGATACGTATGAAACCTGTGCCGAATCGTGATAAAGAACGAACAAGTCGATGACACGAATAGCCCGAAGGGCTGTCTGGATGGGAGGTGGATATGTTGTGGCGAATGGCTGTCCTTAGTTTCCTATTCGCATTGGTTCTTCAGGGGTGTAGAGCCGACCACTCCGGCGACCAAATTATTGATCTGCAAAAGCAGCTCTCATTGCTGTCGCGGCAGGTTGAAGAGGGTCGCAAAGAAATCAATGCTCTCCAGGACACGGATAAAAGCTTACGACAATCACTTGATTCTGCGGAAGCAGAGATTAACCGACTCAAAGCCTTAGAGACGTTGCCACCTAGTGCGGCAAGGGGAGCGTTAGAAGAAGAGGAGCTGTCTGTGACTCCAGTCCTGATGCCTACTCGACGACAGCCCCTCACGCCTGCGCCTCGCGAGCCATTTTCTATCGCGACTATACAACAACACAAAGCGACGACCTCGTGTCCTCAGGTCTGGGCACTACTCGGACAGGGAAAGAATACTGCAGAGGCCGCGAAAGCTCTGAAGACAACGATCGAACGTGTGCGATCATGCGAGCAACAAGTCGGGCGGGGGCGTGCCCAGTAAGGGCCTATATGAGGATACCTCAAAATTAGGAGTTCTTTTGGGCCGGTTTCGCCGCCCCGCCTCTGATGGCAGGCGTAGCCTGCCCTACATCCTGGTGGTATCCACGTAGGGCGGGCTGTGCCCGCCTACGCGCTATTTTGCCGGGTCAGAGGGTTGCGCAGTCGGAGCTGGTGGCTTTTGTGCATTCTGCCTCTGCCTCCAGTTGACATAGGCAGACAGCAGACCTGGGAGGTCCAAAGGAGATTCGGTCTCGCGCAGTTTGCCGCCGGGTTTGATCAGTTCGTTTGAACCGCCGGGAGAAATTGTTACATACCGTTCGCCTAGCAGCCCTTTGGTTTGAATCGAAGCAATGGCGTCATTCTGTACGGGGACACTATCGCGTAGTTTTAATGAGACCTGAGCGCGGGTGCCGTCGAGATGGATAGCAGTGACATGACCAACCGGAACTCCTGCAAGTTCCACTGGCGATCCCGGCTTCAGACCCCCAGCGTTTGAGAAGTCGGCACGAATGGTATAGCCTCCTCCGTGTCCGAAGTCAGCTTCTCCCAAGCGAGTAAACAAATAGACCAGCGACAATACGCCGATCACGAGAAAGCCTAACACTCGAGCGCCTAAGCCTAGTGACTGCATGAGGGCGCGAGTGTAGCAGCCCGACTTCTGCTGCCCAAGGTCCCCTGCTGCTTATAATAATGAATGCAGAATTCTGAATGATGAACAAAAAGTAGTCAGTAGCCAGTAGATCCTTTAACGCTGAACGCTGAATGGAAAAAGACTCTAGGCCACAAGCTGTAGTGATGACGGGGAGGAGGGGGACCCTACAGCCTTTAATTTCCTTCCCTATTCAGCATTTTGCATTCTGCTTTCATCATTCTTTTTGGCTCTGGATGTTGAACTCGGAACTTAAACTCCACTCCTGCGTCACGATGATATTTGCCTCGCTGCGAACCGTTGCTGTTCCAGCGCTTGGGGCAGAGAAGTTGAAGTTCAGATCAACATCTTCGAGTGTAACATCAGTCCTGGCAGAGAGGTTTTTCAATCGCCCGCTGGCGTCTTGAAAAACTGCGACGGGATCGCCAGGGTCAATCGTGCCGTCTTGATTCACGCCAACTTGATCGAGCAGAAAAATGACAGTGAGATCTCCCGCCGCTAAGTTAGGAACAGTAAACCTACGGTCGTCTCCAACAATACCGACTTCTGCATCGCGGAAATCTTGGAAGGTCCCCGGATCACGCAGATCGACAAAAACGAAAACCAGGATTGGTCGAGCAGTGGCAGGACGCAGATTAAAGATATTACCTTGCACTACGGTCTCTTCTACACGGCGAGTACCACTTTGCCCACCACCAGTTTCCGCACCGAAACGAAGCGAGGATTCGCCTTTGCCGATACGTAGGCCATCTTTTTTGTTGGTACCTAGTTCGAGATCGCTACCACACGCGATACTTAAACAGGAGAGGACCACAGCCAGAAATCCACGCCACATACCACACCTCGAACGCATGGTGATTGTGTAGAGGAAATTGAGGGGCACGTCAAAAGCTAAATTGGACCACAGGAGATTGGCACAGCAGAGTTGTCACCCTGAGTGGAACGAAGGGTCTCTCAGAGAGATTCTTCGCTGCGCTCAGAATGACATGTCCGTGGGGCCACCGGGTAAAGTGTACGAATGTTCTGTGGTTCGATTTAGGTAGTGATGGAGGCGAGAGGAATAACATAAGCAGAGCTATTTCATCTTTGTCGAGAGGATAGCGAAGCTCTCAGCTCTCTCCTCCGTTGGCATTCCGAAAAAGGATCGTGTATACCACGTTTATCCTGCGCTTTTGTGCGTGCGAACTGAGAGGCCGGGACGACGGGGTTCAATGCGGATGCTGCGGTGTACATCGCCTTTGAACGCCGACTTATACCCCATGGTATATTGTTGACGTAGTTCATCGGCGATCGCCTGCACAGCAAGATCAAGTACGGCTTGGTTGCCCAGCACATCCGTCGTGTCCAACAAGAAGTGCTTGCCCCCGCTCTCGTTGCTAAACGTCTGCAGTACATTTACATCGACCGTATCTTCAGGACCACTCCCACTGCCGCCGAGTGGCGGTAGCGGGGGCTGACCCATGCCCGGAAATCCTCTGCCCGGCATGCCCATTCCCGGCCAGTGTCCTCCGGGAAACCGCATCCCTCTACTTGGATTGGGTCGATGGGATAATCCCATGCCTGACGTGCGTAGACCGCTAGCTGGGTTGCCGATGCCAATGGTGTAGACCATCACTTCGGCGCGTTGCACAGTCGCAACCGTTTCCTCCAATGATGTCGTGCTTGCCGTATCTAGACCATCAGTCAGTACGACCAGCGCGCGTTTCTGACGACGTCCCTGATTGACGTGCTGGAGCCCCTCTCGTATTGCGTCGTAGAGCGCGGTCTCTCCGAGGGGTTCCAATAATGTGGTTCCCTGGTCCAGCAAGACGCGACTATCCGTGAAATCCTGCAGCATCGCCAACCGATGATTGAACGCTTGCAAGAACACTTCATCGCCACTGCGGATCGTTGTGAAGAAACGCTGCAGGGCTTGGCGCGCCCGGCCAATCTTGTTGAGCATGCTGCCGCTGGTATCCACAAGAAACCCGATACTGACTGGCTCTTCTTGGCCGGTGGTAAAATAGGTGATCGGCTGAGGGAGGTCCTCTTCGTACACCTGAAAATCCTCGGGCCGGAGACCGGGCACATACTGTCCGGACGCATCGGTGACTGTAATGGTGAGGAATTGAGTTGGCCTTCGAGAGTCTGGTTGTGTACGTGGAGCGATGGTCGCCTGGTTTTGCGGCATGGGCACGGTAGCCTGTTGTGGCTGTGTTGGAATCTCTAACTGATTGTGCTGTTGAGGAGTCGGCTGTTGTGTCTGCGGTGGAATTTCTAAGACTTGCTTACCAGAGGGATGAGGAGGCTGAGGAACTGGAATCGCTGATGGTTGTTGTGGCAGCGGCCTCGGCCCCTGCCACCCGTCAGCCGGTATTGCTTGTCCCTCTGCGAGTTCCCTCGACACTGTTGAGAGGAGGAGGAACAACGCGACCCTAAGATTCATTCCGCCGAAGAGTATGCATTTGGTAGCCTCGATCGATGAACATCCCTTAGAACGGCCTCCGATGATGCGGTCCGTGCGGTGGGCGGTGAGCGGCAAGTTCCTCTGCGCTCACCTGACCATCACCATTGGCATCAAGACAGGTAAAGTGTCGCTGTGCCCGTGCCGCCTCAAACAACTTGGTAAAGGTGGCAAACTCCCCGACTGACAATGTGTTACTTTTGTCTGCATCTGCTTCGGCGAACATCGCGGTTCGTGTCATCGTGATTTCTTCTTCCGACGGTGGACCACACTCTGCAGCAACATCGTAAGCGAGTCCACCACTGACAGCAAACCACCCAGCAAGAAAAACGAGACGAGAGAATTTCATGACTCCTGACCCCTTTTCTTTTAACGTGTGGCCAATCGTGGCCAGTTTCGTATTTCACCCGCAAGAACAACCCATTGCTGCCTTACGTACCTATCCTCGCCCTCCTTTCGTTCCCGGGCAAGGACAGTCCTTATTAGAAATCACAATAGCCTTCTTCCTCTGTACTGACGAGGATGAGACATTGACATGCCTCTTGCCAGCGGAACAGTCCTTTGACAAGTTTGGTGGCCCCGGAGTTTTTGTCGGTTATCTGTACGTTTTCAACACAGAGAGTGCTATTATCTTCAACCTGAGCGAACGAGGTATCGATGTCAACAGAGAATTGATTCAAGAAGCTGAAGTCCCCGAGCTTGACTACGGTAACTGTCCGAGTGTCGGAGACGAAGCTTGTTCCTGCCGAGGTACGAACCTCTACTCGAATCGTATGAGATCCGGCAGAGAGTTCCCCCCAGTTCGTCGTTACGCCAAAACCACTGTTTCCAGCGTTTGTCTCGTTTGGAAAGGTGGCTTGGACATCGAGACGGGTGGTACAACATGCGATGTTCCCTCGAGAAACCCCATCAACAAAAAGTTCAATACTGCTGATCTGTACTCCTGACGTTGTGTCATACGCCCAGCCCCGTATAACTGCGACACCAGCAACTGTCTCGTTGTCGAGCGGACTTTCAAGGTTTGTTTTCAGTTCTGCGTGCGCAGTCAACGGAAAACACAGGGACAGGCTCAGTACCCAGACACAAAAACAAAGAAAAATGATACGTGATGTAGGGTAATGCATTGAAATCTCCTCTATTAGATGTGTTTGCTTGACGTGGTAGTTGGTTCTGCTCAGAGCTGTCTGCAAACCGTAAGTTCCTGTCATTGCGAGAAGCTGAAAGCGACGAAGCAATCTCGTTTTCGGGCAGGGATTGCTTCACTGCTGCTAGAAAATGCTGAGCTAAGGATCCAGCTCTGAGAAGACCTGCTATCGCAAGGCGCGCCGCAGGATCGTACTGTAACTCGATGTCGCGACAACTCTCGTTTGCAGACGCCCTCTAGAGATCCTCACGCGCGATACGAAAAGACGCGACGCCGTGTTGAGTATCCCCACCAAGAGCGAGACGAAGCAAGAGTCGTGCGCCATTACTGCTTTGGCCTCCGCTTCCACTCGAGCCGCTCAGATAAATGTTGTCTGCTGTATTGCGTGTGTCGGGCGCGCCACGCGTGTTGTACGGAGCTAACTGGAACACTTCATCCGTAATGGTATCGTCGAAGAAAAACTGGGTGGTAAACTCATAGGTCTGCTGGGTCCCAGTGAATAAACGTACCTTGACGTGGATGTGAACGGTTCGACCAGAATACCATCCCGGATAGATCGTGCGAAAGCGAACCTCTCCCCGTTGATTCGTTATCTGATAACCACGGAGAAATTTCTGTCCCACCGTGTTATTCGCTTGCACATCAGAGTAGAGACCGGCGGCGTTGCAGTGCCACACATCAACATACGCCCCTGGTACGGGCGAGAGTGTCCCGTTGTCGATACTGGAGACGACGACCCGTAACAACAACGGAAAGCCTGGTTGGATGGAGCCGTTCGTCGGATCAATACGAATATCAGAGCGATTGAGCAGTTCATCCACGAAGTACGGACCTTCAGTCAACGATGGAGTCTGTACAATTGTGCTCTGCGCGAAGGCGGTCCCGTAGTTTCTTCCGAACCCCGTCAGAGTCAGCACGCCTGCGGCTCCTAGCCGAAACAGTTCACGCCTGGCAAACAAGCGGTGAGAAATCTCCTTGATCATTGTCCTATCCTTTTTTCATGCGGTATTGATGCATGGGATTTACCGCCTTGTTCTTAGTAAACAAGAGAAAAGTGAAAAAATGATGAAAATTGAAATTATTTTCTCTGGCCGAAGCATTTTGTGTTCTTGGGACACAGTATTTTTTCTAAAAGGAAAAGCCGATCGGTTTTTCATCTTGATTTCATCTTTTTGTCCTATCCTGTATGGCTAGAGAGTACACTGGAACTGTGTACCCCTCTCTGTTGTCCAATGGTAACCGAGTGAGAGAACGATGACGAGGAGTATAGAGCGATGAAAGTGCTGGTTATTGAGGATGATGCCGGTATTGGGAAGCTGGTGCGACGGGGACTTGAGGAGGCGGCTTATCAAGTGGACGTCGCACTCGACGGAGCGACAGGGCTGAACATGGCGCTGGAAAATACCTATGTCGCTATTGTGTTGGACGTGATGCTCCCCAAGCTAGATGGATGGCGCGTGTGTGAGGATCTGCGATCGCATCGTAGCCGTACGCCTATTCTCATGTTGACGGCGCGTGACCCGCGCTGGGCGGACGATAGGGTTGAGTCATCGAGAATACGAACTACTGGAATCATTGGCAGCCAATGAAGGTCGAGTGCTGACCCGTGAGGCGGTTCAGGAGCGGGTGTGGATGGCGGAAAATTCCTTTACAAATCTGAACTCTCCTTGCACACTTTCAGTTTTCCTCATAAAAGAACGGCGCGGCGGCACGATGTCGATTGTAGATTGCGGATTGGAGATTGGCGATTGCGGATTGGTTCTTGCTCTTATCGGGTGTCGTTCTTTTGGTGGCAGTAGGGAATGTCTGGGCAGCTGAGAGTACTCTCATTACCAAAGGTCGCTATGTCTTTGCCCTTGCCGGCGGTTGTGGTTGTCATACGGCGGAAGGCGGTCCCACGAACGCTGGTGGCCGACCTTTGAAGACGCCGTTCGGAACCTTCTACGGCACGAATATCACCCCTGAGCCGATTCATGGCATCGGCAAGTGGAGTGATAAGCAGCTGATAGACGGGATTCGCTTGGGGGTACGACCAGACGGTTCGGTGATGAGCCCGGTCATGCCGTATCCAGCGTTCAACCGGATGAGTGATGAGGATGTAACCGCCTTGGTTGCGTATCTGCGTACGTTGCCAGCTGTGGCGCGGGAAAACCAGGCTCACAAACTGTCGATCCCCTTGAGCAGTGTTGGTAATCGCATCTGGCGTTGGTTGTTTTTTACTCCAACAATAGCTCCTCCACAGGCTCCAAAAGAAGGACTTGAGCGTGGACGCTACATTAGCGAGCATGTGGCTCACTGTCAGGAATGCCACACGCCACGCACGCTGTGGGGAACGCTTGACCGTTCTCGTGATCTTGCGGGTAACCCTAGTGGTATTGATGGTGAGGTTACGCCGAATATTACCCCCGATCCTGAGACGGGCGTGGGCAAGTGGAGTGATGACGATATGATCTCGCTGCTCAAGAGTGGTTTTCTTCCTAATATGGATAATGTACAGGGGCTGATGGCTTTGGTGATTGAGGGAGTTCCTGAAGGTGGTTACAAAGACATGACCGATGCTGATGCGCAAGCAGTGACGCAGTATCTGAAGAATGTTCCGCCAATTGTGCAGCGTATCGAAACAAAAAAGAAATAACTGTGTTCCTAATGAAGGAGAGGAGAGTTGGATGAAACGAAGAGTGTTGACAGTGGGAATAATACTGGTTGCGGGTTGGTTAGGAGTAAGTGCAGCCCATGAACAGCATGCCAAGCATTTACCCGATGGTAAAGATGTTATCGCTTTTCGTACCTATCTGATGGAGAACATTGGTGATAACGCCAAAGAGCTAAACGATAAGATTAAGGCAGGAAAAATTAAAGAAGCCAAACTGAACGCTCAGGCTATTGCCCTCCATTCGACTCGGATAACGGAGTTTTTTCCCAAAGGGAGTACGTCGGAAACTTCGCGAGCAAAGGATGAGATCTGGCAGAAGTGGGATGACTTCGTCAAAGCCTCAGATGCGTTTCGCGTCAACGTCGATGCCCTCGGTGTTGCTGCAGCCGATAACAACGTGGAAGAGGCAAAAGCACAACTGAAGAAGGTCTTTGCTGATTGTAAAAGTTGTCACACCAACTTTCGCAAACCAGATAAAGATGAAGAAAAAAACTGATCTTGCGTCCAATACGTAGAATAGCGATAGGTATCCAGCCAATAAGAGCTGAGTAAGTAAAGTTAAGGTGTAGGTTGCAAGTAGAGGTTGCCGTCTCACAAATGATGATTATCTTACAGGTAATAAAGTGTTCCACGCGTCTGTTCCCCCCAACAGACGAACGTGGCCAAAGCCCCCGGGTTTACCCTCCTTTATCCGGGGGCTTTTTCTTTTTGTCATTCAGTCGTTCTGTTGCCGAGTCTTCCCTTGCACCACTTTAGGAAACATGAAATAAAATCGACTAACTCCTTGTATGGAGGTGCTTTTCGTGTCAGGTCTCACCGGTTTTCATGCGTTATGCAGTCGAGATGCCGTCCTCAGCAGTGCCGAAAATTTCGTCCTCTATCTTCTTCTGGAAATGAAAGCACGAGGGGCCACTGCGAGAGGTCGTTTGCCTCTCAATCTCGGCATCGTTCTCGACCGCAGTGGTTCGATGTACGATGAGAAACGCCTCGATTATGTCAGTGAAGCGATCAAATATCTGGTTGATCAACTGGGGCCAAATGATCGAGCGACAGTAGTCGCATTTGCAGATAAGGCCGCTGTTGTTGCTACGGCTGACGATCTGCTGCGTGATAAAAACAAGGTCAAGAAGGCGATCGACGATATTGACCAACTGGAGATTGGTGGCGGAACGCAGATGGCGCTTGGGATGGAAGCGGCAATCGCTGAGATAGAGAAAAATTACTCCCCCAATCGATTGAATCGTCTCTTGCTGCTGACCGACGGGCAGACCTACGAAGAGCGAAAATGCCTTGATCTTGCGCGTAAACATCGTGAGCGTATTTCATGTAGCACATTAGGTGTGGGCATCGAATTTAATGAAAAGCTGCTCATGGAGATGGCCGAGGCGAGTGGGGCCAATTATCATTTCATCACTGAGCCTTCGACTATTCCTGGAATTTTTTCGCGCGAACTGGAAGGATTACGTAACGTTGCCCTGACCAATGTGCGCATCGAAGTGCGCCTCAGTGCGGGGATGCAAGTCAAAGAAGTTTTTCGTGCGAGTCCACAGATCTATCCGATCAAAGATGCAGTTCCAGATGCAGAACGCTTCCTCAAGATTCCACTGGGTGACGTCGAATCAAGCACTCCCAGTTCAGCGTTGTTAGTGCTTGTGCTCCCGCCTCGCAAGCCTGGACGGGTGCGTATCGCCCAAACGCAATTGTGTTACGACACTCCGGAAGCGCGAGACCAGCGTGAAGATGCTGAAGCTGTAGTGACTTACACACTTGATCGTGAAGCTATTGGTAAAGCCAACGGCTACGTGATGAATCTCGTCGACCAAGTCAGTGTCGCGAAAATTCAAATGCAAGCAGAAGCCGCAGCGGCGTCGGGGAACGTGGATAAGGCTACCCGTTTATTGGGCAATGCGATTGCCGGAACGCAGCGGTTAGGCAATACCAAAGCCACGCAGGCATTAGTTTCGCTGCAGAATGAAATGAAGAAGACGCAGAGCCTCTCGACCCGGGCGGCGAAGACGCAGTTACTTACCGCGCAAGCGACGCTACGGAAAACCCAGATGCTCGACCCGGAAAGCGTAAAAGATGTGCTCCGGGAATAAGTAGATCTGAGTAATGAGGACTGAGGTGAGCACAAAGGCTAAAATTCTAGTTGAGTTTATTGTTCCTTAGGCCGCCCAGTTCTTAGCATTTGAATTGATAAGGAGAAATCTATGATCCGCTGTTCCGAGTGTAGCCACGAGAACCTGGACGGGCTCGAATATTGTGACGCCTGCGGGGCCAAGCTCCCAGCCGGAGCACCTGCTGAACCAGCCGTCGTGGCACCTGCTGCTCCTGTGGTAGCGTCGGAGCCACCACCTCCAGCTGAAGTGAGTGCCCCTACTGAAGCAACTGTTCCTGTGGCCCCGGACGCTGTCGCCGTACCTGTTGCTCCTACACCCGTGCCAGCCCCTTCTTCGACTCCTTCAGCGGGAACGGTACAAAATGCCCAATTAACCATCCTGCGTGGTGGGACGGTCGGGAAGGTCTTCCCGTTACAAACAGGAGACAATCTGATTGGCCGCTGGGATCCGGACTCTGGCTCATTCCCTGAAGTTGACATGGAGCACGATGATCCCGAAGCGCGCATTTCGCGCAAACATGCGCTCATTAAAGTGAGTGATAAGATTACGATCGAAGACATCGGCAGTCTCAACGGAACCTTTGTCAATCGTGGGCGTCGGCTTGAACCAGGCTCCCCGGCAGAAGTTAAAGACGGTGATGAAATCATCGTCGGTAAGACGTTCTTCAAAGTTTCTTTAGGATAACTGAGAAATTCGGCCTTCTTTCCGAGGCTGGTGAACTATGAGTGCAGTATCACAACCGGCCTCCCTTCCGCTTCCATCAACAGACATGTCCTGTCCTGAATGCGGACAGGAAAACCCTGCGGAGGAGACCTACTGTACCGCGTGTGGTGCGGCGTTGCAAAGCGAGCCGTTGCCACCGCCGTTGATTCCTCTTACGCCAGGAACACTCCTCGCTGACACATATGCTATCGAGACAGCCGAACCGTTTGGCCGGGAGAACCGTTACCTGGCCGTTGATACGACTGCTGCGGGAGTTACCGTGCTGCTCCGCGAACGCGCGAGTGAGGATGCTGAATCGTTCCAGACCCTCCTTGCACACACTGACCGAACTCAAACATCCAGCGTTTTTGATTCCTGAGCGCGTGATTACCCAAGACGAGCGGACCTATCTCATTTGCCCTCGGGTTCCAGGCATACGATTGTCCGAACGTATCGGACGCACGAGCGAGCGCGAAGCCGTAAGCTGGGGAGTACAACTCTGTCAGGCGTTAGGGTTTTTGCATCGTCAGGAGTTACTCTGTGTTGAATTGCCACCCGAAAGTCTGCTGCTTGATAAAGAAGGGCGCGTGCGTATCACTCAACTCGATACTCTCGTTGCAAAAGGAGAGGTGACTGAACCGCTACGTGTTACGGATGGTTATGCTTCTCCTGAAGTGTATAAGTCCGGAGACCTCAGCGAATCGGCGGACGTCTTTGCCGTGGGTGCCTTATTATATACGCTCCTCGTAGGAAAACGTCTTCCTATCGAGGGTTGGCTTGTACAGTATGAGCCTCCAGTGTTCTATCCAGAAAAAGTCCTCTCGCCAAATCTTGAACGAGTCTTGCGCAAAGCCTTAGCCTTGGACCCGAAAGATCGGTACGAAAATGTCGATGCCCTCAAGGCGGCGCTACTGGCCTACAACCAAAGGAGTCCGGTGCGCTCAGCATGGCTGACCGATGTCGGTCAAGTCCGGGAACACAACGAAGATGCCGTGCTTGTCAATGAAGACGGGCAGGGAACCGTTGCGGGCAATGCATTTACGGGACTGTATATTGTGTCTGACGGCATGGGTGGGGCAGAAGCTGGGGAGGTGGCCAGTGCGTTGTCAATTGAGACCGTTGCGCGATACATGGAACGTGTTCACGCCGAGGCAGTACCGCAAGACGAAGCAGGATGGGAACAGTGTCTACGCGAAGCGGTTGAGGCGGCCAACGCAGCGATCCTTGCGTACGCAAAAGAACATCCAAGTGCCGCGGGTCTTGGCGCAACGATCGTTGCCGCGTTGCTCCACAACCAACGGTTGACGTTGGCATGGGTGGGAGACAGTCGGATTTACCTCTGGGAGCAGGGACAATTCCAACAATTGTCACGCGATCATTCCTTAGTCGCGCGTCTGGTCGAGATTGGTCAGCTCACTGCTGCTGAAGCGCGTACGCATGAACATCGCAACGTATTGATCCGCTCTTTAGGAAGTAAAGAGCAGGTCGCCGTCGATACTATGAGCCGACCACTGCGCCGTGGGGCGCGGTTGTTATTGTGTAGTGATGGTTTGACCTCTCACGTGGAAGATGGGGCGATTGCCGATATCCTGAGCCGTCATCGGGAGCCGTTTCGATGCGACGTTGGAGCTGATCGTTGCGGCCAATGCCGGGGGAGGGAGTGACAACATTTCGGCCGTGGTGGTATTTCACGAGTAGTGAGGTATATCGACCATGGCGCGAAATGAGAGTGGACAGCTCGAGCCTGGAACGCTTCTCGCGGGAAGATACCGTGTTGAGCGCTTCCTTGCTGGTGGTGGCATGGGGCTTGTGTATGTTGCCAACGATCAACGTTTGGCTGAGCGTCGCTGTGCGGTAAAAGAGATCTTCGACCGCTTTACCAATCCCGAAGAACGCACCCGCGCGATCGAATACTTCCACCGTGAAGCCGATACCCTGGCGCAACTGAATCATCCTGCTATTCCTGCCATTTTCGATCGTTTCGGTGAAGGTAATTGTCATTACCTGGTGATGGATTTTATTGAAGGGACCAACTTGGAAAACGAGTTGGCCAACCAGGGTGGATCACTGCCTGAGAGTCGGATCATCGAAATTACCCGTGAACTCAGTGATGTCCTCTCGTATCTCCATAGCTTTGAGCCACCGATTATCTACCGTGACATGAAGCCGGGGAATGTGATTCTCACTCCTAACGGGCGTGTGGTGTTGATTGACTTCGGTATCGCCCGCATCTTCACTCCGCAAGGAAAAGCGACGCTGATTGGTACGCCAGGGTTTGCTCCACCCGAGCAGTATGCTGGGACAGTTGATCAGCGTTCTGACGTCTATTCCCTGGCCGCGATGATGCACTATATGCTCACTGGTCGTGATCCAGAGAAAAACCCTCCATTCTCATTCCCCCCAGTGCACGCGCTCAAGCCTGAAGCCTCGCCTTTCTTAGCTCAGGCGATTGATACGGCCTTGGCCTATAAACCTGAGGAGCGGCCTGAGAGTGCCGAGGCATTTAAAGAAATGTTTCTCTATGGTCGTGGGTTAAAAGCGCCGGTTGTGCCACCGGCAGCGTCGAAATCAGCAACTCAGCCGTTGCAACCGCTGGATGTGGCCATTGCGACGAATGTGGAAATTGCCGAAGAGATGCGTCCGGTGCGCAAGCGACGTTGGGGGCGACGCATCGCGGCGCTGGTGTTCATCGGACTGCTCGGGAGTGGGATGTACAATTTGGTGACGAACCCAGAGCTGCTGAATGGCGATATCGTTGCTCGCTGGGGAGAGCAAATTCCCTGGCAGAAAATCGAAGCGTGGCTTCCTGAATCACGGCGAGAGCAGTTTCGTCAGTTCGTTGCCAATCTACCTTGGGAACGTGAGAAGCGTGTGAAGGCACTACGCGCCGACCCGCTGGAGCTGGTATCGATCAAGTTGTTGAATACCTCTCGTGATGGCACCCCACTGCCCAAACAAAAGGAAACGTACCTCGATAACGAGGTCCAATACCTGACCTGGGAAGCGGTGTTGAAGAACCGCCTTGCTGGTGTAGAAGGCTCAACCTATCGGCTCGAAGGACGCTTTTTTGATCCTGAAGGTGGTGCCGCGGGAAAAAGTGAGGGTGGACGCTTTGTGCGCCCTGAGGAAGAGCAGGTCAACCTCCGTGCAGTGACCTTACTTGAAGGACTTAAAGAACGGGCGAAGGGAAACTATCAGTTCGAACTCTATTGGGGCGAGAAAAAACTCGCGACGCAGACGATCCGTATCGAGGCCGAACCGAAGAAGGTCGTTGTCGCTGAACCGCCTGCTACCGAGGGAGGAGTACTTCCAGGACCGTCACGTTCAGCGTTGCCACTTCCTGATCCTGCTATAGAAGAGCGTAACCGCCGCCTTGCTGAAGAAGCCAAACGAGCAGCCGAAGATGCGAAACGGCAGGCACTCATTCACGAGCGGAGCAAGAAGCCCTTAGATCTCGTTGCGGTCCGCTTTCTCAATACGAATAAAGAGGGGAAACGTCTGTCCGCTACTGGGAATAATACATTCCCTGCGTCGAAGGTCCGCTTCATTGCCTGGGAGGCGCAGTTCCGCAACCGACTTCTTGAACTCGTTCCCGCTTATCACCGGATCGAAGCGACGTTCTATGCACCCAACGGTCAGCCATTAGGAACAGTACAAGACGCTAAGCAGGTTGATCCCGAGGCGAAGGAGGTTATGTTTACTGCACGGATTGGCAATTCGACTGGTGGGGCATTTGTGCCGGGGATATACCGTGTCGATTTTTATGTGAATGGGTACCCACTGTCGTCAAGGAAATTCACCGTAGAAGATGACCGTGAGCAGATTGCCAGCCGCGAACCTCCGCCCCTACCACGTGAGGTGCCGCGGAACGAACCTCCCCCACGTGAAGAAACTCCTCCGCCACGAGGAGATCTTGCCAGTATCCTCCAACATCACACGGGAAGTATGCTCGGTTTAGCTGGTGGACGGGAAGTGACATTGGAACTGGACTTTCATCCGCGCAATGATGGCAGCTTGGAAGGTGACCTCATCATTCATGAACCTGGATTTGGTACGGCGCCGCTGATGGGCAAAACGGATGGGGAGCGCATCGAATTTCGCAGTCCGACAGGGCGTGGAACATTTCATTTCCGCGGCTGGCGGGACGAAGGCCGGCTCACGGGAACATACACTATCCATCCTTCAGGGGATGAGGGGCGCTGGTCGGTGAAGATTCGATGAAGGGAAAATGAGTCGTGCAGTAGGAGAAATGGATGAGTAAATTATAGTGAATCAAATGAGAGGATGAACAGGGGAAAGTGAGGAAGACAGCAATTGCTCCCATGCTCCTCCATTATCCACTCTTCGCCCGTATATCTGCTTAATTCTACGTTGCCCACTGTTGACTAACTGGATAACTGAGAACTAAAACATGGAACTTTCACGCGAACGACTGATCTTATTTGCCGGTGCAGGTCTGTTAGGCGGAATCGCCGGATGGGCTGTGGCCGATCCACTTGCTGGAGTTGGCGATGTCTATCAACGAGCGTTAGTGCTTGGCGCTGCCATTGGGGTTTTCGTTGGGGTCTTTCTCGGTGCGATTGAAGGATTGAGTGCTGGTCATAAAAATCAAACCCAACAGGGAGTGACGCTTGGTGGCATCACTGGTCTTGTAGGGGGGGGGCTTGGTTTGTTGATGGGAGAACTTGCGTTTGGAGCGCTCGGCGGTATAGGCGGGCGGATGCTCGGGTGGAGCATCTTCGGCATTGCGGTAGGCCTTGGGGTCGGTTGGGTGGGACATTCTTTTGCGCGTCTGCGGAACGGCGGGATTGGCGGTTTGCTTGGAGGAGCGATCGGTGGAGGAGTATATCAGATAGTGACTTCAATATTCCCGCAAACCACCGGACGAGGAATTGCTCTTGCATTATTGGGAGCCATGATTGGTCTCGGAATCGGCCTCGTTGGTGAGATTCTCAAACGTGGGTGGCTAATGGTTGTCCGCTCGCAGAGTCGTAATGCTCGTGAAGGTAAAGAATATTTACTGGTTAAGCCAAAGACGACGATTGGTCGAGCTGAGGAGAGTGACGTAGGGTTATTTGGCGACCAAGCCGTAGCGAATCTCCATGCGGTTATCGAACGCCAAAAAGGGAAATTCCTCCTCGCACGCGGGGAAGGAGCGATACGAGTGAACCAACAACCGGTGACCCAGCCTGTACAATTGAAGAATGGCGATCGAGTTGAAGTTGGTGGTACGCTCTTCCTTTTCCGTGAGCGAACAGGGATGTAGGGGTCGGGGGCCAGGGGTTGGGGGTCGGTGATGAGAAAAGTAAGGGTAGGCGCAGTGATTAACAGCTTCCGCGATCTCCGAGTCTGGCAAAGTGGGATGGATCTTGTTGAAGAGATCTATCGTCTGACGCGAACGTTTCCCTCTCATGAAGTGTATGGGCTTACAAACCAGATGCGACGAGCGGCTGTTTCCATTCCATCGAATATCGCGGAAGGTCATACGCGAGAGGGCAGCAAAGAGTATCTGCAGTATCTATCGATAGCACAAGCATCACTTGCGGAACTGGAGACCCAATTGGAGATTGCCGTGCGATTGAAATACAACTCATCTGAACAGATCAAAGCCAATTCTACAAAGGACTGCATCCTTGGGAAAACAACTCTATACTCTTCGCAATGCGCTAACGAAGAAAACCCCAACCCCTGGCTTTCGATCCCCGACCCCTGACCCCTCTCTTACTGGTGATCGGTTTCTTTGTGACTGCTGTACTGCTTTGTGCGCACCGACTCGCAGCGGCAGCCTCAGATACCATCGTGGTATCGCTGACCAATCCTCGCCTCGAGAACTTCGCCAATGGTGGTGCGGTGGGACTCTACTTCAGTGCAACCGACACTCAAGGACACCCTGTCGGCCAACTCAGCCCTCAGACATATTGAGGTGAAAGAAGACGGACAGAAAGTACAGGTCGTCGATTTTCGTGGCGAAGAGCAAGGACGAGCGGTCGATATTGTCGTGGTGTTTGACATTACCGAGAGTATGCAACCGTTCATCGATGGACTGAAGGAAGCCACAAGCGATTTTGCTGATCGTCTAGGTAAAGCGAATCGAGACTACCGCCTCGGACTCGTAAGTTTTGAAGATTATGTGACGAGACAAGATCCCGTGTTCACTCGTAGTGCGACCGAATTCAAAAGCTGGGTTGGGTCGCTACAGGCTGCCGGTGGTGGTGATATTCCCGAGAATTCACTCGATGCGCTGGAGGCAGCCAGTAAATTTCCGTTCCGACCCGATGCGCAGGCGGTTATCATTCTCATTACCGATGCACCAAATCATTTTCGTGGCGATGGCTCGGAAAAGAATAATCCCTATGGCCGTGAAATTACGCCATTGACGGTTGACGAGCTTCTTCCCACGCTGAAGAAAGCGAACATCAATGTTGTTGCTATCTCCCCGCCGCCCTTTGCCGCGCCAGACTCTGCATAAGATCGCCAAAGAGACCGGGGGACGGCACTACAACATCTGTCAGTGAAGGTCGTCGATTTCCTGAACTGATTGGTGAGATTGGTCGTTCGTTAGCATCACAGTATTTCCTCTCCTATGTGAGTCCACGACCGATTGAAGACGGGACTCGTCGAAATGTATCGCTCACTGTGACGTACAGTGCAGCGGCCGGAGAAGATCGCACTGCGTATGAAGTACGTGGTGTTGGCGGTGCGCGAGTTGTTACCCCGGCAACACCTGCGCGTCCAGGAGAGATCCCAACAAAAGTGCGCAGTGTCGTTGATTATCGTTGGTGGAACTTTCTTGTTCCTCTACTTGCCGGGGTTGGGTTGCTCGCGCTAGCGCGTGTGCGGTTGAGCACTCTCCCGGCAGAAGTGATGGCCCGACTGGCCGGAACGGGTATAGTACCACAGCCAGCAAGTACGAGTTCCCCCAGTGCGCTGCCAGTTACAGAAAAATCGGCACCGTATGCACGGCTCATGCGGCAGAGTCCGTTGGATGAAGTGCCACGTGAGATCGCCTTTACGCGCGATGAGATACTGATTGGGCGAGGTGAAGAATGCGATGTGATCATTCCTCACTCCTCGATCTCGCGTGAACATGTTCGGATCAAGAAGCTGAAACCTGGATATGTAATCTTCGACCTCAAGAGCAGAAACGGTACAACCGTGAACGGTCGCCCGATTGTGGAAAATCTGCTCAAGGACGGAATGATCGTCAAGATTGGTGACGTTGAGTTCGTCTTTCGCGCGGCGAATGTATAGCTAAGTCCTCGGATATTTGACCGTCATTTCAAGGACACTGTCGGCTTCGTGCACTATGCTTAGGCCAGGCTCCGACGACGAAGCGATACGTAACATGTTCCTGCTCAGCGATTGCTTCAGCTACGCTCGCATGAGCAACCTTCATCTTGACACTGTAAAGTGATTAGATGTTGATGCGCCACGGGCAGCTGGCTGCCCATGATCTGCCTGAGCACTGACGAACAAGTCACCAGTAGAGCCTGCGCAGAACTGTTGACAAGTGTGAAGAGGCAAGAAGATAATTCTCCGGTAAGGGGAGGTATGGATGTCCACTCACACGCCTGCTGTCGGTATGTCGCGCAAGTTGGCCGCGATCTTTAGCACGGATGTTGCAGGTTACAGCCGCCTCATGGGCGACGATGAAGAAGCCACCATCCGCACCCTCACCGCCTATCGTGCGCTGATCTCCTCCCTGATCCAGCAGTATCGTGGCCGTGTCGTCGATTCGCCCGGCGATAATCTTCTTGGCCGAGTTTGCCAGTGTGGTCGATGCCGTGCGCTGCGCCGTCGAGATTCAGCAAGAACTCAAAGTGAAAAATGCCGAGCTGCCCGACCATCGGCAGATGCAGTTTCGCATTGGCATCAACCTGGGCGATGTGATTGTCGAAGGCGAGCGACTGTACGGTGATGGCGTCAACATCGCCGCGCGGTTGGAAAGTCTCGCGATTCCCGGCGGCATCTGTATCTCAGGCACGGTCTACGACCAAGTCGAGAACAAACTTGCCCTCACCTACGAGTATCTGGGCGAGCAGGCGGTCAAGAACATCGCCAAGCCGGTGCGAATGTATCGGGTAGTGAGGGAAGAGGGCCAGGTGAAAGGGCCGCCAAGTCAGACACGGCAAGCGGCAAGACTGAAGCGCAAAGGCAAAGAGCTGAAGCACGTAGGGCGGGCAGTGCTCGCCGAAAAGGGAGGACTGGTCGCAGTGGCGGGCTGCTGCTCATCGCGGCAACGATTCGGGACCGTTCGCTATTTCTCCTCCCCGATCCCGAACTCCCAGCCCTCACCCCTAGCCCCCAAGCCACGCCAGCGGCGCTGCCTCTGCCCGACAAGCCCTCCATCATCGTTCTTCCCTTTGTGAACATGAGCAACGACCCGGAGCAAGACTACTTTAGCGATGGCATCACCGAAGACATTACCTCCGATCTCTCGAAAATCTCCAGTCTCTTTGTTATCGCCCGCAACTCGGCCTTCACCTACAAAGGCAAAGCGGTGAAGGTGCAAGACATCAGCCGAGAGATGGGGGTGCGTTATGTCCTGGAAGGCAGTGTGCGCAAAGCCGACAACCAAGTCCGGATCATCGCCCAGCTGATCGACGCGACAACCGGCCATCATGTGTGGGCTGAGCGCTATGATCGTCCGCTGAAGGACGTGTTTGCGCTGCAAGACGAGATCGTGCAGAAGATCGTCACGACGCTGAAGCTCCAGCTCACCTTGCAGGAACAAGGGTGGATAGTACGCAAACATACCGACAACCTGGAGGCCTATGATGCCTTCCTGCGCGGGGTGGAGTCTTATTTGCGCCTCACGAAAGAAAGCTTCGTCCAGGCGCGACAGCTATTTGAGAAAGCCCTAGCGCTGGATCCCCAGTATGCCGAAGCGTATGCGTGGCTGGGGATGACCTACTGGAGAGAGTGGGTTGTACGCTGGAACATGGATCCCCAGACCCTGGAGCGTGCGTTGGCGTTGGCGCAACAGGCCGTCGCCCTAGACGATTCCCTGCCGAGAGCTCATTCGGCCTTGAGCTATATCTACATGCAGAAACAGCAGTATGAGCAAGCTATTGCCGAAGGGGAACGGGCGATCGCTCTCGATCCCAACAATGCCGACAGCTATGCACGGCTGGCAGAGGTGCTGACCATGGCGGGCAGGCCTGAAGAGGGCCAACGGTCGATGGGACAGGCGATGCGGCTCAACCCCTACTTTCCTCCTTGGTACTTCGGTACCTTGGGCTGGGCTTACTCCTTAACCGGGCGGTATACCGAGTCGATCGCCATGCTGAAGGAATACATCAGCCGGAGTCCCAATGATCCGATGCCCTACAGCGTCTTAGTTTTCAGTTACGCGTGGCAGTGGATCTCTCAACTGAGTCCATCCCCCCAGACGCTGGAGGAGGCGGTGGCGATGGGACAACGGGCCCTCACCCTCAGCGACTCCTGGCATCGGATCCATAACGGATTGGGCTACATTTATCTCTTCCAACACCAGTATGCGCAGGCCCTGGCGGAGATAGAGCGGGCCGTGAGCCTTGCGCCCAATGAGGCGTGGAATTACGCGGCGCTGGCTATGGCGCTGAGCGAGATAGGTAAGACCACGGAGGCTCTGCAAGCTGCGGCCCAAGCGCTACGACTGAAGCCTGTGGTTCCGGACCTTCACTTAGCAGACGTCGGCATAGCCTATGTCGTGGCTGGGCATTACGAAGAGGCGCGTGCCCCGCTGCAGCGTTTTCTCAGCCACTATCCTAACCACCCACTTCCCCACCTCA
>CAVTCR010000054.1:0-39900 GCA_963733195.1 uncultured delta proteobacterium
AAGCAAGAAGTCGCTCAATTCCGTAAACCTCTATAATCCCCAAGTGCTTTTTTCATTTCATCTGCTCAATAGGTGAAGGCAACGATTCGTAGTACAGCGCTACGTCGCGTATTTGCTTCGGGGTTAGCCCGGCGGCAGCTCGGCGCATGATGGGAGCATAGGCCGTCCCACCACGAACGTTCTTCTGGAAAATTTCGAGCTGCAGGACGAGATTGAAGGTAGCCAGCGTAAAGGCCAGCCGTGTTTGCAAGGTAGCCCACGTCCGATGAGCGACTTTCTTCAAATGACAGACGCCATGGATCATCGAGAGCACGGTCTTGACCAACATCCGGGTATTCCACAAGCCGCGATCACACAGTTTGAGATTTGTCGGACCGTCCTCTCTGGCATGGAGGCCGAATCACTCAAGACAATCCTCTCCTCTTCATGGGTCGCAATCAGGAGATGAAAAGCGGTATCGGTCGCATTGGCCCCCGCACAATCCCAGCCGACGACCAACCCCAACTGATTGAGCAACAGACAGAGTTTACCGCCCACAATCCAGCATTGAGTGTTTTCTCTATAGTGGGAACTTTTTGGCATCGCCTTTGCGTCACTCTTCACGTGGGGCAACACATTACGAGAGTGAGGACACAGTATTTGCGGGGACATTTTGTCACCAGTGAGAAAATCCCCGCACGAGGCCACAGGAGTAATCAATGACACATACCGCCGCCGCAACATTACTAGACACACTTTGTGATTGGAATGTCGAAGTCATCTTTGGACTTCCAGGAGATGGCATTAACGGGCTGATGGAAGGCCTACGTCAACGGCAAGACCGGATTCGCTTTATCCAAGTGCGTCACGAAGAGTCTGCGGCCCTAATGGCATGCGGCTACGCGAAGTACACCGGTAAACTCGGTGTGTGCCTGGCCACTTCTGGTCCTGGAGGCCTCCACCTCCTCAATGGCTTATACGATGCCAAGCTTGATGGGCAACCAGTCCTCGCCATCACCGGTCATCATTATCATGATCTCATTGACACCCATGCGCAGCAGGACGTTGACCTTGATCGGGTGTTCATGGATGTGGCGGTCTACAATGCAAGAATCATGGGGCCGAGTCATGTCGAGCAAGTAACTAACCTAGCCTGTCGTACCGCGTTGAGCCGTCGTGGAGTGGCGCATATTAACTTCCCAGTCGATCTGCAAGAACAGGAAGACGGTGAACATTCGAAACGAGCGGTTCCTGGTCATACGGCGGCGATTTGCGCCCGTCGTGCAGGACTTCCGAATGCAGAGGATGTGCAGCGCGCAGCCCACGTACTGAACGCCGGCAAGAAGATCGCCATCTTAGTTGGTCAAGGCGCACTTCACGCAACAGATGAACTCGAACAAGTTGCAGAAAAACTCGGCGCCCCTATTATCAAGGCCCTGCTCGGGAAAGCCGCAGTCCCGGACGAGAGTCCATATACGACCGGAGGCATAGGCTTGTTGGGCACCCGCCCCTCACAGGACGCACTGGAGGCGTGTGATACTTTACTCATGGTTGGGACCTCGTTTCCCTACATCGAATTTCTGCCGAAGCCCGATCAGGCGCGCGCTGTGCAAATCGATGTCGATCCCATGCGTATCGGACTTCGTTATCCGGTAGAGGTCGGACTCGCGGGCGATAGCCAGCAAACTCTGCAGGTTTTGCTGCCGTGGTTGGAGCGGAGCGCGGACCGCAGCTTTTTGGCAGACGGCCCAGGCTGGCATGAGAGAATGGTGGGCATTGATGGAGGAACGTGGCACCCGGCAAGACATGCCGATGAAACCGCAAGTAGTGGCTTGGGAGCTGGGGAAGCGACTCACAAACACCGCGATCGTCTCTTCCGACTCCGGCACGATCGCGACATGGTTTGCGCGGCAACTGCCAGTGAAGCGCGGACAGATGTACTCCCTATCAGGGACGCTCGCGACGATGGCGAATGGCTTGCCCTATACCATTGCCGCGCAGGTAGCGTATCCCGACCGACAGTGTATTGCCTTTGTCGGAGATGGGGGTTTCTCGATGCTAATGGCCGAGTTTGCTACCGCAGTGAAGTATCAGTTGCCGATCAAAGTTATCATCATCAAGAATAACACTCTGGGCATGATCAAGTGGGAACAGATGGTGTTTTTGGGAAATCCAGAATATGGCTGCGAGCTGCAACCGATTGACTTTGCCGCCTTCGCTCGCGCGTGCGGGGGCACGGGATTGACCATCGAAAAGCCGTCCGAGTGTGGGACGATCTTGGATCAAGCGTTGGCTACGCCTGGCCCAGTGATTATCGAAGCTGTTGTCGATCCATTCGCACCGCCGATGCCGGCGAAGATTACCGTAGAACAGGCAACGAACTTTGCCAAATCGCTCGCCCGGGGCGAACCAAATCGCACGCAGATTGCCTGGACAGTGTTGTCGGACAAAGTGCGCGAACTCATATGAGGTAAGCGCTCAGCTAATCAGCTCTTGGCGTAGAGCTTGCTCGTTGCACTCGCTCTAATGAAATTTGACAGGCAAGTACGGAAATATTACCTAAGAACAGGGGTGCCACGCAGCTTGCTGCCGTGCCTCACAGCGACAAGTCGCCAGTCCCTTTCTAGAGAGGCTGGGAGGAGCAGAGAGCTTTGCAACGTTCCGTCACGAGAGCGAGCTGAAGCGAGCTTGAAAGCTGATCGCTAAACGTTTACAGAGTGTAGTCTTTGCCACATATCTGGTGTGAGGGTCTCACCACATTTGTGGTTTCCGCGATCCCTACAACAACCCTGCCAATAAGCTGACATCCGCCACACTCTTTCTGTCTCTTTCATGCTTCATTTTTTCATTGTCACCCGCGGCATCTAAGCGCACTGCTAGATTGACCTTTGTCCAAGGACCACGCAAGATGACAAAGGAGGAAGGGATGCCAGGGCAGGGACGTGGGATTGGAAGATTGAGGCGCGCAGTGACAGCGGTCGAAAAGGAGATTGCTTACAACGATTTTGAAACAGCCGCGTCAGGCAGGAATTCCAAGCAGCTCACCGCAAGGGCCGCCTGACAGAAAGCGAAGCTGACCTACGTGGGTAGCATACGGTTTGGCTTCGCACCGCACGGCATCTATCACTGCAGTAAACTGAGGCGTCGATGAAAAAGAAGCAGCGGAAATCCCAGCAGATAGAGACCGAATCTACGGTCATTCGTAAGCCTCTGCGGAAAATACAAGAAACCAAAGATGGTGGGCTTATCCTTGCTGACCGAGATGCCGTTGAGCCTTTTCTTACCCCGACGACCCCACGGTCCGTCACCAAGAAGGTAGCATAGCGGCGGCCTGATGTGTGAGGCACGGTTCATGTCCTTGTGTGGTGTGACCACCACGCCTAGCGTACCGCGCTGTAGGCGACTCGTAATGACAGACAACCCTAGCTTAACGCCATTCCTCTATAGCCTACAGCCTCTGGTCTATAGCCTTTGGTTCCCCCTACTGAATGCTGACTACTGGCTACTTTCCTCAGTCCTCATTCTACATTTCTTCGCCTCGCCCGCTCACCCACTCGCCGTTTCGCCCCTTCTTCTTTCAGTTGACTCCCAGACTCTTAGACTCCCAGACTTCCCCTCATCCATCATTCTGTATTCATCGTTCATCATTCTTCTTCTCTTCCCCTTTATATCACTAATTGTGAAATAAAAGATCGCTCCTTCGCCGGGCCGCGACTCCACCCAGATGCGCCCACCGTGCTGCTCGACGATCTTCTTGCAGATCGCCAGCCCGATGCCCGTGCCCGCATACTCGCTGCGGGTGTGCAGGCGCTGGAACACCTGAAAGATCCGCTCGGCGTGCTGAGGGTCAAGGCCGATGCCGTTGTCGCGTATGGCAAATCGCCAGTGATTGCCGTCCCGCTGGGCGGAGACGTGAATGTGCGGTGGGTTCTTTGCCACGAAACTTGAGCGCGTTGCCGATGAGATTCTGCAACACTTGCCCTAAGCGGGTGGCGTCGCCGTGGACGGTGGGCAAGGGCTCATGCGTAATCTCGGCCTTGGCGTCGGCAATGGCCATCTGCAGGTCGGTGCAGGACGCGGGCCAGCAACGCCTCGCCGTCTACCGAGGCGAACGCCTGCGGTTGACCGCCCGTGCGGATGTAGGTCAAGAGGTCGGTGAGCATTTGCTGCATGCGCCGCGCGCCGTCCACGGCAAAGCGCGATATACTCGTCGGCATCGGCGTCGAGTTTTCCTTGATAGCGTTGCGCGAGGAGCTGCACGAAGTTGGTGATCATGCGCAGGGGCTCGCCGAGGTCGTGGGAGACGATGTAGGCGAACTGCTGCAGCTCGGCGTTGACACGTTGCAGATCGACGGCTTGACGAACGAGTTCGGCCTGGGCCTGCTTGCGCTCAGTGATGTCGCGGGCGATCTTCGACGCGCCGATGATCGTGCCGTGCGCATCCCGGAGCGGCGAAATGGTGAGGGATACGTCCAGCAAACGCCCATCCTTGGTCCGGCGCACGGTCTCGAAGTGGTCCACATGCTCGCCCTGCCGCAGGCGCTCCAGAATCATGCGCTCTTCGTCTTGCCGATCCTCCGGCAGTAGGCGCAGAATCGACTGCCCGATCATCTCCTCCGCCCGGTAGCCGAAGATGCGCTCCGCGGCGGCATTCCAGCTGGTCACTACGCCGTCCAGGGATTTGCTGATAATCGCGTCATCTGAGGATTCGACGATCGCCGCCAGCCGCAGACGGGCCTCTTCCGCCTGCTTGCGGGCGGTGATGTCTGTAAAGATCACAGCGACGCGACGATGCGTGTCGTCTTCGACCCGAAAGGCGTAGAGGTCCAACACGCGCCTTTGGGTAACGAGTCTCGAGTTCAAACCTTATCGGCTCGCTGGTGCTGAGAACGGTGTCATACGTATCGAACCATTGCTCAGGTTCGCCCGGAAACGCTTGCCCGATGGTTTTCCCGACCACACCACTCACGCCGGAGTGCGCCGCGAATGCCGGGTTGGCTTCGACATAGCGAAAATCCACCGGCTCACCCGCTTCACCCTCCACCTTCTCGATGACGCAAAAGCCTTCGTCAATCGAGTTGAACAGCGTGCGGTATTTTTCTTCGCTTTCGCGAAGGGCTGCCTCGGTCTGCTGCAAACGGAGGAGCAGCACCTGGGTATCGCCGACTACCGCGTCTACCTCCCCGCTGCGAAGGGCTTGCAGGAGCGTCTCTGCCTGGTCCAGGCGGGCCCGGAGTTCCTGATGGGTCAAATGCTCGGTACTCATCGCTTCTCCTTGGCGAGCCGCAGCGCGGCGAGGACTTTTGGCGTATCGCTCAGGTTGCCCACAATTGTGACCCGGGGCGGAGGCGACACGCGGATCAGGGTCGGGGTCACCACGACCCCGTTTTTCCGTGCGGGCGTGAATCTGTAGGACGTCAAAGATGACGACCTCGCAGCGTCCCTGCAGGTACTCCTCACAGATTTGGGCGAGGTTCTTCCTGGCCTGGAGCGAGTTGCGGCCTGTCTCCGGCCACAAAGAGCAAGAACACCGCCTCTCGCCACCCGGCGTGCCCTGGGCCGGCATGCTTCCCTGTTCCGCGCTTATCGTGCTTTTCCCCGGCCGCTCGCGCCGTTCTTTGGCTTGTCCCCCTGTCCTCCTCTTCCCGCCGGACGTGCCAGGCCCGGTGCCGTCATCGCCGCTGTATGCGCCCAGTACCTCAATGCCGTGATCGGTGATGCGGTACTCGTAGAACCGATTTCGAGGCGGCCGCGCCGCGCGTCTTCCGCACCAGCAGCGTACGGCGGAGCGCGTGGTCGCTTTCTTCGGAGCGCAACAGCACGACGCTGTCCGCCAGGTACGAGATGCCGAAGCCGGCGACTCATTTTCCTCCCCAACCCAGGTGATCTGGTTAGTGAAGAGGCAGGTGAGCACCGCTCGTCTTTGCACGCGTGGAGGAGCCGTACGGCGTACTCAAGGCGGCCTGCGCGGTGCCCATGCGCAACGTGGCCGACAGCGAATCGAGCACGACCAGGTGCGGCTGGTACGCCCTGATCGCGCGGAGGGCGCGGAACAGATGTTCTCGACCCCCATCGCCTCGGGCAGGGCAGTGAGAAAACGGAGGGTCTCCGCCTGCAGGGCGGGCCGCAGGTCAATGCCCGGGCTGAGCATGTTGGCGATGATGGCGCCTTCTGACTCCTCGAACGCGATGAAGAGAGCTTTTTCGCCCCGGGCGAGACGCCTGGAGGACCGAACTCGCCAGGGTGTTCTTGCCGATCCGGGCGCCCCGCTGACCAGGACGGAGGCGCCGCGCCGGTAGCCTCCCCCCAGCACCGTGTTGCAGCCCAGGGGTGCCGCTCGACACCAGTTCGCCCAGGCGGTTGCTGCACCAATTCTACCGCCGAACTGGGCAGGATGTGGACACCATCCTCCGCGATGACGTAGGGGTACTCATTGCGGCCGAAGCCGGAGCCGCGATACTTGAGCACCTGCAGCCGGCGCGCGGTGACCTGGGCGGCGACGCGTTGATCGAGCTTGATCACGCATCCGCTAGGAAGTCAAGGAAGGTATAGCTCGGGTGAGCCTCGCTCCGGCGACCTCCTTTAGGGTGAGGATCGCTGTCATCCCCTGAGTTGAGGAGCCAGCGGTGGAGCGCGTAGAGCTCCTTGCGTTCGCGCCGCGGATCATCGAAGAGGCGGGTGAGCATGTCCACCGCATCGAGCACGACCCGCTTGGCCCCCAAGGCCTGGGCTTGCCCGCCGATGACCGCGAGCAGGGCTTGCAGGTCGAAGTCTCCGGAGAGGACTGCGGCCGGATCGAGGAACCCTTCGAGCAGAGAGATCTCCTTCCTGCTCCAGGGACGCCAAGTCCCAGCCCAGGGTGAGGGCATTCTGGCGCACGGCTGCGGCCCCTTCCTCGAAGATGACCAGGATACCCGGCTCCCGGCCACGGC
Organism: uncultured delta proteobacterium; assembly: GCA_963733195.1. Taxonomy (GTDB): domain Bacteria; phylum Desulfobacterota; class Binatia; order Bin18; family Bin18; genus VGTJ01. Next base: position 6,912 of record CAVTCR010000054.1, read on the forward strand.
CCCGCGATAGAGGACTCTAGGGCCATGCTGCTCCGCCGCATCCTGGGCCGCCCCAGAGGAGCGTGGTGCGCCCTCTGGGAGGCCACCGTGTAAAACGACATCCAGCCCGTCGACACGGCTGGCCACCTTCGGCAGCGCGACGACTTGGCGGGGTTCCCTTATAATCTCCTCAGGAGGCATAGGCTTTATCCCTCATGAAAATGATGCATGCGAGATGCAGAATGATGAATGAGAAGAGCAGGTAAAAGCGGGTGCTGTTTGCCATCATATGTTCCTTCTGTCAGAGGACATTTTTCTTTTTTAGTGTCTGAAGAGTTTCTCATCTGCTTCTCCTCGCGCTCGCGCAGCAGCTCTTTGACCCCCTGTCCCACCTGTTGGAGGAAGTCGTCGAGCCCTGAGGGCTTGTGGATGTAGCGCGTCACCTCCAGCAGCGTCGCACGCTGTCGATCGGCCGGTGCCGACTCGGTGCCGGTGCCGGAGAGGAGGATGCAGACGGCGTTCCCGTCCTGGTCGGCGGCTAGCGAGCGGAAGAACCCATCGATGGACGTGCGGCGCGCGTTGGGCTCAACGGGTGGTGACTCCACGTGCAGCACGCCGCCCTCGATCGTCAGCGTGGCATCGGGCGGGATCACGTAGATGTGGTCGGGCGCGACCGGCGTTTCCGCCGCGACCTGCCGCACGGGCATGCGGGTGTACTTGGCGAGCAGTTCGGGCAAGAGGCTCGCGCGGTCGGGGGCGAGGTGCTGGACGAGCACGAAGGCCATGCCGCTCTGCGGCGGCATGTGGATGAAGAACTGCTCGAACGCCTCCAGGCCGCCCGCGGACGCGCCCATGCCGACCACGAGACAGCCGGGCTGCGGCGCGGCCTGTTCCCGCGTCTCCTCGGCATTTTCAGAGGCCGGTGATGATCCTCGGTTGTCTCCGTTCACAGGATCTCCTCATGTAAGGTGCTCGCGATGGTCATATAGTAGGTCTTCTAAATCATTTGTGAAGATGAGCCCATTTTGCAACAAAGAGTTACCTTGAGACCATAAACGTCCTGTTCTCAAGGTTTGGTGTATATCTGTCTTTATTATTACTGCACAGCCCGCTTCATACCCCAGCAACATTTTTATCCATAAGACTCCCTATGCAAGAGGGATGAGCGTTGCAGGAGTGCACAACAAATCTCATCTGATCTTTGCAGTTCGGCATTGACGAGAAGCGTCCTTTCCATTCCACGCCTCATATTCAGGTAGACAAAATTCTAGTGCTTGCATCGCAAAAGATTCTGATGGGATCGATATCGTCATGTCCGCGCAAGCTGGCATCCAGGAGAATTAAGCATTTTCCGTTAGGCCCCTTCTCCGAACTGCTCTGCTCGCCAGGAATGACGAGACCTGAAAAGCATTGCGATGGAACACTACATCATACCAATCCTCATGTCTGGATGCCCGCCTGCGCGGGCATGACGCTTGTCCTTCGCGTCATTCGGCAGGACGGCTAGAGTGAGGGGGCCGTAGGTAACGTGGTACCCATCAGAATCAATGCGATGGAACACTAGTCTTTTTCACTTCCTCTTCTTGGAGCGCCAGAGATAAGTGTTATTTGTCGCCTCTTTGGCATTAGGATTGCGTCTTCCGGTGCGGGGGAAGAAATTTTCGACCTACACACCATGCAAGTCTTTCAAATACAACACATTATCGAGATCGGATACAGAACGTTAAGCGAAAAGTTTCTCGAAAGTGTTGCTTTTTCTCACATCCATTGCGAGGTTTTCGCTACGTGATGCTAGCCTCCTTTTGCATCTAACTGGAAGTGAAATGTAGAGAACATAAGAAAAGGAATAAAGTTATGGCAAAGAAACGTACGAACCACGAGAAGACTAAACAGGCTGGTAACGGCCGAGTCACGGCACAATATGCTGACCAGCAAGTGACAACCGGCGCGGGCGGGGAAGTGCATCAGACCGCTGGAGGCAATACACCGGTGTTGACCACGCAGCAGGGCATTCCCGTTTCCGACGATCAAAATTCGCTCAAGATCGGCGTACGCGGCCCGACAGCGCTCGAAGATTTTCATTTTCGCGAAAAGCTCTTCCACTTCGATCATGAGCGCATCCCCGAGCGCGTTGTGCATGCCCGTGGCTTTGGCGCGCATGGCTATTTCGAGAACTATGAGTCGCTTGCCGACATTACCAAGGCCGACATTTTTCAACGAAGAGGAGAGAAAACGCCCGCCTTCGTGCGCTTCTCGACTGTGGCTGGCAACAAGGGCTCGCCTGACCTCGCGCGCGATGTCCGCGGTTTCGCCGTGAAGCTCTATACGAAGGAAGGCAATTGGGACATCGTGGGGAACAATATCCCGGTATTTTTTATTCAGGACGCCATCAAGTTTCCAGACATAATCCATTCGGTGAAGCAGGAACCAGATCGAGGATTTCCGCAAGCGGCGTCGGCACACGATAACTTCTGGGATTTCATCTCCTTGACGCCCGAAAGTATGCACATGATCATGTGGGTCATGTCCGACCGGGCGATCCCTCGCTCTTTCCGCTTTATGGAAGGCTTTGGTGTTCATACCTTCCGCTTAATAAATGCAGAGGGAAAATCGACCTTCGTCAAGTTCCATTGGAAACCGAAGTTGGGAATGCAATCAGTAGTATGGAACGAAGCGGTGAAGATCAATGGCGCCGATCCTGACTTCCATCGCCGTGATCTATGGAATGCAATCCAAATGGGCAGCTATCCTGAATGGGAGCTTGGCTTACAGCTCTTTGACGAAGAGTTCGCTGATAAATTTGCCTTTGATGTACTCGATGCGACCAAGCTTATTCCAGAGGAAGACGTGCCCATTCGGCGCGTCGGTCGCCTCGTGCTTGATCGTTGTGTTGACAATTTTTTCGCCGAAACCGAACAGGTTGCCTTCTGCACTCAGAATATCGTGCCTGGGATAGACTTTTCCAACGATCCCCTCCTTCAAGGTCGCAACTTCTCGTACCTCGATACGCAGCTTAAACGGCTCGGTGGCCCTAACTTTACTCATCTTCCGATCAATGCGCCGAAGTGTCCTTTTGCGCATTTCCAGCAAGACGGGCATATGGCCATGATGAACCCAAAAGGACGAGTAAACTATGAGCCGAATTCGTGGAGCGGGAAGGACAGTGGTCCGCGCGAATCACCCGAGCAGGGTTTTCGTTCGTACCCCGTGGAGGAGGAGGGTGCCAAACTGCGTGTCCGGTCAGAAACATTTGCCGACCATTACAGCCAAGCACGGCAGTTTTATTTGAGTCAGACTGATGTCGAACAGAATCACATCGCTGCCGCCCTTACCTTTGAACTGAGTAAAGTGGAAAGGCTCCAGATCCGTACCCGTGTTGTCTCGCATCTCCTGAACATAGATACCAATTTGGCGAAACAAGTAGCGGACGGTCTGCGTCTAAAGGAGATGCCTGAGCCAGCAGACGCCGCGAAGCCCACTTTGCAGGATCTGAAGACGTCTCCAGCTCTGAGTATCCTCCTTAACGGTCCAAACAGTTTTATGGGTCGTAAGATGGGTGCGCTAGTCACAGATGGTGTGGATATTGGCGTCTTAAAAGCACTAAAAGCTGCTGTGGAAGAAGAAGGTGCGGTACTCGAGATCGTTGCGCCCCAGGTGGGTGGGGTTGAAGCTAGTGATGGTTCTTGGGTCGAAGCAAAACAGAAGATTGATGGTGGCCCCTCGGTTCTCTATGATGCGGTAGCGTTGTTACCGTCTAAAGCCGGGGCAACAATACTGGCGCAGGAAGCAAGTGCACGTGATTTTGTCGCCGATGCGTTTGCTCATTGCAAGTTTATTGGCTATGTCGAGGCAGCCTTACCTCTCTTTAAGAAGGCCGGCGTACCCGAAAGTCTAGATGAGGGATTCGTGAGGCTCACAGGAGCGGACGCATGTACACAATTTCTGACAATCTGCCGTCAGCTTCGTTTATGGACTCGTGAGGCGGCAGTGAAACAGGTGTAATAACAAAGTGCAGGGTGTACCCAGGAAAGAGAGTACAGTGGCCTTAATGCGGATGAAAAAGACCAGATGGGGCTGTTGACGAGGGTTCTCGTTCTACTTAATCCTGGTAGGGCTGAGATCAGAAACGGAGGACGCATCTGGGTAGAATCCCGGATCGGAGAAGGGTCAGTTTTTTATTTCACAATTTGTAGCGTTTAGATGCACAGGAACCTGCTAAGCTTCGGCATCGTATGACCTACCAACCGATCGAGAATTACGGCATTATTGGCGACCTTCACAGCGTGGCGTTGGTTGGCATAGACGGGTCGATCGACTTTCTGTGTGCGCCACACTTCGACTCGCCATCTGTTTTTGCTGCGCTGCTCGATGAGCGGCGCGGCGGCCGCTTCCAACTCGCGCCGCTGCTCGACGGCGCCAACCGCAAACAGCTCTACCTGCCCGACACCTGTGTGCTGCTTACGCGTTTCCTCTCCGAGGATGGCGTCGCCGAAGTTTCCGACTTTATGCCGGTTGCAGAGGCCGGCCACACCCATGCGGTCGTGCGGCGGGCGAAGACGGTCCGGGGCGAGGTACGCTTCCGCATGATATGCCAACCTCAGTTCGACTATGCGCGTGCTAGCCACACCGTTGAGCGCACCGAAGACGGCGTCGTGTTTGCGTCCTTGTCTCCAGACCACCCGCTCGCACTCCGGCTCCGTACGCAAGTCCCTCTGCGGGTCGAGGATGGTGCCGCCGTCGCCGAGTTTGTGCTGCGGGCGAACGAGTCGGCAGCTTTTGTCTTGGAAGATGCGACTCCTGGGCGCGAGTCGCCGGCGGCGGCGCCTGACTATGTCTCTGAGGTATTCAAGCGTACGGTCAATTTCTGGCGAAACTGGGTGGGGCACTCGGGCTACCGTGGGCGCTGGCGTGAGATGGTGGACCGCTCGGCGATGACGCTTAAGCTCCTCACCTCACAACCGCACGGCTCAATTGTCGCCTCCCCGACCTTCGGCCTCCCCGAGCAAATCGGCGGCGCGCGCAACTGGGACTACCGCTACACCTGGATCCGTGACGCCTCCTTCACGCTCTACGGCCTGATGCGGCTCGGCTACACCGAGGAGGCGGGTGCCTTCATGCGCTGGGTGGAGGCCCGCTGCGACGAACTCGAGCCCGATGGTTCACTCCAGATCATGTACGGCATCGACGGACGCCATATACTGCCCGAGGAGACGCTATCGCATCTTGAGGGCTACCGTGGCTCCACACCCGTGCGGATTGGCAACGCTGCCTGGACGCACCTTCAACTCGATATCTACGGCGAGCTGATGGATGCGATCTACCTATACGACAAGTATGGCCAGCCGATCTCGTACGACTTATGGACCAACGTTGTCCGCTGTATCGACTGGGTGTGTATCCACTGGCGCGAGCCAGACGAAGGCATCTGGGAAGTACGGGGTGGACGGCAGGAGTTTTTGTACTCCCGCGTGCTCTGCTGGGTCGCCATCGACCGTGCCATCCGTCTAGCCCGCAAACGCTCCTTCCCCGCGCCGCTAGCCCGTTGGTACGAGGTGCGGGACGAGATCTACCACGGCATCTTTGCCCACTTCTGGAACCCGCAGCGGAAAGCCTTCGCACAGACCAAAGGCTCCACCGCCCTTGATGCCTCCGCGCTCCTCATGCCTCTGGTGAAATTCATCTCACCGACCGATCCACGCTGGGTCTCGACCTTGCGGGCGATCGAGCGTGAGCTGGTGAGTGACTCCCTCGTCTACCGCTATCGTCTCGGTGAGGATTTCTCGGATGGCCTCGTGGGCGACGAGGGGACGTTTAGTATGTGTTCATTCTGGTACGTCGAGTGTCTCTCACGGCTGGGTGATCTCCCGCAAGCACGCTTCTTCTTTGAGAAGATGCTCGGCTACGCCAATCATGTGGGTCTCTACGGCGAAGAACTAGGGCACCGCGGCGAGCACCTAGGAAACTTTCCCCAAGCCTTTACTCACTTAGCTCTGGTGAGTGCCGCCTACGACCTTGATCGGCGGCTCTCCGCGGCAGGACATGCGAGCTAAGATCCGGCGGCCGGTGCCAAGCGCAGATAACAAGCTACCCGTATACTCCAGTCGCACTGGCGGATAAACGGCCACCGTGGCCCCCAAACAGAGAGTGTCCTCACTTCTGACCTTATGGGATTGGGGCCTACGCAAGACTTTCCGTTAGTTGAACGGCTCCGATTGAGCTCTCCGGCTCAAGCGGCCGCACTGGTGTCGTTCCAAGCAATTGCGCTGCCTGATCCCGTGCCTCAGTCACGCTGCTAGCTACCAGGCTTGCGCCGTCTGTAGTCAGGCGGCGGAGGATCTTTTCCCTATCATCGACTGTTTCGTACTGAAGGCCGGGCCGTACTACTAAGATACGCAAGTCTGGGAATTGCCTGCGCAGGCGTTTGCATAGGTACCGGGCCTGCGTAAGACCGCCAGGCGGCATCGCGGTAATGCAGATGAGGTCTGGGATGCGTTGCTCCACGGCCTCCAATACCTCAGATACCAGAGTTGCACTCGAGAGCTGTTCGACCTCGGCTGCCACAGGGTCTAACACTTGACGCAGCATGTCTAAGACGAGTTCAGCCCCCCTACTCCGGGCGGGAATTCCTAAAATATACCCCCGCGGTTTACTCACTGAGGGTGTAGTCTTGTCAGCTCCCTCAGTCGTAGCTGCGTTGTCCTCTCGGGCCTGCATGGTAGCGATATGATGTACGATATCGTGGGTTGTCCGCAGCACAAACTCCTGCTCGGCCTCCGAGACCTCCTCGCGCACTCGATCCCGTTCAGCCAAAAGCAAGGTCGGCACGAGCACCTCGTCAAATACCTGCTCCCGGGATGTGTTCTGCAATTGCTGCTCAACAATCTCGCTCGCTTCATCTTCATCTCCGGCCAGGAGCCGTTGATAGAAGCTAATGTCCGTCTCTAGAGCTGGCTCATCCCCTAATAACACCGCAAGAAATTCTAGCCGTGGTACATGCTTTCCTACTACAGCTAAACAGACGGTGATTGGGGTAGACAGGACCAGACCAACTGGTCCCCAGAGCCAGGTCCAAAATAAAGCCGAGACGAGTAAAGCCAAAGAGGAAACGCCTGTATGGTGTCCGATCACTAGCGGCTCGATAACATTGGCGGTCACGGCGTCTAAGATCAGAAAAAGACCCAGGGTCATTAGGGTCTGTGACCATCCTTCAAACAGCACGAATGCCAACGCCGTGGGCAGCAGCATGGCTAACAGCGACCCGATATAGGGCACGAAGCGCAGCAGAGCAGCCGTAACTCCCCACAGGATGGCATAAGGTAAGCCGATCCAGAACAAGGCTGCTGTCACAAGGATTCCAAACCCACTGTTGATGAGGCACTGAGTGAGTAAATAACGGCTGATCCGCCGCCCAGCCTCGTCCATCGTTCGAGTCGTCAACGTGATCTTTCTATGGCCCATCAGTCGCAAGAAACGATTGCGGAGATCCTCTCGTTGGATCAGCATAAAAATCGTTAGGATGAGGACGATGCCAACCGTTGCAAGTGGCTCCAAGATCGGTGTAACCATCCCCCAGAACCGCTCCACATCAGTGGGTTCACTAGGGACTACCAAGACCGGCTGAACATTCTGCTTAACTGTAAGAGTCTTTTCATCCGTCTTTTTGTTGCCCTTCTGCTCAGCCTTCTCTTCTTGTTTGTCCAGTTCGTGGCTGACTTCCTCAACCGTTTTCTGCATGTCGGCAATCGCCCCTTTTCGGCTGGCACGAAGGGTAGCGAACTTCTGCTTGATCGTCTTAGAGTATTGAGGAATCTGGGCCGCGAGATCGTTAAATTGCCGGCTGAGTACGTAACCAAACCCTCCGACGACCCCGAGTGTGAGCACCATCACCACCGCAACTGCTCCGACCCGGGGGAGGCTAAGTCGTTCTAAGGCTTCAACTCCCGGGGTGAGGATAAACGTTAGCATGATCGCCAACGCCACAGGAATGAACACCGCATGGGCCAGAGCAAGGATGGTTACGAGTAATGCGATAGTCGCTATGAACAGGAGAGGTGTTAGTGCTTCTAAGAGAGCTGACCATTGCGACTTTACCATAAGATATTTTTCACCTACGTAACGTATGGGCCGCAGCCATTATGTCTTGTTGCGCGCTTCTTTGTAAAGGCAGCGGCATACATCACTAGATGAAAACAATAAGTGACATCAGCGTTAGCATCGAAAACCAAAGCAGTCGGAGTGCCTCGGGAAAAAATCTCGAGGGTCGGAGAGAGTCTCGCTGGCCCGGCCTAACCTGAATTACTGCTTGTCTCGATGTACGAAAATGACATATGGGTAAAGGGATTGTCTAAGTTGAACCACAGGGGATTCCTGCACTTCATAACATGTTGTGCCTTGCCTCCACTCGACGGTCAATCGTCGGCTCACGGTACAAAGCCCGGGAAACCAGGCTCTGAGAGGACTGAAGTCCCTTTCGTAGAAAGGGTTTCCTTAACTGTAGGTTTCTTTCTTATAGTTGTACGATACATATTAGGCCATCGACTTGGGGTCGATGGCCTAGACGCCGAACATTATCTACGAAAACGAATCGGCCTACCTCATCGAGGTAGATACCGGCTTACTTACACTCGCGCCTCTTCTGTGTATGAGATGTCCTCTGCCCCGGCGCGCGTGAAGATTTCCTTGGCACGTGCTCGCTCGGTGCTATCTTCGGCGTGTACTGAAATCAGTATGTTGCCATCCTTCACTCTTCCCTCATAGCGCTTGGCTTCATATTCGGGGATTCCCATTCCAATAAGAGCGCCTGAGATACCACCAAGTGCGGCACCGGCGGCGGCACCACTAAGGGCCGCCATGATCGGGCCAGCCGCAACAAACGGCCCCAGGCCTGGAATAGCTAAGGCCCCAATGCCGACGAGCCAGCCAAAGGCGCCACCGAGTACGCCACCAGTACCTGCTCCTGTCGCCGCGCCTTCCGGGGCTTTGGTATGTTGCTCATGGGCAAAGTCTTTTGTTCCACTCTTATCAGGGAATAGGACCGAGATATCATTGTTAGAAAAGCCTGCTGCCTTTAGTTGATCCACTATCGTGGTCGCCTGGGCCTCGCTCTTCGCAATACAAAATACTGCTTTTGCCATAGTGTTCTCCTCAATGTTATGTGTAATAAGGTTACTGTGCTGCCACTTCGAGTTGATTCTCCACCTGTTTTGTACCTGCTAGCTTCTGCGCTGTTTCCGCAACTTTGGCTTTTTCTTGCGCACTCAAGACAGGACCGCGCAACGTCACGACCCCATCCACCGTAATGATCTTAACGTTGTGGGCATTGGTCGACAGCGACTTATCGGCTACCACCGCCTCGCGAATACGACGGGTCAGCTCTACATCGGCTTCATTCGAGGATTGGTCGGCTGGAGTAAGAGTTTTATCATCACGGTCGCGCACGTTTTTCCCGGTATTATCCGGGGCAGTTTGTGCGAGAAGTGTGGGAGGTGTTAGATTCTCTGCGAGGACAGGACCCAGCGACCCGCCCGCAATAACAAAAGTGGTCAACAACAGCGTCATCTTTTTCATTTGCTGCACTCCTTAAAGAAAAGAATGAATGATGACGAATAGACTGAGCAACAAGAGTGCCACGAACGAAATACAAATTTTGTGTGAAAGATTAGGGAGAAGAGTCAAGCCTAATAACTGACTGTGTCTTTTCCCCTACAAGGCAGTTAATTTTCCCTACAGCCACAGAAGATAATGAAATGAATAGGAAAAAGTCAGGAGTGGTGGTATGTATGGGCCTTATGGAACTCCGAAAAGTAGCCAGTAGCCAGCACGTCAAAGTAAAATCAAAAATGAAGAACAGAAAATTCTGAGCCTGATTCCTTATTTTGCATTCCCTGCACGCCCACTACTATCTCCGCATCTCATTCATCGTTCATCATTCATGTCCTTCGTTTCTTTCTTCATCACTAATGGTGAAATAAAAGATCGACCCTTCGCCGGGTCGTGACTCTACCCAGATGCGCCCGCCATGGCGCTCGACGATCTTCTTGCAGATCGCTAGTCCAATCCCCGTGCCTGGGTATTCACTGCGGGTGTGTAACCGCTGGAACACTTGAAAGAGCCGCGGGGCTTGTTGCGGATCAATACCGATCCCGTTGTCGCGAATGGAAAATCGCCAGTGACGATCTTCTTTGACGGCCGAGACATGAATCTGGGGCGGGGCCTGGCCACGAAACTTCAGCGCGTTGCCAATCAGGTTTTGCACTACCTGCCCTAAGCGGGTAGCGTCGCCCAGGACAGTCGGCAGGGGGTCGTGGGTCACCTCAGCCTTGGCATCAGCAATAGCCACCTGCAACTCGCTCTGGACACGAGTGAGTAAGGCTTCACTATTCACTATGGTGAATGTTTCCGTCGGCCCACCCACTCGCGTGTAGGACAAGAGATCGGTGAGCATCTGCTGCATGCGCTGGGCAGCATCAGTGACAAAGGAGATATATTCATCAGCGGTGGCATCGAGTTGGCCCTGGTAGCACCGGGCGAGGAGGGTCGCGAAGTTACTCATGGTGCGCAGCGGCTCGTTGAGGTCATGGGCGACGATGTGGGAAAACTGTTGCAGTTCGTCGTGAACACGCTGCAACTCAGCCGCCCTTCGGGCCAGTTCCCTTTCCATATGTTTCTGCTGAGTGATGTCGCGGGCGATCTTCGACGCGCCGATGATCGAGCCGTGCTCGTCCCGGATAGGCGAAATGGTGACGGACACGTCGACTGCGCGTCCGTCCTTAGTCCGGCGCACGGTCTCAAAGTGGTCCATTCGCTCGCCCCGTCGCAGGCGCTCGAGAATCATGTGCTCTTCATCGTGCCGATCCTTCGGCAGCAGGCGCAGAATCGGCTGCCCTATCATCTCCTCGGTCCGGTAGCCGAAGAGGCGCTCCGCTGCGGCATTCCAACTGGTTACCACGCCATCGAGGGTTTTGCTGATAATGGCGTCATCTGAGGATTCGACGATCGCCGCCAGTTGCCGACTAGCCTCTTCTGCTTGTTTGCGGGTAGTGATGTCCATAGCGACTCCCGCCATGCGGACGACTTGGCCGACTGTGTCGGCGAAGACCTGCCCTTTGCTTGCGATCCACCACACGGTTCCATCCGGCCGGACGAGCCGGAACTCTATGTCGTACGGCATCCTCTCCGCTAGCGCACGAGAGACCCTCTGATCGACCTCGGGGCGGTCACTGGGATGAACCATGGTCTAGGAAGGCCTCGTACGTGCCGCCAAAGGCGCCTGGGCTGAGGCCGGCCGCCAATTCGAAATTGGTAGACAACGTGATCATGCCGGTCCGCAGATCCCAATCCCACGTTCCCATCTGGGCCGCGTCTAGCGCGAGGCGTAGCCGTTCTTCCCGCTCGCGAAGCGCAGCTTCTGTCTGGCGCACCCGCAGTAGCGCCCGCACCGTGGCCAGCAGCACGGGAGGCTCGACTGGGCTCGTCAGGTATGAGTCTGCTCCGCTCTGGAGACCCTGCACTTTGTCTTCATCTCGGACGTACACCGCCGACAACTGTAGCACGGGGGTTGCCATGGTTGCCGGATGCTCTTTCAGTTGGGCGCATATCTCGAAACCACTCAGATCGGGCAGTCGGACGTCGAGCACAATTAGGTCTGGCTGTGGCTGCGCAGCTGCCAGCTGCAGTGCCTCACGACCGCTGGCTGCCTCGATGACGAGAAACCCTTCCTTGCGTAGCAACCGGCTCATCGCGTACCGATTGGCGTCCGTATCATCGACCAGCAAGATCTTCGGGGAAGAAGGAGTTGCCATAATGTCTCCTGTAGAAAAACTGTTCGTCGTAAGACACTGGACATCGCCTCACGCAGGCTGCAGCACAGAAGATAGAGCCGCCCGCACCGTGTCGCGCGATAATGTCGCCTTCGAAAGTATGGTACCCGTACGTGTTGCGAGCTGAGCACGTTCCGCCGGGCTGAGCACTTTCGAGGTTGCGATGATCACCGGAATATCTTTGGTGCCGGGATCGGCTTCTAATTGCCGCAGCACTTCATAACCATCCATCCCTGGCATCGCGAGATCGAGGACGATGACATGAGGATGTTCGCTCTGCGCCCGCCGCAGACCGTCCAACCCGGTCATTGCTTCGCTCACGACATAGGGCATGCCAGCCAGACACTGGGTGAAGATATACCGGGCCATTTCCTCATCATCAATGATCAACACGCGCGGGAACGGTGCCTGACCGGTGAGCCGATGTAATTCTCCTAATAGCCACTCGCGCGTGATCGGTTTGATGGCGTACGCATCTGCCCCTAGCGCTCGGCCTTTGTGTTGGTCTTCCAGTATGGTAACGACCAGGACCGGAATGTCCTTAGTGTCTTCCCGCGCTTTCAGTTCTGTCAGAAAGCTCCAGGCGTCTTTCCCCGCTAGAAGGATATCCAAGATAATAGCGCGCGGCCGGATCCGCGTGAGGGCATCCTGGGCCTCTCTGAGCGTTCGGGCGGACAGGGCTTGAAAGGATGACCCTTTGAGGAACTTCTCGTAGATGAACTGCGTCTCGGTATGATCCTCCACGATCAACACTGGCACGCGCGCCGGATCGAGATCCCACTCGGCGCCCGCCTCGTTAGAGATCTCTCGACCAGACTGGAACCGGAGTGGAATAGTGACGAAGAAGGTGGACCCTATGCCGACCTCACTCGTTACCCCTACACTTCCTCCCAATAGTTCCGCCAGCTTTTTGCACAGAGGCAACCCCAGCCCGGTACCTTTGATCTGCTTCTGTAATGGGTTCTCTAGTTGGGTGAACTCCAGAAAAATGATCTCCTGGTCCTCGGGTGCAATACCGATCCCTGTATCCGCAACCGCGAAGACGACTGCATCACCTTCCGACGTCAGCGTAGCCGAGACGCGGATCTCGCCCCGTTCCGTGAACTTGAGCGCGTTGGAGAGAAAGTTGCGCAGAATCTGTGAAAGCTTGCCTTCATCACTCCGGAGTAGGGACAAGCCGATCGGCTCCTCAAAGATCAGCTCAATCGCCTCGCTGACTAAGAGAGGCCGGAGCATCCCACGCAGGGTGCTGAACAGATCAGCAATCGCAAACTCCGTGGGGCGCACCGTCAGTTTGCCAGCCTCGATCTTGGCCAAGTCAAGTAGATCGTTGACAAGCTCCGAAAGCGTCTCAGCCGATTTGCGGATAAAGATGGTCTGTTTTTCTTGTTCCTCTGTTAAGTCTCCGTCGGTACGGTCTAGCATGAGCCGAGAGAGGGACAGAATCGAGTTCACTGGTGTGCGAAACTCATGACTCATGTTAGAGAGGAAGCGGGTCTTGAGTTCATCCGCCCGTCGCAGATGATCAGCCTTCTCATCCAGTTCGGCGTACAAGGCTACGACGCCGCGGTTGGTATCTTCCAGCTCGCGATTCAGCCGCACCAGCTCATCCCGGTTGGCGCGCAACTCCTCTAGGGTGCGGAGCAATTCCTGATTTTGCTGTTGGACCTCGGTGAGTAGATCTTGCGGCCGCTCTCGGGCGAGTGCATCCGTCACCTGTGCCAGACGTTGAGCATTGAACAGTAGAGTCTGGTACGGCATGAGCTTGTTGAGCCGGACTGTCGTACCCTGGCCAGGTAAGGATTCAATACTCACTTGGTCCATGAGCCGACGGGCCCCTAGGATACCCAAGCCCATCCCCGTCGGAGAGTGATACTGCCCGTCGAGGATTGCTTGCAGGTGGGGAATGCCCGGCCCCTGGTCGCTTATACAGATCTGAAAGAGCTGCGGCGATGTCTGGCCCTCGAGGAGGAATTCAGCTTTTCCCCCGCTGGCGTAGGTGACGGCATTGCGGGCGATCTCCGACACGGCGGTGGCAATTCGCGTCTGATCCTGAGCCTCGAATCCCAGCAGTTTCGCAATCTGTCGCGCTCGCTGGCGGATGAGGACCACGTCATGTTCATGTTGCAGGGTTATGGAGAGGATACGCATACAAGCTGTCCTTAGTGCCGCAATACGGAGTCTGGCGTCCAGGACGTTTTTGCCGCGCTGATCACAATGATCGTGACATCGTCCCTGCCGCGGCTAAAGTCGCGATACAGCACGCCGGCAATTAGGCTGGGATGCCGGCCTGTCAATCCTGGATAGGCGTCAAGACGCCAGCGCGTCTGCAGACCGTCGGAATGCAACACTACGAGTGCGTCTGCAGACCAGGGGCAGGTGAATTCCTGAATGCGTCGCACGTTGTGCCCCACGATACCGTTATGCGAAGCCATACTGCGACTGCCAGTGGTCGTCCAGATCACTCCGGCGATATTACCGACGCCGGCAAAGCGGACTACCTGTCTGGCCTGATCGATCTCGGCGACACCGACCGCTGCTCCGCGTGTACCTCGTGCGGCGGCATGCGTGGCCTCTAAAATCTCAGCTGGCGCTCGCGTCACACACTGACGACACGCCTCAACGATGGTGTGCGCAGCCTGGGCTGCCGCGGGGCCATGCCCCAGGCCATCAACCACCATTACCAGGTAACGGGCAGTCTGCTGATCTACGACCCAGGCATCACCGCACTCCTCCTCGCCTGGCATTGGTAGCGAGACCATCCCAACTTCGAGAGACCGAAAGCGGGAATCGCGAGCTGGAGCCGTCTGGACCGTGGACCTTGGGGCGTGGACTTCCGCTTGCATGCGGGCGAGCAAGGCGGTTCCTCCCCCAGAGACAGAATAGAGGTCGAACAGGGTCGAGAGGCGCGCCATCGCACCGAGCCCAGTGCCCGGACTACCAGAGGTGGAGTAGCCATCCTGCAAACATTGGGTGACATTGCTCATCCCAGGTCCTTTATCAAGGGCCAGCAGCTCGACACCAGGACTACTAGTTCCTGCAAATGCTCGCAGGAGCACCTGTCCCTCCCTGGCATATTTAACCAAGTTCGTAGCAGCTTCGCTGACAATCAAGGCGACTTTCCCGGTCTCAGTCTTCGTCAGCCCAATCCTCTGGGCGATGTGTGTGGCTACGCGCCGGGCTTCCCCCACCTGACTCAGCTCGGTGATGGGCAAGCAATATTGCAAACCCAGTGGTATTTCCATAGACAGTCCTTCGTTCATCTTGCTTACTCTTTTCCTCATCCCCACTTGGTTAGGCAAACACGAGTCCCTTCACCAGGGCGGGAAGTGATCTCGAACTCATTGACTAACCGTCTGGCGCCTCCGAGTCCCAGACCCATGCCGCCGCCCGTAGTGTAGCCATCTTTCAGCGCCAGCTCGATATCGGGAATACCTGGTCCGTGATCCTCGAACGTCAACCGTAAGCCACGGCGATTTCCCTCATTTAAAAGGGCTTCAAGCTGCAGAGCGCCGCCTCCACCATAGTCCACCGTATTCCGCGCCAGCTCACTCGCGGCAGTGACAAGCTTGGTCTGGTTCACCAGGCTAAAGCCTTGTTGAATTGCCCACTGGCGCACTACCTGCCGGGCCCGAACAATGTCATCGGAAGATCGCAGCAGGGTCGTTTCAGACTTCAGGACGGCCATTGCTGCGCCCTCCTGGCGCCAGCGCGGCGCGGAGGAGGTCCATACCCTTCTCCACGTTGAGCGCTGTGCGGACACCTTTCAACGACAGCCCCAACTCCACCAAGGTGATCGCTACTGCTGGCTGCATGCCGACTATGACGGTGTCGGCGTCAAGCACACGAGACATCGCCGCAATATTGCTCAGCATGCGTCCGATGAATGAATCTACGATTTCTAGCGATGAGATATCGATCGGCACACCCCGGGAGCGGGTTTTGACAATCTTCTCGGTCAGGTCATCTTGCAGCGTCACAGCCAGTTGGTCATGCATGTCCACCTGGATCGTGACCAGCAAGAATTCCGCCATCTTCAGAATCGGAATGCGTTCCATAATATTCTCCCCAGCATTGCGCACCTTAGGTCCATGGTCCGCAATCTGAAGGACTGAGCCGGTCCGGACTCTAGGCTAGCAAGCGCTCGATCCTAGTCTTTTTGTATTCTTTGTCCCGTACGCTGCAGCGCCAAGGCAAGGGCGCCAGCTAGTGTCGCTTTCGTCGTCACATCGCCAAGCTCCACGCCTAAATGTACGATGGTCTGTGCAATCTGCGGTCGGATACCACTGATGATACAGTCGGCACCCATGAGCCGCGCAGCAGCCACCGTCTTGAGCAGGTGCTGCGCTACCAGGGTATCTACAGTGGGGACACCGGTGATGTCTATGATGGCAATGGCTGAACTGGTCTCCACGATTCGCTGTAGCAGGCTTTCCATCATTACCTGGGTGCGTGCGCTGTCCAGGGTGCCGATCAGCGGTAACGCCAGAATGCCCTCCCACAGCTGCACTACGGGCGTAGAGAGTTCCAATAATTCCTGCTGTTGGCGAACAATCACCTCTTCACGGTTCTTCTGATAGACTTCGGTGGTGTAGAGTCCTAACTTGTCCAGCAATACGGTCGTCTGCCAAGTCTCCTCGGCCAGTCCATCGGTATTCCGCCCGTACTCCTGGCGCAGGCGGTCAAACAGAGGCTGCTTGAAAGAGAATACAAAGGTAGCAGTTTCCGAGGGGGAAAACCCTTGTTTGGCTCGGGAGCTAGAGACACTGGCAAGCACCTGGCGCGTGGATGCCCACTCAGGCGCCATAATATCATCTAGGCTGCTGTTATTAACGGCCTCCCGGAACACATTAAGGAACTGACTGGATTGCTCACGCAGTTCGGTGTCGTTCAACAGACCACGTCTCTGGGTGAGTATGGCCCCTTGCTTCTCCAGCCAGTCCGCCAGTAGTTCCCGTTCATACTTGCGGACAATCTCTGAGAGTTTACTCCCTCCGTCTTTACTCATATGGTCTTCTCCTTCGCTCAGTAACGTTGTCGTGAGAGGCGGGGACACTGCAACAGCGGCCTCTTCCTTCCTTGTCGTTGCTTCCCTCGTTGCTAGCCGTCTGTGCGTTAGCTACCTCTCTACCCCAATTCGGAGGTTAACCCACGCGGTTACGCGGAGAGCGAGTTGTTTCATTACGTCAAACAATATCTTTCTCAATAAGACTACCTATGCAAGAGGGTCATGCTTTTGAGAGAAGTTGGGTGCGGATTGCACACTCAGGAGAAGAGTCAACTCCAATAGCAATAAATGCTATTGGAGCATCTTTGGCATCGAGATTGCACAGAAGCGGGATAAGTAATTCTTGACCCACTTAATTACAATGCAGTTTGCTAAAGACAACCCTATTATTATGATCGTATCCAGACCGTTAAGCGGAAAGTTTCTCGAAAGTGTTCCTTTTTTCCTACATTCATATGAGGTTTTCGTCACATTTTCTTTCTCTGCAGCACCTTTGACCTCATACTTATCTTTTTCTCTTTTCTGGGAACCCTATGAACCAACAACGAAATGAACTATTAACGTTACTGACAGTGAGTGCAGGGATATGGGCAACAAGGGCAGCGCTACGACCAAGGCGTAGATACAATCTGCGGGATAAAGTCGTGCTTATTACTGGTGGTTCGCGAGGTTTGGGCTTGGCGCTCGCGCGTGAATTCGCCTATCAAGGAGCACGTATTGTCATTTGTGGCCGTGATCCAGACACACTCAAACGTGCTCAGAGGGAACTTGCTACTCAACCCAGTCAGACGCTGGCTATCCCTTGTGATGTCACTGATCAGCAGCAGGTATCACAACTCATCCGTACTGTGTACCAGCATTGGCAGCGCATCGATGTAGTAGTAAACAACGCTGGCACCATCACCGTTGGTCCGATGGAAGTAATGACCCACGCTGACTACGAAGAGGCGATGAATCTTCATTTTTGGGCACCCTTATATACCACACTGGCAGTGCTTCCAGACATGCGGCGGCGTGGGGAGGGACGCATTGTTAATATCGCCTCAGTCGGTGGCAAACTCAGCGTCCCTCATTTGTTGCCCTACTGCGCCAGTAAATTTGCTCTGGTTGGCTTGTCTGAGGGGTTGCGCTCGGAACTGATTCATGACGGCATTTACGTGACCACTGTGTGTCCGGGCTTGATGCGTACAGGGAGTCCGCAGAATGCACAGTTCAAAGGACAACACCAGGCTGAGTATGCCTGGTTCAGTATTAGTGATTCACTGCCTTTTTTGTCGATGGACGCTCAACGTGCGGCCCGGCAGATTATCAAGGCTTGCAAACAGGGGAGTGCAGAAGTGGTTCTCTCATTGCCCGCACAGTTGGCCGTAACATTTCACGGACTCTTCCCGAAATTGACTGCGAGCGTTCTGGCAACAGCCAATCAGTTGCTGCCCGCCCCTGGTGGCATTGGCACCACACGCGCGAGGGGTAAGGAAAGCGCTTCCGCCCTTTCACCCTCTGTGCTGACGACCTTGGGAGAGCGAGCAGCGCAACATTTTAATCAAGGCTAAGCGACATATTCGCGGAGCCAGAGAACGCTCAAGATAAAGCCTATGTCTGCCACACAGTAAGATATAGAATGCTAGTGACGATGGCAGGCACAGCCTGCCCTACCCTGAACCCGCGAAACCACGTAGGGCGGGCTGCGCCCGCCATGGTGCGCTCAAGAAAAAATCCAGATTGTTGGTATGTCCTTCCTATAGTTTATGTGGCCCAGGAAAGCATCAACGTTTGCGTATTCCTTACTTCTCACATTGTCTTCCATTGCCAATCGCGAATCTCTGGCAGATCATCCCCGTGCTCGGTGATATATGCCTTGTGTTCGATGAGCTTATCGCGCATTGCTTGTTTGGCATACGCTGCTAGATATCCGAGCTTCGGGACGCGATCGATTACATCTGTTACCAGATGGAAGCGGTCCATATCGTTGCGGACCACCATATCGAAGGGCGTCGTCGTTGTTCCTTCTTCCTTGTATCCACGAACGTGAAGATTGTTATGGTTGGTACGCCGGTACGTGAGACGATGAATCAACGAGGGATAGCCGTGATAGGCAAAGAGGATCGGCTTATCAGTAGTGAAGAGCGTATCGAAGTCACGGTTGGAGAGCCCATGCGGGTGTTCTTCCTGCGGCTGTAGCTTCATCAGATCTACCACATTAATTACGCGAATCCTGAGAGCAGGAACATACTGTCGGAGCAAATGCACAGCAGCGAGCGTCTCTAACGTTGGTACGTCGCCTGCGCACGCCATCACTACGTCCGGCTCGCTGTCTTTGTCATTACTTGCCCATTCCCAGATGCCGATCCCAGCGGTGCAGTGTTTGATCGCGGCGTCCATGTCGAGATACTGCAACGCTGGTTGTTTCCCTGCAACAATAATATTCACGTAATTGCAACTACGCAGACAGTGATCCGTCACCGAGAGCAGGGTATTAGCGTCTGGTGGCAAGTAGACGCGGATGACGTCTGCCTTCTTGTTGACTGCGTGATCGATAAAGCCCGGATCTTGATGTGAGAACCCGTTGTGATCTTGGCGCCAGACATGCGAGGACAGCAAGTAGTTGAGAGAGGCGATCGGCGCTCGCCAGGAAATCTCTTTTCTGGTGGTCTTGAGCCATTTAGCATGTTGGTTGAACATCGAGTCCACCACATGGATAAACGCCTCGTAGGAGGCGAACAACCCATGCCGACCAGTGAGGAGGTAGCCTTCCAGCCACCCCTGGCATGTATGTTCGCTGAGGATTTCCATCACCCGTCCGTCCGGCGCTAAGTCGTCGTCCTCAGGGAGCGTCTCTGCCATCCACGCACAATTCGTGACTTCGAACAGCGCATTAAGCCGATTGGAATGGGTCTCATCCGGACCAAACACGCGGAAATTGTGCGCCGCCAAGTTAAGTTTCATCACGTCACGGAGAAAACCACCCATTGCCCGTGTCGCTTCGGCAAATACTGTCGCCGGTTGCGTAACCTCGACGGCATATGCTCGGAAATCAGGCATCTGCAAGGGTTTGAGCAGCAACCCGCCGTTCGCGTGCGGATTCGCACCCATACGGCGTGAACCACTAGGAGCGAGGGCAGCAAGCTCAGGTTTGAACTTCCCTGTCGCATCAAACAATTCCTCGGGCCGATAGCTTTTCATCCACCTCTCAAGAATGCGGATGTGTTCGGGTTTTGTGGCCAACTCAGCCAAGGGGACTTGGTGTGATCGCCAGAACCCTTCAGTTTTCTTACCGTCGATTTCCTGTGGTCCGGTCCAGCCCTTGGGGCTGCGCAGGATAATCATCGGCCAACGTGGACGCTGTGTACTCTTTTGTGATCTGGCGTCGCGCTGAAGGTCATGAATTTCGGCGATCACGGTTTCCAAGGTTTGCGCCATCAATTCGTGCATCACCTTGGGATCATCTCCCTCGACAAAATACGGTGTGTAGCCGTAGCCGATGAAGAGGCTTTGCAGTTCTTCGTGGCTAATACGCGCCAGTACGGTGGGATTGGCGATTTTGTAGCCGTTCAAATGCAAGATCGGCAGCACTGCACCGTCAGTGATGGGATTAAGAAATTTGTTGGAATGCCAGGCGGTCGCCAATGGCCCCGTCTCAGCTTCACCATCGCCGACGACGCACGCAACGATGAGATCGGGGTTGTCAAACGCCGCTCCATACGCATGCGAGACCGCGTAGCCAAGTTCTCCTCCCTCGTGAATCGAACCTGGAGTTTCGGGCGCTACGTGACTAGGGATACCACCCGGAAAGGAGAACTGTTTGAAGAGGCGTTTCAGACCTTCTGTATCCTGAGACACGCTGGGATAGAATTCACTATATGTTCCCTCTAAGTACGTGTTGGCGACGATGCCGGGGCCACCGTGGCCCGGACCCGCGATATAGATCATATTCAGGTCGTAGGCTTTGATCACGCGGTTGAGGTGCACATAGATGAAATTGAGACCAGGCGTCGTTCCCCAATGGCCGAGTAGTCTAGGTTTGATATGTTCGAGGGTGAGCGGATTGGTGAGGAGGGGATTGTCGAGTAGATAGATTTGTCCTACCGAGAGGTAATTCGCGGCCCGCCAATAAGCATCCAACCCTTGTCGTTCAGCGTCGGACAGAACATTAGACATAAATGTGTTCGCTCCTTTGCAGCCTCACTCGGACAGGCTCGCACGCTTTCTTGTTTCTACTGTAAGGTCACATTAATCTGCTTTATCCGACCGTTTTTGTGGCCGCAAGAAGAATACCAGCCTGTGACTCCAACGGGTATCGGGGGAAGAGGTAGAGAGCTTGTTGTGTCGGCATTCGAGCTGAGAAAAGTAGTCTAGCGTTGTGCCAGCTCGGAGTTGTAGGTTTTGCGCTACTGTCTGTAGGGAAAATGTTACACTAGTGACCCAGGTGAGGGGTCTTACGTCTAAACCTCTCCGCCAAGTCCGCTCTTTTGTAGTGTTCCTTGAGTGCGGTCCTGTTTTTGCGTTCTATTTAGAAAGCAGCGTGCGAAGCTCTGAGCGAAATCTCGAAGGCGGTGTAGCCGCGGCTCCGTAAACGGCTGCAGCGGTGAGTACCTGGTTATAATATGGGGAGATTTGTCCGGCTCCACAAACTTAAATGGCTCATCGCTGGGTCGTTCTTTTTCCTAGCAATAATGTTTGTGGCGCCGTTCCTACTGCCCGCGCCCTTCGTGCGTCTCGCGCTTGTGTATATTTTTCCGGCCCACACGCCGAGCCTCGGGAGTGCAACACTTACCCCAGAAGGCAGACTGGTCCTATACGATCTGGTGCTGCATGACACCGAAGCATTGGGGCAGCCGCCGCTGCTCACGGTCCGTGAGGTTGAAGCCGTATTTGATTGGACCGCCGTGCTTTCGCATCAGATTCGCCAGATCCGTGCCAAGGAGGTGAAGGTCTACGCCCGGCTCACTGACCCATCGCCTCTTGGGCTGCTGGAGCTGTTTGTCCCGCGCTCGTCTTTTACTCCCACAGCGAAGTCCCAGCGCAGTACCTTGCCACTGTGGATTGATACTCTTAACGTGCAGGGTCTGCTGCACCTGGAGGCAGGTAAGGGCTTCACGCCAGCCACGGCCGCGTGGCCGCTGACGCTACAGATGACTATGTCTGGCGACCGCTTGAAGCCGAATCGGCGTTTCCACGTCGCCGTCGGCAAAGCCGGATCTATTCATGAAAAGACACCGAAATCACCTACAAGTGTTACCTCCACACCTACCCGTAGTGTTGGAGATGCTTTCGGCCTCTGGGCAGACTTCGACATGCAACTTGTGGCCGGAGATACACGCGTGGTGGTGCACCGTTTGGTGGCCGGGCCAGTAGGCCTAAGGATTGCAGCTGAGGCTTTGCGCCAATACGCTCCGAAGCTGCCGGTCGAGTTTTCGGGCCCTCTTTCCACTAATTTCGTAGCGCTAGACCTGTCAGGTCAGATCGCCGTCAGACCGGAAGGAGAGATGGAATTCAACGGTCAGCTTCGACTGCAAGATCTCAGCATGCGCTGGCCAGTCGAGGGCAACCCTGCCTTACTCCTGGATCGGCTCACGGTAGCAGGTCACGTGGAGTCGCGCCTCGACCGTTGGACGCCGGCGACACTCCAGGTGCGCCAAGGCAGGCTCCACTGGGCCGCGTTGTCCTACGGTACCCAAGCTGTACACAACTTCGAGACGGACTGGTACATCGAAGACCAGAAGTTGATAACCAAGCGCTGTGCAGCCCAGCTCTTTGATGGGCACATCCAAGGCTCACTCACCTGGGATCTAGCAACCCACGCTATTCCGCAATGCGACTTTCAGCTCAAGAGCATCAACATGCACAAAGCGTTGGCTAACCTCTCGCCTGAGCATCTCGATGCTGAGGGCCGCGCTAGTGGCGTCTTGCATCTGAGCCGAAGCTCGGTGGGGAAGCTCTCCGGTTCTGTGGAGCTGACCTTTGATGAGCCAGGTCTCCTGCGTATCGGTGAGGTCGCAGAGGTTAGGCAGATGTTGGTCGGTAACGTCGGCCTCGAACTGGCCAATCTGGCGATGTACGATCTCCAGCAGTATCCTTTCAAGGAAGGTAAAGTGTATCTGGAGAGTGTGGATGAGAATTCCCAGTTGAAGATCAACTTTGTCAGACAACCCAGCCTCCACACTAAGGTGACACCACCGCGTCAGGCGACCCTCAATGGTCAAGAAGTACGGGTCCGATCGCTAGTGGTGCCGACGATTGACCTGACAATTCCGATCAAGGGGACATCACTTGCGACCATCCTCTCGCTGATCAGCGGGGTTCGTCCCTTGTTCGAGACCAGCGGCGAGCAATCTGGAAAGTAGGGCACGTGTGATGAAATGTGTACGACTCTTGTTTATAGCGATCGTCGTGGCTGTGGTGGCCATGGGTGGTTGCCTACAAACTAAAAGTGAGGTAGCCGTCAAACCTGTGGATATCAACCTTAACATCACCGGTAGGCTAGAGGTGGTGATCACCGATGCGCGGCGCCAGGCGGCGGAGATTACAGGGGAGAAGCCCAAACGCACGGTACGACCGGAAGACATTGGTTTGCCGCCGGTATTAAAGCCTACGTCCAAGGTCGCTGGCCCCAATACGATACGGACTGGACAGCGTCCGACATTCTCAATAGTGCCAGTGGGGCTCTCCTATGCGGCAGAGGTGAGTAGCGATCGGCAAGCACAGCTAATCCAGCAGATGGCGAGTCGGCACCCGCAAATCGAAGCGCTTCTCGCCAGTCAAGTCGTAGGGGAAAGCCACACGGGGGCCCTCGTAGCCAGAGCTAGTCTCTCGGCCAGTCAGCAGGCTTTGATCACTGCCGAGAATGCTGACCGTACGGAGCTCTACAAACTAGAAGCGGCAAAGAAGCAGACGGCGCTGGATCAGGTAATATTGAGCTATTACCTGGCGCGTTTGGAACACGTGAACAAAGGAGCCTGGGTGGAACGCTATAATAAAGCAACGGGTAGTTGGGAATGGTTTCAGTGGGACCGATAACTATATCGAGCCGCTGTAAATCAAGTGAGCCGTCGCCTCGGCATGCTTCGGCTCCTCTATCTTGCGCCATACCGACCAATAACCTTTGAAGCGGCAAGCGAAATCTCGCGGGGAGTCCTGAAAGAGCCGGTGCCCGAGCAGTATCGCTTCCTCCTCCAGTTCCTCGCGGCGGCGATCGATAAGAGCTAAGAGCAACTCCAACCCTTCTTCACCGCCGAAGCGCTCTGGGTCATGTGTCAACATCTGGCGCAGCACTGCCAGGTCGTGGTCATCGCCAAGCAGCTCGCCGAGATGGGTCGGCTTGGCTAGCGAGCGGTTCCATCATCTCCGGCCATATCGTCCGCAGGATTTCCAGCTGGTAACGAAGATACTTTACCTGCTTGCGCCACTCGTGCAGCTTCGTCACCGTCGGGTCGGCGGTCGCGTTTGCGAAGGCCCGGCGGGCCTGCCGGTAGACGTGCTGCACTCCGTTGCCCATACTCGACCACCGGTCTGGCACATCGGTCCAACCATCCAGACGCTCCAGTGCCTTCCGGACAGCAGTCTCCACCGCAGCAAAGGCGTTCTCTTCGTCGAGTACCCGTTTGCGCACCTCGCGCTGATGGGTCATTAGCGCCTTGCGTGCCATGGCGAAGGGATGACCGCGCACACGGTCCGCAAAGTGCTTGGCTACCTTGTCCACGGTCTCAACGAGGATCTTGGCGTCGCGCACCTCAGTCAGTGGACGGGCGGCGTCACGAAATGCGGTGTTCTCGTACTGGTAAGTCCGATCGTTAATCGCTGGCCGCACCAGACGGAGAATAGCGCGAATCTTTTTGAAGCACTTGCGGGCCTCATGAACTGCCTCGTCACGTGAGCCATTGGACGTCCGAGCTACTTGCTTCAGAGCGTACTCCATCTCCTTCCGTGCGATCCGCCGAATTCCTTTGTCGAGCGATTCGTCCAGTTTGAGTGCAAATGACACGATGCGATCTCCTCGAAAAAAAGAGAGCTGCTTGTGGCCCTGACGGCGTCACTTCTTTGACCGGCTTCGGGACTTACCAGGACCCTTGCGAGCCTGAGCGTAGGCGAGCATAGCTGCATCTATCATTTCCTGTGCCTTCTCAGGTCCCTGACGACCCAGCGACTTGAACTGTCGGCCTTCCATCTGGTTATACGAGATGAAAAAGTGTTCGACCTCGTCTAGGGACTGGGGGTGCAGCTCTTCCAGAGAATGGAATGTAGGAGGATTGTAGGGCGTCTCGACCACGGTCACGAGTCGGTCGTTGCGCACGGTCTTTCCCTTTTCGGTTTGCTCGGCTTCGAGAACCCCGATGAGCCGGGCGGGCACAACACAACCAGGAAAGGCATGTTCTTCCAGAAGGACCAATGCGTCTATTGGGTCGCCGTCCTCACCGCGTGTCGATGGGATAAACCCGAAGTCGAAGGGGAACGAAGCTCCCAACGGCAGGACTTTACTCAGTCGCCACAGACCATTTTCCTCGTCGTATTTATACTTGTTGCGGCAACCCTTGGGGGTATCGACAATAACATTTAGCAGGCCCGAGTCCGGATTCCTCGCTGGTAACTGATTGAGTAGGATCGCCATGCTCGCCTCCCGCGTATCGAGACGTCAAGCTCCCGCAAATGAGATGCCACGCAGTGATAGCAATGAGAACAGTTCACCCGTTACCCTCACCCTACCCCCTATCGTTGCGGCCCGGATAGTTTGGATACTTCCTTGAGTGTTTCGCCCGCCAACTTGGTATTACCGCTTACCGCGAGGTCGTCGAGCGAGACAATCCCCACGAGGTGATTGTCATGATTCAAGACGAGCAACCGGCGCACCTGCTGCGCTTCCATGAGCGCGGCTGCTTCAACGATGTCTTGATCTTCAAAGCAGCAGACTACATTGGTGGTCATGACATCACACACTTGAATCATTGTCGGGTCGCATCCTGCGGCGGTCGCTCGCACCGCCAGATCGCGATCGGTGAGGAGGCCGATCACACGGTCCCCGTTGCATACCGGCAGCACACCAATCTCTAGCGCGTCCATCTTTTCGGCAACTTCTTGTAGAAGCGCATCCGAACGAACAACTTCGGGATTATGAGTCATGACCTCTTTGACTTGCATGCGTCACCTCCTTATTGTGAATGCTGACGAAACGCTCTCCTGCAGTTGTAGCTTCTCCTAAGTTCTTCTCCCCTCGATGCCAGGGCCTTCCCTATAATCATTAAGGCTGCTCTTCTCTCAGCAGCCACAACAGTGCCTCATCGTAGAGAATGAAGGAGAGCACACGCCATGCCAGACGCAGTCAGAGTACCGCCCGTAGGCGGGCGGTTTGCTGAGTGTGGCTCCCTCAAAGGGAGCGTTAGAAGCGGCCTTCCTTATCCGCTTGTTCTTGTTCCCGGATGTACTTCTGTACACTCTCCAACTCAAAGCCCACTGTGGATACGGCATAACCCCGTGCCCAGAAGTGTTCTCCGACGAAGTTCCGCTCCTTCTCTTGGGCGCGCCGCGCGATGGCCAGGGCACTCTTGCCCTTCAGAAAGCCAATCACTGACGCGAGCGCGTGTTTGGGCGGAATCTCGATACACCTATGGACATGATCGGCCAGCAAATGCCCTTCAATGATTCGACCCTCTTTCTGCCGCGCGAGGTCGGGAAGAATTTCACCGAGCCTTTGTCTTACTTCTCCGTCAATCGCCTTGCGACGATACTTGGGAATGAACACCACGTGCTACTTGCACTCCCACCTGGAATGCGCCAGGCTCTTCATGGTTCCCGACATCAACAGTTCTCCTTTCGTAAGTTTTCAGCAAACCACCGAAAGAGGACTGTACGCCGGGAACGCTCAAAGCTCTTCGTGTCTCACTGGTGAACCAGTGGCTTACCTCCTAGGATTAGTTATCTCTTATTATGCCGATGCTGCGCAGCTTTCTTCTTTCCGCGTTATCCTCATCACTCAAATATACTTTATTGGTACAGATCTTGCGGTTGTAATTTCACAGAAGGGAATTATACAATTTGGAATTGGAATAAAAATGCGCCGACTAACAAAAATCTTGGTGGGATATGATTTCCGCACAGGCGGTAAGACAGCTCTGCACTCAGCGACAACGCTTGCCACATGCTGTGGGGCGCAGCTCAAATTGGTCCATGTGGTAGAGCCCTATCCTGTTTACCAACAGCTCTCCCATCCATTGACGACGCCGTACACTACGGAAACGCTCGTGCAAAAAGCTGGGGAGCAATTACAGCGGTTGGTGACTACCGCAGAGCCTGGTGTAGCACGTGTTGAGTACGAGGTGCGGACGGGTAAACCATTCGTCGAGCTTATCCTAGCCCACCGCGCTTG
Source organism: uncultured delta proteobacterium (assembly GCA_963733195.1). Lineage (GTDB taxonomy): Bacteria > Desulfobacterota > Binatia > Bin18 > Bin18 > VGTJ01. The sequence continues at coordinate 34,075 of CAVTCR010000054.1, forward strand.
GCAGGCAGATCTGATTGTTGTCGGAGGCCCGACACAAGAATCAGGACGTTTTCTCGGCAGTACGAGTGAGCGCGTACTCCGCAAAGCTATGACGCCGGTCTTGATCACGAAGCAACCCTTGGACGCGGGACCCAAGACCATCTTGGTTCCTAGCGATTTCTCTACTAGCGCTATGCAAGCGGCTGAGGAGGCGGTCGCACTTGTCCAACACTTTGGCGGACGTATCCTGTTTTTCCATGTAATAAATATCCCAGCAGTGTATGCTGTTGGCTATGAGCCAATGCTAGACGACGACCCTGCCAGTACCACCGCTCACGCCCGCCGAGCTTGAACCCGAGTGGGACACATTCTTCGCAGGTTTGCCTTCGCTTGCCACGGTGACGTGGGAGAAGTACACCACCGAAGGCTCTCCTGTACCGACGATCATCCGCGTAGCCGAGGAACACCAAGCGGACCTTATTGTCATGGGCACGCACGGACGAACGGGACTGGCGCATATGTTGTTGGGCAGCGTGGCTGAGGGAGTTGTGCGGCAGGCGCCCTGCTCAGTGCTTACTATCCGGCCGGACGCGTTGCGATTTGAGCTTCCCTAACGCAGTCGCCGTACACGCTTCTTGACGCTGAACCCGATCTCCTTACTGCGGCTGTTTGCTTCTAAAAACCGTCCACCTTCATGTCCAGATAAAGTCTACGCTTACGAATGCACTGCACAGAAGCGTGCTCGACTCATTCACAATAGAGGAGCCGAGCATCCTCTCTCTCCTTTCAAACTCATTTTCAGTAGAGACCGCTAATCGTTTTTCTCTACTTCCTACTGTTGTCGCTAAACTCCTGCATACAAGTCGTGATATTCTCTCCAATACATATAACTATTTGTTTTGGGGTCTACTTTTTTCTTTACTACCTTTACCTCTGCGTTACTTTGGCGATGGCATTAATATTGCCACACCATGTAAGAACGCCAAAGAAAACGAACTCATCAGGAGGAAAAAATGAAAGCCTTGTGTTGGTATGGTAAAAATGACGTGCGCGTCGAAACTGTACCTGACCCAACAATCCTTGATCCCCGTGACGCTATCATCAAGCTTACGACGACAGCGATCTGCGGCTCTGATCTTCATCTCTATGATGGTTATATTCCAACGATGGAGAGAGGAGATATCCTAGGCCACGAAAGTATGGGTGAGGTCATCGAGGTCGGGAACGAGGTCAAAAAACTCAAGAAAGGGGATCGTGTTGTTGTTCCTTTCACTATCTCATGCGGTCAGTGTTTTTTCTGTCAAAAAGAGCTGTGGTCGTTATGCGATAACTCCAATCCCAATGCTGCAATGGCGGAAAAACTCTACGGGTACTCGCCGTCAGGACTCTTCGGCTACTCGCACATGCTCGGCGGCTACCCAGGGGGGCAGGCTGAATACTTGCGTGTTCCGTTTGCCGATGTCGGTCCCCTTAAGATTCCTGATGGAATACCAGACGAAAAAGTAGTCTTTCTCTCTGACATTTTTCCCACCGGATACATGGCAGCGGAAAATTGCAACATTGAAAAAGGCGATACAGTGGCAGTCTGGGGATGTGGGCCAGTCGGACAGTTCTCGATTAAAAGTGCCTACATGCTTGGCGCTGAGCGAGTCATTGCTATCGACCGCGTGCCGGAGCGGCTGCAAATGGCGCAAGAGCACGGCAAAGCCGAGGTACTGGATTTCTCTGATGAATATGTGTTCGACAAGCTCACAGAGATGACTGGCGGGCGGGGACCAGACTCATGTATCGATGCGGTTGGAATGGAAGCACACAGTGCAGGCAGTATTGACGCGATGTATGATGCAGCCAAGGCAGCGATGTTTTTAGCGACCGATCGTCCACACGCACTTCGACAAGCGATTCATGCATGCCGAAAAGGCGGTACAGTCTCTGTCCCTGGCGTATATGGTGGCTTTCTTGACAAAATTCCATTCGGCGCAGTGGTGAATAAAGCGTTAACGATCAAGTCAGGACAGACGCACATGCATAAATATATGCGCCCGCTACTCCAACGAATTCAAAATGGTGAGATCGATCCGTCGTTCGTTATCACTCACCGTTTGCGGCTTGAAGAGGCTCCCCACGGCTACGAAATTTTCAAACATAAGCAAGACCACTGTATCAAGATCGTGTTAAAGCCACATGGCTAAGGCAGAAAGCATAACCTTCGTACACTGATAGAATTTCTCTGAGAGACCCTTTGCAGAGGGTTTACCCTGAGCCTCGTCGAAGAGTTCAGAGTGACAACTTTAGGGTGTCGACACCCTAGTAAAAGAAAGGCAAGGATATGACCAAGAAAAAAACGTTGCAAGCTCGTCCTGGCGCACAGGGCGCTGCGAAAAAACCTCGCTCTCGCGGCAAGAAGTCTACGACAATATCGCAGTCTCCTACACAAACGAATCAGCCTTACGAGCAAGATATGAAACGTCGCATTGGCCAGTTTAGTGGAGTTGGCGAACCGCCATTGATGAAAAAGTAAAAGGCTACACGGACGATAATAAGTCCTATAGCCACGTGGCGGGCGCAGCCCGTCTTCGCACCAGGGAAAAAGGGGAAATGGCTAAATGGGGAAACGGAGAAGACAAGAAAAAAAGCGCTCTCTTCCTTTTCCCCTTTAACCTTTTCGCCGTTGACCCTTCTTAATTCGTAGGGCAGGCTGTGCCTGCCATCGTCAACTAGCACTCTATATCTTGCTGTGCCGTACATATAGGAAGTGCACCGGCTAGTAGGGACTACACCGTGGAACAATGGGTAGCATGAAGTAATCTCATCTGTGACAGAAGCAAGAGTACCCCTGCCTGAAAAAGGGTGGAAGAGTAGTGTGGGAGGGGGCTACAAGAGCAAAGAGAGGCGCTAGAATCGCCAGAAAAGGGACAGAAAGGCGCAAAAGCTGGTGATTTCATGAAGTGGAGAAAACCGAAAAGTAGAGCGCCGCGTCTGGAGGCGTATGGTTGAAGGACTTCCTCAATGTCGCGCATCCGCTGTTTCGCTTAGCGGGCGTGGTGAACTGGGGGCAGTTTGAGCGGCAATTCGGCAAGTTCTACGCAGAAGAGCATGGGGCGGCCTGCGTTAGCAACTCGGCTTGCTCGTGGGTCTGCACTATTTGAAGTACCTCTATAATGTGAGCGATGAGGTAGTAGTGGCGAGTTGGGTGGAGAATCCGTATTGGCAATATTTTTGTGGGGCGGAGTATTTCACTCATGAGTTTCCCTGTGATCCGACGAGTTTGGTGAAGTGGCGGCAGCGGGTCGGAGTCGAAGGGAGCGAGAAGATGCTCAAAGAATCGTTGGCGGCGGCGCAACGGGAAGCGGTGCTTCACCGCGACGGAAGTGAAGCGGGTGAATGTGGATACGACGGTGCAAGAGAAAGCGATCGCGTTTCCGACCGACGCGCGCTTGTATCACAAGGCGCGCCAAGCGTTGGTACGGGTCGCGCGGAGTTGTAACTTCAAGTTACGCCAGAGCTACGTCCGGGTGGGCAAGCGCGCCTTGGTGAACCAAGGGCGGTATGGCGCGGCGCGGCAACTCAAGCGCGCCCGGCGGGAAACCCGCAAACTGCGTACGTATTTGGGGCGGGTGCTACGCAATGTGGAGCGCGGGGAGCTGAAGCTATCGGCGAAGCAAGCACAGGTGGTGAGTGTCGCACGGCGGATCTTGGCCCAACAACGCACCGATCACGGGAAGGTCTATAGTGTTCATGCCCCGGAGGTGGAGTGCATTGCCAAGGGCAAAGTCCAGAAGCACTACGAGTTTGGCTGTAAAGTGCGCATCGTCACCACCTCGCGGCAGAGCTGGATTGTCGGGATCGATGCTGCGCACGACAATCCTTATGATGGGGCAACCTTGAAACCGGCGCTGGCTCAGGTCAAACGCGTGACGGGAGTCCGGCCCGAGGAAGCGTTTGTCGATAAGGGCTTTCGCGGTCAGCGCTATCATCCGAAGACAGTCGCGGTTTATATCGCAGGACGGCGGAATCTCTCATCACAGTTGAGTAAGCTACTCAAACGGCGCTCGGCGATTGAACCGGTGATCGGGCATACCAAGCACGATCATGGAATGGATCGCAACTATCTGTTAGGGAAAGTCGGGGATCGGATCAACGCTCTGCTCAGCGGCTGTGCCTGGAACCTCAAGAAACTCTGGCGCCATTTTGTCGAACATCCACTGCCAGTACCTGCTACCTGACTTTTTCAGGGACGACTATCTATGCTGCGCGTCGCCTGCTGCGTTGACCTTTTCCTCTTCCAACATTCCTGCCTTCATCCTCTTCCATGTCCTGTATGTCTTCCATCTCTTGATCGCTCATACTTGCCCTTTCTTGCTCTTCGTCGTCCTCGTCCCCTTCCAGTAACTCATTCCGGCGTGTCTCCACTTCCTCCCCGAGTGCGGCCAAATGCTTGGCGGACAGACGTTTCTGCGCCTGAGGAAACATTTCTTTTTCCTCTTCTTTCACATGGTGCATAAGGTATTCACACAGTACTTTTACTTTGGCGTCATAGCGCTCATCGTCCGGTTGCAACTCGCCGAGTTCGGCCAGTAACATTTTTGTCACATGATGTTCCTCTAACGCCTCATTCACCTGCTCTTTCATTGAGCGCTGCTCCATAAACGCGGGATATACCAACTCTTCTTCTACTTGTGCATGGGCAGTAAGAGCCTGCGTGATTTGAGTGATAAGATCCGACTTTTTCTGTCCTGCATTATTCTTCAGGTTCTCAAATTCTTCGAACAAGCTCTTCACCATTTTGTGATCTTTTTTGAGTAGTTGAATAACGTCCATATAGTTTTTTCCTTTCTGGAAGAAATAAATATTAATAAAATGCTGCAAACTATATGCCACGAGAATGATAAGTCGATGCGAAAGAGGGTATTTGACACTATATGTTACTAAGTATGCTTGCCTCTGGGCGCTCGTACGCCTCAGAAAAAGCCATCCTTCATACATAGTCAGAACGGCACTCACAGATCTCACTCATGTGCTGGTTATTGGCTAAGAACGTTAAGTTTTAATTTCGTAGACGGACGGATGTCAGCTTTAAGCAATCGCTGCATCTGTTGAAGTGCATGGCGATTTTCCCCGGATCAATCGAGGCAACACAATCAGAAGGCACAACAAGGTGAAAATCGCGCAAGTATGCATCGTGTGCGGTAAATAGCACGCAATTATCGCCGGTCAGTCCAGTCAGGATCAGTGTCTTCGCTTTTAGATAATCAAGCAGCATATCGAGTGTAGTGGAGAAGAAACCGGAATGCTTCGGCTTGAGGACAAAATAGTCATCCTCTTCCGGTGCTAGCAGTCGGACGATAGGTTCACCGTAGGTTTTATCTTCCAGACAATGTGCCACCTGCCTGCGGAAATCAGATCGCCACTTCCCAAAATTGTCATTGACGTACACAACAGGAATACCTGCTTGTTTGACACGTCGCTTCAACCCAACGAGCCGTTTGGCCATCGGCAACGCTCTGGTCAACAACTTCTTACCTTCTGGAAAATCTAGATCGTTGATCACATCGATTAGCAACAACGCCACACTAGAATGGTCAGGCACATTGCCATGCAGATTGCTCTTCTTGGCAGGAATCTTCTTTCCGCGTTGATTCACTTCGATCTTCCTCGGGCACCCACCACGACAGAGCTGGTGAGAAGACTGCATTTGGAGCGACTAAGGGGTTACCCCAAATATCCAAACTGATAAAGTGATTACCAGTGCAATATCTCAATCACTGGGTGTGGGTTACTTCACCTCGCCAGGCATCCGTCTCTTGCCCACGAGATTCGATAAAATTCTTAAAGCGCTTCAAATCA
>CAVTCR010000055.1:0-70887 GCA_963733195.1 uncultured delta proteobacterium
GGGCTATCGGACGCAGGCTCTGCCGGTTGCTCGTTAATGAGGGTTGGTCTGTGATTGGCACGACCCATTCTCTAGAAGGCACCCATGCTTCGCGACCTCGGCGTTGAGCCAGCGATCATGGATGTATTCAATGGAGCACTACTACTCGAAATAGTTCGCAAAGCGGAACCTGAGGTCGTTGTTCATCAGCTAACCGACCTTCCTCCTGCGCTGGACCCTGCGAAAATGGCCGAAGCGTTAGTCCGCACTGCGCGCCTCCGAGAGATCGGCACACGCAAATTGGTCGCCGCTACTGTCGCCGCAAGCGTGAAACGGATGGGGGGTCGAACCCTCGCATTCGTTTACGCGCCCGGTCCGATGCCCTACCGTGAGGACGCGCCGCTGAATCTGGATGATCCTGTGTTCGGTGAGAACGCACGAGCTGTCGCCAAGTCTTGAACAACAAGTATTGGCCGCTCCGTTAACCGGGATCGTTCTGCGATACGGAAAACTGTATGGGCCAGGGACGGGTTTTGATCTACCAGCAAGCGATGGGCCGCTGCACGTCGATGACGCTGCGGATGCGGCGCGACGAGCGCTTACTCGCGGAGAAACTGGTGTTTACAACATTGCGGAGGACGATGGCACTGTCTCCATCAATAAGGCGGCTGACGCGCTGGGCTGGGTGCCCGGGTTCCGTTTAGACGAACACAAACGCTAACAAGTCGGTGGAGACGAACCGCCGCCCCGCCTCTCCGCTCAAAGTCGGGCGGCAATTTCATGAGCGCCTCGTGCGCTCCACCGTCCCGGTCGGCGGCGGTCGCTCACCTCTGTCGTTAGGTATCAGAACGCTGTCTGACGCTCTGAAAAGATAGTGCAACATTGAGACAACGAGACAGGAACAAGAAAGAGGGCCTGAGATGAAACAGCAGTTTCCCACCGAACGCGAAGCAAAACGGCGAGCACTTCTTCAGGCCGTTGACAACGTGCGACCCATCCTGGCCGCAAACGCTGAGGAAGCCGAGACTATGCGGACGCTCCCGCGGGGCACGGTAGCGGCGCTCCGTGAGTCCGGTCTCTTTGCGCTCAAGACGCCTGCCGTGCTGGGGGGAGCTGAAGCCGACCCGATGACCCAATTCGACATTCTCGAAGCCGTGGCCTATATCGACTCCTCCGCTGGCTGGTGTCTCAGTATCAGTGCGGCCTCGCTCGGCTTGGCTGCCGCGCTGCTGCCCAACGTCGCGGTGGCGCAGATCTTTGCTGGCGACCAGGTGCCCACGATGGCTGGAGCGCTGATGCCCGGCAAAGCTGTGGCGGTTGATGGAGGGTACCGCGTGAGCGGACGCTGGTCGTGGGCCAGTGGTATTCGCCATGCGGACTGGGTGACGGCAACTGTCCTGATAGACCACGCTGAGGCACGCCCACCCGAGCTGCGGATGCTAATCGTTCCGGCTGCGCAGGTGGAGATTCTCGATAACTGGCATGTCGCCGGGATGAAGGGAACGGGCAGCTTCGACTTTGCGCTCTCCGATCTCTTTGTCCCGACGGCCTTCTCGTATGATCTCGTCGCGCTGCAGCCGCAGCGCGGAGGGCCGCTCTACAGGCTGGGCGTTCCAGGGTTTGTGATCCATGAGCATGCGGCATTTGCTTTGGGGGTGGCGCGCCGAGCGTTAGATGCCATCATAAGCTCGCGCAAGACGAAAGGACGCGGTTATGGCAAGGCAGATGCCGCTGGCTTACTCGGGCGGTGTTCCAGCGGGCGGTCGCCGAAGGAGATCTTAAACTGCGCGCCGCACGGGCGCTCATCTTTGAAGTAATGGAGAACGCGTGGGCGACCGTGTGCGCGGGGCGCCCGTTTGACCCACGCCGACAAGCTGAACTCCGCAGCGCGACGGTGTGGGTCAACGATGTCGCCTTGGAAGTGACCGCTACCGCCTTTCGCTACGGTGCCGGTAGTGCAATCCGGTTAGACAACATCCTGCAACGCTGCCTGCGAGACCTCCAGGCTGAGTCGTCGCATCTGCTGATGAATGACTCGGCGTATGAGAACTACGGGCAGTTCCTCCTTGGTCTGCCTGAAGCTGACCCGATGAGGTGAGACAAGTGAAGGACAGTTCAACAAAGAGAGGGTAAGAGACGGGTGCGACAAACGATTCCTCACAAGTCGTTCCACCGCATCGCCGCCCTGTTGTGGTTCTGCTAAATCTGAAAGGGTGCGTTTGAGCAGCTCGCGGTGACCGGGAGCGTTAGCCCCTTGACCGGTATGTGATTGTCCTGTCTTAATCGGTCTCAATGCCGATCAAGTTTGACTGGGATCCCCGTAAAGCCCGACGCAATCTTCGAAAGCACGGGATTGATTTCGATGAAGCTTCCACGGTTTTTGCCGACACACTGTCGATAACTATTCCCGATCCCGATCACTCAGAGGACGAAGAGCGCTGGGTAACGATGGGTCCCTCGAATCGCCAGCGTCTGCTCGTTGTGGTACACACTGAAGAAGAAACGATCCGTATCATCAGTGCACGAACAGCAGACCGCCTTGAGCGGAGGAAATATGAAGAAGGGGATTCGTAGGGACGATGAAATGCGCGCTCATTATGACTTTACCGGTGGGGTTCGCGGCAAGTACGCCCGAAGGTACGCCGAAGGCGCCAATGTGGTGGTGCTTGACCCCGACGTAGCACGGCTATTCCCAAATCGTGAGGCGGTCAACGAGACGCTCCGGGCTGTTGCCCAGATTGTGCAGATACAGGAGCGAAGGCGAGGCAGGGCTAACCAAGCCAGTGCACCTGACCGCCGCCCGGTTGCGGTTCGGAAAGAACGTGAGAGGACACGATCGGGCGGCGGCAGGTGATCGGCGACGTTAGCCTGCTCGGATAAGAAGGGAATCTGATGTCAGCAGAAAACAAAGCTGTTGTCCGCCGTCTCATCGACGAGGTGTGGAATCAAAGAACCTTCGACGTGCTGGATGACCTCTTCGCTGCCGATGCCCTCGTTCACGACAGCGGCGCACCCTTGCCCACGCGTGGGCCGACGTGCGCCCGGGAGGGTATCGGCGCGGCTTGCGCGGCGTTTCCCGATATTCGGATCAACATCGACGACCTCTTTGCCTCAGACGACAAGGTCGTGCTGCGCTGGTCCTCCCACGGTACACATCGCGGTGAGCTGCAGGGCATCCCACCCACCAACCGTCCAATGACGATGACGGGCATTGCGATTTACCGATTCGCTGACGGCAAGATTGTTGAGGAGTGGATGAACAACGATACCTTGGGCATGTTGAGACAGCTCGGAGTAGTACCCGGATAGCACTGGCCGTTGTTCGAGCTCGCATGAGCGAGGCTCGCAGACTAACATTCCACTGCGCTGTATTGCCGTCCGGTTGCAGATTGGGGAAAATTCGAACGGTCTCGTTTGGGCGACAAACAGTGACTGGCGGCGTTAGCCCGTTGAGGGAAGCTTCCAACTTGCTCTCATTGGTTGTAGCTTGCTGTATACTATGAAAATATACACCCATGATCGACTTCGAGAAAATCGAAGGGTTCGATTGGGATGCCGGTAATGATCGTAAAAGTGCAGACACACACCAGGTCAGCCAAGCTGAAGTCGAGCAGGTCTTTTTCAACGTGCCGCTCGTGCTCGCCCCTGACGTAAAACACAGCCAGACTGAGCCTCGCTTTCACGCCCTGGGGAAGACCACGGCGGGACGGTTGTTGCACCTTACGTTCACCCTGAGATTTGATGGGAGAAAGATCCGCCCCATCTCTGCCCGCGATATGCATCGCAAGGAAAGGCACGTGTATGAAGAGCAAGCTCAAACCACTCCCTAGATTCAAAACCGAAGCGGAAGAACGCGCATTCTGGGAGACGCACGACTCAACGGAGTACGTGGACTGGTCCACGGCGCGACGAGTGCGATTCCCGAATCTAAAGCCCTCGACGCAAGCCATCTCGTTGCGTCTGCCGGTCTCGCTGCTTGAACAGATTAAGGTAGAGGCCAATCGACGCGATGTCCCCTACCAGTCGCTGATCAAAGTGTGGTTAGCGGAGAAAGCTGAGCAGGGGCAGGGGACAGCTTACGGGCTAACAAGTCATTTCACCCGACCGCGGCCTGCGAGCGGCTCTGAGCGAACCTGAAAGGACCCATTTAGGCCGCGACGAGTGACCGTCGACGTTAGGCGTTATGACATCAACTTTTGCCAAGTGAGAGAGGAAACACGATGATTGACCGTAACTTTGAGATGCTGAAGACCAATGGGGTCACGTTACGCACCGTAGTCGAAGGTGAGGGGCCTCTCGTCATTTTGCTGCATGGGTGGCCGCAATGCTGGTATCTCTGGCGGCACCAAATCGACCCCCTCGTGGAAGCGGGGTTTCAAGTGGCGGTGCCCGATCAGCGCGGTTTCGGCGGCAGTGATCGGCCACCTGCCGTCGCCGACTACAACATTCGTACACTCGCGGCTGACATCGCTGGCATCGCTCCTGCCCTTGGTCACGACAAGTTCAGGCTGATTGGTCACGACTGGGGCTGTGTCGTGGCCTGGAACACGGCGCTGTTACACGAAAAGACCTGCCAAGCCGTCATGGGGTTGTCCGTGCCCTTTTGGCGGGTGACAGCTGATGTGATCAACCCGCCGGGCATGGATGATCGTTTCTGGTACATCCGTTATTTTCAGCAGCCGGGAGTCGCCGAGGCCGAGCTTGAGCGCGACCTGGAGCAGAGCCTGCTCTCGATCTATTACACCCTCTCCGCAGACGCGCCGCCGACAAGCTTTATGAAACAGTTGGAGCACCCAAAAACGAGCAGCCTCCTCGATACCATGGTGACGCCGAAGCAGCTCCCCTCCTGGCTCACCCAAGAAGATCTTACGTATTATGTCGAGCAGTACCGGTCGAGTGGCTTCCGGGGTCCGATCAATTGGTATCGCAACATTCCAACCAACACCGACATCACTCCGGAATTGGAGTCGAAACGGTTCACACAGCCCGCCGCCTTCGTCGCCGGTGCAGCAGATGACGTGCTCCTCTACGACCCCAACTGGCGCACCACGTTCCCCAAGGCGTTCGATGATCTGCGGTTTATTGAAATTGTGGAAGGCGCGGGGCATTGGGTGCAGATGGAAAAGCCCAAGGAAACGACGGCGCTGATCCTGCGCTTTCTCCGGGGACTCTGAACAGCCGAGCGACCCACCGAGAGGGCCAGGACGCCTAATCGGGTAAGGACGGTCATCGCTGACCGCCCTCCCCACACCACCTAGCATGCGGGTCCGCACTAGGCGGTTCAGGCAGGATGGGAAGTGAGACAAGTCTCCCCCAAGGCTGGGTCGATGACCCTCCGCCGTGAAGTCACTACCTGGTTCAGGTCTGGCTCGTCGAGGTGGTCACCCCTCCGCCTTGTCCTCCCTGTTCGGTCCTTCACTCGGCCTCGAAGGGTGGTGAGCTATATGACCGCGGCTGACTTCTGCTCCGGGCTCAGCGCGGCTTACGCCTACGCTGCAGTCGTTTCCGTGGCACGCCACTTCCCAGGACACGGAGCAGATCTCCCCGGATAAGAACGTGAGTGGTTACGGCACAAGCGCGCCATTTACCCCATCCCCCGATTCACCGGACTTCGTTGTGTGGTGCCAACTCGTCCCAGGGAAACGAGCCTTCTATGGCGTTCGTGTTCCTCGCCTCGCCGTACCGTCGCCGGCTTCCTTCAGACCTCACCTCGCGGTGACGCCCTTGCCTTGGACTCGTAGTTATCCTCATGGTATCTTGCGATTCATGAAGGTGAACCTCCTACAGGGGACTTACACCCCCACACTCACGCCCATGCCGGGCGTACACATGATGCGCCCACCGCATCGCCGCCCGCGTGCGGTTCTGACCGAAGCCGAAGGGCCTCGGCTGGGCGGCTCGCGGTGAGCTTCAGCGTTCGGCGGACACCGGATGTGTGAGATTAGAATGAATCAACCAGAGTTTGAATCATTTCCGGCAGAGGTAGCACTCAGGCTTAAGACCTACGTTTACCGACTCATTGACCCGCGAAACGGGGAGACCTTCTATGTCGGGAAGGGACAGGGCAATCGCGTGTTTTCGCATATTCGCCTTGAGCAGAAGCTGGAAGGTGACGAGCTCGACAACGACGTGAGCGCCCGCGCTAAGACAGCACCTTCGTTCACGCAAAGGAGGATTGTATGAGCCAACACACTTCTGAAGTGATTCGTAAACCGCAGACCGACACGCGACTGCTGGACGATATTCTTTCCGAATACAGCTGCAAAAGCTTGGCGCGAGATTGGCAGCCCAGTACATATTCGAAACGCTAGGGAAGGAGCCAATCTTCTAGTTGGAGGTCGGCAACCCGAGATAAATGAGCGGTGTTATGCGTGACCAGAACCACATCATTCACCAGAGCAATGGCTGCCATGAGCAGATCAGCATCTTCTATGAGCTGACCAACCGCTCGCAGATCAGCATAGATCTTTGCCGCCCTATCCAGAGCGGCCTGGTCGAACATGACAATGCCTTGTGCTTGCCACAGTCGCTCGAAAACCGCCAACTGGGTCTGCGCGCCGGCAAAGAGCAATCCTCTCTTCGTCTCGTAGTAACTGACCGCATTGAGCATCACAGGATGACCTGCGACTTCTGCCTGCCGGATGCGTTGCATCACCAACGGGTTTCTTTTGAGGTGCGCTGTGACAATGTTCGTATCAAGGGTGTAGCCCGTCATAGGTCCAGTTCTCGACCGCCGAACCAGGGACGTCGCTGCGTTGCCTCATCGAATCGTTGCCACTGCTCTTCCGTGAGATTTTCCAGAGCCGCTTCAAAGGCATCCAGCGCAGCCAAGCGTCGCCGGATTTCCTCTGTCACTTCCGGCACGGTGACCTGGACGTGTTCGCCTTCCGGTAGCGTCACCGTCTCAAGCGGGCGGAACACCCCGTTTTCATACACTGCTTCAATCGTTCTACTCATCAGGCTGCTCCTCGTTCGTACCTACAACGATAGCAGGGAGAGGAAATACAACAAGCAGGAGTTCGTAAAAGAGCATCGCAGGGCAAAAGCTGAAACCCAGCACATCGCCATTGCGCCACATCAGTATGAATCCGTACGTGAACGGACGCGGTGGAGCGGAGGCCCGTAACGGCAGACGTTACGGGTCCCAGAGCATTACTTGACACTGTACAAAGCAACTCACGCAAAGGAATGCTGAAAGGAAACGTATGGAAGAAGGACAACGAAGTTTGACAGCTATCGGGTCAGCGATGATGCGAGCCGCACACCTGCTCATAGATGATGACCCCAAGATCTTGCGGGATGAGCTGGCTGTAGGACTCAGCGGGTTCGAAAGCGAGACGGCCCTACGTGCCGCTTTGGAAGCGTAGCGCGCAGAGGTGGCACAACGATTCACCCCAGATTTTGCACGGTTCGAACTCAGCAGCCTCCGTGCCATTATGGCCGTGCGCAACCGCTATGCAGAAGACGAACTGAAAACCGCGCTCCAACATGGCGTCACCCAGTACGTGCTGTTAGGGGCGGGGCTCGACTCCTTCGCTTGCAGTTCGGGATGAACCTGAACGGCTGCGGTAGGGCGGCGGCAGGTTGACTGACGACGTTGGGCGTCTGCCTGACACGGAACGAGCAAATTAATAATCCTGCTGCCAGCGCGACATCCCCCGTGCGCCGTCGGCGGAGCTAGAATGCAAGGCAGGACCGAAATGATCCGGCTTCAGTCCGGATGGGAGGAACTGATGTCAAGACTTGAAACGTCCATTCTGCTGGGCGCTGTGGTGATGTTGGCAGCGGTCGTTCCGGCATCAGCCGCGGACAGATATAAAGGATTCGAGCGGGCCGAGGCACTTATCACGGTCCAGGAGCTGAAACAGCTGAGCGAGGCCAAAGACCCCAAACTTGTGCTGCTTGGCGTAGTCGAGCCGATATCTTCGGGGCCGGTCATATTCCTGGGTCTGTTAATATCTGGCGGCCGGACTATGAGCAGCCGGTGAGTCCGTCGCAGCCGATTGAAGGCTTGTTGCTGGGGCGCCAAGCATTCCAGGATTTTGCGCGCGGCCTTGGCATCGACAACGACTCACGCGTTGTCGTTTACGACGAGAAATATGACGCGACAGCCATATGGTGGGCTTTCTTCCTGTACGGCAAGACCGACGTGCGGGTGCTGGATGGCGGGTATCCGGCGTGGAAGGCCGCTGGTTACCCGACAGAGTTCTCTCTCAGCGGTGCCCGGCCTGCGCGGGTGGGGGATTTCGTGGCCCGGCAACACGGCGCCGCCTGGCTCGCGAGCATGGAAGACGTCCGGCGCGCCCAGGCCGCCAGCGACGTGCGGGTCTGGGACGCGCGAGAACCCGCCGAATGGACCGGCGAGGAGAAAAAGGGCAACGCACGGCGCGCCGGCCGCATTCCCTGGGCGACGTTCCAGAGTTGGCAGGAGTACCGGACCGAGATTGACGGCAAAGCCACGGCCTTTAAGACTGCCGCGGAGATTCAGCAGGTCATCGACAAGTTCGGCATGGATCGTCAACAGACTCACATCTTCTACTGCCAGTCTGGCGTCCGCAGTACAACCGCGATCTTCGCGCTCTATCTGATGGGCTGGAGTCCAGAGCGGCTCTTCAATTACGAGGGGTCATGGCTCGAGTGGAGCTACTACGATCAGAATCCCGTCTTGACTGGCCACTAACCTCACGCACGGCCGCCTTACCATGGCGGCCTGCATATCTGCCACGACGGCAGTGCCCGGCGCATAAAGTCGGCGCCGCAACTCGGGACTCGCTTCCCAATGCAGGAAGTCCGTACCCGAAATAAGAAAGAGCAGTCTTCCATGTGGATCAAGGACACAAGCAACGAGGAACGCAAGACGCTGACCGCAGCGTTTGCCGGCTACGCGACCGATGCCTTCGACTATATGATCTACCCCATGCTCATCCCGACGCTGATCGTGGTATGGGGCATGACGAAAGCACAGGCGGGCTACATCGCTACCGGTGCGCTGATCACCTCGGCCATCGGCGGCTGGGCGGCTGGCGTGCTGGCGGACAAGTATGGGCGCGTCAGGATGCTGCAGCTCACCGTGCTGTGGTTCTCCTTCTTTACCTTCCTGAGTGGATTCACCAACTCCTATGAGCAGCTCTTCGTCACCCGCGCGCTGCAGGGGCTGGGCTTCGGGGGCGAATGGTCGGTGGGCTCCGTGCTGGTCGCCGAGATGATTCAGGCGCGCCATCGCGGTAAGGCCGTGGGCCTCGTGCAGAGTAGCTGGGCAGTCGGCTGGGGGGGAGCGGCGATCGCGTTCTGGGCGGTGTCTGCCCTGGTAACGCCAGAACTTGCGTGGCGGATCTTGTTCTGGCTCGGTGTGCTTCCGGCTTTCTTGATCTTCTACCTCCGGCGCAACCTCAAGGATCCGGAGGTCTATCACGCCAACCGGGCCAAGATGAAGCAGGACGGGGACGAAGGCAGCTTCCTGGAGATTTTCTCCCCGACGCTGCTCAGCACGACCCTGCGGGCGAGCCTGCTCGCGACTGGCATGCAGGGCGCGTACTATGCGGTCACTACCTGGCTACCAACCTACCTCAACACAGAGCGCCAGCTGTCGGTACTGAACACCAGCGGCTATCTCCTCGTGCTGATCCTCGGGTCCTTCCTCGGATGCCTCACCAGCGCCTACCTCTCTGACCGCATTGGCCGCCGCCACTGCTTCATGCTGTTTGCCTTCAGTGCCGGCGTGCTGATCATCACCTACACGCAGATCCCCATCACCGACTCGCTGATGCTGCTGCTTGGCTTCCCGCTCGGCTTCTTCCTCAACGGCATCTTCGCGGGGATGGGGGCATATCTGAGCGAACTGTTCCCCAGTCGGGTGCGGGGTTCCGGCCAGGGCTTCTGCTACAACGTCGGTCGCGCCGTCGGCTCGATCTGCCCGGCACTGGTCGGGTACCTGAGCGACACGATGCCTCTCGGGATCGCGATCGGCTACATGGCGGCAGGCGCCTACTTGTTGGTCATCCTGAGCGTCCTCACGCTCCCCGAGACCCAGGGGTGCGAGCTGACGCCCGCGATTGACCCCGTTCCGACCATGTGAGCCTTGTGCGGAGGGCTACACCAGCCGTTTGATAAAGAAGGAGCGAGCACGATGAAGTTCTCCGAGATGGTAGATCAAGCCGTTGAGTTTCTGCGCCGGAGAGAACGCGTCTCGTATCGGGCATTGAAACGCGAGTTCGACCTGGATGACGAGTCGCTCGAAGATCTGAAAGTGGAACTGATTGATGCCCAACGCATCGCCGTCGATGAAGACGGGAAAGTGCTTGGTATGGGTCGGCGCTAGCGCCCGTTCCAAGTTCAACGAGTTCCAGAGTTCACAGGTTCATCCCCAACCCCTAACACCTAACACCCAGCCCCCAATTTCCTACACCCCCGCGCATCTGGCCGAGCGCATCCGCGCAGAGCAAGCGGCGCTGGAAGCCCGCGGCGCTAGTGATGGGGAGCGCAAGACGATCACCGCGCTGTTTGCTGATCTCAAAGGCTCGACAGCGTTGATTGAAGGACTCGATCCCGAAGAAGCCCGGGCGATTATTGATCCCGCCCTGCAACTCATGATGGACGCCGTGCATCGCTATGAGGGGTATGTGGCGCAAGCCTTGGGGGATGGCATCTTTGCCCTGTTCGGTGCGCCGCATTGCTCACGAGGATCATCCCCAGCGGGCGCTCTACGCCGCTTTGCGCATGCAAGAGGAGATGCGCCGCTATGCGGATCACGCTGCGCGTCAAAAGGGCGTCGCCGCTGCTGATGCGGGTGGGGGTGAATACGGGCGAAGTGGTGCTGCGCTCGATTCGCAAAGATGACCTGCATGCCGACTACGTGCCGGTCGGTCACTCCACCAACCTGGCGGCGCGCATGGAGCAGATGGCGACGCCCGGCTCGATTCTCGTGACGGAGTACACCCAGAAACTCACGAAGGTTATTTTGAGTTCAAGGATTTAGGCGCAGACGCAGATCAAAGGGGTGGAAGAGCCGCTCACAGTTTATGAAGTGCTTGGGCGCAGGGCCACTCCGCACGCGCCTGCAAGTGGCCGCTCGGCGTGGCCTCACGCGCTTTGTCGGGCGTCACAGTGAACTGGAGCAGATGCAGCGCGCCTTAGAGCACGCCAAAGCCGGCCATGGCCAGATCGTGGGCGTGATGGGCGAGCCAGGGTTAGGGAAGTCGCGGCTGTTCTACGAATTCAAGCTGCTCTCCCAGAGTGGCTGCCTGATCTTGGAAGCCTACTCCGTCTCGTACGGGAAAGCCTCGCCGTATCTGCCGCTGATCGAATTGCTCAAGAGTTACTTTCGACATGCAGCCGCAGGATGATGAACGCAAGCGGCGGGAGAAAGTCACCGGCAAAGTCTTGACGCTTCGACCGCAGCCTAGAAGACACCTTGCCCTATCTGTTTGCCCTGCTCGGCATTGAGGAACAGCCCTCCCCGTTACAGCAGATGGACCCGCAGATTCGGCGGCGGCGGACATTTGACGCCCTCAAGAAGCTGTTCCTGCGCGAGAGTCTCAACAACCGCTGATCCTGATCTTTGAAGACTTGCACTGGATCGACAGTGAGACGCAAGGGTTTCTCGACATGCTGAGTGAGAGCGTGGCCAGCGCCGAACTGCTGCTCGTGACAACTATCGCCCTGAGTATCGCCACGAGTGGGGACAGAAGACCTATTACACGCAGTTACGCTTGGCGCCGTTTGGCAAAGCCGAAGCGGAGGAGTTTCTCGACGCGTTGTTGGGTGACTACCGTGTAGGGGCGACCGGCCGGTCGCCCCTACACGACCTCAAACAGCTGATTCTGGAGAAGACCGAAGGGACGCCATTTTTCATGGAAGAAGTGGTGCAGACGTTAGCGGAGGAGGGGGTGCTGGTCGGACGACAGGGGCAACTACCGCGCTGGAGAAAGTCCCGACCGGAGCTGCATATCTCCCCCACCGTGCAAGGGGTCCTAGCGGCCCGCATTGATCGGTTGGCGGCGGAAGAGAAAGCCTTGCTTGCAGCAGCTCGCCGTGATCGGTCGCGAGTTCCCTGTGAGCTTGGTCCGCCAAGTCATCACCCAACCCGAAGAGGAATTGTATCGCCTCCTCGCCTCCCTCCAGCGCAAAGAGTTTCTCTACGAGCAGCCCGCCTTTCCGGAGGTCGAGTATATCTTCAAACATGCCCTGACCCAGGAGGTCGCCTACGGCTCGGTGCTGCAAGAGCGACGCAAAGCCTTACATGAGCGCACGGCGCAGGCAATGGAAGCACTCTACCGCGCCAACCTGGACGACCATTACAGCGAGCTGGCGCATCACTACACGCGCAGTGGCAATACGGAGAAAGCCATAGAGTACCTGCACCTGGCTGGACAACAGGCGGTGCAACGCTCGGCCAATGTGGAAGCGATCACGTCATCTGACGACCGCCTTAGAGCTCCTCAAAACGTTGCCCGACACCCGCGAGCGCGCCCAACAAGAACTCATGCTGCACCTCACTCTGGGCGTGCCGTTACAGGCCACCAGAAGTTTTTCCTCGCCGGAAGTGAAAGCTACCTATACCCGCGCCCGGGAGCTGTGCCAACAGGTCGGGGAGACCCGCCAGCTCTTCCCGGTCCTCTTTGGGCTGCGGACGTTTCATCAGGTGCGGGGCGAGTTTCTCACGGCGCGCGAGCTGGGGGAGCAACTCCTGGGCCTGGCCCAGCAGGAGCAAGACCCGGCCTTGCTCATGGAGGCATATCGGGCGCTGGGCAGCACCTTATTCCATCTTGGTGAGTTCGGCGCTGCCCAGGCGCACCTGGAGCAGGGCCTGACCCTGTATGACGCTCAGCGCCACCACTCCCATGTGTTCCTCTACGGCGGCATAGAGCCGGGGGTATTTGGCCTCTCCTATGCAGCCTTGGTCCTGTGGCATCTGGGCTATCCGGACCAGGCGCTACAGAAGAGCGAGGCCGCGCGTACCCTGGCCCAAGAGCTGTCTCATCCATTCAGCTTGGCCGCCGCCCGGGTTTTTGCTGCCATGTTGCACCAGCTCCGCCGGGAAAGACCCCTGACCCAAGAGTGGGCAGAGGCAGGAATCACCCTCGCGCGCGAGCAAGGATTTCCAGAGTGGTTAGGGCAAGGGACTGTCCTGCAGGGCTGGGCACTGGCCGAACAGGGACAGAGTGAAGAGGGGATTACCCAGATCCGCCAAGGACTGGCCACCCACCAAGCCGTAGGGGCAGGGATATTTCAATCCTATTATCTTGCCCTGCTGGCCGAGGCCTATGGGAAAGCGGGGCAGGCAGAGGAAGGGCTGGCCGCACTCGCCGAGGCGCTGACGGTGGTGGACAAAAGCGGCGAGCGTTTTTACGAGGCGGAGCTGTATCGGCTAAGGGCGAGCTGACGCTGCAAAAGGCCAAGTCAAGGTTCAAGGTTCAAAGTCGAAGACAGTCCGGAGTCCAAAGTCCAAGATCAAAAGTCTGGAAAATACCAATTCCCGAATCCTCAATCCCCAACTCCCACACCGAAGCCGAGGCGTGTTTTCTCAAAGCCATTGATATTGCGCGAAAGCAACAGGCCAAGTCGCTGGAACTGCGCGCGGTGATGAGCGTGAGCCGCTTGTGGCAGCAGCAGGGCAAGCAGAAAGAAGCTCACCAGATGTTATCTGAAATCTACGGTTGGTTTACGGAAGGATTTGATACGAAAGATTTGCAAGAGGCCAAGGCGTTGTTAGAAGAGCTGGGGTAACAGTAATCTCGTTTTGCCGAGATTCCGTATCTGCCGCTCGCGGGCCGCCTGTGCTACTTCTGTCGATACCTGAAGTAAGGAGCAAACCGAATGACGACTACGACGGAAAGCGAAACTGTCCATACGATCCTCTCGCTCGCCCGCCAACTTTCCGCAGCACGCCGCCAGTGGGTGGGAGAACTCTTGAGCCGTGAGAGTGATACTCCCCTTCCAGAGCACGCCACGCTTGATGAGGCTATCGCTCTGTATTTGCTGGATGCCTGTAGCCTGGGTCGGGCGGCGGAGTTGGCTGGCGTCACACGCTGGGACCTGCAAGACCGGCTGAAAGAGTTGAGAATTCCCCTCTCTGTTGCTGGGGATCAGTCGGCACAAGAAATAGATGACCTTGCGGAGCAATTGGAACGCGAAGGCGTTTTGTGATCGTTGTCAGCGATACGAACATTCTTAGTTCACTAGCGGCTGGCGACGCGCTGCCCGCGTTGTTGCACCTATTCAGGCGGGTCACATTCTGTATTCCGCCAAGCGTGCGAGACGAACTGCAGGTAGGGTTGGCCAAGGGCAGAACCTACCTTGAGCCCATTTTCCGGGCGATTACGACGCAGCAGATCGTCGTGGTTGCGTTATCGTCTGACGAAGAGCACGCGTTGCAGGGATACCCACAGCGGCTGAACCTCGGCGAGCGTCAAGCGATTGCGTTAGCGCAAACACGGAATGCTGTGGTGTTGAGCAACGATCGGCGTGCGCTTCGTTATTGTCAACAGCAGAATATTCGTGTGGTAAACCTGATTGGTATTCTTCGTCTACTGTGGCGGCGACAAGTGATGTCACAAAACGAAGTGCTGGCTTTGCTGACAAAAATGGAACAGGGGGAAAACTTAGTGCTCACGCCAGCCCAGCGGACAGAAATCTTTGCGTCACCGCGTTGAGGCTAGCCAGAGTTCCCATCAACAGTTGTAGGAGGGGAGTCGATGACCTTTGAGGAAGTGCTGACGCAGGTGCGGGAGCTACTCCAGCGCAAGAGCCGAGTCTCATATCGTGCACTGAAACTACAATTCACCCTTGATGACGACTACCTTGAAGGACTCAAGGATGAGCTGATCGAGGCTGAGCGTGTAGCGGCAGATGAAGACGGCAAGGTGTTGGTGTGGATCGGCACTACCCAAGAGGACAAGGGGAAAAGGATAACGGATAAAGGGGGAAACGGCGGAAGAGAAGTTGCCAGCTCTCAGTTCTCAGTTGTTAGTTCCCAACCCCCTACCCCCCAGCTCCCAATCAGCTACACCCCTCCGCATCTCGCTGAGCGGATTCGCGCAGCAGTAGTCACAGACGGCGAGCGCAAGACCATCACGGCCTTGTTTGCCGATCTCAAAGGCTCCACGGCATTGATTGAAGGACTCGATCCCGAAGAGGCGCGGGCGATTATTGATCCGGCCTTGCAACTGATGATGGACGCCGTGCATCGCTATGAGGGCTATGTCGCCCAAGCGTTGGGCGATGGCATCTTTGCCCTGTTCGGCGCGCCGATTGCCCATGAGGATCATCCCCAACGAGCGCTCTATGCCGCGCTACGCATGCAAGAGGAGATGCGCCGCTATGCGGATACGCTCAGCGCAAAGGGCTATCCGCCGCTGTTGATGCGGGTCGGGGGTGAACACCGGGGAAGTGGTGCTGCGCTCGATTCGCAAAGACGACTTGCATGCGGACTATGTGCCCGTCGGTCACTCCACCAATCTTGCGGCGCGGATGGAGCAACTGGCCGCTCCTGGTTCGATTCTGGTGACTGACTACACCCACAAGCTCACGGATGGTTATTTTGAGTTCAAGGACTTGGGCAAGACACAAATCAAAGGGGTGGAAGAGCCCCTCAATGTCTACGAAGTCACTCGGCGCTGGGCCACTACGCACGCGGTTGCAAGTCTCAGCACGTCGTGGCCTCACGCGCTTTGTCGGACGGCAGAGTGAGCTGGAGCAGATGCAACGGGCGTTAGCGCACGCAAAAGCCGGGCATGGCCAGATCGTCGGCGTGATGGGTGAGCCAGGGTTAGGCAAGTCGCGCCTGTTCTACGAGTTCAAGCTGACTCTCGCAAAGTGGTTGTCTGGTGCTGGAAGCCTATTCGGTGTCGCACGGCAAAGCGACGGCCTATCTGCCGGTGATTGAACTGCTCAAGAGCTACTTCGACATTCAGGCCGGGGACGATGAACGCAAGCGGCGCGAGAAGGTCAGCGGGAAAGTCTTGACCTTGGACCGCAGCTTGGAAGACACGTTGCCCTATCTGTTTGCCTTGCTGGGCATTGAAGAGCAGCCCTCGCCGCTGCAGCAGATGGACCCGCAGATTCGGCGGCGACGGACGTTTGAGGCGCTCAAGAAGCTCTTCCTCCGCGAGAGTCTCAATCAGCCGCTGATCTTGATCTTTGAAGACTTGCACTGGATCGACAGCGAGACGCAAGGGTTTCTCGACATGCTGAGTGAGAGTGTGGCCATCGCGCCAAGGTTCTGCTGTTGGTGAACTACCGCCCAGAGTATCGCCAGGAGTGGGGACAGAAGACCTATTACACCCAATTGCGCTTGGCACCGTTTGGCAAAGCCGAGGCGGAAGAATTTCTCGACGCGTTGCTGGGTGACTCCGTAGGGAGACGACCGGCCAGGTCGCCCCTACACGACCTCAAACAGCTCATCTTGGAGAAGACCGAAGGCACGCCGTTCTTCATGGAAGAAATGGTCCAGACGCTTGGTGGAAGAAGGGAGTGCTGCACCGGAGACACGCGGGCAACTACCGGCTGGCGAACACGCTCCCGACGGCGCTGCATATCCCGCCCACCGTCCAAGGCATACTCGCGGCGCGTATCGACCGGCTCGCCCCGGACGAGAAAGCCTTACTGCAACAGCTCGCGGTCATCGGGCGCGAGTTCCCTGTGAGTCTGATCCGCCAGGTCATCACCCAGCCCGAAGACGAACTGTATCGCCTCCTCGCCTCCCTCCAGCGCAAAGAGTTTCTCTACGAACAGCCGGCTTTCCCGAAGTGGAATACATCTTCAAGCATGCGCTGACCCAGGAAGTGGCCTACAACACGGTGCTGCAGGAGCGGCGCAAAGCGTTGCACGAGCGGACGGCGCAGGCGATTGGAAACTCTGTACACCACCAAGCTCCAAGATCACTACAGTGACTTAGCCCATCACTACAGCCGCAGTGGTAACACCCAGAAGGCGATGGAGTACCTCCGGCCTGGCAGGACAACAAGCCGTGCAGCGCTCGGCCAATGCGGAAGCGATCAGTCATCTCACCACTGCTCTAGAGCTGCTCAAAACCCTGCCGGATACGCCCGAGCGCGTCCAACAAGAACTCGCACTGCAACTCACCCTGGGAGTACCATTCCAGATCCTCAAGGGGCATGCCGCCCCCGAGGTGGGCAAAACTTACAACCGGGTCCTAGAGTTGTGCGGGCAGGTGGGGGAAACTGCTCACCTCTTCCCCGCGCTGTTCGGCCTGTGGAGGTTTTACTTCCTGCGCCCAGACGTGCAAAAAGCGCGTGAACTGGCCGAGCAGATGATGCGTCTGGCCCAGAGCAGCCAAGACCCTTCACTCCTGCTCGAAGCGCATCAGGCGTTGGGAACAAGCTTGTTTTGGCTGGGAGAATTGCGGCAAGGCCGAAGGCATCTTGAGCAAGGGATTGCGCTCTACGACATCCAGCAAACACCGCTCGCATGCCTTTCGCTATGGGATTGATCCTGGGGTGTATTGCCTGTGCTTTGCCGGCTGGAATCTCTGGTGTCTGGGCTATCCGGATCAGGCACTGAAGAGCACGCAGGATGCATTGCACTTGGCCCACGAGTTAGCTCATCCTCATACTTTGGCTTTTGCCCTCACATTACTTTATGTTCCATCAGTTTCGTCAAGAAGAGACAGCCGTGCGAGAACAGGCAGAAGCACTACTCACGCTTTCGACCGAGCATGGGTTTGCCTATCGAGCGGCGTGGGCAACTCATCTTGCAGGGCTGGGTGCTGGCTGCACAAGGCCAGCAGGGAAGAAGGTCTAGTCCGGATGCAGGAGGGGTTAGCTGCCCAACGGGCTACGGGTGCGGAAGCAGTACATCCGTATTTTCTGGCTCTACAGGCCGAAATATATGGAAAAATGGGACAGCTAGAGGAAGGGCTTGCTGCTCTCGCTGAAGCGTCGGCTATGAGGCAAAGGACTGGAGAGCAGTGGTACGAGGCCGAGCTGTATCGGCTCAAGGGAACGCTTACGCTGCGAGGCAAGTCACAAAGTCAAGGTCAAAGTCAAAAATCAAAAGTCACAGACCGATCCCCGACCCCTGACCCCCGACCCCCAGGCGGAGAGCCGAAGACGTGTTTTTCTCAAAGCCATCGAAATCGCCCAAAAGCAGCAAGCCAAATCGCTGGAACTGCGCGCGGTGATGAGTCTGGCGCGGCTGTGGCAGAGTCAAGGCAAGAGACCGAAGCTCACCAGATGTTATCGGAGATTTACGGCTGGTTCACCGAAGGGTTTGACACGGAAGACCTCCGAGAAGCGAAGATATTGTTAGCCAAGCTTGCCTAATCCAAGGTTGCCAACATTATGTTCGAAAGACATAATGTTGCTCAATCACACATAGTCATTCGCACTCTCTCTTAATGAAACCCAGAGTGAGAGGGATGAAGAACGACGACTCTGTAAATTCCCTCTCCCGGCTGGGAGAGGGCTAGGGTGAGGGGGATGAAGAAAGTCGGTTCCGTTACTTCGCCGCAGGTTTCATAAACTTGAGTGTCATGCGATCACTCTCGCCGATGGCGACATATTTCTTCTTTATCGACCTCTTTCAGGCGTAAGGCTGGCGGCAGGGTCCACACGCCTTCTGGGTAGTCTTTGGTATCTTTCGGGTTGGCATTGATTTCAGAACGATCCACGAGTTTGAAGCCCGCTTGTTCGGCCATTTTGATGACTTCATCTTCTCGGACATAGCCAGAGGCTGCTTTCGGGTCTTGCGGGACATCGGTCTTAGCGCGATGTTCAACAACACCAAGGATGACCTCCCGGCTTCAACGCTTTATACATCGCTTGGAAGACCGTTGCGGCTTGGTCTCTCGCCATCCAGTTATGGACATTGCGGAAGGTCAACACCATGTCGGCGGAGCCCTCTGGAGCGATCTCCGATTTTGGTCGGCGGAGCCAAAACGGTCGGTTTGATTTTGCCGAACAGGTCAGGGTGCGCGGCGAGTTTCTCGGTATATTTCTGGACAGTGGCGCGGGCAACTTCGGATACGGCTTCCGGGTCGATCCCTACCGCATAATAGGTGCCGCGCTGCTTGAGGAACGGCGCCAGAATATCGGTATACCATCCAGTGCCAGGCCAAATTTCCACGACGGTCATGTTATCTTTAATCCCGAAAAAGCTCAGGGTTTCTAGCCGGGTGGCGATATTGGTCACGGGCTTTATCCGCTTCGCTGCGGTGACTTCCGGCAATGAGCGTTTGCAAGGCAGCCGAAGGGCTCCCTTTTTGCTCGTGATGATCCGCCTGAATTGACTGAACGGTTGTCAGCGCCACACCAACAGTGACAATTCCCATCCAATCTCCACCAGTGCACTGCTTGCATCATACAGAAAGGTCTCCTTCTTGTTTTTCGAGAGCGACGGCCTTTGCTTTCGCCTCTTGGTAGAAGCGGCGGAGCGTCGGTGTCTCTCCGGAGCGAAACGGGCACTGGAAGCATTGCATCGTTCCCTTGGCAAAAGTTTGACAACACACTCCCGTTGCCCGTGTCATCGCCCCTTCGACATAGCCTGTGCCGTTCGTTTTCATCAGTGCGTACAAACAGAGATCGAGAAACCGCCAGACCGACGCTCCCGGTTTGACCACAAACATACTTGGCGGTTGTAATCCTAGAGCTGCGGCTTGCTGGTTCACAAACTCTTGGGGGGTGAGTCCACCTTCGGCGACCAAAAACATCTCCACCGTCACCATCGTCCGCACCATTCAGTTGAGAGTGTTACGTTCCGTCGCAGTAATCTTGAAGGGGTTGTCATTCTGAGGAGCAGGGCGACGAAGATGTTTGCTGGTGGGAGATTGCTTCGTTTCTGGTGCCTCTCGCAATGACAGATTCTCTCCTCACTTGGAGATCAGGGAGTGCAATTGGAGATCAGGGAGTCAATGGTTGCTCACGTACCACGTATCGCACGTATCACGCATCAAACTTAGATATCCACCCGATCGTAATACCGAATCTTCGGTGGACCGGCTAAGTAGGTGCCGAGTTTCTCCATCGCTCCGGTCTCCGTGCGCCAGGCGAGATATTTCTTATAATGCGCGGGCGAGTCCCACCGTTCGTAAAAGACCATATTCCCCTTGTCGTCGAGGTTGTCATAGACATCGATCCCCTGGCATCCAGCATAGGAGCGCGTATCTGGCAGGTTTGCCTTGAGCATGGCTTTTACGTCGTTCACTGCCTCCGGTTTGACCTGGATTTCGAGTAACACAACACAACTCATGATCTTTCCCTCCGCTCTGAATTTATGTGGATAAAAAGCTTCCACATAGGTGAGCGACTGCGACTCTATGCGAGTTGTGGGTAGTCTGTCAAACCGCCGGGTGGAGGTATACCCTCACCGAAAATTCACGCAGAGACGTAGAGACACGGAGGGGGAGCAGCGTATATTCTGCCGATGAGGTATCCCCTCACAGAAAATCCACGGAAAAAGGGAGCACGTTAGCTATGGCACATGCAGAACCCCAACACCTTCTGAGTGGCTACAAGGTCTTGGATTTTACTCAGGTCCTTGCTGGACCGACGGTCACTCGCTTAATGGCAGAGATGGGGGCAGAAATTATCAAGGTCGAGATGATGCCTAACGGTGAAATTTCCCGCTCGTTACCTTTTATGAAAGAGGGCCGCAGTGCTTACTTCATCCAGCAGAATCGCGGGAAAAAAAGTCTCTGCATTGATCCCCGGCACCCGAAGGGGCAGGAGATCCTCAAAGAGTTGATTAAGAAGGTCGATGTGCGTGGTCGAGAATTTCTCACCCGGCACGATTGCCCGCTTGGGGTTTGGTTATGATGTGGTGAAAGAGTTGAACCCGCGCATCATCATGTGTTCGATTTCCGCGCTTGGGCAGACGGGACCGCTGTCCAGCTGTGCCTGGGTACGACTACATCGGGCAAGCCTACGCTGGCGTCACCTATATGATTGGCGACCCCGATGGGGCTCCTTCCTTTCCGATGTTAGGAATTGGTGATGTCAGCACCGGAGTGCATGCGTATGCCGCCATCGCCAGTGCGTTACTCTACCGCGAGCGCACCGGCAAAGGACAATACTTGGACATTGCGCTACTGGATGCTTACTTCCATTGTCACGAACTGAATGTGCAATTGTACAGTGGCACAGGCGGCGCGGTGCAACCAAAACGGTCCGGCTCTCACCATTACGCCATCAGTCCCGCTGGATTGTTTAAGGGAAAAGACACGTATCTCTTTATTCTGTGCCTGGAACATCAGTGGGCGGTGTTGTGTCGTGCGATGGGGAAACCGGAACTCATTGAGGACCCGCGTTTCGCTACCAACGCTAAACGCGTGGAACACCAAGCTAGAAATGATATCGGATCATTGAAGGCTGGATCACCGCGCAGACGAGCGATGACGAGGCAGTTCGTATTCTGCAAGAGGGCCATGTGCCGGTCGCGCCGGTGTTGTCGATTGCTGAAGCCGTCAATCATCCCCATTTCCGCGAGCGAGGCACGATCCGCCGAGATTACCGACCGCACGTTTGGCAGAGCTCGACATTCCTGGCATGCCGCTCCGGTTCTCAGAATTTCCGGATGATCTGCCCCTCCAGGCGCCTTTTCTCGGCGAACACAATGAAGAGATTCTCACGACACATTTGTCCTACACCGCTGAGCAGGTGCGTGAGTTGCAGAACGAAGGGGTACTGAAGCAGGACTTGACGAAATGAGGAAAGTATGCAGATGGGAACGACTCGTGACGTTCTACCAGTTTCCCCGTGAGTATTGGCCGCACCTCAGGACCTCGAACGTAGTCGAGTCACCCTTCGCCACGGTGCTCATCTTGAAGATTTTGCAGGTCATTCAATCTACCTTGAGAACAGACCGTCCACGCAGTGAGAGCACCTTATGAAGTTTTCCGAAGTGGTCGACCACGCGAGCGCCTTACTCCAACGCAAGGGGCGGATCACGTATCGTGCGTTGCGCCGCGAGTTCGACCTGGATGAGGAAGCGCTCGAAGATCTCAAGGCAGAACTCATCGACGCCCAACGGGTCGCCACCGACGAAGACGGCAAGGTGCTGGTGTGGACGGGGACGTCTAGAGTCTAGGGTCCAGCGTCCAGAGTCAGAGGAGAGAGGGTGCTCTCC
The DNA here is from genome assembly GCA_963733195.1 of uncultured delta proteobacterium. Classification (GTDB taxonomy): domain Bacteria; phylum Desulfobacterota; class Binatia; order Bin18; family Bin18; genus VGTJ01. The sequence continues at coordinate 22,060 of CAVTCR010000055.1, forward strand.
CACCGTTCAGACCCTAAACCCTAGACGCCAGACGCCTAGACATTGCCGCCGAGAGGCGGCAGTTGACCGTGCTGTTCTGCGACATGGTGGGCTTCACCGAACTGGCCAACCGGGTCGATCCAGAAGTCTTAGACGGGATCATCCGCAGCTACGAGGATGCCTGCGCGGTGTGCATCACCCGCTATGAGGGCTATGTGTACCAACGCTTAGGCGATGGCATCGTCGCCTTCTTTGGCTACCCACTGGCCCACGAGGGCGAAGCCGAACGGGCTATCCATGCGGGGCTGGCGATCATTGAGTCCTTGTCCACACTCACGGTGCCGGAGGTCGATCGACTGCACGTGCGCATCGGCATTGCGACGGGTGTAGTGGTGGTCGCGGGCGCGGAGAAGGGAGCGGTGGGTGAGACCATGAATCTCGCCTCGCGCCTGCAAGGCATTGCCCCGGTCGACAGCATCGTGGTGAGCGAGCGGGTGCGGCACTTGGCCGGTGGTGTCTTTGACTACGTGGACCTGGGGGAGCAGAGCTTAAAGGGCATCGCCCAGCCGACCCGTGCCTATCGCATCGCGGGCGTGAGCCACGCGGCCAGTCGCTTCGAGGCGGCGACGCAGACAGGACTGACGCCATTCGTCGGACGCGAACATGAGATTGCGATGCTGCTGGAGCGCTGGCAATTGGCACAGGACGGCGAAGGCCAGGTGGTGCTGTTGTCGGGCGAGCCGGGCATCGGCAAGAGTCGCATCTTGAGTGCGCTGCTGGGAGCGGCTGGAAGGACAGGGGGTGCAGGCGCTACGCTTCCAGTGTTCGCCCTACCACGTCAACAGTGCCTTCTACCCAATCATCGACAATTTTGAACGCGCACTGAAGTTCGGTCGCGACGAGACGCCTGAGTCCAAGCTCGATAAGCTCGAAGCGTTGGTGGTCGAACAGTATGGCCGCCCGCTTGCAGACGTACGTTTCATCGCGGCGATGCTGTCCATACCGTGTGACGACCGCTACGGGACGCTCACGATGACGCCACAGAAACACAAGGACGAGACACTGCGAGCGCTGGTCGATCTCACCGAGGCGGCGGCCAGGAAACAGCCCACGGTGATGCTGTTCGAGGATGCGCACTGGGCCGATCCCACCAGCCTGGAAGTGCTCGACTTGTTGATCGACCGAGTGAGAACCATTCCGTTGCTGATCGTGCTGACCCATCGGCCTGAGTTTCCGGCGCGCTGGTCGCGGCACGGGCATGTGACGGCGCTGAACCTCTCGAAGCTCACGCGTGCGCAAAGCAGCGCCATCGTCTCCAAGCTTGCCGGGGGCAAAGTACTTCCCGCCGAGCTGCTCGGGCAGATCCTGGCCAAGACTGACGGCGTGCCGCTGTTCGTGGAGGAACTGACGAAAACAGTTGTGGAGTCTATTGAGTCTAGGCGAGTCTAAGGAGTCTAGCGAGTCCCACCGCATGCCCCTCCAATTAGCAATTCCTGCGACATTGCAGGATACCTTGATGGCGCGCTTGGATCGGCTTGGGGCCGCTAAAGAGATTGCGCAGATGGGCGCGGCGATCGGGCGGGAGTTCAGCTACGAACTCTTGGCTGCGGTGGCTGCCCACACCCAAGACCGACCTCGACCGCGCACTCGAGCAGTTGACCGACTCCGGACTCGCGTTCCGCCGTGGCACCCCGCCCGAGGCCACCTACACCTTCAAGCACGCGTTGGTGCAGGATGCGGCCTACGATTCGCTGCTGAAGAGCCGCAGACAAGAGCTGCACGCCACGATCGCACGGGTGCTCGCAGCCGACTTCCCGCAGACCATCGCCACCGAACCGGAGCTGCTGGCGCATCACCTGACGGCGGCGGGGCAGGCTGCAGCGGCGATTCGTTACTGGCAGCAGGCGGGCACGCTGGCCCTCAAACGCCTGGCGCTCAAGGAAGCGATTGCGCACCTGAACCAGGGCATGGAGCTCCTCGGCACGCTGCCGCCGTCCCCGGAGCGCGACGGGAAAGAACTGGACCTGCGCACTCCGCTTGGTACGGCCTGGATGGCGCTCAAAGGCTGGGCAGCGCCTGAGGTGTGGACCAGCCTCCACCCGGCGCTGGGGTTGGCCAAGTCCCTCGGCCGCCGCGAGGCGTTACTGCCGATCTACTACGGACTGTGGAACAGCGTGCTGGTCCAGGGCCGCATCGCTGAATCCCTCGACTGGGTCAATGAAATGTTGGCGACTGCGGAAGCCAGCGGTGATCCGGATCTGTTGATCGTGGCGCACACAGGCGGCATGCACGACCCACTTTTGGCGGGGAGACTTCAACCAATCACGAGAGCATGGAGAGAGGGTGTTCGCGCTGTATGACGAGGAGCAGCACCGCCACCTCGCAGACCTCATGAACAGCGACCCGAAGACGACTGTCGGCATCTTCGTCTCCTCTGGGACCTGGATGCTGGGCTATCCGGATCGTGCCGTGCAGGTGAGCGAGGCAAGCGATGCCCACGCACGCCGGCGCGGCCATCCTTTTGACCTCGGCTTTGCGCTCACTGTGGGCACCATGGTTTGGGATTTCCGTTGCGAACCCGAGCAAATGCTGGCGCGGGTCGAGGAGGCCGAGCGGCTGGGCCGCGCGCACAGTCTGCCTTTTATCTCGGAAGTGTTGGCGCAGATCTGGAAGGGCCTCGCCTGGCTGCGGGCCGGGCGCCTCGCCGAGGGCATCCCACAGCTGCGGGGTGCACTGGAAACGTATAACGCGCATGGCAACGAGCTTGTATGCCGTACTATCGAGCGGTCCTGGCCGAAGGCCTGGCGTTGAGCGGTGATAGCGCGGGCGGATTGCGGTTGATCGAGGAGAGTCTCACGCAGATTGCGCGGCCGGGCTGGGAAGAGCGCTCGCACCTGGCGGAGGTGCTGCGGCTCAAGGGCTGGATGCTGTGCGCTCCAAGGCGACCTGGACGGCGCGGAGCAGAACTATCTGGCCTCGCTCGACTGGGCACGCCAGCAACAGGCGAAGTCCTGGGAATTACGCACCGCGACCAGCCTCGCGCGCCTGTGGCAACAGCCAAGGCAAGAGCCAGGAAGCGCATAAACTGCTCGCGCCGTCTACAACTGGTTCACCGAAGGGTTTGACACCAAAGACTTGCAAGAGGCGAAGGGACTGATTGAAGCATTGAGCCATTGAGTCATCGGGCCATTGAAGAATTGTCGTCTGCTTCAACAAAGAATGAGTACGAGCATGAAATTCTCGGAAATGGTCGCGCAAGCCAACGCGCACTGCTCCAACGCACGCGGGAAGACTCACCTATCGTGACGCTCAAGCGCGAGTTTGCCTTAGACGATGAGGCACTTGGCGGATCTCAAGGAAGAACTGCTGTACACGCATCCGCAGCGTGGCGGACGACGAGGACGGCAGGGCTTGTGTGGATCAGGTGCTCCGTCGGTTCTGAGCACTGAGTTCCAAGTGCCGAGTGCTCCCCGGCACCCAGCACCGACCATCCCAACCCCCAATTTCTTATACGCCTGCGCATCTGGCCGAGCGCATCCGCGCAGAGCAAGCGGCGCTGGAAGCGCGTGGGAGCACGGACGGTGAGCGCAAGACGATCACCGCGCTGTTTGCTGATCTCAAAGGCTCGACGGCGTTGATCGAAGGACTCGATCCCGAAGAAGCCCGGGCCATTATTGATCCCGCCTTGCAGCTGATGATGGACGCCGTGCATCGCTATGAGGGCTATGTGGCGCAAGCGTTGGGCGATGGCATCTTTGCCTTGTTCGGCGCGCCGCTTGCCCATGAAGATCATCCCCAACGGGCACTCTATGCCGCCCTGCGCATGCAAGAGGAGATGCGCCGCTATGCGCGATACGCTGCGCGCGAAAGGGCTATCCGCCGCTGCTGATGCGGGTGGGCGTGAACACGGGCGAAGTGGTGGTGCGCTCGATTCGCAAAGATGATCTGCATGCCGACTATGTGCCGGTGGGTCACTCCACCAATCTGGCGGCCCGGATGGAGCAACTGGCCGCGCCCGGCTCGATTCTCGTGACCGCCTACACCCACAAGCTCACGGACGGGCTATTTTGAGTTCAAGGATTTAGGCCAGACCCAGATCAAAGGGGTGGAAGAGCCGCTCAACGTCTACGAAGTGCTCGGCGCGGGCCCGCTGCGCACGCGCCTGCAAGTCGCGGCCCGGCGCGGGCTGACGCGCTTTGTCGGGCGTCAGAGTGAACTGGAGCAGATGCAGCGGGCCTTAGAGCAAGCCAAGGCTGGCCATGGGCAAATCGTGGGCGTGATGGGCGAGCCGGGGTTGGGCAAGTCGCGGCTGTTCTACGAGTTCAAGCTGACCTCGCAGAGTGGGTGTCTGGTGCTCGAAGCCTACTCGGTCTCGCATGGCAAAGCCTCGCCGTATCTGCCGGTGATTGAACTGCTCAAGAGTTACTTTCAGATTCAGCCCCAGGATGACGAGCGGACGCGGCGGGAGAAGATCACGGGCAAGGTGCTCACGCTGGACCGCAGCCTCGAAGACACGTTGCCCTATCTGTTTGCGCTTGCTGGGCATTGAAGAGCGCCCTCGCCACTTGCAGCAGATGGACCCGCAGATTCGGCGGCGGCGGACGTTTGAGGCGCTCAAGAAGCTGTTCTTGCGCGAGAGTCTCAATCAACCGCTGATTCTCATCTTTGAAGACCTGCACTGGATCGACAGTGAGACGCAAGGCTTTCTCGACGTGCTGAGTGAGAGTGTGGCCTCGCGCCAAGATCCTGCTGCTGGTGAACTATCGCCCCGAGTATCGCCAGGAGTGGGGGCAGAAGACGTATTACACCCAACTGCGCTTGGCTCCGTTTGGCAAAGCCGAGGCCGAAGAATTCCTCACTGTCTTGTTGGGCGACTGACGGTAGGGGCGACGGCACGGTCGCCCCTACAAGATCTCAAACAGCTCATTCTGGAGAAGACCGAAGGCACGCCGTTCTTCATGGAAGAGGTGGTGCAGACGTTGGCGGAAGAGGGCGTGCTCAGCGGCGACCGCGGCCAGCTACCGGCTGGACGCACACGCCGACGCGACGCTGCATATCTCCCCCACCGTGCAAGGCGTGCTGGCGGCCCGCATTGACCGACTGGCCGCCGAAGAGAAAGCCCTCTTGCAACAACTAGCCGTCATTGGGCGGGAGTTCCCCCTGAGCCTGGTGCGCCAGGTCGTCACCCAACCCGAAGAGGAACTCTATCGCCTCCTCTCCTCGCTCCAGCGCAAAGAGTTTCTCTACGAGCAGCCCGCGTTTCCCGAAGTCGAGTACATCTTCAAGCATGCCCTGACGCAGGAAGTCGCCTACAGCTCGGTGCTGCAGGAGCGACGCAAAGCCTTACATGAGCGCACGGCGCAGGCGATCGAAGCACTCTACCGCGCCAACCTGGACGACCACTACAGCGAGCTGGCGCATCACTACACGCCGCAGTGGCAACACGGAGAAAGCCGTCGAGTACCTCCACCTGGCCGGGCAACAGGCGGTGCAGCGGTCGGCCAATGCGGAAGCGATCACTCATCTGACCACCGCCTTAGAGTTGCTCAAGACCCTGCCGGACACCCCCGAGCGCACCCAGCAAGAACTCACGCTGCAAATCACCCTGGGCGTGCCGTTACAGGCCACCAAGGGCTATGCGGCTCCCGGAAGTGGAAGCACCTATACCCGCGCCCGGGAGCTGTGCCAGCAGATCGGGGAGACTCCTCAGCTCTTCCCGGTCCTGTTTGGGCTGCGGACGTTTTATCATGTGCGGGGCGAGTTCAGACGGCGCGCGAGCTGGGGGAGCAACTCCTCAGCCTGGCCCAGCAGCGTACAAGACCCGGCTCTCTCCTGGAGGCCCATCGGGCGTTGGGAGAGACCTTGTTCCATCTTGGGAGAGTTTGCCCCGGCCCGAGCGCACCTGGAGCAGGGCATTGCCCTCTACGACCCTCAGCACCACCGCTCCCATGCCTTCCTCTATGGGCAGGACCCCGGGGTGATTTGCCTCTCCTATGCGGCCTTGGTCCTGTGGTATCTTGGCTATCCGGACCAGGCCCTCAAGAGGAGCCACGAGGCGCTCACCCTGGCCCAGGAGCTGTCTCATCCCTTTAGCTTGGCTTTTGCCCTGATCTTTGCTGCCTGTGCTCCATCAGTTCCGCCGGGAGGGGCAGACTGACCCAAGAGCGGGCAGAGGCAGTGATCACGCTCTCGACGCGAGCAGGATTTCCGATCTGGTTGGCGTAGGGGACTATCCTGCGGGGCTGGGCGCTGGCCGAGCAGGGACAGGGAGAAGAAGGGATTGCCCAGATCCGCCAGGGACTGGCCACCTACCGGGCCACAGGGGCAGAGCTATGCACGGCCATATTTTCTTGCCCTGCTGGCCGAGGCGTATGGGAAAGTGGGGCAGGCAGAGGAGGGGCTGAGCGTGCTCGCCGAGGCGCTGGCTGTGGTGGACAAAACTGGGGAGCGTTTCTACGAGGCGGAGCTGTATCGGCTCAAGGCGAGCTGACGCTGCAACAGACAAGTGTCCAGAGTCTAAGGTCTGGAGTCCAAAGTCAAAAGTCGAAAGTCCAAGCCCCAATCCCTGACCCCCGACCCCCAAGCGAGGCCGAAGCGTGTTTTCTCAAAGCCATCGAGATTGCGCGAACAGCAGCAGGCCAAGTCGCTAGAGCTGCGGGCGGTGATGAGCCTGAGCCGCCTGTGGCAGCAGCAGGGCAAGCAGAAAGAAGCTCACGAGCTGTTAGCCGAGATCTACGGCTGGTTCACCGAAGGGTTTGACACCAAGGATTTGCAAGAGGCGAAGGCGCTGTTAGAAGAATTGAATCACTGAGTCATTTGAGAAAGAGTGACGATGACCAAAGACGAGTTACAGACGGTGTTGAACAATGGACCGTTTCACCACTTCATGCGGATGGAGATCGTGTCGGTGGACTTGGAGGAGAAACGCATGGTGCTGCGACTGCCGTATCGACCTGAGTACCAACGTCAGGCAGAGACGGGGCAAGTGCATGGGGGGATCATCTCGGCATTCATCGACGTTGCCGGGACATTCGCGGTTGCCGCCGTCGTGGGGCATGGCGTGCCGACGATTAACCTGCACGTGGACTACTTGCGAGGAGCAATCAATACCACCCTGATCGCTACTGCGACTGTCCTGCGCGCCGGTCGTACAGTCGCAGTAGTGGACATCGATCTGCGCGACGAGCAAAACCGGCAGATTGCGGTTGGTCGTGGGACCTACGGCACGCAGGAAAGGTAGAAGCGTAAGACGTAAAACGTAGTGTGTGGTCTTGGACTCATGCAGACGAAAACTGCTGCCGGAACCTTGCACCTTCCATCCGCCTCACTCTTCAGGGATCGACCACGGAACATCTGCCCATGTAGGATGTGTCCAGCCGTTAAGGTCATAGTGACTCATGCACTCATCGGCCATTGCCTTGAAGTTAGCGTTGAGCCCCATATGCTCAGCCGCTAGGTAGGTCTCGACCCGATTCGCCTCGTAGCCACCAGCAAAGTTTCGTTCGTGGGCTTCGGTTCTGCCTGCAAACTCTGAGAGGAACAGATCCCAAATCAAGCGGATCAGTTTAATGCGTTCTTCTGCTGTGGCGTTGGCCGCCTTCCAATAGCGATCAATCCACTCACGAGAGTCTGGGTTCTTGAGATCTTTTGCTGAGGAGGGAATCTGGATCAGATTGCCAGAGAGAACATTTTGGAACATGGTGCGTGCTTTGGTGAAGGTGTCTCCATACACATTACGCCACTGCAGTGCGTAGTTCAGGTTCGGTAGCAGATACCCTCCTGGTCCTGGCTGCGCATCCGCAGCCATCGCAGTGGATAGCGCCCAGATGTTATGGCGCATGCCAAGCAGTTCGCCGATCACAGCTTGCACCTCACGCGCACCGCTGCGCTGTTGCATCTCCGTAGCTCGCAGTAACAATCCACAGATGAAGTCAAGCTTGACTGCCGTGCGTGTTGCAGCATGAAAAGAAAACCGTTGCGCAAAGCCGCGAGGGAAAAGACCATTGACGACGGTCGGATTACGGTACGCAATCACGTCTTCCCAGGGAATGAAAACATCGTCGAGCACGATACTGAGATCAGACTCATCGAAGCGGCTAGAAAGTGGGTAATCAAAAGGCGAACCGATTTTCTTGGCCAGGTATTCATACGAGTAGCGACCGATAAACTTAATGCCCGGCGCGTTGAACGGAACAAAGAACGCCAGCGCAAGATCATCTTCGTTTTCAGCAAGCCCAGTGACTGGAATGTACTGGCTCATGTAGGTGACATGGCTAAACGCCGCACCCGTAGATACCAGGCGAGCACCGCGCACGATAATACCGTCGTCGCGCTCCTTCACCACATGTAGATAGACATCACGTTGCTCACCCGGCGGTTTCGAGCGATCACCAGCTGGATTAGCGAGACTCAGATTGACGAACATGACTTCGTCAGCGATCTTCTCATACCACCGCCGCACGTTGGGAGCGAACTTGCCGTAGAACTCAGCATCTCCAGCCAGTGTTCCTACAAGTGCAGCCTTATAGTCAGGACCACGCGACAATGTACCCCAACTGAGGCGTGCCCATTCGGCAATCGCCTCGCGGGCATCGAAAAGATCCTGTGTCGTGCGGGGCAGCTTGTAGAACTTATGCGAGCGGGCACCACGCTCAGTGATAAAAGTCAGCACATCGTGTTTGGCTGGATCATGCAGCGTGTCGTACATGCGGGCATACGACCGGGCGCTGGTGGCAAAGGCAGGATGGGTCGTGACATCCTTCACTAACTTGCCATCAAAGTAGATGACACGTCCGTCGCGCAGCTTTTCAAGAAACTCCTTGCCGGTTGGTGGCTCGTGCAGGACTTTCAGTTGCGTGTCGTTGAGCTGGGGCGAGACCTGGCCGTTTTCCTGTTGGGTTCCCACTGGCGCCGTGGTGGACGCAGGCTGTGTTGATTGCGGCATCGCTGTCCCTCCTTGCCTGCCGCATAGCACTACCGCACAGCGATTGGAAGGGAAGGCAAAATTTAGCGATCGAACAAGTCAAAGGGAATCTTTCCGCTGCAGCCAAGCTTGTCGAACTTACGATCAGCTCGCGTACTCGGCTCAAAGCCGTGGCGTTCGGGAGAAAGAGTACCTGTAACACGACGACTTTACGGAATCGATCTATTTATGACTCAAGGTTGGGTGGCAGGGCTGCAATGACTGAACGTAACAACGCATTGACCGACTCTGCCGATTTGAAGACGGTGGCGACGTCCGGCTCAAGCACGATGGCAATCGTTCCACTTCCCATCTGCTTCGCAAACCGGTTCGGTTTGGCCTTTTTATAGTCGAAGCGGTATTCCTGACGAATCTCTTCGGTCACAATTTGGGATCTCTTACGAGTTGACGTTTTCTTCATAGTCTGACCGTTCTCCGGGCACTGTCCTGTCGTCTAAAATTAACCGCTTAAGCGGATCAATAAGGAGACCAAATTCAATTAAGAGATTAGCCAGTTGTTCAACACGACTCTTTTGACTCACAACCTATCCTCCATCCAGTATTGTAGGCCAATGATGCCACAGGGTTTCTTTAATTTCCTCAGGGTCCTCTGTGCTCTTCATACCTGCAGCTTCACGCAACCTCTTGCATCGGACGGACTCTCGGAGAAGGAAGCGGACGGCCTTCAGATTCGAAATGCTGAATAACGTCTTCCACCACCTCGCACAAATCGCCATAGACCTGCAGGGGATCACCGCCGTGAATGCCGGTGATGAGGTCTGGACATTTTCCAAGATAGGCTTGATCTTCTTCGCTCCATTCAACCCATTTGTGATATTTATCACTCGGCTTCATTTTAGAACCTCTTCTACGGCTCGTTGGACTTGCCGTTCTTGATATGGCTTGGCATCATCGCTTGGCTTGCCGCTGAGCGTTACAGCACCCGGATATCGTACATGAGTGAACTTGATGGGAAATGCCTCGAGCGGTTAGCTCTTCCGTGTCTGTCGGTCTCTTTTACTAAGCTGACTCGCCCGTAAGCGCATCTCCCCGCGCATAACATGCAGAACAAAGACTCGCTCGCCATCGTAACGATAGAATACTCGACACGGTGGTTCGACGATCTGCCGGTACCGTGAACCGCGCAACTCTCGGGGCCGCGAACCACTCTCCGGATACTCGGCTAGTTGCTCAACATGCTGAAACACCCGCTGTACCAACCCACGGGCGGCTTCCGGATTCTCCAAGGCAATGTAATCAGCAATCGCGTCCAAATCGCTCAGCGCAGGTTCGGTCCAAATCAGCTCAGCCATCGTGCGAGCCGTTTCTTCGCTGCAGCATGGGATACGACACGTCCTTGCTCAATGGCTCGCTCACCGCGCGCAATGCCTTCGAGTATGGTCAAGCGTTGGTTGAGCTTCTCATAGGTTTCGACATCCACGAGGTAGGCTGCGGGGCGTCCATGCTGAGTAATCAGCACCGGCACCCTCTCGCGATCGACCTCTGAGATGATTTCTGTTGCCTTTCGCTTCAACGTAGTAACAAGTTCAGTACGCATAAGAGTGATACTAAAGTAGCACTCGCTAAAGAGCAAGCAAGGAAAGCCTGCTTACAACGCCGCCAAATGCGCCGCTAGTTCGTCAGGAGCCGAGAAAAAAGGGGAATGACTCGTGTCCATCGAAATCACCTGCTGAAAGGGGAAGGTCGTGTACACACTCCTCTGGAAGGACAGTGAATGGGCACGGTCGCGAAGGCACTCAATGGCTACCCGAGGAATTCGCCCGAAGCGTTCGGCACTGGTCTGCAGCTTCGCTCGCAAAGGAGCCGTTGCTTGCGGCGTCAACAATAGCTTAGCTAATGCCACATCTTCAGCCGAACAATCGCCATAAAATCCCTCGACGAGGACTTCCTCCCGTACCATTGAGGCGCTTTGGTCTGCATTTGAAACAAAGTTGGACGCTAAGATGGTCTCAGTATTACGTCGCAAGACTTTCCCCATAGACTCCCCATTGGCTGGCAGCAGTGCGGTTAAGTACACTAGGGTCTTAATCTTATCCGGTCGGTATTCAGCCGCCTGCGTAATAATCCCACCACCCATGCTGTGCCCCACCAACACAACAGGTTCACGCTGAGCGTCGAGAATATCACAAACTGTATCAACGTAAGCTTGAAAGGTCACAGCAGACACTGGGGTCTTGTCCCTGCCATGACTAGGTAAGTCTGGAGCAATGACAGTGTGGCCTTTCTTTTCCAGTGCAGGTATGACTTTGTACCAACACCACGCCCCATGACAGCCGCCGTGAATCAACACAAATGTACTCATGTCATCGCTCCTTTTTCTTCGGTAGGGAAACGAATCGATGAGCATTATCCTTGGGGCTTGGCTACTGTCAAGTTTCCAAGAATGATTTCAAGAATCGCTGCGTTTCCAGCAATCTGTACTGTTTTTCTTGACCACTAAAGGCAACATGCGCTAGCGTCCGTGGTTAAAGGAGGAACAATCTATGCAATTAATCGATCGTGACATCCCAGGTCCCCGACGCGATTTCGTCGGTTACGGGAGGCGTCTTCCCAAAGTCTTTTGGCCAAACAACGCCCACGTCGCCGTAAACTTGGTGGTCAATTACGAAGAGGGTTCTGAGTATTCAAAACCAGCTGGGGATGACCGGAATGACGGACTGGCAGAGATTAACTATGCAATGGGTCCGCAATATCGCGATCTCTGCACGGAGTCGGTGTATGAGTACGGCAGCCGCTCAGGAATCTGGCGGCTCATGCGTCTCTTCGATGAGTATCAAGTAAAGGTAACCTTCTTTGCCTGTGCGGTTGCATTGGAGCGTAATCCTGAGGTGGGGCAGTGGATTCGCGAGAGTGGACACGAGCCCTGTTCGCACGGCTGGCGGTGGAGTGAGCAGTGGCGTTTTAGTCGTGAGGAAGAAAAGCAGCATATGCAGTGGGCAATTGAGTCAATTCAAAAAACGTGTGGAGAGCGACCGCTGGGATGGTATTGTCGCTATGGCGCTAGCGTGAATACGCGAGAGCTCATTGTAGAAGAGGGCGGATTCGAATACGACTCCGACGCCTACAATGATGACCTACCCTACTTCACGCAAGTGAATGGAACTCGTCATCTCATCGTTCCTTACTCGATGACCTATAACGATGGCCGCTATGTTCTCCCGCAGGGGTATGGTAGTCCTTCAGATTTTTTTGATACCTGTAAGCGTGGGTTAGATGAGCTCTGGCAGGAAGGCAAAGAGGGGTATCCCAAGATGATGTCGATCGGCCTTCATCCGCGTATAGCAGGCCAAGCTGGGCGGACGTCTGGGCTGCGCGAGTTTATCGAGTATGGGTTGAAGAAAGGAAACGTCTGGTTCACCCGACGGCTCGATATCGCTCGCTGGTGGCGGGAGCATCAGGAGCAATTCATTCGCTGAGTTGGTAGAGAAACGCCGCACCTTCTGGGCTGCGTGAATCTAATCGCAGCCCAGCCGTACCAGTTCACCTGGTGGCGGCCTTTGATGCAAGACCAGCGACAATGCCTTGGTCATGAAGGCGCGCGATCTCGTGAGAACTCAGCCCCAATACGTGAGCCAGTACTTCATCAGTGTGTTCGCCTAGTAATGGTGCTCGTCGAACGGGTACACGCGACATCGCGGAAAAGTCCAAGGGCGAGCCAGGCATTACATACTTGCCGACACCTGGGTGTTCGACTTCGGCAAACATTGGATTTGCTGTCGAACAACGTGGATCCTCGGCAATAAGTTGGCGGAAGGTTTGATACGGCCCCCAGGACACGTTCGTGCCAGCAGAACGTGTCGCGTATCTCTGCGAGGTTACGCGAGGCAAACCACGGCCGTAACAGAGCCGCGATTAGATCGCGGGCCTCGAAACGGCCACTCTCGGTACTGAGATCGTGGCCGGTCGCCTGCTCTATGCTGCGGCATGCGTCAGCGATACCGGTCACGTCGACCAGCGCGTTCCATTGACGAGCCGTGAGCGCGACTACCATTACCCGTCGTCCGTCGCGCGTTTCAAAGTCGTGTCCAAAGGCACCGTACAGATAATTGCCATCCTTGTGCTGATCCCGACCGCCGAGACGAGCTTCCGCGATACGCCCGAGGTTACCGACCATGGCAAAGGCAACGTCAGAAAGTGAGAGGCGAACGAGTTGGCCCTTGCCATTCATCCGCCGATGACGTTCAGCGGCGAGCAGACCAACCGTGGCAAGTGTCCCGAGCGCAATATCCCACGCTGGTAGGACACTGTTGAGCGGCTCAGCAAGATTGCGCGGCCCTGTCGCCCACGGGAACCCCGTGGCTGGGTTCACCGTGTAGTCAACCTCACTGGTTCCGTCGGGATTGCCAGTCAGCGCCACCATGATGAGATCACTACGGCGCCGAGCTAATGCCTCGTATTCGAGCCAGTCCCGCGCAGGGAAATTGGTGAGGAAAAGGCCGCCCGTATCGCCAGGCGCCGTAATTAGTGCAGTCGCTAGCTCGCGTCCACGTGGAGAACGTAAATCAATCTGAATAGAGCGTTTGCCTTTGTTCAATCCTGCCCAGAAGAGACTCTGGCCATCATCGGCTAAAGGCCAACGTTGATAGTCGAGACCACCACCGATTTGATCAAAACGGATCACATCGGCACCGAGTTGGGCGAGGGTCATGCCACCCAGCGGCGCTGCTACGAACGCGGACCCCTCGATAACCCGCAGACCAGAAAGAATTCCATTCATGCCATCACCCCCAATAAAGTGTCAGTCAGGAACGCCAGATATCACATTTAGTAGCCGACTTGCTCACATTCCCATCTGGCGGAGGAGAGGAAGGATTTCACGCTCGAAACGAAGTGTGTCTTGGTAATAATCCAACAGCATCATCAGGAAGCCGTCCATGCCGCCGTCGTACAGTTTCTTGAGCATCTCTGCTACTTGTTCCTTGGTCCCTACCAGCGGCAGCCCACCCCCGCCAAAGGCGTACATTTCAGCGGTAAAATTATCGAACGAGCCGCTTTGCAGTTGCAGACCATGGGCCCAGTTTTCGACTGCTACTCGATCCATATTTTCGACAATCCGACGCCGTTCCTCCTGCGCCTCTTTTTCCGTGTCTCGCCAGAGGACATACGGATAACATGCACACTGCACGGTACGACCATGGCGTTGCGCCCGAGCCTTGATATCGGCAACCACTTCTGGTGCCTGCTCGACAGAGAAGGGGCTGATAAACGCCCAATCGCACAGCCGGGATACCGTGTTTTTGGCATCTTCAGAAACTCCGGCATTCGCGATCGGAGGATGGGGCCTTTGCACTGGTTGTGGACGTACGTAACCATTGGTGATCTTGTACCAAGAACATTCATAGTTAAAAGTGCCAGGTTCCTGTGTCCAAAGCCCCTTGAGAATCTCGATGTACGCTTCAGTGCGGCGATAGCGCTCGGCATGCGGCATGACCTCAATGCCCATCATACCGAACTCCAATTCACTCCAGCCGCTGACGATATTCAGTCCCCAGCGTCCCTTACCGATGTGGTCCAGGGTGGCACCCATCTTTGCCGTTGCTACTGGATGGAACACTGGTACATGCACAGTGGAAAAGACCTTGATACGCGTAGTATTGGCAAGGATCGCTGAAGCCCATGTCATAGTTTCGAGCGAGTTCCCTAGATAGTCCGTCTGGCCTCCATACCCCTTCCATTTGGCGACTGGGAACAGAAAATCGAAACCAGCTGCCTCTGCGGCGCGGGCGATCCGCAGATTAGAATCATAGGTCCAGTCAGTAGGGTCAGGCTTGTATGTACTAATCGAGTATGCGTGACTACAGTTCGGCATGAACAGACCTAACTGCATCCGATTCCTCTCTGTTGCATGTTGAGTCATAGTATTCCTTCTGTTGTAACCTTCAGCACTCAGCGGCTAGCTCCTAGTCTTAAGAACGGGGTTTCGATGAGTGAGAGAGAGAATTATCTCCATTCCGCTCCGCTCTCGCGATGGAGTATGTATGCCGGCTGGTGGAAGACAACCCTCATACTAAGTACGTAGCCGTTTGTCCTATTGTGACCGCAAGAGCAGAAAGAAAACAAGCCTGTTTCTGAGATCTGCTCCACGGCAGCCATCAGTTGCTGCCACCAGCACCGCATGCTATGGCGGCAACATAAGAAGGAGAAAGCCTATGCAATTTGGCGTACACTTCTCACTCGGAGTTGGGTTCAATCCTACCGCTGACGACTACGCGCGTGTCGTACAGAAAATCGAAGAGCTAGGATATCACTCAGCGTGGATCGCCGATCACATTGTCATTCCAGAAAAGATTGAGGCCCCTTATCCGTGGACCGATGATGGTTCTCCCGGTTTTCCTCTTCGGGCTCCCTTTCCCGACGTTTTTGCTTTATTAGGCTTCCTCGCAGCCAAGACCCAGAAGATTCTCTTAGGCACGAGCGTGTTGGTTGTTCCTCAACGTAATCCCCTCGAAGTGGCCAAAGCTGTTGCTACGGTCGATATGCTGAGTGGAGGGCGGTTTCTTTTTGGTGTTGGCGTCGGCTGGCTCAAGGAAGAATTTGATGTCCTCGGAGAGAATTTCTCTGAGCGCGGCCAGCGTACTCGCGAATACATCAAGATCATGAAAGCATTATGGCAAGGCGGGCCAATCGGGTTTGAGGGGCAGTTTTTCCAGTTTCCAGCAGTGCATGCTGTTCCTACTCCAGTGCGAAAGCCTCATCCACCAATTATCTTTGGTGGAGAAAGTCTCGCCGCGATGAAACGTGTCGCAGATTTAGGAGATGGTTGGCAGCCGGGAGCAATGCCGTTGGAGACACTGCGAGGAAAACTGCAGCAACTGAAGGAACTAATGTAAGAACGAGGTCGAGACTTTTCCCGTCTATCACTTGCAACGTTTGGCTCGCCCGACACCGTGAAGCAACAGCCGGAGTCGGTTGCCCAACTCAGTGCACTCGGTGTAACACAAATGGTTCTCGGCTTTATGGGGAAGAGTGCGCAGGATACGATTACTCAGCTTGAAGACTTCGCACGCGTTGTCATGAAGGCGTAGGGGTGCAACGTACTGCACCTCTTGTCATTATCGTACACGCGTCTGCTGGCCGGAAAGCTATAGTCCTAACCGCAGGTTCTATAGTTCCCTGCGGTTAGACACTACCCAAGGATACGATTAGAGGTTTCGCACATGCGGGAGGACGTATTTACCAAACCGTTCAAGCGACTTCATGACCTTGTCATGTGCCATGCCACCAAAGTTGATCTCGGACAGGACGTAGGTTAATCCCAAGCCCTGCTTGATGTTCTTGAGCCGTTGCACGATTCGCTCTGGACTACCGAAAAGGAGGGCATCGCCTTTGTCCATCGTATCGTAGTTCATGTTTGCGAAGAACGTCCCCAGTCCCTTACCATAGGCCTCATAATCCTTTGACTGCCACGGCTTATCCAGGGCGACAAAGAAATCAAGATACTGCTGGAGTTCAGTAGCTGCTTCTTTGCGTGCCTGCGCGTCGTCTTCACCAACGTAGAGATGGTAGGTCCCCTGCACTTCCCGGTGGGTTGCGTTATGACCATTCTCATTCAGGGCTTTCCAATACAGATCTACTCGCTCACGCAGTGGTGCATGCGTCGGATAGGCAAAAGGAACCAACATGATGTTATATCCATGCTGCCCCGTCCAGATAAACGACTCCGGTGAGGCCACCGCTGCCGCCCAAATCGGCGGATGGGGTTGCTGCACCGGCCGGGGCAAAGCCTTGACGCGGTCAATCTTAAAGTGTTTCCCTGTATGGTTCACTTCATCTTGGGTCCAGGCTTTGAGGATGACGTCTAGTGCTTCATGATAACGCCCTTGGCTTTCGTCCCCATTGATCCCAAACAGGTCATACTCGTCGCGGAGAATCCCGCGTCCAACACCGAAGTCGAATCGCCCATTGCTCAACACATCGAGCATGGCGTACTCCTCAGCCGTCTTGATCGGATTGGTCAACGGCAACAAGGTCACGCCAGTGCCGAAGCGAATGCGCTTCGTTTTCTGTGCGACCGCCGTGGCAAAGATTGGCGGTGAAGGAAAGGCGTATCCACCGACGTAGTGCTCGGCGAACCAGATGCCATCGAGTCCGATCTCTTCGCAGAAAAGAATCTGTTCGATCATCTCGCCGTAATAGTGGCTCGATGATTTATGCCGCTCGGGGTAATAGTCCGGAATGTAGAGAACGCCAAATTTCATAGCTCTCTCCTTTCTGCTGCACTGTGGTTTTGCTCCCTCTGACTGGCCCAATCAGTTGTAGTGTCACTCCTTGGTGTTAGATAAAAATATCGAGCGGTAAGAACGCCGAGACAACAAAATTCGGGACATCTACCAGCTCGCTCACTTTCAAATCCACAGCCACGCTAGTGATGGCATACGCTTGCTGTCGTGTGAAGCCACGTTCATTGACCAAGTAGTCGATCATGTTGAGTAGGGCATTACGCGCGGCCAACGTTGCATCTTCAGAATGAGCGACTCCCTCACGCGTGCAGGATTGTCCGGTCGTGGCAAAGAATCGACGTGGTACCGCCATCTCTGGCGAAGTGAAGTAGTCGTTGCGATAGAATTGCACGTCTTGGATGTTGTACTTCTTTGCCGCACCTTTGATGAGATTGAATGAGCCATAGAACGTTGCGCTCATCTCAACCGCAGTCCCGCAACTCTCGCCATCTCCTTGTGCGAAATGCGCGTCACCAACAGAAAACAGTGCACCAGGCACATAGACAGGAATGCGCAACGTTGTGCCTTTGGTGAGTTGCTTGATGTCAACATTGCCACCGGTTTCATGCGGCGCGATCGTCCGCATCGCATTCTGGGCAATCTTTGGGTCAGGCAGGGATCGCACCGAGTAGCATCAGGTAACAGCACCACGCCACCACGTTTCGACAGGTCGGTCTCTCGTCGATTGGTCCTCTCTAATAGCTCGTGCGAGGGCGCAACACCAATGACGCCCATAAATGGTGCGCCGGGAATGCGTACACCAGGAAGGTCTGGCGACGTGGCAAAACCCTTAGCAATCGTCCAGCGGATGATATGTGGTTCAGTAAACACATCGCGTAAGAAAACCAAAACCTGGGACTTGCACGGTGAAGCCGAACGGCTGCGGTTCAACTTCAACAATCGCCACTTCGAGCAGGTCGCCAGGTTCTGCACCGTTTATGTAGACTGGACCAGTCAGCGGATGAACCACGCCAAGAGTGGTTTTCAGTAGGTCGGCAGCAGAAGAGTTCGGATTGACCTGGCCATCGAACGCGTCGCGAGTTTCCATGCCCGACCACTTGTCCGGGATCAACTTTCACTACCGGTGGGATGTCAGGATGCCAGCGGTTGTGGCCCTTGGCTGATTCCTCAGTCAGACGTTTTAGAGCGAGTAATTCCAATATAAGCGGCAGTAGCAATGCTCATGACTCATTCCCCCGTATGCGCTGCCTACTACAGGAGTTCGACATTTTGGGCAAGCGGATGTAGCAAGGAAGGCAACAGCGGTTGACTTGCCGAACCGGGACTGCAAAAACGTCGCAGAGCAGTATCACTCACCATATCTAAATAGAGGAGGCGTAGCATGAAGACAGAAACCCTTGAGTACCGTGATGGCAGTGTGACGCTCAAAGGATATTTGGCCTATGACGATCAGACCGCGCAAAAGATGCCAGGGATTTTGGTAATGCCTGAAGCCTTCGGGCTTGGGGTCAACGCTAAGAACCGCGCTGAGCGGTTAGCCGCGCTGGGCTATGTCGCATTAGCTGGTGATCCGTATGGCAACGGCTTCGAGACCTCAGATCTGCAAGAGGCGATCAAATTAGCCACACCGCTGATGACTGAACCAGCGAAGTTTCGTGCACGCGGACGTGCAGGGTTGGACAAACTTGCTTCACTGCCGCAAGTCGATACGAGTCGCTTGGCTGTCATTGGCTATTGCATGGGTGGAACTTTCTCGCTCGAATTGGCACGTGACGGCGCACCGGTGAAAGGCGTTGTCTCTTTCCATGGGAATCTCGCAACCCAGAGCCCAGCTGAGCCGGGCAAGACAAAAGGAAAGGTCTTGGTATGCCATGGCGCTGAAGATCCGTTTGTGCCACCAGATGTGGTCAATGCATTTGCCGAAGAGATGACCAAAGCCGGAGTAGACTGGCAACTCATCAGCTACGGCGGCACGGTGCATAGCTTCACCAACCCCACGGCTGCAACCGTCGGTAATCCAGGCATTGCCTACAACAAGTCAGCAGATGAGCGGTCGTGGCAGGCCATGCGTAATTTCTTTAGTGAAATTTTTGCGGCGTAACTAAGAGACCATCCATAGTAAAGATGAGGGGTAAACAGAGGTGCGTCATTCCGGGCGAGCAACGCGAGACCCGGAATCCAGGAGGCATAACCGAAGGCCAGTGCTCAATCTTCCTGGATTCCCGCTCCCGGTAGAACCTGGGACAAGCTCCGCGGGAATGACGCCACCATTTTCACCCCTCATAATCAACATGACTGATTCCACGATGACCTGGCACTACGAAATCAAGGAATTCTACGACTACGCTGATGATATTGAAGGCGTGAACATTCATTACCTATGGACGCCACTTGGCGGCGTCCCGGATTGGGACAATCAGCGTGAGACGCGGTTTATGCCGCTGGTACAGCCACCCAGGTATCCAGGCAGTGGGACTTCCCTTGCGATGACTGATAGTGCGGCTTCGACGGCAGTCCGCTTACGCAGAAAGATTCTCAAGCTACCGCAAAAAATTCTTGATCCCCAGAGCGAGACGCAGACAGATCGCTATCTACTGCACCATTATTTCGAGATATTCCAAGATGGTCACCGCCAGTATTCTCCCTTGTATACTGAGGAATTGCACACTGGAGCGGACACTCCCCCCCCAACAGCAGAGGTCACCAGCGAACAGCGATCCTCTCCTATCCCTTCTTTCACCCCTGCAGTTGTGAAAGAATCAAAGGGATGAAACACTTTTCGCTCCGTATTACATCCGATGCAGAAATGCTCGAAGCCAACTGCAGAGATATATTGAGCGACGGACAGAACCCACATGCAATCGCCAATGATACAATGGGTAAAGAGTGGACAGAATGGTAGCACGCAACTGCGTGTCGCGTATCGCGGCCCGCTGGAGGGTAGCGACCTCCGACTCCACTACGGATTTGATGGCTGGCAAGAACCAGTCCACGAAACCAAACTTGAACCGGTCGAACCAGGACTGGCAATGACCGAACCCTTGTCGGTGGCTGGGCACATTTCCCTTGATTGTGTCGTAACAGACGGGAGCCGCTGGGATAATAATCTGGATGCCGATTACCGTCTGTGGATTGATTTTGAACCACTTGATGCTCACCTGCACGTCAGCGGTCGCGGGTCAGGCGAACTGGGGATTTCCAGCCTGCGTACGGCGATGGCGTCCGCTGGCATTGGTTACGGAATTGTCTCGTGGTTCGAGAATCGTGCGCTTGATCGCTTGAAAGGGCTGGCGACCAATCTGTTTCCACTGGTATGGGTACGACCAGGTGAGACGTCGGTAGAAGAAGTGCGAACTCGCCTTTCTGATGGTTTTATCGGTATCAAGCTACACCCGACTGTCGATGATTATCGTGCGGATGACCACGATCTCGATCCATACCTAGAAATTGCCACCGAAATTGGTTGTCCCGTGGCGTGCCATAGTGCACCAGGGGATGCCGATCCAGATCATATCCGTCGTCTTGCGGAACGTTTTCCGCTAGTACCTGTGATTTTGTACCACACCTACCTTGGACCGACAGAAGGACGCCGTCGAGCCGCACTCCATGTACGCGAACAACCAAACCTGTATCTCGAAAGCTCGTGGTGCGGTTGGCGTGAGGTGTTGCAGCTGGTGGAAGAAACGAACACCGAACGCATGCTCTTCGGTTCCGACGCGTCGGTTGACGGTCCGCATCACTATTGCCGCCATCCTCCCAACGTCGAAGGAAAAGAAACCTACAATGAAGGCTTGGTGCCGCTCGTGCGAGAACTCGGTCCCGAGGTCGCCCGTAAGGTGTTAGGCGACAACGCGCGTCGCCTTTTTCACCTCAACGGCAATTCTCACAGTTCGTAATTATTCACATAGAGTGACGACCTGGCGAAGCTGTGGAGAAAAACCTGCGGACCGAAGAGAGCAGGCTGCGTACGCGATCTCCGGTTGATAGTGGCTTGTTCTGCAAGAACGGTACGGCATATTTTTGCAGCACGGCTTTCCCGATGGGATGATGGCAACCTTCATTGTAGGCCATGATGACTTTGCTGCCTTTGACTCCCCTGGCAAAGTGCCGACACGTGGCCTCTGGCGCGACAGGGTCACCCTTATCGCCAAGAATCAGCAGATGTTGCAGGCGTGTCAACCGTTCCGAGCGAAAAGTGTTCACCCGTTCAAATTCCGCCTGGAAATCGGACTGTCCGGCAATGGCCTTATGAGCTTGAATGCGCAACCCGCCGTTGCCTGCCAGGTTAAATGCACCGGCGAGATAGCCTGCGCCTGGGATGAGGCTATTCAGGTTCATGATCGCGTGACAGATATCACCACTACACGCCAGCAAAATACAATGACTGATGCGCGGATCGCGTTGTGCTGCGACGACAGAAATAAATCCGCCGAGAGAGTCACCAATGACGGCGTACTCGTCAAGCGCCAATGTTCGTGCTCTTTCAACAATGCTATCAGCAGTGTTAGAGATGAGCGAACAAAAGTCACCAAATGTCATAGTGGCTAACTTCGTGGCTAATTCAACTATGTTGCTGTGATAAGGCACTTGAACGCGCAAGATGGTGTATCCCAACGGTTCAAATACCTCTTCTATTTCCGGCTGGGCTTGAAGAGAACCTCCCAGGCCATGCGTGTAGAAAATGTGGCGCATCCTTATCAGGCTTTCCTCAGCGCATCTTTATTATCACGCCCCACCAGCGTATAGAAGCTCGATGGCGCGAGACAATCCAGAAACTGGACGCTCACAACCCACCCCTGTAGAGGGCATCGCGAAAGTCAGAACGGTAGCGTTCCTGGGTGGCGTGAGTCTCGAGCGCGACGTTCCGAGCGAAGAGATCAGAGACTACATCCGGGAACCCAGCAACCTCGTTTGGATGGATGTGCAAGATCCTGGGCCAGCGGAACTGTCGATGCTATCGGAGGAGTTCGGCTTCCATCCCTTGGCACTGGAAGACGTAGCGACAGGTCAGCAGCGTCCGAAAATGGACGAGTACAAAAGCTATACGTTTGTCGTCACATACGGCGTGGTTCCCGGCGCTGACACCACAACGCCGCGAACCTTTGAAGTGGACCTCTTCATCGGACGGAATTATGTGGTCTCCCTCCACCGTGGGCGCGTTCCTGCGCTTGAGAACGCTTTGGGGCGCTGGACCCGTGGCGGAGCGATGCTCCGTGAAGGAGTAGGCTTCCTGGTCTATACGGTGATGGATACGATCATTGATGCCTATTTCCCCATCATCGACGGCATTGAAGATGAGTTGGCGAAAATCGAGACAGAGATGTTCGCCCGGTTTCGTCAGGAAGACGTCCAACGCTTACTCGAATTGAAACGGACGCTGTTCGCACTGCGGCGCGTGCTGTATCCGCTGCGAGAGATCTTCAACTTGTTTCTGCGTCGTGACCAGCCCCTCTTCTCCGCCAACACCCTAGTCTACTTCCAGGACGTCTACGATCATATCCTGAGAATCCTGGACGTGCTGGACATCGAGCGGGACATGGTGACCAGCACGCTGGACGCTCATCAAGCCGTCATCTCCAACCAGATCAATGTGACGATGAAGACGCTGACCGCTGTCACCGTGCTCGTGGCGTTGGCTGGTTCTGTGTTCGGAGCCTGGGGAATGAATTTCGAGGTGATTCCCCTGGCAACAGTGCCCTGGGGGTTCTGGGGGGTCATGGGCAGTACGATCACCTTGATCGTGATAGCTTTGCTAGGCAGCCGATGGCGGGGGTGGCTGTGACGGGCATGTATCCTGTGGCCACCGACTTTGCCTGGAAAGGACTATTGACGATGAAAGTATTAAGCAAGAAAGTTGCTATGCACTTGGGGCAAAACCGTTGGCACCACAACTTGCCGTGACAAACAGGCTGTGGTAGGGGAACGAAGAGTCTCATGATCGCGCGGGCCGAGAATGGGGAGAGAGCTATGGAGTCGGATCAAACGGAGCTCGGGACAGGCTCCCGTACTGTTTTAACGAACCGACGATTTGTCGCCTGCTCGAAGTGTGGTTGGGTGCACTATGTTATGACAGCCGAAGAGAAGGCAGCCAACGACCAATTGCTCGAGCGATTGATAGACAGGTATCAGTTTAGCGAGACAGAACAACGGCTCTACACATCGACCTATCAGCAATGTTTGCGCTGTGAGTCTCCCGCGCGTGAGTTTCGTGCCGCGCAAGAGCCTGATCTCGATCGAGCCGAGGGGCACATCGTCACCCCAGTCTTCGTTGAGCCCGAAGTTGGGACTCAGTAACGATGCAATAGAGTTACGGACGCCATAAGCAGGTGAGCAGATCCTTGAGATGGGTGCGCCAGCTCGTCCAAGGGATAGGTCTATCATTGCGAGGAGCTGAAGGCTTCGAGGCAATCTCTTTTTCAGACAAAGATTGCTTCGCTCCGCTTGCAATGACATGATCGTTCGAGTTCGGAAATCGGAAAGTTATTTAATACCCAATCCTTAACGAAAAACTGGTGGTAAACTACCGTGGGTACGACGCGATGCCATGAGGCTGGAGGTTTGTAATGAAATCAGAAACAGCTTTCTCGCTCTGGCAGGCGGCTCGCCAAGCAGTTGCGCGGGCCTGGCGTGCCTGCGTCCAGCTGCTCTATGAGCGGACTATCCTCGTACTGACGATCTTGTTCTGCATCGGTGGGGCTGGCACCCTCTGGTATCTGTCTCGTCTATCATCGAATCTCATCCAATCCGCGGCGTTAGAAGGTACAGTGTGGTATTCCGAAGCGCTGACCGAGTTTATCACGCTCTACACCTCTGAGGTCGTGGTTCCCGTCCAAACGCGCGGGATCGAAGTCACCCACGACTACCGGGCGAGACCAGGAGCCATCCCACTTCCGCCGACGTTGAGTATGGAAATCGGCAAGCGCATTGCCGAAAAGGGGTACGGAGTGCGGGTCCGTCTGTACAGTGACTACCCGTTTCCCCAGCGCAAGGACGGCGGCCCGAAAGATGAGTTTGAACGGGAAGCGCTCCAATACTTGAGGCAACACCCCGACCAGCCCTTTATTCGCTTTGAAGATTTTCGCGGCCTCCCTTCACTGCGATATGCAACGGCGGATCGCATGCGGGCCAGTTGCGTCGGGTGTCACAACAGTCACCCTGATAGCCCCAAGACCGACTGGAAAGAGGGAGATGTGCGAGGAGTCCTCGAAGTCATCCGCCCCCTAGATGTCATCGTTGCACAGACTCAAGAGGGCCTGCAAGGAACATTTGCCTTGATGGGAGTAATGTCTGCGTTGGGTTTGTCAGGGCTGGCCCTCGTGGTCGGCAGGCTACGTCGCACCTCAGTGGATCTGGAGCAGCAGGTGGAAAACCGAACGGCCGCACTGCGTGAACGGACGACCGACCTGGTGAAGACTAATACCGAATTAGAAAGAGAGATCACCGAGCGCCAGCAGGCGGAGGCGGCCCTGCGACAGAGCGAGGCGCGATTCCATCATATGGCGGCCAACATACCTGGAGGCATGATTTTCCAGTTTCTCCTGCGCCCAGAGGGCTCGGTGGCCCTTCCCTATATCAGTCCTAGTTGCCGCGAACTCTACGAGTTGGAGCCAGAAGAGATTCAACGTAATCCTGCTCTCATTATGGACATAGTTCATCCCGATGACCGTGCAGCCTTCCAGGAGTCCATAGCAGTCTCTGCCCAAACCCTCTCGCCTTGGAGATGGGAAGGACGACAACTCGTCAATGGAACTGTTAAGTGGTTCCAGGGTGCTTCTCGCCCTGAACGGCAAACCAACGGTGACATCCTCTGGGATGGTTTCCTGCTAGACGTCACCGCACGCAAGCAGGCGGAGGAAGAGCGCGATCGGTTTTTTACCCTCTCGATCGATATGTTGTGTATCGCTGGATTCGACGGCTATTTTAAGCACCTAAACCCGGCATGGGAAAAAACGTTCGGCTTCACAAAAGAGGAACTTCTGGCAAAACCGTTTCTTGACTTTGTTCATCCCGATGACCGCACGGCGACGCTCGCTGCAACAACGCAACTGTCCACTAGCGGCGTCGAGATCGTATCCTTTGAGAACCGTTATCTTTGCAAAGACGGCTCGTACAAATGGCTCGCATGGGATGCAGCGCCCTTCGCCGAGCAACAGAGGATTTACGCTGTTGCGCGCGACATCACTGAGCGCAAGCGGACGGAGGAGGAGTTGCAAAAGGCCAAAAACGCTGCCGAAGCCGCTACCCGCGCTAAGAGTGAGTTCCTGGCCAACATGAGCCATGAGATTCGCACGCCGATGAACGGGATCATCGGTATGACCGAACTGGCGCTCGATACCGAACTTACGCCCGAGCAGCGCGAGTACCTGACCATGGTCAAGGATTCGGCCGATTCCCTCCTGCGGCTGATTAACGACATCCTGGATTTCTCCAAGATCGAGGCGGGTAAACTCGACCTGGAGCCTATTGACTTCAGCCTCCGCGACAACCTCGAAAGCATGATCAAGACGCTAGCTATGCGAGCCCACAAGAAGGGGCTGGAACTGGCCTGCCACATTCCTCCTGAGGTGCCGGATACGCTGGTGGGCGATCCGGGACGCCTATGCCAGATCGTCCTCAACCTGGCAGGCAACGCCATCAAGTTCACCGAGCTAGGGAGAGGTGGTCGTCGAGGTCGTCAGAGTCTAGAGTCCAGAGTCCAGAGTCCAGAAGAGCACAGTCCGGATTCCAGTCTTCGGACGCTGAGACTCCTGTGTGCTGCATTTCTCCGTGCGTGACACCGGCATCGGCATTCCGCCCGAAAAGCAGCGTGTGATCTTCGAGGCATTCTCGCAAGCGGACAGCTCGACGACGCGCAAGTACGGCGGCACGGGGCTGGGTCTGGCAATCTCGACGCAGCTCGTCGAGCTGATGGGCGGCAGGATCTGGGTCGAGAGCGAAGTTGGTAAGGGCAGCACGTTTCACTTCACCGCGTGCTTCGGTCTGTCAAAAGAGAACGTATCAAAACGACTGTCCGAGCCAGTGGGCGTGAAGGACCTCCCCGTGTTGGTGGTAGATGACAACGCCACGAACCGGCGTATCCTCCAGGAGATGCTGACCAACTGGCACATGAAGCCCACCGTGGTCGATGGAGCGCGAGCGGCGCTGGCAGCCATGGAGCGGGCGCGGGACGACGGAGGAGCCGTTCGCTTTGGTGCTGACCGACGGAATGATGCCGGAGATGGACGGCTTCGAGCTGGCCGAGCAGATCAGACAACATTCGGAACTGGCCGGGGCCACGATTATGATGCTGTCCTCCGCCGGACATCCCAGCGACCGTGCCCGCTGCCGCGAACTCGGGGTGTCTGCTTACCTGACGAAGCCGATCAAGCAATCGGATCTGCTAAACACTATTGTGAACGTCCTACACCCGTCGTCTGTCGAGGTGCCTGAATCTTCGCCCCACACTCACCCTGCCCCGCCCGCAAGCCACCGGCGTCTACATCTCCTCCTCACCGAGGACAACACTATCAATCAACGGGTGGCGCTCGGGATGCTGAAACAGCGCGGGCACACAGTCGTGGTGGCAAGCAACGGCAAAGAGGCGCTCGCCGCTCTGGAGCGGGAGGCTTTCGATGTCGTTTTGATGGACGTGCAGATGCCGGAGATGGACGGCTTTGAGAGCTACCAAAGCTATCCGCGAGAGAGAAGAACGAACAAACGCTGGCAACGCGAGACCTCAGAATCCTCGGACCGTCAAAGCACAAGACTCCGGACTCTCGGATCCTCCATGACTCCATCACTGTCCTCACATCCCCATCATCGCCATGACCGCTCATGCGATGAAAGGTGACCGTGAGCGGTGTCTCGCAGCCGGGATGGATGCCTATGTCTCCAAGCCGCTCGACGCCCAGCAACTCTTTGCAGTTATCGACAGTGTGATTCCGACTGCGACCAGGGCAGAATCAAGCGCATCGGAGCGTGCAATGCCGGCCGAAGCGGAGACAGACACGCTAGACCAAACGGTGCCAGCCGAAGCGGTCTTTGACCGCGACGCGACTTTGGATCGAGTTGACGGCAATCGGGAACTATTGCAGGAACTCATCGGACTGTTCTTCGACGAGATTCCGGGATTGATGGCGGCGATTCAAGGAAATATCACTAATTATGATTATAAAGCGTTAGAGCGCGCGGCCCACACGCTAAAAGGTGCGGTAGGCAACTTCAGCGCACAGGGCGCGTATGCGGCAGCCCTGCGAGTAGAAATGATGGGACGGAGCGGAGATTTGACTCATGCTGCAGCAGCGTACGCTGAGCTCGAACATGAAGTAGCCCGCCTAGGCGAGGCGCTAACCGCGCTCAGGGAGGAGAACCGACGATGAAGGTATTGATCGCGGAAGACGAGGCCATGTCCCGCCGCCTGCTGCAGAGTTACCTGGAGCGGTGGGGCCATGAGGTGGTGGCGGCCCAAAATGGTGCGGAGGCGTGGAATCTGTTTGCAACGGGCGAATTTTCGATCGTCATCAGCGATTGGATAATGCCGGAGATGGATGGAGTGGAATTGATCCGTCGCATTCGCGCGTGCCAACGTCCCGCCTACGTCTATGCCATTCTGGTGACCTCGAAATCCCAGAAGGAAGACCTCGTGGAAGGGATGGAGGCCGGGGCTGACGATTTTGTCACCAAGCCGTTTGATCGCGATGAACTGCGGGTCCGTCTGCGCGCAGGCCAGCGCGTCATTGAATTGGAGACTGCCCTCCGGACCTCTCTCGAGGAGTTGGCACAGGCGCGCCAACGGGAGGCCGAGACCGGCGCCAAGATTCAGCAGACGCTCCTGCTCGGCCAGCCGCCTCGTGACCTGCCAGAGGCACAGATTGCGGCTCTCACGATTCCGTCGCAACAGATCGACGGGGACTTTTATGATTTCTTCCGACACTCCGACCATTGTCTCGACGTCGTCGTGGGAGACGTGATGGGTAAAGGGGTCCCCGCTGCCCTTCTCGGAGCCGCGATCAAGAGCCATTTCCTGCGTGCGTTAAGCCAACTGATTGCCCGCTTGGATCAGGGGAAGCTCCCGGAACCAGAAGAGATTGTTACCATAGTCCATACCGACGTGACCAGGCAGTTCATCGGCCTTGAGAGTTTTGTAACCCTCTGCTACGTACGCTTCGACCTGGAGAGTCGTCAGGTCGCTTTGGTCGATTGCGGGCACACCAAGACAGTTCACTTTCAGTGTCGTCGAGGTATATGTGAGACGCTACGAGGCGGAAATATACCTCTGGGATTCAACGAGCGGGAAATCTACAAGCAAGTTACCGTTCCCTTCGAGGCGGGCGATATGTTTTTCTTCTACTCGGATGGCGTGACCGAGGCAGAGAACGAAACAGGCGAGTTCTTTGGCGAAGGCCGATTGCTTAAGTTGATACAGGCGCACGGCGGACTTGAGCCGGAGGCGTTGATAGACAAAGTCCATAGCGCAGTGGTCGCTTTTGCGCAGGCGGAGACGTTCGCTGACGACGTGACCTGTGTCGCTGTCAAGATCGCAGATACACAGAGACTCTCATCACAAGGCAAAGGCACAGGGAAATGAGCGAAGGAAGGAATACCGACATGCCAACCGCGGAACAATACAAGGCTCACATCCGGCGTTACTTTCAAGAAGTTGTGACCAAGGGCAATCTGGAGGCGATACCTGACTTTGTAGGGCCGGACGTCGTCTTCAGGGGGCCCTACACGCCCCAACCCATCCGGGGTATTGCGGGCTTTACGGAACTCATCGCGATGCTGCACGCCGCTTTCTCCGATATCCAGGTCACTGAAGAAGATATGGTCGTTGAAGGTGACACCGTTGCCACACGCTGGACCCTTTCTGGAACACACAAAGGCGAATTCATGGGCACGGGTCCATCCGGTGAACCATTCCGCTTTACCGGAACGGCTTTTTACCGAATTGCTAACGGCAAGATCGTGGAAACTTGGGCCGCGAATAACAGTTTGGAGACCTTGCGCGAGCTCGCCCGAAATTCCCCGACCACCGAGAACATGGCTGTCAAGAGACGAACACAGCTGCGGGCCGTGGCCGAGGCG
This sequence comes from uncultured delta proteobacterium, assembly GCA_963733195.1. Lineage (GTDB taxonomy): Bacteria > Desulfobacterota > Binatia > Bin18 > Bin18 > VGTJ01. The sequence continues at coordinate 51,265 of CAVTCR010000055.1, forward strand.
TACTTCGCGGCGTTGGCGAAGAAGGACTTTACGGCCATTCCGTACGACGACCATGTCAGCTTGCGCGCGCCGCTCTGTCCGGGAGGGGTCCAGACCCCGCTCGTCGGAAAGGAATCCTTGCGCACCATTTGGTGGCCCCCGTTGGTTCCCGCTATAGGAGACGTGAAAGTCCTTGATCACTATCTCAACGACGACCTGACCGCTATCTGCACCGAAGCGTTAATCACCACGGTCAACCCACCTGCCACCCTGCGTGTCGCAGACCGCTTCACAGTGAGTGCTGAAGGAAAAATCATTGAGCAAGAGAATCACTTCGATCCTCGTGATGTCACGAACCCTGGCTGGCAGAAGAGTTGAGGTTTGCTGCTCGTGTGATTATTGGTTGCCGCCATGGATACCACTACCCAACGACAATCCGACACGATATCTACCCCCGACTGGGTGAGAGACGCAATTTTCTATCTTCAGTAGAGAGGAAACCTAAAAAGACCATAGAGGGAAAAGTTGCGTTTTGCAGCGCTACAGTTCCCCATACACGGGACTGTGAGGAGACTCGTCATGGCGACACAACAAGGTAAGATTCGTGTCCACCAGCACGATCAGACGGTCACGTTCCAACCAGAGGGCCACGCCACGATGCACCGCAGCCCATCGGTTCGCCGGTTTGCGGAGCAGTGCCTCGCCGGTGGAATGATGGTGCTCTACGTGGATCTGCGCCATTGCACTCATATGGACAGCACCTTCCTGGGTACCCTGCTATTTCTCAAGCGCCTCGTCGAACGCCAGGAGGAGGGCAAGTTCGCGCTCATTTCTCCCTCTCCTCAGTGCCATCAACTGCTCCAGCAGATGGGGTTGGATAGAGTCTTTCCCAGCGTGAACATGGAAGATTCCGGTGCAGGAGCCTGGGCAGAATTGCCAAGCAAGCCGGAAGATGTCGCTGCGTTCAAACGCAACGTGGTACAGGCCCACCAGGAACTCGGTCGTCTGGAAGGACCAGCCGGCGAGACCTTTCGTGAGTTGGCTGATCAATTGGCCCAGGAATTAGCGGCGGAAAAACCAGCAAGACAGCAGGACAAAAAGTGAGGCCGGGCGACCTGCTTCCCGCATGAGCCCCCGGCCGAGCTACGACCACTTGCGGTTCTCGCACGGTACAATGTACTTACGGACGCCACAAGCAGGTGAGCAGATCCTTGAGATGGGTGCGCCAGCTCGTCCAGTTGTGGCCTGCCCCCAGTTGCTGGAACAAACACGGGTAGCCCAAAGCATTGAGCATGGCTACGATCCGCTGATGCGTAGGCAGATAGCGCGGCTCGTATCTGCCCACATCCAAGTAGAAGGTGGTGCGTGCGCTGAGGCGGGTTAAAAGCGCCGCAATCTTTGCCTCTTCGAGATGTAAGGCGCTGGACTGGCCACCGACCCGGGAGAACAGATGCGGCCGCGACAGGGCCACATAGAAGGAAATCAAGCCGCCTAGCGACGCGCCCATCACGCCGCGGGCCTCACGCTGCGCCAGCGTGCGGTAGCGCCCTTCCACGTAGGGCAGCAGTTCTACCTCTAGGAAGGCGGCATACTCCTCACTCGCACGGTATTCGCGCCCCCGCATGACCGGATCCACCATGATCGCGATCAGCGGGCCCATCTCTCCGCTGAAGATCAGGTTGTCCAGCACCGTCGGCAAGCGCCCGCGGTGAAGGTACTCACCGCCGTCGTGCACATAGAGGGTGGGAAAACGCCGCGTGCGCTCTGCGTCGTAGCTCGGGGGCAGGTAAATATGAAGCCGGCGCCGATTCCCCAGCAGCCGACTCTCGAAGTCGAACTCCTCCACCCGGCCATGGGGGATGGTGGGCACCCAGCTCAGCTCCGGCGGCTCGTGGAAGTCTCCGACCACGAAGTAGGAGTTCTGCCCCCCTATGCCATTGTCAACGGTATGGGAACAGAGGGGATCTGAGATCACCCGCCCGTCGACGACCACCTTGTACTCCAGCCGTGCTGGCCCCTCGAGTTCGAGGGTGCGGTGAAAGATGCCGGTGTGCCGCAGTGGAGTCAGAGGCATCGTTACACCTGTCCGGCCCCAGTCGGTGAACTCGCCGGTGACGGCGACTTGGTGCGCCCGTGGATCGTAGTAGACAAAGTGGACGGCGAGCCCGTCGATCAGCGGCGTGCCCACAGTGCCGAGCAGATGCAAGAACTTCTGCAGCTCATCCTGCAGCTGCGGCTCCGCGGCCTGCTCGAGGCGTTGCCTCCAGGCCGGAAAGCTCGCAAGCGGCCCGCTCGTGTTGCCTCTCCATGATTTCGTTGCTCCTTCCCAGAGTGTATGCTCGCGGCCTGCACTTAGCCCAGATTCTACTGCACTAACCTAATACATCACCTTCTCCTCCTGGAGGCGCGCGATCTCGTCCCACGAGAGACCCAGGAGGTTCCTGCAGACGTCCTCGTTATCTTGCCCCAAGCACGGGGCTGGTGTATAGCGTGGCTCGATGGCACTGTACTTGCCAGGAATACCCGCCACCGGATGGTTTCCAGTCACCGGATGACCAGGAGAAACGAGATATTCCCGATGCTGAAACTGGGGGTCGGCGATCAGACTCTCGGTATCGTACACCGGCGTGGCCGCCACGCCAGCATTTTGTAACTGAGACATGATCTCGGTTTGGGTCCGTTCCTGTGTCCATGCAGTCAGGAGTACATCCAGCTCCTGTTCGTGCGCCTTACGGCTGCGGCGGTCTCTGAAACGCTCATCGTCAAGCCATTGGGGATGACCTATAACCTGACAGAGGCTGTGCCACTCCTCGTCAGTCTCCACCGCGATGGCCACCCACTTATCCTCTCCTTGGCAGCGGTACACGTTGTGCGGCACCATCACCGCATCCTTATTCCCCTGCCGACCCTGATCCCGGCCGTTCATCACATAATCCATGATCGCCTCGGGCAGCATGGCGGTCACCACTTCCGCCATGGCTAGGTCGATGTACTGTCCCTTACCTGTGCGACGGCGGCAGTACAAAGCTGCGAGGGCGGCATAGGCGAGCACCACCCCGACCATGTAATCAGGCCAGCTGCCGCCAAGGCTGACAGGGGGACCGTCGACGTATCCGGTGAGATGGCAGATGCCGGCAGAGGCCTGGGTAATAGGTCCCCAGCCTACACAATGGCTATCCGGACCGTATTGTCCCACGGGCGAGCCAGAGATCATGATGAGGTCAGGTTTGACCTGACACAAATCTTCGTAGCTCAGCCCCCAGCGTTTCATCACGCCGCTGGTAAAATTCTCCACCACGATATCGCTGCGCCGCACGATCTCTCTGGCTAACGCTGCCCCCTGGGGATGGCCCAGATTCAGCGTGATACTTTTCTTGCTGTAGTTCAAACCGCTAAAGAGTGGCGAGCCATCTGGCCCTTTGAGGTTTTGCGGATCTTGCCCCAGAAAGCGAATAATATCCAAGCGGTGATGGGATTCGATGCGGATGACCTCTGCCCCCATCACGCCCAGCCAGGCGGTGCACTGCGGGGCAGCCAGAATCCAGCCGAAATCCGCTATACGGATGCCTGCGAGCGGAAGCGATGCCATAGTCTGGACCCTCCTTAGTGATTAGATCACATCCTGTTCGTGCAACTGCTCGATCTGCTCGAGACTGAGACCGAGCCTCTCACTATAGATCTGCCCGTTGTGCTCTCCCAGTCGCGGAGCGGGCGAGCGGATCTGCCAGGGCGTTGCTGACAACTTAAACGGTGCACCTGGGTAGGTCAGTGGTCCGGTCGCCGGGTGATCGACGGTGACGAAGAAACCGCGTTGACGATATTGCTCGGAGGTGACCACCTCTTTTATATCCCGCACGGGAAAAACAGGGATATGCAGCTCCTGGCCTCTGCGGGCAAGCTCGTTACGGTCTTGATCGCTGACCCACGCTGCCACGCCGGCTTCGAGGGCATCAATATGCTGGAAGCGCTGCATCATGGTGGTAAAGATCTCGCTCTCGGCCCACTCTGGCCGGCCCATCAGCTCTTTGAGGCTCGCCCAGTGCTGGTCGGTCAGAGCCAATAGCGCGACGTGGCCATCGCGACACGGAAATACATACGCTAACCCCCATTTGGTCCGCCGTAGGAAACGGCTGCGGTTCGGGCCATCGGGGGGTTCGTGCGAATAGAGCGCGAAGTTCGGCCGGACCATGTGTGCCACCGCCTCAACTTCGGCGATGTCTATGTGCTGGCCTTCACCGGTCAGGTCGCGGTGAAACACCGCGCACATCGTCGCGGTCGCTGCCGTCCAGCCAGTGAGGAGATCCGCTTGTTCCCCGCTAGTCTTTACCGGCGGTTCATGATCAGGATCAGTGACATAATTGAAGGGGGTTTCGTACCCTACCACCCCCATGTGGAAGCAATTCAGGTTGTACGCTTTGTAAGTTTTGTACGGGCCAGTCTGACCAAAAGGGGTGATGGAGGTCACGATGAGGCGAGGATACCACTCATGCAAGTTGTGGTACCCTATGCCCAGCTCGTCCAGGAAACCAGGGGGCTGCGTTTCCACCAAAACGTCAGCGTCTTTGACGAGCTGACGAAACAGCTCCCTGCCTGCTGGCGCCCTGAGGTTGAGAGTCACGCCGAGTTTGTTTGTGTTGAGGTAAAGGAAGCGCGCGCTCTTTTCCAGATGCGGAGTGTCGCCAGGGAAAGGGCCGTGACTGCGCGCCACATCGCCAGTCCCAGGCGTTTCAAGCTTGATCACCTCTGCACCAAGATCTGCCATGACCTTGGTACAGAACGGACCAGCCACACGCTCACTTAATTCAACAACCTTGAGATTATTGAGAGCACCTTCAAGCATGATTCCCTCCTGTGTCACGAAGAGTGCTGAGGTATGAGGGTCGAGGACTGACTTAGAGTTCCCCCGGTTGTGTGCTTGCCCTCGCTGAGGTCTTACAAGTCATCCCTAAACCCCTTTTTCTGGATGCCCGCTCCCAGCAGGAACCTGGGACAGGTCCCAGTAGGACTTGGGACAAGCTGCGCGGGCATGACGATTTGTGCCCGATTTTTCGTCATTCCCGCAACAGCGGGGAATCCAGGTTTTCTGGTTGGAGGAAGTTTAGGGATGAGGTCTAGTACTGGATGATGGTTACGACATAGACGCTCAGCTCGCGGACTCCCTCAGGACTCTCCGCCTTTTTCCCCTCGCAGCTAGCGGCGCCCCATCTGCTTGGGGCCCTTCAGTTTGTCGCGGAACTGCGTGGTGGGAATCGCCGGCAGGGTGGTGATATGCACGGTGCCACGCGAACTCAGATCAAGCGACAGATGCGCGATGGTCTCGGTGTCCGCAGCTTCGATGATGCTGACAAAATCGTAGGGGCCCAGCGTGGCATACTGCCCAACCACCTTGCAGCCAAAGTCTGTGATTTCTTTGTTGACCTCTTCTAAGCGGTCGGGGTTCTTGTGCAGGGTTTGGCTTCCTTCAGGAGTTAAAGTGCTCAATAAAATATACGTTGGCATAGCGCGGCCCTCCTCTTTCTTCTGGTGGTTACTCCCAGAGTCTCCGGCGCAGCAGCTCGGAGCCTCTTTGTTGTCTGGTGTTTGCCTGCCTTGCCAGCCTGTGTGGTGGAGGTGGACTTCTCGCTTCTTTTTTTGGCTCTCTCATCGGGCTATTCTCCCCTCGACAGAGTTCCCCGCTGATTCGTCTCACCTGGCATGCTCTATAGTACGGTTTGCACCAAAAGCAAAGGGCTAGGAATATGTCTCTGAGGCAAAACCGAAATCATGGGTTGCCCAGGAGCGAGACCACAGAGGATCTTTTTGAGAAGCCGAGGTAACTATTTTGTTGCGCGTGGGATCAAGCCGGCAGGCAAAAAAGATTGCCTCTCACCTGCCTATATGTTAGGGAGGGGTCAAAGCAGCAGTCAAAGCAGTAAAGGGGGCACAGGTATGGCACTGTCATTTTACATGAAGAAAACATATGCCGATAACGCACCGGACATCGAGCTGGTGAACATCCACTACACGTGGACCCCGCTGGGGCAGTCGCCGGAGTGGGACACTCACCGTGAGACCCGGGTGATGCCCCGCGGCGGCGTGCTGGTGCGCGGCATGGGCGGGACGACGCTGGATGAGGCAGGGGAGCTCATCCGCACGGCGAGTGAACAGATCGAGCTGCCAGACGACGGCATCCGCCGCAAGGTGCTGCGCCTGCCGAATTCTATCCTGGACCCGGCCACCGGGCAGTATACGGAGAACTAGCCTTCCATCATTACTTCGAGATCTTCCGGGCCGGCAAGCGCGAGCAGAGCCCGCTCTACACCGAAGAGATTGTCAGCAAGGAGGTGGAGTACATCGACTACACGGGCACGCTGGGCGGGATGTGCATCTTCTGGACCATCTATGACTGGGATGCGCCGCAGTATCAGCCGACCGAGGAGCCGCGCTTCATCGAGAAGTTCGGCGAGGACAGCTCGCATCGGTCGTACAAGTTCTACGGGAGTGAGGATCAGGAGACGTTCAGCCGCATTCGCTCCGAGATGTTACAGACGATCCCGCCGCCGCGGCGGTTTGTGGGGAAGGTGCGGGGGCCAAAGGGGGCGGAGGTGCAGCACAGCTGGCACGTGGGGGGCATGTGGAACCCGAATCGAGAGCGGAGCGGTGGGAGAGCTATTGGGGCTTCGTGCACCAGACGCTCTAAATCAAACCACAGGCAATTGACACCGCAAGCCTATTACTCTCTGAGTGAGATAAAGGGTCTCACGAGGAGATTCCTCGCGGAGTTCATATCGGTCGCCACGGGTGAACAAGTCACCCGTGGATTCGCCTGGACCTATTTGACGATGAGCCCTGCCATCTGCCCGGCTTCACGCCACTTTTCGAGCATCTGGTAGAACTTCACCGCGCCCTCAGGGTACTGCGCGAGGAAACCCTGTCCTTCATTCTTTCCTTCACTATTGTAGTACCCAGGCGTGCAAACATCCTGGTACGCGGTCATGAAGGTTGGCGATGTGACCAGCTTTACCCACGCGTCCTCAGCTTCTGGAGTCGGCGCCGCACCTTTCGCCCCACGTTTGTTCATCTCGGTGACGATATGTGCGATGTGGTTCGCCTGTCCGTTCAGCATGTAAGTGAAGTTCGGTGCGAGACCGGTTTGGGTAAGCCCCATGTGGAAGAGGTTCGGGAAGCCATGACTCAGGAAGCCATGATAGGTCCGCATCCCCTTTGCCCAAGCGTCGGAGAGGATCACTCCGCCTTCGCCGTACACTTCGCACTCGGAGCGCCGTGTGTAGGCTGTTCCGACCTCGAAGCCGGTTGCGTAAATGATGCAATCGACTTCATACTCGACTCCATCCACGACCACTGCGTTCTCGGTGACGCGATCAACGCCTTTGCCCTTAGTATCCACCAGCTTCACATTGGGCTGATTGAAGCAGGGGAGATACTCGTCGTTGAAGGTGGGCCGCTTGCACCACTGCCCATACCAGGCCTTGAGGGCCTCAGCTGTCTCTGGGTCTTTCACGATCGAAGACACACGCCCGCGAACCTCATTCATCTTCTGGAAATCCGCGACTTCCGACAGGGCCGCCATCGCTTCGTTGGACAGCTCCGATTGCTCCTTGCCGGACAACAGATTGGCGAGAAGCTTAAACAGGCTTGTCCACTTGTCGTTGACCAAATCTTCTTCGACTGGGAGGCCGGACAAGATAGAGTTGAAGTTATGATTGCGGTGGTCCTGCCAGCCAGGCTTCAGCGTCTTCACCCATTCCGGATCGGTGGGCAGGTTGCCGCGTTCATCGACCGAAGACGGCGTCCGTTGAAACACATAGAGCTGCTTGGCATATTGCGCAACCCGCGGCACGGACTGGATCGCTGTCGCTCCCGTGCCGATGAGGGCGACGCGCTTGTCACCCAGTTTGGTCATGCCCCCGGTCGTATCCCCCCCAGTGTAGTGGTAATCCCACCGACTGGTGTGGAAAGTGTGGCCTTTGAACTTCTCGATCCCAGGGATTGCGGGGAGCTTTGGCCGGTTCAGTGGTCCACTCGACATGATGACAAAGCGTGCCTTGAAGACATCGCCGCGATCCGTGGTGACCGTCCAACGCCCAGTTTCCTCGTTCCAACGAGCTTCTTTAATCTGCGTCTGGAAGCAGGCTTTTTCGTAGAGGTTGAAGTGCTTGCCGATCCGCTGGGCGTGTTCAAAGATCTCCGGCGCGAAGGAGTATTTTTCTTTCGGAATGTAGCCAGTCTCTTCCAGGAGTGGCAGATAGACGTACGATTCAATATCACACTGCGCGCCGGGATAGCGGTTCCAGTACCAGGTGCCACCAAAATCTCCGGCCTTCTCGATAATGCGAATGTTGGTGATCCCGACCTTCTGCAATCGAGCCGCGGCCAGCAAGCCGCCAAAGCCCCCGCCGACGATCAACACGTCAAGCTCTTCCTGCAGCGCAGGGCGCGTGAAGCCTGGCTCGACATAAGGGTCTTCATTGTAGTGGGAGAATTTCCCTGTGATTTCCTGGTATTGGTTATTTGCGTCCGCGCGCAGACGCTTGGTGCGTTCCTCAACATATTTTCTACGCAGATCAGCTGGGTCAAAGCCCAGCTCTGCGGGGGTTGGAATTCCGGTTGGGTTGGCTTGCGCTACAGCTGCACACATCGTGTTAGTCCTCCTTGGTTACTGGGTCTTGTCTATGACTGATAAACAAAAAGAAGGGAAGAGGGTAAATATGGAGGAAAAAGCAAAGACTTTAAAGGCCTCCTGTTCACCCTTTCCTCTTTTCGCCTTTTCCCGTCTACGCTTTCGTTTTCTTACACCAATCGTCCGCCACGCAAGAGCTTGCCTGGGGTTGCGCCGGTGCACTTGCCATCTTCAAACGTCACGCCACCGTTGACCATGATCCAGCGATAGCCTTGCGCCTTTTGCACCCGTCGCCATTCGCCGGCAGGCAAGTCATAGGCGATCTCGATCGGGAGCGCTTTCAGGTTATCGAAATCATAGACCACGATGTCCGCCGCCAGTCCTTCACGCAGCGTGCCGCGATCCTTGAACTGCGCCGCATGCGCCGGCAGCGTGCTTAGGCGAAAGTGCGCTTCTTCGAGCGTGAGCGTGCCGGTGTCGCGCACTAACCAGCTCAGCATGTCGGTCGGATAGACACCAAGTGTGAGGAACTTGATGTGCGCGCCGCCGTCAGACACGCCAGGGATCGAGGCAGGTGAACTGAGCATCTCCCCGTGGACGCGCGGATCGCTGTTCACTACCGGCCCGAGCCACTCGGTTTCGAGATTGTCAGCTACGGAAATATCGAGGATGCGCGTCAATGACGTGTTTGTTCTCGCGTTTGGCGATCTCCTCTACCGACAAGCCCAGATACTTCTCGCGCAGGTCGGCGCGATCGATCGTGATCGCGACGTATTTATGCAATTCGCCGAAAATGAAATCACGGGTCGGCGTGCCAGCATCGTATTCGGCACGCACGATTCTGCGGAACTCGGAGTTCGCCAGCTTCGCGCGCTTCTCTTCAACCGTCCCCAACGTCGCTTCACGCCACGCCGCATTATCATCAAAGAGGTTCCAGTCCTTGAAGTTGATGGTAAACGGCGCCCGCACCGAGGCGGCCTGCCCGTACACCGGAATCCCCTTGGCTACCATCTCGTTCAACCATTTGAGCTGCAACCGCATCGGTTCGATGATCTTTTCGTGCGCTACCAGCGCATTGTAGATGACCGAATGGCCGCTGTGCTCGGCAAGCTGGGTACTGAAGTTCATAGTCGCGCTGCATGCCAACACCTTGATCGTTCGAGGTTGCGCTCGACTGGGTGATCTGGATGAACCCGGCGTCATAGTCCTGCAACGCTCGCGCCATCGCCAGATAAAAGTCATCCGGCAGTACATCCGAGATCATCGGCGTGCCATCATAATCGCGCTGCACCGACGCGGTGCTCTCCGGGAACAAGCGCTGCGCGCCCCAGCCAATCGCGCCAGCTTGCATCGCTTCGTGGAACAGCCGAATCGACGTTTGCACTTCCTTCTCATTGGGCAGCCGCTTTTTTCGCTTCAGTAAACCCACCCATCGCATAGGCCACGAGAGGTGTCACTGGCAACAAGTTGTGAGAGGTTGATCCCCAACGGCAAGCGGTCAAGATGCGCCATCCACTGCGGGAAGGTTTCCCACTCCGGGCGCCATCGACACTTTCATCGGCTCCAGCGGAATCGCTTCGTTGCGCGACAGCGACAGCAACGCACGGTCGAAATCTTTGGCATACACCGGGGCGAAGCCAAAGCCGCAGTTGCCGATCGTCACCGACGTCACGCCATGCCAGCCGCCGATCGAGCAGTACGGGTCCCAATGCAACTGGGCGTCGTAGTGGGTGTGCAGATCAATGAACCCCGGTGCGACAATGAGCCCTGTCGCGTCGAGCACTTTGGTGGCGTCACTGCTGTTCAGACGACCGATCTTGGCGATCTTGCCGTTTTTGATGCCGATGTCTGCCTTGTACCGCGGCACTCGCGTGCCATCGACGACCGTCCCGCCTTTAATAATGGTATCGAACTGTGCCATAAGACCCTCCTTTATAGAATTGTTGGTTTGACGGAAGTGCGAAGTAAACGAGCATTTACTGAACGCACAATAGTAAAAGGTCATTTACTTGTCAAGTCTATGTGCGTATTCTATGCGTCTATGATTTCTGATTCAGCTTTGGCACCTAGTGAACCAACGGAGGTAACGTCCAGCACGCTACGGCTCGTCCCACCGCGTAAGCGGGTGCGAAGCAAAGCTGTCGCTGTCGAGCCGACGCGCGAACGCATCTTGAGCGCGGCAGCACAGTTATTTGCCGAGTGCGGCTTTACCGGTGCGTCGATGCCAGCGATCGCCGCACAGAGCGGGATTACAGCCGGCGCGATCTACCGTCATTTCGCGAGTAAGGCGGAGCTGTTACTCGAAGTCGTGAAACGTGCACTGGAGGCATTGCCGTTCTCATTTGAGCGAAGCAGCGACGCGGACAACGCAACGCTGCTGCCCGAGTTCGCGGCGCGCCTGACCGACCCCGCCCTCACGCTCCTGCGTCAGCTCTCAGTGGAAGTGCACGCGGCCGCGCGGCGCGACCCGGAGGTGCGTAAGCTGCTTGCCGCTTATAACGAGCTGGCGCTGCGAAAAATCCGTGCGCTATTGGAGGTCGAGGAGCAGGCGGGCCCCGTGACGCGCTGTGGGCGCCGGAGTATACCGCACGCGCCTTGACGGTCTTCCTCATGGGCCTCAACCATATGGATACTCTGCATCCGCAGCTCGTAGGTGACCAGGCGTGGCGTAAGTTCGTTGCGTCTCACGTCGATATGCTCCTTCGGCTTAATTCACATAATGTGAGAAAAAACCTCCCGGCACGAGGACGTGCCTCGGTACGGAACGCCCGGCCAGTCGGCAAAAGGGAACGGAAGCAGGAGGGATGAACGACCAACCGAAGCTTCGCCCAGTCTGCTTCTGTAGTCTTGCGGTTATGCGCCGTGGATTCAGGAAAGTACCGAGCGTGCCCGGGGTGATGCATGTAACCGTCACAGTTATATGAAAAACGGCTTGTTCGAGAAAGCGTCAGATAAGGAATGTCGGAATTCAACGTAGCGGTCGGATAGCCAGTATGGAACACAGATTGTGAAAACGTACGAGAAAAAGCAGGCTACACAAAAATCTTTGACAAGGCGAGAGAACACCGTGTGACCAACCCAGGGCTGAGAGCTGAGAACATAGCAAGAACGATCAGAAAAACAAGGAAAGGAGTAGAGCGCAATGCGCGTTGGAGCAACCATCTTTAATCAGAACTACAACGACTGGGACCGCTACGAAGCAGAGGAGCAAGGCAGGGCCGTGCCCAAGCGCGCAGTCCGGTCGGATCGCGAGATCTTCAACGAAGAAATCAATATCGCCCGCGTCGCTGACGATACCGGATTCGATTCAGTGTGGACCATCGAGCATCATTTCACCCCTTACACGATGGTGACCAATCCGCTGCAGTACCTCACCTATATCGCCGGGATCACCAAGCGTGTCGACCTCGGAACGATGGTCGTAGTACTACCCTGGCACAATCCGGTGCGGGTCGCCGAGGATGTTAACATGGTAGACTCATTTCTTGGACCCGGTCGCGAGATCATCTGCGGTGTTGGTCGCGGGCTAGGACGCCGTGAATACGACGGCATGGGCGTTGATCAGAACGAAGCCCGGGGGCGGTTTGACGAGTCGCTACAGGTCATCAGGCAATTGTTAGCCACGGGTCAGTGTGATTTCGACGGTGAATTCTACAAAGTCCACGGCGTGCATTTGCGACCGCAACCGGAGCGAGACCTGAGCGCGAACTTGTGGTGCGCGGGCGGTACCCCGCAGACCGTCGAGGTCATTGCCAAGCATGGCGTGCCACCACTGACGATTCCCACCACCAGTCTGGAGTTGGCGCTGTCGAACATGCGCCAGTACGCGGAGCTGCGCCATAAGGCTGGCTATGGACCGAGTCACACCAAGCTCGCACTGTGGACCTATGTGGCCGAGACAGAGAGCGAGGCTGAGGCTGGAGCGCAACAATATATGCAAGAGTATGCCGATTCGGCGCTGCGGCACTACGAGTTATTAGGCACGCACCTGCAGGACACCAAAGGCTACAAAGAGTATGGCCAGCTGCAGACTGCGCTGCGTCAGGATGCTTCTCCCTTCCGGCAAGCCTTCTACCGGAGCCATCCGTGGGGCACACCAGATCAGGTGATCAAGCGTGCAACCGAGCTCGCCAATGCTTTCGGCACCGACGAGATCATGTTCGTCTTCAAGTACGGCTCAATGCCAATGGCGACGGCGGAAAAAAGCATGCGCGTTTTTGCCAAGGAGGTGATGCCGGCGTTGAAGGAGCTGCACCCTGCGCCCTTGACGGTGTAAGGGACGAAACCCGAATTACATTACTTTTTACATTGGTTTTGCGGCCCTTTTTGACTTCACAAATAAGGAGGGATGAGCGATGGTCGACTTCGGTATCGTCACAATTCCAACAGAGTATTCACTGCAACCGGCGGAGCTGGGGGTGTGGGCGGAAGCCCATGGCTTTGAGTCGTTATGGTTTGGTGAACATTCGCATATTCCGACTAGTCGCAAGAGTCCGTTTCCCATGGGCGGCGAACTTCCTGAGTTCTATAAGCGATTCTTCGATCCGTTCATTGGCCTCTCAGCCGCAGCCGCGGTCACGAAGAAGCTCAAAGTTGGCACGTCGGTCTGCCTGGTGCCCGAACACAATACGATCAATCTGGCCAAGATGGTTGCGTGTCTCGATCGGGTGGCGAACGGGCGCTTCCTGTTTGGCATCGGCGCCGGATGGAACGCCGAAGAAATGGCCGATCATGGCGTCGAATTCAAAGATCGATGGAAAGTCACCCGCGAGCGCATCCTTGCGATGAAAGAAATCTGGACGAAAGATGTCGCTGAGTATCACGGCAAGTTCGTGGATTTCGATCCCCTTTGGTGCTGGCCCAAGCCTGTACAAGCAGGTGGACCGCCCATACTCATGGGAGCATGGTCGAAGTGGGTTCCCCAGCGGGTCGTCGAGTATTGCGACGGCTGGGTGCCAGTGGACGCGCGGATCGACTTAGCGGGTGGGATTGAAGCCATCCGAGCTGAAGCCGCGCGGCGCGGGAAATCCGGAGCTCGATTCGATCTGAGCGTACTGACGGGCGAGGAAATGGCTCCGCGCGGGATTGAGACTCGGATCGGGGAGCTGATGAAGCTTGGTTTTAATCGCATCTTGTTCATGATCTCGCCTGGGAGCCCCGACAAACAACGGCCCGTACTGGACCGCTATGCAGCATTGATCCGCAAGTTCGCCTAGCGGTGTATGCTTGCGCGGCAGGCGATCAACAAGGTGGGTGCCTACACTATTGCCCACACGTCGTAATGCCCACGAACGACGAATCTGTTCAACACACGGCGCACGGGGAGCAAATTAGTAACAAGAAGTTATCATATCCTGACGTAAACCATGAACAATCACTGGACATGAAAAAATCTACGAAGGAGGAACGACATGGCAAATATTCAGCAGTCGTCGACGGCCACCGCTCAGGGGCTGATCGAACACTATGACGCAGTAATCATCGGAGCGGGTGTTGGCGGCCTGTACGCTTTGCACCACCTACGCGCAATGGGCCTCTCGGTCCGTGTCTACGACGGCGCTGCCGGCGTAGGCGGCACGTGGTGGTGGAACCGCTACCCCGGTGCGCGGGTCGATGGTCCGGGCAGCCCCTTCTACTGCTACACGTTCTCCGAGGATCTCGTGAAGGAGTGGGACTGGGCCGAGACACAACCGAGTCAGCAGTCTGTCCTCGAGTATCTGGAGTATGTTGCCGACCGGCTCGACCTCCGCCGCGATATCCAGCTTGAGACGTGGATAAGCGATGCCCGTTACGACGAAGCGCAGCAACAATGGCTGGTCGAGACCAGTGCAGGCGCACGCGTCTCTTGCCAGTTTCTGATCTGCGCGGTCGGTACCCTCTCAGCGCCCAACACGCCCGACATTCCTGGGATCAAGACTTTCGCTGGCGAGTGTTACCACACTGGCCGCTGGCCGCAGACGCCGGTCTCCTTTGCGGGCAAGCGCGTTGGCGTGATCGGCACTGGTTCCTCAGGGGTACAGGCGATTCCCGAGATCGCCCGTGAGGCGGCGCACGTGACGGTGTTCCAGCGCACACCGCAATACAGCATTCCGGCCCGTAATCGCCTCCTCGAACCTGAGCTGATGCAGCACGCCCGCGAGAACTGGGAGGCCATCCGCGCGCAGTTGAATGCAAACCCTGTGGGCATGCCGTTCAAGTTCAGCGAGCGCTTGGCCTGCGAGGATACGCCCGAGCAGCGCCAAGTACTCTACGAAGAGCTGTGGCAGAAGGGTGGCTTCCACCTCCTGTTTAGCAGCTATGCCGACCTGCTGACCAATAAGGAGGCTAATCGCACCCTGGCCGATTTCGTGCGCGGCAAGATCCGCGAGGCGTACGCGACCCCAAGACCGCCGCGAAGCTGATGCCCGACTACTACCTGGGCACCAAGCGCCAGCTCCTCGACAACGGCTACTATGAAACCTTCAACCGTGACAACGTCACCCTAGTTGACCTGCGCGAAGACCCGATTCAGGAGATTACGCCCACCGGCGTACGTACCGCGACGGGCGACCATCCCCTCGACATGCTTGTGTTAGCAACAGGCTTCGATGCCATCACCGGCACCTTGCTGCGTCTCAACCCCAAGGGGCGTGGCGGCGTCAGCCTGAAGGAGAAGTGGAGCACGCGCTTCGACACGTACCTCGGTATCATGATTGCTGACTTCCCAAACCTCTTTATGATCCATGGACCTGGGTCACCCTCGGTGCTGTACAACATGCCGCTGGGCGCTGAGCGCGAGTCGGCGTGGGTCGGCGACTGCGTACGCTACCTCCGCGAACGGGGCTTGGGCGCCATTGAGGCGACGCCTGATGCGGAGAAGAGCTGGGACCAAGAGGTCATCGACCTCGCTAACACGACGCTCTATCCCCTCACTGACTCCTGGTACACAGGGGCCAACATCCCCGGCAAGCCCCGCCAGTTCTGCGTGCACTTGGGAGGTCCCCTCTACTTCCAACGGATCAACGAGGTTGCCGACAAGGGCTATGAGGGCTTCGTGTTCGAGAAAAAGCGCCGCACGGAGGTCATCGCCGCACTCTGAGTGCTCAGGAAAACGGCTCGGTCACCACGCCGAGCCGATCTGCTTCCATATAAAGGTATTACGTTTGATCAATGTCCAACATTTCACTTTGTAAGGAGTATTCACACAATGAGTGAAGCAGCCATCCACTCTACACCGAACCGTATACCAACTGCCGAAGAACTCGGCTTTGACCCCGGGGCACTACGTGAGAAGTACGCCGCCGAACGCGCCAAGCGGCTGCGGGCCGACGGGAATGATCAGTATCAGGAAATTACTGGCCAGTATGCGCACTACAATGTGGACCCGTATGTGGAACCGGGTTTCACACGTCCTGCGCTGCGCGAAGAACTGGATGCTGTCATCATTGGTGGTGGCTTTGGCGGTTTGTTCGCTGCGGCGCGATTGCAGGAAGTGGGCATTACAAACATCCGCATTATCGAGAAAGCCGGAGATTTTGGTGGCACCTGGTACTGGAATCGCTATCCCGGGGCACAGTGTGACGTGGAATCCTATGTCTATTTGCCCCTGTTAGAAGAGACTGGCTATATGCCCAAGGAGAAGTACTCGTTTGCGCCGGAGATTCTCGAACATGCCAAGCGGATCGGGCGCCATTTCAAGCTCTACGAAAAAGCCTGCTTCCAGACGCAGATTAAAGAAGCCCGCTGGAACGAGGAAACTGGACGGTGGACGATCACGACGGATCGCGATGACGTATTCCACGCACGTTTTCTGATCATGTGCAGTGGTCCACTGAACCGTCCCAAGTTCCAGGAATCCCGGAATCGAGAAGTTCAAAGGGCATACTTTTCAACAGTCGTGGGTACTATAGGGGGATAGCGGTTAAACTGCGTGTTTTGGGTAGTGAACCGGCCCAAATTGCCAG
This sequence comes from uncultured delta proteobacterium, assembly GCA_963733195.1. GTDB lineage: Bacteria > Desulfobacterota > Binatia > Bin18 > Bin18 > VGTJ01. Next base: position 67,807 of record CAVTCR010000055.1, read on the forward strand.
GAATCCCGGGAATTGAGAAATTCAAAGGACACACCTTTCACACCAGTCGGTGGGATTACCACTACACCGGAGGAGATAGCACCGGGGGCTTACACAAACTCCACGACAAACGGGTAGGCATTATTGGCACCGGAGCCACCGCCATCCAATGTGTGCCCCATCTCGGCCAACATGCCAAGCAGCTCTATGTGTTCCAGCGCACGCCCTCATCTGTGGATAAGCGGGGCAATATGCCCTACTGACCCTGAATGGGTAAAGACCCTCACGCCCGGCTGGCAAGCCCATCGCAATAATAACTTCTGCACCCTCATGGCTGGGAGACCCGTCGACGAAGATCTCGTTAACGATGGCTGGACGAGTCTTTTCAAGAAGCTGACCCGGCTGTTTTCGCGAAGAAATAACGCTGATCTGACCGAAGAAGAACGGGCACTGCTGACAGAGATCGCTGATTTCCAGCAGATGAACGAGATTCGCGATCGTGTGGCCACGACCATCACAGACTCACAAACCGCTGAGGCGCTCAAGCCGTGGTATGGGCAATGGTGCAAACGGCCCACCTTCAATGATGACTATCTCCCGACCTTCAACCGGCCCAATGTCAAACTGGTAGACACGAAAGGCAAAGGAGTTGATCGGGTGACCGAGCATGGCGTTGTGGTGGAGGGGGTGGAGTATGAAGTCGACTGTTTGATTTTCGCCACCGGGTTTGAGGTCGGAACTGCGTACACCCGGCGGGCTGAGTTTGAGTTGTATGGTCGCGATGGAGTGCGTCTCACCGATGCCTGGGCAAAGGGGATGCGGACCTACCACGGGTTCCTGAGTCATGGATTTCCGAACTGTTTCCATATGGGGTTGACCCAAACGGGGTTGGCACCGAACTTTACCTACCTGATAGAAGGGCAGGCGCAGCACATTGCGCAGCTCATCTCCGGGGTCAATGCCCGCAAGGCAACATCAATCGAGCCGACGCCTGAGGCTGAGGCTGAGTGGGTCGAGTTGATGACGAAACCGAATGCCTTGACCGAGTACCAAAATGCCTGCACGCCGGGCTACTACAATGGAGAGGGGCAAAATACGGGAATAGGGTATGTTGGGACTCAGTATCCTCAAGGTGCGCCCTCTTTTTTCAAAATGCTCGCCCGCTGGCGCGAACAGGGGGATTTCAAGGGCCTCGTCTTGAAGTAGGCTGCGGAGATCAGATAGAGGCACGGGCCGTTTGAGCGAGATTGGCGCCGCTCCCGCAGGCAGCACAACGCAAGGTGTTAGACGAGAACGCCATCCGTTTCTATGGCTTACAGGTGTAAAGGAGTTAGGATATGCATGATCTTATCATCACCGGCGGAACGATTGTCGATGGAACTGGACAGCCGGCCTTCACGGGCGATGTCGCGGTCACCAATGGACGTATAACTGGAGTGGGCAAGGATCTTGGCGCAGCACGGCGTACCGTGAAAGCTGACGGACTGTTAGTGACGCCAGGCTGGGTCGATGTACATACCCATTATGACGGCCAAGTTGTCTGGGACCCGTTGCTGGCTCCGTCTATCTGGCATGGAGTGACGACCGTCGTCATGGGCAACTGCGGCGTCGGATTTGCTCCCGTGCGTCCGAACCGGCGAGAATATCTCATTACCATGATGGAAAGTGTCGAAGACATTCCACGTCAATCATTGTCTGCCGGCATCAACTGGCAGTGGGAAACCTTCCCTGAGTATCTGGATGCGCTCGCGACCATCCCGCGTGCCATTGATGTTGGCACCCAGGTTCCTCACGCCCCGTTACGTCTGTACGTCATGGGCGAACGCGGCGCGAGCAATGAGCCTGCAACTGCAGAGGATATTGACCGGATGGCCGCGATCACACGCGCTGCCATCGAAGCCGGAGCCTTGGGCTTCTCGACCTCACGCACGATGGTGCATGCCACACCCGAAGGCGTACCGATTCCTGGCACCTTTGCCAGTGAAGACGAATTGTTGGGGATCGCTCGCGGTGTTGCCCAAGCAGGGAAGGGTCTCATGGAAGTGGTCACCGATGCGGTGATCACCAGTCGTCCAGAGCTTGTCGCCAAAGAGCTGGGCTGGATGCGACGCGTGGCGGCGTCGGGTTGTCCGGTAACCTTCCTGCTTGCGCAAACGACTCCACGCCCGCAGGTCTGGCGCGAGTTGTTGGAGTTCTGCGCGACAGCGACGCGTGACGGTGCCCCGATCACGCCGCAGGTCTTTGCGCGGCCAGTAACGATCCTCTTTAGCTTCCAAGGCGAACATCCCTTCCAATACATGCCGAGCTATGCACCACTCAAAGATCTGCCACATGCCGAGAAAATGCAGGCGCTGCGTAATCCCGAGATACGTCGTCGGTTGTTGGCAGAAGAAGATCCCTCGACGGCAGGGATCTCGATCGTCTACAAGCAGGCATCGACGTGGAAGATGACGTTCCCGATGGGCCAACCACTGAATTACTTTCCTGCCCCCCAAAACAATGTGGCAGCGATTGCTGCGCAGCGAGGCTGCGATCCGCGCGAAGCGGCATACGATCTTCTGTTAGAAAACGACGGACGTGCATTCTTGATGTATGCCGCCGCAGGGTATGCGGAAGGGAATCGCGAGTCGTTGTACGAGATGCTCACCCATCCGCTGACTGTCATGGGTGGTAGCGATTCCGGGGCGCACATGCGCTTCATCTGTGATGGCAGCGCACAGACGTTTATGCTCACAAACTGGGTGCGTGATTGCGGTACGGGCGATCGTTATCATCTGCCAATCGAGTTCGTCGTCAAGAAACAGACCCATGACACGGCGCGGCTGTATGGGCTGCGTGATCGCGGGACCCTGGAGCCCGGCATGAAGGCCGATGTCAACCTCATTGATCTCAATGCGCTGAGCATCGACACTCCCGTGATGATCAACGATCTTCCTGCGGGGATGCCACGGCTAATGCAGACGGCGCACGGCTATGTAGCCTCGATGGTCAGCGGCGAAGTGGTGCAAGAAAACGGCAAAGAAACCGGAGCTCGGCCAGGGAAGGTCGTGCGTGGTACTGAGAGGCCGTCACGTTAGTGGTCTCAAGTTCAGAAACATACAG
>CAVTCR010000056.1:0-217429 GCA_963733195.1 uncultured delta proteobacterium
GTTTTCGGCCAATGAACTTCTCTGTCGACTTTGCGGGCCGCGATGGTGTACGGGTGATCCGGATACATCAGCGCTTCACCCATTGACACCAGACCAACCTGTAGTTTGCTGGAGAGATAAAGTCCTATGGTCAGAGAGAAGATCAGCACAACGACACTAATATACCGACGATTCTCCCTGGCTGAGCCACACCAGAAAACGACACATCCGCATATAAAAGCGGTCGGAGAGCCGCGTTCCGGCCTGAGGATCGCGATAGGGAGGAGGAAGAAAGGTGAGCAGCACGGATGCAAGGTAATAACACTGACTGAGATTGTGAGAATCCAAAAGCTGGCGACAAACGCTAAATTCTGAATCACAGGGATACGGGCAATGGCTAAAGTAAGGAGCGCCAATGCGTCAGCGGCAATAGACACAAACGCTGGATCAAACAAACTGAGATATGACGAAACGATAGCCGCACGTTTGTCGCCGAGGCGGTGCATACTCTTGATGGAAACGTTCCATCGACTGCACCGAGTGGGAAAGCGCGCGGGCGGTAATGAGGACAAACACGACCAGCACGAGCGGATCGAGATGAAGGCCACACAAGCCGGCAAAACCAAGTGCCCAGAGTGCACTGAGGAACCCGGAAAAGAGCGGTACCAAGACCCGATCCAGGTACGAAAATAGAAGGCGAGCATCAGCGCAATTGTCACGGCTGTGAGGGTAAGTACGAGAAGAAAAGTTGGGTAGTAGTGTTGGACCCACGCATAGAGCATGGGGTAGCCAGTGACGTAGAACCGGGTATTGGTATCCTGATAGGTGTTTTGCAACTGCTTAACCCGCTGCCACAGGTAGGCGAAGTCCGTGCCTTGTTCCCACAATCCAGCAGTCACAAGTGCCGCTTTGTCGTCGAATGATACGTGAATGCCACGAATACCGGCATTGGCATATACTTTCTCGCGAATGGCCTGCACTTCCTGTTCGGACTCAGGGACCCTACGCACGATTGGCAAAGCGGTAATCCCAGAGGCCGATATGGTCACATCGCGAACACTCGGATGGGTGAGCGAAACCACCTGGAACGGATTAATCCCGCGACTATCCATCAGCGCACGCGTGAGTGAATCGAGTTTTTTCAGTGTTTCTGTGGTGTAGATCGTGCCGTGTTCGACTTCGAGAACAATTTGTAGCACGTTCGCCGTACCCATGAGGTGACGATACTCATTGTAGAGCTTGATATACGGATGAGCTGGGGGATAGAGGATCAAAGAAATCGGTATGCACCGCAGATCGCAGAACGCTGTAGCCAAAGAGCAACGTACCAAGCAGGATGAACGCACAGACTGCAAAACGATGGCGCAACAAAAAATAGAGATATCGTTGTGTGAGTGCGCGCCGGTCAGGAATGAAGGGTGATTGCATGGATATGTCGGGAGGGAAGGGGGAGAGTACATTTCAATTTATTGGTCTTATCTCTTACCTCACGACTCCAGAGTAAACTCAACTGCAATTCGCTCTAGTAGCTTGTCCGAGTCGTTTTGATGAGTGAAGAGGGGTGGCGTCATTCCCGCAAAAGCCTGTCCTGCCTGCGCCAGTGCCGCAAGCACAGGTGAGCCCAGTCGAAGGGCGGGAATCCAGGCGGTTTAACCTCCGGCCCCTGCTTGAAAATCTTGGATGCCCGCTCCCCAGCCTGTCCCAGGTTCTACCGGGATAGGGACTGGGGACAGGCTGCGCGGGCATGACGGACTGGAGCTTCTCAAAATCACTCTGACAGAGTACTCGAGCTAGGGACATGTGGTTCTGATTACGCTCCAGCCTGTGCCGCTGTCCCACGTGCGAGCGTTTCCTGGGCGATTCGTTCTCCACCTAGAACGCCGAAACGTGGCTTAAGCAGTGACACTGCCGCAGGAATGAAGATCAAGGCGCCGATGACATGGAAGATCAAAATCAGGCTTAGCAACAACGCCATCTCAGCCTGAAAGCGCATCGGGAAGAAAATCCACAAGGCGACACTGGCGACCAGCGTGGTGCCAGTGAAGAAAATGGCACGACCTGTCGTCATCAGCGCGCGCTCGTTGGCTTTGTCAAAATCTTTGGCTTCTGCATACTCTTCGACGATCCGACTCAACACGTAATAACCGTAGTCGATGCCGATACCGATGCCAACGGCAGCAACAGGCAAGCGAGTTGATGTTCATGTCGATCCCCCACAGGTACATGACGGCTTCAGTCAACGGTTGTGCAATCAATGAAGGAAGCATCACAATGATTGCTCCCATGAGCGACCAGTAGGTGAGGTAACTGAGGACGAAAACGGTACCGAGGACAAGATAGAGGTTAATGCGATAGGAATTTTCGATTTCCTCGTTCACCGCGGCCAGGAGACCGATCAGCCCACCGGCGAGCCGGAATGTAACCTGTTCTTGTGGGTTGGAGGCAATAAACTCCTTGGCTGCTTCGAGCGCATTTTTCGCCACCAAGTTGGAGAAGTCACGATAAAATAGGGTGACGGTGGCGTTACGATAATCATTGCTAAACAAGCGCCCCGCGTCTTTGCCACCGCTTTGGTCACTGACCGTAAAAAAGACATTACCAATGTCAGAGCGACGCGAGGGAATGATTTCCCAATTGGGGTCTCCTTCATGGAACATGCGGAACACCCGCTTCAATATGGAAATTGCACTAATCGAACCTGCCGCACCGCCTTGCTGTCGCATGTAAGTACTGAAACTCCTCCATGCTCCGCAATACGTCTTCGTTCTTAATCGCGTCGTCCTCCTTGCCTTCGATGACCACGACCATCTGACTGGCGCCCAGGAATTTCTCGCCGACTTTGCGAGAGGCGATGTTGTACGGGTGGTCGGGGTACATGATCGCTTCGCCAATCGAAACCGTTCCGACGCTTAACTGATGCGAGAGATAGATTCCGCCCGTGAAGGAGAGGATGAGTGCGATCACACTGATATACCGACGATTACCCTGACTGAGCCACACGAGGAGACGACACATCCCTTCGTAAAAGCGGTCTGAGAGGCGGGTTCCGGCCTTGGGGTCATGGTGAGGGGGAGGAATGAACGTGAGTAACACAGGATGCAGGGTAATGACACTCACAGTAATGGTGAGAATCCAGAAGCTTGATACATAGGCGAAGGTTCTGAATCACGGGAATGCGGGCAACGGCAAGCGTCAGGAGTGCCAACGCATCCGCCGCAATTGACACGAACGCAGGATCAAAGAGGCTCAGGTAGGACGAAAGAATTGCTTCTTGGCGGTTACCCAGACGAAAATACTCTTCATGGTACCGCTCCATCGACTGTACTGAGTGCGAGAGGGCACGGGCGGTGATAAGCACGAAGACGACTAAGACCAGTGGGTCGATGTTAAAGCCAAACAGCGCGGCAAAGCCGATAGCCCACAAGGCACTGAGCAGTCCAGAAAACAAGGGAACCAACACGCCGATGATGGTACGGAAGTAGAACCACAGTAACACACAGATCACAACCCCAGTGAGGAAGATGACACGCAGAATCGCCGGGGAGTAATATTCGACCCAGGCATACAACATCGGGTAACCACTGACGTAAAGCTTGGTGTTGGCGTCCTCATACTGCTGTCGTAACTCGCCGAGGCGATCCCACAGGTATTGAAAATCGGTGCCTTCCTCCCACAACCCGGCAGTAATCAACGCCGCCTTCCCATCCAGCGAGACATGTACGCCCCGCACCCCGGCGGCGGTGTAGACTAATTCACGAATGCCATCGAGCTCCCTTTGGGACTCTGGTACCTTCCTGACGAGCGGCAAAGCTGAGATTCCCGCCGAGGAGATAGCGATATTTCTGACGCTTGGATGGGTGAGCGAAGTGACCTGGAAGGGATTGACGCCCTTGGTTTCCACCAAGGCGCGCGTCAGACCATCAATTTTCTTGAGGGCCTCGATCGTGTAGATATCGCCGTCCTTTACCTCAAGAACAATTTGCAAGACGTTGGCGGTACCGAACATCTGGCGATACTGCTGATAGAGTTGAATGTAGGGGTGGCCAGGAGGGTACAGATTGAAGAAATCGGTATGGACGCGCAACTGTGTCGCTTGGTAACCGAGGAACAGTGTACCGAGCGCGATAAAAATGCACACTCCGAGACGATGACGGAGCAAAAAATACAGATATTGTTGGGTCAGATACCGTCGATCCCATTTGCTCTGAGCGCTTGATTGCCATGCGTTCTTCCTACTTTCAGTCAGAGTGATGTGAGAGCGCAACGAAGGGTCGAGCTCTTACCGACTGAAGAAGGGTGGCGATGCCTACCCGCTATAGCTTATTTTCCGTTTGGTGGACGGACCCAGACTCCTTGTTCAGGAGACTTCCCGCTGGCGAGGACAAGGCCATCCGCTCCGACGAAGAAAGAATGGTCACCTGGAGTGATTGCTAACCGTCGGAGCCATGACAGGCGATATTCTAATCCTAAGTTCCCGCTTACTCCCATTGCGTCCCGCTGTTGGTTGAGACCAACACTGTCCCTTTATCCCCAACGATCCAGCCGGTTTCTCCGATGACACCGATATCGTACAGTGCCTCTTGCACGTACCACTCGGTTGAAACTCCCACTGCTGTCCGCCATCGCGGGTGTAAGCAATGGTGCCCTCCTGGCCAACGACCCACCCTTGCTGGGGAGAAACAAAATAGGCCCCATACAGACTCGGGGGGGGAGTCAGTGCGCCAAAAGCCTCCAGTTCCTCATCACTCATGAGTTCTTCATCATCCCTTGTTGGAACCTTCCTGTTTCGGTGGACGCGGCAGAGCAATGCTTTCCCACGTCTGCCCACCATCCTCCGTGCGCAGTATCCTGGCCTGTTCTCCGACAATCCAGCCGTGGGCAGCGTCAACAAACGTCACCGCATTGAGGACCACGTCTTCCCGAATACGGACATCGGTGATTCCTTTTTCAAGGATCTTTGCGACTTGATCCCGAGAAATAAGCTGGCCCTTTTTCGCAATGACTTCACCAGTAGCAGGGTCGACAATATCTTGGAACGCAGCGGGTTCGATTTGTCCACGGCTTTTTAAAATGGTCGATAATGGCTGCTCCTGCCAGTGCTCGCCACCGTCTCCAGTAGAGAGAATGGTACCCCAGTTTCCCACCGCCCAGCCGTTCTGGCTGTCGATGAAATCAACATCAAAGAGAGGATACGTAACCCCGCTTTGCTGGGCTTTCCAGGTCTTCCCACCATCCTCAGTGTGAAGAATGCTGCCGCGCTCGCCTACTGCCCAACCACGGTTCTGGTCAGAGAAGTCGACCGCAGTAAGGAGGAGATTCGTCTTGCTGTTTTGCTCCTCCCAACTCTTCCCTCCATCTGTTGTGTGAAAAATTTTGCCTAATTGTCCGACCGCCCACCCCTCTTCCGGAGTCAGGAAAAAGGTGCCGTGAAGATTGACCGCCGGGCGCGAAATGCTTTTTTGCTCTGCATGGGAGTGGTGAGGAGAGAGTGCATAATACAGTGAGTGAGATCCAGAATATCCAGAGGGGGGTGAGCGCCATTCGACACAACGACACGATTATTCTTCTCCTTGGCTGGAATCTTTTGCGCTGGATCTTTTAAGAAAAGCGCAGACGAGAAAATGGGGATGGGATAGCTCCCATCCCCATCTGACTTATTTTCCGTACTCCAAAAATCTTTCCAACTGAAAGATTTCCGAGCCTAAGCCGGTGTTGTACGAAACAGTTGGTCCACCGGATCTCCCTCTCAAAATATCCCCGGTGTCCACACCGACGGTGCCTCGATTGGTCTTCTCATCAATAATACTAGTGGCCACCCCGTCAAGACACACTATTTCCTTACCTCCCTCCACCTTGAAGCGTGGAAACTCGAACCAGAGGCCGCCAGTCCGCCAGTATTCGCCACTGCGATTGTAAATCTGTTTCCAGTTTGGAGTGAACGAATTCTGTTCTAGGTAGTAAATTTGTCTGCCGTAGTTGTAGTACGGATCTTTCGGCATGGCTTCAACGATATACACCGGCACGGGCACCCACAACAGATCGACGGCCCAAAATGAGGCGTATTTCTGGGGGCTCTCCATATTACCGAAGGTTACCTTCTTATAGCGCTGCTGAAAAGAAACAGGTACGTTTTTGTATTCGCTACGTTGCGAATGGGTGGCGTCGTAGGTAATGCGCGCGACATAATCATCTGCCGCTTGTTCCGGCGTGCGCGACACTGGCATCAACGCGACGCCTTTGCCCACATATTTCCACTCCATCATCTCGATCTTGCCGTTATACGACGGAGTGCCGTCGTCTTGGGTAAATTCAGTGCCTAATGTCGCATCCGAGCGGTTTGCCGCGGTTAAGCGTTTTACCCGGCGGGTGGAAGGCGAATAGCTCCACACACTATCCCATTTTTTCGGGTCGGCCCACCTCCAGGTCAAATTGGAACTGCCGAAGGCGTCAGAAGGTTCCGAGAAGAAGAAGATCTCCTGAAAAATAACGGGACGTTCGATCTGAGTAGGCTTTCGACGAAAATCAATGTACTGACGTAAGACTTTGGGCACGAAACCCCGATCAGGCCCGCCATCGCGAGGACCGGAAGCGAGCCGGGCCGCTTCATGATCTTGCTCGCCGCACGAGCCCGCTAACGCGACAACGTTCCACATCATCTTGGTCCCGATTTTCATCGGCGATTCATTAAAATCGATGTCTGGGTACGGATACCCAAGCGGCATTGGCCAGGGGCGCTCTGTCGTCCCTTTTTTGACGATGCCTCCGTCTGCATCCACATCGTATTTCCCTTTATTCTGCTCGTTTGAATCGAGGTAATCCTTATCCCAGACGTGGGCAAGTAGGTCTGGAGATTCGAACTTGCCGATGGTGAAAATAAGGTCCCCCTTCTTCGTTCTGTTGTAGATCGCTTCGGGAACGAGATCTTTAATCAGATCGGCATTCTCTGCGGTGATATTCATCCCAGGTTTCAAGCCGTACTTCTCGGCTATCGCCGTGGTTAATGGGGGAGCATCGGCAGCATAAGCACTTGCCCATCCGAGTAGCAAGGCGACCGCAGCAACTCCTACGAAAAAGCGTGGATGTAGTCATGGAATCCTCCTTTTATACTAGAGCAAGTAATCAATACGAAACGCGAGGTTGTCTTTATCTTTGACAGACCGATGCCAATCCGCCGTGTTCGCATTAGCTACAAAACGTCCTTCTAGCCAATTATATTCAATCCGAAACGGAAGGGATCCCGGATGAAAGTGATCCGGGTTGGATTAACCACGACCCTTCCCAGTCATACAGGAAGACCATTTGCGGTTGGACTTGAGAGATATTGAAGAAAGCTCCGGCTGAATAGAGAGTATTGAACCGTAAGGTGTTCGTGAAGCTCGTTGCGATCAATATCGATATACTGCCCCGAGTTTCTTTTGCAGTGGAACTTTGATGCCGTTTACACCACCTTGAATAGCCGCTGTAAGAACATTTGCCCAGAGATAGAGAAGGTGTTACTGGGGATTCAAGAAGCGCCACCATTGATTATGATCAAGACCGATCGAGACCCGGAGGACATCCCGCTTCGGAATCGGGACTCCCAGTTTGAAGTTTTGCTTCTCGATAAAGAACGGATCGTCGAAAAATTCGGCGACTTCCGTGCGGAAGACGGTATAATTCAGGGCGCTGGTAGCGGTGTGGTTGCGGTGATTCCGACAATTTGCACTTTGGGAAATTTGAGTTTGATGACAGGATCTCCCTCGCTGTTCAGACGTAAAGCCGGGGTGGCGGCATCAGGATAGGTTGACATATACGCCAGAGAGAAAGAGATATCGTGGTATGTTCCCATCAGTCTCACACCCCAACGACTATCCTTGAAATGCACGATCCGGACGTTCGAGCTGGTTCCCGCGCAGGCGCCCCTACCGAGCTCGGCAAGACTTGCCACAAGAGTGGGCGGAAACCCCGTTGGAGACGGTGCGCCTTGCACCCCAAACGGTGTCGGCCCAGGAGCCCCTGCGGGCAGACGTTTGTCCGGTGCGATAAACATTTCTATGGCAGTGTTGTAGAGCTCCCATTGGGAGTAATCTCCCAACCCCATCGTTGCGCGGAGCATCGTCAACGGTCGACGTCGTTCATCTAGAGGGATCAGGAAACCGCCAAACCCGTTATCAAGTGGATTGATACGGTCGAGTAATCGAAAAGCATCCGTCTCCCCCCAGGATAAATTTTGCCGCCCGACACGGATGTTCAGCGTTCTTCAAGAGCTGGAAGTCCCCATAGACCTCGAAAAGTTGAAAGCGGTTGCCCTTTTGCAAACGGGGAGCTAGTGTATCGCTGAAAATATCCGGCCCGTAATCGTACACGCCATCGTATTCAAAGCGGGGATTAAAGAAAAAGCGGGCATTTTCGATCTGCAGAGGTCAACGAATTCCTCACCAAAGGGCAACGTGTACGAAGCCACGGTTGTACCTGGACCAGTAATTGCGGATCGACAAAGTAGCGATGCTGCAGCATAGTCCAATCGACGACCTGCGTATTAAACCGTCTCGGGTCCACGGTGCGCAACCGCAGTTGATTATAGAATACCCCAGAGAGCTGGATCGTCCGTGCTTCGTCTAGGAAAATAGCTTTCGTCGGGCGGACAGTAACGAAACTTGTAACAACAAATACCACCGACGCCAGTAACGCAGACCACCTCATCCATAAGCGCATTATCTTCCCTCCTTTGCGCAATGGCTACACAATCATCAAACAACGACGCAGTAGTCATTGACTTGGTTATGTTGCAAGGATCTTCAATAGGAACGAAGATATTCATGCAAACAGTACGCCATTCGACGAAATTATCAACTGAATGATCATTCAGGTAACGTGACGAGAATAATGTCCCCTGATGATGAAATTTACCCCTCTACTTTGGAATCGATAATGAAGACAGCTGTTACCGAGGTTTCATTTTCGTCTGTTACCAGGGTTTCATTTTCATTTCATACTGAACTTGTCAAGGGAGAGAGAATTTTGAATAAAAATAGCTTGAGAGTTGAGGGAGTACAGTACTCGCAGGATGGCTTGTTGGCGTATATGAAGGAGGACGGTATGACTGAAACGTGGCAGAGATTGGCGCACTCGCGCTGGGAATGCAAGTATCAAGTGGTGTTTATTACAAAGTATAGTAGGAAGGTAATCTATGGCGAGATAAGAGAGAATTTGGGAGGGATCTTATATGAGCTGGCGCGGCAGAAGGAATGTCGGATTGTGGAGGGGCATTTGTTGGCGGAATATGTACACATGTGTATCGAGATATAGCGCAAGTATGCGGTGGACTCGATTATCGGCTTCTTGAAGGGCAAGAGTGCGGTGGCGATTGCGAGGCAGTTTGGCGGGAAGCTGAAGAACTTCACGGGTGAGCACTTCTGGGCGCGTGGCTATGCGGTGTAGACAGTGGGCTACGAGCTAGAAGAAGGTGACGCGGTACATCAGGGAACAAGAGGCAGAAGATCAGGCGGGGAGATTCTAACCGCAACTAGCAGTCTTATAACTTAACGTTACTTTTTCATGAGAGAACTTTCAGTGATAGATATGAGAAGGAACATATGCTCACCGACGTAGAGACGTCCTTCGATGGTCATCAAGGTCCCCTCGATCTGCGGATCACGCAAGAGATTAAGCAGATGCGGCGGGCCGGTAAAATGCAATTGACGAGGAAAGATGCTTTCTAATAGGCGGGTGCCACTTGGATCGCGCCCGCTTAATTTCTCGACTTTGGCAATACGAAAACGCCATTTGGTCTCTTTAATGGAAACAGTCAGAGAAGAGAGTTCGCTGGCTTTCGTCTCATTGATAGGAAGAAAACTGCCGGTGAAGCGGACGAGTGGTGGAGGTTCAGGGTTGACCTGTGCCGAGGTAAGGGCAGGGCAAAAGAAGATTAACAGCAAGATGACAACTGCCATGAGTCCTCTCCTTTGTTCGGGTGGACAGGGTCGAGTTGGTGCAATAGCTTCTTCGCTCATACCACAGTGAAGATGTGCAATGACAAATGGCAGTGGGCAGGGAGTGGTACTGGTGGCGAAATCCTCCCTGTCCCTCCTTTCCTTTGTCAAAGGAGGGAACCTCAAGCCTCCTTTACAAAAGGGGACCGCACGCCGCTCGGGGGGGATTTTGAAACAGTGAATACGCCGCTTGCACGCTACCAAGCGAACACAGTAAAACACGCCAGAGCGAAACAAGAAGGAGGGAAACGCTATGCGCGTTGCTATTGGGGGCTACATTGCCGCGGTAAATTCTTTTGTGGGCTATCGCATGGATCTAGCTCAATTCCAACGATCCACACTGACTGGAGATGCGGTCTTGAAGATGGGCCGTGGTGAAACTGCAATCTCCGGGTTTCTTGATGTCGCGGAACAAAATAACTGGGAAACCGTTCCGTTGCTGTTCAGTGTTCCGGGTGTCTGGGGGAAAGTGACAACAGAAGCGCATGAATGGTTGAAAGAGCAATTTCTTACGGCGCTGCGGAAGGCCGGGAAGGTTGATGGTGTCTTCCTGCAAATCCACGGCACTGAGGCGGTGGAGAATGTCGATGATGGCGAAGGAGACTTTCTTGCGGCAATACGCAATCTGATTGGTGATAAAATTCCGCTCATTGTCTCGCTTGATGGACATGCCAATGTTTCTCCACTGATGGTGAAGTCGGCCAGCATGTTGATCGGCGTGAAGACCAATCCGCATTACGATTTTGTTCCTATCGGTCGTCACGCTGGTCGGGTGATGGCGGGAATGTTTGATGGGTCGATCACTCCAACGAGTGCATGGGCGCAACCAGCGATGGTGACAGGATTACAGAAACTCTACATCGCTCCCGGTTGGCCGATGGAGCACCTCATGCGCCAGGCAGCGAATCTTGCTGCGCGTCATCCGCAAGTACTGGACGTATCCCTACTTGGTGGATTCTTTACGTCGGACAAACGTGAGACTGGGATCAGCGTCACCGTGACCACTAATAAAGAAGCGAAACTGGCGCAAGACATTGCCGAGCAAATCAAAGAAGCCTGTTGGGCAAAGCGTCATGCGTTTCATACTGACATGGTGTCGGTCGAAGATGCAGTGCGTGAAGCAATTGCTACTGAAGAAGGACCAGTGTTGCTTGGTGATATTGCTGACAGTGGTGGTGCTGGAACGCCGGGTGATGGAACAGCCATTCTCGCTGAACTAATTAAACAGAAGGCGCGCGGCGCAGTGATCGGTAACATCGCTGACTCAGCCGCAGTGCAAGAGGCAGTGAAGGCAGGGATTGGAAAAGACGTCACTCTCACGGTTGGCGGAAAAACGGATAAATTTCACGGCGAACCTGTGCAGATCAGTGGCAAGGTGCGTGTGATTCATGACGGTGTCTATACGGCATCGACAACGTTTAACGCAGGCACGTATCGACGTGGCACGACAGTTCTTGTCGACTGTGGTGGATTAGAAGTGATCCTGACTGCGCGGCCAACGTTAGTATTCGAGGCAAATCATTTCCGTAGTCTTGGCATCGAGCCGACACAACGAAAAATTCTCGTATGCAAAGCCGAGCTACAACATCGCGCTGGATTCGAGGGACTCGCGAAGAAGATGATTGATGTCGATGCGCCAGGTTTGGCTACGCAGGACTTGTCGCGGTTACCGTTTACTAAGATTCGCCGGCCAGTGTTTCCGTTGGATAACATCTAGGGGACAGGGGTCAGGAGTTGGGGGCCGGGGATCGGCAAAAAATGAAGAGCCCTCATAAAATACTGTCCCCCGACCCCTGGCTCCCGACCCCCAATTAAGCCGCAGCCTTCAGCCCAAAATCATAGTTCACCGTAAAATACGGTCGGTCCAACTTCGTCCCATCAGGAGCAGTTCCTGGCGTGATGTCGCTGAAAGTCAACAATCAGTGAGTCCTTGACGCCAAACACCGCGTCAGAGTCGAGATACCGGTCTCCTTCGACGAAAATATGCGTCGTTACTGGTTCGTATCCTGAAGCAGACACAATCGTGTGGATATGAGCAGGCCGGTAGGCATGGCGATTCATCTTGCGGAGCATACCTCCAACCGGGCCGTCGGTGGGGACTGGATACTCGGTCGGCCTTGTTGTCCAGAACCAGAATTTCCCTTGATCGTCAGTGTGGAATTTGCCGCGCAGCCGCATGCCTTTCAGCTCAGGACGCTGTACGTCATAGAACCCTTCGGCATCAGCATGCCAGATGTCGAGTTGCGCGCCTGCAATCGGTTTGCCGTCAACCGTTAACACTCGGCCAGAGAAAAGGGTCGGGTCTCCGGGAAGACCTTGTCCAATGTTCGTCCCATTGGGCAGCTCGTGCGCTCCTGAGACATAAAATGGTCCGAGTACAGTTGATTCTGTTGCTCCCTCAGGTTTGCGATGGTTCAGGGCATCGACCAGCATGGAAACTCCGAGTGTATCTGAGAGGAGAATGAACTCCTGGCGTTTATCGTCGCATTTCTTTCCTGTCGCAGTAAGGAATTGGATTCCCGCCATCCATTCTTCTTCCGTCAGCTCGACTTCTCGCACGAACGCATGGAGATGACGAATCAAGCTGGTCATGAGCTGTTTGAACCGTGGATCGTTTGTATTGGAAAGCCTTGCCAACACCGCCTCAGTCAGATTTTTTTCAGTTATCCCATGCATAGGTACTCCTTTCCTTCTTGTGAGTCGCAGCACCCTGTCTGACCCTTACTAGCAAAATGATGACAGAGAAGGAAGAAACGTCAGGTTATGAAAGAGAGCCATGTCGTCTGGATTCTCGTCGCCCTCACTGATAGGGAAAGCGGCGATGGAAAAAGAACCTTTACGTGCAGTTGACCAGCCTCTCGATTTCTTCGCCACGGCACTAACCATTCTCCTGTGTGCGATTTGGGGCGGTGCGTTTGTTGGTATCAAGATTAGCACCTTAGATATGCCTCCTTTGGGTTCTGGTGCGATCCGCTTTGCTCTGACCGGTGTTGTGCTCTTACTCTGGGCATTCTATCAGCGGGTGCCACTTCGCTATGGGCCAGCCGAAGTTCGTACACTGGCGGTGATGACGGTGATGTTCTTCTATATCAATGTTACTGCATACGTAGGTACTTCGTGGACGACAGCAGGAAGAGCGACCGTATTTTTTTATACGCAACCACTATTCCTTGCGCTTCTTGCCCCCTATTTTCTCCCTGGCGATCAGCTCACGAGTCGAAAGCTCTGTGGACTAGGACTAGCGTTGTGGGGAATTGTCGCGCTGTTCTTTACCAAGCTAAGCGGACAAGAAACATCAACGCTTGCCGGTGACATCTTCGTTCTCAGTGGAGCCCTTGTCAGCGCATTTTCCGGCATTGCCACCAAACGGACCGCTGGACGCATTCATCCCGTCGCCTTAATCTGTTGGCAATGTTGGCTTTCGTGGCCACTCCTCGCGCTCATGTCCTGGTGGCTGGAGGCAGGACGTCCCTTCGTATTTACTGGCCGAGCAGTTGCGGCGATTTTGTACTTAGGATTGATTTCAGCTGCCTTTGGCTTTGTTGCCTTTGCATGGTTGATCCAACGCAACTCTGCCACACGTGTGACGGCGCTGACGTTCCTCGCCCCGGTGTTTGGGGTGGCCTATAGTTGGTTCTTCTTTCGTGAAGCGTTCACGTCGCTGCAATTACTCGGTGTGCTTGGCGTATGTGTTGGGGTGTATGTCGTGAACAGTGGAAGTAGGTGGCGACAAGCAGACCACTCCTCAGCAGCATTACGGACACAATCCAAAGCCTCCTCAGTATCAAGTTAAGCGGTGCAGGAGGCGTCCCGTGCGAACAACACATGGCATCCTTTGCGCGCCGTTGGACCTGGCAACACACGACAGAGGTGGTAAAGTGTAACTATGAGTACGATGATTTCTGAAGTCTATGATGCACTGAAAGAGGCTGGTGCAAGTGAAGAGAAGGCCCGCAAGGCAGCCGAAGCTATCGCTAGTGCGGAGAATCGCTTCAGTCGTATTGAGGGTGAGCTGATCGCCATTCGCGGGGAACAAAACCTTTTAAAATGGATGATCGGCTTCAATCTCGCCATGACCGTCGCTGTTCTGTGGAAGATCTTTTCTACCTAGCACTGTAGTGGTGTAGGTGAGGGGAACTTTTATACTTCAATTTCTACCCATCGGACCAAGTCGGCAATTCGTGGGCGCCCACCGTGACGCCAACTGAGTGGTGGCGTTTGCATAGTGCCAACCGGGCAAATACGGCTGACTCCTGCATGCCCTAAGACTTCTGCTATCTCCGTGATTCGTGTTGCGTGAGCAGCAAGACCAACAGCTTCAAGATAGGGTCGCCAAGAAAACAACAGTTCGTGAAGTTGAGTCAGAGACACAATCGGTTTTACGTGAATCGTACGAGCGAGGGGAGAGGGAACGAAAGTTGGGTCAGCATCATATATGACGGTCCATGCCGTTCCGTTTGGACTTGCAAAGAGTGCGACATCTTTTCCTGCCAAGGCTTGCCACTCTGCTTCATCTCGTGCGCGACGGATTGCTAGACTTGTTTCTGGCAAGATATTCCCGCGAGGCAAGGTGCGTTCCCACTCTGCGAACGCATTGGCAAGGAGTGCGGCCCACGCTTTCGGAGAAACCGGCCCATCCTCTTCGACATAGATCAGTTGCGGAGATAAGCAGCCTTGCTGATCATACAACACCACGTCGTAGGCCGCTTGGCGTGCGAGTTCTTGCGCATTGTGTAGTGTTTCTTTGGTAATGACACTAAAGCTCATCTTGTGGCCATAACCGATAAACTTTCCCCGCACGCGCGGACGAATTGCTGCCAGGCTTTGGTCTGAGCCTGACGCGACGACTACCTCCGCTTGAGAAAAGGCAATCTCTTCCAAGGCCGTACTGCCGCCTGCCCAGGTCACTACGGCAAGGCACGCGCCGAGTTCAGGATCAACCTGAGCAAGTGTATGAGCAAAGAGAGTTGGCAGTATCGATGCGCCTGACGCTGCTTTTACTAGCGTCGCTGATTTCACTAGGAGTGAAAAGATGATGCTATCGAGCCCTGCGCCGGGGAGGTTGCCAGCGAGGACATGGGTGATCAATTGTGGACCGTAAGCTCTGCGTTTGCCAGTGCCGACTGGCACGAAGGTATCAAGGGCGTTGAGATTGCCGAGTTCGTCTTGCAGGAGTTGCTGTAACCGGTCAGCCCGATATTCTTGAAAAATCAACGGCAGTGTGTGACGAATCATTTCTAGAGAAAGACCTGTTTCCGTAGGAAGTGTTGCCTCAAGTTTACTCCGTTCCTCGGAGTGTGGATCAAGAAAACGAGCGACAACAGCATCGATACTTGCGAGGATTTCTCGGAGTGGACGATGAACAAGATGTCGCTCTCGGGCGGAGAGAAGGCGGTCGATGAGGAATTGAAGTTCGGACGGTGACAGAGTTAGCACCAACGGAAGGATAAAACGTAAAGCGTGAAACGTAAAGTATGAAGCGTAAAACGTGAAACGTAAAGCGGAAGAGAATACTGGAAAACCGAGTTTTTACGTTTTACATATTTACGCTTTACGTTCCCCCTGCCCCGACAACAACTCCTCTAGCATCAACGCACAGCCGCGAGCTTCTGCTCCTGGCACGCGACCTGTGATCTCGAAACCTGCACCGACGGTGTAACCCAAATCGTCGGTCTGAATCGCCATCACTGAACCACAATTGGCAAGATCGAAGTGACGGAGAATACCAACTTGTCCTGGTGGAACTTCTTGGAGCGTTTCTGGATCAACTACAAACGTGCGTACCCATGGCGGACCAATCTTGTAACGCGGTTCGTTACTCTGGCGGAAGCGGTTGTACAAGACGTTGTCATAAAACTGTGACGCCATTTCCGTCATGCCGTACTCGTTGACGCAGTAGTACCCAGCGACTTTTAAATACTTCCAGCAAGATTGCAGGATGCCATTACGCGAAACCTGACGCTGCATGCCTTTGCTGCCGCCAGTGTCCATAATGCGACTCCCACCTGGTAGAGCGAACTGACGACCATGCGCTTCGCACCAGTCAAAGAAAGCAACCAGTGCTGAAGTAATAGCCAGGATACAGAGCGGTATCCCTTCGCGTTGCGCCTGCGTGACGGCATCAACGAATGCTTCGAGATGTATCCCGGTTGAGTCGATGAAAGAGGCACTTCCTTCACTGCTGAGGTCTTTGACTATCCATTCGGCCATTTGCGTGAGCGATGACTGGGGACGTGCTTCTAGTGAGGGAATGAGGGCAAGCGTCCGCAATCGTCGGTTGTCGGGCAAAACACAGGCAGTGAAATGAGCCAACGCAGATGCATGATACAGTGTGAGGTCCGGTACAAGATGTCGTCCACGCTTCTCCTGGCCGCGCGTCGTGCCACTGGTAAGAAAAATCTTTTCCGCTGGTCCACAGGTTAAATCCAATTCCTTAAACGCAACCGTCGGGACTGCGGGAATATCCTGCCAACGTGTGACTGTATCTGGTGTTTGCCCACGTGTGAGACAGAATCGCTGATAAGGACGGTTGAGTTGAAACTGTTGCAAAAAGACCGCAAGCGCCAGGGTATTAAAATCCTTGCCATGCGGATCGTGGATAAAGTCGAGCACCTGGGCATTTACTGAAGACCGCTGCATGTTCATCGGAGTGGCCCTGTCATTCTGAGCAGAGCGAAGAATCTCTCTTTTACGTGTTACGTATTACGTGTTGCGTGTTGCTGAGGAACAGTTCTGTAGATCACTGTGATCTGTTCAGAATGCCATGAAAGCTGAGATTCGTAACCCACCCTGGGGTTGGTCCGTACCGACAAATGGGTTAGAGTTCCCACGCTGAATACTTCCTCATGCTAGGAGGATATATGGCCGATCTCCAAGCGATGTATGATAAAGCCTACGACTTGTTGTGCGACGGCAATACCGATGAAGCCATTGCCGCCTATATCGCGATCTTGGGTATTGACCCCAATCATCTTGAAGCAGTGCATGATTTGGCCCATGCATATGCCGATGCTGAACGGCTTGATGACGCCATCTCGACCGCACGGCGATTAACCGAATTGACGCCAGAAGACCCAATGGGATTTACGCTGCTGTCGCGTTTCTATCAACAAAAAGGCATGGTCCCAGAAGCGGAAGCAGAAGCAGCAAAAGCGCGTATGCTCGATTGGAAACGCCAATTATTAGAAAAGAAAACGGCAAAGTCGCCCAGCAGTTAGTGAAAGGACGCTACGCATGCCTCAAGTCAAATCTAACGGCATCAATATCCATTATGAAGAGCAAGGGAGTGGTGACCCGTTGCTGTTAATTATGGGATTTACCGTGAGTTCGATTGGCTGGCATTGGAACATTCCGGCATTTGCTCAGGACTTCCGCACCATCGCCTTTGACAACCGTGGGGTCGGACGTAGTGATAAACCTGACGTACCCTATTCTATGGCACTGTTTGCTGAGGATACGGTCGGCGTGCTCGACGCTCTCGGGATTGAACGAGCCCATGTCTTCGGCATTTCTATGGGAGGAATGATCGCCCAAGAGTTCACTTTGCGCTATCCGCAACGAGTGAAGACGCTCACTCTTGGCTGTACGAGTTGCGGAGGGCAAAATACCGTGCTGTCGAAAGATGCTGACGTGGTGAATATGCTCGGGAATATTGCCTCGGTCGATGTGCAGCAGGCGGCGTTGATCATGACGAAAGTCGCAGTAACTCCGTGGTTCTTGCAAAAGCGTATGAACGTTCTGCTCGAATTAAACCAATTGTCGGCACAGCATCCAACCCCAAAACACGCGATGGTGCGACAGATGGAAGCGATCTCGGGGCATGATACCTACGAACGCCTTCCGCAAATCACTGCCCCGACACTGGTAATTACCGGCAAACAAGACGGGCTTGTGCCACCAGAAAATTCAGTCACCCTGTCGCAACGGATTCCCAATGCCGATTTAGCGATCCTGGCCAATGCGAGTCATTTGTTTAATATCGAGCTGCCAGAGGCGACAGTTGACACGGTGAAAGGATTTATTCAACGACAGCGGGAGTGGGAATGAGATAGTGAGGGTAAGGCAATGTAGGCTAAAGAGGAGGAAGGATTCCTTTCTGTGCTCCTATTTTCTATCATCACTCATTACTCGTTGCCGTTACTGACTATTGGCCAGCTTTTGCTTGATCTTCGAGCTTTTTCTTTTCACTTTGGCAGATATTAAGGGCGTCTTGGCAGGCTTGTTCCCGACCGATCAGACCCTTGAGACGCTGATTTTCATCCATAACTTTCCGTTGATTATCTTGGAACTCAGTATTTACCTTCTTCAACTCTCCCACTTCGCTCGGGATAATACTGGTCAAGTAATTGGACGTTAACCCAAGTCGTTCGAGAGCTAGACCTGAGAAAAGCAACGAAAGCCACAACACTGCTACCCCAACGTAATGCCATATCGCCTTACTAAATTCCTCTCCCTCTGTGACCTTGTTTTCCGCCATGCCGCCGTATACCTCCGAAAAAATTTGCGAAACCCTAACAGAATTGCCTGAATAAAAAAAGTTGGGTGTCCTGCTTGTAATTTACAAGGCACTGCCTTGCCGTAATAGATCGGTGAGGGCATCTCGCGTGCTGGGAAACGCAAGGTCGTCCCACGGGATTTCTTGGGGAGTAAACATGCGCACCTCAAGGGTTTCGTCCATTGCTTGCAGTTCACCATCGATAACCTTGGCAAGGTACACGACCACTACAACTGGATAGCCAGCATAGGAATACACATTGAGAAGCTTTGTGATTTCGACTTTTAGATTGACTTCTTCCCACGTCTCCCGGATAGCAGCAGCTTCTACGCGTTCGCCTCGATCTAAGAACCCGCCTGGGAACACCCACTTGCCATAGCTCGGTTCAATACCGCGTTTGAGTAAAACAATCTTGCCATCGATAATGGGAACTGTACATGCGGCGACTTTGGGGTCATCGTAGAAGATAAAGGTGCAGGTGGTACAGACGAGCCGTTCAGGTTCATGCGTCTTGAGTTGTTGGCGGCCCAGTGAGCCTCCACATTTGGGGCAAAAGCGGAAAATTGGGGTAGGGTGATGCTGTTCGGTTTGAGATGGATGCTCGTGAGCCATATTGGAGGTCTCCTCCTCATCACAGGTGGTTTCTTCCTATCATGCACGAGGCATTTGGCCTAGAGATCGTTGGGGATGGCCAGACGCTAGACAATCGAGACTGAGCAGTTTACACGAGATCCTCATGGAACTACGAAGCCAATTCATTGCGATTGATAATGTGAAGTTGCACCTTGCTGATTGGGGTGGTCGAGGGCCCACGCTGCTCTTGATACACGCCAACGGATTTTTGGGGCGTATCTATCGCGCGCTGATTCATCCTCTTCTTGCGCATTATCATGTTGTGACAACGGACTTACGTGGCCAAGGCGACAGTGAAAAATCTGCGCTTGGTGCTGACTATTGGCAAAAGATGGCACAGGACGTTGAAGGTGTCGTCGATCATCTTGGGTTACAAGATTTCTACGGAGTTGGCCATTCTGGAGGTGGTGCCTTGCTTGCGTTGTATACCGCGACGCATCCTGGCAAAGTAAAAGGCTTGGCGCTGCTGGAGCCTGTGAGTGTTCCGCATGAACCGCAATTTTTAGCTCGTTTATCGGCGGATAATCATCCTCTAGTCGAACGCACCCTGCGTCGGCGAGTGATATGGGACAGTCGCCAACAACTCTTTACTGCCTATCAAGGGAAAGACGCGTTTGCGGCGTGGCGTGACGAGGTACTGTGGGATTACGTCAACCACGGAACCTACGACCTGCCGGATGGACGTGTGGCCTTAAAGTGCTCGGCTGAGGTCGAGGCGCATGTGTTCGCGACGACCATGTCGCTTGATATCTTCTCGCAACTCGACAGGATTACTTGTCCAACTCTGGTCCTGCGTGGCGAGCGGACTGACCCACCAATAGCGCTCATTGCTGAGCGTGTCGCACAACGTATTCCTCATGGCTCACTCGTAACAGTTCCAGAGACAAGCCACTTCCTGGCGATGGAAAAGCCCGAAGAGATTGCTCGAACTATCGATGACTACTTTCAATCTCATTAAGCAAGGAGGTATCGCAATGCAGCCTGCGAGTATCAGTGAAGGCATATGGTTCACCTGCAGGGTTTGCTTTCTTCCCCTCGCCGCATTAAGAAGAATGAAGACTATACGGTAACGAAAGGAGGATTTATGGGACTGTTCGATTTCGTCAGAAACATTGGCAAGAAGATTTTTAATCGCGATGACGAAGCAGAGGCGAAGATCAAAGCTGAGATCGAGTCGTCAAATCCGGGACTCAGCGGCTTAAATGTTAACTACGATCCAGCCAGCGGGAAAGTCGCATTGTCAGGATCAGCCGCCTCTGCCGAAGCCATGCAGAAAGCAGTCTTGATCGCTGGTAACGTACAAGGCGTAGCGGAGGTTGATGCCGCCCAAGTGCAAGCTCCGGCAGAGAAGGAGAAAGTTGAGTATTACATCATTAAGTCAGGTGACAACCTGTCCAAGATCTCCAAGCAGTTCTACGGTGATCCCAACAAATACAATCGTATCTTCGAGGCCAACCGCGAGGTCATCAAAGATGCGAACCTGATCTTTCCTGGGCAGAAGATTCGTATCCCACTCGATTAAGATCACTAATTCTAACTTATTATAACT
Organism: uncultured delta proteobacterium; assembly: GCA_963733195.1. GTDB lineage: Bacteria > Desulfobacterota > Binatia > Bin18 > Bin18 > VGTJ01. The sequence goes on from CAVTCR010000056.1 coordinate 20,627, forward strand.
GAGAAAGAGGGTATGCGATTTCGTGCCCTCTTTTTTTGTCTGTGGTTCGGTTGTGCGGTGGAAGAGGGAGTGGTATAAACTGTTCCGCCGAACGGAGAACGGGGCTGTATCTTTGCTTCTTTCTTGGTGCTTCGCCCTTGCATCTCGTGCCAGGGCTCACTAAAGTGCGCAAGCAGACATCCTGTCCGTACGGACTTTCTCAATAGGAGGGAACGTTGCAAGCATTTACATATGAAGCCCCTCGATCACTCGATCAGGCGCTCAGTCTATTTTCCTCTTCTGGTGACAAGGCGCGAGCCTTAGTTGGTGGGACTGACTTACTGATCCAGATGCGTGCTGCCACCCGGCAGCCAGACGTTATTGTCGATGTCAAAAGCATACCTGAGCTGCAAATCATCGCTTTTGATCCGCAAACTGGACTGCGTCTTGGTGCTGCTGTACCGAGTGTGCGCATTTATGAAGATAAGATGATGCAGGACAAATATCCTGGCCTCACTGAAGCAGCGTGGCTCATCGGCTCGGTACAAATTAAGCATCGTTGCTCTGTCGGTGGCAACCTCTGTAACGGATCGCCAGCAGCAGATACCCCACCCGCGCTCATCGCGCTCGGAGCAGAATGTGTCATTGCTAGTTCTAAGGGAACACGCACGGTGAAAGCGGAAGACTTTGTTCTTTCCCCAGGACGCACGGTTCTCCAACCTGGAGAGATTCTGGTCGAGTTCCGTGTCCCGGCACCGAAGCCGCATTCAGCGGATTGTTATCAACGTTTCATTCCCCGTAATGAAATGGACATCGCTGTGGTTGGGGTTGGAGCATCGGTGACGCTCAATGGTGACACCTGCACAGCTGCACGGATCGGGTTGGGAGCGGTCGCACCAACGCCATTGTTTGCCAAAGCCGCGAGCGAGTCCCTAGTGGGCAAGCCATTAAACGAGCAAAATATTGCGGCAGCAGCGGCGTTAGCACAGCAAATTGCGGTACCGATTACCGATATGCGCGGGACCGTGGATTATCGCAATCATATGGTTGGCGTTCTCACCCGTCGGGTGCTTACTGAAGCCGCCGCACGAGCAAAGAAGAAGTAAGGAAGGGAACATCATGTCAGGTAAAGTACATGTCGAAACAACATTGAACGGGGAACAAGTCGAGTTCCTGTGTGAACCACGCCAGAGTGCACTGGAAGTCCTTCGTGACGTGCTCGGTTTCACCGGAACGAAAGAGGGATGTCTAACCGGCGACTGTGGTGCGTGTAGCATAGTCATGGATGGTCGAGTCGTATGCTCTTGTCTCGTGCTCGGTCCAGAGATGCAGGGATGTAAAGTTGAGACCGTCGAAGGCATCGCCAAGGATGGAGAGAAGCTGCATCCATTACAGCAGAAGTTCTTAGAGCATGCTGCTCTCCAGTGTGGAATTTGTACGCCCGGGTTTTTAGTCGCTGCAAAAGCACTTCTCGATAAGAATCCCAAGCCAACTGAACATGAAGTGCGGTTCGGTTTAGCTGGGAATCTTTGCCGTTGTACTGGTTATGATAAGATCGTGCGTGCGGTCATGGATGCCGCCACGGTTATGCAAGGGAGGTAAACATGGCAACTGTGCAGGAAGCAAAATTCAAAGTCATCGGTACTCGTCCCATTCGCCACGATGGTGTGGACAAAGTCACTGGTCGTGCGCGATATGGCGCGGACGTCACTCTTCCCGGCCTGCTGCATGGCAAGGTGCTACGCAGCCCACATGCGCATGCGCGGATTAAATCTCTCGATGTCTCGGCGGCGGCGGCGCTGCCTGGGGTGAAAGCCGTCGTCACAAGTGCGGACTTCCCGAAGCTCCAGTCCGGCGTCGTGCCGATGGGTGAGCTGGCGATGAATCCCCACTACATGTCCATGAATCTCCTGGCGCATGACAAAGTGCTCTACGATGGGCATCCGGTGGCGGCTGTGGCGGCAACCAGCCCGCACATTGCCGAGGAAGCGGTGAAACTGATTAAGGTCGAGTATGAAGTCCTCCCCCATGTGCAAGACGTACGCAGCGCGATGAAGGAGGACGCCCCCATTCTCCTGCCTGATGTACGCACCAGCGGGACGCCGGAGAAAAGCGATAAACAAACGAATATCGCCAGCCAGGTTCGTTTTGCCCGTGGTGACCTAGAGGCCGGTTTCAAAGCGGCTGATGTGGTTGTCGAGCGCGAGTTCAATACCGCGATGGTCCATCAAGGATATATTGAGCCACATAACGCTGTGGCGCAGTACAACGCTGATGGGCAAACCACTATCTGGACAAGCACGCAAGGTGCGTTTACCACGCGCGATCAGTGCGGCCTAGTGCTGGGTATTCCGGCGAGTTCAATCAAGGTCATACCGGCAGAAATCGGTGGGGGCTTTGGCGGAAAAATCGGAATCTATCTTGAGCCTCTTGCCCTCCTGCTGTCGAAGAAGTCCGGCAAGCCGGTCAAATTAGTGATGAGCCGAGGCGAAGTGCTGCGTGCCACCGGACCGACGTCTGGTTCGCATATCCGCGTCAAGATGGGAGCGAACAAACAAGGCAAAATCACAGCCGCGCAGATTTGGATGGCATACGAGGCTGGTGCCTTCCCAGGTTCGCCAGTGGGAGCTGGCTGTATGACAGTGCTGGCGCCATACGATTTGGAAAATCTCCAGATCGATGGCTTCGACGTAGTGGTCAACAGACCCAAGACCGCAGCCTACCGCGCGCCAGGAGCGACGAATGCCGCGATGGGTGCTGAAACGGTGATCGACGAGCTGGCGGAAAAGCTGGGCATCGATCCATTAGAATTTCGCCGGATCAACGGAGCAAAGGAAGGGACGGCGCAACCGGCTGGGCCAAAGTTCTTGCGTATCGGCTATCTGGAAACACTCGACGCGGCCAAGAATAGTGCTCACTACAAGTCGCCGTTGCCGAAAGTGAGTGGCAAGCTCGTAGGGCGGGGCGTCGCTTCGGGTTTCTGGTTCAATGCCGGTTTTCAGTCGAGCGCTACAGTCAATATCAACACCGACGGAACAGCGAACGTCGTTACCGGCTCGCCTGACATTGGCGGTAGCCGTGCGTCAATGGCGATGATCACTGCTGAGGTGCTAGGCCTCAAAGCTGAAGAAGTCCATCCGGTCGTCGCTGATACCGAGTCAATTGGTCACACGGACATGACGGGTGGTAGCCGGGTGACCTTTGCCACTGGCTATGCGGTGTACGAAGCTGCCCAGGATGCGGTGAATCAACTAAAGCAGCGTGCCGCAACGCTGTGGAAGGCGAAACCTGAGGAAGTTATCTTTCAAGATGGTGTGGTTTCACGCACGACAAACGGTCAGGAGTCGATGACGCTGAAAGAGCTAGCGGCAAAGCTTCCTCGTGCTGGCGGCCCAGTCGGTGGACGTGCGTCAGTGAATCCGCGTGGTGTCGGACCTGCCTTTGCTACTCATGTAGTCGATGTTGCGGTAGACCCAGAGACCGGCAAGGTTGATGTCTTGCGCTACACCGCGGTCCAAGACGTGGGTAAAGCAGTGCACCCGAGCTATGTCGAAGGGCAGATGCAGGGAGCTGTTGCCCAAGGCGTCGGCTGGGCCTTAAATGAAGAATACTTCTATGATGAGAAAGGGACACTGCGGAACGCGGGATTTCTCGACTACCGTATGCCCACGACTCTTGATCTACCCCTGATCGAGACAATCCTTATCGAAGTGCCGAACCCCGGTCATCCGATTGGGATTCGCGGTGTCGGCGAGGTGCCAATTGTTCCGCCGCCGGCAGCGATTGCCAATGCTATCTATCGCGCCGTCGGCGTGCGGATGACCGAACTGCCCATGTCACCGCCGAAGGTAGTGAAGGCGGTGCTGGAGAAGAAGTAGAAAAATAGGGGACGGGTTACAGAGAGACAGGGGACGGTAAGAAGTCCTTTCTTCTCTCTGTAACCTGTTCACTCCGTACCCTGTAACCTACTATGGCCACCGTTTTTATCCCCGCTTTACTTGCGTAAATTGACCGGCGGCAAAGATCGCACCTCGGCAACTGGGGCGACGCTCAGGGAACTCATTAACGATTTGGAACGTCAGTTTCCTGGTTTTCGTGACCGCGTGGTTGAGCAAGGTGATTTAGCTGGCTCGGTTGCTGTCTCGATCAATGGTGAAGTCATCACTGGCGGTTTGTCCGAGCCTGTCCCATCCGATAGTGAGATCCATTTTGTTCCGGCTATTGCTGGAGGATGAACACTGTAGTCTGGTGAGTCCTGGGGAAGGGCGCACCGCGTTCTTCCCCATTTTTTTGTGACAGGAGGTGAGTATGGAAGCGCAACCAGAGCATAAGTTCAAAGTCATTGGCACACGTCCGATTCGTCATGACGGAGTAGATAAAGTGACAGGCCGCGCTCGTTATGGCGCCGACATTAGCCTGCCTGGAATGTTGCACGCGAAAGTGTTGCGCAGCCCTCATGCGCATGCGCGTATCAAAGCGATTGATACTTCGGCGGCGCGGGCGTTGTCAGGGGTGAAAGCCGTCATCACGGGTGCGGATTTTCCCGATGTCCCGCCTGAGCTCGTCCAGGTAGGTGAGAATTTAATCAACGCCCGTAATTTGTCCATGAACATTATGGCGCGAGACAAAGTGCTCTACGATGGGCATGCGGTAGCAGCCGTGGCGGCGACCAGCCCACACATTGCCGAGGAGGCAGTGAAACTTATCAAAGTTGAGTATGAACCCTTGCCTCATGTCCAAGATGTTCTTGCGGCGATGAAGGACGACGCGCCGATTTTGCATCCGTATCTCCGCACGAGTGGAACGGCGGAGAAGAGTGATAAACAAACAAACGTTGCCAGTCAGGTTCGCTTTGCCCGTGGCGACCTGGAGGCAGGATTTAAGGCGGCTGAGGTGATCGTCGAGCGCGAGTTTAATACGGCGATGGTCCACCAGGGCTACATCGAACCGCACAACGCGGTCGCGCAATACAACCAAGATGGACGCAGCACGATTTGGGTAAGCACCCAGGGAACCTTCGCGATCCGTGAGCTGTGCGGTCATATCCTGCAGATGAATCGCGGTGATATTAAAGTGGTTCCGGCTGAAATCGGTGGTGGATTTGGTGGCAAAACCACCGTCTATTTGGAGCCGCTCGCTTTACTCTTGTCCAAAAAGACAGGCAGACCTGTCAAGATGGTGATGACCCGCAACGAAGTACTCAGAGCGACTGGTCCAACCTCAGGCTCGCATATTCGCGTCAAGATCGGAGCGAACAAAGAGGGAAAGATCACGGCGGCGCAGGTGTGGATGGCGTACGAAGCCGGTGCCTATCCTGGTTCACCGATTGCCGTCGGCTGTATGACCGTGCTGGCTCCGTACGACATCGACAATCTGCAAATCGACGGCTTCGATGTGGTTCTGAACAAACCCAAGACTGCTGCGTATCGCGCTCCGGGTGCAACCAATGCTGCATTTGCTACCGAAACCGTGATTGACGAGATCGTGGAAAAACTCGGCATTGACCCCTTAGAATTTCGTCGCATCAATGGAGCAAAAGAAGGGACTGCGCAACCAGCTGGGCCGCAGTTCAGGCGCATTGGCCATCTTGAGACAGTCGAAGCCATCAAAAACAGCCCCCATTATCAATCTCCGCTGCAGAAGTCACACAATGGGAAACTGCGAGGTCGTGGGGTGGCGTCGGGCTTCTGGATTAACGCGGGTTTCCAGTCCTCGGCGATAGTCAGTATTAACACCGACGGAACGGCGAATGTCGTTACTGGCTCGCCTGATATCGGCGGCACCCGCGCCTCGTGTGCAATGATCGCCGCTGAGGTGTTGGGCCTCACAGCCGAAGAAGTACATCCGGTCGTTGCCGATACGGAGTCAATTGGTCATACTGACACCACCGGTGGCAGCCGTGTGACCTTTGCCACTGGCTATGCGGTCTATGAAGCGGCTCAGGATGCAGTGAATCAACTCAAGCAGCGCGCCGCGACCTTGTGGAAGGCTAAGCCTGGTGACGTTGTCTACCAGGATGGCGTCGTGTCGTGCACGACGAACGGCCATGAATCCATGACTCTCAGAGAGTTAGCAGGAAAACTGCCCCGCGCTGGTGGTCCAGTGACAGGACGGGCGTCGATGACCCCGCGCGGTGTTGGTCCTGCATTTACGACCCACGTGGTGGACGTTGAGGTCGATGCTGAGACTGGCAAAGTCGATATTTTACGCTACACCGCCGCACAAGATGTTGGCAAAGCGGTGCATCCGAGCTACGTCGAAGGCCAGATCCAAGGTGGTGTGTCACAAGGAGTGGGGTGGGCGCTGAATGAGGAGTACTACTACGATGAGAACGGTATCATGCGGAACACGGGATTTCTCGATTACCGTATGCCCACGACTGTCTTGATCTGCCGATGATCGAGACGATCCTGGTTGAGGTGCCGAATCCAGGCCATCCGATCGGCATTCGTGGCGTCGGCGAAGTGCCGATCGTGCCGCCACCGGCAGCGATTGCCAATGCGATCTACCGGCGGTTGGCGTGCGGATGACAGAACTGCCCATGTCACCGCCGAAAGTCGTGAAGGCGGTGTTGGAGAAGAAGTAAGAAAAGAAGGGATAGGTTACAGGGGCCAGGGGCCGGTAAGAAGGCTTTTCCTCTGTAAGCTGTCCCCTGTAACCTCTTTACGGCAGCAAATCTTTTACAGCCAAGCGACCGACTTCTTGGCCATCGATGACGACGGGTATCGCATCTTCCAGACCATAATTTTGCTGCTGTTGGTAATCTGGTTGCTCATCGGTCCTGAAGGGTCGCTATACACCTCAATCTGATTGGCGAGCAAATTAACAATCCAGTACACGGGAAATTCCCGCCGCTGCGTACAGATCTGCTTCTTCAGTGTGCGGTCTCGTTGAAGAGCTGGAATCTGCTACTTCAACTACCAGGGCGATGTCTTGAGGTCCGGGATGGCGGTCGAGATATTGACGTCTATTGCCACGCACTACAGCCACATCGGGTTCAGGTTCACTATCCGTGGTAGTAACAGGCTCTTGAGCATCAACATACCAGCCTGAGGGAAGAAGCTGAGCTAAAGCCTCACGGACCAAATGCGTGACGACACGATGCTTCGGGATTTTTCGACATTTTGGTCACCAACCATCCTTCCAGCAATTCGACGGGATCATCTTCAGTTAAAATGCCCGCCTGAATCATGGCGTGATACTGATCCACACTGAGGCGCCAGATGACATCGGTTGATACGATGACAGCTTCAAGGAACGATCTCGCTGAGAGTGGAATCTGCTACCTCAACTACTAGGGCGACATCTTGCGGACTAGGATGTCGGTCGAGTGTATTGACGTGTATTCTCCTCGAACGATTGTCTACATCTGGTTCAGGCTCACTATCCGTGGTCAACAGGTTCTTGTGCAGTCAACGTACCAACCTGCAGCGATGATCCTTTGCTAAGGCATGACGGGCCAGACGCGTTGCTGACAACCGTGTGTTTTGGATTTTTTGACATTTTTGTCACCAACCATCCTTCCAGTAATTCGACAGGATCATCTTCAGTTAAAATGCCAGTCTGAATCATGGCGTGATACTGGTCCACACTGAAGCGCCAGATGATATCGGTTGGGACAGCGACAGATTGTTCGTTGAGGACTGAGGCCGATGGTGCCGTCACAGACATACGATTGCTCCTTTGAAGTCCAGGACTCAGCTTAACCGGCCTTGAAAGACCTGCCTACATTCATTCGCCGCTCTTCGGCTTCTTTATCACTCTTCATTTTCTTCCAGCCTTTAGCCTTCAGCCTATCTTCTTATTCTTCATTCTTCATTTTTAATTTTTCATTCTTCATTTATTTCAGCCCCGCCTTACGCAACGCCGCAATATGCCGCTCCAACACCGCTGGATCTTTGATCGGCATTCGCTGCTTGTGCACTTCCAGTGAGAAATTGGGATTCAGTCGTAGGACCTCAGCCGCCTCCGCCTGCGCCTCGGCGGCTTGGCCCAGCTCGCTGTAGACCGCTGCCAGCGTCAGATGGGCGCCCAGAATGTTGGGATAGCGACTGAGAAAGCGCTGCAAAGGAGCAATCGCTTCCTCGTAGCCGCCCTGCCACGGCATAGGCAATGCCGACGCTGTTTAAGTGAGCGTCCACAATAGAGGACTTCAGGCGCAACGCCTTTGCTGCGGCCCCCAGGGCGTCCTCCGACTTGCCCATATAGCTCAGCACCTCAGCCAGAGCCGCATAGCTCACAGCCTCATTGGGATCGAGGGCCACGGCCCGCTCCATCTCCGCGGGCCTGGTCATACTGCTTTTGCCACAGATAGACATGCCCAAGAAGGTGGCTCCAGGGGAGCAGTGTCATTCAAGGCAATCGCCCGTTGTCGCCGCCGCCACTGCCGGCTCCAACGTCTGGGCATCTGGGCTCTGTTGAGAGGCCCACTGCTACAAGTAGTTGGCAGCCAGGATGAAGTAGGCACGCAAAATAATTGGGGTCTGCGGCTGATGAGCTTCCTTCAGCGTGGCGATCGCCTCGGCATACCGCCCGGTCAAGTAGTAGGCCAGCCCAAGTCGAATAAGTACCAGGGCGGAAGCGGGGGTTGAGACGGCATCGCCTGCTCCATCGACCTGCAGGGCTTCCTCTGGCCTGCCCGCGAAGTTCAGCACCTCCGCCTGGATCGCATAGCTATCCGCATTGTTGGGATCAAGGGCGATAGCTCGTTCGCCTTCGGCGATGGCTTGCTCATACTGCTGTTTCTGTGCATAGACATAGCTCAAGAGCCAATGGGCTATCGGCAGGGAGTCATCCAGGGCGATAGCCTTTTGCGCCATCGCCAACGCCCGCTCCAGGGTCTGGGGATCTGCACTCCAGCGCCAGATCCACTCAAGGTAGTAGGTCCACCCAACCAGGCGTACGCCTCGGCATACTGCGGGTCCAGGGCAAAGGCTTTCTCAAACATCTGCCGCGCCTGGGCATTGGCCTCTTTCGTGTAGCGCTACAATGATACTCCAGCCCACGCAAGAAGGCATCGTAGGCCTCCAGATTGTTCGGTGTGTTTGCGCACGATGAACCCTTGCTCTTGCAATGTTAGCTGCAGCTTCAGCGTCGTCACGATCTTCTGCACGATCTCATCTTGCAGGGCGAAGATATCCTTGAGCGGCCGGTCATACTGCTCGGACCACAGGTGATAGCCGGTCGTGGCGTCGATCAACTGCGTGGTAATCCGTACCCGCTGGTCGGCTCGCTGCACACTGCCTTCCAGCACATAGCGCACCCCCATCTCGCGCCCTACGTCCTGTACTTTCGCCGCTTTGCCTTTGTAAGTGAAAGCGGAGTTGCGGGCGATCACGAACAGGCTGGAGATTTGTGAGAGGGCCGTGGTAAGGCCCTCAGTTATTCCATCGCTGAAATACTCCTGCCTGGGATCTTCACTCATATTAACGAAGGGCAGGATGACGATGGAGGGTTTGTCGGGCAGGGGAAGGGGCTGGGTGCTAGGTGTTAGGGGTTGGGTGCTGGTAGGAAAGGGGAGGTAACGGATAGTGACGACTGATGCTGCGATGAGTAGCAGACCAGCCACTATCCATCGGCGCGCAGGGCGCACCCGCCGGTCTGGTGTTATTGTAGGGGCAACCCTTCCCCACGTCTTGTACCTTCACCGCTTTGCCTTTGTAGGTGAAGGCCGAGTTGCGGGCGATGACAAACAGGCTGGAGATCTTGGAGAGGTCACCGGTGAGCACTTCGGTGAGGCCGTCGCTGAAATACTCCTGCTCGGGGTCTCCACTCATATTGACGAAGGGCAGCACGACGATGGAGGGCTTGTCGGGCAAGGGCAGCGCAGCGGGCGCGGCCTGCGGGACTAGGGGTTGGGGTGCTAGGGGTGGTAGGAAGAGGAAAGATACCGGACAGTCAACGAACGTTGCCTGCGATGAGCACCAGCCCAGCTAGCACACAGTCCACGACCCGGCGTCTGCAAACCCCGCCAGTCCACCTTTCGACAGTGCTCAGGAGTGATCCGGAGTCGGTGTCCGTTCGTGCTGAGCTTGTCGAAGCACGGCTTGCTCGACCAGGGTTGCTGCGGCTTCATCCAACACTACCCGATACATCCGCACCGGCTCAGCGATGTTCTTGACGTCTGTTCGCCCAGATACTCATAACCAAGCGCTACCTTATTCTTGACATGGTCGTAGACCGTGCCGGAGATGCAAATACCGCCCGGAATCGCCAGACTCTCCAACCGCGCGGCGATGTTGACCCCATCGCCGTAGAGCCGTTCGCCCTCGACGATCACATCGCCCAGGTTGATGCCGATGCGAAACTGCATCTGACGGTGTTCAGGGAGACTCGGCGTTCTTGCCCTTGAGTTCATGTTGAATTTCGACTGCGCAGCGCACGGCATCGACCACACTGGCGAACTCGGCCAAGAGATTATCACCTGGAGAATCCACCACTCGTCCACGGTGGCGCTGAATAAGAGAGGAGATCAGGGCGCGGTAGGCAGTAAGGGTGCGGATGGTGGCCTCTTCATCGTCTCCCATGAGACGACTGTAGCCAGCGACATCCGTACTGAAGATCGCCGCTAGCTTGCGCTCCATCCCAACTGCGGGCGTTTGGGCAGGCATCTCTGCTCCTCCCTCGCGGGTGATTATCCTGCTGCTGCTTCGCGCTTGTCAACTGTCAGGTCCAGCAGCACAAAAGAAAAAGCCAGAAGACGGGCTCCTGGCTTTTCTTACTGAATTGCTAACTGCTAAAAACTGACCGTTGATCGCTGTTAGTTCAAATCCATCCGATACAGCTTCACCGCGTTGTCGAACACGATCTTGCGGGTCACCTCGTCCGGTACACCGTTGAAGTCCTTGGCGATCCACTGACGGGATTCCGGCCAGGTTGAATCGGTATGCGGGAAGTCCGATGCCCACATGTAGTTATTCTCGCCGAAGATCTTGTAGGTTGCCGGACCGACTGGATCGTCCTGGAACGTCGCCCATATCTGGCGGCGGACATAGTCACTCGGCTTCATCGGGAGAGGATTCTTCTCCATCGCGTTGAATTTCTCGTAAGCATGATCCATGCGATACATGTAATGCGGGAACCAGCCGGTATCGTTTTCAGCAGAAATGATCGTCAATTTCGGGAAGCGCTCTAACACCCCACCGAAGATCAACTGCGTCAGCGAACGTTGCACTTCATGAATAATATTCATGTAGAACGTGCTGATCTCTTCGAAATTGATCTTACTTTCTTTGCTTTTGCCGGTAATCACATGCAGTGAGAGGGGCATCTGCAAATCGGATGCGGCCTGCCAGAATTTATCATACTCCCGGCTACTATACGGCTTGTCTTCAGGTGGTGACCCCCAGATCATCGCGCCACGCATGCCACGCTTCTGAATCCGTTCGAGTTCCTTTACGCCCTGGTCAATGTCTTCGAGTGAAACCAAGCCAATCCCATAGAGCCGTTTCGGATTGTGCGCGCAGAAGTCGGCGACCCAATCGTTGTATACACCGAAACAGGCGCGTTGTAGATCTGCATCTTGTAAACCGAACAATGGCATGCCAAGTGTGGTGTAGAGAACCTCAGCCTCGACACCGTCAAGTTCCTGATCCTTGATACGTTCGACCGGATCCCAGCCGCTTGGGCGGGCGGCTTCGTAGCCTTTAGACAAATGCTCTTTCAGTTCCTCACCCGAACGTCCGGCACCAAAGCCACCAGCAACGGGGAAGGAGTCAATGCCTTCAGCGACAAAAATCAACCCGGGCTTCTTGGGATTTTGGATGACTTTGGGAGAGCGTTCCCGGAATTTTTTATCCAGGCGGGTGGTCCACAAATCTGCCGGCTCCATCATGTGAGAGTCAGCGGAAACGAAACGAAGATTCGCCATGTACGGTCCTCCTTTTGTATAGATAAAGAATAAGACGGTTACAAGCTCCATTCGTCTGAACGTGGACTTCTGTGCTCCCGTACACTCCTTAATGTCTTTTCATGGGAGCTAGTTTGCTGTCAAGAGAGCAATGAACGAAGATTCATTCCTGTGCTCTCTCAATGACGGGTCACCCAGGATCCGAACCGCCTGTGATACGAATCGGTGCTGCTGAACACTACGGAGTCTCTAGCGTGTCGTCTTCAGGTGTCCAGGAACTATCAGTCTTCCGTGAGCGACTGCGCTCGAAGCGTTGACGATGGACTTCGCGCCAATGAAACGACTGCGGTGGGCGTTGTTGTCGCTCTAAGCTGCTAAGTAAGGCTTCTTTGTTATCAGCTCTACCAAAGCAGTGCTCTCCAAGCCACAATTCCCATCCCTCACGACTCTTCCCGTCTGGTCCGACGATATCGCGACGGACAAAGTGTGGTTCCCCTCCAAGGCTTGGCTTCGTCGTGAACATGTTGTCCTCCGGTTGTAGCGGTTGTGTGTAGCAGTTGTTGTGTCCACAGGTGCTCTTTTATTCCTGTTCACGAATGAGTCCGAGGAAGTCCCGTAACACGCGATAGGTGAGACCCCAGATCGTCTTGCCGCCATATATTAGCGCGGGAACCTCTATCATCGTTTTGTCGGGTAAATCTCGGCGGACGGTCTGTTCAACTTCATCACGTTGCATAAAAGACAACGGCACCCAGATTGTATCTTGGACCTCTACTGGATCAGGGTTTGAGTTGCGCTTCCGGTGATACGAGATACACAAATGGTGAGACCGCCATGTTGGTGGGTCGTCCGCGTGCCATAGCTTGTACTTCAGCTAATCGGCCTAGATATTCACCATGATTGTCGAGGTCGATTCCCACCTCTTCTCGTGTTTCCCGCGAGATCGTGACTAATAAGTCTGAATCTTCCGGATCTTGTCGTCCCCCAGGAAATGCCATATGGCCAGACCAGGGATCATGCGGATGATGAGCACGATGAATAAAAAGGACGTGTAAATCCTCTTCTTGTGGTTGGAGGAGCAACGCCACCGCTGCTCGCATCGGGTCTTCAAGCGTAACACGGTCCGGGTCGTGATCAGACAACCGGTGACGAATGCGAGAAATCTTTTTATGTACCATGCCACTTCCCAGCGAAGAAAGCTCATTATATCGTAATTTCTATGGCAGAGCGAATAATGATTGCTATTTTCCTCCTTTGTCCTCTCAGGTGGATGTGGTAGCGCGTATTTTCATGAAGTGAGAAAAGGGGAAGCATGCAGTTTCTGAAGAAGTTACCGTTGGCGTCAGCGTGGTCTGAGTATCGATGATTGCTTGCGACAGTTGTTGACCCCGCGGCCATGATTGCCATGCCTTGCGGAAAGAGACGCTCTACTCTTAGGAGAGAGTCTCGGTTCAGGGACACTGTTTGGTGGTTGTGGTCTTGACCTTGGACGTTGGCTGCAGCCGAACGATGTCATCGAATTGGAAATCGAGCGGATCGGAGTGCTGCGGAATCGGGTTGTGCGAAAAAGGAATTCAGTAGACAGGAGACAGAATCCAGAAGACTAAAGGAGTCACGATTCCTTTAGTCTTAGTGCTCTCTGTTTCCATGCTGACCTCTAGCCCCTAACTTCTGACTCCTGACTTTTTTGCTCATCATTGGTGTGACGATTCCTCCTGATTTGCTTCCTTGACGGCATCGAGCACTGCACTGGCACGTTGTACATGAACTTGGACTTCCAGAATCTGATTGAGTAAACGACCGATATAGGCTCTGGCCTCTTCAGTTTGTGGGCCGAGGCCTTTAACGAGTTGGGTGGCAGCACTCACGCCTTGTGTGGCTTGGGTAACGGCACTTTCGATTTCTGCAAATGTTTCCGTATCAATGATCATGTATCTTCCTCTTATGAGGGTTGAAGCGGGAAGTCTACCAGCCTCCTTACTTTCGCCTCCGGCACTCTACAGAGAAAAGCTATTTCTCGTCAACGCGGTCAATGTGTCTCTGTCTAAATATAGTTATCGTGGTATTTGGGTATTGCTGTCAAGGTTTGTTTTGTCACTCCCTTCACTCTGGGGGTGACACAACTGCACTATGCTGATGCTAGCTCAACTGGGACAGAAAACTGACTCTCTCTGCTTGGCCATTGGCCATCGCGGAGCGGCAGCCATTTGCCCGGAGAATACGCTCCCCTCGTTTCTGGCTGCGCGTGACGCTGGGGCGCGTATGATCGAACTCGATGTGCAGCAAAGCGCTGACGATGAGTTGATCGTCTTTCATGATGAAACCCTTGACCGCCTTTGTGGTGAGGCGACAGCCGTCGGTTCTCTCACCGAGTTGGCAGTAACCGCCAAAGTCGTTGGCCAATGGCATGGCCAATCTGTGACTATTCCTTCCCTTGCTCATGTGTTTACGACACTACGGGATTCGCTGCTGTATAACGTGGAACTGAAGACCGATACCGTGCACTATCCAGGGATTGAGTCTCGGCTTGCTGCTTTGGTTGCTGCTCATGGACTTGCTGAACACGTTCTTGTCTCCAGTTTTAATCATGAAAGCTTACGGCTCGTGAGACAATGTGACCCTCACCTATCCTTAGGGATACTCCTCGATGCTCGGCAAGCGCAGCAGTGTGACGGTCCTGACGGAATTGTGGCTCGGGCACGTGAGTTCTCGTGTTTCTCTGTTCATCCTAAGTTCACTGTCCTGCGTCGCTGGCCTGAACTTGGAACCGCGTGTCATGCGGCGGGTCTGCGAATTTTCCCGTGGACAGTAGACGACGAGGCAGATTGGCAGTTTCTCGTTGATGTTGTTGGTGTCGATGGGATTATTACCAATGATCCAGGGAGACTTACAAGTGGTTACAGGCTCGATTGCAGGTAGATTACTAAAGCGAACCACACGACATTGGGACACGGGCTACTTAGAAGCTCATGCTGAGCCTTCGACTTTGCTCAGGTAACTAGCCGTAGGGCGAAGTGAAGCATGTCGACTCTTGACGCGCTGCTCTTCGACTTCGCTACGCTACGCTCAGGACGAGCGGAGAAATATTCCATAGCGCGTGACGGGAGGTGTGCACATCTTCTGTGGTTTTGTTTAACCAGGAGGATGTTCACCAAACATCCTGTGCCAATGCTCTTTGTACACAGCGATAGGAACGAGTCGAACGGCAAGAAAGATCAGTCCCGGCACGATAATTACGTCATCAAGATGCCCAATGAGCGGAAGGAAATCAGGGATTAAATCAAAGGGCATCGCACATACTGAAAGTTGACGGTGAGCGAGGTGTTTACGCGGCAGCGCATGGGGGCGGTTCAGCTGCTTGTTGCCGACGGATCTCTTTTGAGCTTCTTGCCGGACAGTGCGGTGCAGTTGGTGCGTTCCCCACTCCCACGCCAGCTCCTGCTTGAGCGTGAACGCACTCCAGACTGCGGTTGGATCTGTTGGCGCGCAGTCGCAGCAACAGCAAATACGCCATCACCGCTACGGCCACCGAGCGTTCCACCCGTGCGCGTCTTTGGTGACTTGATGTTGTCTAAGCCACAGCACTCTTGAGTTCTTTGATACAGAGTTCACCGGCCATCTTCTGAGATAGAGTGCACGGTCAGGTGCGCGTCGCTTACGGATATTCCGAGAGTTTGGTGTGTTTGTCTCGTCCGCTGCCGTCGACTGAGCCCACGGTGACTCTCCCTCTGCGCGAACTGCGCTTGCTTAGCTAATGTCCAGAAGTTCCTGCGATGGACGGATATGGGGGACAATCAAGGAACGCGATTCATAGTAATGATGGATCGGCAATGATTACGATATCGCGCGATATTGGCCGTTGGCAGCTCAGGTCCGCGAAGGCGATCCAGAACCAGCCGCGGCTAGATCGCTTGCGATCGCGCGCGAGGATAGGCCGCCGGCCACCACCACCGCTTTCTTACACCGGCAGCGGCTACCCCTGTAGCCTCGCGAAACAGCGCTTCTCTGATTGTACTCTTGCTCTCTTGGTTGACCAGCCGAAACGCGAGCGGTGCGTAGATTCCCTGTGCGATCAGTGACCCTGCAACCGAGTAAAGGGTGCGTCTCGTTGAGCGCCTCTTGGCCAGCGTTTTCTCCGCGCTTGTCTTCAGGTACTGTCGACTACCAAAAGAGCCGCCATCTTGGCGGGAGGAACGCGGCCAGCGCTTCACTCACCAGCCATTCCAGGACGCCCTCTCTCGATCACAGGTCGGTTGTTAATCAACAGAGTTTTCACCAAACATTCTGTGCCAGTGCTCATTATAGACTGCGACGGGAATGAGCCGGACAGCAAGAAAGATCAGTCCCGGTACGATAATTACGTCATCAAGATGCCCAATGAGCGGAAGGAAATCAGGGATTAAATCAAAGGGCATCGCAACATACGCAAGTGCAGCCCAGAGCAAATAGCGTGCGAGTCGTGGAGTTCGTGGGTCTTGATAGAGCGCTCGGTAGAGCGCGAGGTGTTGGCGAAGTGTGCCTGCGATTTCTTTCAGTGTCTGAAGCATGTGGTTTTTCTGTAGTAGAGACGCCCCGGCGGGGCGTCTCTACGGCTCAGCGAAATAGACTCAACTGTGTCGGCGTTGAGGGAATCGCATTCCAAGGTAACGGAGGGACAAGAATCTTTCGTTGTTCAAGAAGTGATTGAAAGTAACGTGCTGTTCCAGGCGAATAGTCTTCGATCGGACAATGGACAAAGAAATAGATGCGTGTTCCTTGAGATAACCAACGGGCAACGTGGGTTATCCATTCCTCAATGAATAGATTGTTACTCTCTCGGTGTGGATGGCTAATAAAACGTACAAGACTAAAGGGAGCAGTAACACTTGGTTGCAGAGGCAACTTCGGTTTCCGCCACTTCATCCCAATCTGCGGATCATCAGGGCCTTCATAGAGCGGGCGGGTATCGAGCAGCACTCGCCCAACACTAAGACTCTCTAACAGTGAGGTCAATGCTTGAGCATGTGGTTCGCGAAACCAATCGAGATGCCGAACTTCGACAGCTAACGGTATTTCTTCTCGTGGCCAAGCCGAAAGAAACGCATGAAGGTCGTTCAGCATCGTCGGTCCGTATTGTGGCGGTAATTGCACGAAGATCGGACCAAGGCGATCACCCAGTGTTTGCATGAGTTTCCCAAACGTTAACGCGTGAGGAATCGACGGTTGCAGGAGGCCTCTGTGGGTAAGATCCCGTGGTAGTTTGGGGCAAAATTGAAAACCTGGTGGGGTTTCTGCTGCCCAGCGCATGACAGTGTCACGACTTGGCACGCCGTAAAAAGTGGCGTTGATCTCCACCGCAGTTAAACGCTGGCTGTACAGACGCAAGAAGTCAGCGGCTCGACTGCTTGCCGGGAAGAAATCTCCCAGCCAGCCTTTATAGGCCCACACTGCGCACCCGAGAAAGAAATTCGCACGCTCATACTCGTACCATAGCGAGGGCAGACTGCCGACGAAAGCTCAGTTACTCATGATTCTTTGCACTTGCATTTTGGAGCGGCCTGAGCTGTAAACAGGCCAAGGGAAAAACTGCGAATGACATTCGATGAGGTGCTCGCGCAAGTTCGTGCGTTGTTACAACGTGAAGGACGCGTGTCCTATCGCGCTCTTAAGCGGCGTTTCGACTAGATGATGAATATATGGAAGATCTCAAGGCCGAACTCATCCACGCAAAGAAACTTGCCAGTGATGAAGATGGAACGGTGATCGTTTGGCTGGATCAAGGGGAAAACGGCAAAAAGGCCGAAAATGGCGAGTCCGGAGTTCAGAGTCAAAGGAGTAAGGCCAATTCTTAGTCCCCAGACCGCTAGACGCTAGACACCGAACCCTCAGACGTGCCGACCTCTCGGCGCCAACTGACGGTGATGTTCTGTGATTTGGTCGGCTCGACCGCACTGTCGGCGCGGCTCGATCCAGAAGATTGGCGTGAGATCGTACAGGCGTATCAACGTACATGTTCAGAAGTGATCCACCGTCATGAAGGTTTCATCGCGCAATATCTTGGTGATGGATTGTTGGTGTATTTCGGCTATCCGACCGCGCATGAAGATGATGCGCGGCGGGCTGTGCGGGCAGGATTGGAGATTATTCAGGCGTTACACATAGAGGTTCCCTCTCTCTTAGGGGTGAAGGAATTCCTCCAGGTCCGCATCGGCATTCACACCGGCCTGGTCGTGGTAGGAGAAATCGGCAGCGACGAAAAACGCGAGTTGCTCGCCCTATATGCCTGGCAGCCAAGAAGTGGAGTTTAGCGAGAGGGAGTATAATCATGGAGCGAAGGAATTGAAGGAGGGAGAAGAGATGGGATGTTGAGCGAAGCGGACTATCAGGAAGCACTACGGCGGTACAAGGATAAGACGTGCAATGGGCACGAACGCCAGCGCTATCATGCCCTGTTGCTGGTGGCGAAAGGGTATAGCTATCGGGCGATTGCCGACATTCTCTTTGTCGATGAAGAGACGATCAGTCGCTGGGTGCGGGTGTACCGGGAGCAGGGGCTCGACGGGCTCAAGAACCATCCGGACTGGGGCGGGGAGCATGGTCAGTGCCGTCTAAGCGAGGAGGACTTGGCACAACTTGGACCGGTGCTGGAACAGGAGGCGATGCCGGGCACAGCGGTGGGCAGTGGGTGGACTATCCGGGCGATTCGCGCCCTGCTGGAGGAGCGCTTTCTGGTGTGCTACAGCCGCCGGGGCGTGCGCAAGCTGATGAGAGCCCTGCGGTGGAGTTATCAACGGGGGCGGAAACTCTACATCAAACGGAGTGCGGAGGAGCAGCGACGCTTTGAGTGGGAGACGCGGACCGTGTTGGCGGAGCTGGCGGCCAGCGGTGCGCGGGTGACACCCTTAGCGGGGGATCAGAGTAAGGTGTATCTGGAAGGAACGGTGGCGTGGCGCTGGAACCCAGTCGGGCAGCAACCCTTGATTGCCGATGGGGCACGCAGTAAAGCAGCGGAGAACCTGTACGGCGCAGTGCATCTAGGCACCGGGGAAGAAGTCGTGCCTTTTGTGATTGACTGGCAAGACTGGGACGCAACGATTGCTGGCTGGAGCAAGTGCTGACGGCCTGTCCGCGCGGCGAGGTCGTCTTGTGGATTGATCAAGCCCCACACCATACCAGTGAGGAGGTGGAAGAGTGGCTGGAGGTCCATCCCCGCCTGCGGGTGATTCATTTCCCGGCCTATACTCCGGAGGAGAATCCCAAAGAGGCAACGTGGAAGACCCTGAAGGAAGAAGTCTCGCATCACCGCTGGCACGAAACCAAGGCGGCATTAAGCAAGGCGGTCGATGAGTTCTACCAAACTGCGCGGCGACACACCGTCAACTTCCTGGAAAAGTTCGGGTACTGCTGGCGGGAGGGGCGGATTTATGCCTTATCTCACCCCGCGTGACACCATTCAAAATCCAGATCTTGGTGTGCCACATATATAGGTGAAACGCCCAATATTGCCGCCCGCATTCAAGGATTAGCAGAACCCAATACCGTCATTATGAGCGCTGCTACGCATCGATTGGTTGACGGTCAATTTGAATGTCAACCTTTCGGCTCTCATCTCGTCAAAGGGATCGATGTCCCTATTGCTGTCTACCATGTCCAGAGCGAACAACAGAACACATCACTACTGGGAAGCAAAACGACATTCACCCCATTGGTCGGACGTGAGCAGGAAGTGGGACTGCTGTTTGACCGTTGGGAGCAAGTGAAAGAAGGACGCGGCCAGGTGGTGTTGCTGAGTGGGGAGCCTGGGATTGGTAAATCTCGCCTTGCATACACTTTGAAAGAGCATGTTGCAAACCAAGGGTACCTGCTGATCGAATCACGCTGCTCGCCGTATCATCAGCACAGTGCGTTATATCCACTGATCGAGTTCTTACAGCGTGTGTTGTTACTAACCCGCCAGGAGGCAGACAGTGAGAAGGTAGGGAAGCTTGAGCGTGCGTTGGCGCTATACGACATGCAAGAGACTGTACCACTCTTTACCGCACTCCTCTCGCTGCCGACGCCGTCACACTATCCGCCGTTGAATCTTACGCCACAGAAGCAGAAAGAACGGACACTGCAAGCGGCAGTGCAATGGTTAGTAGCCCAGGCAGAGCGGCAAGCGACGGTGTCCGTGTGGGAAGATCTGCATTGGGCTGATCCGTCATCGTTAGAGTTCCTGACCCTTTTGGTAGAACAAATTCCCACGACCAAACTGTTACTCGTGTTAACGTTCCGCCCTGAATTTACTCCGCCGTGGAGATTGCGCTCGCATCTCACACAGCTGAATCTCAATCGCCTTGGCAAACGGCACATTGAGAGCGATGATTAGAAAGATGGCGAAGGAAAAGCGAACTCTCTGCCGAAGTCATCGATCAAATTCGTACCAAGACAGACGGAGTGCCGTTGTTCGTGGAAGAGCTGACCAAAGCCGTGATCGAGTCGGACGGGGTAGCGGGCACGGCACGCCGTTTCTCTACAAACCATTCCCGCAACGTTACAAGAAGCGTTACTAGCCCGGCTCGACCGTCTATCCGACGCACGCCAAGTTGCCCAACTTGGCGCCACGCTGGGGCGAGAGTTCTCTTATGAATTGCTGCGCGCGGTTGCGCCAATCGCTGAAGCCGACCTGCAAACAGCTCTCACCAAGCTTGTTGAAGCAGAGATTCTCTACCAACGTGGCGTTGGACAGCAATCACGCTACTTCTTCAAACATGCCCTCATTCAGGACACGGCTTATCAATCGTTACTCAAGAGCACGCGGCAGCGCTATCACCAACAGATAGCTCAAACGTTAGAGGAACGATTTCCAGACACCAAAGAGGCTCAGCCCGAACTGCTCGCGCATCACTACACCGAGACAGGACTGATTGAGCAGGCGATTCCGTATTGGCAAAAGGCGGGACAACAAGCCGTACAGCGCTCAGCAAATACAGAAGCTATTAGCCATCTGACCAAGGGACTAGAATTACTCAAAACTCTGTCTGATACGCCTGAACGGGTTCAGTTAGAACTTTTACTACAAATCACCCTGGGCACTCCGTTGATGGCTACCAAGGGGTATGCTGCCCCAGAGGTCGAGCAAGCCTATACCCGGGCATGGGATCTTTGTCAGCAAATTGGAGAAACGCCGCAGCTCGGTCCAGTTTTGTCCGGATTATGGGGTTTTTATGTCGTACGTGCGGAGCACAGAACTGCGTACGAGATCGGAAAGCGCCTCTTGAGCCTGGCCGAAAATCAAAAAGATACAACCCGCCTTGTTGCAGCCCACTGGGCACTTGGCTGCTCGTCATTCGTCCTCGGGGAGCTGACCTCTGCTCATGCCTACCTGGAGAAGGTCTTTGCACTATATAATCTGAAGCCTGTGCCATAAATCGGTCGGGGGTCGCAGAGAGTCTTCACTCTCTGCACAGTAGGGTAATGCCAAACCATCCCCTGTCCCCCGACGCCTCGCTCAGGATAGTTGAGCAAATCAAAGAATACTATGTGGAACTGCCCCGCCCCCGCCAACGGGGCCGCCCCCGCACTTTCTCGGCTCAAGCCTTTCTGCTGTTGGCCGTGGTGGCGGTGGTGCTGCGCACCTTCAGACCCCAGGAACTGCATACCCTGTTGGCGAAAGATGCCCGGTTGCGGCAAGCCTTGGGCTTTGGCCGCGTTCCTCACCGGTGCACCCTCAAGCGGCGCCTGTCGGCCACCTTGCCAGAAGCCGAAGCGCAAGTGCGGGCCGTGGGCCAGCAAATTCTGGTGGAGGTCGAGCCTGGTCCGGATGAGCCCCACGCCTCGGCCATTGATGGGCGCATGTATCAAGCCCAAGGGCCGCTCTGGCATAAGCGCGACCGGGAACAGGAGCGGATTCCCCCCGGGCTGCGCAATGTGGACACCGAGTCGGCCTGGTCCAAGAGTGGCTATCGGGGCTGGGTGCAAGGCTATCGCTTGGTCCTGCAGGGACTGGTTTTTCCCCCTCCTGTGCCGCTCTTTGCCCGCTGGTGCTCCAACGCGGTGGGGGAAAGTACGGTGCTGGAACAGGCGCTGGCCGCTGAGCACTTCCCGGTCACGGCACTCTTGCTGGGCGACTCGACCTTTGGCGGAGCCGACCTCGTGGCCCTCTATGCGCAGCACGGCGGTTGGCTGCTCACGCCCCAGCAGTTGCCGACCAACCCTGAGTCGTGGCAACACGACCTGTATGCCTATCGGCGCGAAACCATCGAGTTGCTCTTTCAGCGGATTATGCAAACGTGTGACCTCAAAGCCTGCCCCACCAAAGGCTTGGCGCGCACCGGCACCTTTGTCATCGCCAGTGTGTGGCTCTATCAAGTGCTCTTTCTGGACAACCATCGCCAACAGAGACCTAGCGCTCACATCAAGGAGCTTATCGATGAAGGACGGTGGCGCATAGCGGCCTGAATTACGCGGACAGACTTCATATAATCTCTTGGAATACCACTCTCTAGCTTTTATGCATGTACATGACCCCGGAGTGAGTAGTTTATGTTTTGACGCATTGACGCTATGGCAGTTGGGCTATCCAGATCAAGCCCTGAAGAATAGTCAATCGGCGGTTTCTCTGGCTCGAAAAGTGGCCCGTCCTTTTAGCTTAGCGTATGCTCTGGACTTTGCGGCTTGGTGCCATCAACTCCGACGAGGAAGCAGAAAGCCAAAGTGCAGGCCGAAGCCGGAATTGCCGTTTCGAGTGAGCACGGAATCCCCATGTTTTCAACCATGGGTACTATCTTTCGAGGTTGGGCCCTTATAGAGCAAGGACAGGAAGAAGAAGGAGTTGCGCAGATATGCCAGGGACTGGCTGGTTTTAGGATTAGTAGTGGGGGAGAGTGCTTGCGACCACATCTTCTTGCTCTACTGGCAGATACGTATGTAGAGGTGGGGAAAGCCGAAGAAGGGCTGAGTACATTGCCGAAGCGCTGGCGCTGGTCAATAGAACAGGAGAGCGTTCCTACGAAGCCGAACTCTATCGACTCAAAGGCGAGCTCTTCTTCGCAGGAAAGTCCAAAGTCCAAAGTTCCGAAAGTCCAAAGTCCCAACGCCCAGAATCCTAAATCCCAAGGTAGAGGCCGAAGAATGTTTCCTCAAAGCCATCGAGATATCCCGCAAGCAACAAGCTAAATCGCTCGAACTGCGTGCGGTGATGAGCCTTGTCCGTCTTCGACAACAACAAGCGATGCAGTCCGCATCACGTGATACGCAACACGAAGCACGTAACATGCTCGCCGAAGCTCACAAGATGTTGTCTGAGGTTTACAATTGGTTCACTGAAGGGTTTGATACGAAGGACTTGCAAGAGGCGAAGGGATTGTTAGAAGAGTTGATGGAAGACAAGCTATGAGAAGAACCATAAAACCTCTTATTCGTGAAGTTGTTGGAGGAGAACCATATGAGTATTACCCTGTTGGTCGTCACATTGTGGTTGCACCAGGAGTGTGTGGCGGACGACCGACTTTCAAGTATACCCGGATTGACGTCCGACATGCGTTGAGCCTGCTCGCTGCCGGGCGGACAGTCGAACGTGTAGCGCAAGGCTACCAGATCCCTGTCGCAGCAGTACGAGAAGCACTTACACTAGCAGCGAAGGCACTAGACCAGAAAACTCGAAGCTTGGGGCAAGAACTGGCAGAACGTGCATGATTGTCCTCGATGAAGAGCTGCAAGGGTTAGGACTGGAGGAAGAAATCTCAAATTGGTATCGCGGGTCTGTCCTTCTGATCAAAGCCTTACGGCCAGGAACTGTCATTAAGGACGAAGCAGTTCCAAGCTTACTGCGTCAGGTCAGGCAACCTACTTTCGTAACAATCAACCATAGCGATTTCTGGCGACGGGCTGCTGCTGAAAAATCTTTTTGCTTACTCTGTTTCAAACTCACTGCTGACCAAGTCGATGAGCTTTCCTACTTGCTACGGCGGATCTTCAAGATTCCAGAATTCCAGACGAAAAGCATGCGAATGGGGAAAATTGCCTTAGTCAGTCAACGAAACCTTCAGTATTACGACGTTCACGACAGACTCATCCATTTCCTTGGTTGGCCAACCATATAAGTGAGTTTGAGGATGAGGATAGTCTCAACCTTGACATCTCCCTCAGCCCCGGCGCATACTCGCTTCCTCTTTCTGCTGAAAAAAGGAGAGTCCTTGGCATGCAACAGGCACTCAGCGGCATTCGCGTTGTTGATCTAACGCACTACATCGCCGGTCCATACTGCACCAAGCTGTTAGCCGATTATGGTGCACAGGTGGTGAAGGTCGAGAGACCTGGTGTCGGAGACGGCGCGCGTACGTTACCACCGTTCTTCGCGAACACACCAGGGTAGGAACGCAGTGGTCTCTTTTGTTTTCTGAATACCAACAAGCAGGGTATCACGCTTGACCTCAAGCAGGATCGTGGACGTGAGGTTGTACTCCGGCTTGCTCAGAGTGCAGATGTGCTGGTGGAAAATTTTCGCCCTGGGGTGATGGATCGCTTGGGGCTCTCACGTGCAGATCTGGAAAAGGTGAATCCACGCTTGGTGACAGTGTCGCTCTCCAATTTTGGTTCTTCGGGACCTTATCGCGATTACCAAATGACTGATGGTGTTGCCTATGCGTTAGGGGTCTGGACCTATCCGATGGGTGAAGTTGATCGTCCTCCGGTACAACCTGGTGGTGCGTTTGGGCAATATATGGCTGGGCTCTATGCGGCAATCGGTGCGTTGCAAGCCGTGCGTCATCGTAATGAAACTGGGCAAAGCCAGTCAGTCGAAGTCTCAATCCAGGAAGCGCTGGTCGCGACCACGTTGTATGACTTCGTCGCGTTTTCATACGCTGGCTTCTTACGCAAGCGTTCTGGTCGTCAGTTTCATCTCGGTTACCCGAATCTAGTCACGTTGCCGTGCGCGGATGGGTATGTCGGTTTCCATGCCGGATTGCCACAACATATTCACCATCTGTTAGAACTCGCCGGGCGACCAGATCTTGCGGCTGAACCACGTTTCAACAGTCTGGCGACGATCGGAGCGCACGCAAAAGAATTGCATGATGTCCTAGAGCCGTGGTTGAAGACACGCGGAAAATGGGAAGTGTTCCATACTGCGCAGAAACGCGGCATTCCGACCTCACCAATTCCAACACCTGACGAAGTCGTGAACTGGCCACATCTCAAAGAGCGACAGGCGTTCATTGAGGTTGAGCATCCAGAAGGTGGGAAAGTGAAAATTCCCGGACCGCCGTTCCGTGAGCAAGGTAAACTACCCTGGCCGTTGCGTCGCGCGCCACTGCTCGGGGAGCATACGGAAGAGGTACTGTGTGGGAAGCTCGGGTATAGTGCGGCGGAGGTGCGGGGGATGCGGGAGAAGGGGATTGTTTAAAATGCAGAATGATGAATGCAGAATGATGAATGTCAAAGAGAAAACATCGATTGTTTCACTTTTTGGCTGGCTACTGATAGCTGAGAACTGATAGATGTAGGGCGGGCTGTGCCCGCCAGTGAGAGACGGCAGGCGTAGCCTGCCCTACAGGAGAGTGTAATCATGACCAAACCACTCCGTATCATTGATCTCACTAATGGTTGGGCGGGACCGCTAGGCACGTGCTTGATGGCAGACTTTGGTGCCGAGGTGATCAAAGTCGAATCGCCGTCACACATGGACTGGTGGCGTGGTGCCGGACTGCAAGGAAGCGCTGACGGGCCGAAGTTGTACGAGGCATCACCAACCTTCAACACGGTCAATCGCAACAAATACGGAATTGCTCTCGAACTGATGCATCCACGTGGACGGGAGTTGTTCCGTGAGTTAGTGAGAGTCAGCGATGTGCTTGTCGCGAACTATCCCTTACGGAGCCTGCGCAAGCTCGGAATCGACTTTCAGGCACTCTCTGCCGTCAATCCTAATTTGGTGATGGTGACATTGCCTGCGTTCGGCGGCAGCGGGCCAGACAGTGAATACGTCGGCTTCGGTTGTACGACCGAAGCAATGGCCGGGATTACTGGCGTGAGCGGTTACACTGATGGACCGCCACAGATGTTGAGTAACGCGATTGGTGACCCAGGCACAGCGCTCAATGGCTGTTTCGCGACGCTTGTTGGTTTGTTCGAGCGTGACCGACGCGGAGCAGGTGTTTCCATTGATCTGTCTCATGTGGAAGGGCTTTTGCCGATGAACGCCGAGGCGTTGCTAGACTACACCATCAACGGCGTTGTGCAGGGACGCCGAGACAACCGCCATCCTACGATGGCTCCGCATGGATGCTATCCGTGTAAAGGTGATGACGAATGGTTGATGATTACCATCGCGTCTGATGCTCAGTGGCAAAAGTTCTGTCAGGTGTTGGGAAACCCGACCTGGGCTCAACGTGAACAATTTGCTACGGCTGCCGGAAGAAAAGCAGCGGAAGATGAACTCGACCGCCACATTGCTGAATGGACCAAAGAGCATGACCACTACGAAGCCATGGAATTGTTGCAAAATGCTGGTGTGGCTGCTGGTGCAGTGATCTCAGGTTTGGAAGTGTTGAGCGATGCCCACATCACTGCGCGTGAATTTATGTTGCCAATCGACAAAGCCGAAGCAGGAACGCATCTCTATCCTGGATTCGTGCCGCGATTTTCTCCGGATACATCCACTCTGGAGCGACCCGCGCCCTGTTTTGGTGAGCATAATGACTATGTCTTCGGGACGATTCTTGGGTTGCCGTCGCAAGAAGTGGAAACTGCTCGTGAAAGAGCGCATTATTAGCAAGGAGCCGATTTTTCCGGCGTGATGATCTGTTATACGAGAGGAAGGGCTGCGAGAATTTCGCAGGACGTCTCTCTGCCTCGATCGGTTGCGATCGAAATCGCCACTCGAAACTCGCAAGGGTCAACCCTGATTTTGCCACTACTGCATACTGGTAGGCATCATTCCAACAATCGAGGATTAAAGTCTTTTGCGTATCGACAACCGCTGCCATAACTTCTGGAGATATGCCTATGCAGGCGCTACATCCAGTATCAAGTAGCATATCCCTTCGGGGAGACGTGCTGAAAGGCTCGATGGCGCTTTCGCCGAAAGAGGCTCACAGCAGCGGCTAGCGAACGTAGGCGACGAAATCAGAGCACGGAAAGAACTCATTTCTGATGCACTTTTGGAGAAGCTGCTCCTGCTTCGTGAGCCGCTCTCTTGCTTCAGGGAGGATTTCCAGTGTCAGCATTGGTGTCAGAAGGAGATTTCATTTCTCTTCGAGCACGCCAGTCTGAGATTTAATGTTGAAGTCTCGCTAGATGTATATGCATCTCGTAAGTCTTTGAGTGCTCCAGCCCAGGAAAATGTAGGTTGATGTCTTGGCCGTTTATTCCGCTGCTCCAACAAAAATATGACAAAGTCTCTCACTTCTTCTTGGTAATCTGGCGGAAGTTCTTTCACCAGTTCCTCCAGAGATCGCGAGTGTTCTTGCATACGTCCATCCTTTCGACTTCAGTATAATGCCTCACTGCCCTCAATTCTTCCAACAACGCTTTGGCTTCTTGCAAATCTTTGGTATCAAAGCCTTCGGTAAACCAGTTGTAGACTTCGGATAACATCTTGTGAGCTTCGTCGAGTCTGGTGCGTGTGTCGTGTTGCGTGGTACGTGATGCGGACGGTGTTGCTTGCTGCTGTCGCAGTCGTACCAGGCTCATTACTGCACGCAGTTCGAGGGATTTGGCTTGTTGCTTGCGCGCGATGTCAATGGCTTTGAGGAAGCATTCCTCTGCCTCGGCTTGGGTGCTAGGGGTTGGGTGCTGGGGGTTGGGGACTGATAACTGAGAACTGACGACTGACAACTTTTGCAGAGTGAGTTCGCCTTTCAGCCGATACAGCTCGGCTTCGTAGAACCGCTCTCCAGTTTTGTCTGCACGATCACCAGCGCTTCGGCCAGTGCATCCAGTCCTTCTTCAGCTTGTCCACTTTTCCCATACGCCTCGGCTAAGAGCCCTAGCCAATACGACGCTGTATTCTTCTGCCCCTGTGGCCCGGAAGGCAGCCAGAGCCCTGGTGTATCTCTGTAATTCCCTCTTCTTCTTGTCCTTGCTCGGCGAGCGCCCAGCCTCGCAGATACGTGTCCCATCGCCAAGAGTAGCGGAAACCCTTGCTCGGTCGAGAGTGTAATAGCTGCCTCGTGCTCTGCTCTCTGGACTGCCTGTCCCTCCCGGCGGTAGCTGATAGAACGCAAGCAGCAAAGCACAGAGGCAAAAGCTAAGCTAAAGGGATGCGATCAGCTCCTGAGCTAGGGCGAGCGCCTCGTTGCTCCTTTTGAAAGCCTGGTCTGGATAACCCAGCAACCACAAGGCTAAGGGCAGCAAAGGATCAGCAGACATTACTCCAGGATCGTATCCGTAGAGAAAAGGCAGGGAGCGATGCTGCTGTGGGTCGTAGAGGGAATGCCTTGCTCCAGGTGCTCTCGGGCAGCAGTAAACTCTCCCAGAAGCAGTACAAGTATTCCCTAGCGCCAGTGGGCCTCCAAGAAGAGAGCTGGGTCTTGTGCTCGCTGGGCCAGGCTGAAGAATTGCTCCGCCAGCTCGTGCGCCGTCTGGTATTCCGCCCGCACAAGATAAAATGACCCACAGTCCCTATAGGACCGGGAAGAGCTGTGGGGTTTCTCCCATCTGCTCGCATAAGTTCCCGCGCTCGGGTGTAGACTGTTTCTACCTCGGGGAGCCGCAAAGCCTGTGGTGGCTATGCAGCGGCACGCCAGGGCGATTTGCAGAGTCGAGTTCTTGCTGGGCGCGCTCGGGCTGTCTGGCAGAGTCTTGAGCAGCTCCAAGGCATTCGTGAGGTGACTGATCGCTTCCGCATTCGCCGACCGCTGCACGGCTTGTTGTCCAGCAAGCTGGAGATAATCCACTGCCTTCTGTGTATTGCCACTGCGGCTGTAGTGATGGGCTAAGGCGCTGTAGTGATCATCAAGCTTGTAGCGATAGACTTCTTCGATCGCTCGTGCGGCACGTTCGTGCAGCACTTTGCGTCGTTCTTGTAACAGTGAGTTGTAGGCTACTTCTTGGGTGAGCGCATGCTTGAAGATGTACTCAACATCTGGAAAAGCCGGTTGTTCGTAAATGAACTCTGCTGCCTGGAGATGGGCGAGCTGGCCGTAGAGTTCTGTTTCTGGTTGCGCGACGACTCTTTTCAGCAGGCTTGCGGAGAACTCCCGCCCAATCACCGCCAGTGTTTGCAGTAGGCCTTTCTCGTCAGGCGGCAGACGATCCATGCGGGCGGCAAGTATGCCTTGAACCGTGGTGGGAAGACGCAGGTCAACATACTGGTGGGCAATGCCCACCCTACGCGGATCGGTCAATATTCCCTGTTCGCGCAACTCCTGCACGATCTCTTCCATGAAGAAGGGGTTGCCTTCGGTTTTGTCAAGGATGAACTGCCGTAGGGGCGCAGCATGCTGTGCCTCTACATCGCCTAACAACACCGTCAACATCTCCTCTGCTTGTTCTCGCCCCAACGGGTCGAGCCGTAACTGGGTGTAATAGCCTTTGTTGCTCCAATCATGGCGATACTCGGGGCGGTAGTTCACCAGCAGGAGAATTCTGGCAGTCGGAATACTTTCGCTGAGCAACGTGAGGAACGTTTGTGTTTCGGCGTCCAACCAATGCAAGTCTTCAAAGACGAGGATGAGCGGTTGGTTGAGGCTTTCACGGAGCAAGAGTCGTTTTATTGCGTCGAGAATCCGTCGTCGTCGGATTTGCGCGTCCATCTGCTGCAACGGCGAGGTTGGTTCGGCAATGCCCAGCAAGAAGAACAGATAGGGCAGGACATCTTCTAAGCTACGATCGAGCGTGAGTACACGGCCAGTAATTTTCTCGCGTCGTATCCGTTCATCGTCGTGAAGTCCGAGTTGAAAATAGTTCTTCAACAGATCGATGAGCGGTAGGTAGGGATACGCTTTTCCATGCGAGACCGAGAACGTTTCCAGCACCAGGCACCGTTGGGTGGGAAGGGCAGTACGACCATAGGCGGCAAGAAACTCGAAGAACAGTCGAGATTTTCCCACACCCGGTTCGCCCACCACGCCGGCGATTTGACCATGCCCGGCTTTGGCTAATTCCCATACCCGCCGCAATTGTTCCATTTCACTCTGGCGTCCGACAAAGCGCACCAACCCCCGCCGCGCTGCCACCTGCAGCTTGGTGCGTAGCGGACCAACGCCAGAGACTTCGTAAATATGGACGGGCTCAGTGAAGCCTTTGATCTGTGCTGGACCTAGCGACTTAAAATCAAAATAGCCTTCGGTGAGTTTATGCGTATGTTCGCTGACGACGATTGCCCCCGGCGTGGCGAGGTTCTCCATGCGTGAGGCGAGATGCGTCGATTGTCCCACTGGCACGTAATCTGTATGCAAATCATCTTTACGGATCGAACGGAGTACGACCTCACCTGTGTTGACACCCACGCGAATTTGTAGCGTGAGTCCTTTCTCCCGTCGTAGCTGTTCCGCTTGTTTTCTACTTTCTTCTTGCATAAGCATTGCGGCATACAACGCACGTTGGGGATGATCCTCATGGGCAATCGGGGCGCCGAAGAGGGCGAAGATGCCATCCCCTATAGACTGCGCGACGTAGCCCTCATAGCGATGCACCGCATCCATCATGCACTGCAAAACGGGATCAAGGATTGCCCGGGCTTCTTCAGGATCGAGATCGTGAATCAGGTCGGTTGAACCTTTGATATCGGCAAAGAGGGCAGTAATACTCTTACGCTCGCCATCTGGTGCGCCGCGGGCTTCCATGGCTTCCCGCTCGGCCTGAATCCGTTCGGCAAGGTGACGAGGGGTATAACTTGCTGGGGGCTGGGAACTGACAACTGATAACTGAGTAACTGACAACTTTTTTTGTCTTTTGCCTTTTGCTTTTTGTTTTGCCCGTAAGGGTCGTACCGCATTCGCCACAAAACTTGGCGGTTGGCCTGACCTCACGCCCGCAACTCGGACACGCCTGCACCAGCTTGATGCCGCATTCCTCGCAGAACTTCGTGCCTTCAGGGTTCGCAAACCCGCAGCTTCCGCATTGCATGTTGTCTCTTTACTCTTCTGCGCAATACAGGGCAAGGAAAAGGAATGTTCGCGTTCATCCTTCGACTTCGGCGCTTGCGCCTACGCTCAGGACGAACGGTAAGATAATCTAGGCCGGTTCTATGAGCCGCTAGCTCCTAATCCCTAATCCCTTTTTCTGGAACATACTCAATCGGTGACTTGGAGAAATCCCACGCCTGGATCTTCTTGGGAACAATCTTGGTGAAGACGCGCCCGATGTTGTCTTTGAAAATTTGGCTGTTCTCGATGCCTTGCTGCGGCGAACATGCCACGAAAAGCTTCGCGGGTCATACCTAACGCGCCATCGCGTTCAAACAATCCGTAACGGTTCGAGAGCATCGCCACCCCTTGCTCAGGGGTGTACTCCCCTTTCCACGGGCCAGCATCAATAGTCACTTTCTGTCCTGATCCGACTTCAGTCATCTGTGCATCACCGAAAATCAGTACCGCTTTGGCGAGGTTGCTGCGCATGCCCATCAACGGTCGATCGTCCATATCGACCACTACCGAACAGCGGGGATTGCTCTTCAGGTTCTTGCACGATTGGCGGTTACGCGTCAGCGAAACATAGAAGCACTCCCCATCCCAGTAGTACCAAAGTGGAGCGATATGCGGGTATCCGTCTATCCCATGTGTTGCCAAGCGGGCAATCCAGCGACCAGAGAGAAACTCGTCAATCTCCTCTTTTGTCATTGCCACGTGTGGATGCCACGCTAAGACTCCGCTGACTTTCATACACACCTCCGGGAAGCTGTCAGCTACTCAGCCGTCAGCTGTCAGTCCTTTTCTTACCACAGAGACCGTGCTTCTTGACAGAGGGAAGGGGAAGCGAGTAGGATCGCTTCCAGGAAAGTAGAAAATGAACGCGGAATGCTGAACGCTGAACGGAAGACGAAGGTCGAGGATATTCTTTAATTCAAGACTGGGATCTGCCAATACATAGTTTGCATTCGACAATTTTTGGAGTACGAAGGGGGCCGTGCAGCTATTGCGCGAGGGATATCATGAGCAACTGTTTCTGCTCACGAACGAGCGAGGGGAAGCGATCGTTCGTAAACAAGCAAAGCCTAAGCCCGACGGGACGTTACTGACTGAAATCGCGTGGCTGGAAGAACTCCCTCCGCGCTGCCGTCAGCATTTTCCTCGTGTGCTTCGCTCTCACAAGAAGAGTGATGGGCAGCCATTTTTTTACGAAATGCCATATTTCGGGCAAGAGTGGGTGTTGCTGTCTGACTTGATTCTCAGCGGTGCCATTGATCGTCCTCGTGCGCTTGCCTTGATTGCACGAGTAATGCAGGTGATGTTCGACAACATTTTCCCGACGACCTATCCTGAAGAAACCGCAGCCTATCCCGAGAAGCTCATTCGCCTGCTTGAACAATGCCTCCGGCGGATTACTGAACTGCCGGCGTTTCGACCCTTCATCTTTGCTGACACGATTCGCGTTAATGGTGAGGAATGTCGGAATGTGTTCTCCTTGTTAAGAGAGGTCAGGGCGAACTCGTGGTTACGTGCGACGTTGTGCCCTGCGGTGGTGCGGAAAGTGCACGGCGATTTATATCCAGAGAATGTCTTAATCCGGTTACCAAGTCTGCGCCGGTCTGTTCCACAAGTGATGATTCTTGACCCAATTGCGGCGATTGGTTTGAACCGGGGTGACTTTGCCATGGATATTGCTAAGTGCAAAAGCTGGCTATCGGCAGAGCTGCTCGCGCTGCGCCTTGGGCTCTTTACTATCCAAGAGGAACGTGGTGCATCACCGTCTTTTACGCTGACGTTGCGCATGGAAGATGAGCAACTCCGCGCCTTGAGTGATGGATTTTTATCGCACGAGTTTCTTCAGTTCTTCGGTTCGACACAATGTTCACGCACAGTATGTGATGAAGATCCATCTTGGCAACGGCGTGTTAGCTTTTACGAAGCGCTCTACGCGCTGAGCATGGTTCCACTGGTGCCGACGTGGCAGAGCCTCGCACGCTTCTTGGTCGGGGTGCAGCACTTCCATACGTTCGTTTCTGCTTCGCGCGCTGATGGGTTATCCGTTGCTAGCCGGGAGCCCAAGTCGCTCAATTCCATACTGACTACTGGCTACTGACTACTGGCTACTTTTGGGAGGAATCTATGCGTTTCGGTTTTTTTGATCAACTTCCCTGCGCGGACGCGCAGTCAGAACACCAACGTTACACAGACATTCTGGCACAGATTGAGCTCGGTGATACGCTGGGATTTGATACCGCTTGGCTTGGAGAACTTCACTTTGGCCGTCGCTCGTCGCTTCTTGCCTCCCCATTGATGGTCCTGGCTGCTGCCGCTCAGCGGACCAAACGTATTCGTTTGGGAACGGCGGTTACTCTCTTGCCTTTACACAGTCCAGTGAAAATTGCTGAAGAAGCAGCAACTGCTGACATTCTCAGTGGTGGCCGTCTTGAATTTGGCGTTGGCCGTGGGACGGCACCTATTCACTTTATCGGTTATAACGTGCCACCAGAGGAGAGTCGTGAACGATTTGAAGAAGCACTTGATGTGATTCTGAAAGCATGGACCGAGGAGCGCTTGTCCTACGACGGTAAGTATTTTCAGGCGCAGGACCTTGCCATCGTTCCCAAGCCGTTACAAAAACCACACCCGCCGATTCGCTTGGCTGCTAATAGTCCGGACACCTTTACCATTGCTGGGCAGTTAGGGTTGCCGATTTTTGCCTCACCATTGATTAACCCGCCGGCGAAGTTACGCGAATTCCTTGACGTCCATCGCCAGACACTAAAGCCTGGGGTAAAGCAGGATGTAGCGTTGATGTTCTCGGTGCACGTGTCGGAGAGCCGAGAGCAAGCCCGACGGGAGTGTGAGGCAAGTCTAAAAAACTTCTTCCTTGCTGCGGGCGAGCGGCTAAAACCACTCGGTGAGACGACAGTTAAGAGTTATGAGGCTTTTCATGAAGCGGTGAAGAAACTCGAACGTGCGACCTATGAGAGCGTTGAGCGCATGAGCGTATTTGGCGATCCTGATTATTGTGTGGAACGCGTCCGCGCGCTGCGTGAGCAGTTTCACATGGATGAATTTATCGGCTACTTCAATCAAGGGGGACTCGTCGATCATGCGATTATCAAACGGTCGATGGAGCTGTTTGCTAAGGAAGTCATTCCACGTTGTCGATGAGGAGGATTCATGCCGGGAGCACTTGAGGGCGTAAAGATTGTTGAACTTGCTATCTGGGCCGCCGGTCCTGCCGGTGGCGGCATCATGGCCGATTGGGGAGCCGATGTTATCAAGATCGAAGACCCAGAGGGTGGCGATCCCTTCCGTGGATTTTTATCCCTCGGTGTCGGTGCGGCGTCAGCCTCGTCAATCAACGGTTCTTTCGATAGCGACAATCGTAATAAGAAGAGTGTTGCGCTCGATGTGCGGACGAAAGATGGACAAGAGGTTGCGTACCGATTAATTAAAGACGCTGATGTGTTCTTAACGAATTTCCGACCTGCGGCGATCGAACGGTACGGAATGAGCTACGCCAAGCTCAAAGCGATCAACCCACGACTGGTGTATGTGTGGGTGACCGGATACGGACCAGTGGGACCGGAGAAGGATCGCGCCGCGTTTGATTACGCCGGATTTTGGGCTCGCTCTGGCATTATGGCAACCATTGGTGAGCCTGATGCACCGCCGCCGGGACAACGCCCTGGCATGGGAGATCACACAACGTCTATTGCGGTTGTTGCGGCAACGACGGGTGCATTGTTCGCTCGCGAACGGACTGGCGTAGGACAAGAAGTGTGGGTGTCGCTCTATCGCACTGGGTTGTGGGTCGATTCGATGGACGTACAAACTGCACTACTGAACCGACAAAATGTTCCACGCTTGAGTCGTACTCAGATGGGTAATCCACTGTTTAATGCCTATCGAGCAAAAGATAACAAATGGTTCCAGTTAGTGAATTTACAGAGTGACCGGCACTGGCCGGGGTTCTGCAACGCGATTGAGCGTAAGGATCTGATCGCTGATCCACGATTTATCGATGCAGCCACGCGGCGAGAAAACGGTCCAGCGCTGATTGCGATTATGGACGAGGTCTTGGCCACGAAAACTCGCGCGGAGTGGGCAGCGCTCTTTGATGCCGCGGAAGTCTTTTGGGCACCGATTCAGACTGTAGAAGATGTAATTAACGATCCCCAAGCGCATGCCAACGGTTCGTTTGTGAAAGTAGATCATCCGACCGGTCAGCGTATCGAAATGGTCGCCACGCCGATTGATTTTCGCTCTACCCCCGCTCAAACGCTTACTGCTGCTCCTGAAGTTGGACAACACACAGAAGAGACCCTTTTAGCTGCGGGATATACCTGGGAGGACTTGGCGCGATTGAGAGAACAGGGAGTGATTGGGTGAAGAGGCTTCAGGTATAGGCTGTGAAGGTTACCAGAATAAGAGGGCAAAGTGAAAACTATCTGAAAAGGCAAAATGGAAAAACAGCGGGAATCGCATAAACGACTCCGCTATATCCGCTTCTTGCTGAGACGGACTCCGAAGAGTGGCGGCACGCATTATAGTAAAATCCTCAACCTAGAATCTCGCAATCACTTTCTCACTGAACTCTCGAACAAACTCGGCAAATGCTCCGGCGGCTGGGATGAAGGCAATCTGTTTGACACCAGCACGTTCGAGCGCGCGGAGCCGTTCGATTAATTCTTCGGGGGCACAGGTCATCGTCGTTGCGCGAATGACTTCCGGTGTGGCAAAACGCGCTTCATCGGTTTGCAAATACATGCCGTGCCCGTCATGTAAGCTCAAGTAGTAGCGATCCCCCAAACGGCGCTTCTGGTCATCGATGAACGTCTGATACCGGGCAAAGATTGGTTGAATTGTCGCAGGAGCAGCGGTTGGATTCTGCACCCGTTCGTACAAAGCATGCATAGCCATCAAAGCCCACGGTCCAGCCTGTGCTTTCACACGCGGTGAGTCGTAGTCCTCTCCGGACCGAAGGAGGCAGGTGGTTGTGAGCATCGTCGTGTACAGTTTCGCTGGATCTTTTCCGGCTTTTTCTGCGCCACGCTGAACCTGGTTCCACGTCTGCTGCCATCCTTCTAATGAATTGGTGCGGGAGGTGATAAACCCATCACCTACCTCTCCGGCGAGCATCATTGCGTGTGGAGCATTGGCGGCAACGTGAATCGGCACAGGATCGTTGGTGTTGATGAAGCCCTGTCCCTGATGGAAAAATTTGACCACACGCTGATCTTTGCCATACTGGAACTCGACTTCTTCTCCACGTAAGAGTCCGCGAATCACACTGACGTTTTCACGCAGTTCACGCAATGGACGTGGAGCCATACCCATCGCCCGCCACGCACTGTTGCCAGCGCCAAGGCCAAGAATGACTCGCCCTGGTGCAAGCTGGTTCAGCGTGGCGATAGAACTAGCTGTGACTGGTGCGATACGAGTGCCGACAATCGAGACTCCGGTACCAAGCTTGACTCGTTTCGTTTGCTGCGCGATGAGCGCAAGGCATATGTAGGGATCGCCCGCCATCATCTGCGTGTCGCTGACCCACACGTGTGTGAAGCCATTGTCCTCTGCAAGCTTTGCGTCCTGTGCGCAACTGTTCGGCTTAGCAAATATGCACACGCCAAAATCCATAGGTGATCCTCCTTTTTCCTGCTGATTCGCCCCTAACGGCTTGCAACCGGGAAGTCAATCATACATATAAGCGGTCAGCTGTCATTTTTCAGCAGTCAGCTTTTTACTCCCTCTTTCGCAACAGGGAAGAGGGTAGGGGTGCGGGCTAATGGTGAAATACTCACGCTCGGGGGACTGGGACTCTCAACTCGTAGAGGAAATCGAGATTCGCGCTTATCGTGCCGGGCTCGTTGCCGGAGCTGTGACGTTAGTGGCCGCGCTCGGAGCTGTGAAGGATCTGTATGCGCTTCTGAAACCTAGTGGCCGAGGGCAATTGGTTCTTGGGTTCTTGATGCTTCGTTACACACGACTGGAGCGTGTGTGGTTTGGCTACCGTTTCACTGGGCAGGCGGCGCTGTTAGCGACGATTCCTCACCTACTCATCTACGCCGCAGCGGCCTATGGATTGGTGACTCGTCGTCGCTGGGGTTGGTATCTTGTGTTTGCTTATGTGCTCTACATTCCGCTTTCAGAAGCTACTTTTGCGTTCCTCTACCCGCTCGGCTGGCTCGCCGGCCACCCGCATGACCAATCAGTGGTACGTGCAGAGTGGTTCTTCATCGCAGTGAGTTTGCCATTGGAACTGTTCACGGTGGGACTTTTATGGTGGTACCGGGATTTATTTGTGCGATGACAGGCAAAGAGTTGCGCTATGAATGAGGGTACCAATCTCACCGCGAATTCTGTGGCTACTCCATCACAACTAGTGGGAGACATTCGTGTGTTTCGCGCTGGGGTAATCGCTGGAGTTCTTGCCCTTATTGGTTTTCTTGGAGTGGTCAAAGATATTGGTGCGATCCTGAGCCCTGGAGAACGCGGCGATCTCACTTGGGGTTTTCTTTCGGTGCGCTACACGAGCCTGAGTCGCGTGTGGTTTGGCTATCGTTTTGTTGGGGAGGAAGCGTGGAAAGCCGCATTTCCTCATCTGATTCTTTATGCTGCAGCTATGATCGGGTTAAGCGGCATGCGTCGCTGGGGCTGGTATCTTGCGTTTGCTTACCTGTTATATATCCCAGTTTCTGAATGGACATATATGCTTCTGTATCCGCTTGGCTATTTGACGGGTCAGGCATACCCAGACCCGATTCGTCAGAGCGAATGGATTTTCTTAGCTATTAGCTTTCCACTTGAACTCTTGGCTGCCGGGTTATTGTGGTGGTATCGCGATGTGTTCGTGCGTTGAAAGGAGGGATGGAGTGTCTGGCTATCAAGACAAGTTTGTTACGGTCAACGGTCTACGATTGCACTACCTTGATTGGGGGAACGAAGGGAAACCTCCACTTGTTCTTCTGCATGGTGGTTCGGCCTACGCGCACTGGTGGGATTTTGTCGCTCCAGAGCTCACGAAAGACTTTCATGTGTTTGCTCCTGATCAACGTGGGCATGGCGACAGCGATCACACAAAGCCACCTGCTTATAGTACACGTCACTATGTGAGTGATCTGCGTGAGTTTATGCTTGCCCTTGGTTTACACAATCCAGTGCTGATAGGCCACTCGATGGGCGGACATAACTCGGTGATCTTTGCCACTCAATATGCGCAGGACTTGAGTGCGCTTATCCTGGTGGACACTGATGCGGCCTATCCAGAGGCCGCGGTGGAGTTCTTACGCAAGCTCGGCGAGAAACCGGCAAAAGAGTTTGATTCGTTTGCTCTGGCGGTAAGCCGCTTCCGGGTGTTGCCAGCTGAGTCGTTGATGTCAACTGAACGGTTGCACTACATTGCCTCCTTCGCGTTCAAAGAACGGCCAGATGGCAAATGGGTATCAAAACTGGATCGTAACACACTGTTTCGTGAACCGGTTGATGGACTACCGTTACTCGGGCAGATCACCTGCCCGACGTTGGTTGTTCGTGCCGAAAATACTCCAGTATTGTCGGATCGGAAGATGGAGCGACTTGTCGGTGGCCTTCCCAACGGCCGCTGGGCAGAAGTGAAGAACTGCTATCATCATGTGATGTTGGATAACCCGGAGGGGTTGGTAAAAGTGGTGCGGGAGTTTCTGGGGGAAAGGCTATAGGCTGAAGGCTTCGAGCTATAGGGACGAAAAGGCAAAGGGCAAAAGATCAAAGTTCCATTTTCCCGTTTCGCCATTTTCCCCTTCTTGTTAGATTACTTCCTGTTCTCTCAATTGTTCTATGTCCTCCCACGTGTAGCCTGAGGATGCCTCCTTACCTCGCGATTGCTCTCCGGCATTACCGACCTTTCTGCGCAAAGGCAAGAGGACGAAGAAGTAAAGATTGGGATCTTAGTGCCGATTTTTGGCGTGAGCGACGGAATTGCTCAGTCTCAACGATTATGAAAAACATGATGAATAAACGGCTTTCTGGTTGTGCCCTGCTACTTGCCTGCGTGATCAGTATCGACCTCGGCGAGGGGCTCTCGAACGCGAGTCAACAAGTGACGGAGACAGCTCCAGCGGCCCAAGTGCAGATGCAAGCCCGTCAGAATCCCAACAACAATGATAGAATAGGTCCTGACTCAGGAGGCGTTCGCGAGATCGATGGAACCCAACGCTCATCGTCTTCTGCGGGTGAAGCTGTGCCGTTTGGCGGTGATACCTGTCGCCCGGAGAAGATCGAAGCAACTCCTTGTCAATAATCAATCGTTAGATACTCTGCTTTTCGTTTCCCGTCCCTCACTCTGCCGCATTGCTTGTGCATCCCAGGGAAGGTCAGCTTAGCCGCATGATCCCTTCCTGGGGCAGGGTGATGTCGCACTTCTCTCTGATGACACAGCTTCTATAAGGGTGGCGTCCATATGCAGACGTGCGGCCCGCTCGATAAGAGCGCTGCTGACCGCGACCTCAAGAGTTGAGTAGTCCAAAAAAGCAATCCTCTGCAGAGTGACACCGGAGATGCCTTGGAGTTGCCTTTGGGCAAACGGATACGCTACAAAATAAGAGGCAATCAATCTGTCAGCGAGAACGGGCAGAAGTTGTTTCTCTACCCCCGCCCTGTACTACATTTAAGTGATGGGCTTGCTTACCGATTGACGGAGGACAGGGCTATACGGTGGGGACACGAGGAGACTATGCCCGGACGCATGCGACCCTTACTGGCTTCGACTTCCCGTTCTGGCTGCTACTGGTGGAAAACGATTGTTGTAATGGTGTTGCTGCTCAATTCTGGGGCAGCGTGGGCACAGGGGAAGATTTATACCTGGACCGATAAGAATGGGGTTGTCCATTTCTCTGACTCGGTAAGCTCGCCACAAGATTTTGGTCGAGCCAAAGCCCTTGCAACGGAGTCTCGCCAAACGATGCCGAAAGGGAAAGGGAACACCGAGGAAATTCCCCTCGTGACTTTTGCGGACCGCCCGTCGCAGAAATTTGTTCGTGCTCAGCTTGAAAGTGGCCGTGGGACCCGGGATGTGTTGATGCTGGTTGATACCGGCGCGCAGATCTCGCTTGTTGATCAACAAACCGCCAAAGATCTCGAATTAGAACATGTGGAAGAGGCGACCTTGCGTGGCGTTAATGGTGTTACACAGAGTTGGATCGGGCGATTGCCCTCTCTTCGTGTAGGTGAAGAAGAGATCCGCGATCTTCGGGTGCTGGTTGGCCCGCAACCCGGGTTGGTGCTCCTGGGGATGGACGTGCTGGATCGCCTCAAATTATCTGTTGGTCCTCAGAGTTTGCACCGCCGGTAAGGGGAAAATGATAAAAAAAATGAGAAATGTAAGGAAGGAAAACGAAGAGAACACAAGCCGACCAAGGCTACGGAATTCTCCATTCTCCATTTTTAATTCTTCATTCCCTCCTCACAGTCTGCTGGGTCTTGCCAGAGACATTACCCTTCCCGGTAAGATCCCGCCATCCTTCCCACGCCGGGATGGCGGAATTGGCAGACGCAGTGGACTCAAAATCCACCGCTCCACAAAAGCGTGCGAGTTCGAGTCTCGCTCCCGGCATACTATGATCCAGTACTCACTCGCGAACGATAACTCATGCGAGAAGGAGAACGTAAAATGCCACGCACTTTACCGTTCGACGCTGCGAAAAGCCATCTGCGGGAACTAGTCGAAGGAATGGTTCCTGGTGAAGAACTCGTGTTGACTTCACAAGGTGAGCCGATCGCAGTTGTTACCCGGCCACCCCGAGCCAGCTGGCCGTGTCAGCCAGGTTCAGCGAAGGATACGAAGTACTGGATGGCCCCGGATTTCGACGCGCCACTCGAGGACTTTGCGGAGTATATGGAGTGACGCTCCTTCTTGATACCCACAGCTTTCTATGGTTTTGGTGGGACGATCCGCAGTTGAGTGAGACAGCCAAGCACGCGATCTGCGATCCAACCCAGCGGAAACTGATCAGCACAGTCAGTTGCTGGGAAATCGCCATCAAGGTGAGTCGTAAGAAACTGGACCTCGGTGTGCCGTATAGAGGGTTCATCCATCAACATATGGTTCGTAATAACTTCGAGTTATTACAGATTACAGATGAACACCTGGCTTGGCTCGTTGATCTGCCGTTCCACCACAAAGATCCATTCGATCGTCTGCTGGTAGCGCAGGCCTTGTACGAGCAGATTCCTATCGTCAGTGCCGATCCACAGCTTGATGCCTATGGGATTACTCGCATCTGGTAGCGACGATGCCCACAAAAGCGTGCGAGTTCGAGTCTCGCTCCCGGCATCAGCAAATCAAACCCGTACACGTGGGCAACGCACGGATCATCTCCTATCAATAAACACTCGCTCTTTGCCGACCCACATCGCTGATCTAGGAAAATCAATAAACTTCGCTTCATCTTCGACGGCGAGTTCCATCGCTCGCTTTCCTTCTGGCGTGTTCGCTATGGTCGCAAGTCGCTACGATCGAACCACGCTTCAGCATGACCAATATAAGGTGCGACTGTGGTCCCACGGCCCGTACGTAACTGTTGTTCGATGGCATCTTCATAGTAGTGGACTTGCAGGTAACGTTTCATCCGCATGCCCAGCGAGACGCCACGAATAATGGTCCATGATTGGTACGCCAATACAATTGCGCTTCATCGGGGTTGAGCTTCGTCGGATGTCGGAGACAAAAGAAGAGTTTGATGAGTGCACTGTGTTCCCGGGCGACGATATCTTCTGTCGGGTTCACTTGTGGATACTCATATGCAAACCACAACGGTGAGTTTGGCAGGTCGATAAAGTTTTTCTCGTCTTCTAGCAGTTCTTTACCCGCAGCTTGTCCTGTCGACTTCCCGAAGCTTGAGACAATTGCCTCGCGGTTCGTCCACCATAGTTCGGCAACTCCATCATAGGGCTTCTCCATTGAACCTCGTGCTCCAGCAAGCTGGTCGTTAAGGGATCGTCTAAGGTGTGGAGCTGAACATAGCGATGGATGTTGAGTGTTGTTGAATGCTTTGCAACCAACGGTCCATGCACCTCGCGCCAGTATTTCTGAAATTCTGCGAGTGACATTCCGGGTTTTCGCCGCAAGACAAATTCTAAGCGAATCATGATTCCCCCTTTTGTTCGAGGTGAAAAGTGTCGCCGTCATAGGAGAAATTGTCTTAAGTTGCAAGTCATCCTGAACTGAGCCTAGTTCAACACTGGAACAGGCTCAGTTTGTTTATTTGTAAGTATTTGAAAAGTATTGTTTATTTTTCATCTTTAGATTTATTTTGTGGAGAAATTAAAGTTTTCCCTCGACGTTCCGATAATCCTTACTGGGGGTTCCAAACTGATTGCGATCTCATGACCAAAGGACCTCAGGAGGAATATTTGTGAACGGGGTGAAACCGAGTTCTCCACGTTGGCTTCCGTTGCTTGCCGGAGGAAGTGTCGCGCTTATCTCCGTGGTGCTCTGGTGGACACTTAGTGTCCAAGAACAAACTCATATTCAGCACATGGTGACGGCTGAAGCGACGAGTATCAAGAACGAAATTGCGGTGCAGATGCAGGCCCGTATCCTTGCGTTAGTTGACATTGCTAGACGATGGGAAAAAACTGGGAGGTTGCCGCAGGACGATTGGGAGATTGAAGCGGAACTGAATCTCAATCACTTCCCAGGGTACCATGCGATAGCCTGGGCGGACGCCTGGCTCGCTTTACGATGGGCAGTTCCTCTCAAAGATGATGATGCTGCGCTCGAGTTGAACTGGATTTTTGAAGAGCAGCGACGGAAAGCCTGGGCCGCAGTCCGCAATCGTCGTGAAGTGACAGTGACACCCGCAGTTGAACTGAGCGCAAAAGAAAAAGGCATTCTAGTCTTCATCCCTATCTTTCGGGGACAAGAGTGTGCTGGCCTGATTGTCGGTGTCTTCCGTATTCAGGAACTCCTTGATGCTATTTTGCATGAACATGTGATGCCCGAGTATGGGGTTCGCGGTATTTGATGCGACCACCCAAATTTATCGTGCAACGCATGCAAGTCCAGAGTACGAGGAAGCGAGGCAGCAGACCTCGATCATCGACTTGTACGGAACCCCTTGGCGTTTACGGGTCTGGCCGCAGGCCACTATTGTTGAAACGTGAGGTTTCATCGCTGCCAGTAGTTGTCTTGCTCGCCGGACTTGGTATCTCG
This sequence comes from uncultured delta proteobacterium, assembly GCA_963733195.1. Taxonomy (GTDB): domain Bacteria; phylum Desulfobacterota; class Binatia; order Bin18; family Bin18; genus VGTJ01. The sequence continues at coordinate 63,687 of CAVTCR010000056.1, forward strand.
GTGCTCCTTGCTTTGGCGGTGACTTTTGCCCAGACAGCAAGTGTTCGTACCCAAACCGTTGTCAGTGTAAATGAGAAACTCGAACGCGAGATTGCCGAACGGGCGCGTGTCGAAGACGAGGTGCGGACACTAAATGATGAACTAGAACAGCGAGTGACAGAGCGCACAACGCAATTAGCTGAGGCAAATACTGATCTTGAGAAAGAAATAGTCGCACGTGCGCGTATTGAGCAACTTTTGCGTGAGAGTGAGAAGCGGTATCGCGGACTCATTGAGAATGTCAGCGATGGGATTCTCTCGTGTACTCTTGAGGGGATTGTGACAGATGTGAACTGGGGTTTGGAAATGACGCTGGGATGGTCGCGCCACGATCTCGTCGGGCATCACTACCGCAAGATCGCCACGCAAGCTACAGTTGCACTTTGTGACGAGCGTACTCGTCTGGCCGTTGCCGGAGAGCGTATGCCGGCGTTATTTGAGACTGAGATGGTGCGCCGAGATGGGCGGACTGTACCAGTAGAGATCCGTGCGCGTCTCCGCCGCGATAAAGAGGGACAGCCCATTGGCGTTATTGCCACTCTTCGTGACATTTCGACGCGAAAAGCCCTGGATCGGCAACGCCAAGAGTTTCTCACCATGCTCACGCACGATATCAAGAGCCCGCTCGCTGTCGTACTCGGTTATGCGGACTTACTTCTTGAAAGTAACGGACAACAGAGTGAAGAACAGCAAGAGAAAGATCTGCGACAACTGCGAGACAATGTCTGCACGGTATTTTCTTTAGTCGAGGATTATCTCAACGTATCTCGACTTGAAGACGGTCATTTAAGTTTGGAGAAGGGGCCAGTCGAGATCAATGCACTGCTGACGCATGTTGGACAGCAATATGAGGCGGAAGCACGGCAGCGCAGCGTCGCGCTTAAGTTTGCGCTGCAACCTGATCTGCCAGTGCTACACGGAGATGCGCTTGCCTTAGCTCGCGTCGTGAGCAATTTGGTTTCTAATGCATTAAAGTTCACTCCGCGAAATGGTCATGTCACTTTCAGTTCTAAGTGGCGCAATGGCGAGGTCGTCGCCTCGATTGCCGATACTGGACCTGGGATTCCTCCGGCGGAAGTTCCTCTCCTCTTTGAAAAGTATCATCGCGGGACGACGAGTCGGGAGGTCGAAGGAACCGGACTGGGGCTCTTTATTGCGAAGGCCCTCGTTGAAGCCCACGGTGGTCATATTGAGGTACAAACTGAGCCTGATCACGGAGCGAATTTCTCGCTGGTGCTTCCGCTGCCGAATTAAGTCACGGAGTACTCTTGACCGATTTCCCAGGTATAGCCGGGTTGTTTCGTTACTAGATTTCCGGTAGGCAGGTCTCTCAACACCTAGCGAATCGAGGTCAAAGAGAGTCATGAGTAATACCAGCGACGTGGCCAAGGCATACAAGGAATGGGACGAGAAAGTTGTGCAAAAAGCGCTTCCTCGGTCTCCTGAACGGAAGAAACGGTTTGAGACAACTTCAGGGATTGAGATCAAACGGGTGTATACCTCTGAGGACACCGCTACGCTGGATTACCAAAAATCTCTCGACTTCCCTGGGCAATATCCCTTCACTCGTGGTGTGCAACCGACCATGTATCGTGGTCGTTTCTGGACGATGCGACAGTATGCCGGTTTTGGTACAGCAGAAGAATCTAATAAGCGTTATCGGTATCTCTTAGAACAAGGGCAAACTGGATTGTCAGTTGCGTTCGACCTTCCCACCCAGATGGGCCGCGATTCTGATCATATCCTGGCAGCAGGTGAAGTCGGTCGCGCTGGAGTAGCGATCGACTCGCTCGCAGACATGGAAACCCTGCTCCAGGGGATTCCGCTTGATAAAGTCAGTACGTCAATGACGATTAACGCGACTGCCTCGATTCTGTTGGCATTATATCTGGCGGTTGCTGAGAAACAGGGAGTGACGTGGGATAAAGTTAACGGCACGATTCAGAACGATCTGTTGAAAGAGTATATGGCACGAGGGACTTATATCTACCCAGCGACGCCGTCGCTCAGAATTATCACCGATATTTTCGCCTTCTGTACCGACCAAGTGCCGAACTGGAATACCATCTCTATTTCCGGCTACCACATTCGCGAGGCGGGTTCGACCGCAGCCCAAGAGATTGCCTTCACACTGGCCGATGGCATTGCTTATGTCGAGGCGGCGGTTTCGGCAGGACTCGATGTCGACAAATTCGCTTCGCGCCTTTCCTTCTTCTTCAATGTCCACAACAATTTCTTCGAGGAGATTGCCAAGTTTCGCGCCGCGCGTCGGTTATGGGCGAAGATTATGAGGGAACGCTTCAAAGCGAAGGACCCACGTTCGTGGATGCTGCGTACACATGCGCAAACTGCGGGATCAACGCTCACCGCGCAGCAGCCAGATAACAACATCATGCGTGTCACCTTGCAGGCCCTGGCGGCCGTGCTGGGCGGGACAAACTCGCTGCATACGAACTCCAAAGACGAAGCCCTGGCATTGCCGACGGAAGAGGCAGTACGGATCGCCTTACGAACACAGCAAGTAATCGCCTACGAATCTGGCGCAGCAGATACGATTGATCCAATGGCGGGGTCGTATTTTGTTGAATCACTTACCGATCAGCTAGAAGCCAAGGCGGTTGAGTATATCGAACGTATCGACAAGTTAGGTGGTGCGGTCAAAGGCATCGAAGCGGGATACCAACAGCGCGAGATTCATGAGGCAGCGTTCCGCTATCAACAGGCAGTCGAAAGCAGAGATCAGGTTATCGTTGGCGTCAATGATTTCACTATTGAAGAAGATAACCAGGGTGAACTCTTGAAAGTCGACCAAGCCTTGGAAGAACAACAGAAGAAGAAACTCGCCGCAGTGCGAGCCGAGCGCAATCAAGCCGCAGCGAAAGCGGCGATCGACAAGGTCGAAGCAACAGCGCGGAATGGTGAGAACCTCATGCCAGTGATTGTCGATGCCGTACGTGTGTATGCCACACTCGGTGAAATTTCTGATGCCATGCGTAAGGTATTTGGTGAATACCGTGCGCCATCCTTCTTATAAGTAGATAAGAACCTTGGGGATTGTTCCGTAGGGGTACGGTGTGCCGTACCCCTATTTTTTTGCTACGATTACATAAACCACCGCAATGCATAAGGTGAGGGGGCACTGTGACCGACGCTGTTGAGTTCAATCCTTTTGATCCAGAGTTTCGTGTAAATCCCTATCCTTTTTATCATCGACTTCGCGCTGCAGACCCGGTGCACTGGAGTGACATTGCAGGCCGCTGGGTACTGACCCGCCATGCTGATTGCATAGCTGTGCTGCGCGATGCCATACGGTTTAGCGCCGATCCCTACAAATGGGAGGCATTTGAGGAATTTATCCAGACGCAGGGAGGCGGAGATGGGCCTCTCCTACGAATGCAGACTAACTGGATGCTGATGAAAGACCCACCGGATCACACTCGGTTACGTACGATCGTCACCAAAGCGTTCACCCCACGTGTAGCAGAAGGGATGCGGCCACGTATTCAAGCAATCGTCGATGGACTCCTCGATCAGGCGCAAGCTGCTGGGAAGATGGATCTTATTGCGGACTTTGCCTATCCGCTGCCCACAGTAGTGATTTGCGAGATGCTCGGGGTGCCAGTAGAAGAACAAGAGCAGTTCAAGGTATGGACACGGGATCTGGCCCGGAGCCTCGATCCGATTATCACTCCAGAAATTATCGACGCCGCTAACCAAGCGACTGTGGCTTTCTATGAATATTTTCGCGGACTCATCGCCAAGCGTCGCCAAAATCTCCAGAACGACTTACTTAGTGGTCTTATCGCTGCAGAGGAACAAGGTGATCGATTAAATGAAGAAGAGTTGGTGGCAACAGCGATCTTGTTGCTCGGTGCTGGACACGAGACAACCATGAATCTGATTGGCAACGGCATGCTCGCTCTGCTGCGCCACTCCGATGAATTCGCCCGATTGAAAGTGGACTCTTCGATCATTCCGAGTGCCATAGAGGAATTTCTCCGCTATGACGGTTCAGTGCAAATGACTGCGCGTACCGCTTTGGTCGATGTCGAGATTGGCGGCAAAGTGATTCCCAAAGGGACACAAGCCATCATCCTGCTTGGTGCGGCAAACCGCGATCCTGAGGTGTTTCCTGAACCTGATCGTCTCGACATTACTCGCAAGGACAACAAGCACATTGTTTTCAGTTACGGGATTCACCATTGCCTTGGAGCGCCACTAGCCCGTGTCGAAGCGCAAGTCGCCTTCGCTACGCTTCTTCGTCGCATGCCGAATCTCCGACTTGCGACTGAAAATTTGGAATGGCGGGACACCGTAACGTTGCGGGGACTCAAGTCACTGCCCGTCGCCTTCTAGACGAATGAAGAATGAAAAGTGCAGAGTGAAGAATGAAGAATTGACACAAAGATAAAAACTCTTCCTTCTTAACTCTTCACTTCCTCCATGCTACTGTCCCGCCCATTCGGAGAGTATCAGGAGGGACATAATGAAGGGCAAAATCGCTTACATTCCGCAAGCCCGCACTATTGAGTTTCACGAATTTGATTTGCCAGAGGTCGAACCTGGCGCCATTCTTGCCCAGGTGAGCCGTACAAACATCTGCGGCTCGGAAGTTCACATGTGGCGTGGTGAGTTCGGCAAACGTGGAGTGATGCCCGGTCACGAGATGGTCGGTCGGGTGTATAAACTCGGCAAAGGGGTCACGACAGATACTGCTGGGCAACCGCTGAAAGAAGGCGACCGCATTGCCCCAGTGTACTATCGTACCTGTGGTCTGTGCGCCAACTGCCGTGATGGTAACGCTGCTGCTTGCCTGACAATGGGTATTCGTGCTCGGCGTTTAGTGCCACAAGATCCGCCACACTTTCACACGCCTTTTGGCACCCACTATTACATCCAGCCCGGACAACATGTGTACAAGGTGCCGGATAATGTCCCTGATCATGCTGCGTCGTCAGCGAACTGCGCCTTGTCGCAGGTATTCTTCGCCCTTGACCGTGGTAACTTGCGTTACGAGGAGACCTTGGTCGTACAAGGCGCGGGTGGACTCGGACTCCATGCAATGACCGTAGCGAAAGCGCGGGGCGCACGGGTAATTGCAATTGATGGCGTTGACCTGCGTCTGAAACGCGCGAAAGCATTCGGTGCGGATGAACTTATCGATATGCGGACCTTTTCGACTCCAGAAGCACGAGTCGGAAGAGTGCGTGAACTGACTAATGGTCTCGGTGCAGACGTGGTTCTCGAAGTTGCCGGGATTCCCGAGGCGTTTCTTGAAGCAATTAACCTCGTTCGTAACGGTGGAAGAGTTTTGGAGCTTGGCAATATTTCTCCCGGTCTGACGATTACGCTTCCTCCCTCATTTATCACTTTTAAGTCCATCTCCATTATTGGCGTTGCAACCTATAATCCACACTATCTGCAGAAATCATTGAACTTCTTATCTGGGCACATCAACAAGTATCCGTACCACGAGCTGGTTGACGCGGTGTTTCCGCTAGAGAAATCCGCCGAAGCGATGGACAAATCTGATCGCAAAGAGATTACACGCGCAGCGATTGAGCCGTGAGGAAGTAGTCAGGAGTTAGTAGAAAAGGAGTCACTGTAGGGCGGGCTGTGCCCGCCATCGTGGCTGACCCAACAGGTGATGGAGGAACAAATGAAAGACACATTGAAACCAGGGATGGGACACGAGAGGATTATTACCACGACGCCAGAGATGGGCATTTCACACATGGGGCCAGGTGTTCCGAGTATGTATTCCACGCCGGCAATGATCATGCTGATGGAAGGAACGTGTGTTGAGTTTCTGACGCCGCACATGGATGCAGGAGAGCAAACAGTCGGCTTCCATGTCGACGTAAAACATCTCGCTCCAACAAAGATCGGACAAAAAGTGAGGGGGAAAGTTACCCTGGATGAAATCAAAGGCCGCCGTTTGCTGTTTACTGTCGAAGCCTTCAATGAAGACGGGACCAAGGTTGGTGAGGGAACGCACGAACGGGCAGTGGTGAAGATCAGTAAGTTTGCGGGATAGTGAAGCGGGAGATGAATACTGGTCTCTGAGTCATGCCACATGAACTTTGACAAGCACGTTCGGTAATACTTGGATCCCTGGTTTCAGGTTCCCTCTCCCCCATCGGGAGAGGGACAGGGTGAGGGAGAGCGACGGCGCGGGTACAAATTGTGACCAGCAAATCTCACTAGCTACGCGCTCAAGATAACTGGTCGATACGCCAGATGGTGGTAGCTAATCGCTCCATCCCATTTTGCCGAGCGGAAATTCGTGCGGCATTCCACTCAGCGTTTTCTTCCGCCAGTTTTCGTGTAGTGACAAACTCGCTGGTCTGATAGACTGCACGTTTGTCGGCGAAACTGTTGTTGCCCATCAATACATATCAGAGGAAATCCCTCTGGATGATACTGTATCAAGCAGAAGCAGCTAGATACTGGACAATGATTGAGAAGAAGAAGGAAAGCGTCAATCAGTGGGAGCTGCCCACCTTGGAGCTCACGGAGAAACCAATAATTTGTCAGTCTCCAATCGTAGCGGACACGGAGGAGCTTAGCTCGATGGATAGTCTCTCGCATGTATGCCCTGCAGAGAGTCGTTCGGACGTTGGGCTGCAGAATGTTGCAGCCTAACAAGAGTCAAGTCACGCTTGCAAGGACGACAACAAAAGTAGTACAGGATGAAGAGTTTTTGTGATCACGTTGTGAGATGGCGTAGCTGTGATGGACTGCACGGCTGCGCGGCACTCCCAAGAAATTTCGGCAGCCCATATAGCGTTAGCGTGCGCCTGCGTAGCTTTTGCGACAATAACAAGATGAGATTCCAATGGAAATGCTCTGGTTAGCCATACCTCTTGTAGCGTGGATTCTCTTCGTACTCTACCGTCAGGAGAGGCGGCGAAGTCTCCTCCAGCAAATTGAAGAGAAAAGCCGGGGCACTCCGTAACACTCTCAAGCAAAACTTCCTCGTTCAACCCTTCCCTCGCTGTCATGGTTCACCATGCGACTGAATTTATCCATGTTCGCTCTGTTCACTGCGACTCGATCGAATTTGCTTCGTTCTAATAACTCCTAATTATGCCTTGCGCTTGTGCGAGTAGTTCACTACCAATGTACTCACTGTAATAAGAAAATGCGTGCGGCAGCAGGAACCCCCAATGCTCCACAAATACTCACCCTTTTGAATGGTTTTACCGAACTCGTCAATCAATACAACGAAATCACAAGATCATCCCCGATTACTGGAACCGTGGAGTTTACAACACCCCCCGCGCCGCTACCATATGAGCAAACCAGTCGGACACCGATACCGGAAGCAGTGCGAAGTGAAGTCTGGCGCCGTGATGGAGGGCGTTGTGTGAAATGCAGTTCAAAGGAAAACTTACAGTTTGACCACATCATTCCGGTAGCGCGCGGAGGTGCGACTTCAGCGCAGAATCTTCAACTGCTTTGCCAACAATGCAATCGAGTCAAAGGTACAAGAATCTAGAGGCTTCAGGGGGAAAAGGCGCAGCTAAATCGGGTAAGGGCGGTCATTGCTGACCACCCTCCCCACACCACCTAGCATGCGGGTCCGCACTAGGCGGTTCAGGCAGGATGGGAAGCGAGAGAGATCTCGCTCAAGGCTGGGTCGATGACCCTCCGCCGCAGCGCCGTTGCCCGGTACGGGCCTGGCTCTGTCGAGGCGGTCATCCCTCCGCCTTGTCCTCCCTGTTCGGTCCTTCGCGGTCGGCCTCGGAAGAGGCCGACCGCTACTATGCCCGCGGCTGACTTCTGCTCCGGGCTCAAAGAGGATTACTCCTCCCCGCAGTCAATTTCCGTGGCACGCCACTTCCCAGGACACGGAGCAGATCTCCCCGGATAAGACCGTGAGTGGTCGTTGCACAAGCGCGGCATTTACCCGATCCCCCGATTCACAGGACTTCGTTGTGTTGTGCCAACTCGTCCCGGGGAAGTGAGCCTTCTATGCCGTTCGTGTTCCTCGCCTCGCAACGCGGTCGCCGGCTTCCTTCAGACCCCACCTCGCGGTGACGCCCTTGCCTTGGACTTGTAGTTATCCTCATGTATCCTGCGATTCATGAAGGTGAACCTCCTACAGGGGACTTGCACCCCCACACTCACGCCCATGCCGGGCGTACACCAACTCGTTCCACCGCATCGCCGCCCGTTAGCGACTCTGAATGAACTCTGAATGGCTACGTTTGGGCGGCTCGCGGTGACCGCGAGCGTTAGCGTACACGCATGACGATCGCTATCTCTATGAACGTTGGGCTTGATGTTCGTTAGCGGTCGGTATCTGAACGTATCCACTTCCCTGAAGCGTAGATGTCTCGGTTGCTCGTTTGTGGGTGGCATAGCCATGACAAAACAGTCAGTTTGTTTGTCTTCATAACGGCTCCGTACCTTCGTTGAGAATTGCCAGATAGTGATCGTAAGCGAATACACGATTGCGTCGGTGTCCGGTTAACTCTCGGGCAATGCCGAGTTCGAGAAGACCCTTGATGCCTTTCGTCGTAGTGGGAAAGGAGATGTTCGCGCGCCGGGCGACGTCATTTAATGTGATAATAGGTCGTTCGCAGAGGGTATTGAACACATGCAAGGCGCTTGCACCTGCACGTCCGAGCGAATGCACGCGATCGCGATCTTCTTTGAATAACCCTACCAGACGCTGGGCGGTGCGTACTGCATTTGATGCGGTATCTTCCACCCCTTCTAGAAAGAAGTCCAACCATACTTCCCAGTCCCCTTCTGTACGCACCAAATCGAGCAGGCGATAGTATTCGAGCCGGTGTTGCTTGAAGTAGAGGCTCAGATAAAGCAACGGCGAGGAGAGCACGCCGCCATTGTGCAGAATGAAAGCGATCAGCAGGCGGCCTATACGACCGTTCCCATCAAGAAACGGATGGATCGTTTCGAACTGAACATGCGCCAGGGCAGTTTTGACCAGCGTAGGATAAGGCGAATGTTCGTCATGAATGAATCGCTCTAGCGCTGCCATGCAGTCTTCGACTTGGGCGGGTGGTGGTGGAACGAAGTGGGCATTGCCTGGACGTGTACCACCGATCCAATTCTGCGTACGGCGGAATTCACCAGGAGACTTCTCACTCCCTCGGCCACGTGAGAGCAACACTGCGTGCATTTCCCGGATGAGCCGGTTGGAAAGCGGAAAGTTGTCACGCAACCGGGCCATGCCATGCTCTAGCGCGGCGACATAGCCCGAGACTTCCACTACGTCGTCGAAGGGTACCCCGGGCGCCTCTTCTAGTTCGAAGAGTAGCAAATCTGCGAGCGAGGACTGGGTCCCTTCGATTTGTGAAGAAAGCACTGCCTCGCGGCGGATATAGGTGTACAGGAAAGTGTTTGGGTCTGGCAGCAGTAACGTGATGCTGTCCAGCCGCCCGAGGGCGAGTGTTGCCCGCTCCAATAGCCGTTGGCGAGCGTTGGAAAAATCCATAGGCGGGTCCGGCGGCAAAGGATGCGGAATAAAAGCCCGAATCTGTTCACCACCTGCACTGGTGATTTCGTATTGGCCTGTGTTTCCTCGTCGCATCGATCCTTTTCCTTATTTAACGATCGTTAAATAAGATATTTCCTTATTAAAAGAAAAGCAGGAAACGTTTAATAAAAAATCTCACTTATCGCACTTTCGCCCCTGCCGCGATTGGCTTTTCTGGACTCAAGACGATGACTTTCTCCCCGTCGGATGCAGCGAGTAACATCCCCTGACTTTCGACGCCACGAAGCATCGCCGGTTGTAGATTTGCGACTACCACAATTTGTTTGCCAATCAGATCTTCTGGTGCGTAATGCGCACGAATGCCAGCAACCAACTGGCGCTCTTCGGTGCCAAGATCAATTTTTAACACCAACAAACGATCCGCTTTCGGATGTGGTTCCGCTGCTTTCACGGTAGCTACGCGTAGTTCGACTTTACTGAATTCATCAATAGTGATTTTTGTCGTTCCTTCAGGCGTTTCCATTTAACTAGCTCCTCTAACAGTTTCGTGTCACTATAACTGCGACATGGGGAGTAGTCAGCATTCAGTGCCAGATAGGAGAGGAAAAAATGCCTGAACCTTTGAAAGCAGAAATGCCAATTTTGATGGAGATCCTTGGTGGTGCCGATCGTGCGGCGCTTTTGCTCGGCGCGGCGCAACTCGACTTATTTTCTCCGCTGGGAACTGGCCCCGCTACTGCGGCTGATGTCGCAAAACACACTAGCCTGCCGTTGCGAGGTGTCGTACGTGTGCTCAATGCATGTGCAGCCCTTGGTTTTGTCACCAAAGAAGGTGAGCGTTACCGGAACTCTCCCTTGGCTGACACTTTTCTTGTCAAAGGTAAACCAGGATACGTTGGTGGCATGATTAACCAGACCGCAGATCGTTATGCGGCCTGGAGCAAAATGCCTGAAGCGGTACGAACCGATAAACCGGTCTTGCCGTTGACGGGAGCGGAACTGTTTAACGCTCCACCTGAAGTACTCGATAACTATGTCCACGGCCTCTTCGATATGGGCAAAGGCCTGGCTCAACGTATTAGTGGTCTAGTGGATCTCAGCTCGTGTCGCTCTTTACTCGATGTGGCAGGTGGTTCGGGGGTGTATTCGATTCTCTTCTGTCGTCAGTTGCCGCAACTCAAAGCCACGATTTTTGAACTACCGCCGATTCTCCAACGGGCGCGACAAATTATTGCACGTGAGGGGATGACGGAGCGAGTCAGTACACGGGAAGGAAATTACTTTACTGATGATTTCGGCTCGGGCTGGGATGCGATTCTGTTGTCCAATATGTTGCAAACCGAAGGCCGACAGACGTGTCACATGGTGCTGAAAAAAGCCTTTGCCGCGCTCAATCCGGGTGGTAAGTTATTGGTTCACGGCATTATGCCTGATGTCGATCGTATCAGCCCAGCGCAACCAGTTTTGTTCTCGGTGTTTATGATGTTAGTCTTCCCCGAAGGTGAGGCGTATCCAGCAGAGGAGATCATTGATTGGGCGCAAGAGACGGGATTTGTCGAAGGGCAGAAAATTGCTACTTCCTCCTCCGGCGTTTTCCTCATTGGTTGTGGCGCGGAAGCCGGGGTAGAAACACAACTCTCGACGGTAGGGATTATGGTCGAACGTCGAGGTCGGATAACAACGTGATTTGGTAGGGCAGGCGTTGAAAACCTGCCCTTTTTTTCTTGTCCTATGGTAGGTCGTGGATTACTAAATCAGTTACACCCCCGTCACGTCCGTTGGTGGCAGTGGCTTGCCCTCGTCCTTCTCGCAATCGTCCTTCTCGTCCGTTCGTGGCTTCCTGAATTCCTCCGTCGACAGATTGTTGCCAAGATTGCTTCCACTACACCCGCACATATCCAACTCGCTGACGCCGATATTAATCTGCTTCGTGGATATCTAGCCCTACAACAACTCACCTTCACGTTGGACGGTGACACTCAGCCTGTCCTTACGATCAACGACCTTGCGGTCAATGTCAGTCTACGCGCGTTGCTGCGCCGGAGAATCGTCATTGAAGATGTCCACGTCAATGGTGTCCACGTTCAAGTGGTGCACGAAGCAAGCGGGCAGTTCAATCTCAATCGCTTGTTTCCGTCATTGCCATCAGAACCGGAAGAGCCGCCATCGGATTTGCCAACGTTAACCGTTCAGCACATCCGTATTACTGACAGTCAACTTACTTACCATGACCTCACTCGCACCCCTGGAGTGCGCTTCCCGTTAGCAATAGCTGAGCTTACGGCTGCCGATATTGCACTCCAAGCGAACGGATTAATTGCTCCGGTAGCTATGGAAATGAACGGTACGCTTGATAACAATCCACTGAGAGGAGAGGCGCAAGTAGCGTGGCAGCGAGCACGGGCGTCGATTGACGCAAAACTTGAAACGAAACAATTGGCACTCGCGACGATTGATCCCTACCTCCGCAACGTTCTTGCTGTACAAAAAGTGACAGGCCAGTTGGGAGTAAGCCTTCAGTATCGTTATCACAGCGGAACCCAAACTCCTCTGCACCTACTTAGCGGAATAGTGAACGTGGATCACTTGCAGATTGTCGATCCAACCAGTAAGCAAGTAGCCCTCGAAGTTCCCAACGGTCATGTTTCAATTGACACTATCGACCTCCTTACGCATAACGTGCGCTTGCAATCAATTGAGCTAAAAAATCCGAAGCTTTTCCTCGTTCAGAGTGACGTGGGTTTTAATGTTGCCTCATGGGTGCGAACTGCCGAAGCGACAAATCCCTCTCCTTTGCATGACCACAGTTCGTCTCCGTGGAAATTCTCTCTTCCCGTTGTCAAATGGACTGGTGGGGAGTTACTCTACCGTGACAGTAGATGGCCAGAGAAAGAAACCTTAACGATACAGCCGGAGGAAATCATCACGAGTGACCTGAGCAGTGATATGAAGGAACTTCCTTTCCAGTTTCGTACTCGCGTTGGAGATGGCGGACTGACAGGGGAGGGACGAGTTCAGTTGTCACCATTCGGCTTACAACTCTCGCTTCAACCGAGTGAACTAGAGGTTGCAACTTTAGAGCCGTTGCTGACTCCAATCCTTGCTGCAAAGAGGGCGCGTGGCAAAGTAACCGGTACCCTGCAAACCAGCATTACTGAACAGGATGGAGTGCGGAGCATCCACACGCATGGGGTTGTGGAGACACGAGAATTCACACTTAATGACATTCCTGAACAAGGCGAGGCCGTGAGTTGGCAACAGGGCAAGATCGAGATTGGCGAAGGCAGCACCCTCTCACCATTTTCTCTTCACCTCAAACCAGACCTGACTCAAGTGATTCTCAAACGAGCAGCAAACAATGATCTTGTGGTCGAAAAGGCGACTGGCGATATACGACTTGCTCAAGCAACTGCGGTTGACGGCCAAACCCAGGTGGCGATCGCCGGCACTCTTGAGACAACGAAACTTTCTCTCAATGGTTTACCACAAGACATCAATGTACTCGCATGGGACAGTGGGCAAATCGAGCTCCGCGAGGGAAGCACGTTTGTGCCTCTCGTCCTCAAGCTCAAGGCTCAAGTTTCGCAGCTTGCTTTACGCCAGTTGCCACAGGGAGATGTGACAATAGAAAAAGCCAACGGCGATCTTCGGCTAATACAAGAGGATGGAGAACAGCAGACGTCAGTCTTCAAAGCCCACGGCCTTGTCGAATTCACCAATTTTGCACTGACTCACAGAGAAGAGAAGCAAATCTTATTAGGTTGCTATCACGGGAAAGCTACGATCAATGAAGGTAGTCGCGTGCTTCCTCTCGACATCAAGTTGCGTGATGTCGCTTTGGAATACACCTATGCACAAGGTATACGTCTGCCCGCCGGGAAATTCCAGCTTTTTATTCCGCCGGTCAAAACACAGAGTGTGAACAACCCACCATTGACGCCTGCACAGCCGGAGACCGGCGCAGTGCCTGACTCCCTCAGTGTCGCTACGACTTCCCCATCAACTGTGCCTCTAGCTTCGCCGCCAGCGCATGAGATACCTGCAACAAACGTGTCAATTCAGATCGATCGTGCCACGATCATCGGCGGACAATTATATTTTGAAGATCACACAGTGACACCACCCCAAACGGTGTACTGGCAAGATGTACGTGTCAACCTCAGTCGTGCTGGATATCCTACGCTGCTGCCCGCAACATTCGCCGGGTCTGCTTACAATGAAGACGGTGCGCCAGTCGAGTTCAAAGGGACCACCGAGCGAAAGGGCGAACAGTCAATTATCCGCGTCCAGGGTAAAGTCGAGAAGATGTCACTGCCACGTTTCAATTCTTATTTGGAGCCTGGTCTGGGTTATCGAGTAAAGAAAGGGGCGGTGTCAGCGACATGGGACCTTGTCCTGCCAGGCGATCGGGTGCAAGCGAACATGACAGTCACCCTGCACGACATCAACCTTGGTGGCAAACAGCAGGTGTCGGAGTTGGAACAGCAGGTGGGGTTGCCCCTCGTGCTAGTGATCGCTCTACTCAAGGACCTAAACGGTGACATCAACTTGCAGTTGCCGGTGAATGGCCGAGTCAATGAGCCAGGATTTCAATGGCGTGGAACTATCATTCGCGCAGTGCGCGACGTGATTATAGGCGCTGTGGCTTCACCTCTTAAACTCCTGGGAGCTTTGTTTAAAGGAAAAGATAAGTTGGAAGGCTTCACCCTTGAGCCGATTAGATTCACACCGGGAACTATACAGATAGCGGAAACCAGTAAAGGGCAACTCTCGCAGACTGGCGTTTTTTTTGACACAACGTCCGAAACTCGATCTCCGTTTCAGTGGCATAACCGGCCCGGACGATCTCGAACTCTTGCGCGACCAGATGATTCTCAATCAAGTTCCGACGAAACCCCCACCAAGCGGAAATGAAAGCGAAGCGGCACTACAAGTGAGCCCACAGGATGAAGTGCGTCAGTTTCTGGCAAAGAAATTAACACCTTCAGAAAGCGGGACAGTCCCACCGTTATCTGCCCAGGCAACCAACTTGCTGACGCAGCTACGCAAAAACGCTACAGTGCCTGCGGATGAAACTGCGCGGTTAGCCAGCGACCGCGTACAGGTGGTGATCGCCGAACTTACCACTCACCATGCGATTGCTGCTGAGCGGCTTCACATCAGCCCTGAGAAGCAACGTGGTGCAGGAAGTGCTGAGGTGCGGTATACGCTTCAGACGCGGGAGGAGAAAGAAAGTAGTCAGTAGCCAGTAGAAAAAGGCTAGAGGCTATAGGCTGTAGGGGTAAGGAAAAGCGGCAGTAGCGTGCGAAATGCGCACGAATCAATTCGGAGGATCTATGATCCATCTATCAGCTCATACTTGGGACACTCTGTGTCAACACGCGCAGGAGATCTTTCCTGACGAATGTTGTGGCGCGATTCTCGTGGAAAATGATCGGGAGGAAGTACGGCGCATTCCCAACATCCAGAACGCCATGCATGCGAAAGATCCGCAACAGTTTCCACGTGATGCGACGATTGCCTACTTCATGGACCCGAAAGAGTTACTAGTAGTGAACAAAGAAGTCGATAGTGGAAAAGTGACACTCAAAGCCCTCTATCACTCCCATCCTAATCATGACGCGTACTTTTCTGCTGAAGACAAACATCAAGCACTGTTCGGTGACGAGCCGTCGTATCCTGATACGGCCTACTTAGTAATTTCAGTCTACAACCGCCAGGTGCGAAATATTAAAGCGTATCGGTGGGATGAGACAACAAAAGATTTTGTTGAGACTGAGTTGAGGACCAATGTGTAGCGAGCCACGCTTCGGGAACAGGTTCTTTCGGAGCGCGCGATAAAATGTCACTGTTCAGCCGTGTTATTTTGCCAGACCTGCAAAATAATGTTGAGCGGGGAATTCGAGGAAAAAAGAATTAACCCTTGCAAATCGTAGAGGAATCGCGCGGGATCGCGGCAATATCAGCGGTATGTTATTTTGCAGGAGTGGCAAGGATTGCCAACTTTCTTTGGGCCAACGAACATGCGTTAGCCATCCGACAAGGGCCAGCACCACCCGTGAGCGGGAAAGAGTGAGAGGACAGACGAAATGAGCAGTAATGAGAGAAGCCTGATCCGTAAAGCTGATTATGTTGATCGTCTGCTAGACGAGGGGCTAGGGCTAGATGAAACTGGCGACTCCGAGATGACGACCTGGGAGGAACTGCTGAGGCGGAATGAAATCGAGCCCCCGAAGTCGCGTTTGGGGTTAGCGACTCTCGATAAAGTCGTCTACTGTGCCACTGGAATCGCGGGGGGAGTACTCAACCTGACGCAGTCGTACTCGAAGGTGATGACGAATGAAGGGCTGCACCAGAAGTTCAATAAGCTCTCGAATGACTACATCGAGAAGGTAACGGGCCAGAAGGGGATTACCTCCATTGACAACTACAAAGGCGGTGGTGTCTCCCATCGTCTCGTTGGCCCAGGCCATGACCTTACGCGCTTTTTCGAAACCATTGCTCAGATGATGTGCGGCGAATTCCTATCCAACGTACACGGGGTGGAGCACATTGCAAGCAGGTACCGCACCGGCAGTGCAGAGTACCTGCCGATTGAAGACCCTGTGGATGCAGCCATCATCCTGATCCTTCACCTCATCGGGGATTTCTTCTCGAAGCAGAGTCTGCCAATCCCAGGCAGGACAAGGCTGGCCGAGTCAGAATGTGTTGAGGTGGTCCGTGAGGTCTTCAAAGAATTCAGGAACGGCGACAACCTTAGGAAACAGGTTGCAACCTTCCTAAGCAACTTATCCAGTGCGATATTCATCTCGCTCGTGCTGCGCCTTTACCGTTACATGGACCTTTTCATTGTTGAAAGCCAGAAGCCAGGGTTGAAGCAGTTGCAGCTTGGAGAGGACTTCAAATACCATCTCCTGAATCGCAACGCGCAAACCATAGCCTTCGTTATCTCCACAGGCAGGGCTGTTTTCAGCGGCAACCCTGCCGACGTAAATTACCTGAGCTTCATCCAGGTCGTTCGTAGCGGTGCGTCAATAAACCGGCTTTCGCTCCAAGAGCAGGATAATCTGCTTGCCGAGTTCTCCATCATCAGGAATCAAGTAGCGGCGTTGTAAAATGCCTGGACCTGCTCCCGTAATCGTCGCTATAGTTATTAGTGCTGCCGTTGGTGGTGCAGTGATCTACTTTTTCGTGTCGAACAAGGCGGGTGCGCGACGCGAGGAGTACATGCATGAGGTGAATGCAGTGCTCGACTTGCTCAGGCAGAAGGCCGAAAAGTTAGTCGAACGGATTCGGAAGCTTGAGAAAGAGACAACAGAAGCCAGACGGGAGAAGGAGAGGCTAGAAACCGAGCTCTCCGCTACCAAGCGCGAGTTAGAGAAGCTGAAGGCAGAAGCTGCAAATTGGCAACAGGCTGAGTCGGCGCATGGCCTCACGACGAGGGTTGCCCTTGTCCGTAGTTCAGCCGTCCTGAGTGCTGTACGATACAGACCGAAGAAGGCGTTGCAACACCTTAAGGAGAGAGAGCGAGAACTGAAGCAGGAGTTAACCGAACTGGATTGAGGGGTAACGGCTAGGGATGTCTAACCCGCTGCTGTATGCCCACGCAGGGCTCGACGAGCTGGCTTCGTTCGAGCGCAGGAGTCTCCTTGCTTCGTGTGAACGCTGTGCTGCCCTGCGCGGGTGAGTAGCAAATCGTTAGCCGTCAACAGAGTGTCAAGTAATAAAAATCCAACCTTTCACAGGAGGAAGCATCAATGGCTGAACTTCCGCTGATTGATCCTGATGACGAGCTTCTGCCTCTCCTTCGGTCCGCGCCTAATACTTTTCTCGATCCGCTTGTTGCCTATATCACAAACAACAGCGAAGGACGCCTTACCTCTCAACTTGACGACACTGCAGTTTACGCTGCCCACTACCCAAATCACTCAGTCTATGTTGATGAGATTGCCGCTGAAATCCAGAAATTTGGCGGGAATACCATTATGAACTTCTTCCGTGGAGGGAAAGGGTTCCATACATTGAGGTGGTTCGTGATGTGGCTCGCCAATTAAAAGTCAACTTCAACGATTCTATGGACGCTGGAAGTATCGAGTTGCAAATTCTTCTTCGCATCCTCGAAAAAGCCTATCAGAAGATGACAGAAGAGGAACGCCAGGAGTTTCTTTTGAGCATTGGTCTGGAGTATGGAAAAGTGCCCGATTCCTTACCTATCATTGCGATCCAGGCAGCTCTTGGCGCGGCAGGATTTTTGGCTTATCAACTCGCCGTTATTGTAGCTAATGCTGTGGCACGCCAGATTCTCGGGCGTGGATTATCTCTGACTCTGAATCGGACATTAGCGAAGTCACTGAACGTTTTGGTTGGACCAATCGGGTGGGCCGTTACCGCCTTGTGGACCTTGGTAGATATCGCTGGTCCAGCCTATCGGGTAATTATCCCGTGTGTTGTTCAAATTGCGGCGATTCGCCAGCAAAGTCTGAGACAGATGTGTCCTGAAGGGCACCTGAACTCAGCCCGAGCGAAATTCTGTGCTGAATGTGGTGCTTCCTTAGGGTAGAAGAAGGAAAAATGCTTCCAGGCTGCCGCCTAACGAACCTACGATAGGGGAACGCGGCTCTTCTGGC
Organism: uncultured delta proteobacterium; assembly: GCA_963733195.1. Taxonomy (GTDB): domain Bacteria; phylum Desulfobacterota; class Binatia; order Bin18; family Bin18; genus VGTJ01. The sequence continues at coordinate 81,822 of CAVTCR010000056.1, forward strand.
GGTTTGGGATGAGCGTGACATGAAAAAATTCGTTTCAGAGCCGTGCCCTTGATCGGACGTGCGATGACACGCAGACCACTTAGTAAACAGATGCGCGTCCAGATTCTTGCACGCGATGAGTACCGTTGCTTGATGTGTGGTCGCGAGAAAGACGAGGTAGCCCTCGAAGTTGATCACGTAATTCCTGTAGCTACAGGTGGCACGGATGAACTTGAGAACTTGGCTACTCTTTGCCGAGACTGCAATAGGGGGAAGTCAGCCTATCGATTTTCGGATTATCGAAACATGAATGTCATTCCGGAGGAGCTTCAGCAGAATTTTAAGTTTTTTCATGATGCACGTTCCGGTGATTTTGAGCAGTTCCATCTCTTTCTTTACTACAAGAACGGAATTCATCCTGGCACCACAGATGACAAGTTCCACCACCCCTGGAAGATCTCTGGTACATCGTATGACACATCGTCAGATCAGGCTGCACTCATTAAGCGGCGTCGCGAGGAGGAAGAAACGAAGTTTCTCGCCGAAATCAAGAGACAACTCATTCTTGAAGGGAAGCGGTTGGTCATTAATGAAGAGGGTATTTGCAAAGTCGACGGCTTACAAACCGTTCCACCGAATTGCCGCCCGCTTGCGGTTCTGAATGAACGTGAGAGGATACGGTTGGGCGACAAACGGTGACCGGGACCGTTAGCCAGCAACAAGAGAAGTCATAGAAAAGCACAGGAAGGCAATTTATAAGGCGGGCATGGATCGTCAAAATCCGAAAAGACTTTACCTTGACATTTGTACCCTTTGCCGTCCTTTCGATGACCAAAGCCAGATGCGTATCCGCCTTGAGACCAATGCTTACTACTTGATCCTCCAAGCCCTTCAGGATGCACACTATACAATGGTTGTCTCTCCCGTGCATTTTGCAGAAGCCAATGCGATCAGCGACGTAGAAGAAAGACGAGAAATCATAACGATGCTGGAGAGACTTGGGACAGCGGCTGAATGCGACGTAGCAACAGCAAGGGCAAGAGCAGAAGATCTCCACGCCAAAAAATTTGGCCTTGCCGATGCTGCGCACGTGGCGTTTGCTGAGGCCACGGCGGACGTTTTCTCTCGTGCGATGATCGCTTGGTAAAGAAGTGCCGAAGGGAAAAGGTCGCGGTGACAACCATGAACCCGGTCGAATTTACTATCGCGGAGGACCTAAAGTGAAAGCCAGTGTATTTACGGACGAGGAACAACTGATTACGAAAGCGATAGCTATCTTGGTTAAGGAACTCGGACCGGTTGAAGCGAGCCGGTTCTTAGCCTTACCGAGAAAGAAGCGCGTGGAATCGGTGAAACGCCATCGACAATGGCAAGCGCAGTTACAGCAAGAAGAGTTCTTTGCCCACGTATTCGGCGCACGGTCGAAAGGACCTGAGAGGAGGTAAGAGTCCTCCCAGTGAGACGTTGGCTAACCAACGCGTTGCACTGAAGCCAGGCCTTTGGCAAGAATCCCGTTTATTATGTTCTTGGACAAACCACGTCTGGTCGGTATCTCTTTTGTGTCGTGATACAATTTCCCGATGGTAAGGGGTTTCCGGTGACCGCACGCTCGATGACGCTTAAAGAGAAGCGACGCTTCAATCAATGGAGAAAACGATGAAGACCTCAAAGATGCCCCGAATTGACTCAATCGAAGAACTCGCGCGATTTTGGGACACCCATGACCTTACAGAGTTCAAGGGCGAATTGGAGGAGGTTAGCGATCCTGTCTTTGAACGAAGACCAGGGACAGTCGTCTCGCTGCATCTACGACCCCAAGAGGCTGCGGCAGTAAAACGGGTGGCCAAAGCCAGAGGGATAGAAGAGGCTACCCTGCTGCGAGAATGGGTGTTGGAAAAGCTACAAGCCAGCGCATAGCAACCCCTAATGAAACCACTGCGTCTGCCCTCGCCTCCACGTTGCGGATCTAAATGACTCCGGACGGCAGCGGTTTAGCGGCGGCAGGTGACTGGCAACGCTGCATACCACGCAATCCGAACCGATGTCACAGAGAATTTCTTCTTTTTACAATCCCGCCTGTTTGAAGGTATCGCAAGTGTTAATATCGCCACTCTGCATTCCTATCCGGAACCACTGGACGCGTTGCTGAGAAGAACCATGCGTGAAACCGTCAGGATTCACCCGACGACCAGCCATCTTTTGCATGCGATCATCTCCGATCGCAGCAGCGGCATTCAATCCTTCTTCAACGTCACCCTGCTCAAGAATCTGCCGTTGGCTATGCGCGTGATTAGCCCAGACACCAGCGTAACAATCTGCCTGTAACTCCATCAGCACAGATAACGCATTGGCCTGTTCTTGACTGCTAGCCTGACTCTGGTATTGCCGAAACTTGCGTTCGGTGCCGATCACATTCTGTATATGGTGGCCGACTTCGTGGGAAATGACGTACGCAACTGCAAAATCCCCCGAGGCCCCTATCCGACGGAGTTCGTTGAGAAAGCTGAGATCGAGATAGACTTTCTGATCTCTTGGACAATAAAAGGGGCCTGTGGCTGAGGAGTTCAGCCCACAGGCAGATTCAATCCCGTCAGAAAATAATACTAACTTTGGTGCTGGGTACCGCTGTCCGGATCCCGAGAACATTTTTCCCCATACATCCTCAGTACTCGCCAAGATAACTGAGACGAACTGCGCGGCTTCATCGTTTCCGGCCGGTCGCGGTTGCGGTTGCGAATCGGTGGAAACCCCAATGTTCGACTGCGAGAATATTTGTAAAAGCTCCAAGGGATTTTGTCCGAGGAGGAGTCCGATGACAAGGAGTAGTAAGGTCATACCCCCGCCAAGCTTCATACCCCTCGGTATCCTACGAGAGGAGCCTTCGTAGCGAACATCCTCAACGTTTTCACTTTGTCGTTCGCCTCTCCAGCGCATAGTATTCCTTTCTTGTATTGTTGTATTGGCTGTCTATTCTCATACCTGCAAGAAGCTGGCAAGATGCAGGGCCGAGAAAGGAGACACAGGTGAAGCCATTACATGGTCTTGTTGTTATTGATCTCACGCGATTCCTCGCTGGCCCGTATTGTACGCTCTTGCTTGGCGGGTTGGGAGCTGAAGTCATCAAAGTAGAGCCACCAAAAGAAGGAGAAGCTCAACGGTTGCGCCCCCCTTTTGCTGGCCCGAAGGGAGCTGGCCTGACCAAACAGACAGAGGACGACATCGGTTTACCTTTCTTGCATCGAGCACGAAACAAAAAAAGCGTTACGCTCAACCTACGCAGCGTGGAAGGGAAAGAGCTGTTTTTACAGCTCTGTGAGAAGGCTGATGTTGTAGTCGAAAACTTTGCACCAGGAACGCTGGAAAGGATGGGGTTTGATTTCCCCGTGTTGCAAGCACGGAATCCTCGCCTGATTCTCTGCTCGATCTCTGGGTTTGGGCAGCATGGCCCACGGCGTGAATGGCGTGCGTATGATCCAATTATTCAAGCTGCAAGCGGGATTGTTAGCGTCACCGGCTATCCCGACCGTCCGCCGGTGCGCTGCGGTGCAGCGATTAGTGATACCACAACTCCGCTCTTTGCGGTAATCGGGATTTTGTCCGCCCTCCGGCAACGAGAGCAAAGTGGGAGAGGAGACTGGATCGATATTTCGATGCAGGATTGCTCTTTCTTTCTTCTCCCCGAGTTGATTGAATTTCTTGCTGCTGGAGATACGCCTCAGCGACAGGCGAATGCCCATATCGGCGGAGCACCGTTCAACGTCTATGTGACCACAGACGGGTATGTATCGATCTGCGCAATCAATGATCCAGATTGGCGGAAACTCGCTGTTGCATTAGGAAAAGCAGAATTGGCAAACGATCCACGCTTTGCCACGATCCTCAGTCGCCGTCAGCATCGCCAGGTCCTCGACGAAATGATCCAGCAGTGGATTGGGGCGTGGACAACCAGCGATGCCGTTGCCCATCTGCAACAGCACGAAGTTCCTGCCGGTCCGGTGTTGAGTCCGCCTGAGCTGTTACATGACGAGCATCTTCATGCTCGAAACATGGTGGTTGATGTCGTGCATCCGACTCGTGGTTCAATACCGGGGGTCAAAGGAATGGGCATGCCGATCAAGTTTGTGCAGAATCCCATCACATTCGACCAGCCAGCGCCAGCGGTTGGGGAACAGAATGCCGAAATCTATGGTCGATTGCTTGGTATTGACGAGGCCAAGATGAAAGTACTCAAAGAACAGGGAGTGATTTAGTCACAAAAGTAGATATGGGGAAGAGGCGAAGCGGGAAAAAGGGAAAAAGGATAGGGAGGAAGAGGGAGATGGGAGACGTGATGTGTGAAACGTAATGCGTATTATCCACAAAAAGCGAAAGACGAGGAGCACATAAAACGTCACCCGCAAAGCCAGCAGTCAGAAACTCAGTCTCAGTAGTCAGTTCTTGGGTGTCAGGACCCCCCTATTCTTGGACTTTAGACTTTGGACCTTAGACCCTAGCCGCTGGACTCCGGACTAGAAACTCTTTTAACTCATTCCTTGTTCGGCGAAGGAGATTTTGTATGGCAACGGTACTTGGTATTTCTGGCAGTCTGACCAAAGGTGGTAGCACGCGGGCAGTGATCGATGCCGCCCTTCAGGGAGCAAAAACGCGGTATCCACAACTGACAACTGATGTGATCGACTTACGAAATGTGACTCTCTCTTTTTGTGATGGACGTCCACTGAATGAATATACCGATGATACACCGCGAGTTGTTGGCCAGATCCAAGCGGCAGATGCGTATATCATTGGCACGCCGATCTATCGCGGGTCGTACACTGGGTCGCTCAAGAACTTGCTCGACCATGTTCCGGTCGAAGCGATGATGGGCAAAGTCGCTGGATTGATTGCCACCGCCGCCACAGACCACCACTATCTCAGTATCGACCAAGAACTGCGACCGGTTTTGCATGTGGTTCAATCTGCACTTGGTGCCGGGCAGTGTGTATGTCCGCAGTAATCAACTCCAAGGCAACACGATTAGTGATGAACAAGTCAGCGAACACTTACGTTTATTGGGCGAGGCAGTGGCGGAAATGCAGCAGCGCCTCGCTGGAGGAGTACAGGGGCCGCCGCCGCTGAGCTTGTGGGGGCGACGAAAGTCATAACCTACGGTGTGAGCTGGGGCTGCTTTCGGCCGCTTGCCAAATAGCTGGGAGTCGGATAGGAGCGGTTGCCGACGTATGCCAATTTCACGGGTAAAGGGGAGGAATAATGAGGTACTGGAGACGGTGGGGGCTAAGCTGTTTAGTGATTCTTGGGGTTTTGTGCGGGAGCAGGATTTCGTACGCTGAGGATGTCTTACCCAAAGCAGGGACATGGGAAGTAGGTTTACGCACCGGTTATATCTGGGGATTACGCAAACATGCTGAAATGATCCCGATCAACTTACGCATTGGGTACACCACCTTCAAGGGACAATGGTGGATTGTCCCGGCTGGGGCATTTGAGATTAGTGCCGAGCCGTTTGTTTCTGTGATACATTCGATCAGACCTGGCACGCACGGTTCTGTGGAACTGGGCCTGGGACTTCCTGTGTTTACCTATTACTTTGATACAGGAACTCGCTTTGCTCCCTATATCGAGGGGGGCCTGGGACTCTTGTATACAGATTTGCGTGGCTACAGCTTAGGCGGTCATTTCAGTTTTATGGAAAACATTGGCTTGGGGGCCAGCTACTTTTTAAGCGACAATCTGGCTTTCAATGCCATGTGGCGCTATCGGCATATTTCTAACGCCAATCTTTATGATGATAATGCTGGCTTGGACTCTGGTGTCATCCTTGCTGGTTTTTCCTACTTTCTTCCATAGAACGACACGACTATGCTCATGATCTTGCCGCCCCTGCGGGAGCGGCGTGCTATAGATCGGCTGCTGTCGAGCTTCTTCCATGACCATAAAATCAGCAGTTTTCGCCAAGCCGTCACGCGCCTCTGTACGTTCTACCGTCTTAAACGACCACGGTTTGAATGGTATGCCTACATTGATTGGGGAAAGACTGCCGGAAGAACATACGAGGATGGAATGATCCACCTCATGCACCCGGAGTATTGGAAACGAGGGCGGAAGTATAATTCCGAGCGGCAATGGGTTAATATGGTCTACCATGAAATGGGCCACTACATTTACTGGGTTGATGCGGAGCGTAAAGCAAACGCGTTCGCTCAGAATATGGTACGCGGCCTCAACCCTCAACGGCGGTGAGAAACGTTATGGCAAAAGAATCCTCCAGAGAACAGAGTGCTCGTGAGCAGAATGCAGATAACAACTGGTGGGTTGAGAAGCTCAAAACTCGCGAGAAGGTCAAACTCGAAGAAGGCCAAGCTTTCGTTGGCGCCAACTTCTTTCGCAGTGTGGAAGGCTACGACCAAGAAGAGGCAACCAAGAACCTCACTGACCTCAACCTCAAATTGCTTACCGCAGCGAACCCTGCACCTGGGGGGTGGGGGTATGTAGCACTGGTGGAACAGAAATCCCCGCCGACAGAGATCGACAAGGTTAAGCGCGCCTTACCGCTGCCTCCTGATGCGCGCGCAGTCCTGGTAGACTCGGGCTTGTCGTTGCGCGTGATCGTGACTGGAACCCCCGTTGGCGAACGCCTCTTGGAGTTCAATTTCATTGAGGAAGCTTCTTTCGATTGTTGGATTCGCGGGGAGTGGATTCGTGAAGAAGTGTTTCGCGGTAAACGCGAGTTGCTCCGCCGCGCCAGCGATCTTTTACGGCGATATATGGCACGAGATCTGGTCAGAGAAAAAGAATTCTTTTCTTCGCCCCATGCGAAGGGAGCGCTCCCTCCAGCACGTACGGAGTGGTAGATCACGCCCTTCCTCGCTTCGAGCGAGCTATCCGTTCGGAAACCGATCTCGTGGAAGAACTACGAGGTGGTCGGTTCGCAACGGTTGATTTACACAACCGAACCTTGTAGGGGCAGGGGCATGAAGGAGGGAGCATCATGCCTACAGTCAAAGCCAACAATTATGAGATGTACTACGAGATCGATGACTTTACCGATCCGTGGAAGTCGTCTGAACCGCTGTGGATTCAGCACGGTTTTGGTCGCAGTTTGCAGTTTTGGTATCACTGGGTTCCTTTGTTAGCTGGGCAGTATCGCGTGATCCGACGCGATATGCGTGGACACGGCCAATCTGCAGACCCTGGAGCCAATTATGTGTGGTCCGTCGATGACCTGCTCAACGACATGAGAGGATTCCTTGACGCTCTTGGCATTGACAAAGTGCATTATGTCGGGGAATCAGTTGGTGGTATTCTCGGAATCGCTTTTGCGGTGCGTTGGCCGGAACGATTCAAGAGTCTCACTTTGTGTGCGACACCACCAGCGATCCATCCTCATATTCAAGAGAAATTTGCCGTTGGCTATAAAGATTGGTATACCGCGCTCGGGACCCTTGGGCCTGCTGGATGGGTGAAAGCACTGATGGAACAAGGAGGCGGCGTTGCCGTTGGAGAAGCGAGATCCCCACGGCTTGAGTGGATATTAAAAGAGTGGGGAAAAACTCGTACGCATGTATTGCAGGGCCTTTGTCGCTTAGTTCCGAGTGTGAATATCACGCCACTGCTACCACAAGTGAAAGTGCCGACGTTAGTATTGGCACCAGAGACGAGCCCGCTGACTCCTTTAACCGAACAAATGATGATTCGCGACTCGATTCCGGGTGCACGTATCTCTGTGATTGCCGGTCATGGCCATGAGATCTATCTCGATAATGCTGAAGGGTGTATTGCTGCGCTGCTTTCGTTTCTGCGGTCGCTGAAATAAAGCTGTGAGGAGGGCATATGTCAGAAGCAGCACAACGGTTGCGTCAGATGCTCAGTAGTCCAGAAATGGTGGTCGCGCCGTTTGTCTTCGATGCCTTTCAGGCGCGTATTGCCCAAGCCGCAGGTTTTCAGGCTGTGTATATGACAGGCTTCGGTACGGCTGCGGCGCGCGGGTTCCCTGATGTCGGGCTGCTGACGATGGCCGAGATGGTCGAGAATGTTCGTTATATTGCTGGAGCGGTAAATATCCCTCTCATCTGTGATGCCGACACAGGCTACGGGAATCCCGTGAATGTGTATCGCACTGTACGTGACTATGAATCTGCAGGTGCAGCAGGGCTGCATATTGAAGATCAAGTATGGCCCAAGCGCTGCGGTTTTCTTGCTGGAAAGCAGGTCATTTCTCTGGAAGAAATGGTGCCGAAGGTGAAAGCTGCGTGTGATGCACGACGCGACCCTAACTTCGTGATCATTGCGCGCACCGATGCACTGGCCGTCAATGGCTGGGGGGATGTTGCGAAGCGAGCACGAGCGTATCATGCTGCTGGCGCCGATTTGATCTTTGTCGATGGTATCCGCACGCTCGAAGATATGCAGCGTTATGTGCAGGAGATTGGTGATTTGCCACTGTTGTATAACGGTCAGTTACTGCCAGTGGTCGAGATTGAAAAGATGGGATTCCGTCTGACGATTTACTCGGCAACGTTGACGGGATTCTATCTGCGTATGCGCGACATGATGCGCGAGCTGAAAGAAACCGGGAGTATCGCGCAGAGTTCGGGACCTGGGTTGTTTGACGAGATGACGACCCTCTTAGGGGTAAAAGATGCGCTGGCATTGGGCAAGAAGTATGAGAGCTAACAGTATAGATGGTATCCTCCTCCACCATTCTGGCGACTTGCAAATCAGATACCTGGTCGCAATAATGACATCTACATTAACAAGTCATATCATAAGAAAGAGATCGCTATGCCAAGCGAAAAAAGCGTGACAGAAAAGATTCTCCATGTGTTGCGTCCATATGCGGCGCATTGGGGTGGGACTCTAGGCCGGGGAGATTTGGTCATTCCCCAACGCGAGATTCCCCGGGTAATCCATGAAATCATTGACACGATGCGAGAAGTTTCTGAGGGGCGACGGGAAGCTTCTGATGTGGACGTGTTTCAAGTGCTCAAGGAAAGCCGCCATCTCTCGTCTATCCAGGATCAAGTTGAACGTCTCAAGCGGCAGTTCGTCCTCCTGAAGCGGCAATCGTAAATCCCGCGGTTTGCTCTGTCTGGTCATTTTGTTAAGTCCCCACGCTTGACGGCTTCCGTTTCTCCCGCTCTGTTAGAGACATGAATGCCGCCTTTGCTGCTCGCTTAGTTAACGGACCGTTTGGTGACCCCGGCTTATATATCCATTTGCGTTGGGAAGGTCGGGCATTGCTCTTCGATCTTGGGCATAATGATGCGCTGCCAGCGGCAGATATGTTTCGTGTGAGTCATGTATTTGTCTCACACTGCCACATGGATCACTTTATTGGCTTTGATCACCTCCTCCGCTTATTTCTTGCGCGAGATGAAAAGCTGTCTCTCTTTGGGCCTCCCGGCATCATCGATTGTGTGGACGGAAAGCTCCGCGGCTATACGTGGAATTTGGTGGATAACTATCAGTTCGCCATTGAAGTCTCTGAGGTTGCGCCGGACAGTATCCGTCGCGTGCTCTTCTCGGCTCGTACTGGGTTTACTCCTGAAGACCTGCCTTCGTTGCCGTTTACCGGCATTGTCCTTGACGAACTTGCATTTCGGGTCCGTGTCGCGCATCTCGATCATCGGATTTACTCACTCGGGTTTGCAGTAGAGGAGAAAACCCACCTTAACGTCGATACAACCGTCTTATCGCGGATGGGAGTACTGCCTGGTCCTTGGCTGTCTGAAGTGAAGTTAGCGCTCCGGCGCGGAGAGGCAGATGACTTTCCTATTGTCGCTCGGTGGCAGGAGCGGCAGAGTGGAGAGGTCAGTCGACAGTTACAACTCGGGGATCTACGGCATCATTTGGTCAAAGAAACCCGCGGACACAAAATCGCGTACGTCGTCGATACGATTTTCACTCCCGAGAACGCCTCACGTATTGCTACGTTAGCGCAAGATGCTGACCTCTTCTTTTGCGAATCACCTTTTCTGAACGAAGACGAAGACCAGGCAACACGGCGGTATCATCTCACTGCCCGTCAGGCTGGAATACTTGGGCGCATGGCGCAGGCCCGGAAGTTAGTCGTCTTTCACTTCTCTCCGCGATACTCGGGTCAAGCCGAACGGATCTACCGCGAAGCGCAAGATGCCTTTCGCGGACGCGAAGAGGGGAGTGGGGTTGTACGTCCAACATAAGTTTGAAGAAAAGGTGTCTATGACACTCCACATTGCCGAATCCGTCCAACGCTTCATTCACTCCCATGTGGTTGCTCGTTTGGCTACAGCCGATGCAACCGGTCAACCGCACGTTATCCCTTTTTGTTACGCCTTCGATGGTACGTCTTTGTACTTTATTGTTGATGAGAAACCGAAACGCCAGACTGGAAAACCGCTAAAACGGATACGTAACATCCTCGCCAATCCTCAGGTTGCGGTGGTGATTGACGACTATGCTGACGACTGGACCCAGTTGGCGTATGTTCTCATCACCGGGCAAGCCGCAATTGTCGAAAAGGAAGACGAACACGCACGTGCCCTTGGTTTGTTACGCGAGCGTTATCCGCAATATCGAGCGATGTCATTGACCTTTCCCCATAATGCGATGGTGCGGATCATACCGGCAAAAGTGATTGCCTGGGGGAAGATTGAAAAATAGACTGAGCAAGGAGGGTGGGTCCTGTCCACCATTGTGATGCTCACATATACAATAAGAAACAGGAGGGCGTCTTGTGAGTAATAGCACCACACAACAACGTCGAGTCTACACTGGTTATGTTGGTAACCCGAATCCCACTGAGCGTGAACGAATTATGCATCTCCTTGATGTGTATCGTTCTACTGAAGGTTTTGTTGCTCAGTATCTCCCAGGTTGGATTGAGGTGAGCCAACACGAGGGAGTAAAAGGTGGACTCGCTGTGATACAACAACGCGAAGCTTTACACGCCAAAGTCATGAAAGCCCGGTTACGTGCCTTAGGGGGAACACCACAGGCAAAAGTACCTGAGGAACGTCGGCAAAAGGAGGTTCCGTTCTTTAGCTCTCCTGAACGCTCAGATGTTGAGAAACTTGGTGTCCTTGCGAACCTTTTTGGTGATCCCGAGGAGTTTATGAAACCAGTCACGAGACCTGGTGATGGAAATCGACGAAGATCAGCAGAGCAAGGAATTATTAGCGCAAATCGTTGAGGACGAGCGTGCCAGTATTCGGTGGATTCAAGGGATGTACGAAAAACTGCAGAAAGCGGAGAACGTGGTGTAAGAGCTATAGGAAAAACACACCAAGATATCGATTGTTCGCCGATTACGGCAGGCACAGCCTGCCCTACTGTGAGTCGATGGAATTCGTAGGCGGGTATGCCCGCCATGGGCTGTTTAAGCAAAAGTCAAATCAGCTGTGTTTTCTATCGGTGACGTCTCTGTGGTAAAATCTATGAGACGTAACAATCACTGGTTGTCACGTATAAAAAGCACGGATGGTAAGTACAACAGTGTTTTTATACTCTGCGTGGCTGGAAATAGTGCTCTTACGGCGGCCGATGATTTTCCGGAGCTTCGTTCAGGACTCTGGGAGTACCAGCGCACAGTGCAACGTTCGGACGAAAACTGGTCACCAAAAGATATAACCGTGCGTGAATGCGAGAATCCCATCAGCGTGTTGCAGAAACAGAATGAGCTATACAGGAAGCTTGGCTGTGCGATCGCAACAACTCGGGTGACGGAGGCAACCTACCAGGTGACAGCTGATTGTCCGACAAAGAACGGTATTAAGACGAAATCTCGTGGTGTGGCTACATTCGACGGCGATAGTGCGTACACGAGTGTGATTGACTCAGAGGGAGCTGTTGCTGGGAATCCGGTGAAATTTGTTGAGCGGTTGTCAGCCAAGCGTGTTGGTGATTGCGAAAAGAAATAAGGAGGACGTATGGCACGGAAGGTTGCCGTTGGAATCAATTGGCAAGGATCACTTGACTACAAAGCATTGATCGAACGCGTCCAGATAGCGGACGCGATTGGCGTCCATTCCGCTTGGGTGCCAGAAGCCTGGGGGCGTGATGCGTTTACGATCCTGGCTGTGTTAGCCGATCGCACCAAAAAGATTCAGCTTGGTACGGCTATCGTCAACACCTACTCACGGACACCTGCGGCGCTTGCTCAACACTTTGCAACCCTTGATGAGCTTTCAGGTGGACGCATGATCATCGGTCTCGGCACCAGCGGACCACAAGTGATCGAACACTTTCATGGGGTAAAGTTCGATCCGCCGCTCACCCGTATGAAGGAATGCGTCGAGATCATCAATACGCTGATGCGTAATGAGCCGCTCAAATACAGCGGTAAGGTCTTTAATCTCCAGCGTGGATTTACTCTACGCTTTGCTCCTGTGCGCAATCACATTCCGATTTATTTGGCGACACTGAATGCCAAGAGTGTGAAAATGACGGCAGAGTTAGCCGATGGTTGGTTGCCAGTCATGATTCCGCTGCCCAAACTTAGGAGCTGTAAAATCATAAGTTGGTCAAGTTGCAGGTTGCCTGAGGAGGCGAGGCTGAATCGTATAGTTCCAGTGCGGGAAGATACGATGAGTTCGCACGCGGAGACGGGCGATGTCTTCTTTTGAGGCTTTCTGCCCTGGGGAATAGTTTTTGGTATCAAGCCGTGCCAGGCACTGAAAGCCCGCAGTCGAGCGAGTTATTTTGAGATGTTTGAGCATGGTCTCATAACTCTCCAACGGTTGCCCCCTCCAGTTGGCACTGATCAAGTTGAACATGCGGTGTTCAATCGGGTTCCATTTCGAGGCGCCAGTTGGGTAATGGGTGACGGAAATAGTCAAGCCAACTTCGTCGGCGAAGGATTGCAGCCGCACCTTCCAGGCGTGGCAACGATTGCCATTCGACCCCCCACAATCTGCTTCAATCAATAACTGCGTGTGCGGGAAGTACACCTTCCGTCCCACGTGGACCCACCACGAACGAATGGCGCGGACCGCAAACTCTGGGGTGTCATGGGACACTCCGACTACCACGTATCCTTTATTCCGTCCGACATCGTAAATGCCATAGGGAATAGCTTTCCCAACCGCAGTACTGGGAAAGTCATACATGTGGACTTCGTGCGGAGCACGACGCCACTGGTGGCCCGGATTTTTAAACCGGCCAATCAATTCCTTCTTCTTGGTATCCACGCTAATCACTGGTCGGCCGCGGCGCAAAAATGCCTTCCGCTGTCGGGCAAGGTACTGAAACTGTTCGTCACGCCCGAGGGACTGCTTGCCGGCCAGACGTTTATGATTCACTCGAAGTGAATACTTCCGATCCCGCAATAGCCGACTCACCGTGGGAGCACTCACTTCATACCCCCGACGCCCCAACTCACGGGCTACAGCGCGCAACGACTTATGCGTCCATTTGAGTCCCGAGATGGGATCACCCGCCGTCGCATCACGCATCACCTCATCCAGAGCACTCAAGAGGCCTGGTTGTTTTTTTCACTCCACTTCCCCCCTGCTCCAGGAGCCCGGATGCGACCATTGGCGACCAACCTCCTCGCCTCCAGCTCTCGCCGCCCCCGTAAAATGGTTGTCCGACTCATCCCCGTCACGCGAGCGAGTTGTTGGATTCCTCCATATCCGTGTTGAGATGCCAAAAGGCCCACAAAATGGCGCCGCCGTCTCTCATCCAAGCTCTCCATCACTCGGTTAATACTGCCATGCAACTTTGCCGTCTCTCCGACTGGAGATCGCTTACACTCCTCACACCTACACTCATGAATCACTGTATCACGCTGTGCTGCCATATCTCCCCACCCATGGGCCCAAGCTGCCGAGCTAATGTGGATTCTCAGTCCCTCTGTATAGCAGCAAAGTTGACCAAGTTATCGCTTTACAAATCCTTAAAGGAGAGATTGACACGATTCGAAAAATGAGTGTTGCGGCCGGTCGTCCAGCTAATGCAGTGGCAATTCGCTCTCCTGGAACGACAACAGTGACGAAGAACATCGACAAAGTACGAGCTGAGTCGGCGGGAACGTTAGCATTTTACATTGGCCGCATGGGCACGTTTTACGCAGAGCAACTCACACGGCATGGATACGGTGAAGCGGTACAAGCTGTGAAGAAAGGATGGGAAGCGAACTCACGTGTCGCTGTTGAAGCTGTCCCGGCCAATCTGATCGACGCGACTAGCTGTGCAGGCACGGTTGAAGCTTGCATCGATCGCCTCCAAGAGCAAGAAGCGAACGGGGTTGATGTTCATTTTGTGAACGTCGATACCAACGACAACCGGGAGTACGAGCAGGCGTTGGTGAAATTGGTTAGATAAATAAAGCCACGTGGCGTTTTGTCATCGGATAATGCGACCGCTCGCTATTGTCATTCTGAGTGGAGGGAAGAATTCTTCGACAGGCTCAGGATAGGTCTCTCGGAAAGACCCTTCGTTTCACTCAGGGTGACAGACACTTCATATTAGTCTTCTGTGGTCTGATTCTGCCTCTTTTGAGGAAGCATGGTTGTGCGCCCCTCTTCTTCGATAAACCTACTTCTCGATCTCAAACACGCGATCCATCAACTGCTGCGTTAACGCAGCACCAGGAAGTGCCAAATCGAGATCGTGCCCGAGTTCAAGCGCAAGCCGTAAATCCTTGTGGATGAGTTGCAATAGCCCCTGCGGTCCACTGGTGTAGGTATCTTTTAGTCTACGCTGCTGGGTCCAGTTGTCAGCAATGCGGCTCTGCGCAGCTCCGGCGTGGACGACTTGCTCCATTGCTTTAAGATCTACTCCAGCCTTCTCGGCGAGTCGCATTCCTTCTGAAGCGGCTAACATATTGACATAGACAATCAAGTTGTGAGCCAGTTTCGCGACTGCGCCAGACCCAAGATCACCAAGGTGAAAGATATTTGCGCCGGAGGTGGCGAAGAGCGGACGACACTTCTCGAATACCTCTTTGTCACCTCCGACCATGTAACACAGCGTCTTTGCATACGCGCCGCGTTCACCTCCGCTGACTTCCGCGTCAATGACACTTACGCCCTTAATCTTGGCAAGTTCGGCAAGCTTGCGCACAGTTTTGGGATGAACCGTACTGTGAACAGCAATGACACTGCCTGGTTTCGTGCCGTTAAGAACACCACCTTCCCCAAGAGTGACAGCCTCTACTTGTGCATCATCTACGACGACTAATTCAATGATCTCTCCGTGTGAACCGATCTCTTGTGCCGAGTGAGCGATTTTCGCTCCGAGCCCGGCCAGTTCCTGTACAGGTTCCGGTCGTACGTCGTAGACCATCAGATCAAAACCCGCCTTGGCGACATTAATCGCCATCGGCTTGCCGATATTGCCTAGACCGATAAATCCAACTCGTGTTGCCATAACGTTCCCTCCACTATTAAAGACAGTAATGAGCGATGAGTAATGAGTACTGAATTTCAAGTTGAAGATTCACACACAAAATACTGACCGATTCCTTTTTGTTATTCGGTTGCGCAGTTCTTCTGGGCTCAGGCATGGTGCGTCTGGCGTCGCCATATGGGCATACTCCTTTTGTTACGCACTGTGCCGGCTTAATGATTCTGCCGCAAGCACGATAGATTGATCTAGACCGGACACGCATGAACAGGCATAGGCCGCTGCGAAAGGCATGAAGAGGCATCTATGAACAAACGTGTGAAGGTTATCATTCCCTTTCCCTTTGATGAAAAAGGGATCGCTAATCGCCGTGCCCAACTTCCCAGCGAGATCATTCATCCGGGATTCGAGGTTGAGTTTGTGCCGGTAAAAAATAGCTGTGCATACGGAGGCAGTTATTACGATACTTTGCTGATGGACATGTTCATCTTCGAGGCAGGATTACGGGCAGAACAAGAAGGCTATGCCGCGGTCTGTATTGATACTGTTAGTGACTCTGGATTGTACGCATTGCGGTCACGCCTCAAGATTCCGGTACTTGGTCCTGGTCAGGTTGCCTTTCATATCGCGGGAATGCTTGGACATAAGTTCTCTATCATTACGATGTGGGACGAATGGTTCCATTTGTACAAAAAAACTCTGACTGAATATCGCCTATGGGATAAAGTTGCTTCGCTTCGCTCTATTAAGACGCGTCCTGATATCGAGGCACTTTTCACCGACAAAGAAGAGATCATCTTCGGTAAGCTTGAACAAGAATCACTGAAAGCAATAAACGAAGATGGTGCCGATGTGATTGTTCTCGGCTCAACGACGATGCACCAATCCTACGGCTACCTCAAAGAACGTCTGCCGGTACCGGTGATTAATCCTGGCTTGGTAATGTACAAACTATGTGAAGTCTTCTTGGAGCTTGGCTTGTCGCATAGCAAGCACGCATTTCCCGCACCACAAATGTTAAAAGACGAGGTGATTTTTAGCCACTTGATGGGAGCAAAGCTCTGAGGAGATAACCTGTTCACCCTCTCCTTATTCGCCCCAACATTTTGGACTTTTGGTCTTACGCGTGTGGTGCCGGTTGAGGTTGAGCTAACAGATTGGCAATCGGCTTTACATCAAGCCACCACTGTTCTTGTGGACGCTGCTGTGCCAAATCCATGAGACGTGGCAAATCGTCGAGAGGCTGGAATTGTATCTGTCCACCTTGTAACCCAAGACACACTGCGGCGGGCGAGGGCTTCTGCGCTTCGGCAATCAGGAAATCAATACTCTGATCGGCAAGCCGCATAGCAAGAATGCGGTCGAACGGTGTTGGACTACCCCCCTGCTGTAAATGCCCCAAGATCGCTTGGCGGACATCAAACACGCCTTTCCCTTCCTCCGCAAAGAGGGTGGAGATAAAATCTGTCGTATAGCGGGGATGGGCGTGTTCGTTACGGATCATGAGACTGAGCCGCTTGCCCTGTTGGAAGCCACGGGTCAAGAGAGCGATATCTTGTTGAAGGTCACTTAGAGTTATTTCTTCTTCCGGCAAATAGACCCGCTCCGCTCCGGAAGCGAGCCCGCTCATTTGTGCTAGATACCCGCACGTACGCCCCATGACTTCAACGACAAAACAACGTCGTGAAGCGACGGCAGATTGTTTGATTTTGTCGACCGCTTCAACGATATTGTTTAGTGCAGTGTCAGCGCCGATGCTTAACTCAGAACCCGGCAGGTTGTTATCAATAGTTGCAGGCATGCAGAGCAGAGGGATATTAAACGCCGGAAAATTCTCACGCATGCGGTATAGTTGGTAGACGGCTTCATAGCCGGACCAGCCACCAATCATCAGAAGTCCCTGAATATGGTGTTCTTCCAAAACTCGCGCTATCGCATAAAAATCCTTTGCACTGGGGATCTTCCGATTGGTTCCTAATTCGGCACCGCCTAAGAGAGCCCAGCCATTGACGCTCATCCAATTCATTTCGCTTAAATCGCCAGCGATAAGTCCCTGGAAACCGTTACGAACCCCAAACATGATGTGACCTCTATCAACTCCTAATCGTACTACCGCACGGACGGCAGTGTTCATTCCTGGTGCTGGTGCTCCTGAGTGCATGACGGCTATACGCACTCGTCGTTGTCCAGGTTCTGGGGCGTGCGGTAACGCGCGTACGAGGGTGCGTAGGGTGCGAAAGGCAGCTTGGTAGTTGCGGCCGCGTAGCGACAGGGCAGTGGAAAAATCACGATTGATGATGGCATTGGTTGTCGCGTGAGTTTTTTCGAGGCAGTCCTGCAATGGTGTCTGTATGATCCGGTTACCACGCATACCGATGAGAACCGGGGGTGTCTCAGATGTCGCGGTACGGATCGCCTCAACTGCAGCATATCCTAGGAGTGTGCTGAGGTTACGATCAAACGCGCTAGGGGAGCCGCCGCGCTGCATATGGCCGAGGATTGAGATGCGTACATCCTCTCCGAGTCGCTCTTCTAGCACTTGTTTAATGTATGTGCTGGTGAGGCGATTCCCTTGCTGGTCCTGGGCGCCCTCGGCTAGGATAACAATACTGTCGCGGCGACCGGCAGCACGTCCTGTTTTCAATACCTCACACATGCGCGCTTCCCAGTGCTCTCCTTCTGGAGGACTGCAGGGGATGAGCGCCCAATCAGCTCCACTGGCGAGCGCTCCCATCAGCGCGAGGTAACCACAATGACGTCCCATCACTTCGACGACGAACGTACGCTGATGGCTTGCGGCAGTGCTGCTGATAGCATCGACAGCTTCAGTAATCCGATGGAGGGCCGTATCTGCCCCAATCGTCATGTCCGTACCGGCGATGTCGTTGTCAATCGAACCAGGCAACCCGACCAAGGTAAGCGTAGCGTGGCGAGCCGCCAACTCAGGGCTGATATGGTTGTGCTCAACCAATTCGCGTATGAGTACGGGCCATTCTTGATGAAAAAGAGCGGCCCCAGCTAAGCTGCCATCGCCACCGATGACCACCAAATTGTCAATTCCATGGTGTAGGAGATTCTTTGCTGCCTGCAGGCGTCCTGTCCGTGTCCGAAATGCTTCACTACGTGCTGTACCGATAATGGTCCCACCGCGCTGCAAGATGCCACCCACCGCGTCCCAACTCAGTGGGCGTATGCGTGTGCCACCTTCTACCATCCCCTGGTATCCTTCATAGATAGCGTAGACTTCCATGCCGCGGTCTAAGGCTGTTCGTGTTACCGCCCGTACGGCGGCGTTCATGCCTGGGGCATCTCCACCGCTGGTCAATACGCCAAGACGTTTATCGAGTGTATTCGACATCGTAATTGTTCACCGTTTCTTCACTGAGCTGTCTCAAACTCCTTTGATCAGGATAGGGCCTTAGATAGTCTAATACTATAAAGCCCGATATGCTTTCTGCCCATGTTCCACTACGGTCCAACGCCGGTGATTGTTGAGCCAACTGAACGTCCGTTCCACTTTCCAGCGTTGGCGACATACCGCCCGTGATGCCGATCTTTGGGAGGACGGCCACGAGGAACCGTACATGATTTTTGCGATAAGGCGCGAGGGGAATAATCCGACGTTGCGCAAGGCGCGGCGGTGCGCCTCCTATCGTTCCTGTGTCCAGACCCCAGCGTTTAGGTTTGCGTTTGCGTTTGCCGATGCGAATGCCATCAATCGTCTCCCACAGTTTGATCAGATCATTACGGTTGGCAGTACTGAGCGTGCAGTTGAGCGGATGGCCATGGCGTCGCTGACCAGAGGGCGTTTCAGCCCATTAATTCGGTGTTTTCCCGCGTATCCGACTTCTTTTTTTGCCCCTTTCTCGATTTCACGACCTGGCATCATGAGAACAATTCTTGAGATTCAGCCGCCCTCGACGATCAGCTTCTTTCCTCAACTCGGCCACCATGCGTTGCCAGACCCGACGCCGTTGGTACTCCAACACCCGCCGGTTACACGTCTTGGGGGAGGCACGAATATCGTGCGGCATATCTTCCCAACGACACCCGGTGGGCAAGACATACAAGATCCCATTCCCACCTCTCGTTCATCGGCACGGGGCCGACCGGTCCGCGCAGGACGTGGGATGAGCCGTTGGAGATAGTGCCATTGACCATCGGTCAGATCGGACTGATACGGTTTGCTGGCATGTCCGCTAGCGTAGCGCAGCACGAATTTCGTCAGCAACTGCCCTTTTACCACATGAAATCACATCTGGCATGAGTGAGACACTCACTGAGAATTTTCTTTTCCATCAGTAGCAGAGAGAATAGTATCTGCAATCGGCGTTGCGGTCCCTGACGAAACCGCAATACCAATGCCAAGGCAGGGCGCAAGAGATAGAACTTCTCGTGTCAGCGGTAGACGGGAATTCCTCAGGCTTGGCGATCTTCTTCCTTGTCTAAGGGAGGAAGTAAGAAGATGAGAAAAAAGGCAGTTCGATAGCAAAGTGATGCTAGGGCAACACGTGGTAGGTAATGATAATAGCGAGAATGTGAAAAATCTTTGATTCTACAGATAAAGTATGAAGGGAAAATCTGGCATGCTTTCTGCTCTTCTCCTTACGCATGTCAGGCGTGGTGGTCGTGAAGAGAGAAGGTTTCCCTCCTTTCCCTCTCTTCATTTCCTGGGACGGTGGCTCCCTACCACCGTCCCTCGTTTTCTCATTCTCACCAAGAAAAATGCTTTAACTCGCAAAGAGACGGACGGGAAGGGAGGCATGTTGTAGGGAAAGGATGAAAAAGATCATGCTGAAACTAGTGAAAGCGAACGATATCGCTCTGAGTGATAGTGAAATGCACGAACGTATTGCTCATAAGGCGTACGAAATGTATCTCCAACGTGGAAGTGGGCATGGATATGATCTTGAGGATTGGCTTACTGCTGAACGCCTCGTGCAAGACGAACTGCTCACTACGTCTCCTGCTGAGACGAAGAGCAGAGCCGTTGCAAGCACGCAAAAAAAACTTCGTGTGAAGAAATAAGACTAGCGAGTGAAAAAGTGGGGAGCGGTGGAGGGGGCTAGGAGAGGGCTAGTGAGTGAGCGGAGGCAAGCTGGTGATTTTGAGTGGCGAACGAATGAGCGGTGGGAGGGGTCTTTTGAAGGACTTTACTGTTGCTGTGTCGCTTAGGGCGTGGTGACTGGGGAATTTGAGCGGCATTCGGTCAGTTTTATGCCGAACTGGGGCGGCCGGCGTTAGCAGGCTGCTCGTGGGGCTACCTATTTGAGATCTCTTATGTGAGTGATGAGGTGGTCGTGGCGAGTTGGGTGGAGAATCCGTATTGGCAGTATTTCTGTGGGGAGGAGTATTTTACCACGAGGTTCGTGTGATCCGACGAGTTTAGTGAAGTGGCGGCACGGGTAGGCGTAGAAGGGAGCGAGAAGTTACTCAAGGAATGTTGGCGGCAGCGCACGGGAAGCGGTGCTCACGGCACAGAAGTGAAGCGTGTGAATGTGGATACGACGGTGCAGAGAAGGCGATCGCGTTTCCGACGGATGCGCGGTTGTATCACAGGCCCGGCAGCGCTGGTGCGGGTCGCGCAGAGTTGTAACTTCCAGTTACGGCAGAGCTACGAGGCTGGGGAAGCGGGCGTTGGTGACTCAAGGTCGGTATGGGGCGGCGCGGCAACTGAAGCGGGCGCGGCGAGAAACCCGCAACTGCGCACGTATTTGGGGCGCGGCGCGGAATGTGGAGCGAGGGAAATTGAAGCTGGCGATAAAGCAGCACAGGTGGTGAGCGTCGCGCGGCGGATCTTGACACAACAACGCCGAGATCACGGCAGGTCTATAGTGTTGATGCCCCGGAAGTGGAATGCATTGCCAAAGGCAAAGTGCCCAAGCCCTACGAGTTTGGGTGCAAAGTGCCGATCGTGACTACCTCGCGGCAGAACTGGATTGTCGGGATCGATGCCGTGCACGACAATCCTTATGATGGTGCGACCTTGAAAGCGGCGCTCGCCCAAGTCAAGCGTTTGACGGGACGCAGCCCGAGGCAGCCTTGTCGATAAGGGCTTTCGCGGCCAGCGCTATCATCCGAAGGGAGTTGCAGTCTATGTCGCAGGCCGCCGGAATCTCCCCCCACAGTTGAGCAAGCTGCTCAAACGCGCTCGGCGATGAGCCCGTCATTGGGCACACGAAGCACGACCACGGGATGGACCGAACTATCTGTTAGGGAAAGTCGGCGATCGCATTAATGCCCTGCTCAGCGGCTCTGCCTGGACTCAAGAAACTCTGGCGCCATGTCGCACATCGCACCAGTACCGGCAAGAAGATCTACGTACACAACGCACGAAATGTAGCAGAGTGCTCCTCTTCATCATTCCGGGTAAAGCCGCAGGCTGCGGACCGGAATCCAAGAGCTGCATCGAAAGTATTTCGCTTATTCGCTCCTCATCTCTGTCAAGCGCTCGTTCACAAACGTTAGTGTTCCTAAGGGGCGTAGCGCGCCGTGATAGACCCACACCTCTCTGCTTTCCTCAGAGCCAGTCGAGAAAGCCTGGCGTGACTTCGGTGGCCCGAGGCGTTTCAAGACATCATCCTCTGACATACCGAGACGTAAAGAATTGAACCGTTGAATCTGCTCATCTTCCTGTGAAGCAAAGTCCTCCGCCATTTGCTGCAAGTCTTGTGCGGCGCGGACAAGCGGGTCTTGCCGTTGATAACAACCAGAGCAGAGAACGACTAGAGCAAAGAAGAACACAACGTGTTTCATTTGCCAAACGTTTCTATGAGACGGGAGAAATCCTCTTTCGTAATTTGACTCGTCGGTGGTGCGGCAAGAACAGGCAATTGCAGGCCGGCTTGCCGGAAGCGTTCGATATGGGCACGACATTCTTCAGGAGTACCAAGAACATAGAGCTCGTCTACCATCTGGTCGGGAATAGCTGCCTCTGCCATCGCACGATTGCCGGCTCTCCAGTAGCGATGGACTTCTTCTAAAATGTCACCATACCCAAAGTGACGGAACCCTTGGATATATGTGTTCGCTTGACAATACCCGACTAACACTCGGCGGAGCTGCTTGAGTGTCTGTTCACGATTGTTCGTCACTGCGGTGTGAATGTAACAACCAATGTCGATATCTACCAGCGACCGTCCTGCGCGAGCTGCGCCTTTGGCGATCTCGGCAATGGAGAGAGAGACCTGCCGTGCTGGCAGCCAGGCAAGGAGGACACCGTCAGCGACTTCACCCGCAAGTTGCAACATCTGGGGATTCACTGCTGCGAGATAGATGGGAATTCGACCTGAGGGTGGAGGTACACTGAGCTGAAACCCGTGTGGTTGGTAGAACTTTCCTTCATACGTGACGCGCTCACCGGCCAGCACGCGTCGCAGAATGCTGACATACTCACGGGTGCGCGAGACCGGATAATCCCAGGGAATGCCGTGAAAGTTATTGATGTTTTGTGTACTCACTCCCAGGCCGAGGCAGGTGCGCCCAGGAGCAATAAGGTCGAGCGTCATTGCTTGCATAGCCGTCAAGGTTGGCGGACGCAAGTAGATCGAGACGATACCCGTGCCAATATGGATGCGCTGTGTGCGGGCCAACAATGCACCCACCATTGTGCACGTTTCCACTCCCCAGGCTTCACCGACAGAGATATAGTCAAATCCTCGCGCTTCTGCTTGTTGGACGATGTCAGTGCAGAAATCCATTGGTAATCCGATCGGTGGGATGCCCAACCCTACACGCATTGCTCTTCTCCTATGTGAGTTTACGGCAGCACGCTCTGTTACGCGCTCATTGCTTCTGCCAGTTCTGTCCAAACGGCATACTGCTCTTCTAACGTCTGTTTGAGTGTTTCGTACTCTTGTGTGAGTTCACGTGCCCGTTGCGGATTTGTGAAGGTAGTGCCATCCGCCATCAATTGTTCGAGCGTGGACTTACGTTCTTCGAGGGTTGCCACTTTCTTTTCGATTTCCGTGAGCCGTCGTTCCCGCTTCTGCTGTTCTGCGCGTAAGCTTTCTGCTGTTCATAGGACAACTTGCCACGTTTAGCATCCTGAATGGCGGCTAGCGTTCCAGCTACGTCACCAGAGGATCGCGGAGTGTGGATCATAGCTTGGGGATTAGAGGCACGAGCCTTCTTCTGCTGGACCTCGGACTCTGGACTCTGGATTCCGGATATTTTCTCTTTCCAATGCAGAAATTCTTCGAGAGTCCCAGGATAGACCACAAGCTGGCCTTGCTGCATTTCTATAACCTTGGTGACTAGGCCAGTCAAAAAGTAGCGGTCATGTGAGACGATCAAGAACGTCCCACCGAACTGTAATAAGGCTTCGCGCAGTACATCCTTGGTGCGCATGTCGAGGTGGTTCGTGGGTTCGTCAAGAATCAAGAAGTTCGACGGTTGCAGCAGCATCTTGGCTAAAGCTAGGCGACTTTTCTCACCTCCACTGAGAACCATGACTTTTTTATTGACCGCGTCTCCGGAAAAGAGGAACGCACCCAACAACGTGCGCAGCTCGGGGACCATTGCAAGTGACGCATTCTTGGCAATTTCGTCGTATACCGTACTGTCGCTGCTGAGCCGGTCGGCTTGTTGTTGAGCGTAGTAATCAAGCACAACCTGATGCCCGAGGCGACGCTCTCCGGTTGTGGCGTCTTCGACACCAGAAAGAATGCGGCTGAGTGTCGACTTGCCAGCACCGTTAACACCAACCAGCGCCACACGTTCTCCGCGTTCGATAATGAGATTCACATCACGAAAAACCTGCAACGAGCCGTACTGTTTCCCGACATTTTGTAGCTCTAGCACAACCCGACCACTACGTGGTGCCGGAGGAAAATGAAACCGCACCCCCTTAGGGAGACTTTGCGGCGGCTCGATACGTTCAAGCTTATCGAGTTGTTTGACGCGACTCTGGACTTGCGAAGCTTTGCGGGCATTGTAACGAAATGTGTCGATGAAGCGTTGAATCCGCGCAATCTCTTCTTGTTGTTCCTCGTAGGCTTTCCTGTGGGCTTCGATCTCGAACTCGAACTGTCTCTCAAAGCTTGAGTAATTCCCGGTATATTCTGTGATCGTTTGGCGATAGAGCGAGGCGACGCGAGTCACGAGGCGATCAAGAAATTCACGGTCATGAGAAATGATGATGACGCTACCGACGTAGGCGCGTAGATACGATTCTAGCCAGAGCAACGAATCAAGATCAAGATGGTTGGTCGGCTCATCGAGTAACAAAATGTCAGGCTGCTGGAGCAGAAGTTTGGCGAGCGCAAGACGCATCTGCCAACCACCGCTAAAGGTTTCCGTTAGCTGTTCAAACTGTGATTCGCGGAAACCAAGCCCAGTGAGCACCTTTGCAACTTCTGCATCAGCGCGAAATCCTCCCAGTTCTTCGAAGCGATGTTGCAGATCTCCGTAGCGGGCGAGCAGCTCGTCATGTTCCTCGCTACTGGCATCGTTACGTTCGAGTGCGTCGTGAATCACTGTCAGTTCACGTTGGATCTCGGTGAGTTGCGGGAGGGCTGCGCGAGCTTCGACAAACAGGGTGCGGCCAGTTAGGGTAATACCTTCTTGTGGCAAGTATCCGATCGTCGCTTCGCGTCCACGTTGGACAGCCCCACTATCCGGTTCAAGCTGGCCGATGATCAGACGAAAAAGCGTGGTTTTACCCGCGCCGTTCGGGCCAACGAGGCCAACCCGTTCACCTTTACGCACATGCCAATTGAGGTGTCGAAACAGTTCCTGTCCACCAAACGATAAGGAAAGGTCAATAAATTGTAACATGAAAAATGAAATACTCGTGACGAGATTTCTGTGGATTGTAACAAAGGGGAGGAGGGTCAGGTAGGGGCGCGCTTTCACTTGCCTTGTTTTCCTCAATCTCCTACAGTGCACGGCAATGATGAACTTTGTTCAATACCGTGGGCGTTATGAGGCTGAACTTACGCGATTAAAAGAAGCGTTTGCGCGACTGTCGATGCAGGAGAAGAGTCGCCGCGTACTCGGGCGCGACAATCCGCTTCTCTACTCATCACGTGCCGTTGGCGTGAGACTGACCGGGGCGGGGTTGTCTGAACAAGTGCTTTCACGTGAGCTTGAACGGCAGACTGCACAATTTGAGCAGACTGCTTACCAGACGTTGGTTCGCGCACCGCTCCGACAGTTGCCATTACCCGATGCACAATGGATTTTTCTTGACTTCACTGGACAAACTGGTGGGTGGCGTTATCAGCGAGCTGCGGCGATCGAAAAATTCCGCACTGCCATCGCGGGTAAATCTCCGGAGACTATGTGTCGTTTCTTGAGTGGCGGAATTGTGAGCGCTGATTTGCTGAATCGACTCATATTTGAAGAGTTCTCGCGACCAGGAGCATCGTTTCAGACAACAGCGAAGCAGCTCAATTGTCGCTTTCAGCTCTGGGTTGCACGCTCTCGTAGTGACATTCCGCGCGGTGCCTGCATTCGTATTGATTAATACGGGGGAATTGAAGAAAAAGAAAAAGGCCCTTGTTCAGGGCCTTTTCTTTAGGAGTGCTTCGCTTCGAGGATGTTAGACTACTTGGTTACTTCTTTTTTGCGGGTGCTTTCTTCTTCGCTTTTGAAGCGGTCTTCTTTGCGGGTGCTTTCTTAACTACTTTCTTCTTTGCTGCTGCCATAGAGGCCTCCTATCTTTCTGAGTGAGTTGTGGGAACCCCTCGTAACGAAATTTTTTGTGAAGCGAAGCTCCATACGTCGATCTTTGTAGCAGATCACAATTCATCTCGCAATAAAAAATCGTCACATCGTGAAAAAAATTTAATCATTAATGCTTCATCGCGAATGCTTTCTTGCCTAGATATCGTGCGCGTGTTCCGAGTTCTTCTTCAATGCGTAACAGTTGGTTATATTTTGCTGTACGCTCTCCACGACACACACTGCCAGTTTTAATCTGTCCAGCGTTGAGGGCAACGGCGAGGTCGGCAATCGTTGTATCCTCAGTCTCCCCGGAACGATGCGAGATGACTGGTGCGTAGCCGTGTTGTTGCGCAAGCGCGACGGTTTCGAGAGTTTCACTCAGCGTGCCGATTTGATTTACTTTGACTAGAATGGCGTTGGCGACATGCTCCTTGATACCGCGGGCGAGTCGTGTCTGGTTGGTCACAAACAGATCGTCCCCAACAAGTTGTATCCGTTTGCCTAGCTCCTTCGTTAATAGTTGCCACCCTTCCCAATCATCCTCGGCGAGACCATCCTCAATAGACACGATAGGATACTGTTTCGTCCACTGTCCATACAACTGCGACAAGCTCAGCGGCACTGCGTGTCAGACCGCCAGATTTGTGAAAGACATACGTGCCATTCTCGTACAGCTCGGTTGAAGCAACATCTAGTGCCAACGCGACATGCTTGCCGGGTTGATAACCCGCCCGCGTAGCTGCTTCGAGTAACACGTCGAGCGCCTCTTCATTCGAGCGTAGATCCGGCGCAACGCCGCCTTCATCGCCAACCGCTGTCGTCAGCCCTTTATCTTGCAGAATACGTTTAAGGGCGGCGAAGACTTCCGCGCCAATGCAGAGCGCCTCACGAAAAGATCGTGCGCCAACTGGGACGATCATGAATTCCTGAATATCGATATTGTTGGTTGCGTGCGCTCCGCCGTTAAGGACGTTCAGTAAGGGAACTGGCAGTGTGTTCGCGTTGCGTCCGCCTAAGGAGCGATACAAGGGGACCTCTGCGCCGACGGCAGCAGCTTTGGCAATCGCCAACGAGGTGGCAATCAACGCATTCGCACCCAAACGTTTCTTATTCGCAGTCCCATCGAGGTCCAGTAAGATTTGATCAAGTTTCTTCTGGTCGCTCACTTCTTTTCCTACTAAACGCGGGCCGATGACTTTGTTGACGTTATCCACAGCTTTTTGCACGCCTTTGCCACCATAGCGCTTATTGTTGCGGTCGCGCAGCTCCCATGCTTCGTGCGCACCGGTCGAGGCTCCTGATGGTGCTGCAGCGCGACCCACAGTGCCACCTGAGAGGACAACATCGACCTCTATGGTTGGGTTGCCACGGCTGTCGATAATTTCCCGAGCGATAACTTTTCTGATCCTCATCCTCTGTCCTTTCTTTGGTGATGCAGATGAAGTTCGTTGCACTGCGGTCAGCGAGCGCGTAAAATGCCCATTCTACAAAATTATGCGTACATTTAGAAAATTGTGGCTACCGACACTTCTTGTCCTCTACGTGCTCCTTGCACTCTCCTCTGCTGTTGGGGAACACGGGTTTGTCCACCTGTGGAAACTCCGCCAAGAACAACAGACACTTGAATCCGCAGCGGTGGCGCTGTTGCAAGAAAACAAAGATCTCCGGGATCGCATTACTCGGTTGCAAAATGACAACAGCTATCTAGAGAAAGTCGTTCGAGAAGAATTAAAGTTTACGAAAAAGGGAGAGATTGTCTATCTTTTCCGTGCTCCGTCTGAACCGTCAGAGCAATAGTGGGAAAAAACAGTGGGAGACGGAGTCCATGGACTCTCATCTGGCTCGACAGCTCGAAACCTTGCCGGTTGGTAGGCCTAGACTTATTCGTCTTCGGCTCCGCCTCCACCTTCAGTAAAGTCTTCATATTCGTCCGGATCCATGAGATCTTCAAGTTCAGATTTGTCGCTCAGCTCAATTTCGAGCAACCATCCTTCTCGATAGGGATCTTCATTGACGAGAGCAGGTTGATCTTCGAGGTCCGCATTGGTTGCGGAAATTGTCCCACTAAGAGGAGCAATCAGATCAGAGACGGTTTTCACCGATTCGATCTCGCCAAAGCTCTCTCCGCGCTCGAGGATGTCACCAACGTCCGGTAGCTCAACCGCGATAATTTCTCCAAGTTCGTCCTGCAGATATTCGGAGAGACCGACCAGGGCGCGTTTTCCTGAGACGCGCACCCATAGGTGGTCTTCAGTAAACTTGAGATTCTCAGCCATGATTCCTGCTTTGCCTCCTAGGGTCAGTTGTTAGCGAGCTCCTCTCGCTCTGTCAAGAAAAGTTTGTTAGCGTCTCGCCTCTCTACGAAAGAATCGCGTTGTGCCGCGAGATAATACTAGTCCTTGCTCCATTTCTCGAACAATTTGTCGCGTGACCTCACGGGGATCCTTCGCGTCACGGATCGGCTTGCCAACAACCAGATAATCCGCACCAATGCGCATGGCTTCTTCTGGAGTGAGGACACGCTTCTGATCATCCCATGTTTCACCTTGAGATCGAACACCCGGGACGACCAGCAGCAGATTCTTGCCGCATTCACGGCGAATACGGGTGATTTCCAGTGGTGACGCGACCACGCCATCCATTCCCGCTTCCTGAGCAAGTTTGGCTAAGCGGACGACTTGATTCTCGACTCCAGTGACGACACCCATGCGCTTGAGATCGTCTTTGTTTAGGCTGGTAAGAACCGTGACCGCGAGAATCTTGGGCCGACGCAGACTCTCAGTTCTACACACTTTGTTCACGTCAACCAAAGTCTGATGCATCATCTCCAAACTGCCCGAGGCGTGTAGATCAAACATGCGTACGCCTAACCGTGTGGCCTCGACGCCGGTGCGTGCAACAGTGCGTGGAATGTCATGAAATTTTAGATCGAGAAATACTTCACCACCTTTATTGTGAATAAAGCGAACGACTTGCGGCCCGCCGTGCAGAAAGAGTTGCTTCCCCACCTTGAAGAGGCCGACCTCGTCCTTGAGCAGCGACACATATTCTTTGACCTCAGCCATAGAGGCTACATCAAGGGCAAAGATCAAACGCTGCCTGACTTCACTCTGTCGTGAAGAAAGGAAAGGCCATGAGAGGCGTACCATTATGTGTTTTCCCGGCTCAGCGACACGAGCGTCTCAACAATCTGACCAACACTAACCTCGGTTCCTTGCTTCTCTGTTCTGCGTTTCAGTTCGACCATCCCACGTGCGAGAGATTTCGCCCCAATGGTAACGCGCAGTGGAGTGCCGAGTAAATCTGCATCTTTGAACTTCACACCTGGACGCTCGTCACGATCATCGAGCAAAGTATCTACACCAGCAGTGAGGAGCTGAGTGTAAATACTTTCTGCTGTCATCCGGCTTTGTTCGTCACTCCAGTTTACTGGGACAATCTGAACGGCAGCAGGAGCAAGAGGTAACGGCCACTGGATACCATCGGCATCGTGATGCTGCTCGATGGCTGCGGCAACAGTCCGCGTGATACCGATGCCATAACAACCCATTTCCATCGGATGATCTTGACCTTGCGCGTCCTGATAGGTCGCATTCAGCGTTTTACTATACTTCGTTCCGAGGTAGAACGTTTGCCCAACCTCGATTCCGCGGTGAGTGGTAAACGTACCCGTCTCACAACGAGGACACTGATCACCAACCCTGGCTTGCCGCAGATCTGCGAAACGCAAGTTGGTCAAATCACGTCCGAAGTCGAGTCCAGTCTGATGGTAATCCCGCTCATTTGCTCCACAGACCATTCCCACAGCACTGCGTAGCTCATTATCGCTCACCAGCGTTGCCTTAATGCCGATGGGGCCGGCGAATCCAGTTGGAGCGCTAGTGGTGCGAACAACAGTGTCTTCATCTGCGAGCGCGACCCATTGGCACCCAAGCACATTCTTGAGCTTAGGTTCACTCAGTTCGTGATCTCCGCGAACCAGGGCTGCGATGACGGCTCCAGTATCGGTCACGTAGATCAGAGTTTTGACGAACCGTTCAGGTGGTTCGCCGAGAAACTTCGAGACTTCTTCAATGGTTCGTTGGTCGGGAGTATGAACTTTCTTCAATGACTGCGGACTGCGGACTGCGGACTGAGTGACCGGAGGCGGCAGTTCTGCTTTTTCCACATTGGCAGCGTAGTCACACTTGTCGCAACTGACGATGGCATCTTCGCCTGAGTCGGCAAGCACTTGAAACTCGTGTGACATAGTGCCACCGATCGCGCCGGTATCGGCCTCGACGGGACGATAGATGAGGCCACAGCGATCAAAGATGCGCCGGTAGGTGTCATACATGTTTTGGTATTCACGACGACAGTCTGTGAAATCTGTGTGAAAGGAATAGGCATCTTTCATAATGAACTCACGTCCTCGCATGAGGCCGAAGCGTGGACGGACTTCATCGCGAAACTTGGTCTGGATTTGATAGAGGTTTAGTGGCAGATCCCGGTAGGAGCGAATTTCGCGCCGCACGATATCTGTAACCACTTCTTCATGCGTGGGACCAAAGCAAAAGTCTCGCTCATGGCGGTCCTTAATCCGTAGTAACTCTTTTCCGTAATGCTCCCAGCGGCCACTTTCTTGCCACAACTCGGCAGGGCATACCGATGGCATCAGGATTTCTTGAGCGCCGGCTCTATTCATTTCTTCGCGAACGATCGCCTCGACCTTTCGTACGACTTTCAGTCCAAGCGGAAGAAAGTCGTAAATCCCACGTGCGACCTGGCGAATCAGACCAGCACGTACGAGGAGTTTGTGGCTAATCACCTCCGCTTCCGTAGGATCATGGCGAAGTGTGGGAATAAACGTATGACGATAGCGCATGAGTAATATTCTGTCGCAACTAGCAATAATTTCGGGAACATTAGACAGTGCAAGGGAAAGGTGTCAAGCCGGGCGAAGGGAGGAGAGAAATGGGAAGAGGCGAAAATCTTTTTCCTTCCCCGAACGAAAGCGTGTACACTAGGAAAGTTATGCTGTTTCTTGCCAACAACCGTGCAAAACCTCCTTCTTTCTGGTCGATATTCTCTAGGAGATCCTTCGTCAATACTTCTCATGCGAAAGACCTCCCGGCTATGAGCAATTTTTTTGGCAGACGCGTCAAAATCCTTCTGGTGATTCTAGGCCTCGGGGCCGGGATTGGTATTTTGTACTCAATCCACCGTGACGCTGGGATCGGTGCAGCGATTATTGCTACCTACGGTGGACTGTATTACCTCTATCGGAAAATCGGGAACCCGAAGCAGAAAGATCACTACCCGATCGTTCGTTATCGGGGATACCCAGTACGGAAAAAGAAGTTTTTCTTGTGAAACTCTTTGTTGGGCTCCTGACGGTTATTGCTCTGGCCAGTGTTGCGTGGGCTGGGACGCTCAGCGAAGCCGAGAAGATTGAGCAACTTCTCAAATCGGTTGAGGTAATGCAAGCTCGTTTCATAAGGAACGGGACCGAGTATGACGCTAAACAGGCCGCGGATCACCTTCGCCTCAAAATACGCAAAGCCGGTAGTCGGATACAGACTGCCGAAGACTTTATCAAGTATTGTGGATCGCAATCCTCAATGTCTGGGGAAAAATATCGGATCAAATTTGCTGACGGGCGTGAGATTGAGTCTGAAGCGTATCTGCGGGAGAAGCTCAAAGAGATCGAGGCTGGGTCGGAGTAGACATTTCCAATGTGGCAACATCAAGGCAAGCGTCGTGAAGCTCACCGTATGTTATCCGAGATCTACAACTGGTTTACCAAAGGGTTTCACACGAGAGATTTGCAAGCAGCGAAGGCGTTATTGGAAGCGCTACATTGGACTACGAATGGCTTGGCACACCGCCGTGTATCCGCGCTTCATCCTAGACATAGTCATCCGTCCGGTTGCGATTCTGTGGACACGAACTACAGCCAGGTTTTTGCTTGCGAGCTGGCCACAACGAACGACTCACATACAGTGCTGCCACAGTGATAACGACGAGAACAATGAGAGTTTGAGTGTCCATACGAAAAAAGTAGTCAGTAGTCAGCATTCAGTAGTCAGTAGAAAAAAGGCGAAACAACGAAAAGGGAAAAGGGCGAGGCCATGGCGATCTGTGTTCATTTTTGACTTTTGCCCTTTGACTTTTGCCTTTTGATTTTTCCTTAGTTTTCTTACATTCCTATCAGCCTGCTCCCCACCTGATATACCACCAAAGCTCCCAGATACGCTAAGCTTGTCATGTACACAAAAGTAAAGGTCGCATACCACCACGATCCAGTCTCTCGCTTAATGGTCGCCAGGGTTGCACCACACTGACAGCAAAGAGCAAAGAACACCATAACTGACAAGGCCACTATCGGTGTGTATACGGGCCGACCATCCGGCCAGCGTTCTGCTTGCATCGCACTGCGCAGTTCTACACTTTCTTCGCTCTGTTCGTTGCCCAGATTGTAGATGGTCCCAAGTGCGGCGATAATCACTTCTCGTGCAGGGAAACTGGCTAACGTCGCCATGCCAATCTTCCAATCCCAGCCCAATGGACGAACCAACGGTTCAATCGCATGTCCAGCTTGACCGAGATAGCTCTCACGCAAACGTATCCCAGCCTCTTCGGTTGCCAAACGGGCTTGTTCTTCGGTTGTTGCGGTTGCTCGTCTATTACGGAACTCTTCGGTGAGTTGGGGTTGAGTTGGATAATAAGAGAGTGCCCATACGAGGACAGTTGTTGCCAGGATAATCGTTCCGGCGCGACGAAGAAATGCGAGACTCCGGTCATACATACGAAAGAGCACCACCCGCCATGCAGGGATTTTGAAAGGCGGAAGTTCAAGCAAAAAAGGAACAGATTCTCCACGTAGCATGGTTCGTTTCAGTAACAGCGCGATAGGCGGAGCTACAATCAAGCCGAGGGTATACATCACAAACAAGGTCAATCCTTGGAGTCCCACCACACCCCAGATCGTGTGGTTGGGAATAAAAGCCGAGATGAAGAGGACATATACCGGCAGTCGCGCACTGCAACTCATTAGTGGCGCGATGAGAATGGTAGCAATACGATCGCGATGGTTATCGATCGATCGTGTCGCCATGATCCCAGGGACCGCGCAAGCGAAAGAAGACAATAATGGGATAAAGCTCCGGCCCGAGAGGCCAAAGCTCGCCATAACACGGTCCATCAAAAACGCGGCGCGCGCCATATAGCCAGAGTCTTCAAGAAGAGCGATGAGGCCGAACAAAACCGCAATCTGTGGAACAAACGTTACGACGGCGCCGACACCCCCAATGACTCCATCGACGATGAGACTCTGCAATGGACCGTCAGGGAACAAGGTGCGCACTTTTGATCCCAGTACCAAGCAGGCCCCCTCGATGGTGTCCATGAGCGGTGCTGCCCAGGAGAAAATGGACTGAAAAGTAAAGGCCATTGCCACAAGGAAGACAAGCAGGCCCCAGAATTTATGGGTGACAATCTGATCAATGCGATCCGTCCAGGTCGGACTGACAGTGAGTGGTTGGCGGACGACTGCCGCAATTGTTTCCGTAATCCACTGGTAACGGGCATTGGTTTCGATTTGTGGCAGTGACGTTTCTGTAGTGACGAGCCGTTCTCGGGCAGCGCGGACAGTAGTAACTATACTCTCTCCCAGTTCACGCACGAGTTCCTGTTCGATCGATCCTCCGGCATCGATGAGCAAACGTTCGATGAGAAAGCGTGGCAGTTGGCGTTGCCCATTGGCAAGCGCAACTTCGACCGTATCAACTTCACGGGTAAATGTTTCGGGCAGCCGAATGAGCGAGGGAGGGGAGGCCTGTGTCCGGATCGCCTGTCGTAATTTTTGTTGAAGGGCAGAAAGCCCCACACGTCGAGCGGCGTGGACAGGGATCACCGGAATGCTAAGTCGTTGTTGCAACGCTTCGACATCAATGAGAATCCCTTGCTTCTGCGCCAGGTCCATCATCGTTAAGGCGACGACCACCGGTCTTCCGGTTTCCAGGACTTGCGTGAGCAAATAGAGATTACGATCGAGATTGGTGGCGTCGAGAACACAGAGTACAGCATCTGGTGCAGGAATGTCTTTGCCATAGCCAAGAAGCACGCTGACAGCAAGCATCTCGTCTGGCGCGCGTGGAGCCAAGGAATAAGTTCCAGGAAGATCGACGGCAAGAAACCGATCGCCGTCGATGGTCAATTCGCCGAGTGCACTTTCAACTGTGACGCCAGGATAATTGCCAGTGTGTTGGCTCAGGCCAGTGAGGGCATTGAAGAGGGTCGTCTTGCCGGTGTTCGGGTTTCCGATAACTGCAATGAGGTAGCGTCGTTCAACCAACCGATGCGATAGCGGAGTAGTGTTGCCAATAGGAGTAGCGGAGCGAGAGGCCGTTGCGGCCATAAGTGTTCATGCCTCGCATTATGCTGGATCAAGAACGATCCGACGGGCTTCATTGCGACGGAGCGCGATATTGAAGCCGCGAATCCGTATCTGCATTGGATCGCCGAGCGGCGCGAATCTGACAACTTGTACGGATTGGCCAGGGGTGAAGCCCAATTCAGAGAGTCGCTGGGTGAGGCCATCAAGGCCGCTGATAGAGCTGATACGCCCTGCTTGCGTTGGTAAAAGGTCAGCCAGAGTTTTCATGGCGTAAATGATAATGATTCTCAATTTCATTGTCAATCAAGAGTACAATCCACATCGCTCCCGCCGGAGTGCTTGCGGGCGCTACTTTCAGACGACGTGTTGTGTATACGTTAACCGTTACAGGATTAGGACAGTATGTAAGGCTTGCTGTCCGACCGTAGCTTCGTCTGACAAAAGCCCTATACCGCAACTCATCCAAAATATGCTAGGGTAAAAAACAAAGAGAAGTTCATCGGACTTGGAGGGGGAATCTCTTCAGTTCAATAGGGAGTTTTATGCGACAACGGCGACAAAAAACGCTTGGCCGGGTTCTTGCCTGTATCGGTCTTATTGGAGTTGGCTATTTCGGCGGACAAGGATTACAGAAGGTGTCGGCAGGGGGACAAGATCCGTACGAAGGACTGGAAGCGTTTACCAATGTGTTGGCGGTTGTGCAGAAAAACTATGTGGAAGACGTGGGAACCCAGAAGTTGGTCGATGGAGCTATCAACGGCATGCTCAACGCCCTGGACCCCCATAGCTCTTATCTGACGCCGGAGTCATACAGAGAACTGCAAGTCGATACGGAGGGAAGCTTTGGCGGCCTCGGTATCGAGATCACTGTTCGTGATGGGTTGCTCACCGTCGTCGCGCCAATCGAAGACACCCCGGCCTACCGTGCCGGTGTCAAAGCCGGGGACCAGATTATCAAGATCGAAGGTGAGATGACGAAGGATATGAGCCTCGTTGATGCAGTGAAGAAGATGCGCGGCCCCAGGGGAAGTAAGATCACGGTGAGTCTTCGTCGTGAAGGAGTGTCTCGGCTCATGGATTTCCATTTGACCCGGGAAGTCATTAAGATCCAGAGCGTCAAGTCGAAAACCCTTGAGAAGGGCTATGGCTACGTTCGCATCACACAATTCCAGGATCGCACAGGAAGTGACCTTGATGCTGCGTTGAGCAAATTGGCACAGGAAAACGAAAAACTTGAAGGGTTGGTTGTTGACTTACGTAACGATCCGGGTGGACTCCTCAGCCAAGCAGTGAAGGTGTCTGACACGTTCCTTGATTCTGGGCTGATTGTGTACACCGAAGGTCGCCTCGACAACCAGAAGCAGAAATATTTTGCCCACCAGGGCGGGCAGACAGATATTCCGCTGGTTGTAATCGTCAATGGCGGCAGTGCAAGTGCCTCGGAGATCGTGGCTGGAGCACTGCAAGACCACGGGCGTGCTGTTGTAGTCGGGACTAAAACCTTTGGCAAAGGATCAGTTCAGACGATTCTACCGATGGAAAGTGGCGCAGCCCTACGGTTGACGACTGCGATGTATTTCACCCCCAGTGGACGCTCGATTCAAGTGACTGGTATCACTCCAGACGTTCTTATCGATAATGATCCTGCCGCTCAAAACGAGCGGACGCAGAGAGAGATTCGAGAAGAAAATCTGCGCGGCCATTTTGGCCAGCCGACGCATGGTGCCATCGAAAAGGACCAACCGGAATCCGGTGAGAAGAAAGACCCTGCAGTTCCTTCAGAGACTCAGGAGCCGACCAGCAAAGAGGAAGGTGACAAGAAGGCAGAAAAAGCTCCCGAAGTGAAAGAGGGAGAATTAGGGAAGGATCCGCAGCTTGATCGAGCCATGCAGGTGCTCAAATCGTGGGAAACGTATAAGAAAAAGACTGCCGTCGCGACTGCACCAACCAAATAAGAATAAAAAGGGGAAATGGATAAAAGGAAAGAACGATATAAATTCTTAAACCTTTCGTTCTCCCGTTTCGCCGTTTCCCTATTTTGTCGTTTCCCCATTTCCCTTCGGGGCCTTGCTCGTTCGATGATCTCTCTGTTACAAGGCACGCCATGTCCACGATCCCGGCATGGCTTGATCGCCCGAATGTTCTGACGATCTCCGATTTGACCACCCAGATCCGTGACCGACTTGAGGAAGATTTTAACGATGTCTGGGTCGTCGGAGAACTCTCAAGCTTCCGCGCCCCATCGTCAGGGCATCTCTACTTCACGCTCAAAGATGAAGAGAGCCAAATCAAAGCCGTCATGTTTCGTAGCTACGCTGGGCTGCTCCGCTTTCGCCCCGAAGATGGACTGGAAGTCATCATACGAGGGCGAGTAAGTATTTACCCAGCACGCGGCGATTTGCAGTTGTATGCAACGATCATGGAGCCGCGCGGGGTCGGTGCCCAACAACTGGCGCTTGAGCAACTCAAGGCAACGTTAGCCGCAGAAGGACTCTTTGCAGCGGAACGAAAGCGTCCCTTACCATTCTTCCCGCGCTGTATTGGAATCGTGACCGCGCTTACAGGAGCGGCCATTCAGGACATGTTGACGATTCTCTATCAACGCTGCCCGTATACACGTGTCATCGTGCGTTCCACAAAAGTGCAAGGGGTTGGGGCAGGTATTGAGATTGCCGCAAGTATTCGCGATCTGAACGAACATGGCGAAGTCGAAGTCATCATTGTCGGACGTGGCGGAGGATCGCGCGAAGATCTCAATGCATTTAACGAAGAAGTGGTGGCGCGGGCGATTGCAGCCTCGGCGTCGCCTGTCGTTGCCGCTGTTGGGCACGAGATTGATCTCAGCATCGCAGACTTAGTGGCGGATCGTCGTGCGCCAACGCCTACAGCCGCAGCGGAAATGGTTGTACCGCAGTGGGAAGATTTACGCACGCATGTCGAGAATCGATATCAGGCA
Source organism: uncultured delta proteobacterium (assembly GCA_963733195.1). GTDB lineage: Bacteria > Desulfobacterota > Binatia > Bin18 > Bin18 > VGTJ01. The sequence goes on from CAVTCR010000056.1 coordinate 119,126, forward strand.
CTTTTTTCCGCGATCTCCCGACAACTCCTCCAACGTCAGGACGAAGTGGAGTATTTACAAAAACGCCTCCGCGATCCGCGACAGACGATTACCACAAAACGGGAACACTTGCGTACTATGGTCGCACGACTCACGACGGCCTTTGCGCGGCGACAGGAGCAGGCACGTAGTCAATGGCAGGAATTAGCGACGGTTCTTAACAGTCTGAGCCCCCTCGCTGTGTTAGGCCGCGGATATAGTTTGACACGGACGATCCCCGACGGAAAAGTGATCACTGATGCAACGACACTCACTTCTGGTGATTCGGTACGTCTGACCTTTGCGAAAGGGGAGGCTCGGGCCACCATCGATGAGGTCAATGGATAAATGAAAAAACCGCCGGCAAAATTTGAGGATGCGTTCCAGGCCTTAGAGACGATCGTGGACAAGCTGGAACGTGGGGATTTGTCTCTCGAAGAAGCGCTGGCTGCCTACGAAGATGGGGTGACCCTGGTACGTCATTTGGGGACCAAACTCACCGAAGTCGAAAAGCGAGTTGAAGTGCTCACGCGCGATGCAGCTGGGCTGTTTCAACTGGAACCTTTAACAGAAGACGAAGACAAAGACGAACAGTGAACTTAGAACGATACCTGAACGAACGCGGACGACTGGTCGATCGGACGTTAAACAAGCTTCTCCCTGCGGGGAAAGCTGTCCCTCGCACCCTCGATAAAGCGATGCGTTATAGCTTGTTTTCTGGTGGTAAACGGGTGCGACCGATTCTCGCACTCGCGAGTGGGGAGGCGGTCGGCGCCCCTCTTGCTCGCGTGCTACCGTTTGCCTGTGCTTTGGAGATGATTCATTCCTACTCGCTTGTTCATGACGACCTACCAGCGATGGATGACGATGATATGCGCCGGGGGAAGCCCACGAATCACATCGTGTTTGGTGAGGGGATTGCTGTTCTAGCTGGCGACGGCCTCCTGACTGAAGCCTTTCGCGTGATGGCAGAGGCTGCCCTCCGCCCGGCACAGGATCGTACAGCTGCCGTTCGTGCGTTACAGGAAATTGCGTTGGGTGCCGGGGCTGGCGGTATGGTTGGAGGACAGGTGGCGGATGTTGAGGCAGAAAATAAGAAGCCGACAAAAGCGCTGGTCGAATATATTCATAGCCGCAAAACAGCGGCTCTTCTCCGGGCCTCGGTCCGCGCCGGTGCATTGGTAGGAGGAGCTACACCACGGCAGTTCACGCGACTGGATCGCTATGGTACTGCAATTGGTCTTGCGTTTCAGGTCGCGGACGACATTCTTGATATTGAAGGTGGTACAGCGAAGACCGGTAAGCGGGAAGGACGCGATGCGGAGTTACAGAAAGTAACATACCCTGCCGCGGTGGGCATGACCAGGGCGAAAACCCGTGCCCGTGAATTACTCGTGGACGCACTCGCGGCGATTCAACCGTTGGGAGTGCGTGCCGAACCGCTCCGACAGATCGCAAAGTTCGTTGTCGAACGTGCAGTACAACTGTAAACGTGGCAGAACGTAAACGTCTCGATCTTCTTCTTGTTGAGCAGGGACTGGCTGCTAGTCGAGAACAGGCGCGGCGATTGATCATGGCTGGGGCCGTGGTTGTTAATGATCAGCGTCTGGATAAGCCGGGAACCCTTGTTTCAACGGTAGCGGTCCTACGGATCAAAGAGGGGGGGCGCTCTCCGTATGTGAGTCGTGGAGGACAAAAGGTCGAAGCAGCGCTGCACGAGTTTTCTCTCGATGTGCACGGTATCGTGGCTCTTGATGTCGGAGCTTCCACCGGAGGATTCACTGATTGTTTGCTCCAGCATGGAGCACGGAAAGTCTTTGCCGTTGATGTTGGGTATGGGCAGCTCGCGTGGTCGCTCCGACAAGATCCGCGTGTTGTTTCCATCGAGCGGACGAACATCCGTACCCTTGATCCAACTGTGCTTGATGAAATACCAACTCTTGCAGTGATTGATGTTTCGTTTATTGCTCTTGCCTTAGTCATTCCTAAGGTTCTTGAAATGGTTGCGCCGCAGGGAAAAATTGTGGCATTGGTGAAACCTCAATTTGAGGTAGGGAAGGGGAAAGTGGGCAAAGGTGGAGTGGTACGAGACCCAGCGCTTCACTCCGAGGTCGTGGCTCGTCTCCGGATGCAAGCTGAAGAATGGAATGTGGAAGTGAAAGGCGTCATTGAGTCTCCTCTTCTCGGTCCCAAAGGCAATAAAGAGTTTCTTTTATACTTACAAAAACGCTAAACTCGGGAGAAAGATATTGATGGAGCAACGAGGGTGGAGCCTGGTGCTTCAGTAGCTACTACAATCTATGACTGGACCATCACACCGACTCATGGCAGCCTCCGGGGCGATCTTATTTGGTGCTTCACCCGTTGAAGCGGTAGTAGCCGTGTTAGGTGGGACGCTTCCTGATCGAATTGAAAGGGTCGGTCTTCCACATCGAGGGATTTCGCATTGGCCTTGGCCCTGGGCACTTGCCGTATGGTCGTTGTGGTCACAGCAGACCCCGTGGGGAACGCTGGCTGGCTGGTGGTTTGCCGGGGCACTGTTTCACATCGGAGCTGATCTGTTCACCGTTGGTGGCGTGCCGCTTTTGCTGCCGAATTGGCGGTGGCGCTTGGGAGTCATTCATAATGGCAGCTATGGTGAGTACATCACGGTGGCGTTCTTTATCCTGGCTGCGGTCATGCGACTCTTTCATCTACAAATTGTTCCTGTCGATGGGTTTTAGCAGCACGAGAAGCTGCTGTACCTCGTACTTCGGAATCTGTACTCTATACGCATGAAACTGACTGAACGACTCCACCGTGCGACGGCTCTTATTTGGCAGAAAACCTTGAACCATCCGTTTGTGACAAAGTTGGGAGATGGTACTTTGCCGTTGGAAAATTTTCGCTTCTATATGTGCCAGGACTATGTGTTTCTAATCGAATACAGTCGCTTGCTCGCATTGGCGACGGCGAAGGCTCCAGATCTGACGACGATGGGACGGTTTGCCAATTTACTGGACGCGACGCTGAACCGCGAGATGATGCTCCACCGAGATTTTGCCGCACAATGCGGTATCAGTACCGAAGCATTGGCGAATACGAAAGCGGCCCCAACCACGCACGCATACACACGCCACCTTGTGCGTGTTGCCGCGTTGGGCGACCTTGCTGAGGTCGTTACGGCGTTGCTCCCTTGTCAGTGGGGGTACTGCGAAATTGGCCAGATGCTAGCGAAGCGTGGGAAACCGATAGCTGCACCTTTCTATAGTCAATGGATTGACATGTATGCGGCCCCAGAGTTTGCGGCACTCGCTGAGTGGTTACGTGAGCTTCTCGACTCGTTGGATGGAACTATTAGTGATGAACGCCTGCAAGAGATTTTCTCTACCAGTGCTCGCTATGAGTACCTCTTCTGGGATATGGCGTACCGCTTAGAAGAATGGCCCATATAATTCCTTTATTTCCGCATACTTCTCGCCATTGTAAAAACGCTGTCCTCAGTCGTGGTTGCGTCTGGGTTGCGGATGGTTGCCGGAGGAGCGTCATCTAACCGGTCGACGGCCTGTCTGTTCCCGCCTGGGACGAGGTGACCGTAGGTGTCCATGGTCATGTGAATGCTGTGGTGTCCAAGCTAGTCTTTGACATAGGCCAACGACTCCCCTTGCTGAATGAGTAAGGAGGCGTAGGTGTACCGGAGATCGTGAATGCGGATGTGTCGCAAGCTGGCCTTGGCCAATATCTTCGGCCACAGTCGGCCCGCAAAGTGGCTCCGATGGCGCGGGGTGCGGTCCTGACTGATGAAGACCCATGGTGGGACCTCATCCAGGCTAACCTATGATATGCACGATTAGTCTCAACAAACCCTGAGAAAACAACCCTTACTGGTTGCGCTATTTATGGGTGTTCGGTTTGGGACTTAAAAATCAGTGAAGCTACCACCCAGCGCGACCTTGTGATTACGCCAGAAGGTGAGGCAAAAATCACCGTGGATAATCTTGAGGTTGCTCAGTTTATTTATCTGCTCTTAAACAATGCACAAATCCGCGCTGTTATCGATACCATCACTGCAAAGATAGTCTTGATTCTCGGACGATTCACGAATGAGCGAAAGCGAGTACTTGATGCACTGAGAGCAGAACTCCTTCTCCATGACTATTTACCGGTGTTGTTCGATTACGAGAAACCGACAAACCGCGACTTGACTGAGACGATCTCCACCCTTGCTCACATGGCACGGTTTGTGATCGCTGACATTACGGATGCGACAAAAGTACTACCTTTTACTGTACGAAAAATTAAGGAAAAATGGACACCCACTCTGCCCTCCTGCCCTGTTCTCTGTAGTCCCTGAAAAAGTCAGGTTGCAGGTACTGGTAGCGGATGTGCGACAAAATGGCGCCAGAGTTTCTTGAGATTCCAGGCAGAGCCGCTGAGCAGGGCATTAATGCGATCGCCGACTTTCCCTAACAGATAGTTCCGGTCCATCCCGTGGTCGTGCTTGGTGTGCCCAATGACGGGCTCAATCGCCGAGCGTCGTTTGAGCAGCTTGCTCAACTGTGGGGGGAGATTCCGGCGGCCTGCGACATAGACTGCGACTGCCTTGGGATGATAGCGCTGGACCGCGAAAGCCTTTATCGACAAAGGCTGCTTCGGGCTGCGTTCCCGTCAAACGTTTGACTTGAGTGAGCGCCGCTTTTAAGGTGCACCATCATAAGGATTGTCGTGCACGGCATCGATCCCGACAATCGAGCTCTGCCGCGAGGTAGTGACGATGGGCACTTTGCACCCAAACTCGTAGGGCTTGGGCACTTTGCCTTTGGCAATGCATTCCACTTCCGGGGCATGAACACTATAGACCTTGCCGTGATCTCGGCGTTGTTGTGTCAAGATCCGCCGCGCGACGCTCACGACCTGTTGCTGCTTTATCGAGAGCTTCAATTTCCCTCGCTCCACATTGCGCAGCACGCGCCCCAAATACGTGCGTAGTTTGCGGGTTTCTCGCCGCGCACGCTTGAGTTGCCGCGCTGCCCCATACCGACCTTGAGTCACCAACGCGCGCTTCCCTAGCCGTACGTAGCTCTGCCGTAACTGGAAGTTACAACTCTGCGCGACCCGCACCAGCGCTTGCCGGGCCTTGTGATACAAGCGCGCATCCGTGGAAACGCGATCGCTTCTCTTGCACCGTCGTATCCACATTCACACGCTTCACTTCTGTGCGGTGAGCACCGCTTCCCGTTGCGCGCCGCCAACGATTCTTTGAGTAACTTCTCGCTCCCTTCTACGCCTACCGTTGCCGCCACTTCACTAAACTCGTCGGATCACACGGAACTCGTGGGTAAAATACTCCTCCCCACAGAAATACTGCCAATACGGATTCTCCACCCAACTCGCCACGACTACCTCATCACTCACATTATAGAGGTACTTCAAATAGTGTAGCCCCACGAGCAGCCGGGTGGCTAACGCGGGCCGCCCCAGTTCGGCATAAAACTGACCGAATTGCCGCTCAAATTGTCGCCCAGTTCACCACGCCGGCTAAGCGACACAGCGGATGGCGACGAGTTGAGGAAGTTCTTCAATAAGACGTCTCCCGGACGGGGCGCTCGATTTTTCGCTTTTCGCCACTTCATGAAATCACCAGCTTTTGTGCCTTTCTGCTCATTTTCTGGCGATTCTAGCGCCGTCTGCTTGCTGCTGTAGCCCTCGTCTGCACTGCGCTCCCTCCACTTTTTCAGGCTCGACTACCTAATTTTTTGGTGTTGGAGTGAGGCGCCTTTGCCTGTCACGCCAACGCGCTGGCTGCCGTTGCCCGCAAGAGCAGGAAGGAAGTGAAGAAAAATAGACAAACTGTGAAGCGAGACATGGCGACAGCGACGGGAGCGGCATTGCACGACAAAGCACGCTTGGCTGGCAACGATGGTTGATTGCTAGATACCCTCAAGGCCCCTCCTGGCTCTCCCTCGAAAATAGCGGCTTCTCTCGGCTGTGCTGCAAGGCAATGGAGAGGCTCTCTGACGACACAACCCATTTTCATTATTCGTTGTGAACCGAGGTTCATGAGCCACTGTCGCAATTTTCAACTGTAAGCGAGCAAGATTATCACTTTTGTGTATCTATACAGCCAGGGCATAGAACTGCTCCGCCGGCGTTTGTGACTCATTCTCCACAGCGAGCAACTGCCCCTTACGAATGACATGCATAACTTCTTTGCCGGCGATCGTACAGCGGGCGGACCAAAAGGACTTGAAGCCGAGCATCGGATGTGTGATCCGTTTCACCGCTCAATGATCCTGCTCCACGAGGTTATTGAGATACTTGGAGTGGCGGATAATGATGGCGGTCTTATGGGTCCTGTTGTAGCGTGTAATCGCTGCCGTATTCGCCCCACTCTGATCGATAGTGATTTTCTCTGGGAGTCCTTGATTGGGAATGGCTTTACGTAAGAAGGCTTCAGCGGCGTCGAGATCGCGCTGTGGCGTGAGCAGAAAATCAATGGTGCGGCCCTCTTTGTCGACGGCACGATAGAGATAGGCCCATTGCCCCTTGAATTTTTACGTAGGTTCCATCAAGCCGCCAGTTGCGTCCTACCCAGCGTTGTCTGCACCCGAGCTGCTTCTCCACCTCCGGCGCATATTTGATGACCCACTGGTCGAGGGTGGAATGATCCCCCGCAACGCTACGCTCGCCCCTTATCTCCTCGAGCTGCCGATAGGAGATGGGATACGCGACATACCACCGCACGGCCCACAAGATAACCTCCCGCTCGAAGTGCCGTCCTTTAAAGTTCATCATGCCGCCGCTCCTCTATCTCAGAGATCAGGGGAGCAGCATAGCGGAATACCCATCACGGGCAACGTTGCGACATATATGGACCGTACCCCCTTTGCAAGGTGATTCTTGAAGATGACAAGATAAGGATTCAGTTGCGGACATATATGCGGCTTTCGTCGGAAAGTACGGAGACTTTCCAGCCCTGAAGGATTCCGCGCGTGCTCGCCTCAACAAAACCCAGACCTCGAAAGGGCCGTGTCGCAACGCAGGCTCTGAGCACGCTGGTCTGACCTGTAATGCCATCACTCGTTTCTCACCTTCGCAACCGTCGGTAAGCGGAACGCACAGATGTCACAGAAATGGTTAGTCCTCTCGCGCCAAGAGACCGGGCCTCTCCTACGCCGCTTTGCGGTACTCGGCCTCACTGGTCAACAATGCCCAGGCAATGCGCGCATTCTTGTTGGCAATCGCCACCGTCGCAATATTTTTGCCCCGGCGCTGTTCCAGACTCATGATCCACCGACTGCGGGCATCGGTCTTACGGCGGGCGCGGTGGACTGTCGCCCGCGCCCCGTGAATTAATAATGTTCGGAGGTAGCGGTCCCCCCGCTTGCTGATTCCTAACAGACGCTCCTTCCCTCCACTGGAGCATTGCCGGGGGACTAACCCCAACCACGCCGCCATATGCCGCCCATTGGCAAACTCCGTGGCGGTGCCGACCGCGGCGACCAGCGCGGTGGCGATCACCGGCCCGATCCCTTCCCCTGCGCCAGCTTCTGGCACTGCGGCACTCTCAGCAAAGACACGTTGCACCAGGCGGTCTGCACGCAGTAACTCGTGCGTCAAGCGCGACGAGCTGCTTCATACAACTCGCGCATCACTTCCCGAGCCAAGGGGGTCAGGGCGTTACCCTCATCTTCCACAATCACCGGGAGCTGCTTCCGCAGCCTGGTGATCCCTTGGGCGAATGACGATTCCCCGCTCCGCCAGCAGGCCCCGCACTTGATTGACCAGGGCGGTACGCTCTTTAATGAGGAGGCTGCGCATCCGGTGGATCGCTTGAATATCTTGGCTCTCCACGGTCTTGAGTGGCACGAAGCGCATGTGCGGCCGCGAGACCGCCTCACAGCTTGCCTCGGCATCACGACTATCGTTCTTATTGCCTTTGACGTACGGCTTGACGAACTGAGGGCTAATCAACTTCACCGTGTGCCCCAGCTGCTGCAACTCCCGCGCCCAATCTTGTGCACTCCCTCACGCTTCCATCCCAATGACACAGGGAGGTAGCTGCGCGACCGTTGCCAGGAGCTTGCTCCGCGTCACGCGTTTCTGTAGGGCGACTTTGCCGTGCTGCAGTTACCCCATGCAGTTGGAAGATGCTTTTGGCCAAATCAATCCTGAGTGTCGTGACTTTCATAGTGAACCCTCCCTCTCTCGTATAATGGTGGATATATTCTGATCCATCATGAGACCCTTGTGTGAGGGGGGCGGTCCATTCCATTAAAGCCTCGGAAACTCCTCCCGCCCCTTCGTCGGCTCAAGATTGCTGAGGAAGTGCCGATACACGGGAAGGAACAGGAATAGGTAAGAAGGAGGAAACCCGATGGAAGCTGACAACGACCCCAACCTCAAGCAGGCGATGGCGGAGATCTCCGCCATTTGCCAGCACTATGGAGTCGGCGCAGCCGTCGCACTGGTCTCACCGATGCACGCAGAGTGGGCGTACCGCATGCCGCCGTGGGGGCGGGTCTCCTTTACCGACGGCGGGATTCGCATCCGCGCCGCGCGCACCGAGTTCCCCTCACGTGAAGCTCATCGCCAGGCCGTGGAGCTGACAGCGCATCTCATCCTCCAACTGCGCGACATGGGCTACCAGTTCTACCGCGAGATGGCCGCGCTCGCCGACCTGCTAGCCGAACAGGTCAAGATCGAGCACACGCCCTACGGCGGCGAGGACCAGAGCAGGCTGCGGCCTAAGGGCCACTGAGCATGAGCGGAACGTTAGTGCACAGACCCCAAACACCCTAAAAAAGGAATTTTGTGAGCAAAAGAAGGAACGACTTCGACAAAAATTCCTCTTTACTTGCTCGTCTAGGAAGGAGCGTTTGCGAGAACACGGTTGAGTTCAGATGCAAAAAACTGCACGAGAATCATATCGAAGAGGTGTCCATCCCACTGGGTGCCAGTGGGGTTTGCTCTGGGCGCTTTGATCGTTGCTCTTACGTGGCTTGTGTCCATACACCCTTATATTGATCCCGCGCTTTGACTCTACGCCAATCTGTGAAAGAGTGATGGACCCCACACGCGAGGCACCGAGGCGAAGAGAACGCCTCCATGATCTTTCCGCTCTTTTGATAATACTTTGCTGCCATCCCACCAAATTTACTTTCGAGCGCAACACATTGTGAGAGATAAGTGGTAAGTAAGGTGATCGCTGCAGAGAGCGCTGGACAGGAGGGGCCTAACCAGCGTTGGCGCTCTTGATTCTCTCTCACAATCTTTGAGGCTTTGTACAAGCGATCACGTAAGTCCTTTCGTGCCGCCCGCGACCATTTTTTCTTGCACAACAGCCGTAGTGCAGTCACTCTACGCTGTAGCGCTGCGATGGGAGGGCCTACGTGAGACAGTGCTCGTGCCAAGAGAGGGGGCACGGAGCAAAAGTAGAGGGTGGCATACACGGCATTCCTCTCAACTTTCTGAAAAGTCATAGTGAGGCGGGCCATGTGCGGATTCGAACTTGACTGTTCTAGTGGCGGAAGGAGAGATTCAACCTTCCTCCATCGTTCTGCGACCTCGGCCGCACCACGGAGAAGAGCAGTTTCGTACTGCTGGTGTGCTGCTTCTGCACTCATCTTTTCTATAGCTTCGTCAGGGCGCTCTAGCCCTTGGCGGGTTGGGTCTTCAGGCGATGCTTCTAGAAGCTTTTGGAGACTAGGAACGTCTTTGAGTAAGCTCTCGGAGAAAAAAGATGCACTCTGCTCATCACCAGTAGGCATTTGCTTTTTTCGCGTCCGTGTTCGATGGGGAAGGAAGTTTTGGGGGAGGTGCTCAGTGCTTTCGTGTGCGCCACTACCTGCGCTTCTTCAGGTTGCTCCTGCTTGTAGAGAAGAGGGAAGGCGAGGCAGGAGAGACACCCGCTATGTCAGCTACGATGATCAGCTGTAGCCTATCCCCTTCAGATCGAGGTCAGTGTATGCCTACGTTCGCTTCCCGTCTACCTCCGTGTCAATGTCACAACCTGTGCGTTTACGTCTGGGTTGTGTGTCGTGCGTCACGATGCGCGATTTTGCGCAGGGAAGGTGTGGAAGTATGAAGAATATCACGGGCTGTGGTCACCTGGGATATGTCGTACCGGCTTGAGGAGTGGCCGATCTGATCGTTCTCTCACAAAGTTGGTCACGCTTCTAAGCGGATGCCGGTGCCGAGTTCCTCTCCGGCATACTGCTCGACGAGTCCATTGAGGGCCTGCCCGACTTCATGGAGGCGCTGCGCAGCTTTTTCGATTTGTCGCATACCTTCGACGTTCTGCGAAGCCGCCTGTTTGACACTTCCCATTGCTTGGACAACTTGATCCATGCCCACAAGTTGCTCCTGGTTCGACAGCGCGATATGAGTCACTGACTGTGCTGTTCTAGCGATACTCTGCGAGAGTTCCTTAATCGACTGATGAGCCTCAATAGAGCGAGCGACCCCAGTTTCGATCGCATGCGTGCCCTGTTCAGTAACTAAAACGGCGGCGTGGGTAGCATGCTGGATTTCTTGGAGGATCTCTTTGACCTGAGCGGTCGCCCGCTTCGATTGCTGAGCAAGGTTCTTAACTTCGTGGGCCACAATGGCGAAGCCTTTCCCGTGTTCTCCGGCTTTGGCGGCTTCGATAGCAGCGTTCACAGCCAGCAGGTTCGATTGCTCTGCCAACTCATTGACGGATTCGACAATCGTGCCGATGGCGTGGCTGTGTTCTCCGAGTGTGATGACGCTTTGAGCAATTGATGTAATTTGCTGATTGGCCTGTTGGAGTCCAGAAAGTGCGGCATCAGTTGCGTGCTCGCCAGTTTTGGAAACTGAGGCTGCCTGCTGCGCCTCTGAGGACACCTCCTTCGCCCTTTGTCCGGCGATATAGGTTGTCTGTTTCACTTCTTCGATAGTCGTGGCAGTCTGGGTGACTGCGGCGGCTGTCTGTGAGGTACTAGCGAGCAGTTGTGCCAAAGAGCGCATGATTTGACTTGTCGATTCAGTAAGAATTTGCATTCCTGTATGAAGCTGTTCCTCAGCCAGCCTCCGTTCGCTGACCTTTCGCATGAGATCTGTATTCAGGAGGTCAGTTTTTCGCTTTTCATCACGTAAAGAAAAGTGTAACTCTGAGGAGAAGATGATCGCCTGATTGAAAGTTTTTGCCGTCCGCAAGGTGAGGAGGACGAAGAGTCCGGTAAGGAGCGCGAGCCAAGCTGAAGAGGTACTGGATTGCCAAAGTAACACGAGTATGAGGGCAATGGGTGTAGGAATAACCGCGAGCCAAATTGCTGGCAAAATCGTTGAGAAGGTCGCGGCCGCCGTTCTGCCGATAATGATGACGATCACGAAAGTGCGGTCGTCGCCTGAAAGGAATGGTAAGAACAACAAGGGGACCAGCAGCCACACGAGCCCAATACTGATTGCTGCTCCCATACCCAGTCGATACCAAGACTGAAGATGCGCATCCTGATCACTGTCCTGTTGGTAGCGATTTGCCAAGATAAGCCAGGTCGCTGCAGCTGTAAAAGCAAAAGCCAGCCAACTAAAGAAAACCCAGTGCGGGAGGAGGTCCCAAAGTGCTATTGCCATGAGGAATGCAACAATAATGAGGGAAATGTTCGAGACTTTGGCGTTGGCAAACAACAGTTTCACCTGTTCAGCGAGTACATAGTTTTCGCTTGAATGGATAGGCGTTGTATTGTTCACAGCATGAACCTCTTATAAGGAGACCGATGGAGAAAGAGCGGATGCCTCACGCGCCTGTGGTTACCGAAACTGCATGATCATTCGAGAGTAAATATCCAATATGCGACCCGACAATCACCCCACTGGCTATATAATACAGAAGATCGGGTAATCTGGATGACATCTTTACGTTTCCAGTCAAGATCACTTCACGTGATATTTTATCCTCTACAGAGTCGGTACAGCTATTCTCGGGTCGGGACGATTGGGTCACACATAGGGTATGCTTTCGTATGCAACTCTACCCGGCGCAAAGAAGTCCGACAGAACGATCAGATCAAGCCTAGCGAATTTCCTACTCCCCAGGTTATCTATCGGCGCATCCCTATAGAGATTTAGTAGAGCTGAGGAAGAGAACAGAGTGCAGATGATGGCAACAAAGCGAGCGACCAACGAAAAATTTCTTAATGAAAGAGTTGGCGACCTGTTCGAGGTAGCAAGTGCTCCGAGGAAAACTGAAACGGGTAATCCATTGGCTACTGGCGAGTGAAACCGACTCTAAGCCGCAGCATGTAGCCGAAAGTCAGTTAACTGGGCCCGTAAGCGTGTAAGCTGCTCTTCGAGGTCGGTCAGCAGCAGGGGAGCAAGAGAGAGGTCTCCATGACGGCCCGTGAGTTCAAGACGGGACGTGGTGTCGATGGCTGCGATGGCAGCGAAATTACCTAATGCGCCCTTTAATGCATTCGCACTATACGCTAATGCTTGACCATCTTGTCGTGTAATCGCCTCGTGCATCTGTCTGAGTGCCTTTGGATACTCTTCAAAAAAAAGCACAGTCATTTCATCGAACAACTCAGTATCGCCTTCAATACGAGCCAAGGCTTCGTGCAGATTTACCTCCATAGCCTCTTTATTTTTTGTCGGTGATATTGCAAGAGATAGTTGCTGTCCCCCTTTAGAAAGACTGCACCCGTCAATCGTTATCTTGAGACTTTCTGAGAGCAACGGTTTGCTCACAACGGCATCCATGCCTGCTGCAAGGCACTGAGCACGTCCGTCATCGCTCTGTGATTGGAGCACTCCGATCAACGGAGTATACACCCCTTCTTGCTGGTCGTGCTGACGAATCTGAATTGCGGCGGCGATTCCATCAATCCCGGGCATTTGTGTGGGGAGCAGCACGGCGGCATAGGGAAGGCGAGCATTCGCCTCTATGGCTTCACGCGCAGTTATGGCAACGTCAGCACGGTATCCTAATTCTTCAACGAGATGCACGGCATGTTTTTGGTCAGGGAGGTTACTATCAACAATCAGGATACGCGCCCGCCCACGCGTTCGTGCTTCTGCCAATGTATAGCGGGTGACTAGTGGTAAGTCGGGAGCGAGGGGCTGCGGTGGTTGTCCAAGAACTGAGGTCAGACACTCGAAAAGGAGAGGCGAGGAGACTGGGTACGTTAGGTATGCATCAAAACCGGCTTGACGGATCTGGCGTGCATCGCCTTTTTTCCCGCTTGTGGAGATGAAGACGAGACGCAGCGTCGCGAGCGCCTCGGTCGCACGAACACGCGCAGCAAGTTCCAGCGCGTCGGCCTCAAGTTCCTGACAGTGTATAAGAACGATATCGTAGGCTTGGTTTTCCTGGACGGCTGTTGTCAGTATCGACCAGGCTTGAGGGTAACGAAAGACGGAGCGGCTTGTCAGTCCCCATATGAAGGTATCTTCATCTGAGAGAGAGAAATCGCTGCTGACAAGGAGTAAACGGACTCCCGAGAGACTCGTACGGGGAGGCGAATCAGAAAACACCTTAGAAGGTTGCTTCTCTAGCATCAATGTGAACCAAATCGTTGTGCCGACATCTGGTGTTCTCTCGACTTCCAATTGTCCGCCGAAGGTTTTGACTAACTGTTTGCTGATCGCAATGCCATCCGCATGTTGGTCGTAGGGGGAGGAATATCCCCTATTTTCTGTCGTCGGCAGCTCCTGAGGAGATACTCCAGCGGGAAGAGTCGTCGAATTCAGGGTAGAGACAGAGAAGCGAAAAGTAGCATGGGTTGACGTTTGCTGCACGAGCATGCCACGTATCGTAATCTCACCATGAGTGATAGTCGACATCGCATAGTCGATGAGATTTATTAAGATAAGTCGGATATCACCGGGATCGCCACGAAACGGCGTCGGACTGTCGGCAGAAAAGAGGCAGGAAAGTTCAATCTTTCTTTCCTTCGCGATGGTCGTGAAACGAGAAACGGTCTCTTCGACGGTTGTGCGCAAATTGAAATCGATTGGTTGAGAGGCAGCTAAATCAAAGGTGTAGAAATCTGCGAGCCGACGTTCAGGGGCAGTAGGAAGTGGAGGCTGTATGGAAGGCTCGTGGGGCGCGGTGACCTGGCGCTGCTGGATTGTCGGGCGTGGTGACGCAGGAGTACTGCGTGTGAATATTTCTTTTTGCCGAGAGCTGCGTTGAAACCTCAAAGCAAATCGAAAGCTTCCAATGAAGAGAGCTGAAAGAAGGGCGAGGCTGGGGAGGAGTGCTATATCGGTAACGTAAAGGCCCACAGTAACTATGAGAATCAGGAGAAAAAGCGAAAGTATCATAAGCAAAGACCGGGATGTTGGGACAGGTATGGGGGATTGTTCGACGGGAAATCTTTCTTTACTGGGCATGGTTGAGAAACCTCTTATTAGCATAAACGGAGGTTTGTGATCCTTATGCTGCTGCCTCCATTTTGAGCGTAGTGAGAAGTGGCGCGAGGCGTGCAAGTTCTGCCTCGAGTTCGGCGAGGGCGGTTTTTGCTTGTGTGAGGTTCCCTTGACGCCCAATTTTTTCCAACTTCAATGCAGCTTCGAATACGCTCGAGGCAGCAAAATTTGCGACTGACCCTTTCAGGGTGTGTACGGCGTAGGTGAGAGTTTGGGCGTTCCCGTGCGAAAGCGCGTCTTGCATCGTGACCAACAGGAGAGGGTATTCATCAAGGAATACACCGGCCATCTCGCTCAATAACTCGCGATCACCATCAACACGATTGAGGGCTTCGTCGAGGTTCAACATGTGCTGAGATGAAGCGCTCCCAAGCTGCAGAGGCAGTGGGATCAAGGATCCTTGCGCTGACATTGCAGGAAAAGGTACCACTTTCGTCTGTTGCTCTTCTTTTTTTGAAGGGTCTTTTGCGATGGCAAATTGGGATGGGGCTGCAAAGGACTCAGATTGTTCGAGCAGAGAAGCCGAGGAGGAATACGCTAGAGAGTCATTACTCGCCACATCCGCAAATTGAAACTGAATAGCCGGAGAGGCAACACCTTGCAGTTCTGGTGTGGTCAGAGATGGCGACATAGAGATACTGACTGCAGATGGCGTAGATGAGGGTATGTCCTGAAATGCTGGAGAGGTCGGGACGTGATTCTCCAGGTTCTCTGTAGAGAAGGGCACAGAGGACGTGGAGGTCGTCTGCGAGAGTGGTGAGTATCCTGCCGGATAGTGCGTCGTAGCATTATTTTCTGATTGAGGGGTCGATTGCATCCACGGAAGCACCGCCGTGTCCGTCGTTCCTGGCATGGTCCCTGGAATCGTGCTGGTTTCCAATCGTGAGGGAGTGGTCTGCGTGGCGATTCCCATTTTTTTCAGCGCTGCCCGCTTGGTCGTATCGCGGTAGACGCCTTGAAACCCAATGGGTACTCCATTTTTGTCGGTAATGGCACGCGTACGTGCTTCAATGGGTATCGCCGTGCCATTATGATGGAGTAGTTCGAATTCAAAGAGTGAAGGCATCTTTTCGCCGCCTTGAAAGCGGCGAATACGATCTTCGATGAGCGCGAGGGAAGAGATAGGAAGTATCGTACTATAGTGCTTACCGACGATCTCTTCTCGAATCTTTCCAAGCATAAGTTCGAATCCACGATTGACGCTGGTCAACGTCCCATCCAGAGAAATTGTAGCGATTCCATCGTTCGTATTTTCTACAAGCGTACGGTAAAATTCTTCGCTTGCCCGCAACGTTTCTTCGATCCGTCGTTGCTTGGCGAGTTCGGCTTTGAGCTCCATTACTACTTGTGTGAGCTTGGTCGCGCTCGCCTCGCCTTGTGCATTTGGGCGAACGGATGTGGAGAGTCGTTTTGCTCGCGCAATTATTTGTCCGAGAAAAAGGATGAGAAGTGGAATACTATCGATAAACCAGTGCAACGGTTGTGTCGTTTGTACTGCAAGGATGCTCGAGAATGAGAACGGCAGCCCATGCCGCAGGAGGTCAAGAACTGTTGCACCAATCGGTAAGCAACACCCGATTATCAGTAACAGTGCGGTAGATTGATCGGCTGAAAACTTTGCCCGAATGGAAGATTTGTCCATGAGAGCCTCGATATCTAGTGAAAGGGATACATCTGCTCACCGTCATTCACGAAAACTATCGGGAAATCGGGAAAAACATTTACCCGAAAAAACCAGGTCGACGAAGCGGACCGAAGATCCTGGCATTGTATCTATTCCGACGACCTTCATGCTGCGTCTTAAGTAACAAGCAGTTCGACTGTTTACGCGAGTACCTCAGTCGTCAGTTTGCCCAAGGCGGGTGTCAGTCGCGAGAGTGCGGCTTCCAAATGGACAAGCGCATCAGAGGCCTGAGTTAAATCGCCATAGCGACCTATGCGTTCAAGGGTAAATGCTGCTTCAAATGCGTCACTGGCAGCGAAATTACCAACTGATCCCTTCAGGGTGTGGGCTGCATATGATAGGGAGGACGAGTCTTTCTTGCTAATCGCCTCCTGGATTTGTGCTAAGAAACGAGGGTATTCTTCGAGAAACAGGGCTGCCATCTCGCCGAGCAGTTCTTTGTCTCCGTCAACTCTGGCTAACGCCTCCTGCGCATCAAATGCCTCTTTTACCTTTACTGGAACGAGAGTTGTGACCGGAGGTGGACTTTCTAAACGAGGTGCCGATGCTTTTTGCAACCACCGGTCTAACGCAGCCTTAAGTTCTTCAGACCGGACGGGTTTCGATACATAGTCATCCATGCCTGCCGCGAGACAGCGCTCTCGATCCCCCTTCATGGCATGGGCGGTGACGGCGATGACTGGGGTATGGATTCCGTCTTGCACATCACGCTTGCGGATCTCAGCAGTTGCTTCAAAGCCGTCCATTTCCGGCATTTGACAGTCCATCAATACGATGCTGTAGCCGAGTTGAGACATGGCTTCGACTGCCTCGATCCCGTTGGCGGCAACGTCGGCCTGATGACCGAGTTTTTCTAGCAGGCGAACGATGAGTTTCTGGTTGACCGGGTTATCCTCAGCGACCAAAAGCCGCGGTGTTTTAGGAACCGAGGGGGGTGTCGCAACGACATCTACAGGTACTTGTACGGGGTCTACTGAATTGGGCCGGATACCTTCTTGATCCTGTACATTCACTACAGGTACTAGAGAGGGGCGGAGCGCGACCTCTGACGAAGGGGAAACCAGCACGGTGGGTGGCCGTTTTTCTGCGGGCTTCTGTGGCAAAGCAGGAGCCTTAACCACTGAGACCTCTTGTGTGCGAGGAAGAAATCGATTGAGGGAGACCTTCAAATCATCAGACTTTACGGGTTTCGTGATGTAGTCGTCCATGCCTGCGGCGAGACAACGCTCTCGGTCTCCCTTCATCGCATGGGCAGTGACGGCGATGACAGGTGTATGCTGCCCTTTCTCGCTATCACGTTTGCGAATCACGGCAGTTGCTTCAAACCCATCCATTTCTGGCATTTGACAGTCCATTAAGACCGCTGCGTAAGAGACCCGAGAGAGCGCATCGATGGCTTCCAATCCATTCGCCGCAACATCGGCACGGTAGTCCATTTTCTCAAGAAGCCGAGCGATCAGCTTTTGATTTACCGGATTGTCTTCAGCGACCAGAATTCGCGGTCGCGTTTGATGCTGTGCCTCCGCGAGGGTATGCCGCGTCACCAATACGGGCCGAGCAACTTCTTGCGGCTTTGCCGGTTGTCCCAGCACGGTGCGTAGACACTCGTAGAGTTGTGATTGCCGCACCGGTTTTGTGAGGTACGCATCAATACCAACATCTCGTGCTCGTTCGCCATCGCCGCGCCGACCGACTGAGGTTAAGAGCACTAACCGTGTGGCGGCTAGTGCAGGATTGTTGTTAATCTCTTTAGCGAGAGAAATCCCGTCCATCTCCGGCATCTGAAAATCAAGAATAGCAAGATCATACGCACGGTCTTCTTCAGCGGCAGTCGCGAGCATTTCGAGTGCCTGGTGTGCGTCCTTAGCGGTGTGAGGTTTCATACCCCACGATGTCAGTTGATGGCGTAGGATCGTCCGATTGGTCTGATTATCGTCGACAATCAGTGCACGCAGGCCATTGAGGTTGGCACGAAGCGGACTCGTTGGGAGCGTATCATGGGCTTGCTTCTCGAAGGGGATCGTAAACCAGAAAGTACTTCCTTTGCTTAAGTCACTCTCAACGCCAATCTCTCCTCCCATAAGTTCCGTGAGTTTTTTGCTGATGGCCAAACCGATGCCTGTACCGCCGTACTTGCGCGTCGATGACGCGTCAACCTGAGAGAACGTTTGGAACAACCGATCCATACGCTCCGGTGGAATGCCGATCCCGGTATCAGAGATCGCAAACTTGACGATAGCATGCGTAGCGGTCTGACTGATGAGCATGACACGGAGGACAATTTCACCGTGTTCAGTGAACTTCAGGGCATTGCCGACCAAGTTATTCAAGACTTGACGAATACGTCCAGGGTCGCCTCGCAGGGCGGAGGGGACATCGTGATAAATGAGACACGCAAGTTCCAGCTTTTTATCGTCAGCCTGTGTGGCAAACAGGTCGACGACTTCTTCAACTGTAGGATGCAAGTCAAAGTCGATCACCTCGAGGTCGAGTTTGCCCCCTTCGATTTTCGAGAAATCGAGAATCTCGTTGATAATACTTAACAAGGATTCTGCGCAGCCTTTGACGGTTTCGGCATGCTCGCGTTGCTCCGGCATGAGTTTGGAGTCGAGCAACAGTCCGGTCATGCCCAAGATGCCGTTCATCGGCGTACGAATTTCGTGGCTCATGTTGGCGAGGAAATCGGACTTCGCCTGATCGGCAGCTTCGGCAGCTTCTTTTGCTTTTTGCAAGGTTTCTTCTGCTCGCTTGCGCTCAGTGATGTCACGCAAGGAGGCAATGACGGCAGTCTCTCCTTCCCAGGAGGTTTCCACGCCGCGCATTTCTGCAACGAGAATGTCACCGTTCTTCCGTGGGATGACAACCTCGGAAGTTTTACCGATCGAGATGGGGAATGCCAACGGTGTATTGAGAATAGCTTCTGCTGGTCGTTCCAGCAAAGCCTCAGCGGCTGGGTTAATGAAATGTACGATGCTATCTTGATCGACCACAATGATGGCGTCAGCGTTGTGCTCAAGTAACCGGCGATGATTCGCTTCCGAGATCGCGAGTTTCCGTGTCCGTTCCCTGACGCGTTGCTCAAGCTGTTCGTTGAGCTTCTTTAACTCGAGTTGACTCTTGACTTGTTCGCGATTCGCGCGCTCAAGCTCGAGGTTCTTCTGGATCGCATTATCAAACGTAGACAAGAGGAGATCTATAATCTGCATGGGATCAGAGGCAAAACGGTACTTCTGTCCAGAGAAGAAGATCTCGATGCTCCCGTCTGTAGGAGGAGTCTTGCGGAGTTGTTGGTTGGCTAAGATGTACTGAAGACGGGAGAGGAGGAACTGCTCGTTGCACGGTTTGGTGATGAAGTTGTCAGCTCGATTCTCCAGGGCCTTAATCACATCGCGAGAATCGTTGAGTGTAGTGAGGAGAATAATTGGAATGTCTGCAATTGCCGGCTCCTCTTTGATCCGGCGGCAAAGTTCGTATCCATCCATTTCCGGCATGACGATGTCACTGATGACGATCGTGGGCCGATGTTCATGAATGGCAACTAACGCCTCGACGCCGTTTCGGGCAAAGGAGACGCGATAATCATGCTGCTCTAAGATGTGCCGTAACTGCACAGCTTGTGTTGGGCTGTCTTCAACGATCAGAATTTCAACATCGTTGCTCATGGCAGTTCCTTCACTCTTCCTTCGCACGCTCCGTTCTACCAGCGGGCTATTAGACTTTCGGCACGAGCTTCACTAACGCCTCCACAATACGCTCCGGAGACAGCACATGCACAGCAGCTCCGAGGTGAATGGCCTCGCCCGGCATGCCATGGACAGCAGAGCTTTCTTTATCTTGGGCGATCGTGATTGCTCCTTTTTCACGGAGAACTTTGAGTTCTGCCGCTCCATCTTTTCCCATACCTGTCAATAACACTCCAATGGCTTGATTACCAAGAGTCTCGGCGACTGAACGAAATAGATGCGAAACGGCAGGTCGCAGGTTATTTTCCGGAGGAGTTTGGCTAAGTATGGCACAAGGCCCACGCTCGATGCCAAGATGAAAACCGTCCGGAGCCAAGTACGCATGGCCGGGCAACAGGAGATCTCCGTGGGCAGGAATACGAACTGGGAAATGGGTGACTTGGCTTAACCACTCGACCAGACCCGGTAAGAATCCGACGGCAATGTGTTGGACAATGAGAACGGGCACAGAGAAGTGTTTCGGGAGACTGGAAAGCAAGATCTGGAGAACCGGTGGTCCACCCGTGGAAGCTCCGATGGCGACCACTTTTATTGCCGTTGTGGGGTGGGACATTTCTGGCAGCGGCGGAACGACGAGCTGAGCAGGCTGTTCGATCTGTCGTCGCGGCCAACGTCGTACCACTTTGACTTCCGACATGAGCTTGATGGTTTGCACGAGCTGCTGGGCAGTTGATGCAAAATCCTTATGCCCAAGTCCGCGGGGTTTCTCAACGCCGGCTAGCGCTCCGGCCTCCATTGCACGAAACGTAGTCGCAACTTCCTGCGGATCCCAATTGGCACTGACAATCACAATTGGTACCGGCGTGGTTTCCATAATTCGACGTGTCGCGTCGAGCCCATTCATCTGCGGCATATTGAGATCCATAGTGATCACATCTGGACGTTGCCGCGTCACGAACTCGACGGCCTCTGCGCCATTATTGGCTGTCCCAATGACACTGACCTCAGGATCGGTGCTCAGAATATGCCCAATGAGTGCTTGTTGGACCGGAGAATCTTCGACAATGAGGACTTTGACCATAGTGACGGTTCCTTCTTCTTTTTTAGATCAGTCGCTGGATGACATCCAGCAGGTTGCTTTGATCGAAGCTGGTTTTCACGATGTAGGCATCCGCACCCACGGTGATGCCACGCTCGCGGTCTTCGCGCGAATCGAGGCCGGTGACCAAGACGACAGGGATCTGTGCTACCTGCTCGGTCTCGCGAATCTTTGCGGTGAGTTCGAATCCATTCATCCGAGGCATTTCGACGTCTGACACCACGAGATCAAAATCCGTCTTTTTCAGGAGGGAAAAGGCGTCAGCGCCATCGACGGACGTGGTGACTTGATACCCCGCTGACTCAAGAATGCCTTTGAGCAGCATACGTGAGGTGACGGAATCTTCGGCAACGAGGACGGACTTTTTGAGCACCTCGTTGTCGTCGTCGGCTGTGAGCATAAGCGTATGCCTCCCTCCTGTTTCACTTGCAGACTTCAGCAGGTCCGGAACATGGAGAATAGGAACAACCTTTCCTGAACCCAAGACGGTTGCTCCTGCTACATTTGGCACCTGAGATAGAAACGTCCCAAGACCTTTAAATAGCACTTCTTGTTCGTTTTCTACTTCATCAACGCAACACGCGATCCGCTTCTCTGCTGAACCAAGAATGAGCGCAAGCTGGCCGTCCTCGTCTGCATGTTGAGATCTTTTGCGCGGGAGTTGTAAGAGCATGTCAAGATTGACGAAGGCGATTGGGCGTCCGTCGAGAAAAATAGTTTCTTTGCCTTCGATTGTTTTGATGTCCCCTCGCTTGATCCGTGCCACACGTTCGATACTGGTTGTGGGGATGACAAAGGTATGGCCAGCGGCTTCTACGAATACGCCTCGAAACGTTGCGAGGGTAAGGGGAACGACAATCCGGAACGACGTGCCTTCACGGAGATGCGTCTCAACCGAGATCTGTCCGCCTAGTTTCTCAATCTTCTCTCGAACAATGGCCATGCCAAGCCCACGGCCGGAGATGTCCGTGACAATTGGACTGGTGGAAATCTCGGACTGGAAGATCAGGGCAAGCGCGGCTTGCTCATCAAGTGCTTCTGCAGCCTGTGCAGAAAGGTACCCCTTCTTTACAGCCGCCTGTGCCACTTTTTCATGATCGATTCCTCCGCCGTCATCGGAGATGACAATCTCGACTGAACTGCCACTAGTCTGCGAAACGGTAATGACGATGGTCCCACGTGGTGGCTTTTCGTAGTGCGTGCGCACCTCCGGGGTTTCAATCCCGTGGTCAAGACTGTTACGAAGCAGATGGACCAGCGGCGTTTTCAGTTCTTCGAGAATGCGTTTGTCGATTTCTACCTCACTCCCTCGGGTGAGTAATTCGACTTCTTTGCCGAGACTGCGCGACAAATCTCGGACCATCTTCGGAAAAATTTCAAGGAGTGAGGAGAAGGGCATCATGAGGACACGTTTGGTATTTTCCAGCAAATTATCAACTAGTGCTCCGACTGTTTGCTGGTCGTGTTCCGCAGCTTTTACTAATCCCTTCAGTCGATTCTCGATAGCAATGAACTGCTGCTCATTCCAGTAGATGAAGTCGACCAAAAGTGGCCCTGTTTGTGTGTACGAGTCATTGTGTTGTGCCCAATCGTCCGTAGCCTCAAATAACCGTTGCATTTTGCGGACTTCGGATGAGATTTTTGACCATTCCTTGCGCCATTCTCCCAACAGTCCCATCATGTCTTTGAGGTCCGAGGCGTGTTGGTTGAGCGAAAGTTTCGCAGATAACATCTCTTCCGCTTGTAGGAAGAGCGAATCGAGCTTGGCGGTTGTCACTCGAATGGTGTCTTCTCCAACCGGTTTCGCTGGCACATTTAGTTGATCGCTATGACCACTGCTTTGCCCAAGTGTAACCGTCTTTTCCCTAGTGCGGTCAGCACGCGAGTGCTCTATTGGTACCGCGGGAGCGGATGACACAGGAGAAAGGGTCGGTGAGAGGTCTGCCCCAAGTGGTTGAGAGGGTGCGACAAGAGGAGGCTTTTGTGTTGGTGCCGCCGGATTGGCTGGTGCTGGGTGTTGGTCCACCCCTATGGCTCCATCGGTTTCCAATCGAATTAATCGTTGAACCGCTTCCGCGATTTGCGTTGCATGTGGCTCGTTAGGTTCACTTAACAGCACCTCGACGGTATCAAGGCTTTGGTGAATAGCATCGAATCCTTCGAGGGAAAGCTGAAGCTCGCCACGCTTGAACCGTGCAAAGACGCCTTCCAGTGCTTGGCATACGGCTTCCACATCCGTCAGGTCGACAGCACGAGACGCACCTTTGAGACTGTGCGCCTCACGGAAGATTGTTTCTAACAGAGGCTGTTGCTCGTCAGGTCCGTTCGCCTTCTCCAATGCCACTACCCCGGCGACCATAGCTTTGAGGTGCTCATCGGCTTCCAGACGGAAGGTCGCAATCAGTTTCTCGAGGAAATCACTAGTAGAACCTGCTCCTACAAGTTGTGAGACACTAGGCAGTGGTGCTTGCAGAAAGTTACCTTTGGACGAGGTTGCATCGATGGGTGAGGGGGCTGCGGAAAGAAGGGTGTAGGGTTCCTCGCCCATCGAACTTGTGGGTGAGGTTGCATGTGGAGGGGACGAGGGAGAGAGGCTGTGTTCTGCAGGAAGAGAAATGGTTAATGAGGTCTGAAGCGCAGTCTCCTCTGATACTGAAGAGGTGGTTTCAATCTTCGCCGATGGAGCTGTTCTTTGGTGGCTCTCAGTTTCTAATTGGGAAAGCCTTTGTACCGTCTCTGCGACCTGTGTCGCGTGAGGTCCATTGGGTTCTGCTAATAGTGCGTCCACTGTGTCTAACGCATGATGGACGATATCGAAGTCTGCTGGTATCAGTACCAGCTCCTGGCGCTTCATCTTTGCAAAGACCCCTTCCAATGCCTGGCATACCGCTTCGACTTCTGTGAGATCGACCGCCCGTGCCGCACCCTTGAGACTATGAGCTTCGCGGAAAATGGTTTCTACGATCGGTGTCTGTTCGTCCGGAGTCGTGGCTGTCTCCAGGGCAAGCAACCCACTGATCATAGCTTTGAGGTGCTCGTCGGCTTCTAAACGAAAGGTGGCAATTAACTGGCTCAGAA
This sequence comes from uncultured delta proteobacterium, assembly GCA_963733195.1. GTDB lineage: Bacteria > Desulfobacterota > Binatia > Bin18 > Bin18 > VGTJ01. The sequence continues at coordinate 143,058 of CAVTCR010000056.1, forward strand.
AATTACTGTTCGCGCTGCTCATCGTTCCCTCGCACGTGCATTGGATCTCGACTTCCTATCCTCGGTGGCTCCAGCGTGCCTTGCGACTCCCGAGTGAATACACTCGTGCATGCTGTTTGAGAAGCAAGATCGTGCCTTGTCTGCTAGGACAATGATGATGCTCACGAGGATTGTGGTACCCCCTGTGGACTGGACCTCAGAGTGTAATATCGAGAGAAAGAGGGGAATCTTTAGAGAAAACGGGGTACATCATAACGAGAGTATCTTAGTCCTCCGGAGTCACTCCTCGTGGTTGCCAAGTCGTATACTAGTCAGCAGTTTAGTTGCATCTAAAACTACCACTCCCTCGTTCGTGATCCCTTGAAGATAGCGAGCGCGTGAATTGGCTAGAGTTGAGAGTGGCGGATGGATTGTTGCTAGAGGAAGACTGCGGATACCTATGCCCAGATCCGTGACAATCCCGACCTCGAGCTCCCCAGCTTTCATCAGGATCACCGTGCTTTGCTCAGATATCTGCCGTCTGGCTAAGCCGAGCACAGAGGCGAGATCAACGACCGGAAGGATACGACCGCGGACATTGATAACGCCAAGAACAAAAGCAGGAGTACATGGGAGCGGTGTGAGCCCCTTGAGTGGATATACCTCGCGGATAGCGATCGAGGGAAGGGCATAGGTTTCCTCCCCAAGATGGAACTCGGCAACTTCGAGTTGGAGCCCCGTGGCCTCCGTCTCTTCTCGTGGACGTGCGAGGGTTTGGGCACGTGCTTTCAACAGTGAGAGTTTCTCTTCTGTAGTTAACCCAGTTCTTTGCTGCGTTGCCTTTTGCATCTGTGCCATTTTCTGCTGGACCGCCTGCCAATCGATCGGAGTACCAGAGGAAATCCCAGTGGTCTGCAGAGAACTCTTCGTCAGGTTCGGATTCATCATTACACTCCTTAGTATTATCGCGGAAGCATCGTGCGGATGAGATCGGATAATCTCCCGGCTGTCAGACCTTCGGATTCTGGAATAATCCTCGCATGCTCGTACCGATGAAGTAGCGCGAGTGCATTCTGGAAATGTCGACGGGCGTTCTTAATTTTCTTTTGTCGGAGAGAGAGGTTCCCCAGGGTGAAATGCGCGAGTATAAACTCGCTATCGAGGTATAATGTTTGTCTGAGAGCCTGGGTTGCTTCTTCTTCCCGGCCTTGCTCGAGGAGGACGGTAGCTAAGAGGTAATAGAATCGCGGATTCAATACATCTGTGGCGATCGCTCTGTGGCACCAGGCAATGGCTTCGTCAAGTGCACCTTGGTTCGTACAGGTGCGAATCAGCAGGAGCGTTTCCTCTTGATTAAGAGGAGACGGCTCTTGCTCCTGGGACAACAACACGTCGCGTAATTTCTCGCTCGCCTCAGTATAGTGACCTTGTCTGTATAGAGTTTGTGCTTCTGCGTAGGCTGCTGACGCCTGATTCGACACTGGAAACAGTTTGCCCTCGAGTGTCGGAGTAGAATTCGGGAGTATTGCCACAAGCTGTTCGTTTTCCTTGATCTGTGTGGAGAACAATGGCTCAGCCAGGGCTTTCAGATCAGACAGGTGTTGAGCGTGCGGACGGCTGGAGGTCCCTGCCAGTGACGGTAGGGCAAGTGGCTTCTCTCCGAACGCTGACTGATGGGGATGTACACCTTTGCGATGGACAATGATGCCCGGCAAGGGGATGGCCGTAAAAGGGGACTGTGAGAGATACGGTGTCTCACTTGGACTGACGATTAACCATCCACCCTCAGCGAGTGTATAGTGGAAATTACGAATCACCGTTTGTGCTCGTTCTGATGAGAAATAAATGAAGACGTTGCGACAGAAGATGACGTCAACCGTAGCCGTGGTGTTCAGCGGGGGAGGAAAGACTTCGTCTGCGAGATTGAGCGGGAAAAAAGTCACCATTTGTTTGATCTCTGGGCAGATCACGAACCGACTGTCAGTCGTACGTTGAAAGTAGCGGGTCTTGATCCATTCTGGGGTGTTACGGAAGGACCAGTCGGTATACACACCGCTTGTGGCACGCTGTAAAAACCGAGGGTTAATATCCGTTCCGATGATTGAGACACGCCAGTCGGAAAGCTGTGGACTCATCGTGGCAAGCGTGATGGCGATGGAATACGGCTCCTCGCCGGTACAACAGGCGGCGCTCCAAATACGGATGTGTCGTTCCCCGGATTGTCTATCCTGTATGAGTGCTGGAAGGATCTGTGTCGTCAGCACTTCGAGTCCTCGATGTTCACGAAAGAAGTAAGTCTCACCTACAGTGAAATGGTCAGCGAGTACGGCGATTTGTTGCTGCGTGAGCGGAGCGGAATGTAACCAGTCAATACAGGCCTGGACATCGGAAAAGCCAAGATCGCGGGCGGCTGCACGAATCCCACGTTCGAGATCGTGCCAGCGGTCAGACGGGAAATGCCATCCCATTCGCGTGGCAATGAGACTACTGAATTGTGCAAGGACAAAATCTGGAAGCGAAGTGACGGGCATACCCCCCACTTTCAGGCGGCTTGTAGGGCCTTGTCCAAAGTACGCTCTTCGTCGAACGACAAGCAGGCCTCGAGGTCATGAATGAGGATGACACCATCCTCTTGCTTTACTGCACCAGTCACGTGTTCTATGGAAGGCAGGATATCGGCTCGATGGACGATAGCCTGTTTAGAAATATCGATAACGCCGATGACCCTATCGACGGTCAGTGCGACCGTCCGCCGCGGCGTGTGGGCGATGATAAACTGATCTGCCGGGTCAAGGGTACGCTCGGGTAGCTGAAAACGCCGTCGCAGATTGATCACTGGTATCACTTGTCCTTGAACGTTAATGATCCCTATGACAATGCCTGGAGCCTTGGGGAGTGGGGTGACATAGGCAGCAGGGACGACTCGCTCAACGTTCGGTAACGGTAAGGTGTACTGCTGATCATCAAGGGTGAAGATCACATGTTGGTCAAACAGGCCCATAACTCCTATACCTCCAATATGTGGATGCGCGGAGGGTCGTGCGGGTGCCGTCGGTGTCTGACTCGCCTCACAGAATAATGATAGAATATCACTTTAAGTGAATATTAACCAACAAATATCTTCTACCTTGTCATCATCTCGCGGCAGAAAGAGGCAGAGTGACCTACGCAACTGCCGACACTTGCTGCAGTATATCGGTAGCTTTCCCTGTGTCCTTAATCGACCTGTAGGTCGCACCTGCAGTGACCAGTACGTATCTACGCTGCGGATTTCTCGTATTCTTTGGAACGGAGTCCTAACTCTTCAAACATCCAGCGTGGCCGTGAATCAAACTCATCACGTCGCACATTGGCAAGCGCCTCTTCCACCGACGTGATTCCTTGACGGGCCTTCTCCATGGCATCCCAGTAGAGAGTTGTCATATCGGTGTTCTCGATAGCCATGCGTTTGAGGGCTTCCGAGGTGATGCCATGCTGGTTAATTGCCTTACGCATAGCATCATCCGGGACGAGAAGTTCATGAATACCGACTCGTCCCTTATAGCCTGTCCCATTACATGCCGGACAGCCTTTGGAGCGATGGAGGGTGACCTCGGTGTCATGGTCGACGCCAATGAGGTGTCTCTCATCGCTGTTTGGCTGGTACTCTTCTTTGCACTCTTTGCACAGCCGACGCAGCAAACGTTGAGCACAGATGAGCACGAGCGACGAACTCACCATGAACGGTTCGATGCCCATTTCAATGAATCGGGTGACAGTTGAGGGGGCATCGTTGGTGTGTAAAGTAGATAGGAGTAAGTGTCCAGTCAGAGCTGCTTCAATCGCGATATCCGCGGTTTCTTTATCGCGAATTTCACCGACGAGGATGATATCGGGGTCTTGGCGTAGATAGCTACGCAGCGCACGTTGAAAGGTCAGCCCGATTTCTCGATGAATCTGCATTTGATTAATGCCCGCGAGTGTATACTCGATGGGATCTTCGCAGGTCTGAATGTTGACTTCCGGAGTCTGGACTTCGTTCAATGCCGCATACAGAGTCATCGATTTTCCAGAACCTGTCGGACCCACATGCAGGATCATACCATAGGGGGTTTCAATCTTATCGCGATACAGCGCCAGATTGCGGGAAGAGAAGCCGAGATTGGCCAACGGCATGACCGCTTTCTGTTTATCGAGAATACGCATGACGACTTTTTCACCGTAGTTCATCGGCGCGGTCGCAACGCGCAAGTCGAAATCAAATCCACGAGAGGTATACTTCTTAAAAATGATACGCCCGTCTTGCGGTAAACGACGCTCGGAGATGTCGAGGTCACTCATGATTTTGAGTCGAGCCACGAGCGGACGGATGAGGGTCCGAGGCGTGAAGCGGTTAACGATTCGCATCACACCGTCCACACGATAACGAACTAGAATCTCATTCTCCCAAGGTTCGATATGTATGTCCGAGGCGCCCATCGTATAGGCGTTTTCGATCAGCTGGTTGACGAGAACAATCAAAGGTTCAGATTCTTCGGTCGAGCCGTCCAGGACAGTCGCTGAAGTATCTTCTGCAGGTTGGTAGCGTTCGCGCAATTTCTTCTCAATATCCGAAATTGCAACCTGCGCGGTTGGAGCCTGCTGAGTAGCCGAGACCCCGCCCTTAAAGAAGGCAAGAATATTCTTGGGTTCGGTGATGCTCAGCTGCAAAGGGTGGGAGGACGTTTCGTACTTCTTGAGTAAGCGTAGTAACTCCCAGTTAAACGGATTCGAGAGGACAAACGTCCGTTTCTGTTCATCGGTGAGCGGCAAGACTAGATTCGTCTTACAAAATGGAGGCGGTAAGACGCCTAACGCCACTTTCTCAGCGCCGACAGTTGGGAGGTAGGGATAGTTGCAGAAACTCCGCTACCCATTTGGCAATCTGTTCGTCCCCGATTCCAAGATCTGAAGAGAGAGGATACAAATCTTTCGGGTTCAATCCCAGGACGCGCTCTTGTTTCCCTGGTGGTATCGCTGATTGCTTGGCGAGAAAAAGCCGAAATTGGGGAAAATCAGAGCGGAGAAGCCCGGCACTACGATGCGCGACTTCTGCGTTAGGGGAGGGATCTGTAGGCTTGGTCGTATTTTCGTCTTGGTCTAATTCCTTCCAGCGAGCGTGGGTTTCCAGATGAGAAGCCACCTTTCTGAGGAGCGTCTCTTTCTGAATTGGTTTAGTAATGTAATCGGCTGCTCCAAGAGCGAAGGCTTTTGCCTTATCTTCCTTTTGTTCAAGCGAGGTAACAAAAATAACCGGAATGCTGTTGAAATCTTGGTTCTGCCGCAGCCGGGCACATACTTCGTAGCCATCGAGGCCAGGCATCATGGCATCTAACAGGATGAGATCTGGTTTGACACTTTGCAGGGTCTGGAGCGCGCGATTACCACTATCGGCTGTGAGGACCATATAGCCATTTGTGAGTAACGAACGTTCAATAGCGCGAAGGGTCACACGATCGTCGTCAACACAGAGGATGCGTGGCTTTGCTTGGGACTCCATGAATTCTCTCCGTCCGGTAGCGATAATGGTCAGGTGAGCCGAGGAATCGGTCTACGCAGTCGCTTCCAGTCGTAAATTTTCCAGCTCTGGAGTCAATTGTGCGAGCACGTGTTCCAGTTTGACGACTACTTGAGAGGCCAGGTCAATATTGCCTTGTCGTCCCAACTGCTCAAGCGTCCGTGCAACCTCAAAGGGTTCGCGGGTTGTGAAATTTCCCACAGAACCTTTCAAGGCATGAGCTGCTTGTGTCAGCGCAGTGAGATCGGCTTGTACGACCGCTTCTTTGATACGCAACAGGTACCCTGGGTATGATTCCAAAAACAATTCTGCCATTTCGGATAACAGCACCTTATCTCCATCCACACGGTCGAGGGCTTCGTTCAGATCGAAAACTGAGAGGTCCGTTTGTCTCGGGAACCGGAATCCATCCTCAGGTGCGAACGGGATGTTTTCATCCGCCACGGAAGGTTCTTCTGTACTGTCATGCAGAGATTGATACTGAAATGGGTTTCCCTGCGAGAGGGACGTGTCATTGTTAGTGCTGACTGGGGCTTCGTCTGTGGAGCGGAGTGAATATCCATCGTCTTCTGTTATGAGAGGTGGTGGAATAATATGGAAGCCTGTCTCTGAAGGAGAAGGATCCTGGGTCTCAAAGATGAGCACAGTGTTGTCACGTGCCTCTTCTGAGTCACTTTCCCCTTTTTCAAACGAAAGGTCCATGTCGAAGATGAGCGCAGTATTGTCACGTGCCTCTTCTGAGTCACCCGTAGTTTGCGAAAACTGGGATAACGGATGGAACATGGGTGCTGCAGTCGGTGCCTCGATGTTTTGTGCGGTGAACGAAGCTGTTTCATTGCTGGCTGGGGTGAAAAGATTACTGTCGAGAGGAGCAGCTGTCACCGGTGCCACCACGGTAGCGGATTGTGTTTTCGCCCATGCGACCCAATGCGCTAGTATTGTCTGCAGCTTATCGGGATTCAGCGGCTTGGAAAGGTAGTCGTCCATACCCGCAGCGAGGCAACGCTCACGATCCCCGGGCATAATATGGGCGGTCAAGGCAATAATCGGGAGATGGGGAAGGTTCAATGTCGTTTCGCGCACGCGGATTTCCCCGGTTGCAGAGAGGCCATCCATCTCTGGCATCTGACAATCCATCAGTACTGCTGCGTAGGAGTTGGTTACAGCTTCTTCGAACGCTGCTCGGCCATTAAATACGACTTTGGTCCGATAGCCAAATTTTTCCAGCAACCGACTGATGAGTTTTTGGTTGACCGGGTTATCTTCGGCAACAAGAATTGCGAGTTGTTCTTCAGTCGTGCTAGGGACTGTCGAAGGCAACGTACCGGGAAGTACCGGAGTGACCATTTCCTCTGTTGCCGCGGCTTGATGATGCAAACATACGGTAAACCAGAAGGTACTTCCTTGTGCCGTCCCGCTGGTGACTCCAATCTCTCCACCCATGTGTTCAACGATGCGCTTGCTGATTGCGAGTCCGAGGCCGGTTCCTCCATACCTCCGGGTGGATGAGGGATCACCTTGTGAGAAGGCCTGGAAGAGATTAGCGAGGCGGTCCGTTGGAATCCCAATTCCTGTATCAGTAATAGTAAAACGGAGAGTGACAGTGCTACCTGCAGTTTGCACGAGTCCAGTATGCAGAGATACTTGACCTGTTTCGGTGAACTTAAGCGCGTTTCCGAGGAGATTGATCAAGACTTGGCGGAGGCGTGTCGCATCTCCACGAAGCAGGGAGGGAACATCGTCGTGGATAAACGAGGTGAGTTCAAGTTTCTTCTTTGCTGTTGTTTCCGCGAAGAGGTCGAGTACTTCTTCGATTGTGTTGCGAGGCGAAAACTCTTTTTCTTCGAGTTCGAACGTTCCAGTTTCTAACTCCGAGAAGTCGAGCAAATCGTTAACAATGGTGAGCAGCATATCTGCGCTAGTACACGCAGTTTCTGCATAGTCCTTCTGTTCAGGAGTCAAGTCGGTATCTAATAACAACTGAGTCATGCCGATGACCCCGTTGAGCGGGGTACGGATTTCGTGACTCATATTGGCCAAGAAGTCAGACTTTGTCCGGTTGGCTGCAGAGACTTCTGTTCGTGATTGTTGCAACGCCTTTTCGAGTTGGACACGTTCCGCAGTCGCGCTTTGCAACGCGCTGGAAGTCTGCAACAACTCTGCTGCGTGCTCGTCTGCACGTGCGGTAAGAGTCTCTGTTGCCTTTCGCAATGCCTCTTCTGTCTGTCGATGCACGAGAATTTGTGCTTCCAGTTCACGCTTCGCTTCCTCGAGGCGATGCGCCCGTTCAAGCAGTCCCTGATGGGCGCTTTCTGCTCTTTGTCGTGCTATGCTCACCTCAGCGAGTTTTTCTTGTACTCCGACATGTTTCCGGCGGACAAGAAACGCTCCGAGAATAGCAACCGCAGTGCCAACACCAACTGTGAGAGCTTGCCCAGTAAACGCGTGGTAAAGGCAAGCGCCTCCTGTAGCATCTCACTTCCAGCAAGAATGAGGAATGCGACGAGGGCGATCTGGAACAACGATGGGGCGCCGGCCTCAGGTTTTTTCGAAGTTGTTGGCTCCGAGTGTCGCGATGATTGTCGCAGGTTACGCATAGTCGTAGTGATCCTCAGGTTTGTTTAGGCTGCGAGCTCCGCTTTCAACGACGAGAGCGCCTCTCGCAACCGTGCTAGTTCCGTTTCGAGAATGTCTACAGCGGGTGAAGCCTGCTCGATGTTACCGCGTGTCCCTATTTGTTCTAACTGCGCGATAGCCATGAGTGCTCGTTTCGCTGCGAAGTTGCCCACTGAGCCTTTCAGGGTATGGATTGTGTACGCGAGTGAGTGAGGGTCTTTGTCGCTGGCAGCTGCCCGCATTTGCTCCAGCAGTTTCGGAGAACTTTCCCAGAAAAGGTCGGTTAATTCTGTCAGCAACGTAACATCACCATCGACCAGGGAGAGCAGCTCAGTACGATCAAAGATCTCTTCTGGAGTGGGGGGAGCTTCCTCTTGTTGGCCCATTGCGGTGCTCTTCCCTTGTTGGGCAACTTGTTCCAGCGTGGCAAACAATTCTTCTGCTCGCAACGGCTTACTGACGTATCCATCCATGCCAGCCGACAGGCAATGTTCTTTGTCTCCTACCATCGCGTGCGCAGTCATGGCGATGATGAAGATGTGGGTCTCACTCTTTTGCTCGTACTCGCGAATAGCTGCGGTTGCTTCCATACCATTCATGACCGGCATTTCGACATCCATAAGGATCGCATCGAACGGGCCGTTCTGGAGAAAACTCTCGTATGCCTCTTTCCCATTGGTCGCGACAACTGCCTCGTGACCCCATTTCTGTAAGAAACGCACGGCTAGTTTCTGGTTGACGGCGTTATCCTCGGCTACCAATAGCCGCAACACGCGCCGACTCTTTTGTGCGAATGGAGTTTTCGATTTGCGTGTTTCCTCGACGACTTTGCCTCGTGCCTTGAGAAGCGCCGTCAATAACTCTGACGGGCGAATTGGTTTCAACATGAAACCCGAGAGGCCCATCTGTTGACATCGATCTCGCTCTTCTTTCTGGTCGGATGACGTCAACATCATCAATGTTGCCCCTGCAATCGCCGGTGTTTCGGTGATTTGCTGGGCAAGTGTAAACCCATCCGTCTTTGGCATGTGCCCGTCAATCAGCACGAAGGCGAACGGTTGGGCTTTCGTCTTTGCCTCTTGCATGAGGGCAAGGGCATGTTCTGCCGAATCGGCAAGATGTGGAACCATCCGCCACGAGGTCATGAGATCTTTGAGAATGCGTCGGTTGGTAGCGTTGTCGTCAACGATCAGCACTGGCAACCCTTGCAGTTCTTCAACGGCGACAGGGGTGGTCTCTTCTTGCCGGGTACCGATGCCGAGTCGGGCAGTGAAGTAGAATGTTGAGCCTTGATTCTCTTCGCTCTCAAGCCACAGATAACCCTCCATCAATCTCACAAGCTGGGTCGAGATTGCAAGACCAAGGCCGGTTCCTCCGTACTTTCGATTGATGGAAGTATCGGCTTGAGAGAACGCTTGAAAGATAAGGTGCTGTTTGTCCTTGGGGATACCAATTCCGGTGTCGCGGACAGCAAAACGTAGCTCTACCTCGTGTTCCTCGCCCCTTGTTTTTTCGACATGGACAGCGACCTCGCCCTTCTCGGTGAACTTGAGTGCGTTGCCGACCAGATTGGTGACAACTTGACGTAAGCGGCTGGAGTCGCCAATCACGAGGTCTGGAACATCTGCGGCGACTTCATACAGCAGCTCCAAGCCTTTTTGGTGTGCACGAAAGGCGAGTGCTTTCATTGCGTCACCGAGATTCTCACGGAGAGAGAAATTCACCGACTCCAGATCCAGTTTGCGGGCTTCAATTTTGGAGAAGTCGAGAATGTCGTTCAGAAGCGCAAGTAAGGCTTCGGCAGAACTTTTTACGGTTTCTGCGTACTCACGCTGCTCTGAGGTCAGAGAGGTATCGAGAAGGAGCTCAGTCATGCCGATGACACCGTTCATCGGTGTACGGATCTCATGACTCATATTGGCCAAAAATTCCGATTTTGCCTGGCTCGACTGTTCGGCGATTTCTTTTGCTTGTTGAAGCGAGAATTCGACCTGTTTGCGATCGGTAATATCTCGCCCAGTAACCACGACCCCACTGACTTGGCCATTGGCCTCTGTGAGCAGGGCGGCTTTCCAATGGTACAGCGCCGTAGATCCGTCTTTCCCAAGAAGTACTGCCTCCAGCGTTCGTTGGCTTTCGCTGCTCTCTTCAGAGAGCATTGCCGTGATACGGTCGTGTTCCTCTTCTGCGAAGAACTGAATCGCCGGAAGCCCTGACAGTTCATCGCTAGAGTAGCCTGAAGCATGCTCGAACGCCGCGTTCCATTTGCGTATCCTCCCCTGTTGGTCGACAACAAAGAAGGCATCTGGGAGTGCTCTGGTGAGTACCTCGTGCTCGCGGAGAGTGTGGGTCAGTGTCTCTTCGCTGTGTTTGCGTTCTGCAATCTCAGCATGGAGGGCTGCGGTATCCTGTTCAAGGTCGACGGTATGTTCCTGTAATCGCCGCTCGAGATCTTCCTGAAGTTGGTGCAGGGATTCTTCCAACGTGTGCCGTGTGGTCTGTTCATTATGAAGCGAGGCTTGGAGCTGCTCAACTTCAGCCACCTGCTCATGGAGACGCCGCTCGAGATCTTCCTGAAGTTGGCGCAGGGATTCTTCCAACGTGTGCCGTGTGGTCTGTTCATTATGAAGCGAGGCTTGGAGCTGCTCAACTTCAGCCACCTGCTCATGGAGACGCCGCTCGAGATCCTCCTGGGTCTGACGTAATGCTGTTTCTGTTTGCTGGCGTGCTTCTCGTTCGGCTTCTATAGCACTATTGGCTTGAGCTGTTTCCCTTGTGTGTTCCTGGGCTTGATGGTCGAGCTGCTCTTGTGCCTGGCGGAGAGAGGCTTCGAGGGTTTGTCGTCCGACCTGATCATCGTACAACGTCGCCTGCAATTGTTCGATTTCAGCGGTGCGTTCTTGAAGGCGACGTTCGAGGTCACTCTGACCCTGACGGAGTGCTTCTGCAGCCTCACGCTGCGTTGCTAACTCACTCTGAAGTGTTTCATTTGTTTGGGTAAGTTCTCGTGTCCGTTCCTCGATGAGTTGCTCTAACTCCTGTGCTTGAAGAAGGACCTCTCCAGCTTGACCCTGAGAGGCATCCCACTCAGGAGCATCTTCAGGTGTTGGCCCGTGTTTGCCATTGGCAAGTGCGGGGGTGCCGGCTGACTGATCAAGGGTTGGCGGCTGTAGTTGCTGTCCTGCCACTAGGTGAAGCGTCGGAGGAGAGGAAGGTTCGACCAGGGCAGGTTTTTGGGAACTCGGTATTGTTCCTGCACCGATATGGAGCGCGACCTTCCGGAGAAGAATGTCTCTTTGAATGGGTTTAACTAGGTAGTCAGCGGCCCCAAGGGAGAAGGCCTTTGCCCGTTCCTCTCCTTCTTCCTGGGCGGTGACAAAGATGATGGGGATGGTGGCAAGGGTTGGGTTCGTTTGAAGATGTGAGCATACCTCGTAGCCATCCATGATTGGCATGATGGCATCGAGCAGAATGAGGTTCGGTTTGATCTTCTGCAGGGTTGTTAAGGCACGCGCACCACTGTCGGCAGTGAGTACCGAGTACCCATTACTTATGAGTGAGCGTTCGATTGCCCGCAGTGTCACCTTGTCATCATCAACACACAAGATGATTGGGGCTGTGGAGCCATCCATGAATCTCTCCCCCATCACATAAGAAGTCTCTCTGGCCGAGATTGAGGTGGTTTTTCTGTTGATCGTTGGCCTTTCTCTCTATGCCAGCGGCTTCTCTCTCCTTACATCGGCGATCGTTTGGTTTTGTTTACTATGGAAACATCTCGCTCCAGTTTCCACACAACACGCACGCTCATTACCTACCTATTCAATGCGAATGTACTCAGACGAGAAGGGAGAGATTCTGGTGAAGGTGTATTCTCCAGGCGGTGAACCACCAGGCTATGCACCTGGATGCCTGTTTCCAAGACAAGTTGGCCGTAACAGCTCCCACTCACCCTCTCTCTCGCTTGGGATGCGATCGGTGGTGACAAAAAAAACTTTAGTCAAGAGGGGCTCCTCTGTACAGTCTTCTGTTAGTTGCAATTTTTGATACGGAATTCTATCCTAGTGGAGTTAACATCACAGGAGAGATAAGGAGGTGTATATGAGGTGGTCTACAAAAGTCATTGCGACAGTAATTGGCATGGGGATGCTGTATCCGACTCTCAGTATGGCGCAGCCAGCAGGAAGGACCAAAAGCGGAGAGTATGCACGAGGATTAGCTGCTCCGCTGCTGAGTGTTGGGTATTTCCCCATCAAGTTTGTGGTCGGAGTGGCTGGAGCGGTCCTGGGTGGAGCAAGCGGATTCCTCACTGGTGGAAGTGATCGTGCTGCCGAAGGTATTTGGTATCCGATGACAGGCGGGACATACTTCATCACGCCGGAGATCTTAGAAGGAGAGCGACGCTTCCTACCACTTGATTACGGACCAAGTACGCCTCCTCGGGTGCATTCCGAATACATGCAGCCCTAGGCGATTGTTCTACCAGCTGATAACGAGACTACGCCACGACCGACACGCATCACTAGAGACTTGACAGGTGTAACGTAGCGCAGTAAGAACATCCCACCTTTTAATCTATCCCCGCGAGGTTAGGAAAGGTGCAAATGAAATCGAGCAGTAAATCTTTATCTACGACTATCATGCAGGCCTCCTTGGATTGCCAAGGGGGCCTTTTTTTTATTTGGTGATGCGATGAGTACTACTTCGACACGCGTCGTACTTGATCGCGAGGCGATTCGCCGTGCGCTCACACGCATTGCCCATGAAATCCTAGAGAAAAACCATGGGACTGATCGCCTGGCGGTAGTTGGCATTCATACTCGTGGCGTCGACCTCGCTCAGCGCCTCGTGGCCAAGATTGCAGAAGACGAAGGGGTGACATTGCTGAGTGGTGAAATTGACATCACGCTATATCGTGATGATGCAGGCATCAAGCGAACCCGTCCTGAAGTGCGAGGAACAAATATCTTGTTCGATGTCGAAGATATGCGAATTGTCCTGGTTGATGATGTGTTTTTCACTGGACGAACGATTCGGGCGGCGATGGATGCGCTGGTAGATTTTGGCCGACCGCGCAGTATTCAGCTGGCCGTTTTGGTCGATCGTGGTCACCGAGAGTTACCTATTCGTCCGGATTATGTCGGTAAGAACATTCCTACCGCTCGGGCCGACCATGTCCACGTGCGACTGGTTGAGCGTGACGGAATCGATGAGGTGGTGATCGAGTAGCCAGGAGGGCGCATGATGTTTACTCAACCTCATCTCCTCGGACTCGAAGGACTGCAGAAGGACGAGCTGCTGTTCCTCCTTGATACTGCCGAATCCTTTCGGGAAATCTCCGAGCGGGAAGTCAAGAAAGTCCCGACGTTACGGGGCAAAACTGTGATCAATCTGTTCTACGAATCGAGTACACGTACGCGAACCTCGTTCGAGATCGCTGCCAAGAGGCTGTCGGCGGATGCGATCAACATTACCGCTGCAGCAAGTAGTGTTACCAAAGGTGAAACTCTCCTCGATACGGCCCGCAATCTGATTGCCATGCGTCCAGCTGCGATCGTCATTCGTCACCCTTCATCTGGAGCGCCGCACTTTGTGGCACAGTTGGTCGATTGCCCGGTGATTAATGCTGGAGACGGAACGCATGAGCACCCGACGCAGGCATTGCTTGATATGCATACGATTCGCGAGCGTAAAGGCAAAATCGCTGGACTGATCGTGGCGATCGTGGGCGACATTCTTCACAGTCGTGTGGCGCGCTCGAATGTGTTGGCGCTGACGACGTTGGGTGCAACGGTGCGCCTGGTTGGCCCACGGACATTGTTGCCGCCGGAATGTCGTACGTTTGGTGCGGAGCTGTACACCGATCTTCGGGCTGGGTTGGCAGGGGCAGATGTGGTGATGGCCCTACGGTTGCAGCAGGAACGTCAGGCGCGGAATTTTTTCCCCAGCGTCGAGGAGTACGCCCGTCGTTTCTGCATTACGCCGACCGCCCTAGCCGAAGCACAGCCCGATGTGTTGATCATGCACCCAGGACCGATGAATCGCGGGATTGAGATCGACTCGCGCGTTGCCGACGGTCCCTATTCGGTCATTCTCGATCAGGTCACTAATGGTGTTGCGGTGCGTATGGCGGTTCTCTTTCTCTTGACGACGCGAGGGAAAGAGGTGCGGGAGGAGGAGTAGGAAAGATAATGACAATCGGAGAAACGGCGGGTGGGAGGAACATAGACGTGCGGTAATCCTCCGTCGATTCCCCGGGTCTCCGATTCTCCGTTTCATTTTAGGTCTCGTGTAGTGAATTGTTATGAAGCTTGTTATCCAAAACGGAACTGTGATCGATCCAGCGAATAACCTTGACGCACCTTGTGATGTATTGATCGAAGATGGTGTCGTGCGTGCAGTCGAGCAACCTGGAACGTTTCGTAAGATCGAAGCTGAGATTCTTGATGCCAGTGGTCTCATCGTCGCCCCAGGATTTATCGATATTCATGTACATCTTCGTGAACCAGGGCAAGAGTATAAAGAAACAGTGCTGACCGGTACCCAATCTGCCGTGGCTGGCGGATTCACTGCTGTAGCCTGTATGGCGAATACCAATCCTGTCAATGATAATGGTGCAGTGACGCGCTACATTATCGAGCGAGCACGGGAAGCCAACCTAGCTCGGGTATTCCCAATCGGCGCGCTGTCGAAAGGGCTAAAAGGGGAAGAACTGGCATCGCTCGGGGAAATGGTCGATGCTGGAGCGGTGGCTATTTCTGATGACGGACGTCCGGTGATGAACGCAAATCTGATGCGGCGCGCATTGGAATACTGCTCAATGCTTAACGTACCCATCAGTGTGCATGAAGAAGATCTCCACCTTGCAGGTGGCGGTGTAATGAACGAAGGGCCAATGGCATTGCGCCTCGGATTGTGCGGAATCCCTAATGCCGCGGAAGATGTGATGATTGCGCGCGATATTACGCTTGCCCGGTTAACTGGGGGACGCGTGCATATCGCTCATCTCAGTACCCGTGGTGCAGTTGCGTTGGTCCGCCAAGCAAAAGCCGAAGGGTTGCAGGTTTCAGCTGAAGCGGCACCGCATCACTTCACACTGACCGAAGAAGCAGTGAACGGCTACAACACTAACGCAAAAATGGCTCCACCATTACGTCTCGCAGAAGATGTCGAGGCAGTCAAAGACGGCTTGCGAGATGGAACCATCGATGCGATTGCGACTGACCATGCACCCCATCATCGTGATGAGAAAGAGGTGGAGTTTGATCAAGCTGCCAACGGCATAGTGGGATTGGAAACGGCATTGCCGCTCACCATGAAATTAGTGGACACCGGCGTCCTCTCCTTATCGGAAGCAGTACGGAAGCTCACCATCAATCCAACACGGATTTTCAACTTACCATATGGAACTCTCACTGTTGGTGCTTCTGCGGACGTGGTGATTTTTGACCCGGCCTGTCAATGGCGAGTGGACGCTGCGAAGTTGCAATCGAAGAGCAAGAACTCTCCGTTCGATACATGGGAACTGAAAGGGAAAGTTGTGGTAACAGTGGTTGGAGGACGCATTGTCTATGACAGCAGACAGTAGGCCATAGGCTTGAGGGCTTCCTTTTCCTCTAACCTGAAACCTCTCACCTAGAGCGATTTTAATGAGAGCTGATAGTTGACTACTGAAAACTTAAACTCATGAAAGCTATACTCGCACTTGCAGACGGAACCGTTTTTACAGGACTCTCCTTTGGAGCTGAAGGGAGAGGTGACTGGTGAAGTGGTGTTTAACACTTCTCTCACTGGCTATCAGGAGATCCTGACAGACCCTTCGTACAAAGGTCAGATAGTGACGATGACGTATACCGAGATCGGCAACGTCGGGGTCAATCCTGAAGATGTTGAATCGCGTCAGCCGTTTGTCGAAGGTTTCATTGTCAAAGAATACTGGGAGCGGCAAAGCAATTGGCGCGCCCAGAAGAGTCTTGGACAGTATCTGCGAGAACACAATATCGTTGGCATTCAAGGAATTGATACCCGTGCCCTTGTCCGTCACCTGCGGGATCATGGTGCTCAACAAGGGGTGATTTCGACCATTGATGATAATACGCAACGATTGATTGCCAAAGCGAAAGCTGCGCCGAGTCTTGTTGGTCGTGACTTGGTGAAAGAAGTGACGTGTGCCCAGCCATATAACTGGCACCAGGGACGGTGGGAACTTGGAAGGGGGTACAGGGAACAGGGGGTGGGGGGTAGGAATGAAGAAAGTCTAGAGTCTAGAGTCCAGAGTCCAGAGCCGGAAACCCAACTCCTGACTCCTGACCCCCAACCCCCGTTTTTCGTTGTGGCCTACGACTTCGGCATCAAATACAACATCCTCCGCAATCTGGTCGATGCGGGGTGTCGTGTTCGTGTGGTTCCTGCCCACATGCCTGCTGCCCAGGTACTCGCGATGAAGCCGGATGGCGTTTTTCTTTCCAATGGCCCTGGTGACCCTGATGCAGTTCCTTATGCACGAGAGAATGTAGCGGCATTGGTGGGAGAAGTGCCGATGTTCGGCATTTGTCTTGGGCATCAAATCATGGGGCTGGCCTTGGGCGGACAAACATACAAGCTCAAGTTCGGACATCGTGGTGGGAATCATCCGGTTATGGACATGCAAACTCGTAAGGTCGAGATCACGTGTCAAAATCACGGATTTTGTGTTGATGTCGAATCGTTGCAGGGAAGGGCAGATGTGACCCACCTGAATCTCAACGATCGTACAGTCGAGGGGCTGTCTCACAAGGAGTATCCTCTATTCTCTGTGCAATACCACCCTGAGTCCTCACCTGGACCACATGATGCCAACTACTTATTCCGTCGGTTTACAGATTTAATGGTGCATTACAGAAAAAGGTAAAAGGCGAGATACGCTCCATGCCGAAACGCACAGACCTCCATTCCATCCTGCTCATCGGTTCCGGGCCGATTGTCATCGGTCAAGCGTGTGAATTCGATTATTCTGGCACCCAGGCTTGTAAGGCTCTCAAAGAAGAAGGGTACCGCGTTATTCTTGTCAACTCGAACCCCGCGACGATCATGACTGATCCAGGGTTTGCTGATCGGACCTACGTTGAGCCCCTTACTGTTGAAGTTGTGGAGAAGATCATCGCCCAAGAGCGACCGGATGCACTGCTCCCAACGATCGGAGGACAGACGGGGCTCAATCTGGCCATCGATTTAGCGGAAGCCGGAGTTCTCGACCGTTACAACGTCGAACTGATTGGTGCCAAACTCCCAGCGATCAAGAAGGCAGAAGACCGCAATCTATTCAAAGCCGCAATGGAAAAGATTGGCCTTGACCTGCCACGCAGTGGGTACGCGCGATCTTTACAAGACGCTGAACAGATTCGTCAGCAGATTGGTTTGCCGCTGATTATTCGCCCTTCACGGACATTAGGGGGAAGTGGTCAAGGCTTGGTCAACTCGATCGAAGAGTTTCGCTCACTCGTTGAGATAGGATTAGATGCTTCTCCTACCCACGAAGTACTGATTGAAGAGTCAATCGCCGGGTGGAAAGAATTTGAACTCGAAGTGATGCGTGATGGCAAGGACAACGTTGTCATTATCTGTTCGATTGAGAACCTCGATCCCATGGGAGTCCACACCGGCGACTCTATTACCGTCGCGCCTGCGCAGACATTGACTGACAAAGAATATCAGATCATGCGGGATGCCTCGTTGCGTATCATCCGTGAGATCGGCGTTGACACCGGTGGATCGAACATTCAGTTTGCGGTTCATCCTGATACTGGTCGGTTAGTCATCATCGAAATGAACCCGCGCGTATCGCGATCCTCAGCGTTAGCAAGTAAAGCAACAGGGTTTCCGATCGCAAAGATCGCAGCCAAGCTTGCCGTGGGCTATACACTTGACGAAATTCCTAACGACATCACGCGGGAAACGCCCGCATCCTTTGAGCCGACGATCGACTATGTGGTGGTGAAAATCCCGCGCTTCACTTTCGACAAGTTTCCGCAAACCAAAGACACGCTCGGCCCGCAGATGAAATCCGTCGGCGAAGCCATGGCGATCGGCCGCACCTTCAAAGAAGCGATGCAGAAAGCGTTGCGGTCGCTTGAAATAGGAGTGTTTGGATTTGATGAGAAAGTGCAGAAGAGTCTAGGGTCTCTGGAAGAGTTAGCGAGAATACGCGAGCGACTACAGACGCCTAATGCGGAACGTATCTGGTATGTCGCTGATGCCTTGCGGCTAGGAATGAACGTTGACGAACTCTACCAGGTGACGAAAATCGATCCGTGGTTCTTAGAAAATATTTCACAGATAGTGAAGTTTGAAGAGAATCTCAAAAAACACACTGCAAACTCTCAGACCTTGGACTTTCTCCGCGAAGCAAAACGCATGGGGTTTTCAGACGTTCGTTTGGCGAAGTTGCTTGGTCGTAGTGAAGCCGAAGTCCGCGCTCAGCGAGAGCAATTAGGTATCGTGCCGGTGTATAAAACGGTAGATACGTGTGCCGCTGAGTTCGTTGCGCACACCCCGTACCTCTATTCGGCCTACGAAGGCCAGGATGAGGCCAATCCCTCGAACTGCAAGAAGATC
The DNA here is from genome assembly GCA_963733195.1 of uncultured delta proteobacterium. Classification (GTDB taxonomy): domain Bacteria; phylum Desulfobacterota; class Binatia; order Bin18; family Bin18; genus VGTJ01. The sequence goes on from CAVTCR010000056.1 coordinate 161,779, forward strand.
CTCATTCTCGGCGGCGGACCGAATCGTATTGGTCAAGGCATTGAGTTCGATTATTGCTGTGTCCATGCCGCGTTTGCGCTCAAAGAAGATGGGTTCGAAACCATCATGGTCAATTGCAACCCAGAGACGGTGAGTACCGACTATGACACGTCTGACAAGCTCTACTTTGAGCCACTAACATTGGAAGATGTATTGAGTATCGTACGCATTGAGAAACCTTTCGGTGTTATTGTTCAATTCGGAGGGCAGACGCCACTCAAACTGTCTGTCCCACTTGAGAAGGAAGGGGTGCCAATTCTTGGCACGTCGCCGGAGTCGATCGACCGTGCCGAAGATCGTGAACGTTTCAAAGAGGTCTTGAATACGCTCGGATTGCTTCAGCCTCTCAACGGTACTGCACGTAGCCCGCAAGAAGCGGAACGCATTGCCAACCAGATTGGCTATCCTGTGTTAGTTCGCCCCTCCTATGTTCTTGGAGGGCGAGCGATGCAGATTGTCTATGATGATGCCAATCTTAAACGGTATATGAACGAGGCGGTGTTGGCCTCGCCTGAACATCCGGTGCTGGTCGATAAGTTCCTCGACGATGCGACCGAGGTGGATGTTGATGCGGTGAGTGATGGGCATGATGTCGTCATTGGTGGCATCATGGAACACATCGAACTCGCTGGCGTACACTCTGGTGATAGTGCGTGTTCGTTACCCCCGCGTTCGATTTCACAAAAAGTTCAGGATGATATTCGACGGCAAACGATCAGTCTGGCGAAAGAGTTACAAGTCGTAGGACTCATGAACGTCCAGTATGCCGTCAAAGAAGAGACCGTCTATGTACTGGAGGTAAACCCACGTGCCTCTCGAACCGTACCGTTTGTGAGTAAGGCGATCGGGCAACCCCTAGCCAAGATCGCCGCACGTGTGATGGCTGGAAAGACGCTCCGGGAACTCGGCTTTACCCGTGAAATCGTTCCATCTCACATCAGCGTCAAAGAAGCAGTATTCCCGTTCATCAAATTTCCTGGAGTAGACACCATTCTTGGGCCAGAGATGAAATCAACCGGTGAGGTGATGGGCATCGATAATTCTTTTGCCATGGCATTTGCCAAGGCTCAGATCGCGGGTGGTACTCTCCTACCGGTGCAGGGGAAAGCCTTTCTCAGCGTACGTGATCACGACAAAGAAGCTACCCTCGCCATTGCTCGCCGGTTGATCGAAAGCGGGTTTTCGTTGATGGCAACTCGTGGAACGTCTGCCTATCTTCGTGATGCGGGAATTGTGGTCGAAACGGTGAACAAGGTACTGGAAGGTTCGCCGCATATCGTTGATGCGATTCGTGCTGGTGAGATTGCTATCGTCATGAACACGGTAGAGGGTGCGCAGTCTGTTGCAGACTCGTTCTCGATCCGACGTAGCGCTCTTGAATGTCGGGTGCCGTACTTTACGACTATTGCCGGTGCTGGTGCTGCGGCTGAAGGAATTGCCAGGTTACGGATGGGCCTGCTTGGGGTGCGACCGCTGCAGGAGTATCATCTCAAGACTGAGTAACGAGGACTGAGTGATGAGTGACAAAAAAACAATCGGTTCCTCTTCAGTCTTCAGTCCTCTTTACTGCTATGAGTGAGCACTATCCCACGTCACCGGTAGAAGAAGGTTCCCTTCGCTCGGTATCTACCCGGGCCTTCTTGCCGCCACTAAAAAAACCTGTCCAGTTTGTGAAGGGCGTTGGGCCGAAACGCGCCGAACAACTTGAACGTCTCGGTATTCGCACGGTCGAGGATCTGCTCTATCACATTCCGTTTCGCTACCAAGATCGACGTGAGATTCAAAAGATTCGCGATCTACGAACTGGCGAAGAATGCGCCACTGTTGGGCAACTCGTGCGGATGGGACGACGGTTCGTCGCCCGCAGCAAACGGTGGGTACTGGAAGCGGTCGTGCGCGATGAAACCGGTTTTCTCTTTCTTCTCTGGTATTATCAGCACCGTTATTTTCAGCAGAAGTATCAGATCGGTACGCAAGTGCTTCTGTACGGCAAGGTCGAAATGGGCATGAAGGGTGGCAAGTGGATGATCCACCCGGACATGGAACTGCTGGAAGAGGACGACGAAACCGCACGCATCCTACCTATCTACAACAAGACCACAGAAATGACGGTCGGTGCTATGCGTCGCTTGGTCCATGGCGCAGTTGCGACGCATATCGATTTCATTCCTGATTCGCTCCCCCAGGAAATGAAAACGCGTCTTCATCTCATGAAGTTGAACGATGCATTGCGTGAATTGCATATGCCACCAGTTGATGCCGACGTTACGGCCCTCAATACTGCGGCGTCGCCAGCTCATCGTACGGTTGTGTTCGATGAGCTGTTCTATCTACAACTCGGAATGTCGCTACGGCGGCGGCACATGGTGAAAGAAGATGGGCTCTCGATCGTTCCTGGACCCTTGGTCATGCGGGTTCACGACGTGTTACCTTTTCGCTTAACCAACGCACAGCAACGCGTGCTAGAAGTAATCTTTCACGATATGGCTGCGCCGCATCCTATGAATCGCCTTGTTCAGGGAGATGTCGGTTCGGGAAAGACTATCGTCGCTTTTTGTGCTGCGTTAGCTGCACTGGATAGCGGATACCAAGTTGCTTTCATGGCTCCGACTGAATTACTTGCCGAGCAGCATTTCCGTACCCTTGCGGTTTTGGCAAAGCAGCTTGAAGTGTCGATCACCTTGCTTACTGGGGACACTAAGCCTAAGCAGAAGCAAGAGATTTACGGTCTGATTGAGCAGGGAAAAGTCGAAATTGTCGTCGGCACGCATGCGCTCATCCAAGAGGGACTGCGTTTCCATCGGTTAGGGTTGGCGATTGTCGATGAACAGCACCGCTTCGGAGTGATGCAACGTGCGACCCTGAAGAAGATGGGTACCAATCCCGACATGTTGCTGATGACCGCGACGCCAATTCCTCGCACGCTGGCATTAACGATCTATGGGGATCTCGACGTCTCTGCGATTGATGAACTTCCGCCTGGACGCAAGCCGGTTACAACTCGTGTATTTCATGAAGGCGAGCGGGAAAAAGCGTATCGTGCAGTGAAAGAGCAGCTTGACAAAGGACATCAAGCTTACATCGTCTATCCCTTAGTGGAAGAATCCGAAAAGTCAGACCTCAAAGCCGCGACAACGATGGCCGAGCAACTATCGCGTACAGTCTTTGCCGGGTATTCGATCGGGCTCGTGCACGGGCGAATGAAAAGTGACGAGAAAGATGCGGTAATGACCCGCTTCAAGAAAGGCGAGCATCACATTCTTGTCTCAACGACAGTGATTGAGGTTGGCATCGACGTACCGAACTCAACAGTGATTCTTATCGAACACGCCGAGCGCTTTGGGCTGGCGCAGTTGCATCAGTTACGTGGTCGGGTAGGGCGTGGACAGGTTGCATCGTTCTGTTTTCTCTTGGCGCAGTACACTCCTGCCGACGAGTCGATCCGCCGCCTGCGAGTGATGGTTGATACGAACGACGGCTTTAAGATTGCCGAAGCTGACCTCAATTTTCGTGGACCAGGCGAATTTCTCGGAACTCGCCAATCCGGCATGCCGGATTTCCGTGTCGCCAATATCGTGCGTGACAGCCGCATTCTCGAATTGGCACGTGACGAAGCTGAGGCTTGGTTGGCAAAAGATCCTGAGTTGACCGCGCCAGCATCGCGCCGGGTCCGTGCTATTCTTGAAGATCGCTGGGCTGGGCGGCTGGAGTTAGCGCGCGTTGGGTAGTTGCTTATATTTATACTTTTCGTATTGAAATGTTATGCCAAACCGTGCCTGCTGAGCCCTTCGACAAGCTCACCTGTGCCTGCAGCACTGGCGCAGGCAGGACAGGCTACACCTGGAGGGTGAAGGAAGCCTGAGTAACCCTGTCCCAGCTTCATCCTTCGACTCCGCTGCGCGTAGTTCATCCTGAGCTTTGTTGAAAAGATCGAGACGAGCAGGAAAGTTTCCAGGAATAGAGACGAAGGGGATAATGAAACTCGACACTATTCTTACAGTCAATTCATTCAAAGATGTCGCCCAACTTGCCCGAACAGTTGAAGACATGGGTTTTGATGCTCTATGGAGCCTGGAGAACCGTCACGAGCCGTTTATGCCGTTGGCAGTTGCCGCAAGTACGACCGAGAAACTCAATCTTGGAACATCAATTGCCCTGGCGTTTGTTCGCAGTCCGATGAATCTGGCGTATACGGCCTGGGATCTCCAAGCAGGGTCGAACGGACGTTTTATCTTAGGCTTGGGGACTCAAGTAAAAGGTCACAACGAACGTCGCTATAGTGTGAAGTGGGAGTCACCCGGACCGAAGCTGCGTGAGTTGATCCGTGCCCTGCGAACGATCTGGGATTGCTGGCAGAATGGCAGCAAGCTGGATTTCACTGGACAGTTCTACTCCTTTACGTTAATGCCGCCAGCGTTCAGCCCCGGCAAAATCGCCCAGCCGCATGTGCCGATTTACGTTGCCGGAGTCAATCCGTACATGTGTCGCTTGGCTGGTGAGCTTGGCGACGGCTTTCATGTGCATCCGTTTCATTCGACTAAGTATCTGCGTGATACAGTCCTGCCGCAGATCGAAGAAGGTGCGCGGAAAGCAGGGCGAAGCCGTAAAGACGTTGTGATGACCAGTTCCGTGTTTGCCATCATGGGCGACAGCAAGAAAGAGATCGAAGAAGCTCGTGAAGAAGCCCGTCGCCAGATTGCTTTTTATGCCTCAACTCGAACGTATAAGCCGGTGCTTGATGCTCATGGCTGGGGAGATGTCTGTCTCCGACTGCATGAGAAAACAGTGAAAGGTGATTGGGCTGGCATGGCTCAAGAGATCAGTGATGAAATGATGGCAGAATATACGATCACCGGCTCGCCACAAGAAATGCCTGGGCTTATCAAGGGACGTTATAACGGATTGTTAGACCGGGTTGCGTTCTATTACCCCTATCAACCCGGTCAAGACGAAAAACGTTGGCGGAAGATTGTGGAAGCATTTAAGTCTTGAGGTATTTTCCTCTCCCTCTGGGAGAGGGCTAGGGTGAGGAGAAAGCTACGTCTTCAAAACCTCGTCAGTATGCTCCCCGAGTTGTGGTGCACGTTGAGTAAATGCTGCACGCTTACCGTCAAGCGACAATGGTAAGCTGTGCCAAGGCGATGTCCAGTCCTGGCTGTTGCCGAAACATTTCCAGTGCTTCAGTCTGCGGTTGGGCGAGCACTTCCGGGATGGTCAGAATCGGCGCGCACGGGACGCCCGCTGCTTCGAGCGTGTCCATCCAGTATTCTTTGGTCTTTTCATGGAGAATTGCGCGGATCTCTGTCAACAAATACTCCCTGTGAGCTAAGCGATCCGCATTGGTACGAAATCGTGAATCAGTTGCCCACTCGCTCCGACCTAGTGCATGTGCGAGTTTCACAAACAGTCGGTCGTTAGCGACACCGACGATCAGCGGTCCGTTTTTCGTCTCGAACGCGCCAAACGCGACTTGTCGCGGACTACCGGTAGCATGGCGTTCTGGAACTTTGCCGGTTACTGCATACTGTGCATACGAGTTACTAATCCAGAACAATGCAGTCTCAAAGAGTGAAGTTTCCACTACACAACCCCGCCCGGTTCGATCACGTTGTCGGAGGGCGGCGAGTGCAGCAATCGTAGTCCACATGCCTGTACCAATATCGACGACCGGTGCCCCCATGCGTAATGGTGGACCTCCTTCTTCCCCAGTCATGCTCATCGGACCAGCGAACGCTTGCAGGAGAATCTCATATCCAGGTTTCAATTGCAGCGGACCCGTGTGGCCAAATGCGGCGATCGAGCAGTAGATCAGACGCGGATTCATTTCGAAAAGGACAGATGGACCAAGTCCGACCTCTTCGGCATTACCAGGACGGAGATTCTGAATAAAAATGTCACTCTCGGCGATCAGGGAGTACAGTTGCTCCATGTCTGTGGGTTTCTTGAAGTCAATAGTGACAGAGCGTTTGTTCCGATTCACCAGATGAAACGTCGGCGAAGCACCTTCAATGAATGGTGGACCCCAGCCGCGAGCATCATCGCCACCTTCTGGGCGTTCGATCTTGATGACATCTGCACCGAGACCAGCGAGAATCTCTCCAACGATAGGACCCGCCAAGTTCAGACCGACCTCGATGACCTTGATTCCCGATAGCGGCATTTATTCCTCCTGTGCCTACATTTTATGGTATGTCTCTCGTACAATAGGGAGTTATGGAACATTCAACAACTCAAGTGATCAAACAGATGCTTGTTGGGATAACGGGACTCTCTAAAGATGCTCTGCATGTCCATGTCGGGCTTGCGACCATGTTCGCTACCGCGATGGTTTTTCGTAAGGCGCTTCGCTCTCTCTGGCCTTGGCTTGCGGTGTTTGCTGCGGCCCTGTGCGGGGAGATGCTCGATATGTATGACGACCTTGTTTCCTCAGGATACTGGCAGTGGGAAATGAGTGTTCACGACATCGCCAACACACTTTTCTGGCCTACGGTGTTGATGTTACTCGCCCGCGCCGGATTTTGGGCGCGAGTGACGCGAGGTCATGGTGCTTGACTGTACCGGGAGGGTAGCGGGTAGCGAAGTCTCGGTGGCGATAAAAGTCCCTCTCTTTATTCCCTCAGGAGCCATTCCCGCTGTAATCGATTCGGAGCCAACCCCATTCGTGATTGACGTTCGGGAATGATCACAAAGCGCGATGACCGAACGATCCCCAACTCTGAGATCCTTCGATAATTGTCGGATTCCTGCCAATGACTACAATTTGTGGTACTGCGCCAATACGTCAACAAAACATACTGCACCGGGGCGTGTTGAGGAGCGATGCCGACTGGTCCCCCAAAGAGGTAGGGGGTGGGAATTCGCTCGCCGATGACGGTTTCATAGGGGACGAGTGGAAACTCTGAGACCTGTGGGAGTGTTACATCGGCCCAATGTTGCTCGTTCGTTGAAAGTGGGGAGTCACGAAGGATGAATGTCTCGCAGAGGATTCTTCCCTCCGCACTTGCTGCCAGTCCAAGCAGGCGACCTTTCCGAAGGTAATACCCAGTCCACCAGACGTTACGTGCTTGATCCTGGACGTCGATATGGGCACGATTCAATTGCCATCGTTCCATATTTTCTAGAGTGTCGAACTTGGCAGTAAAGAACCACCACGGACTGCCTGAAATCGGTCCCCCGTAGGTCTCACAAAAACCTGGCTGTGACATCGCAAGCGGCATAAACTCTTCGTGACGCTTGTGGTATGCCTCGATTTGTTCTGGTCGTGGACGAAAGCCGCCGTCCAGAATATGAAGGGTAGGTTGCTGTTCAGGCATGGGTGCTGTTCCTGTTCAGGTCTGGGCGTGACGATGTGAGGCAAGATCGAAAAACAGTTCTTGCCCTGGATTTCGCAATTCAGGCTGCTCACCGAGGCGAACTATCTTTGCAGTCATCTGTCCAGGGGCTAAGTCCAGGAGGCCAATTGTTCCCAAGCGAGTAGACCACAAATGCGGATGGGTCGGGCTACCGGAATTGATTTGCAGCACGCCTTCTCGGTAGTCCAGTCGCTCGAAATGCGTATGGCCTGTGATGATGATGTCGGCATGCTCGCCTTTGAGATGATATTTCTTGAGTTCAGCAATCGGGCGATCTTCTGGCTCCATATCGTGGATCATTGCCACGCGCCAGCCTTCGAGATCGAGCCAGTGAATATCTTTCACGCGCGGATCGTCCCAGCCGCTGTCGTTGTTGCCACGGGCAGCTAATGTTGGTGCGATATCCTCTAACCAATCAATGACACGAGGAGTGACGATATCACCACCGTGCAGGATGAGATCCACGCCAGCAAAGGCAGTCTTTACCTCGTCCCAGAGGTTACGGATGGTACTGGGGAGATGTGTGTCTGTGAGTAGGCCAATGCGCATATTGCGTTGTCCTCTAGAGAAGTCGTTTCGGTATTGTCATTCTGAGTGAGGCGAAGAATCTTTTTTTCAGCAAGTTATGAAGAGAGATTCTTCACTACGTTGCTCTCCGTTCAGAACGACAAGATCACTCTGGCTAGTTGAGACCGTAACACTCCAGCACATTCTTCCCGAGAATCTTCGCCCGTGCTGACTCAGGTAAGAGACTCACCAACTGTTCAAGATTAGGAATATACTTCGGTGGGTGGTCTGCATGGGGAAAGTCACTGGCCCAGAAGAACCGATCATCGCCAACGAACGGAATAACGCCCGCCAATGAGCGTTCATCCGGATCACCCGATACCCAGCACTGTCGTTTGAAGTAGAAACTTGGCTTCTCTTTGAGCGGGACGCTCTTGCCGATCGGTGACTCATATACTGCGTCCATCCGGTCAAGCCAGTAGCCTACCCAACCGGCACCGATTTCGAGAATCACCACGCGTAACTCAGGGAACTTATCGAAGACGCCGTACTGAAAGAGCGACGTAAAGCCTTCACGAATGACATTACCAAGCACGACATTCTGAAAGAATGCAGTGTCGCGGCCCGTCATACGCCCAAAGCGCGTAGGCGCTGCCCAGTGGGGTTCAAATGAGGGATGAAGCCCAAACGGCAACCCCAGCTCTTGGGCTGTGGCAAAGAGACGATGATGATCTGGATGACCATGTACTTTGCGGCTCCAAATAAAGGGCGCGGAATAGAAACCTTTCACGCCATCCTTGGCTGCGCGACGGAGTTCTTCCTCCGCAAGTTCAGGGATGCCGAACGGAATGTGAGCAATCGGCAGCAAGCGACCTCCGGAATCAGAGCAAAAATCGACAATCCAACGATTGTATGCACGGGCATACGCTAGTGCCAATTCGAGATCTTCACACTCGGGCTCCCAGAGGAGTCCAAGGGTAGGGTAGAGGAACACGCGGTCGATGTTCTCGATATCGAGGCGTTTGAGCCGTTCCTTAGGGTCCATCGACCCGAACGAAGCGTTATCGACATAGCCAGAGCCGGTCGGTTCGCGTTTATATTCGATACCCGCAAGCTGATCCATCACTCCAAGTGACGATGGTGCGCCATTGCGCGTCATTCTGGAGGGTTTGTTATCGACTTCAAGATATTCCAACCCGCGCTCATCTTTGCGAATGCGCACCGCGCGGTCGCGATATTTTGGTTCGAGATATTTTTCCCATAGGTCTGGGGCTTCGAGGATATGACCGTCGGCGTCGACGACGCCAGAAGCGTGTATGCGTGGCAGATCAGCGGGAGTCATGGGTTTGCTCCTTTTTCATGAAATCGGGCGAATCTTATTCCCCACCGATAGTCTTCACAAGAATGCGCCGTTGTTGGCGTCAAACCGTGCACGTACATCCGCATTCAAGGATGATTTCCACTGGTGAAACTTTCCTGATTGTTCCATCGCGTCGCACGTGCAGGACTAACAGGGTGTATGGATCAAACACGACGACATCTTTGATGCCTTGAGAGAGGTAGAAGTGTGGGCCAATCTCCAGATCTTTTGCTTCATACCCTTTGCTGACGATCTCGATCACGGCTTCTGGAACCGACTTAATCGCTTCGTCTTCCTCAGAAGGTTCTTGGCAGAAAATCGCAATGTCCGGCCGTTTCAACGAACCATCAGGGAAGCTGACGTACACATCGGAAATATGAACACACATGCAGTCACTTTGCCGGGAATCCACAGGCTTTCCTTGTTGAATCGTTGCTCGAATGCGGTCGATCGCTTTCTGGTGTCGATACAACGGATGCGGCTCCCAAATTGGCAGCCCTGCGACAATCTCAAGTCGAATGCCGAGTTCATCGGCGCGGAGGAATTTGGAGTCCATACGGTCCTTCTTGTCTACGGAGTGCAGGGGGGTTAGTCCTGCACTTGTCGGCGGTATTACGACATGCTCATCTTACTTCTTCTCCAGCTTGATGCCCAGTGCCTTTTGCGTCTCTGCCGGCAGGCCGGTGGGGTCAAGTAACAAGTTGTACAACTTGAGCCAGTGCGTATGCGCGAGCTGATGCAGAGCGAAAGAGGTTTGCATCGCCTGTTGGCGACCTTGCACATCTTGTGCAACGTTGACTGCTTCTTTGGTCAGCTTCAGCGCAAACAGTGACTTCTTGGTGATCTTTGCCGCCATTTCGAGAGCAGCATCTTGCAGCTTTTCTTTCGGTACGATCTGGTTGACCATACCAAGCTGTTTCGCCTCCTCTGCTGAGAGGAAGTCAGAGGTAAACAGCATTTCCTTGGCCTTGCGCACACCGACTTCCCAGGCGTGTTGGAAGAATTCGACTCCGCCAATACCGAAACTCACGACTGGATCGCTAAACTGGGCGTCCTCACTGGCAATGATAATGTCGCAGGGCCAGATCAGCATGAGTCCGCCTGCGATACAGCGACCTTGCACCGCGGCAATGGTTGGTTTGGCTACATTGCGCCAACGCTCGCTAAAACCGACGTAGATTTCTTTTTCACGTGCCATCTGGGCTTCGGCGCCGGCGCAGGTGAACCCGCACCAAGTGCCGACCGTTCTGAACTCGGACATCTTCTGGTACGAATTCTGTTCACGCAGATCGTGGCCAGCAGAGAAATGTGGTCCATTGGCGGCGAGAATAATCACTTTGACATTATCGTCTTGCGCGGCGATGTCGAAAGCGTCATTCAATTCGTAGAGCAATCGTGTGTCTTGCGAATTGCGGGTTTCTGGACGATTGAGCACGATGCGTGCGACATGCTCGGCTGGGGCTTCATACAGAATGGTTTGGAACTCTTTCATTGTGATTCCCTCCTGTGGGCAGATATTGCGCGATACTCTACACCTCTATATCTCAGGAGCCAATGATCGTAAGGGATAAGGTATGGAAACAATTCGTGGGAACGTACGCAAGCTGATCGCGACGGTGGAAACTCCGGTGGCCTACACCCTACCCTTGGGTGAGGAGCGTCTGCCGCTAAATCCTCTCCTCGGAAAGACGGTACGCATTGAATATAGTGGTCAGATTCAGTGTGCAGGCTGTGGTCAACTCACCAAGAAGAGCTTTAATGAGGGGTTCTGTTTTCGCTGTTTTTCTACTCTGGCTCAATGTGATCTCTGTATCGTGAAACCGGAGCTGTGCCACTTCGCCAAAGGGACATGTCGTGAGCCAGAGTGGGGGCGGGCACACTGTATGCAACCTCACTATGTGTATCTAGCCAACGCCTCGGGGATAAAAGTGGGCATTACCCGAGGCAGTCAGGTTCCGACACGCTGGCTTGATCAAGGAGCCGTACAAGCATTGCTCCTGTTGCAGGTCCACAGCCGCCACCAGGCTGGACTTGTCGAAGTGGCGATGAAACAGCATGTTTCTGACCGCACCGATTGGCGAAAGATGTTGAAGGGGGAACCGGAGATGCACGATTTGAAAGCCCAACGAGAAGGGCTTCTTGCTCGGTGTGCAGAGGCGCTGGCGACGAGCGCTGTCACGACAGAAAGACCTGAGCCTGTGTTCCTGGAGACAGAAGAGGTGCGGAAGTTCAACTATCCAGTCCTCACTTATCCCCAACGAGTGACTGCGTTAAACCTCGACAAAACTGCTGTAGTCGAGGGGACGTTACTTGGTATCAAAGGGCAGTACCTCATCTTTGATGTCGGTGTGCTCAACGTGCGGAAGTTCACCGGGTATCAAGTGACGGTGACGGCGTAACGTTGACAGTCCCGAGACCCGAAGGTTACTGTGCCGTCCCAACTGAAGTCAGTAAACAAGGAGTGCATATATGGCCGAAGCGGTAGCAAAAACGACATTCGAACGTCCGAAACGAGTGCCCATGACTGGTGCGCAGTATCTGGAAGGTCTGCGTGATGATCGAGAAATCTGGATCAATGGTGAGCGCGTCAAGGATGTGACAACGCATCCGGCGTTTCGCAATGGTGCCCGGTCAGTCGCACGATTGTATGACGCCTTGCATGATCCCGAGCAACAAGCTGTCCTCACTGGGCTTACGCCGAACGGTGCGCTAACTCACAAGTCGTTTCTACTCGCTCGGACGCCGCAAGAGCTGCTGGCGCGTTCTGAAGCGATGCGTGTCTGGAGTCGCTTGCACTTCGGCTTTATGGGTCGTAGCCCGGACTATAAAGCGGGACTGGTGGTGAGCCTTGGGGCGTGGCCGGAGTACTTTGCGCCGTATGCGGAAAATGCGAAGTATTGGTATCACAAATTATCAGATGAATGTCTGTATCTGAATCATGTCGGTATCAATCCAATGGTCGATCGCTCGAAGGCCCTTCACGAGCAAAAGGAAGTATTCGTCCGTGCCATCGAGGAACGTGATGACGGTATCGTGGTCAGCGGGGCAAAGATGGTCGGTACCGCTGCCGCGTTCACGCATTATAACTTCATTTTCAACTATGGTGCGGTGCCGCTCAGTGACGGTGATACCGATCACGCGTTGGTGTTCATCATTCCCACCAACGCACCAGGAGTGAAGTTGCTCTCGCGCCCATCATACGAGTTAGCTGCCAGCCGGTCTCATCCCTTCGATTATCCCTTGTCAAGTCGCTTCGACGAGAATGATGCAACTATGATTCTCGATCGTGTTTTTGTCCCGTGGGAGAATGTGTTTGTCTTTCGTGACATCCCCAAGACCAACGGATTCTTCCCACAAGCGCAAGTGCTGCAAAACCTCATGCTACAAGGGGCTACACGCTTTGCAACCAAACTTGAATTCTTTACTGGGCTCTTTCTGATGGTCGCAGAGTCGAACGGCACTATCGGTTTTCGTGGCGTGCAAGAAAAACTCGGCGAGGCTATCGCCTACGTCCACACATTCAATGCCCTGGTGCGTGATGCGTGTTTGTCCCCTGATCCTGCTGCCAACGGCTATGTGGCTCCGTCGCATCGTTCGATGTGGGCCTATCGCGTTCAGGCACCCAGTGTCTACCCGCGCATGCGCGAGTTGATTGAACTGGTTGCAGCCGGCGGACTGATCCAGATTCCGTCGAGTGCCAAAGATTTTGCTAATCCTGCGTTGCGTCCGTTTCTTGACCAATATTACAAAGGTGCGAACATGAATGCCGAGCAGCGAGTGAAGCTGAGTAAGTTGGTGTGGGATGCTATCGGCAGTGAGTTCGGTGGCCGTCACGAACTATACGAACGCAACTATGCTGGCAATGTTGAAAACCTCAAGGTCGAAACTTTCTTTTCCTCACAAGCTGATGGCGATCGCGCAACGCTCGAACGTCTCGTGCAGTCTTGCCTCAGTGACTATGACCTCAATGGTTGGACCGTGCCGACGTGGATGGGGCCGGAAAAATAGCGAGATGGTTATAGGGGCACGATGCACTGTGCCTCTACGCTTCTTCCTCAATCACTGCTGGCGGTGCAACGTTGGTCGCAGCCAACTCGTCCTCCAGCAATTGTCGCAGTAGCCGATCGTGAACGTCTTTGTTGTCCCAAAATAGCATCGCCAGCGAAAAATCACGCGACGTGAGTTGCTGGCGCATCTGAATGGCGAAATCTTTGCGCGACAACATTCGATGCCGATCGACTTCCTTCCGCACTGTAGAGGTATGCTCTCCGACGGTCTGCACGGCACGGAAAAATCCGGTGATGAACGGCAACGCCCACATAATAGTTTCTTCGTCGAACTGACGAATCAGTGAATCCACAAATACTGGTTGTGACGGGCGACCTGCTTGAAACCACATGTCGATGAGCCGGCTCGTGCTCATGCGGTACTTAAACGCGTGCTTAGCGATGTACGAGACGCATTTCACCTTGACGAGGGTTTGCTCGTCATGAATGCGAATGACATAGCCTTCTTTTTCCGTGTCCGATGCGAGCGTGGCATAGAGGTCGGTCCATCCGCTCTCATTCAAGAGAAAGAACTCGACCAACTGGATTCCGGTGTGTGCCGCTATGTCCTGGAGTTCGATCATCCGCAGGTAGCGTAACTCGCGATGATGAATACCACCGACCAAAAAGAGGTCAGTATGTGCATACTTCAGAATAATCACATTTGACGGGCTCACCCACTCAAACAACAGACTCGTATTCGGGAGATAGGCGGGGTCTAACAGCTGGGGATAACGGCGTGTGCATTCGTCGATTTCGTGGGCGTTATCCTGATGCTGATAGCTAAACGCGCCACGCGTCCGTAATAACACCTGCCCCTGATGAACAGAACGGACCAGTAAACTTCCGTCCAGTTTGACCGTGGCAACGGCATCACCACGGACACAGGCATTGACGATGTCGGCAGCATCGACGCGTAATCCGTCTGGACCCTGGCCAAGGTTCATAAACTTTTTGAAGCCTTGGGAGACGGTTTCGCCTGCCACTGTTTCCAGGCGTGACCGATAGTGAATATTCTCCAGTGTCCAGACGTGATCGGCGAAAACCGTGGCGGCTTTCGGCGTAATCAGCCGTAACCCATCACGCTCTTGGATGAAGAAGTGTTCGGGATCAAGATGTGGCACAGAGGATATAGTAAAGGAGGAGAGGGACTACAGGCAATGAGAGGTTCTCCCCTTTGTGGTACTCGACCTCAAACGATTTCTTTTTCATTGACCCACCGTAAGGTGATGAGCCCGATCACGCCGATCACGGTCAGAACAAGCCACGAGGAACGGTAACTTCCCGTTACATCAGCAAGCAAGCCGAACAGCGGTGGGGCCAATAGCGTTGCCGGCATAGATAGGCCTTGGACCAGGGAGATGGCGGTGCCCGCAGACTCTGCGCCGACCGTTTCAATGACTAATGTCCCGAGAATCCCTGTCCACGCAAAAGCTGAAATGCCGAAAAGCACTGCAAGAACTCCGACCAACCACAGTGGCGTGTGCGATGGGATGAGTGCCGCGCCTAACGTACTGCAAACAGTAAGTGCGATAATGATAACCAACACGGGATGCCGTTTGCCCTGAAACTGTCGGTCGCTAACTAACCCCCAACCGATCCGTGCGACCATTGCTGCGACATTGACGACAACGAAAAGCGCCCCTGCGATCACTACAGAAGCGCCAAAAGCCTCATGCAAAAAGAGCACGAAGTACGTCGTCGCGGCCATTTGGGTGAACACCTGACAATTGAAGATCAGAGCTAATAGCAAGAGCTGTCGGTCGCGCATGAGGTCGCGAAACGAACGCATCGCTGTTGTTCCTATCGCTTGCTTGCGTGGCGGATCAAAGTAGGCGACGATAATCAATATCGCACCAATAACGGAGAGCAACCCACCTGCGAGATACACTGAGCGCCAACCGTAATGCAAGGCAAGCAGTGGTGCGACGCCGGCGGCAAGCATCCCACCGATCGGTACGCCAGTCTGACGAATGCCCATAGCAAATCCACGCTGGGATTGCGGGAACCAACGCATCACCGCAGCACTACCGGCAGGATTCTGCATGCCGTTGCCTAGCCCTAGTGCTAGGCAGCCAAGCACTAGACTCCAGAACCCACTGCTCCACGAAACCGCTAGTGCCGCGAGAGCACCCAGGACTCCTGAGAGAATCAACACCTGCCTCTCACCTACACGATCCGCGGCTCGTCCCCCGAACAGAGCCGAAGGAGCAGCGGTAAGAAACACGGCTGTAGAAACCAAGCCGACTTCAGCGCGGCTGATGTGTAGATCATCTTGTAAAAAGGGAGCGAGCGGTCCGAACGCTGAAGCGAGGATATTGGCTGCCGCTTGTCCCAACGTTGTCATGCCGAGCGCGTACCAACGGTAGCGCTCAGCGGCCAATAAAGAAGTACGATAAGAAAACACCGCATGTGTGTAGCAAGAACTACCGCACCTATAAACGGCATGAAGAATATTCCGTCGGTTGCGGTGGACTTGAGACTGTTTACGAATCGCGGTACCTGTTACAAAGCGTGAGGAGACGATGATGGCCCTTGCAAATACACCGCTGCAGTCTGCAACGTATGAACTTGCTGATGCACTCGATGTGAACGAGCTGTATCAACAAAAAGGCTGGACCGACGGTCTGCCAATCGTTCCGCCGACGGAAGAACGAGTACATGAATTTCTCACTACTGCTCAACTTGAACCGGGAGATGTCGTTGGCATAGAGTCCGTGCGTCAACGTCCGATCACGGCAGAAAAAGTCGCGATTAACGCGGTCATGGCGGGGTGCCTGCCGACCTTCATGCCGGTAATTGTGGCGGTGTTGCGGGCCATGTGTGACGAAGAGTTTAATCTCCATGGCAGCACGGCTAGTACAGGGGGTAGCGCACCACTTATTATTGTCAACGGGCCTATCCGCACCGCGCTGGGAATGAACACGACGCATAATGCACTTGCCAATGGCAGCCGGGCGAATGCTACGATCGGACGTGCGATTCGCTTGCTCCTTATCAACGTGCTCGGCTGCATTCCTGGCCAGCTTGATCGCTCTACTCTCGGACATCCAGGGAAATTCACTTTTTGTATCGCTGAAGATGAAGAAGACAGTCCATGGATTCCACTGGCGCAAGAACGTGGTGTACCAAGCGGTACCTCCGGCGTTACAGTGATGGCCTGTGAATCACCCCATCAAGTGATGAACGAGTGGACCAAAGATCCAGAAGAGATTATGGAGACGTTTGCGGCGGAGATTCGTCACAATATGTTGACCTATTCGATCTGGGCAGGGAACTATGCGATTGTGATTCCCAAGCAGTTGCGTGAATTGTTGGTTGCCGCCGGCTGGCAAAAGAAGAATATTCGCGAGTATGTATTCCAATCTGCTCGCGTGCTGCGGAAGGAGTGGGCGACAGTCGGGAAGAAGAATATCGTCGAACGCGGCAAAGGTCCTGAGCAAGAGTTTACTGCACTGCGCTCACCGGACGATCTCTTAGTTATTGCTGCAGGTGGTTCGGCTGGAGGGTTTGGTGCGGTGATCCCACCTTGGCTTGGGACGTGGTCGCATGCGGTTACAAGGGCGGTGAGAAGGCCTGAGGACTGAGTGATGAGTGATGAGAAAGGCTTTAGGCTAAAGGGTAAAATCAGAGCGACTAGTTTCGGTCTTCTTCAATTTGGCCTTTAGTTTTTTTGTTGACCCTATAGCCTTCAGCCTATAGCCTTTTTCGCTGACTACTTTTGTGTGAGGTTTTCTTATGGGCATTCGCGTTCTTGACCCGACGTTTGAAGAATCAACAACGACCAACGCAACCGTGACGGGCTTGAAGTCTCTTGCTGGCTGCACGGTTGGATTGCTCGACAACAGCAAGATCAAAGTCAAAGAGATTCTTGACTATGCTGAAGAGCTATTGCGGACCCAGCACGGTGTCAAACAGGTTGTTCGTCTCAAGAAGCCCGATGCCAGCCGACCGGCACCGCCAGAGGTCTTCGCTCAGCTCGCGGCCTGTGATGCGTTCATCTCTGCGGTGGGTGATTGAGGGAGCTGTTCGTCGTGCAGTTTGCACGATGCACTTTCTGCGGAGAAGCTCGGAGTGACCGCTACTGCGATTATCACTGACCGTTTCTCGCAAACTGCCCAAGTGATGGCGCAGGTATCCGGGTTCCCGCAATATCGCTTTGCGGTGATTCCCCACCCGATCAGCAACAACAGTGATGACGTTCTCCGCGCAAAGGCTGAGGCTGCCGTGCAGCAATGTGTGGAGATTCTGCTCAGTCACTGAAATCTTTTGGAAAACTTATTTCAAGACGAGAAACTGGATTCCTGCTGTTGCGAGGAATGAGCTGGAAATGGGAGGCACATCGTCATGCCCGCCCTTCGACAAGCCCAGGATAAACTGTGGCGGGTATCAAGCTTGCTGAATGCTGACAACTGAGTGCTGAATACTTTCGCTCACGTTTGACCGCTTCTGGGAAATCCACTATACCCTAAGAATACCCTACACGTCTGTGCTCGCCCTGTTGAAAGTGTAGAGACGAGAGGAGCTTACAGGTAAAAGTTATGGATTTCCCACGCATTAAACGACTTCCCCCGTATTTATTTGCCCAACTCGATAAGATGAAGATCGAGGCACGGCGAGCAGGGGAAGATATTATCGACTTCGGCATGGGAAACCCTGACCATGCCTCTCCTCCCCATGTGGTAGAAAAGCTGATTGAGGCAGCGAAGAAGCCGCAAAACCACCGCTATTCGACCTCCCGTGGTATCCATAAACTGCGGCTGGCGATCTGTAATTGGTACAAGCACCGCTTTGGTGTGGAACTCGACCCTGAGAGTGAAGCGGTTGTCACTATTGGTTCCAAAGAAGGGCTGTCTCATCTTGCCTTGGCGATGCTTGGTCCTGGTGATGTGGCGATCTGTCCGAGCCCGACGTATCCGATCCATCAATACTCCATTGTCATTGCCAATGCTGATCTGCGTGTAGTTCCCCTTGTGCTGGGCTCTGATTTCTTTGCGTCGTTAGAAGAAACCGTGCGTCAGTGCTGGCCGCGACCCAAACTCTTGTTGATGAGCTTCCCGCACAATCCGACGACCGCGGTTGTTGATCTCGATTTCTTCCGTCGTGTGGTCGATTTCGCCAAAGAGAACAATCTGTTTGTCATTCACGATTTCGCCTATGCTGATTTATACTTCGATGGCTACCAGCCACCGAGCTTCCTACAGGTGCCAGGAGCAAAAGATATCGGTGTTGAGTTTTTTACCTTGTCGAAATCCTATGACATGCCAGGCTGGCGCGTCGGTTTTGTCTGCGGTAACCCCGAGGCTCTAGGCGCACTGTCGCGACTGAAAAGTTACTTTGACTATGGGATTTTCCAGCCGGTGCAAATTGCCGCCATCCATGCACTCAATGGTCCGCAAGAGTATGTCGAATCTGTGCGACAACGCTACCGCCGTCGGCGCGATGTCTTGATTGACGGGTTGGATCGGGTTGGCTGGCATATCCCAAAACCTAAAGGCACGATGTTCGTGTGGGCAGAAATTCCTGAGCAGTTTCGTCATCTCGGTTCGATGAAATTTGCTGAACTCCTTCTGACTGAGGCCAGGGTTTCGGTCTCTCCTGGGATCGGCTTTGGAGAATATGGGGATGATTTCGTCCGTTTCGCTTTGATTGAGAACGAACATCGGACGCGGCAAGCTGTGCGTGGTATTCGCAAAGTCATCGGCGGGATAGCAGTCCCTGAACTCAAGAAAGCTAGCGTAGGATAACGATGCCAGCGAGAGAGGTGAAGCTCGGCGTAATCGGTCTTGGCACTGTAGGGAGCAGCCTCGTTCAACTTCTTGAGCGGAATGCTGCCGCTATTACGAAAAAGCTTAGGCGGTCGGTCCGCCTCGTTCACGTTGCCAGTCGCAGCCTCCATACAAAACCTCACCCAGATTTAGGAACAACCCGAATGAGCACTGACCCATGGGCGGTGGTGCGAGACCCTGATGTTGATCTTGTTGTTGAACTGATGGGTGGTATCGACCCGACCCGGGCGTTGGTGCTCGAAGCAATCAAGCAGGGGAAAGATGTTGTTACTGCGAATAAAGCCCTGCTTGCCCTCCACGGATCAGAGGTGTTCGTTGCGGCTGAAGCCAAAGGCGTGTACCTCGGCTTTGAGGCGGCGGTCGCAGGTGGTATCCCCATTATTCGCACCTTGCGCGAGGGACTAGCTGCAGACCACAATCTCGCGCTCTTCGGCATCGTCAACGGAACCTGCAATTACATTTTGACAACGATGAGTGAGCGCGGTGAGGAATTTGTGACCGTGCTCCGTAGAGCGCAGGAACAGGGGCTGGCAGAAGCAGATCCTAGCTTTGATATCGATGGGATTGACGCTGCTCACAAACTGACACTCTTAGCAACTTTAGCCTTTGGTGTTCGGGTGCCGTTTGACTCGGTGTATATCGAGGGAATTCGCCACATCAGTCAGACCGATATCTCGTTTGCGCAGGAGTTCGGGTATGCAATCAAGCTCCTTGCCATTGCCAAAGACGAAGACGGTGCGGTCGATGTCCGCGTGCATCCGACCATGATTCCACGAAGCAGTTTACTCGCGGGTGTTGGTGGAGCGTATAATGCGATCTTTGTTCAGGGTGAGGCTCTTGGGTCGTCATTGTATTTTGGTCGCGGGGCAGGGGGGATGCCCACTGCTTCGGCAGTGTTGGCGGACGTGATTGAAGTCGCTCACAACCGTACTGTTGCTAGTGGTGTACGAGTACCACCGTTAGGATATGCATGGAAAGACCTCCGCTCGACGTCCTTCCGGCCTATTGATGATTTGGTGAGTGAATATTATTTGCGCTTTATGGCTGTCGATCGGCCTGGAGTGCTAGCCAAGATCGCTGGTATTCTAGGAGAACAGAACATTAGTATTGCCGCGGTTATCCAACAAGATAGAGGCAAGGGGGATGAATCTGTCCCGTTGGTGATGCGCACGCATGCTGCCCGAGAGCGGAACCTGAAGGTGGCGTTGAGCCTGGTTGACGAATTGGCCATTGTTCAAGGAAAATCAGTTTCAATCCGTATTGAAGAGAATCTAGGATAAGACCGAAGAAATTACAGCCTCATATGGCCCTCATCTTAACCCTCTCCTGTGCAATGGGAGAGGGAACAGAAACGCGAACAAGACGATGACAGATATCGCATTTTCTGAACGAACGCTTATCCCTTCGGCGGTCCCGCAATTCCGTGCTTGGTTTGCTTGTGCTGCGGGCTGTAGTGGTGAGTTATCAATTAATCAAATCATCTACTACTGCCCGAAGTGTGGCAGTCTGTTGGATGTCCACCACGATCTTACTGCGTTGCAGACGCGCTCACCACAGGAATGGAAAAAACTCTTTGACGATCGCTACTGTCGCACTGCTTATCCCTATGGCAGTGGCGTGTGGGGCAAGAAAGAAATGGTGTGCCCGTCAGTCGAAGATCACAACGTAGTTTCGATGTGCGAAGGAGCCACCAACCTCTTTTGGGCGGAACGTCTCGGCAAGCAAATCGGCCTCGAAGATCTGTGGGTCAAACAGTGCGGGAACTCGCATACTGGCTCGTTCAAAGACCTTGGCATGACCGTGTTGGTATCAATGGTCAAGCAGATGATCTCCGAAGGAACACAGATCCCTGCGGTTGCGTGCGCCTCGACTGGGGATACCTCTGCGGCCCTGGCGGCATACTGTGCCGCCGCGAATATCCCTGCCATTGTCATCTTGCCGCGCAATAAAGTCTCTACGGCCCAGCTCATCCAACCCATGGCCAACGGAGCGCTGACGCTATCACTCGATACTGACTTCGATGGTTGCATGCGCATTGTGCGCGAGCTGTGCACCAAAGAGAACCTCTACCTCGCCAATTCCATGAACAGTCTGCGACTGGAGGGACAGAAGACCATCTCGATTGAAATCGTGCAGCAATGTGATTGGGCAGTCCCTGATGTTGTCATTGTTCCAGGCGGCAACCTCGGCAACATCTCTGCCATTGGGCGTGGGTTTCTGTTGATGCGCGATCTGGGCATGATTGATCGTTTACCGCGCTTGGTGTGTGCGCAAGCCGCTCACGCAAACCCTCTGTACCGCAGTTTTCTGTCCAAATTCGAAAAGTATAAGCCGATTCGGGCACGAAAAACGTTGGCCTCGGCAATCCAGATCGGCGATCCGGTCAGTATCCATCGAGCGGTGTCCACCTTAAAATCCTTCGACAGTGTGGTTGAACAAGCAAGTGAAGAAGAATTAGCTGATGCGTCTGCCCTCGCCGATCGGACCGGCCTTTTCAATTGTCCACATACTGGCGTGGCCTTGGCCGTGCTCTTTAAGTTGTTAGAACGGAAATGGATTCAGTGGCATGAGAAAGTCGTGGTGATTTCGACCGCGCATGGACTGAAATTTACCGATTTCAAGCGTCGCTACCACGAAGGCAAACTACCAGGGCTCGCGTCTCGACACGCGAACCGCCCAGTTGAATTGCCTGCGGACTATGGAAAAGCCCGTGATGCGATTTTTCGAGCGTTGGAACAATATAGGACTGAGCTATGAGGACTGAGGCAGGGTGACAGAAGGGAAAAAGGCGAAATGGCGAAGAGGGGAAACGGGAGAATTTAGGATTTCTTCTTCGCCTTCCCGTTTCTCCATTCCCCCTTTTCAGCCCTCTTTGTTGAGTTAGGTACGGCTTGTGGGGAATTGACGGGAACTAACTGGAGGAACAAACATGAAGTACGTAGTACTCCAAGGTGACGGCATGGCTGACTGGCCAATTGCCGAGCTGGGAAATAAGACTCCACTCGAGTATGCCCGGACACCCAACATGGATCGTATCGCCTCACTCGGAGTGTTGGGTCTGACGCATACGATTCCCGATGGCTACCCATCAGGAAGTGATGTCGGGACGATGAGTCTCTTAGGGTATGATCCTCGGCGGTATCATACTGGGCGCTCGCCAATCGAGGCCGCCAGTATGGGTGTTGAGCTGAGTCCCACCGACATCGCCTTCCGCTGCAACCTGGTCACACTCGGAACTGGTACCAACGGCGAAGAAACGATGGTCGATTTTTCCTCTGGCCATATTACCAGCGAGGAAGCCGCAGAGTTGATCCACACAGTCAATGCGGAATTGGGCAAGGAAGACATCTCCTTCTATCCGGGAGTGAGTTATCGTCATCTTATGGTTTGGCATGGTGGTAAAGAGAAGATGCAAACCACGCCACCGCATGACATCACCGACCAACCGACTGCAGGTCACTTTCCGGCTGGTGAGGGAAGCGAGCGTTTGCTCGATCTTATGCTGCGCTCGCGCGAGATTCTGGCTGCTCATCCTGTAAACAGGAAACGCCAACAGAATGGTCACAAACCTGCCTCTTCGATTTGGTTGTGGGGACAAGGGCGACGTCCGGCAGTACCAACGATTAAGGAACGCTTTGGCTGTGACGGCTCGGTGATTTCTGCGGTTGATCTGGTGCGTGGCATTGGTGTGCTGGCGGGATTAGAGGTGATTCTCGTTCCTGGTGCGACAGGATTTCTTGATACGAACTACTTGGGCAAGGCTGAGTATGGTCTCGCGGAATTGCGCAAAAAGGATTTCCTCTTCTTACATGTCGAAGCAACTGATGAAGCTGGGCATATGGGAGCACCAGATAAGAAGGTCCAAGCGCTTGAGGATTTTGATCAGAAAGTCGTCGGGACGATTCTCGACGGATTGCGCGAGTTTCCTGAATGGCGCGTGTTGGTGATGCCTGATCATGCAACACCGTGTGCGATTAAAACTCATTCATCTGATCCAGTTCCCTTCGCCATTCTCTCCTCGGAAGATATGAAACGAGGAGTGCAGAAACCGGTGAGTTATAACGAAACAAGTGCCAAAGGGACCGGGGTTGTTGTCTCTGAAGCCTGGCGGATTCTCGAACATTTCGTTCGTGGCGAGACTGTTTCTGCCTAAGAACGATACGGAGGGCGCAGCGTATGGACCGCAATTTAGCTCTGGAAGTGGTGCGTGTTACCGAGGCTGCGGCGTTAGCTTCTGCGGAATTGATGGGACGAGGAGATGAAGCCGCAACTGACGAAGCCGCTGCGGAAGCAATGCACAAATTGTTTCCTGATGTTGAATTTAACGGACGAATTGTCATTGGTGAAGGCGAGTCCGAGTCAATTCCTATGCTCTATATCGGCGAAACGGTAGGAACAGGGAAGGGGCCAGAGATTGAAGTCGCGCTCGATGCACTCGAAGGTGCGACCTCCTGTGCGACTGGGGGGCCGAATACGATCTCGGTGGTAGCGATTGCTGAACATGGCGGATTTCTCCGCTGCCCGCAGCACGTGTACATGGAAAAGATCGCCGTCGGGCCGGTGGGGAAGGGAGTTATTAATCTCGATAAACCAGTGAAAGAGAACCTTGCGGCATTGGCAGAGGCCAAAGGCGTTCGGGTCGAGACCTTGACCGTTGTGATTCTCGATCGCCCCCGGCATGAGCAGCTCATCACTGAGTTGCGTCACATCGGTGTGCGGGTCAAACTGATTAGCGATGGCGATCTCTCTGCGGCATTGGCCACCACGCGTGAAGACACAGGCATCGATATGCTTGTCGGAACAGGAGGCGCAGCGCAGGGAATTATGGCGGCTGCCGCGGTGTATTGTTTAGGCGGAGAGATTCAATGCCGTTTCCGACCTCGTAATCAGGAAGAAGCAGATCAACTGCGTCGTATGGAAATTTATGATTTTCACAAGAAGTATACGACCGAAGACATGGTGAGTGGGAATGTCATGTTTGCCGCGACCGGCGTAACCACCGGTGAGTATCTGAAAGGTGTACGGTTCTTTCGTGGTGGTGCGGCGACGAATTCAGTGGTGATGCGTTCCAAGACCCACACCATCCGCTTTATGGAAACTTTCCATCATTTTGATGTGCATCCGGAGTATTGATATGGCCTATGAGAACATTCTGTTTGAGAAAGAGGGCGCGATTGCAATTCTGACGATCAACCGTCCGAAGAGCCTCAACGCGCTCAACCCGGCTACCGTGCGTGAGATTGGTGCATGTGTCGAAGCGATGCGACAAGATTCTGCTATTCGTTGTTTGATCATTACCGGCTCGGGAGACCGTGCATTTGTCGCTGGGGCGGATATTTCTGCCATGGTGTCGATGAGTGCGACTGAAGGAAAGACCTTCTCCGCGGTCGGGCTTGCTGTTATGCGGTCGTTGGAAACGCTGCCCATTCCGGTCATTGCTGCGGTCAACGGGTTTGCCCTCGGAGGAGGAACAGAACTCGCTTTGGCGTGTGACTTGATCATCGCGGCTGACAAGGCGAAGTTTGGGCAACCAGAAATCAATCTCGGGATTATTCCAGGATTTGGCGGGACGCAACGGCTTGCCCGTCGCATCGGTCTGCCTCGTGCACGTGAGTTGATTTACAGCGGAGATATGATCGATGCCGAGACCGCACTTCGCTATGGCCTGGCAAATAAAGTTGTGCCACTCGCCGAGCTGATGAATGAGGCCAAAACTTTAGCGCGCAAGCTTGCCACTAAACCGCCGATTGCGGTGCAACAAGCCAAAGAAGCGATTAACGCTGGTATCGACATGGATCTCGATAATGGCAGTCGTTTCGAGAATGAAGCCTTTGCGCTCACGTTTTCGACATCCGATAAAGTAGAAGGCATGACCGCATTTCTCGAGAAGCGCGAGGCAAAGTTTACGGGGAAGTGAGAGTAATGCGTAATCAAAAGGGGTAATGGTGACGTTTTACGCGGTATGCCTCAAGCCTACTGATTGTCCTTCCTTTGATCCAATGCAAAGTTTGTGATGTCCTGCCCTTCTCCTTGGGCTTTGGTGGCTGCGAGGCCTGCGGCTTGCAGCTTACCGCGACACGCGGCGACCATTGATTCAGAGAGGTCGAGCCCGTGAAAGTAGCCACATCCATTCATTTTTTCAGATCAGATGTAATTGTTCAGCGATGTGTATTCACACCTACTTGGCGGCACATATCGAGGACCGGACACGTCGAGCAACGAGGTAGACGCCCGGTACAGATATGCTTACCGAACGGGACGAGTAGACGATTAATTTCTATCCAATAAGAGCGCGGCAGAATTTCTGCGAGCCTAGCCGCTGTCTTTTCCGGAGTCGGCGTATTTACATACCCCCAGCGATTCGTGACACGGTGTACGTGGATATCGACAGCGATGCTCGGTTGATCACAAGCGATGCCAAGGACGAGGTTGGCGCACTTCGGACCAACGCCGTGAAAGGAGAGAAGCACTGCCGACTCGCAAGGCAGAACGCCATCATGTTCCTTGACAATGCGGCGAGCGATCTCGTGGATCTGTCGCGCTTTCGCTTCATGAAAAGTGCAGGCGCGAATGTGTTCATCAATCTCCGCGACGGGCGAGCGACTCATTTCAAGCGGGGTACGGGCCAGGGCAAATAGACGACGCGCCGTCGGTAACGTCACTTCATCGAGAGTGCGGATAGAAATGATGCAGGCGATAAGCTGTTCAAAGAGCGAGCGAAAACCTGCTTCAGCTAGGTCAAAAAGCGCCGCTTTAGGGAATGGGCGGATCGCCTCGCGGATGTGAAGGATCGCTTGGTCGATATCGAACGGGCGCTTATCGGGAGCAATCGAATCTTTGCCCAGTTTTCCCATATCAACAATCCAGCACAGGTCTGAATGAACGGCAAGGGAGAAGACGTTCAGAAGAGCACAGCTGTTTGCTGACTCCTCTTCCTTTTCGTTCAATGAATTCAACAACATCCCTTATTCCCCAACCCAACAGCAGGACGAACTACTCGACGCGACCCACGCGTGAAGTGGCTGGCCTTGAGCGGTAACCTTCGCTGGGACACGGCACCGGGGAACGTACTGCTATTGGTTCAGTGTCTTCTTCCACCCCTACCGTGCTTAAGATGATATCGTCCATGGCGTCCGCCGCTAGAAAGACCCGGAAATCTCGCATAGACTAACAAGCAGAAGAGTAAAGAAAGGCATCAAACATGCGAGCCGTAGAAGTGATCGGTACCGTGGATGCACAGCATCAGATCCAAGCCTCAGTTCCCGCCGAAGTCCCGCAAGGACCGGTGCGGCTGATTGTGTTGATTCCAGAAGAAGCAGTGACAACGGATGCGCTTACGGCAGCGATGAATGTAGTGTGTGCTGAAGTGGACACAAGACTGGAGCCCGCGTTCCAGGAAGCGACCCGCCGGGTATTGGAACGGAGTGAATGGTAAACCACCAAGGAGACGTGTGGTGGGCGGAATTGCCGGAGCAAACTGGTTCGGGGCCGGGATTTCGGCGACCCGTCTTGATCGTCCAAGGAGAAGCACTCAACCGTAGCCGTCTTGCTACTGTGGTATGCGTACCCTTGACCAGTAATTTACGTTGGGCCACAGCACCGGGAAATGTACTCCTGTTGGCGCAGCATACAGGTCTTGCCAAAGACTCTGTAGCCAACGTCTCGCAAATCCTCGCACTGGACCGTAGCGTATTGACCGAGCTGGTCGGTCAAATCCCCTCTCCTCAGCTAGAGGTGTGTTGAAAGGCATCGAGACCATCCTACGGCGATAAAGCAAACATCACCAAAGATGAGTGATCACGTAGCGAAGCAATCTCACTGGTTGTAAAAATCGAGGTGCTGTTCTTCGCCGTTTGCTGATTTTGAGCACTGGCGAACAAGTCGCCAGTGGCACCTGGCGCTTGTTCCGCTGAATATCTCGGAATGACGCTATTCTCCATTTTGTCCTTCTTTTCTTGTTGTTCTCCATTCATCTTCTGCGTTCATCATTTCTTGATGAGCCAGCCGTCTGTGGCACCTGGCGTTCTATCGTAGGGTCGAATGAGAAAGCATGCTGTTACGGACTTAAATCCGTGTAGTCGTCTTGACCTTGTCTGCGCCGACTGGTCCAGTACATAATAGTCTGAGACTAGCCTCAAGGAGCATAGGGTGATGGCTGAACTTGTCAAAGAAACTGTCGGCGGAGAGCCCTACCAATATTATCCACTGGGCGAGTACGTTGTGCGGGCGGTAGGCGTGTGTGGGGGCCGTCCAACGTTCAAATACACTCGGATTGAAATTACCGGAACGCTTGAGCGGTTGGCGGCGGGCGAACCAATTGACGACATTGTCACAGGCTATCGAGGTCGAGTCTGTCATGCCGCCATTCGAGAAGCGGTTCGGTTAATGACGGCTCAATTTCTTAGCACTTTGCCTGAATTAGAACCGGCGCAATGATTGTTCTGGATGAACAATTACTCGGCCGAGCCATTGATCAGAACATTGCACGCTGGTACCGAGGCCCAGTTCATTTTATTCTTGACCTCCGTCCGCGCACGGTGATCAAAGATGACGGCATCCCTGAACTACTGCGGCAACAATCCCAACCGACCTTCGTAACTATTAACGAGCGGGATTTTTGGCAAAAGGTCGAAGCCGATTCTCGCTATTGTATCGTGTGTTTTCCTCTCCCTGATCCTCGGGTTCGCGAAATTCCTGACGCGTTGCGCTCGCTGTTTCGCCGACCAGAGTTCCGGACAAAGGCGCAACGGATGGGCAAGGTCATTCGGGTCACAAACGAGGATGTTCACTTCTATACTGTCAGCGACAAACGAGTCAGAGCAATTCCTTTTCCTCCTGAAGATTGATCACGAACATTAATCACAAATTGTGGAATGTTGTTCTTCGTTCATCCTTCCTCGTTCATCGTTCTTTGCTGGAGTTACTGCCAAAGTAAAGACTTGACCCTTATCCGAAAATTCCTCACACTAGAGCTTGCTGGCAAAGTAAAGATCTGACCTAATTCTCTCCGGGCTGTGACCAGCAACCGAAATCACGTCAGCCGCAAGTGCTTCGTGATGACGACTCACTATTTATTTTGCAGACGGTTATCCCACCTCCACGCGATGCATCCGTCTACCCTCTTGACACCGGAGGCATGAGAGGTGTTAGACGGTGCCCACTCCATCGATACACGTCTCAAGGGTCACCTTGAACAACCTCGTTTCACTGTGCTACCTGTGCTCGACATTCACTCCATCACTTGCGTCGGAGGACCCATGCCATCAGTGGCTTTCATCCAAGGACAGATTCGGAGACTCGAGGGGTTTGCCATAATCTTTCGCAACCGAGACGGCCGCAACACACGGGACGACTTGGAATTGCCCAAGGGGTATCCATTCTCCAATGCGGCTGCTCACAACATGACGGTCTCTGACTGGAAACGGAACCGGTTTGACCCAAATTTTATGGGTTTTGATTGCGATGTCCTCGACGAGCGTGGTAACGCGGTACCAGGCATGACGCTCCTCTCTAACGTACGCAAGAGCTACCAATAGTAATGACAGGCACAGTCGATTTGGTTTACCACCACTTCCTACCGCGGAGTTATTTCCGCCATTCTACATCGTAACGCCTCAAGACGTTGAAGGGGGGCACTTCTCCTACCAACTTCGCTTTCTGCGGTGCTGATCTTCCGCTGTTGCGTTCTGCTCAAGTCAACAAGTTCGTCAACTTCAAAGAGAACGGGCTTTACCCAAGTTTCACGAACTCTTGTGCCCACCTATGTAAGTGATCGAGAAGTGTTTTCGACATTTCATGCACATATCTCGTGATTTTCAAGCCTTCGCTTTCTCCAGATTAGGCGTACGCCTCTCGCGCGCTTCATACCTCCAGAACTGCCACCATGAACCAACGCGATAAAACTCGACACTCTGGTCAATGTATCTTTGGGGTGAGGGGAGTGCCTTGATACTGAACTGCGGCAGAGTCAAGCCGCTCTTTGTTGCATGGAAATTTGCTCCCTTAAGAATTTCTAACATCGTTTGTTTGTGCATCATCTCGGGAGTGTATGACAGAGCGCGGGATAAACTGCGACACTCTTCTCTACCTCTGCCCATCTCGCACAGAAGAGACTCTCTTCCCAGAAGAGGTGAGGGGGATCACTCGGAAGACGGATTGGAGAGAAACTAAGCATTGCCGCTCGAAGCTCCGTGTCGCCCAACGCGCCAGGCAAGGACCATCGAGCGATCACTGATTCGCTTACCTGTTGGAGTTCGGTAGCCGTAAGCTTGAGCTGGACGATCCGGTCTACTCTTTTCTCTTCAGCTTCCCGCATTGCTCTCAGCTCTTCAGTCGCTGCTTGTACTATTTGTTCAATCTCATGCACGCATGCTTCGAACAAGCTCGTCATCTCTAGCTTAAGGGAACTGTTATCCTCGGGCTGCTTTACCCTGTCGAGAACGGTCGCCAAACGGCGACTGAGATGCTCTACCTCGGGGAACTCTAAAATAATCGCAAGGCCCTCCTTTAGAATTTCTTGGGTTTCGGTCACTTGAGGAGATATAACAATATTCACAACTATTGTAATGCCTTCTAATCCTGGTGCCGGCTAACGCAAGATTGAATCAGTCCTGCGGGCCAAGCTGTGTAGCCCGGATGAAACCCTTCGGCTTTGCTCAGGACAGGCTCCGTGGAATCCGGGAACAGTATAGTTACCACCTAAGACTTTGCTCTTTTCTTTGCTTGATTTGCCAGTAGCTTACTCCGCTACGGCGTACGCATGCGATTTTGCCCATGCGCTGTGCTTGCCTGCGAAAGGCTTGATAGCGGAGGAACCGGCGAATGTATTCCGCCGTTTCGTCAACCTCAACGTCGAGATGCACCAGGCAATAGCCCGCATGGAGTAAGGTTGCGCGATAAAAGCCATGGTCACGAGTGAAGAAGGTTGGCCGTCTCAACCCATGTAGCAAGGGGATGATATCATTCTTATCCTTCATCCCAAGACGGCCTACTTCTTGGCCGATGCTGCGGAAATGAATCCGCCAGGCGCGTAGACGTGCGCGTTCAGGGGCAATAATATTCTCGTCTAATACATTCATGCGGCTCGCCGGCGCATGAATGTACGATCAATTAACGACTTACGTGCCAATTCAATTGCCTCAGCAATAGCTTCTCGGCTGAGGCGACCGTCATAGGCGGCTGAGACTCGATCCCAATCCCAATCTTTTCCGAGTAGATATAAGACGTCCGAAACCAAAATGCGCGTTCCCTTGAACGTCAATTGTCCGTGGCAAATCTCCGGATCGGCTACAATGTATTGCCCAAGTTCTTTGCGCTTACGTGTCTTCATATCGTGCTCTTTCTCGCATCAGTGAGGTTCACTCTGGCATACCCTTTTTACTGGGACAATATCGCCTGTTTCCTCGCCTGCTCATTCCCATGTACACTAAAACCCAGAGGCAGTGGACAAGCAGCCTCCAACAAAGCAAAATCTAGGACGCATTCCCTTCGAGGAGGAGTACATGAACAAACAGGACTGGCTGGCGCAGAAGTATCCGAAGAACGAAGAGCGAGCGCAGCGCTACTCGACTATTTCCGATATGGAAATCGAGCCGCTGTATACACCGGACGATCAGAATGGCCGCGACGATAGCAAAGACATCGGTCTGCCGGGAGAGTACCCGTACACTCGCGGTGTGTATCCCAGCATGTATCGCGGCAAGTTCTGGACCATGCGCCAGTTTGCTGGTTTCGGTTCTCCTGAAGATACTAACCAGCG
This sequence comes from uncultured delta proteobacterium, assembly GCA_963733195.1. Lineage (GTDB taxonomy): Bacteria > Desulfobacterota > Binatia > Bin18 > Bin18 > VGTJ01. The sequence goes on from CAVTCR010000056.1 coordinate 192,630, forward strand.
CTTTAAGTTCCTCCTCGCTGAAGGGCAGACTGGCTTATCCACCGCATTCGATATGCCGGTGTTGATGGGCTATGACGCCGATCATGCGCGCTCGCTGGGTGAAGTCGGACGCGAAGGCGTTTCGGTTTCGACGCTCGAAGATATGGAGCGGTTGTTTGCTGACATTCCGCTCGATAAAGTCACGACGTCGATGACAGTCAACTGCACGGCAAGCATTATCTTAGCCATGTACTTTGCGATGGCGCAAAAGCGGGGAATTCCTCTGGAAAAAGTCGGTGGCACGATTCAGAACGACATGCTTAAGGAGTTCATCGCACAGAAAGAGTGGATTTGTCCGCCGGAGCCTGCGGTGCGCATCGTCACCGATATGATCGAGTTCTGTGCCAAAGATGCACCGCGTTGGCATGCGGTGTCGATTTCCGGCTACCACATTCGTGAAGCCGGTTCGACTGCAGTGCAAGAACTTGCATTTACGCTCGCCGATGGGATTGGGTACGTCCAAGCCGCGGTTGATCGTGGACTGAATGTTGACGACTTCGCGCCGCGCTTATCGTTTTTCTTCAATCTGCATAATGATTTCTTAGAAGAAATTGCCAAGCTACGTGCCGCGCGGCGGATTTGGGCCAAGGTGATGAAAGAACGCTTTGGTGCGAAGAACCCCAAGTCCCTCCTGCTCCGCACGCATGCACAAACTTCAGGTGCCAGCCTTACAGCCCAACAGCCGTTCAATAATGTAGTCCGGGTTGCAGTCCAGGCATTGGCTGGCGTGCTCGGTGGTGTGCAGTCGTCTGCATACCAATTCGATGGACGAAACCTTAGCGTTGCCAACCGAACAGGCAGTGATGGTTGCGTTGCGAACGCAACAGGTCATCGCTGAAGAGAGCGGCGTGACGAATACGATTGATCCTTTCGGTGGCAGTTGGGCGATGGAAGCGTTGACCGACAGGATGGAAAAGGACGCTTTTGCCTATATCAATCGGATCGACGAACTCGGTGGCATCATCCGCGCCATCGACATTGGCTATCCGCAGAAAGAGATTGCCGATGCCGCCTACCGTTACCAGCAACAGCTTGATGCCGGGGAGAAGGTCATTGTCGGTGTAAACAAATACGCTGTTCCTGAAGAACGGCCGATCGATATCTTGAAGATTGACCATGCGGTTGAAAGTAACCAGGTCGAACGGGTGCGCAAAATCAAGCGCACTCGTGACGCCGGTGCCGTGCGCGAACATCTTGGGCGTGTCCACGCGGCCTGCCGCAATGGGGCGAATCTGATGCCAGTGCTGATCGACGCGGTGAAAGTACACTGCACCCTTGGTGAGATTTCTGATATCTATCGCGAGGTGTTTGGGGTGTATCGTGATCCGGCGTGGCTGTGATAACGAGCAATCAGCTATCAGCGGTCAGCATAAGACAAATTAAGAATGAAGAGTTAAGAATGAAGAATGGAAAAACAGAGAAAGGGTCGTTCGTCCCACTTTCCCTTTTTAACTCTTAATGTTTCATTTTTTATTCTTCATTGATTCTCCCTACTGACTACTGATTGCTGACTACTGGATGCTTTTTTCGGAGGTTTTCTGTGTCAGACGAAAAGGTTTTACGTATTTTGGTAGCAAAAGCTGGCCTCGACGGCCATGACCGTGGCGCAAAGATCATTGCACGGGCACTGCGCGACGCTGGCTTTGAAGTGATCTATACTGGGTTGCATCAGACCCCGGACATGATTGCTGAAGCCGCGGTGCAAGAGGACGTTGATGCGATCGGGCTGAGTATCCTTTCCGGCGCGCACATGACGCTCTTTCCTGCAGTGATCAACGCGCTTAAAGCTCGTGGGGCTGAAGATGTCGCAATATTTGGCGGTGGTATTGTTCCGCAGGACGACATTCAACCGCTCAAGCAGGCGGGTGTAATGGAGATTTTCACTCCTGGTGTGAGTACCCAGGCGATCGTTGACTGGATTCGCACCAACGTGAACCCACGCGCTGGAGTAGCTTGAGTAATGAGTACTGAGGACTAAGTAACGAGTAGTGAAAAGCACCTCTCGGTGTTGGTGAATATTTTCCACTCAGCCTCATTGCTTAGTCCTTTTTTTGAGCCTTCCTCGCCGACTGTGACGATCTCGCCAAAATCCGACCGCACGATCTCTAATTTCCTGATCCAAATCTGAGCTGGTTTGTTTCTCATCTCACAAATCTCGCTCAGTCTTTTTCCTCATACTAAGGTGGAATACCGCGCGCAAATCTGCAACGATATAGAGGAAAAGATATGATAAGGCAGTTGATCATCCACGAGGAAAGGATTAGGCAAAGAACCTATGCGACAGCATATTCCCTTTGTGTGGCTTTCTTTGTGTTGTAATTTGTTGTGGTTGAATGTTTTTGGTTGTGCTTCACCCAGCCCTAAGAGTCCTCCTCCTGCACCGCTTTCCTCCGTAGCCCCGCCAAGCCCTGAAAAAACAAAAGTTGTCGTCCTGCGGTTGGAAAATTCCGTGAAAAAAAGCAAGGAGGATAAAAGCACGGCAGAGGATCGTCTATTTGGCAACGGAATAAAAGCGCAGATTGTCAATGCGCTTGAACAATCAGGGCGGTTTACCGTCCTGTCTAATACCGGCCCGAGAGAAGTGATACAGCGAGATAACCTAACAGATTTGGGAGAGATCAAGAGACCCGTCCGTGAGCGAATTGGTTCCCTGGGTGAGGCGGAATTTCTCATTGCTGGATCGCTTACCACCTATCAACTGAGCAAAAAGAGTAAGAATGCTGGTGTCGAGGCTGATCTGCTCTTTTGTGAGCCGCAGGCGAGAACGGTTAACGTTGATGGGATTGTTGACATTGCCAAGAAGGTGTTCAAGGGGCTGAAGCCAGTCAACCAAGACCGCATTGCTCTTGAGTTATGGTTGTTTGACGCGAAAACCGGGAGAAGACTTGCCACGACCAAAATTGAAGGAACTCCGAGTGATTCGAGCGAAGTGATGGCAACGTCAATGCAGCAAGCGGTGCGTGGAAGTGCCATCAAAGCAGTAGGGTGGATAGTGGATACTGAAGCTGCCTTCCGTGCAGGAACACTTGCTCCGCCGCCAGCCACACTGGAGACGAAAAGGGCTCCTATTCCTGAGCAAGAAACAGAAAAGGTGAGCAAAACTTCTGTAAGTAAACAGCCACAATCGACGGCGCGACCTCGTTCAACAACGAAAGTGCAACCAAAGACGGAAGGAATGGAGAATCTCTCGCCCACAACGAGGGCTGTTGAGGCCGAAGTAGAGGACTTTTCGGAGAGTTCTACGAGTAACCCTGCGCCAAAGGCCGAAAAATCTCCACCTCAAGAGGAATGGGGCGAGAAGTGATTGATTGTTGCTTCATTCGGTAAAACGAAGTGAGGTCTTCATGGCTGATGATCCAACTCTACAACTCTCGTTACGACGGACGCATGAGTGCCCGACCTGCGGCCACAATATGTTGCCGGGAGAGAACCAGTGTGGCTTGTGTGGGACTATCCTGCCGCGCGACATACCGTCGCCTACCTCTCAAGAGAATACACTTCCTTCCTCAGTTGTCTCGTCGTCGCCAGAGACGTCAGAGCCAACGTTGATTACATCTTTGCCACCCCCTCCGACCCCTGTCCAAGAGGAGGCATCTAAAGTCGTACCGCCCTTGCCTCCACCGAGTCCACCCCGTATCCAAAAGGAAGCCTCTAAAGCTGTACCTTCACTCCCCACCCCCGCCACTCTTTCCGCCAGTAATGACGCTACCGGAGCTGCCTTTAGAATCGCAGCCTGTCCAACAGCCAGTCCTGCCGCAAGCGGTACAGGTACAGCCGAATCCGTTCGCAAGTTGGGGGAAGCTTGCTGCCGGTGCGCTAGCGCTCTTCTTGGTCAGTTTCTTTGCTGCCAAGATGTTCTCTTCCTTACGAGCAGAGAAGAGGGCAGAGGTTCCGTCGTCGGGAACAACGGTGGAACGTACGGGTGAGAAAACTACTATAGCTGATAAAAAAGAAGAGAAAGTCGTTCTCCCCTCACCACCTCTAGCTTCCCCGGTGCCGCAACTCGTCGGACGAGTGACAACGGCTGAACAATTGCTACCGATTCGTATTTTCGGTGCGGATCCGAATGATGAGTTGCGCGGGTTGGCCGCCTGCCGCACGCAAGTAGAAGCAAGCGTACAAGGGATTCGTGATGCGTATAACGCACAGATTATGGAAAACCCACAAGCACTCGGCGCAGTCGTCTTAGAGTTGAACGTCGCGCCAGAAGGCCAGGTCACGAGCGTAGCAGTGCATACTACCGGCAGTATCAGTCGTGCGCTGCAGCAAGCCATTATGGACGCGGTTAAAGCCTTGCGATTTGCGCCTGTGCAAGGAGAAGAGGTGAAAGTCTTCTATCCCTTGCTCCTATCGCCAGAGAAGGTTGACCCAGCCTCATTTGTCTCTCATGTGAAAGAAGTATGGCCTGGCCGGTATAAAGTGCTTGCTGCGACCCCGGTTCCTGTCCACGCTGAAGCAAGTGAAAGTGCGCAGGAAGTCGGAGCTATCGGGCCTGGGTTATTTCTCTCGGTTGTCAGTTCGCAAGATGGTTGGCTTGGTGCGCTCTCTCCGAAAGGAAAAGTAGGCTACGTACGTCGGGAAGCGATCTTTCCCCGAGTCGAGAATACGGTCGGTGCTGATGCAAAAGGGTAACTTTTTGCGTTATGTACGGAACTCGTGCGAATTCCACTCTTGCCCTGCGTGTATCCTGAGTCCTGAGCCCGTCGAAGGATCGAAGGGAAGTCGAAGGATGGGCGGCATTAAACGCACAACTTTATAGACATATGTCAATTTCTTTCCTGTGATTCAGACCTCACGACCTTTTGCCCCAAGGGCACCTGTGGTACCTTTGAGGCGCTGTGATTGACTGTAATATTGTCATTATCGGTTCTGGCCCAGCTGGAACTTCTACCGCTCTTCACCTGCTCAAGCGTGACCCTACTTTGGCCGGTGAAATCTTGTTGATTGATAAAGCCGTTCACCCACGTGACAAGATCTGCGCTGGTGGATTAATCCCGCATACTCTCGATTGTTTGCGTGAACTGGAGCTTCCACTGTCAGTTCCGCATGTGCCAGTAAACCGCGCGTATGTGCGAGTTCCGCCAGGACGAGATGTATTTTGCGATGACGGAGGGATGTGTTCTGTCATCCGTCGAGATGAGTTTGATTTTTCCCTCGTCCAGGCTGCGCGTGAACGCGGGGTAGTGATCCGCGAGGGCGAGAAAGTGCTTGAACTGCGACGTGAGGGGGATCGTGTACTAGTTGTGACAGGCACAGAAACATTCCGGGCGCGGGTCGTGGTTGGCGCCGATGGTTCAGGAAGTCGTGTGCGACGACAACTCGTTGGAGCAACTGCGGGCGCTGTTGGCAAAGCCCTCATGTGTGACATTCCGGTTGCCGACACCGCGTGGGAAGGGTTTTCTCAGCAACGTTATGATTTTAATTTTTTGCCAGTGAGTCAGGGACTGAAAGGGTATTTGTGGGAGTTCCCCTGTCTGATCCACGGCGAGCCACACATCAATGTAGGAATTTATTCACTAGGAAATACGCACCTCACCAATGCCGATATGCAACGCCTATTGGCTGAGGAAATCGAGGGACTCAGAGTCCAGAGTCCCCAGTTCCGACCCCCGACCCCTGCCCCCCGATCTCTGACCCCCAAATTCCGCGCCTTCCCCATCAACGGCTATACGCCGAAGAGTCCACTCTCAGCACCGAATGTTATACTGGTGGGCGACGCAGCAGGAGCGGAGCCTTTAATGGGCGAAGGAATCTCTTTTGCCTTGGAATATGGAAAATTCGCTGCCCAGGCGATTACACATGCATTCCAGACCCAGCACTTTGATTTTGCTGATTATACGGACAGTGTGGCGGGTTCTTGGTTAGGGAAGAAACTTGCCCGGCTGCACTTCGCGACGCGGCTCTTTTACGGCAGGACGCGGCGTTTCTGGTTTGCGCTCGCGGTACGCAATCAACGGCTGCAATCGATTGGATTGAAATGGTACAACGGAGTTGATGGATGGCAGGAAAAAAGTCGTCGAGATGCACTTCGTGCTGTACTTCTTCCTCGTCATGGTGGATGATTCTCTATGGTTCAGAAGAAACGAAAAGCTCCAGCTCCCCGCAAGCAACGTTCGTGGACCATTGCAAAGCTTTTGTTGATCATTGGTTACGGTGTCGTGTTTGCCTTCCTCGGGATCATTTTTCTGATGCGACAGGAACTGTTCCGTGTTGGTATTTTCGGCGATAAGCCTGCCGTTCATACGCCTGTTCCGGTGCCAGCACCGCCGCCACGAGTAACAACAGAACCGCAGCGCTCGGCTCCTTTATCGCCACCACGAGTAGCGAAGGAATTGCAACGGCAAACTCCAACTCCGTCACCTCCGACGTCATCCGCCGCACAACATCCGGGTGAGATTACCGCAGACGAGAAAAAGGCCCTGGATGATATTCTCCGGTCCAAACGCTGAGCACTGACTATGGAATTTCTTGACGAGGTCTCGCGTACAGTTTCTTTGACGACCGCGCCACGCCGGATCGTTTGCTTAGTTCCCAGCATTACCGAAACGCTCTTTGCCCTTGGCCTTGGCGACGCCATTATTGGCGTAACTGACTATTGCACGCATCCACCGGACGATGTTGCGCGGGTGGCAAAGGTCGGCGGGACCAAAGACCCGCACATCGAGAACATTATCCAATTGGCTCCCGATTTGGTGATTGTCAACGATGAAGAGAATCGCCAAGAAGACTTCGCTGCGCTGACAGAGCGCGGATTGTCGGTGTATGTGACTGCGCCGCATACTGTAGCGGATGGCATCACTATGATTGAACGACTTGGCCCTGTGCTTGGTTGCCAAACTGCGAGTGATCAGATGGTGACGAGACTGCGCGCAACATATGATCAGGTCGTGACCGCGATATCCGTCTTGCCGCGCTTGCGTGTCTTTTGCCCTATCTGGCGGAAACCGTGGATGACGTTCAATGCTGATACCTATGCCGACGATATGCTGTGGTGTTGTGGAGCGGAGAATGTCGTTCGCACGAAGCCCGAGCGCTATTTTGCTACGACACTCGAAGACATTGAGCTTTTGGCACCTGAGGTGGTCTTGTTGCCCAGTGAGCCGTATCCGTTTACTGACAAACATTTTGTTCATCTCAAAGCCCTGGCGGATACGCCGGCTGGGCGTGGCGGGCACTTCTATTGTATCGACGGCATGGCGCTGTGTTGGTACGGACCGCGCATTGCCGACGGGCTGACAGAGCTTTCACGGCTATTGACGTACGTCCGTGCGACGCTGGATTCCTAGCCACTTGTCGAAAAGCGAAGAAAAAGAGAAAATAGATAATGTCCAAGCGAGAAGCGCTATAAATGAGGGAGACGACTGTGGCCATTTTAGACGACGCTCTCCGTAGGGTTCCCCCGCAGAGTTTAGATGCCGAAGAATCCGTCTTGGGAGGGGTACTCCTCGATGCACATGCCCTCGACCGGACGATCGAGATGATGGGCGCTGAGGATTTTTATCGCGAAGCGCATCGCAAGATCTTTCGTGCCATGCTGGCATTGAGCGAGAAAAGGGAGCCGATCGATCTGGTGACGTTGACCGATACGCTCAAAGCGCGCGGCGAGCTACAAGATATTGGCGGTGCAATCTACCTCGCCGAGCTGGTCGATAAAGTCCCCAGTGCAGCGAACATCGCGCATTACGCACGCATCGTCCGTGAAAAAGCCGTACTGCGTAGTCTGATCAATGTGTCGAATGAGATTGTCGGTCGTTGCTACAATGGTGAGGAGGACATCGAACGCTTTCTGGATGAAGCCGAACGCCTCATTTTTGAAGTGTCGGAAAAACGTGTGCGTCCAGCTTTCTTCAAGATGAGCGAGATGATCATGGACACGGTCAAGACAGTGGAGCGACTCTTCGAGCGAAAAGAGTTGGTCACTGGGGTCCCAACAGGTTTTCTTGATCTCGATCGCATGACCGCAGGGCTGCAGCCCGCTGATCTCGTCATCGTGGCTGCACGGCCGAGCATGGGCAAGACGGCCTTCGTTCTTAACATCGCCCAATATGTCGCGTTACACGCGAATACCGCCGTTGGTGTCTTCTCCTTGGAAATGTCGAAAGAACAATTAGTGATGCGTATGCTGTGTTCAGAGGCGCGCGTGGATAATGCGAAGGTTCGCACTGGCTATCTGGGTGAGCGGGACTTTCCTCGTTTAGCGATGGCGGCTGGGCGACTGGCAGAAGCGCCCATATTTATTGACGATACTCCTGCACAGAATGTGCTCGAACTGCGAGCCAAAGCCCGTCGGCTCAAGCGTGAAGCGAATGTCGGGCTGATCGTAATCGACTATTTGCAGCTCATGCGCGGACTCACCTCGCAGGAGAACCGGACGCAGGAGCTCTCCGAGATCTCCCGCAGTTTGAAATCCCTGGCAAAGGAACTGGGCGTGCCGGTGATTGCGCTCTCGCAGCTCAATCGACAAGTCGAACAACGCGCCGACAAACGGCCGATGATGTCGGATATTCGCGAGAGTGGAAGTATTGAGCAGGATGCAGACGTGATCATGTTCATCTATCGTGACGAGGTCTACAAACCGGACTCACAAGATGAAGGCGTCGCTGAGGTCGTCGTTGGCAAACAACGCAACGGACCGACTGGCACTGTGCGGCTCGCATTTCGACGAGAGTATACACGCTTTGACAACCTCGTAGAGGCAATGGGCGAGCCTGGTGACCAGACAGAAGAAGGATAGCCTACTTCGTCATAGAGAAAAGCAGGACCTTACGTACGTGCTGACCGTGGCAGTGTAAATGCGTGCCCTTCCGCTGCGAACGGTCCGCGCACCATCAGGTATGACGGGCCGTCGTGATCAAAAAGGTAGGGTTTGGCTTCGGCGGTAACCGCAAGACGGTCGGGACTAAAACAAATAGCGACTTCCTCGACGGGGTGTGGAACTCTCTCCACAATAGCTGCCAACGGCGGTATGTGGGGACCAACGACATCCAAGAGCCTGAGACACGTTCCTTCTTGCTCAAGGCAAAGAATCACATCAAGGTCTGCAGCATAATATAAAGGACGGCTACCTTCATTAAAGCAGAATACCGCTTTTTCATTGATGACCCCCACTACCTGTGAAACTGGTGTCCGCGTTTCCAACAGACGGTGAAGCAGAGCGATGTCCTGGACATCATGTGGATCAAGGAGTCGCAAGCCGTCCCTGCGCTGGGTTGACTGAGGCGTGACGGTGAAGCCGTGCTCCTGAACGACGCGAAAGCCAAACGGCTCGAAATACTCTGGATGCTCAGTCGTGAGAATCTGCGTCGGGTAGCGTTGCGCACAATAGTGTAGCGCTTCCTCAATGACCTGACGATAATGGCCGCGACGTCGGTAGTCAGGGTGGGTTGCGACTCCGTGGATAGAGCCGACAGCGGTCTTCTCGCCAAGCACGATAAGAGAAAGTTCGATAACACCGACGTGAGAAAGGACGCGTTCGCCTTCACAGATAAGAAACGGTGTTGAGACCGATTCCCACGGGGCACCCAGTGCTCGGGCATTGTGAGCGACCTGCCGCAACCCAGGGAAGACAGTATCAATTAAGTCGAACAACCGCTCACTGAGTGTCGGGTCGGCTGAGAACGAGTACTGCATAGGCCCACCTCCTGAGAAGGTGTTCACGGTTGAGAAGCGACAGTTGCAGAGAGTTGACTGACATCTCCACAGTTGAGGTATTTGACAAATGGGTCCTGAGTAGAATCGCGGTGCCATTCATATTCCGCAATAGCAGCAACCTGCTCAGCTCGTTCTTTTCCGTACATTATGGCGATCACTGCCAGTGCCATATCCATTCCTGCGGATACGCCCGACGACGTGACGAACTTCCCATCTTCCACCCAGCGTGCTTGTTCGACCCACTTTACCTTGTCACTTTGATTAGTAATCAGTGAGAAAAATTGTTTGTTCGAGGTAGCACGACGACCATCGAGTAAGCCCGCTTTGGCGAGTATCCCTGACCCGGAACAGACAGACATTGTGAAACGTGCGGTTGTTGCTCGTTGCCGAAGAAATTCTAGCATGACAGGATTCTCTACTTCGGCGAGGGTGCCAATTCCTCCAGGCAGCAGGATCAGGTCGAGCGGTGGACAGTCAGCAAACCCATAGTCGGCAAAGGCTTTTGGTCCCTGCGCTGACATGACCTCGCCAGCTTTCTGGGCGACGGTGACCAGGCGCAGTTCAGGGCCAATGTTCCCGAACATTTCCAATGGACCGTAGACATCAAGTAGCTCGAAGTTGTTGTAAAAGATCGCACCGAGAGTAAGGGATGATTTTGTATTCGACATTATTTTGCCTCCTGTTCGTTCTTGTTTCCCAGCGAATGTCCGATTCATCGCGCAATAGCTGTAAGTGCGAGTCCTGCACGCCTCACTCCTTTCGCCTTGCTTACGTGGTGTGTTGAGGTCATACAAGCACCCTGGTGTCTTTTCATGATACCGTGCGGCTTGGCCTGTGTTCGTATGCATGGCGTAGCCCACGGAGTTCAGATACATCTGTAGCTGAACTGCTCGTATTAGTTCTCAGAAGGAGCAACGAAATGTCGACACGTACTGTAACAAAGATTGTCAAAGCGCAACCGACTTCAGACGGTGCCGGAGTGCGATTATTCCGCACTATTGGTTCACAAACCCTCGACTCGTTCGACCCGTTCTTGCTACTCGACGAGTTCAAGTCAGATCAGAAAACCGATTATATTGCCGGGTTTCCGGATCACCCCCATCGCGGCTTCGAAACTGTAACCTATATGTTAGCTGGTTCGATGCAGCATAAAGACCACAAGGGGAATGAGGGCAATCTGGTTGCTGGCAGTGTGCAATGGATGACCGCTGGTCGCGGGATCATTCATTCAGAGATGCCCAAGCAGGACAACGGTCTGATGTGGGGATTTCAGTTGTGGGTCAATCTGCCAGCAGCAGAGAAGATGACCGCACCGCGTTATCAAGACATTCCACCCGAAGAGGTACCCGAGGCAACGCTTACGAATGGAACGAGGATTCGCGTCATCGCCGGAGCAAGCGCCGGGCTCCAGGGAGCCGTGCAAGGAATTGTAACTGCGCCGCTCTATTTGGATGTGCATATTCCTAGTGGGGAGAGGTGCACTCTGCCAGTCCAGCGCGGACATGCCGCGCTCTGCTATGTTTTTGTTGGACAAGGGCAGCTCGGTCTGACGGCTACAGACCCAGGTCGGCAGGTTGCTGCGCAACATCTTGCAATTCTCTCTGATGGAGAGGAACTGACAGTGAGAGACGGAAAAGGAGCCCGTGCGATTTTCTGCTTGCTCGCCGGGAAACCGTTACGCGAACCGATTGCTCGCTATGGACCCTTTGTGATGAATACGCGCGAGGAAATTCTCAAGGCGGTTGAGGATTATCAGCGGGGGACGTTTCTGGCTTAGGGGGTAAACTGTAAGCAGCTTTTTAGACCGGAGTCAGCTCGACCACTGGGATTACTCGTGTCGTCTTCTTCTGGTAGTCTGCGTACGTTGGATATAGGGCAAGAAGCTTCGGCCATATTTTATCTTTCTCTTCAGAGCTGAGTGAGCGTGCGCGGTAGCGCTGAACCCCTTTGTGCAGCTCGACGCCGACCTCGGGATTGGCAACAAGATTTCTGTACCAGCCAGGAGGTACGTCGTTTCCTCCGAAGGAGGCGACGATGTAAAGCTTCCCATTTTCTTCGACATAGAGCAGCGGCACTGAACTCTCACGCCCTGTTTTCCGTCCACGAGTGGTGAGGATCAAGGTCTGACGAAATGCGCCTGGACCGGTGAGTCCAACCGAACGAAAGAGAAAAGTGTGAAAACTGCTTACGCTGCGGACAAACCCTTCAGCTAATGGATGCATTTTCATTGCTTGCTTTCTCCTTTTCTCTTAGTCTTTGACAAACTGGCGTAACACATTGTCAGTCACACGAGAGACATTATTATCGTAATTGTTATACGACAATGACCCGCACCAAGCGATGGAGCCAGTCGAAAACACCGCGCCGCCGTTGGGACATTCGAAGTACACCATGTCTGCTCGAACCAACGGATTGACAGTCCCACCTTGGCGCGAGTCACTAATCAGTACTTCTTCGACGACGTGCTGGTAGGAATCGGAATAATCAGAGGACGAGGCGAGTACCAACGCATGAGGCGGAGTTCCGAGAGCGACATCGGCACGATCGAGTTCAAACCCAGCAGCTCCGTGATTGAGCACCAGTGATGGGAAATCACCAATCAATTCATCCTTACCAATGCCCGCAAAAATAAACGCTGCGCGTGGATCGAAACTGTCAGGTTGACGCTGGTAGGGGCGATTGTTGTCAAAACCTTGTGCGGTGAAACCAACGCCCGCGATGCGTTGCGGTGCACGGCCACGATAGCGCCACAAGCCTCCGAGCTCACCAGTAGTGCTGAGGTAGTATTCTCCTGGGTTGGCATCCCAGGCGCGAATCCCGCCCCAACGACGGACTTCAACGATATATGGTCGTTGTGGATCAATCGCCGTTACCCAATAGAACCCATTGCCTCCGAGATACATCAGCCGTCCGCCGTTTTGTAGATACGATTCAACGGCAGAAAGCATGGTCTCAGTCCAATACTCCGGATGACTACCCGTGAGTACCACTTTATACGGTGCTAATAAGTCGAACCCTTCATGATGGAGGTCTTCGTCAGTGAGGACATCATAATCGTGCCCCTTGGCTTCGAGCCAATCGATGAGATGTAAGTCTGCGGCGAGTTGGTGTGGGCAGCCCAGAATGCGCATGTGATATTTAGGACGGAAGTTCATGATCGGACGCAAACGTGAAGAATAACACACGCCGCTGCCATCAGTGTGATGATCGTACAAACTCACCAACCCATACTTCGCGCTATATTCATCCTCGGGAGTGACGGCTCCGCGCTGTTGATTGGGGGCGAGACGATACGGAAGCTTCAACTGCTCGTTGGCATAGGCGAGATAACTGTTGGTTGGCATCAAGAACACAGCACGTGCCGTGGGAGCGCCTTTTTTCGGGCGCACAACGAAAGGAACATAATCCTCTCCATCTCCGGCTCGCAGACGAGCAGCATAGACACCGCTTTTCAACTGCGTCGGGATCGTCAAAGAGAAATCAACCTTCCAGCCAGCATCATCAAGATCATCATCATGAAAATGAATAGCCCCATACTCTGTGACGCATGATGGAAGTTGGTTTCTCGTCCAGTCCAGTTATACCCAGTCATGGCACGGGCCGGCATGTTGACGGTTTCTCCGTGTAGCTTGTGCGGGGAGATGTCAGTCACTTTTCGTGAAGAAATATCGCGCGAAAAATCCCAAGCACTAATAAGTGCCGAATCGAAGGCGAGGGGAGATGCACCACGTTTCAACGACAGGATTTCTTCGCGGCTGAGGGCGCGTCCGAACAGCCGTGGGCTGTCAATCTTGCCGTTGAAATGTCCGGTAGCAACTGATTGGCCATTTTGTGAACGTTGCCAGTACGCGGCAATAAGAAGATCAAGCTTGTTGTCGGATAATTCGTGAATGGATGTCTGGTGTTCGATAATCGTGTGAGATCCATCCTGCGGCCATTCGCGCAATGGCTGTTGGTATAGGTGGACTGTGCCGCTCTGAGCATCGTACGTTGCTGCGATAAAATACCACTCTGCTGCTCGCAGAGATTTCCCACTACGAATCCGCACTGACTGACTTTGTGCACCTCCGAGCCACAGTGCGAGTTCACCATGTTCATCAATGAACAACCCATAACTCTGGGTATCACACCATTTTGTGACAATCCCTTGTTGTCCCTTTTGTGGTGTGGTTGAAAAAATCCAAGCTTGGAGAGTGAAGCTGCCGCGAACGCGTAACCGTGGGCTGTCAGCGACACGAACATATGAACCAGTATAGATTTCTTGAAACTGCCCTTGGTGTTCGCCACTGACCGTACTTGTAATGAGTTCCTCTTTGAATCCCGGCCCGCGAGGATTGGGATCTCCGTGAATGAGGCGAACAATATCCGCACGATAAGTAGGTAGTTCGCAACTCACCATAAAGTGGATCGTTTCGCCAGCAGCAACGCTGAGACGATCAGTGTAACCTACGACTTTCATGTCTTCCTCTAGCCCAGACTTCAAAAGATTGGCGTGCTGGATTTGTCACCCTGAACGGAGTGAAGGGTCTCTCGAGAGTTCTGCGAGCCTGTCCTGCCGCGCCAGTGCCGCAGGCACAGGACTTGTCGAAGGGCTCAGAATGACATGACTGTCTGGGCACGTCATAAAGTGTATGGAATGTCATGCCTTTGAGTTCACATCTACCCCTTCTTGTTCCCCCATCGATCCCAATACAACACTTCATCAACCGGCTTACGTGTGTTCTTGCCGAATTTTCCACGTGGATACCCCATCGGAAGCAGCGCGGCGATTTCCATATTGTCTGGAACTCCCGCTTTCTTCTTCAGCTCCTCCTCGAAAAAGAAATGTGTGGTGGTGAGGACTGAACCAATGCCGTACGCACGACACGCTAACAGTATGTTCTGCACAGCAGGATAAATCGAGCCATGCACAGTGGCGGTACTGCCGCGTTGATTCTGCGCCTGTGCCCACGCGGGATACTCTTTGGCAGAACAGGCGAGCAGAATCACCGGTGCTTCGTTCATGTGGTCAGACAAATAGATTGAAGCTTTTATCGCTCGTTGACGAGGTGGTGGGAGTTCATTGATTGGTGGTTGGCTGGCGCGGGACTTTTGTTGGGCATCTCGATAACGATCGCGGATGAAGGTCTTTAACTCGGGATCGCGGACGAGAATAAATCCCCAGTCTTGGCGATTGCCACCACTTGGGGCATGGATGCCAGCTTCGACAATCTTGCGCAAAACATCTTCAGGAATCGGATCAGGTTTGAGGCGACGCATTGAGCGCAGTGAATATATAGTGTCGAATAACTTCGCATCTGTTGCCTCGCTTTCTGTGACGGCAAGCACGGGTGAGAGCGGAACAAATGTACTTGCTGCGCCAATGCCGATACCTTTCACAAACGCACGTCGAGTGACTCTGGTATCGGTAGGTGTTGAGCTTCTGACCATATTCCCCCTCCTTGGTGCTCTGATTCTCTGTTGGTCTTGCGTGCCAGTCAAGGCGACCTGTTGAGTTTTCGCCACTGACTGAGTAAAGAACTATGGTAAACAAGCATTGAACGCTCACCTTATAGGGAGCGAACCTTTTCATGTAAGGAGACGGACAGTATGCAGAATGGACACCACACCGGACCTTTAGGCGTTGGGCTCGCAGCGATTTGTCAAAATCCTGAACAGCGGATCTCTGATTATAATGTGTATAAACAGGAGATGCGTTTAGCTGATTTAGCTGAGCCGTTAGGTTTTGATTCGTTATGGAGCGTTGAGCATCATTTCACCGATTACACGATGGTGCCTGATGTGTTGCAGTTCCTCACCTACATGGCTGGGCGTACGAAAAAGATCAAACTTGGGACGATGGTTGTTGTCCTGCCCTGGCACGATCCCATGCGAGTTGCGGAAGAGGTTTCCATGCTCGACAACATGAGCGATGGCCGTATCATTCTTGGTATCGGACGTGGCGCTGGCGTTGTCGAGTTCGATGGTTTTCGCGTACCGATGGGGGAATCACGAGATCGTTTCGTCGAGGCTGCGGAGATGGTGCTGACTGGCCTCGAGAAAGGTTATTGTGAATATAACGGAAAGTTTTATCAGCAGCCACACAAAGCCATTCGTCCTGCACCTCACAAATCGTTTAAGGGCCGCACCTATGCAGCGGCGGTATCTCCCGAGTCGTCGGAGATTATGGCGAAACTTGGGTTGGGAATCCTCATTATCCCGCAGAAACCATGGGAAGCAGTTGCTTCAGAGCTGATGATGTATACCGATGTCTTCCGCAAGACCCACGGCGTTGATGCGCCACCGACAGTTGCCGCTGGGTGGGTGTTCTGCGACAAGGATAAAAGCCGCGCTCGCGATTTAGCACAACAGTACATTGGCAATTACTGGCAGTCAGCGTTGAAGCACTACAACTTTGGCGGGGAACATTTTAGTAAGACCAAAGGGTACGAATACTACGGCAAAATGTCCGAGCAGATGAATCAAGCCGGAGTCGAGACCAGCACGCAGTTCTTTACCAATCTGCAAGTGTGGGGCACGCCAGAGCAATGTTTCGAGAAGATCATGGATATTCGTGCCAAGGTTGGCTGTAGCGACTTTACCGGCGTCTTCAGCTACGGCGGTATGCCGTATGAAGAGTCTGAACGCAGCATCCGTTTGTTTGCCAGTGACGTGATGCCACGCTTGCAGAATCTGAACTAAACCCCCCTCACCCTTACCCTCTCCCCTTGTGGGAGAGGGAATTGTTGCTCAGCAAATGGCTCAAGTTGGAAGCAGTGAGCCCCCAATGCCTCTTGATATCCTTGAGTTCGCAAAGACAGGTGTAGGAAGTTTTCTCGTCACAGCTTTTCCTTTGCGAATTCCTTCCTTGTAGTATAATCCCCTCGGCAAGTGAGGGCATATGACCTTTGATGAAGTGTTGGACCAAGTGCGAGAGTTATTGCGGACCAGAGGCCGCGTTTCCTATCAATCGCTCAAAGTACGGTTCACCATAGCCGACCAGTTTCTTGAGGGTGTTAAAGCCGAACTCATCGAGGCCGAACGTGTGGCGGTGGATGAAGACGGTAAGGTGTTGGTGTGGATCGGTCAAAGCAGTCCAGAGTCTAGAGTCCAGAGTCTAGAGTCCCAAACTTCCCCTTCCCCAGACGCTCGACGCCAGACCCTAGACCCTAGACCCATCGACTACACGCCTGCCGCATCTGGCCGAGCGCATTCGTGCGGTCTCGCTGACGGAGGGTGAACGGAAAACGATCACCGCGCTGTTTGCCGATCTCAAAGGCTCGACGGCATTGATCGAAGGACTCGATCCCGAAGAAGCGCGGGCGATCATTGACCCGGCCTTGCAGCTCATGATGGACGCCGTGCATCGCTATGAGGGCTATGTGGCCCAAGCCTTAGGGGATGGCATCTTTGCGCTGTTTGGCGCGCCGATTGCCCATGAGGATCATCCGCAGCGGGCACTGTATGCCGCACTGCGCATGCAAGAGGAGATGCGCCGCTATGGCGATCAGGTGCGACTCAAAACGGCGTGCCGCTGGTGATGCGCGTGGGGGTTAATACCGGCGAAGTCGTCGTGCGCTCGATTCGCAAAGATGATCTGCATACGGACTACGTCCCAGTGGGGCATTCGACCAACCTCGCGGCCCGTATGGAGCAGATGGCAACGCCAGGCTCGATTCTGATCACTGAGTACACCCAGAAACTGATCGAAGGGATATTTTGAATTCAAAGCGTTGGGCGCAGCGCGAGATCAAAGGGGTAGAAGCGCCGCTTCACGTCTACGAAGTGCTAGGCGCGGGGCCGCTACGCACACGATTACAAGTGGCGGCCCGACGGGGCTGACGCGGTTTGTCGGACGGCAGAGGGAATGGAGCAGATGCAGCAGGCGTTGGAGCAAGCCAAAGCCGGGCACGGGCAGATCGTCGGCGTGATGGGCGAGCCGGGGTTAGGGAAGTCGCGGCTGTTCTATGAATTCATAACTGCATCTCCACAGAGCCGGCTGTCTCCTCCTCGAAGCCTACTCGGTCTCGCATGGCAAGGCCTCGCCCTATCTGCCAGTGATTGAGCTGCTCAAGAGTTACTTCCAGATTGAGCCGACCGATGATGAGCGGCAACGGCGGGCCAAAGATTGCGAGGGGCCCTTCGACGCAGCTCAGGGCAGGCTCCGACTCTGCTGTGCAGAGTTTATTATGACATCATGAAGTGAGTCGAAGGGCTCGCAATGATACTGTAGCTTAACTCTATTTTTCCCCTTCCGAATTCCTTCCTTAGTAGTATAATCCCCTCGGCAAGTGAGGGCATATGACCTTTGATGAAGTGTTGGACCAAGTGCGAGAGTTATTGCGGACCAGAGGCCGCGTTTCCTATCAATCGCTAAAAATACGGTTCACCATAGCCGACCAGTTTCTTCGAGGGCATTAAAGCCGAACTTATCGAGGCCGAGCGGGTAGCTGTGGATGAGGATGGTAAGGTGCTTGTGTGGGTCGGCAACCTCGCTGAGGATAAGGGGAAAGGGATAACGGATAACGGAGGAAACAGCGAAACGGAAGTTGTCAATTCTCACTCGCCAGTTCTCAGTTCCAACCTCCAAGTAGCTACACCCACCGCATCTCGCCGAACGCATTCGTACAGCAGTGATCACAGACGGCGAGCGTAAAACCATCACCGCTCTCTTTGCCGATCTCAAAGGCTCCACGGCGCTCATTGAAGGCCTTGATCCGGAAGAAGCCCGCGCAATCATTGACCCCGCGTTACAGCTCATGATGGACGCCGTGCACCGCTACGATGGCTACGTCGCCCAGGCTCTAGGGGATGGTATCTTTGCGCTGTTCGGCGCGCCGATTGCCCATGAAGATCATCTCCAGCGAGCGTTCTATCGCGGCGCTCCGCATGCAAGAGGAGATGCGGCGGTATAGTGACGACTGCGTCGCGCGGGCGCCCCCCTGCAAATGCGGATCGGCATCAATACCGGCGAAGTGGTGGTGCGCTCCATCCGCAAAGACGACCTGCATACGGACTATGTACCCCGTCGGACACTCGACCAACCTCGCAGCCCGCATGGAGCAGATGGCCACGCCAGGGTCGATTCTGATCACGAGTACACCCGGAAATTGTCGAAGGATACTTCGAGCTGAAAGCCTTGGGCGCAGCGGAGATCAAAGGGCACGCGGAGCCGCTGCCTGTCTATGAGGTACTTGGGAGCCGGGCCCTTTACGCACGCGGTGCAGGTCACGGCCACGCGACGGGGGCTGACGCGGTTTGTCGGGCGGCAGAGCGAGATGGAGCAACTCACCAGGCGCTCGAACAAGCGAAAGCCGGGCATGGGCAGATCGTGGGTGTGATAGGCGAGCCGGGATTAGGGAAGTCGCGGTTGTTCTACGAATTCAAGCTGCTCTCTGAGTGGCTGTCTAGTGCTGGAAGCCTATCCGTGTCGCATGGCAAGGCGACGGCGTACTGCCGGTCATCGAACTGCTCAAGAGTTATTTTCGGATAAGAACAGATGACGAGCGGACGCGACGGGAGAAGGTCGCGGGGAAAGTGGTAATTCTCGATCGCACGTTGCAAGAGAACTTACCGTATCTCTATGCCTTACTCGGCATCGAAGAACAGCCGTCGCCCGTGCAGCAGATGGACCCGCAGATGCGGCGGCACCGGACCTTTGAGGCGCTCAAGCAGGTGTTCTTACGGGAGAGTCTCAATCAACCCTTGGTGCTGATCTTTGAAGACTTGCACTGGATTGATGGCGAGACACAAGGCTTCCTGGATGTCCTCAGTGAGAGTGTGGCCAGAGCCCATTCCTTCTCCTGGTGAACTATCGTCCCGAGTACCGGCATGAGTGGGGCAGCAAGACCTATTACACGCAACTCCGCTTAGCCTCCTTGGCCAAGAGGAAGCAGAGGAACTGCTCACCGGCCTGCTGGGGAACGACGCGAGCCTCATGCTTTAAAGCCGCTCATTTTACGAAGACCGAAGGCACGCCGTTTTTCATGGAAGAAGTGGTACAGACCTTAGCCGAGGAGGGGGTTCTCAGCGGGGCGCGAGGCAATTACCGTTTGGCGAAAGCCCCAACCGAGCTGCACATTCCTCCAACAGTCCAGGGAGTCTTACAGCCCGTATCGATCGCCTATCGCCGGAAGAGAAAGCGTGCTGCACCAGTTAGCCATCATCGGGCGACAGTTTCCGTTGAGCCTGGTGCAGCGGGTGGTTACGCAGCCGGAAGCGGAACTCTACCGTTTCCTCTCCTCGCTACAGCGTAAAGAGTTCCTCTACGAACAGCCGGCGTTTCCCGAGAGTCGAGTATAGCTTCAAGCACGCGCTCACGCAAGAGGTGGCGTACAACTCCGTGTTAATGGAACGGCGCAAAGCCTGGCATGAGCAAACCGCGCAAGCGATGGAACAGCTCTACCAGGACAACGTAGAGGAGCACTACAGTGAGCTGGCATATCACTACACGCGCAGTGGCAATCCGGGAAAGCCGTCGAGTACCTGCATTTGGCGGGGCAACAGGCGGTGCAGCGCTCGGCCAATGTGGAAGCGATTACTCATCTGACGACCGCCTTAGATCTCCTCACAACGTTGCCCGACACGCCCGAGCGCCTCCAGCAGGAATTGATGTTGCAAGTCACTCTGGGCGCACCGCTCATAGCTGCCAAGGGCTATACCCGGGAGGTGGGGCAAGCCTACGCCCGGGCGCTTGAGCTCTGTGAGCAGGTAGGGAACACGCCTCAGCTCTTACCAGTACTGGTCGGGCTCTGGAGATTTTATTTGTTACAAGGGGAATTAAAGACCGCTCGCAAGTTGGGGGAGCGGCTCTTGACTCTGGCCCAGAAGGAGCAAGATTCAGCAATCCTCCTTGAGGCCCACCGGACGCTGGTAGGAAGCTTGCTTTTTTCCGGCGAGTTTATCCTGGCTCGAGAGTATGGTGAGCGAGGCATGAGCCTGTACACTCCTCAACAGCACCGCTCCCATGCCCTGCGCTATGGACTTGACCCCGGAGTGTCCTGCCTTACCTATGGGACTCTGGCGTTGTGGTATCTGGGTTATCCGGAGCAAGCGCTGAAGCAAATTCAGGCATTGCTCAGCTTCGCCCACGAACTGGCTCACCCCTTCAGTTTGGCTTTTGCTCTGATACACACCGCCACACTTCATAAGTTCGGCCGGGAAGTGCACGTGACTCACGAGCGAGCAGAAGCAGCCATAGCGCTCTCGACCGAGCAAGGGTTGGCGTTCTGGCTCGCGTTCGGGACCGTCTTACGTGGCTGGGTGCTGACCGAGCAGGGACAGGAGAAGGAGGGAATTGCCCAGATACAACAAAGTATCACCGCCATGCGGGCGATGGGGGCTGAGTTGTGGAGGCCATATGTCCTTGCCCTGCTGGCCGAGGCGTATGGGAAAGTGGGAGAAGGAGCGGAAGGGCTGGTCGTGCTCACCGAAGCATTAGCGACGGTGGACAGAACTGAGGAGCGCTTCTACGAGGCGGAGCTGTATCGGCTGCGCGGCGAGCTTACGCTTCGCGCGGGCGAAAAGGCGAAATGGGGAAATGGGGAAATGGCGCAGATTCCAGATCCTAGCGCCCAGATCCTAGAGCCTAAAGGCGAAGCCGAAGCGTGTTTTCTAAAAGCCATTGAGGTTGCCCGGAAGCAGCAGGCCAAGTCTCTCGAACTACGCGCGGTGATGAGCCTGGCGCGGTTGTGGCAAAGTCAGGTCAAAAGCGCCGAAGCTCACCGCATGTTATCCGAGGTCTACAACTGGTTTACCGAAGGGTTTGATACCAAGGATTTGCAAGAGGCAAAGGCGTTATTGGAAGTACTCCACCAATGATCCTTGTGAATGCCCAATTGCTTTCTTTTTGAACGAGGACCAATGTAAAGGAGGGAAATTATGATTCCTAGAAGTTTATCGCACGTCGCCGTCGGAGTGCGGGATATGGACCGCTCGCTGCCTTTTTACCGTGACCTGCTCGGGTTTCAGGTGGCCCAGGAGATCAATGATCTTGACGGCAACGAGAATCACTGGGAGGAATCTCCGAGCGGCAAAACCGCAAGTATCGGGTTGTGGTGCTCCGGTACGGCCCGGAGACTGCAGCACTGTACGGCTTCAATGAAGCCGCGTCGGTAGTCTCTCTGGTGGCGCCGCTCGGCCCACCACCGACGGGCACAGGAATTAACGTGGATCAGATTGGGATCTCGCACTTCGGGATCTGGGTGAAGGGCTTAGACACGATTTATGAAAACCTCAAGAGCAAAGGAGTGACCTTTGCGGTCCCCCCGCATGCCGCGGTGAAGACGGCGGCGGGCACGTTGCACTCCGCGTTTCTCCACGATCCGGATGGCATCCTCATCGAACTCCAAGAAATGCTGCCACCTTAAGGGTCTATCCGTAAAGTCACTTGAGTCACACAAAGGAGGGATTATGCCAGCCCTATATCAAGACCGCACGCTCACCCTGCGTGGGCTGCGGTTCCATTACCTTGACTGGGGAACCGAAGGGAAGCCGCTGTTCGTCCTGTTACACGGCGGTGCGCAAACCGCGCATTCCTGGGACGACTTCGCGCCTGGGGTGCGCAATGACTACCACGTCTATGCCTTGGACCAACGCGGACATGGAGACTCAGACTGGGTTCCAGATGGTGACTACAGCCGACACACACAGTGCGAAGACATTGCCGCGTGGGTCGCTACCCTCAAACTGCCGCCATTCATTCTGGCTGGCCTGTCTATGGGCGGGATCAACGCGATCACATATACCGCCCGTTATCCCGAGCAGGTACGCGCGCTGATTGTCATAGATGTCGGGCCGGAGATCGAAACCCGCGGTCGCGAGAACATCCAAAACTTTACTAGCATCGACGAACTTGATTCGTTCGAGGCTTTTATCGAACGGGCCCATCATTTTAATCCCCGTCGTTCGTTGGAGAATCTCCGCCAACGACTCTCGCATAATCTCAAGCAACTGCCGAGCGGCAAATGGACGTGGAAATTCGATCAACAGCGTCTGACCGCTGGTATCCGGTCCGGTATCGGCCCAGAAGGACTGTGGGAAGATGTGCGCAAGATCCACTGTCCGACCCTCATTGTCCGTGGCGGCGAGAGCGACATTCTGTCTCCGGCAGCAGCAGAGCGTCTGCAAGCAGCTATTCCCAACAGCCGTCTGACCATCGTGCCTGGCGCAGGGCATTCGGTGATGGGAGACAATCCTGAAGGTTTTGCCGCTGTAGTGCAAGAATTTTTAGGGCAGGAGAAAAGCATATGAGTGTAGTCCCACAGCTCCAAGGCGCCTGTGATCCACGCTTCGCGGCGGTGCGCGAGGCCTTTGCGGAGAATTTTGCTAAACGCGGAGATGTGGGTGCCGCCGTTTGTGTGTATGTGGAGGGGAAACCCGTCGTGGACCTCTGGGGCGGCTTTGCTGATGCTGCCCGCACCAGACCTTGGCAACGCGATACGATTGTCAGTGTTGCGTCAACGACCAAAGGCATGACGACGTTATGCACGCACATGCTGGTCGAGCGTGGCTTGCTTGATCTTGATGCGCCAGTCACCCGCTATTGGCCGGAATTTGCGCAAGCGGGAAAAGACACGATTCCCGTGCGTTGGCTGTTGAGTCATCGCGCCGGATTGCCTGCCATCAGGCGCGACATGTCGCCACAGTCTCTTTACGAGTGGAGCGCCATGACTGCCGCGCTGGCCGAGACCGAACCGTGGTGGCAGCCTGGGACACAGCACGGGTATCACGCCATGACTTTTGGTTTCCTGATTGGCGAAGTCCTGCGGCGGATTACTGGCAAAAGCGTCGGACAATTTTTGCGGGCGGAAGTGACAGGACCGTTTGGGGCTGATTTCTTCATTGGGGTACCGGAATCTGAGGATGCGCGGGCGGCTGAAGTGCTGCCTGATCCACCCCCACGCCCTGGTGATGTCACGATGTGGGAAACCTTGCTGCAGGACCCACTGTCGATGTCGGGGCGAGCTTTTCTTAATCCGCCACGGACCCCGACCGTCACCAATACCAGAGCGTGGCGCGCGGCCGAGATTCCCGCGGGCAATGGTCATACTACAGCGAGAGCGCTTGGCCGCATTTACGGGGCCTTGGCTCATGGCGGCGCGCTTGCTGGTGTTCATCTGCTGAACCCGGCAACGATTGCAGCGGCGATCGTCGAGCAGTCGTTCGGTCTCGATGCTGTTCTGCAGTTTCCCACGCGGTTTGGGGTGGGGTTTATGCTTCCCACGGCGGAGCGTTCGTTTGGTCCTTTCCGCGCGCCTTTGGCCATCCTGGCAGAGGAGGGTCTATTGGCTTCGCTGATACGGAAGCACGCGTGGGCTTCGGCTACGTGCCGAACCAATACCAGACGGGAACGCTGTAGAATCCCGACCTACGCTGGCCCACTTTGGTTGATGCAGTGTACACCTCGTTAGGAAGCAGTGGACAGAGGACGCGCACTCATGAGCTTTGATGAGTTGCTCACACAGGTGCGAGAGCTGCTGCAAAGCAAGGGCAGAGTCTCGTACCGGGCGTTGAAGCTGCAATTTCACATTGACGATGAGTATATTGCTGGACTCAAGGACGAGTTGATCGAGGCTGAACGTGTGGCGCACGATGAAGACGGGAAGGTGTTGGTATGGGTCGGCAACTCTAGAGAGGATAAGGGGACAAGGATAACGGATAAAGGGGGAAACGGCGAAGCAGTACTTGACAGTCCCCAGTCCCCAATTTCCTACACGCCACTGCATCTGGCCGAACGCATCCGCTCGGCAAATGTCACTGATGGTGAACGCAAAACAATCACGGCGTTGTTTGCGGACTTGAAAGGCTCTACCGCGTTGATTGAAGGCCTGGATCCCGAAGAAGCTCGTGCGATTATCGATCCCGCCCTGCAGATTATGATGGATGCCGTGCATCGCTACGAAGGCTATGTGGCGCAAGCCTTAGGCGATGGGATCTTCGCGCTGTTTGGTGCTCCCATCGCGCATGAAGATCACCCGCAGCGGGCCCTCTACGCTGCCCTGCTCATGCAGGACGAGATGCGCCGCTATGCCGACACCTTACGAGCCAAGGGCTCCTCCCCTCTCTTGATGCGTGTGGGCGTGAATACGGCGAAGTGGTGGTCCGGTCGATTCGTAAGGACGATCTGCATA
>CAVTCR010000057.1:0-67166 GCA_963733195.1 uncultured delta proteobacterium
TTACTACGGAATGCCGTATGACAAACCAGTGTCACGGCTGCGCGAAGTCGTGCAGATTTTTCGTCAGGTGGAAGAAGGAGCACGCACCGGTAAGATGAAAGCTTGGAACGGCAAATGTTATCAGCTGAAATTTCATGGCTATGAACCCACGGCACCACCGTATCGTGAACGTATCCCAGTGTGGATTGCGGCATTGCGTGAGCGCATGTCGAACTAGCGGGAGAAGTCGGTGATGGGCTCATTGGTCATCCGGTGTGGTCTATCGAATGGGCATTAGGACAAGCTCAGAAATCACTCGCAGTTGGTGCGGCGCGTGTGGGACGCGATCCGTCAACAATTCACTTTCAGCCGTGGGTGATGGCATCGATTGATCGTGATCCACATGTCGCGCTCAACGAAGCCAGGCCGTCAGTCGCCTTTTATGGAGGTATTGCCCTGTATCATTCGTTCTTTGCGGCTCATGGGTTTACAGCCGAAGCACGGAAGTTCCAAGAGGCGTCGAACTCCATGAGTGCGGCACAGGCCGCATCCCTGGTACCAGACGAGATGGCGCGCACGTTTGTCGCGTGCGGCACGCCGGATCAAGTGCGGGAACGGATTGAGCCCCTGTGGCAACGCGCGAACTCCATGATGATCGTGCCACCGAGCTGGGACTCAGCCCTGAACAATACGCCGCCAAGACCTGGCGATTGCTGAGACCTTCTGGAACGCGTAACCACAACAAGAAGCTTTTACTCACTTGTGAATTCTAGCCTGGGAAATAGGAGAACGGAGAAAGTGGGAAAAGGGTGAACGACACAAACCGTTGGATAAGAACGAAATCCTTTTCGTTTTCAGACGCGACAGTAGCGCCGACACATTTCGCGCTTAAAGCAATCAGAATGTCATTTGTAGAGCCGGTAATTTCGATCGATAGTTGGGCGCAGTACGTAGAATACGCGCCGCTACTTTACCCATGTCAATTCAATCCTTGTGCTGAGGAAATATCAGGCGACCACCCGAACATATGGTGCAAGCAGAGGCTCAACAAGGCGCGAACTTTGGCTTGTATATGCACCAGCGTACAGTTCAGCTGCTATAACTGAACAAAGATATGTACGCGGGGCAAAGCGGGAAAAACGTTCTCGGTGATAGCGTTCGTAGGCTTCGGAGTGAAGCACGCGCAAGTAAATATTGGTATCAAAGAGAATGTTAGCGGAGATTGCCAAAGACGTCGGTAATCCTTTTCCCTTTACCGGCGATGGTACGCAAAGTCGCCATCACTTCTTCCCCAAACAACACCTGGTCCAACGCCTTGTCCACTGCATCGGCTGCAGTCCGGGCATCCAATAACTGTTGAACGCGCCGGAGTTTGCTCTCGTCAATTGCAACCCGTGTCCGTTTGCTCATAGGTAAGGCCATGTCGTTCTCCCTTATGAATATATGACCTATGGCTGGCAGTTTTGCAATCTACAGAAGGAGTTTAGTGCCGCTAATGACTCAATGACTCAATAAGCGCCTTGGCTTCTTGCAAATCCTTGGTATCAAACCCTTCGGTGAACCAGCCGTAGATTTCCGCTAACAGCTCATGAGCTTCGCGCGGCTTGCCTTGTTGCTGCCAGAGGCGGGCAAGGCTCATCACCGCGCGAAGTTCGAGAGACTTGGCTTGCTGCTTTTGCGCAACCTCGATGGCTTTGAGAAAACAGGCTTCGGCTTCTACTTCCCCTGTAGGGTGGGCTCTGCCCACCGTCCCTGCTTCGGCCACGGTTACATCCTGGTGGGCAATGCCCACCCTACTTTTATGGAGCGTCAGCTCGCCTTTAATCCGATATAACTCCGCTTCATAGAAGCACTCGTCCGTCTTCTCCACCTGCCGAAACGCCTCGGCTATCGCCGCTAAGCCTTCCTCCACCTGTCCTGCGCCTCCATACCCCTCGGCGAGCCAGGCGAGAATACATCGTCCTTATGATTTCTCCTGCATACGCCTCCATGCCCTGTCGCACCTGTGTGATTCCTTCTCCCCACTGCTCCTGCGCGATCAGTGCTCCGCCCCGATGGAGGGTCCCCCAGGCCAAGAACTCGGGAAACCCCCGCTCGTTCGCGGTCAAGTCCCCTAATCCCTGTAACCGGTCTTAGGCAGCAGACGCGGCACTTCGACGAGCTGGGGTATCAGTCGGTACTTCCTCTAGACTCACTTCGTGTTCGTCCAGTTTACGCCTCCGTCGTAAGCTGCGAATCTGTTGTTGTTCGAGCGCACTAAAACTTTTCTTGTTCCACTTGTCGCTCACACGAATCAAGACCGCAAAGACTAACTGTACAAGACTGCGTTCATCGTGCAGATGCGGAATCACTTTGGTACGCCGCCGTTCTTCCACAAACGCCCGCTCCGCTAAGTTTGACGTGCGCACGTATTGTTGATGGCGTTGCGGAACTTCGAGATGATTGAGACTGGCCTCGGCATCATCCAGGAGACACCGACAGGCCTCGGGAAATTCCCGTTGATAGAGCGCCACAAGCTGGTCCCGCCGTTCCTCGGCTTTCTTGCGTGACGGAGCATCACGCATATCCGCCACTAAGGCTTTGAAGGCTGGCCACGCTTGCTCGGGCACTTTTTGTTCGAGGTTCTGCATCTTATGAAACCAACACCGAATCCGTAACGACTTGGGCCACATCGTGTCGATGGCTTTAGTCAGCCCCAACGCCCCATCCGTGGTAATTGTCACCGGGGGCTGCATGCCACGCTTGACCAAGTCCCGCAGCACTTCCACACAACTCTCATAACTCTCACTATTGGTAAGGGAGAGGCTGAGGAGCACTTTGCGCCCGTCCTCACAGATTGCCCACACACAGAGGACGCCAGTTTTCTGCCCCCACCGCCGTAACGGTTCGTACACGGTATCAATAAAGAGGTAGGCTACCGGCTCGTGGCTGAGATCCCGCGTACGAAACGCTTCGTATTCCTCCGTTAAACTCTCGGCAATGTCACTGACCGTGCTTTTGGACAGGACAAACTGCCCCACTGCTTGCTCTAAGCCGTACTCAATATCCCGTTGTGACATCCCGCCCACATACATCTCCACAATTAATTTCCTGAGCACGTCACTGGTATTGCCCACGTTGCCCCACAATTGCGAGCGATACGCGTCCTGCTGTCCGCGAATCTGTGGCACTTTGACATGCAGCACCCCTTCGCCCGTTTTCAGCGTCCCGGTCTCATAGCCATTGCGATAGCCCACCTTCTCGCCACGGGCTTCGTACCGTCCGCGCCCTAAGGCCACCGCTTGTTCCTCCTCCAACGCTTCTTGCAAAATCCGTTCGGTCGACAGTCGCACCAACAAACTCAATAACTCTTCTCCACTTTGCCCGTTGGCCTGGCCTTGCAGTAAGGCACGGAGTGCCTGGGCCTTTTGCTCACTTGGTGCTATCCTCTTCTCCATACGGGAGTCCTCCTTCTTCTTGGTGGTTAATCGTCTTCACAATCTGATTACCTACCGCAGAAGTGTCTCCCGTCTACTCCCCTCCGGTTACAGGGATTCTAGGACATAACCCTCGTTCGCCAAATGCCACCAGCGCCTCCGCGCGCTCCTGGGCGATGCGTCCGTCCCCGCGCGCTAGATGAAACAAGGTCGCAAGCATTAAGGCATGCCCGAGACTAAAAGGCTGGCCGAGCTCCCGCGCCAAGTGTACCGCCTCGTACATCCGCCTCAGGGATTGATCGGGAAACCCCAGAACCCAGAGGGTCCGAGCTATATTGGCGAGACTCACAACCTGCGGGTTGAACCCTCCGTAGAGGGACGCCAGCGCTTGGTGCTGAGGCTGGTAGAGCGCTAAGCTCTGCTCCAGCGCCCCCCAGCACGGACAAACTCCCCGCGAAATAGGCAGGTTGTCCCTACGGCAACGTGTGCTTCGAGGAGCAACCCAGCGTCGTTCGTCTGCTCTGCGACCTGTAAGCACTCCTCTGCCAGCGCCTGCGTCATGCGCAGCTCGCCCCGGATCAGGTGAAACACCCAAAGGCCCCACAGCGCCGGAAAGCGCTGTAGGGAGTCACCCAGTTGGGCACACAACGCGCGGGCACGGCGGTAGTATTGTTCCACCGCTGGTGCGGTATACCCTTGAGCGGCCATGAAGGCTGGTCCCAGTGCGAGTTGCAGCGTGAGTTCCTGCGCGGCCCGTTCTGGCGTCTCTGGGCGCGTCATGAGCAGCTCCAGTGCTGCATTGAGCTGGCTGATCGCTTCGAGGTTGGCTGAGCGTTGCACCGCTTGTTGTCCGGCCAAGTGGAGATACTCGATGGCCTTCTCTGTGTTGGCACTCCGCCGGTAATGATGGGCCAAGTCACTGTAGTGCTCAGGGAGTGTCGCGGCGTACACGGTTTCGAGCCCCTGACCGGTGCGCTCGTGGAGCACTTTGCGTTGCTCCTGCAGTACCGTGCCGTACGCCACCTCCTGCGTCAGCGCATGCTTGAAAATATATTCGACTTCGGGAAAGGCGGGTTGCTCATAGAGAAACTCCTTGCGCTGCAACGAGGCCAGCAGGCGATACAGCTCTGCTTCGGGTTGAGCAATGACCTGGCGGATCACGCTCATCGGGAATTGCCGACCAATGACGGAGAGCCGCTGGAGCAGGGCTTTTTCATCCGGGGCTAAACGATCAATGCGCGCGGCGAGGACGCCTTGGACGGTGGGCGGAATATGAAGGTCGGTAGGGGCGCTGCTTGCTGCGCCCTCGGTGGGCAGGGCAAGCCCTGCCCCTAAAGCATCGCGGACCAATACTCCCTGCTCCACTAGCTCCTGCACGATCTCTTCTATGAAGAACGGCGTACCTTCGGTTTTGTCTAGGATGAGGTGTTTGAGGGCGGGTAGGGGCGCACCAAGGTGCACTGGTCACAACTTAACGAAGGAGGATGAGAGCGTGACAGCGGAAGGAGATGCCGAAGGGAAGGTGGTACGCTATCTTCTGCCTACCCCAAGCCAGGAGGTAGGAGATGGCCAAACGCCGCCCGCGGCAGCATCACAATCCCGATTTTCGGCACCGCGTCCCCGGACCGCTGCCCGCCGTGGCGGAGATTGAGGCGGAGCTCTTCGCGTTGCTCACCCCGGCATTGCTGGCACCCCGCCAATTGGAACGGTCTGACCCGCGCAATCCCCAGCGGCGCATTCGGCTGCGGGCGCGGATTTTGACGTTGCCGGTGATGGTGGCGCTGGTCGTGAGTTTGGTCTGGCGGCGGTTGGGCTCGATTGCGGAGGTCCACCGCGTGTTAGTCCAAGACGGGTTGCTATGGGTGTCGCCCCTGCAGGTCAGTGAACAAGCAATCGCCAAGCGACTCGATACGCTGCCCGCCAGTGCACTGGCGACCCTCTTCACAGAGGTAAGTGCACGGTTGCAAGCCCAGCCCCCACCGCAGTTACCCGGGCTGGAAGGCTGGACGGAGATGCGCAAGCAGTTTCCGCGCGTTGCGATGGTGGATGGCTCGACGCTGGAAGCAATTCGGAAAAAGACGCAGACGCTGCAAGCTCAGCCCGGTCTCGTGCTCGCGGGCCGGATGATGGTGATGGTCGAAGCCTTTACCCATCGCCCCCTGTGGCAACTCTATACCGAGGAGGCAGCGGCCAATGATAAACGCTTTGCCCCGGAGATTCTGACGGCGCTTCCAGAAGGGGGATTGCTGATTTTTGACCTGGGCTTCTTCAGCTTCTTGTGGTTTGATGACTTCACGGAGCAACACAAGTATTTTGTGACCCGCCTACGGCAAAACACGGCGTACCGCACCACGCACGTGCTCAGTCACGGCCCGTACTACCGGGACGAACTCATTGAGGTGGGCCTCTACCGCTCCAATCCCTGTCGGCATCCGTTACGCCTAGTCTCCGTGTTGTGGCACGGGCAGTGGTATCGCTACCTCACCAACGTCCTCGACCCCGCTCAGCTCTCCGCGCGGCAGGTCTGTGAGCTGTATCGCCGCCGCTGGCGCATTGAAGATGCCTTCTTGGTGACTAAACGCGTGCTTGATCTCGCCTACCTCTGGAAAGCCTCGGCCAATGGCATGCAGCTCCAACTCTATGCCACGCTTCTCTTCTACCTTGTCCTCCTCCATGTCTGCCAGCAGGTCGCGCAGAGTCTCAACGAACCCTTGGAGCAGATCTCGGTCGAGATGGTTTTTCGCGCCTTCTATCACTATAGTCGCGCCCTCACGCGAGGCGAGACCCTAGAGTTGGTGCCGTACCTGGTCCACCATGCGAAGCTCTTAGGTCTCGTCAAACGTCGCCGCCAGCGCCATCGCGAGATCCAGCAAACCGAGCAATAGTGTGGGGCTGTCCTTAAGTTGTGACCAGTGTATTGCAATACGCCCCTACGAATTCATGGAACAACCGCGACTTGCCTAACCCTGGCTCCCCCATTACGCCGACGACTTGGCCGTGCCCGGCTTTGGCTTGTTCCAACGCTACCTTCAGCTGTTCCATCTCGCTCTGCCGTCCGACAAACCGTGTTAGCCCTCGTCGTGCTGCTACTTCAAACGCGTGCGTAAGGCTCCCACACCCAGCACTTCGTAGATGTGCAGCGGTTCCTCTACTCCCTTAATCTGCGTGGGGCCCAGCTCCTTGAACGCAAAGTAGCCATCGGTGAGACGATGCGTGTAGGTTGAGACGACGATCGTGCCGGGAGTGGCGAACTGTTCCATGCGCGCCGCTAGGTTGGTCGAGTGGCCCACCGGCACGTAGTCCGCATGCAAGTCGTCTTTACGAATCGAGCGTAGCACCACTTCGCCTGTGTTTACCCCTACCCGCATCAACAGCGGGCGGATAGCCCTTTCGCCGCGTAACGTATCCGCATAGCGCCGCATTTCTTCTTGCATGCGTAGCGCGGCATAGAGCGCGCGTTGGGGATGATCTTCATGGGCCAGCGGCGCGCCGAACAGGGCAAAGATGCCATCCCCCAAGGCTTGCGCGACATAGCCCTCATACTGATGTATGGCGTCCATCATGAGCTGCAGCGCAGGATCAATAATCGCCCGCGCCTCTTCGGGATCGAGTCCTTCGATCAACGCCGTCGAGCCTTTGAGATCGGCAAAGAGGGCCGTAATCGTCTTGCGTTCACCCTCCGTCAGCGAGACCGCACGAATGCGCTCGGCCAGATGGGCAGGCGTGTAGTCGATGGGTCTAGGGTCTGGGTCTGGTGTCTCGCGTCTGGGGACGGGGAGGCTTTGACTCTGGACTCTGGACCCTAGACTCTGGACTGCTTTGACCGACCCACACCAACACTTTACCATCCTCATCTACAGCGAGTCGCTTGGCCTCTATGATTTCGGCAGTGAGGTCCGCAAGATAATCATCCTCCAAATCAAAGCGCCGCTTCAACGCGCGATACGTCACCCGCCCGTCTCGTTGTAAGAGACCAATGATTTGTGCAAGCAGATCATCGAACGTTGGCATTGCTCCCGCCTCCTAGAGAATCCCGACACGTTTGCTTAGCAACTACAGATTTCTTTTTCCCGATTGATCCGCGGAGTATAGGGCAAGCATGCGTAAATCACCAGGTTCTCGACAGTTCGTCTTATAAGGGAGTGTACGTCAAGCGTGGGAATGGTATAGGACGAACAGTATTCGCCATAAAACTTTCATGAGACGAATGGATTGAGTGTATGCAGAGGAGACAAAAATGAGCCAAAAAAACACTCTATGAACGTCTTGGCGGCTACGATGCCATCACGGCTGTGGTGAATGATCTGTCTTCAGAGTGAAAATTATGGAGGACCTTCATGGCAGAAACTAACATCAGTTTTTCTGGTTCCATTCCGCAAATGTACGATCGCTATCTCGGCCCGGTGCTGTTTGAGCCCTATGCTGCCGATCTTGCCCGCCGCGTAGCTATGTCCATGCTACTGGTCCAGTGTTGGAAATGGCTTGTGGCACTGGCATTGTCACTCAACAGTTACGTGCTCACCTTGCCCCTGAGATTGAGATCGTTGCCACCGATCTTGAGTCAGCCGATGCTCGACTATGCGCGGACAAAATTGCCAACGCTGAAGAATGTGACTTGGCGACAAGCAGATATTGCGGCCTTGCCATTTGCGGATGCCGAATTTTCTGCCGTGGTGTGTCAATTCGGCTTGATGTTTGTACCCGACAAGCAAGCTGCCTTTCGTGAAGTCCGTCGGGTGTTACGCAAAGGTGGGGTGTTCGCTTTTAACGTGTGGGACAGTATGGCTGCCAATCCCTACACCCAGCTCATTCAGGAGACACTTGCCAAAATATTCCCGGTAGACCCGCCGCAATTTTTCACGGTGCCCTTTAGCCTTCATGATCGTGAAGACGTTGCGACAGTTACTGACTACGCATGACTTCAGTGACGTACAGCTTGAGACCGTAACGCTAGAGGCGCGCAGCGAGAGTGCCAAAGCCCTTGCTACCGGATTCATTCAAGGCTCGCCGCTGAGTACCGCGATTCAAGAGCGCGGGGCGTCCTTCGAGTCCGTCATTGAGGCGGTGACGGAAGCCTTAGCGCAGCATGGTGGCGCAGCACCGTTTCGCTCAACTATGCAAGCAGTGGTTGTGACTGCACGAGCAGGCGCAGTGTAAAGTGATGACAGCCTAGAGAAACGCTGCGGCATGATGTGGAGCTGCACTTATGGGTTCCTTCTCCCTAAGGGAGAAGGTCAGGATGAGGGAAGAGGAAGGGTCATCTTTGTTGAATTCCCTCACCCTTGCCCTCTCCCAGAGGGAGAGGGAATTACGTCCTCCAACGCCAGAAGTTGAGCCGAACAGTGTTGATCCTTGCAATCGCAATCAGAACAGTGCTCGTAGGAGAAAGCCATTATGGAGACCAGCCAACAACGCACGATTCGCACGATGTGCCCCATGAACTGCCATCCTACACTGTGTGGCATGCTGGTGGATGTCGAGAATGGGCGACTCGTGGGCGTGCGGGGTGATAAAGAGAATCCTGATAGTCAGGGTTTCCTGTGCGTGCGTGGGCAGGCTTCGCGGGAAATTATCGACAATCCAAAACGGCTCTTATATCCGTTGATTCGCGACCGCCGTACGGATGATGCCTGGCGACAAGCCAGTTGGGATGAAGCACTCGATCTGATCACAACGCGTATGCAAGCGGTAGGGCGAGAAGCGGTCGGCGTCTGGTCTGGGCATGGCGTCTCCAGCACCAATTATGGAACCCGAATCTATGGCCACTTGCTGCGCCGCTTTGCCAATTTCTATGGCTGTCAGTGGTGGAGCCCGACAATGATCTGCTGGGGACTCGGCGCGTTTGGGCTCGGTGTGACTGGTGTCCTGGAGACCAACACCAAAGAAGATATGGGGCAGCATGCGCAGTGTATTCTTCTCTGGGGTGCTAACCTGGCGAGCCAGCCAAACACCGCCCGCCATCTGGTAGCAGCAAAACGACGCGGAGCGTACATAGTCACGATCGATGTACGGCAGACCGAAGCCGCGGCGCAGTCAGATGAAGTGCTGTTGCTACGACCGGGGACGGATGCAGCGCTGGCCCTAGCCATGATGTATGTCATTATCGAGGAAAAGCGGTATCACAAAGAGTTTGTTACACAGCATACGGTAGGTTTTGACGAACTAGCTGCTCATGTTCGGCAATATACTCCAGCCTGGGCGGCAGAAGTCACAGGTATTGCCGCCGAACGGATTGTCGCTCTTGCTCGTCGCTATGCGACAACGCAGCCAGCGATGATTGTGATAGGTGGCAGCTCGATGCATAAGGGCACCAACAGTTGGCAGGCAGGCCGCGCGATTTCCTGTTTGCCGGCGCTGACTGGCAACCTCGGGATTGCAGGTGGTGGCTTTGGTCCACGGCATGGCAGTTCGGCGCATGGCCAAGCGCTAGCCAATATCACTGCTGAAGAGCAACGCCCGCCTGGTAACTATATTCCCAATCAGATGGAACAAATCACGGCGGCGTTGTGTGATGGTCGGGTGCGAGTCATGCTCCTGTTCGGCACCAATATGATGTCCTCGTTTGCCGACACCGAGCAACTGGCTGTCGGGCTTGGCCGGACAGATTTAGTGGTGAGCTACGACCTGTTTATGAATGATACGGCACGCCGCTTTGCTGATGTCATCCTGCCGAGCACCTCATGGTTGGAAGAACTCGGTTGTAAGGCGACCAACACGCATCTGTATCTCATGGAGCAAGCGCTGCCACCGGCAGGCGAAACACGGACATTAAGCCAGGTTCTGCAAGGTTTAGCGCAACGTCTAGGTTTGCAGGGCTTCTTTCCGTGGGATTCCCAAGAAGGGCTCATCAATGCGATTTTAGACCATCCTTGTACGGGCCATGCCACAGTTGCGACGTTGCGACAGCATGGAGGAATGGTTCCACTCCAAATCTCGCATGTTGCCTATCCTCACCGACAGTTCCACACTCCTTCGGGTAAAGTTGAGTTCTTCTCCGCTCGTGCGCAGTCTTTGGGATTGCCACCGCTTCCGGTCTACGAAGAATCCTCGCCATCAGCATACCCACTCGCACTGAGCCAGGGACGAACACTCACTCATTTCCATGGTTTCTACGACCACGGCCAGGCGCTGCCCACCTTAGCTCAGCTTGATCCTGAACCCTACCTGTGGATCTCTCCCAGTGATGCTGCTACGCGTGGTGTACACGATGGAGTACCCATTCGCATCTACAATCAACGCGGTTCTCTCACTGCGCGTGCGCGCGTCACCGATCAGATTCCTGCTGGAACTGTGTGGATGCGTGATGGATGGGTTGGCTTGAACAATGTGACTGAAGGACATGCTGTCTTGCCTGATACTGCCGTGGACATATTCAGCTTCTCTGCTGGACAAGCAACCTTTGAGGCGAAGGTCGAGGTTGCTTCGTTGTAACGTGAGAGGAGCAAGCATTCGTGCTTGAAGGTGATGGAACGTAAGCTCACCGCTATAGTGAGCTAGGCCGAGACGCAGGAGGCACGAGCTGAGGTGGCAGAACTCCTGCGGATTAGCCCTAACTTTCTCTCTGGAAGGAGTGAAACGGGTGAGTGTCTTCAAAAATCCAGATGACTTAGAGCGCTGGCTTGCTGCCCTGCGCAAGGCGGGACTTAAATAAATGAAGAATGAAGTTAAATTAAAAATGATGAAGAATGAATACGGAATGATGAATGAAGAACGAGAGTTGAGTGCTGAGTAAAAGAAAGAACAGGAAAGAGTCCCAACGCCCTTCCTACGACTTATTCCCCTCCTTGCTTGGCACCAACGGTTCTAGCAGCTTGATCAGGCGTGGCACATCGGAGTTTACGGTTTTCCACACTTCATTCAGATCGACATCGTCGTACTCGTGAATGAGTTTATCGCGCATACCCACAATTTTCCTCCAGGGAATCTCCTTGTGCTGCGTGCGAAACTCTTGGGACAGCCGTTTCCCTGCCTCGCCAAGAACAAGCAATTGGTGGAGGACAGCCGACAGCGTCTTAGCATCATCGAGGAAGGCTCTTTTGTTCATGCCTTCCCTAAATTCAACCGCCAAGCGGGCCGCTTTGAGCATATCCAGGAGCGTAGCACTATCGCGCGACATAGATTGGCTCCGCCGTACTCAAGATAGCCTCCCGGCGAATCCAGTTATCACTACGCTCAATTGCCCGTCGGCTGACCACGTCTACCTTTCGACCGAGAATCGCTGACAACTCTTCTTCCATATCCACGTGGTCAAATAAGCTCCAGTCCGCATCCGACGCAAAGGTCGCCAGAATATCCACATCGCTATCGGAACGAAAGTCATCACGCAGGACGGAACCAAAAAGAGCGAACTCAGTGATCTTCCACCGCTGGCAGAATTCGGTGATCTTGTCATGATCAATAGAGATATGGGTACTCATATTTCGATCTCCTCAAGATGTACACTTCCTTTAGCTCTATCCTCAAATACAAGATTCTCACAACGATTGACAGATACAAAGCAACAGCAGAATATCTCTTCCCAGGAAAGCGAAACGATGCCCACACACACCACGTCGGGTGGCATGGAACGCAAACTGGCCGCCATCTTTAGCACGGATGTCGCAGGCTACAGCCGCCTCATGGGCGACGATGAAGAAGCAACCATCCGCACCCTCACAGCCTATCGCGACTGTGATCTCCTCCCTCATCCAGCACATCGTGGCCGAGTGGTCGATTCCCCGGTGATAATCTGCTGGCCGAGTTCGCCAGTGTGGTCGATGCCGTGCGCTGCGCGGTCGAAATCCAACACGCACTCAAAGTGAAGAATGCCGAGTTGCCTGAACATCGGCAAGATGCAGTTTCGCATCGGCATCAACCTGGGCGATGTGATCGTCGAAGGCGAGCGGCTCTACGGCGATGGGGTCAACATCGCCGCGCGACTGGAAAGCTTAGCGATCCCGGCGGTATCTGTATCTCTGGGACGGTCTACGACCATGTCGAGAACAAACTTGCGCTGAACTACGAGTATCAGGGCGAGCAGACGGTCAAGAACATCGCCAAGCCGGTGCGAACGTATCGGGTAGTGATGGATGAAGCCGCAGCGGCCCTGGCCGAGCAAGCCGTGCTTCGACAAGCTCAGCACCGTAGCCCAGATGAAGCGCAGCGGAATCTCGGAAACACACCGGGTCCTGGATTGCGCTCCGCTCCATCCAGGCTACTTCCTGTGCCCGCGATGGGACATGTGGCAGGGCTGCTGCTCATCGCGGCAGCAATCGTAACCGTATGGTATATTTCTCGTTCCCCACTCAGTCCTCAGTCCTCAGCACTCAGTCCTGACGCCGCGCCAGCGGCGCTGCCGCTCCCCGACAAACCCTCCATCGTCGTCCTGCCCTTCGACAACATGAGTAAAGATCCCGCGCAGGACTACTTCAGCAACGGTATCACCGAAGTGCTCACCTCTGACCTCTCCCGCATCTCCAGCCTCTTCGTCATCGCCCGCAACACGGCCTTCACGTACCAGGGGAAAGCGGTGAATATCCAAGCCGTGGGGAAAGAACTGGGCGTACGGTACGTCCTGGAAGGCAGCGTCCAGAAGGCGGGGGAGCAAATCCGGATCGTGACCCAGTTAATTGATACCACGACCGGCGGGCACCTGTGGTCGCAGCGCTACGACCGTCCGCTGCAAGACCTCTTCGCGCTCCAAGATGAGATCGTGCAGAAGATCGTGACCACGCTGAAGCTGCAGCTCACGTTGCAAGAGCAAGGGTACGTCGTGCGCAAACACACCGACAACCTGGAGGCCTACGATGCCTTCTTGCGCGGGCTGGAGTATCATTTACCGCTTCACGAAAGAGGCCAATGCCCAGGCGACGGCAGCTGTTTGAGAAAGCCATTGCGCTGGACCCACAGTATGCGGAGGCGTACGCGTTGCTGGGTTAGACCTACTGGATAGAGTGGGTCTTTCGCTGGAGCGCGGACCCCCAGACCATGGAGCGTGCGTTGGCGCTCGCGCAACAGGCTCTTGCCCTGAATGATTCCCTGCCGACAGCCCATTCGCTCTTGAGCATCGTCTATGCCCAGAAACAGCAGTATGACCAAGCTATAGCCGAGGGCGAACGGGCGGTCGCTCTCGATCCCAACTATGCGGACAGCTATGCCGTACAGGCGGAGGTGCTGAACTTCGCGGGCCGGCCAGAGGAGGCTCTGCAGTCAGTGGAGCAGGCGATGCGGCTCAACCCCCGCTGTCCACCCTGGTACTTATACTAGGTTGGGCTTGGCCTACCGCATGACCGGGCGGTATGCCGAGGCGATCGCCACGCTGAAGGAAGTCATCAGCCGGGACCCCAATTTTATCTATGCCCACCTTCAGCTGGCTGGCAGCTACCTATGGCAGTGGATCGCTCAACAGAGCCCAGCTGCCCAGACGTTGGAGCCGGCAGTGGCGGCGGGGCAACGGGCCCTGGCCCTCAATGACTCCCTCCACTGGAACCACATAGTCTTGGGCTCTATCTATCTCTACCAACAGCAGTATGACCAGGCCCTGGCGGAGATGGAGCGGGCCGTGGCCCTCGCTCCTACTGAGGCGGGGAGCTATGCGGCTCTGGCGGAGGTGCTGAGCTATATGGGCAGGACGGAGGACGCCCTGGAGGCCGCCGCACAGGCGCTGCGCCTGAAGCCCATTATTGTGGACGCCCACTTAGACAGCGTCGGCGCTGCCTATGCCGTGGCCGGGCGGCCACGAAGAGGCGACTTGCCCCCTTGCAGCGTTATATCAGCCGCTATCCCAACATACTGCGCTGCCCATCTCATGCTGGCAGCGGTCTACAGCGAGTTAGGCAAAGAGCCGAGGCGCGAGCCGAGGTCGCAGAAGTGCTGCGGCTCAATCCTAAGTTCTCACTGGAGGTTCACAAGAGAGAATGCCGATCAAAGATCCAGCGGTGTTGGAGCGGCATATTGCGGCGTTGCGCAAGGCAGGACTCAAATAATGGAGAGTGGAGAATTGAAAATTAAGAATGGGGAAACAAGCTGAAGGCTGAAGGCTGGAGGGGGAAATGAAGAGAGATGAAGGGAAAACGAAGAATTAAAAGTGATAAAGAATGAATGCGGAATGATGAATACATTAGTAGTCAGTAGGCTCAGAATGCTGAATTATGAATGCAGAATGATGAGTGAAAGAAAAACTCGTGATCTTCCATTCATCGTTCATCATTTATCGTTCAGCGTTTTTTGCCATGCTGGCTACTGTGTTCTCATTACGTTTTACGGCTCCGTTAGCCCTTAGCGCTCAGTTATGAGAGGCAGGAGAGAATGGAAGAGCGTGTACTGCGGATCAGCTACGGAGTTCTCGTCAGACCCGTGGCCGGTTTTTTCTTGTTGGGCGTTCTTGGGTGGAGTGAACCACTATGGGTTGGCGCAGAAACCCGGCACGAGCAGTTGCCTGCTTACACCATTGCTTTTTCCTCGCTAGCCCCCTGGGACCTAGACGTGTTCATAGCCAACGCAGACGGCTCCGAACCCCAGCCGCTCGCGTCACATCCAGACCTCGACTATAACGCTGCCTTCTCACCGGACGGACAGTGGATCGTCTTTACCTCGCACCGTGACGGTAATGCGGACCTGTATCGGGTTCACCCCGACGGTAGCGACCTCCAGCGGCTCACGGATCATCCGGCCTTTGATGATGCCGCTGCCTTCTCCTCTGATGGGAACAGGATCGCGTTTGTCTCCAGCCGCTCGGGGCAGGCTGACCTCTGGGTGCTGGAGGTAGAGGGTGGGAAAATCTGGAACGTCACTAACGCGCGAGGCGGAGACTTTCGTCCCGCCTGGTCTCCAGATGGTCAATGGCTCGCCTTCTCTTCCAACCGTGGCTCATCCTGGGATCAGAGCGAGATTTATATCATTCGACCCGATGGAACCGAGCTGCGCCGCTTAACTGTTGCGCCTGGCTGGGACGGGAGTCCCATCTGGTCACCAGATGGTGCACGGGTGGCGTATTATTCTGAGCAGGACGGGAATGCACAGATCTTTACGGTGGGGATCGAGAACGAGGCTTCTCCCCGAAGAGTAACAAAGAGTTCTTTTCCTACGCTCTCGCCGTACTGGATAGCGAAGGGACGGCTGTGCTTTTCCCGCGCAGGGAGCGAGGGCGCACTTGGCTGTGTCGATCCTGATCAGAAGGAAGAGAACGCCATACAGTTGACCACCCGAGGCGAATTTCTCTCCCCCAAATGGTCTCGGGATGGAAAACACGTGGTGTTTCATCGTCCGATCAACCGTCCCGCGCCAACTGTCCGCGAGCGGCGCAGTCCGGTGCCCGAAGTTCGTCTCCTGCGCATCGAGGGCGTATTTCCCTCGTTTGCGCCGACTGGTGACACGTTGAGCTTCACCGCCAATTTCCGCTCCATCGAACGCATGCGGCGTGACGGATCGGACCGACATGAGGTCTACCGAGATCCCCAGAGCCCCGCGTTTTTCCCCGCCTGGTCCCCGGTGGGCGACGTGATTGCGTTCACCAGAGGGCGAGTGTTTGCGGGTGCCAGCACGGATAACGAACTGTATGTGGTGCGGTCCGATGGCGCCCACCCACGAAACATCACCCAACACCCGGCGAACGACGCACTGCCCAGTTGGTCCCCTGATGGCCAACGGCTAGTCTTTCGTTCGACCCGCGACGGGGACAAGGAGTTGTATGTGATCGGCATCGACGGCTCAGGGCTGACCCGCCTAACCATCTCGCCGGGCACCGACACGTTTCCTCACTGGTCTCCTGTGGGCGACCGCATTGTCTTTGCCAGTGACCGCACTGGGGACTTTGAGATCTACACCATGCGGCCCGATGGTGGCGATGTCCGACAACTGACCCACTCACCAGGGTTCGATATGCATCCGGTGTGGTCACCTGATGGCAAGTGGATCTGCTTCACCAGCATGCGTGGTGGCTTGAAAGACGAGCATCCTCTCACTGGCAATCCGCAACCGTATGGGGACCTCTATCTCATGCGACCGGACGGCTCAGAGGTACAGGCGCTCACTGACGACCAGTTTGAAGATGGCACACCCGGTTGGGCGTCGCTGCTGCACGTCCCTGCGGCAGACTGACGGAGGAATAGAAAGATAGGCTAAAGGCTGAAGGGAAAGGAAATAAAGAAGGGAAAATGATGATAACTACTCAGCCGCAGAGCGGCGAATGTAGGAAGACTGGCAGCATTTGACAAACACGAGGAGCCAGCAGGATAATCGCCGCTGGGGAAGTAGGTGTCATTGCGAGTTGTCCATAGCGCTGACGCTAAGCCTTCAAGTAAAAACGGGACACATGCTCGTCCCCAGGCTCTGCCTGGGGACGGAATGAGACGGAGTCTCCTGACTACTGCCGTTCCAGGCAGAGCCTGGGACGGAGGACTGAAGATTTGTTTCTGAGCAGCGCAGCGAAGCAATCTTTGCCGAAAAGAGATTGCTTCGTCGCCTGCGGCTCCTCGCAATGACAGGCCCCTGCATCTTCGCATGAAGTCAGGTAGTTATTAGATTTCTGATCCTTATGGGGAGAATGAGGAAGCAACCCTTCGCAAGAGCTAAGCGACGAGGGCAGGGATGTTACGGATTGCACAGATTACTAGTGTTTCGATCGCCGTGCCGCCTAGCACCCACGGCGGGACCGAACGCATGGTCTATCAACTCATCGAGGGCCTAGTACGGCGCGGCCATGCGGTCGAACTCTTTGCCTCTGGTGACTCACGGGTGTCCTGCCCGGTGCGCAGCGTGACACCGACAGCCCTTCTCGATCGCCCGGACTGGTCCACATACCTGGAGCGAGAATATGAGGCCATGAACGCCTTTCAGCTTTTCCGCCAGGCCGAGCGCTTTGATCTGATCCACGGTCACTGGCCGTGCCTGGCCCCCTACTTTTCCCCCTTCACGCAGACCCCCATGATCCTTACCTACCACTACATTTCGCCCGAGTTGCTTGAGTTCTATGAAAGGAGCTTTCCGCGTTGTCGCGGCGTTTTTGTCAGTCACACGCAGGCCGTCGGGCTCGACCGCCCGCATGGCCGGGTGATTCACAACGCCGTGCGTGGGGAAGATATCCCCTACGGGAGCGGCTCCGAGGACCGGCTGATCGTTGTTGCCCGTATGGTGCCGCGCAAGGGCATCGCCGAGGCGATCCGTATTGCCCGTCATGCCGACAAACCGCTGCTAGTGATTGCGCCGGTTATGTACAACCTGGCCGAGAGCCCAGTCTACTTTCGTGATGTGGTCGCACCATTAATCGACGGCAAAGAGGTCCGCTACATTCCAGCTCTGTCCAACGACCTCGCCTTGCGAGAGGTTGGACGTTCGCGAGCCTTTCTGTTTCCGTTGCAGTGGGAGGAGCCGTTTGGTCTCGCGGTGCTGGAGGCCATGGCGACTGGAACGCCGGTGATTACCTACCGACGCGGGGGTATGCTGGAGTTGGTGGAAGATGGGGTCACGGGGTTCCTGGTGAACAACGAAGACGAGATGATTGCAGCGATTCGTGAGGTCGGCAAAATTGATCGGCAACGCTGCCGCGAGCGCACCCTGGCCCGCTTCAGCGTCGAGCGCATGGTGAAGGCGTATGAGCAATTCTACTACGAAATTCTGGCTGACCACCGTACCTGAAGTGCAGCCAGAAT
Source organism: uncultured delta proteobacterium (assembly GCA_963733195.1). Taxonomy (GTDB): domain Bacteria; phylum Desulfobacterota; class Binatia; order Bin18; family Bin18; genus VGTJ01. The sequence continues at coordinate 18,023 of CAVTCR010000057.1, forward strand.
GGAATGAAGAGCGGTTTCGCCAGGCCTGTTCGTATTGGCAGAGCAGAATCCTGCTCACTGCTCTGCGCCTGGACCTCTTCACCGTGCTGGCGGATCAGGCCCTCGGCGCGGCAACCCTCGCCGCACGACTCGGCGCGGCAGAGCGGGGGCTCACCGCTCTGCTTGACGCGTTGGTCGCCCTCGGGCTGCTGACAAAGCAGGACCACTGCTACGCGAATACCCCTTTTGCTCGCACTGCCCTGGATCGCACCAAGCCCTCTTTTTGCGGCTATACGCCGCTCTTCGACGCTCACTGCTGGGAGTTATGGAGTAAGCTGGAAGACACGGTTCGCGGGGGTTTCTGCCCGACTCACGACACCGTCTTTCACGCGGACCCGGTCGGCACTGAGCTGCTGCTGCGCGGCTTACACACCGATGCGCTGCGCCTGGCTCCAGCCCTCGCCGCACGTCTTGACCTGGGACGGCATCGACACATGCTCGACCTCGGCGGCGGCGCTGGTACGTATGCCATCACTTTTTGTCAGATTCAGCCGGAGCTGCACGCGGTGATTTTTGACCTGCCCGGGCCGTTGACCCTCGCCTCTCAGTTGGTTTCTGCTGCCGGGCTTACAGACCGCATTAGGCTGGTCGTGGGAGACTTCCGCACCGCTCCCCTGCCGCGCGGATTTGACCTGGCGCTCCTCTCCAACATCCTGCACGGCCAGAGCGCGGAAACGAATCAACAGCTCCTGACTGCTGTCTTCGCGGCCCTGGAACCCGGGGGAGAGCTGGTCCTGCGCGACGTTCTCATGAACGAGGACTGCACCACTCCCGTGTTTGGCGCGCTCTTTGCGGTCAATCTGTTACTGCACAGCCCTGCGGGTCGCTGTTACACGTATAGCGAGGTCCATAGCTGGCTTACGGCGGCAGGTTTCCATAACCTGGAAGTGCTTGAGACCAACGCCGTTCTGCGAGCCTTCAAGTAGGTGAGGTATGGCACGTTTTGTGAAAGTCGCAAAAGTCGAGGAAATTCCTCCGGGGCAGGGCAAGCAGGTGATAGCGCACGAGAAGCCTATGGCCCTGTTTAATGTTGACGGCGTCTTTTATGCCGTTAACCAGATCTGCCCGCATATGGGTGGTCCCCTGTCCGAGGGGACCCTCACCGGCACGGTTGTCCGCTGTCCCTGGCACGGCTGGACCTACTGTGTGGACACCGGCTTACCCGACCATCCTGGCGGACACTCGGTGGCGGCCTACGAGGTGCGGGTGGAGGGGGACGACATTTTGGTGGGCTGGCTGAAACGAGCTAGGCGATAGGCTGTAGGCTACAGGCTATAGGGTTCTGAAGGCTGACAGCATATCACCTAACTTTGACCTTGTGGCTCAGGCTCTGCCTGGGCACGCACTGCCTGGTAGGTTCCGTTACTCTTGTGCCCAGGCAGAGCCTGGTTATGCGGAAGACTCCATGCTAGAGCTATGAGCATGAGCGTAGCGACGAGCCATACGCCATCAAGCGAGCTATTTGCCAAAAGCGCCGACGCCGTAGGCAAAGCGCAGGAACAACGCGACAATCACACTCACAGCTGCGGCGCTCATCACTAACCAATCGCGCGCACGGAGCTGCAGAGGTACGAGATAGGTGCGTTCTGCACTGCCTGAGAAGGCTTTGCTCTGTAGCACGACTTCGAGCTGCTGCGACTTGATAAGTGCCCCTAAAATCAATGGCACCGCGATCCGTGCATACGCACGACCGCGGGTCCAAAAGCTTAATCTTTCTAGCGCCAAACCCCGCAGGCGTTGGGCCTCAAGCAAAGCCGCAGCCTCGCTGAGCACCAGCGGTAGGAAGCGTAAGGCCGAGGAAAAGACGAAAGCCGCGGTGTACGGCACTTTGAGCCGCACCAACCCGACTACCAGGGTATTGGGATCGGTGGTAAGAACAACCAGCGGTACGGTCAGGATGAGTGCGACAGTCCGGCAAATCACCACAAAGCCGTAAAGCAGTCCCTCGCTCGTCACGCGCAGCCGTCCGCCTACGAGCGGCACCCAGGCCGGGATCGGTCCGAGCAGGGTCGTACGTCCGACGACCTCGTTCAGCACCCCGTGCACAAGCAGAACGATCAGGAGAAACGGGGCCATGAGGAGCAGTAAACGTTTGAGATCTCGCCCGGCAAGCCGAGCTAATGGCCACAGGAGCAGCACGACGCCGGCGAGCGCACCGCTGAGCACTGGACTCTCCCAGGAAAACGCCAAAACTACCGTGGCCGCGAGGATGGCGAGCTTGGCGCGGACGTCGAGCGAGGAGAAAGGTGAGCGGAGCGTCATGCCGCCGAATTCGTTGACGGATAGCATATGGCTTATAGCTTATAGCCCGCTCGCTACGCTCGCTCTATGGCGTATGGTTCATTCACTATGACTTACTCATAGAGTGAGCGAGTCGCTGCGCATCTGCTAGTAATAGCCGACATGCGATAAGTTGCATCTGACGCCATGCTGACACGACTACTGACTACTGCATGCTATTTTCTTTTGATAGTGAAGCAGGCCGCCAGCTCTTCCACCGTGAGCGCGCGGCAGGGTTGCCCTTCCCAGGCGGTGATCGTTTGGGCCAGCTCGACGATCTGTGGCGCCTTGAGGTGCGTAGCGGCGAGAATCTCAGGTCGATAATAGGCTTCGGCAAGCGAAGCATCGAGCAGCACGCGGCCCTGGCCCAGCACCAGCACCCGTTCGGCAAAACCAGGCAGAAGATGGAGATGGTGCGTGATAGCGATCACTGTCTTCCCGGCTGTGTGGAGTTGACGCGTCAGTTCGAGAATGCGCATGGCGCCCTGGTAGTCTTGTCCAGTAGTCGGCTCATCGAAGATCAAGATTTCCGGCTCTCTAATCAAGGTCGCCGCAAGCACCACACGACCACGGTCACCTTTAGACAGGGCGAACGGGTGGAGGTCGCGTTGCCTGGTCAGATCCATCGCTGCCAGCGCATCGTCCACCCGGCGGTGAACCTTGCTCGGCGGCAGTCCCGCCTGCTCCAAGGCAAAGCCGACTTCTGCGGCGACACTGAAGGTGAAAAGCTGTGTGTCCGGGTTCTGGGGCACAAAGCCAATCCGTTGCGATATGTCACCAACGGCGAGGTTTTCCAGACGACTTCCGTCGAGGGTCAGGATGACCGGCGCTCGGCCCCAGCAAACCGAGGAAGCTGCGCACGAGCGTGGTCTTGCCGGCGCCATTCTGCCCAACGATGGCGACATAGTCGCCCGCACGGATGTCGAGCGTGACACCAGCGAGCGCGCGGGTTCCGTCAGCATAGGTGTATGTGAGATCTTGGGTAGCAAGGCGCACGGCCCCACGACGGCTTGGTGTCGCGGTGACCGTCTGCGGATGGAAATCCAGGGAGTGGCGCACCGCTTCATACGTGGACAGCGCCCCTGGCAGAGTGACCGGGAGAGAGTCGAGCACAAGTCCGCGTTCCCGCAGGCAATGAAAAAATGCAGTCACTTGGGGCGGGCGTATGCGATGGTTAGTCAGGAATGTCGACGTCCTGAAAGAATTGGCGAGTTGGCGCCACGCGGATGAGCCGACCGTTGTCCAGCAACGCCACTCGGTCGGCGAACTCCGCGACCTCCTCGCTTTGATGGCTGGCCACGATAACGGTTATCCCCAACTCACGGTTGAGCGTGCGGATCAGGGCGAATACCTCGGCCGCACCCACCGGATCGAGCTGCGAAGTTGGCTCGTCGAGGACCAGGAGCCGGGGTTTAAGGGCCAGGGCCGCGGCGATCGCGAGACGCTGCTTTTGCCCACCTGATAGTGCATGGGGGTGTTTCTTTTCCAGGCCCGCGAGCCCGACCGCCGGCAGAGCCTCGTCGATGCGCTTTCGTATCTCGGCGGTTTTGAGGCAGAGGTTTTCCAGGGCAAAGGCAACCTCGTGTTCGACCGACGTGGCCGTGAGCTGCATCTCCGGATCCTGAAAGACGATGCCCACCGTGCGAGCGAGGGTGCTGACCGGATGAGCAAGCGTATCCAGGCCGGCTACCCCCACGGTGCCGTACAGCTCTCCGCCAAAGAACTGCGGGACAATCCCCGTCAGAGCCAGACACAGCGTAGTTTTGCCTGCGCCGGTCGCTCCCATGAGCGCGAGACACTCCCCTTGTTCGACCGTGAAACTGACGTCACGCAGGGCCAGCGACGGCGCCCCAGGATAGCGGAAGGATAACCGATCAACATGGACAATCGGCTCAGCCATAACACATTAGTATCCCGCCTCCTTAGCTTTGACCAGGTTTACCTGCCGGAGCCCCCGGATTACGCCGACGCCGATAAACGTGCCGACGGCGGTGAGCCCCAGGCGTTCGAGCGGGATCAGCGGGGCTAGGACAACCCACACCTCGGCTGGCCAACCAATGCGAACATACTCGACCGTTGCGTTCACCGTATTGACCGCGGTGGTTGCAACGTAAGTAATGAACGCCAACCCAGCAACCGGCCTGGGTCCGCGGAGCCAGCGGATGGCCAGGACGCGAAGCGGAGAGACCCATAACAAGAGCGCGAGCCAATTGGCCGCAGTGGTGACCAAGGCGAGGCGCAGAGAGACATCGAGTGTAAGTGCTCGACCAACATACGCAGCATAACAGAAAGCGCAGAAAATCCAGGGCGCAATCCACCTTTTTCCTGGCCGGCACATCGTGCCAGCGGCGATGGGTCCGATCACCGCGCAGCAGGCCGAGAGCACCCCGCTGCCAGCAGTATGTGGAGCGAATCCCACGCCGATCAGACGGCCAACCAAAACTGTCACTGCACCAGCGCTCGGCCCTAAGACCACCCCCACCAGCGCGAACAGCGCCTCACTGAGGGGAAAGGTCCCGCCACCAGTCCCTAACACGATCGAGAAGGGGATGAGGGAAAGCCCTGCGACTACTGCGGCGAGCATCGCGACATAGGCGACTGGCGCACCGGCAATAGTTGCCCGGCTGTGGATGCGCACCTCACGCCGTGGACCAGTCGGGGGCTCAAGATCGTTCTCTCGCTCTATAGTGTCTGACATACGGCTCATTTACTATGCTCGCTCTAGGGCGTTTGGCAAATGGCTTATAACAGACAGCTCGCTCGTTTCACTCGCTCTATGGCAGATGGCTTATGGCAAGATCCTCTGACCATAAAGCGAACGCGGTGAGCGGGCTATAGAGCGAAGCGGGCTATCAACCTTAAGCCATATACCGACGGACTCGTAACATTGACATCCACTCCACTCTGGCAGGATAATCGCCCGCGGTAAAGGATAAGTATGGAGCGCAAACTCACTGCCATTCTCAGTGCCGATGTCAAAGGCTACAGCCGCCTCATGGGCGAGGATGAGGAGGCCACCATCCGCACCCTCACGGCCTATCGGCGAAGTGATGACTACGCTGATCCAGCCAGCATCGCGGCCGGGTCGTCGACTCGCCCGGCGATAACATGCTGGCCGAGTTCGCCAGCGTGGTGGATGCCGTGCAATGCGCAGTCGAAATCCAACAAGACGCTCAAAGTCAGAAAATGCGGAGTTGCCGACCGATCGCAAGATGGAGTTTCGCATCGGCATCAACTTGGGCGATGTGCTTAGTCGAGGGCGAGCGGCTCTATGGGGACGGGGTCAACATCGCCGCACGGTTAGAAGGCTTAGCCGAGCCGGGCGGCATTTGCATCTCGGGCACGGTGCACGAACAAGTCAAGAACAAGCTGGCCTTGCAGCTACGAAGATCTGGGCGAACAGCAGGTCAAGAACATCGCCGAGCCGGTGCGGGTGTGGCGGGTACGATGGGAGACGGCAATCAAAGGCAGAGGACTCGGCAAATCAAAAGGCAAAAGGCACAAGGGCAAAAGACAGAAAAAGTTGTCAGTCGTCAGTTCTCAGTTGTCAGTCCCCAGCCCCCACGCCGAAGCCGAATCGCACTGATTATCATAGGACTTCTCATTGCTGTCGGGGTCTTGGCCTTCTCGTTTCTTTCCCCATTCATCACTCATCATTCATCACTCATCACTCAGGAGGCGCAGCCTCCGTCGCTGCCCTTGCCCGACAAACCCTCCATCGTCGTGCTGCCCTTCGTCAACATGAGCGAAGATCCCAAGCAGGAGTATTTCAGCGACGGGCTCACCGAGGACCTCACCTCCGCTCTCTCGAAGATCTCCAGCCTGTTCGTCATCGCTCGCAACTCGGCCTTCACCTACAAAGGCAAAGCGGTGAAAGTGCAAGACGTGAGCAAGGAGTTGGGCGTGCGGTATGTGCTGGAAGGCAGTGTGCGCAAGGCTGACAACCAGGTGCGGATCACGGCGCAGTTGATCGATGCCACCACCGGCGGTCACTTGTGGTCCGAGCGTTACGACCGCCCCCTACAGGACATCTTTGCCCTGCAAGATGAGGTCGTACAGAAGATCGTGACGACGCTGAAACTCCAGCTCACGTTGCAGGAGCAAGGGATTCTGGTGCGCAAGACCACGGACAACCTGGAGGCCTATGACTACTACTTGCGCGGGAGGGAGCATTTTAATCGCTTCACGCAAGAGGCCAATGCGCAGGCCCGGCAGATGTTTGAGAAAGCCCTTGAGCTGGACCCACAGTATGCGGAGGCGTACGCCTTCCTGGGTTGGACCTACTTTAGGGAGTGGGGCTTGCAATGGAGTCAGGACCCCCAGACCCTGGAGCAGGCGTTTGCGCTGGCGCAAAAGGCCGTGGCCCTGGATGACTCCCTACCCCAGGCCCACGTGGTATTGGGCGCTGTCTATCTGTGGAAAAAGCAGCATGACCAGGCCATCGCCGAGGCAGAGCGGGCCATTGCCCTCGATCCCAACTATCGCTGAGGCTATGCGTGGCTGGGGGAGATCTGAACTGTGCGGGGCGGCCGGAGGAAGCCATCGGGTTGATAGAGAAGGCGATGCGCCTCAACCCCCATTATCCGCCTTTCTACTTATTCTTCTTAGGCGAGGCCTACCGCTTGACGGGGCGGTATGAGGAGGCGATTGCAGCTTACAAGAGAGCCCTCACCCGCAACCCCGATTTTCTGCCTGCCCACCTTACCTGGCTGCCATCTACAGTGAGTTGGGCCGGGAGGAGGAGGCCCGGGCGGAGGTGGCAGAAGTCCTGCGGATCAAGTCCCAAGTTCTCTCTGGAGGTTTTGAGGCAGAGGCTCGCCCTATAAAGATCCAGCGGTATTAGAGCGCATTCTTGCCGCCCTGCGCAAGGCGGGGCTGAAGTAAATGAAGAATGAAAAATGGAGAGTGAAGACTGGGAAGAGAGGCTTAAGGCTGAAGGCTAAAGGGAGGAGGAAATGAAGAATGAAGAGTAAGAAGAGAGGAATGAGTACTGAGTGACGAGAGACAGGATATACGTGCTGTGTTGGTTGACACTAGCGCCTAGGGTGCGCCTGAAGATAGAAGCAACAGCAGCCATGCTGCAGCCAACCGCTCAAGAAGGAGGGCGCTATGGCCCAGAAAGAGATTGAAGTAATTCTTACCCGGCAACTCGCAAGTTATCTTGCCATGCCGATCATCATCATTGACTCTGCGGGAACCCTCCTCTTCTATAATGAGCCGGCCGAGGGGATTCTGGGGAGGCGGTTCGAGGAAACAGGGGAACTCTCTGCAGACGAATGGGCGCAGACCCTCGTGGCTACAGATGAACAAGGTACGCCGCTTGCGCCGGATACGCGGCCGCTTCTGATTGCTCTGACCGAGAAGCGGCCGACGCACTGCGATATGTGGCTCCAAGGGCTGGATCACGTGCGCCGGCACATCGAGGTTACCGCCTTTCCGTTGATCGGTCAGGCCGGAGGTCATCTGGGAGCAGTCGGAATTTTCTGGGAGGTAGAAAAATGAAAGTTACCCTGTGGGGCACTCGTGGCTCGGTGGCAGCACCGGGCGCAGAAACGGCACGATATGGCGGTAACACTGCCTGTGTGGAGGTGCGTGGGGCGGACGACACTGTGCTCATTCTTGATGCCGGCACCGGTATCCGCCGGCTGGGCACCACGCTCTCGCCCTCTGTACGGCGAGTGAACATTTTGTTGACCCACTTACATATGGATCACCTCCAAGGGTTAGGGTTCTTTGCTCCTTTGTATAACCCCGCGGTCGAAGTCCACATCTGGGGACCAGCGAGTCCAACCCTCAGTCTCGAGAAACGCTTGATGCGCTACCTCTCCCCCCCGCTCTTTCCCGTGCGGCTGCGGGAGTTGCCCTGCCGTTTGTTCCTGCATGAAGTGCCCTGCAAGGACTTTGACGTTGGAGAGTTTCATATCTCTTCTTCCCTTATCTGCCACCCTGGCCCCACCGTCGGCTACCGGATTACGACGGCTCGTGCCAAGTTCGCCTACCTTACCGATCACGAGCCGACACTTGGGGTACCGAGGTTTCCCTTGGCTAGTGAGTGGACTTCCGGGTACGCCCTTGCAGCCAATGTGAACCTGCTTATCCATGATGCTCAGTACAGTAACAAGGAATACACCAATTGTGTTGGTTGGGGTCATAGTACCATGCAGGACGCTATTGCCTTCGCTGCCCTCGCTGCTGCGAAACACTTGGTACTGTTCCACCATGATCCTACTCACACAGATGAGGATCTCGATCGGCTGACCGCTGAGGCGATAGCTGTAGCGCAGCCTACCTTTCCTGTCACGTTGGGTGCAGAAGGCGCCGTGTTCGACTTGGGCTTTACAGACCGGGAATAATGATGAATGAAAAATGAAGAGGGAAGAATAGGAAGGTAGGCTGAAGGCTGAAGGGGGAGGAAATGAAGAATGAAAAATGAAAGTGCAGAGGGATGAGTAACCATTAGTTATCAGTGGTCAGATGGAAAGCGGCGTGCAAAAGAGTTGGTATCGAGCTTTCACGCATGTATCCTCGCATCTTGCAACAGATCCAAGCGTTCATAAGACAAGGAGCATACGTACTTTCTGTTCATGTGGAGAATGAGTTGGAAGACGACGGCTTTACGGATCAAGACCTTGAGACTGCGATTCTCAATGGAGAGATTGTGCGGCGAGAGCGAGACAACATTGGCCGGCCCAAGTATGTCCTCGAAGGCACCGCCCTGGATGGACGCGGACTCACCGCCGTAGTGCAACCATTCCAGATGCGTCAGCTCGTTGTTATTGTGACAGTCTATGAAACATAAAAAGGTAGTAGATATGACAGGTGAGATATGCGTCCGATGCTGTGAAGGACGCCTGGAAGCAACGCGGGGACGTGAATACTTTCGCTATGGCCAGTCCCTTGTCATTATCGAGGACGTTCCTGCTTGGGTGTGTAGAAAATGTGGCGAACGGTATCACCACGCCCGCGTCTATAAGAAGATGCGGCAGATCGCTGCCCACAGTGATCAGCTCACCGAGCATGTGAGCATTCCTGTCGCGCGCTATCAGGAAGGTGAAGCTGCGTGAGCGGATAGGGGTATACCTATGTCACGTGTTCCGCTTTCGTCACTCAAGCCCCTCACGGAGCGGCACGTACGGCACACGCTCGGACCACGGACGGTAGGAGTCGGCGTTCTCGCTCGTGATCAGGCGTCCGAGGGGAGCCAGGGCAAGTGCCCCTTCAAGCTGCTCGCCGTTGACCAGTACGCGTGAGACCAGTTCACCGACGGCAGCACCAATCTCGGTAATGTCGATATCCCATGTCCCGTGAGTGCGACCTGCCCGTACTGCTGCGACCGCTTGCGGACTGCCATTGCGTGACACCAACTTCATCTCTCCAGCGCGTCCCGCCTCGTCGATCGCCTCCAGTGTCCCCAACATGGTTTCATCGTTAAAGGGAATCAAGCCGTCCAGATGGGCGAAGTCCGCCAACACTCGACGCGCGGCCTCTCGTCCGCCTTCTTTGACATCCTCCCGGTTGCGGTGCCGATCGACAAAAGGATCGTTGACGAGTTTGAGACCACTGCGTTGGACCCCATGGACAATACCAAGTACCAGTTCGATATCGTCGATCACCTCCGGACCGCCGATCACCGCCACGTCTGCCTGCGGGGGCAGGAGCGAGGCCAGGTACTCGGCCATGTACACGCCATGATTAAAATTCGGATACACCAACGACGCGTTGACCGGATATTGTGGTCGTTCCAAGGTGAACACAGGAATCCCGTGCTGTCGTGCGGCGGTAACTGCTTGCGCGGGTTGCGTTGGGTCCAGGACGTAGACGACAATTCCGTCTACCCCTGCATCAATGCCGCGCTGGATTGCCGCGGTTTGCTTTTCGACCCAATCGGGCGAGCGTACGTCGGTCGTCAGCGTCCGTAGTTCAATCCCGGCTTGGCGTAGACGGTGATCGAGGCCATGCGCCAGAGCATCAATTCCAGGGTGCGCACCGTACGGAAGGACATTGACATATAAGACTCGCATACTTTTCTTCCTTTGTTGACGTCAGAGCCCGATGGTGAGCGGCAACCACTGCACCCGTTCTGACCACGGACGCCAGGTGTGCAGATTGTCCAGCGTAATCATCCGTCCTACTGGGCTCATTACCAGAAACTCTTCGTATTGTTCTCTCTTTGTGAGGTGTCGCACGATTACCTCTCCCAGCGTGGTCCCGATGCCGGAGGCATCCAGATCCCAGGTGCCAGCGATCTTGCCTTGCCGAACGGCTTCAACCGCGGCTGGTGAACCATTGCGACAAACAATTTTCATCTCCTTGGCTCGCCCAGCCTCTTCGACGCATGCGAGTGCGCCATGCATGGTTTCATCATTGTATGGAATCAGTCCATCAATACGTGGGAACTCCGCGAGCAGCCGCGACATCGGTTCCCGTGCGCCAACCGCAATATCGGTGAGATTGCAGTACTGTGGCTGGGTCGGGTCATTGAGTAACTTACAGTGACTCTGCTGTAGAGCAAACACCAACCCGGCCACTTCTTCGGCATCGTCTACCGAGTGTGGTCCGCCAATGACGGCCACACCGCTGTTTGGAGCCAGGAGCGAGACGAGATGTTCAGCCATGAAAACACCCTGATTGAAGTTCGGATAGATCACCGAGGCATTAACCGGGTAGTGCGGACGAACGAAGGTGAAGACTGGAATGCCAGCCGCACGAGCCTTGGCTACGGGTTCACGGAAAGCGGACGGGGTAATGACGTAGATGACGATGGCATCAACTCGGGCAGTGATTCCTGCTGCAATCGCGTCTTCATATTGACGACGATAATCTGGAGCAGTGAAATCGGCAAAGAGCACACGGAGTTCGATCTCTGCCGCATGAAGAGAATGTTGGAGCCCGTAGGCAATAGCATCAATGGCCGGATTTCCACCCAGCGCGAGCGGATTGATATAGAGTACACGCATGGCCATAAGCTCCTTCCTTTTCTTACGTCGCCACAAACTCCACCCGTAGCGGAGTACAGGTCGGGTGATTCAGTCGCTTACCGTCAATTTCTTGATCAAACGGACACGCCGAGATGGCGACGAGACAATCCATCAAAGCTTTCAGGGCAATATACTCCCCCGCCTGGCCGCGGCGGGCTGGTAATTAATCGTGCCGTCCGCCTTCGGTCGCGTATTTTGAAACAGATTGACTGGGTCGGGATATCGAGATACCCCAGTCCATACGGAGTGACTGCCTGTGTGAGATTATCGCGGCAGTTGCGATGTGTCGGATCGCCCGCCGTGGCGGCATAGAGGGCGCTGCTGCACGGAGCAAACTGCAAATCATGCACGCCCTTGGCCAAATCTTCGACAATCTCAAACATGGGGTTTTGCAGATTGGAGTAGAACTTACTCCCGACCGTCAAGTGGATGGAGCCGCTCCCTGCCAGGGAGTTGAAGTTCACGGTCTCACCCGTGGAGAGTTTCTCCCGCGGTTGATGCAGGTTGAAACAAACGAAGTCACCGATCTGGTGTCCCTCGACGTCAATGACCTTGATCGTCTCACCCCGTCGGACTACAAACGCAGCTCCTTCAGTAGCGGGAATCACTAGATGTTGTTCTCTCGGGCATGGTACTGTCCTCCTCTGGCGTTTCTATGGGCGATGCTTCTGGATCCCTCGTGCTCAGGCTCTGCCTGGGCACGAGAAGACGTCATTCGACACTTTTTCCCTCGGTCCTAGGCTCTGCCTAGGACCGCACTGTCTGACGGTCTCTTTTCACCTTTTGCCTCATTACCAATCTGTCACTACGTCGATCAGTCCTTTTTCTCCCGCGTACGTCCGCGCGCTGGAGTAACGCCAATGTACGGGGTCATCCACGTAGCCACGTCGTACCGGGTTTGCGTGCATATACTCCAGCTTCTGTCTCATCATTTCCTCGTTCTGGATCTGTTGAGGATGACTTCCCTCTTGCCAGAGTTGAAATGTCTGGTCGGTCTTATGGCGCAGTTTGAAAAACCGGAGTTCTTCACGCAATGTAGAGAACCCTTCTTGTGCGAGTCTATCAATGATCCGGCGCGCGGTGTAGGACTTGAATCGGCCTACGTACTCGGAGAGACCGTCCGCCGCGGCAATCCAATGCAGGTGGTTCTCGAGAATCACGTACCCGAAGATGCGCACCCCTCGTTCCCGCTGAAGGAACCGCCACGACTCTAAGACGATCTCGACACATTGCGGATGGGCGAAGACCGGAAGCCACGCGACTACGGTGCAGGTGAGAAAATACGGGGACTCTTCTGTGAAGATGCGGTAGCGGGTACGTGACATCGGGTGTATTTCCTAGCGAGGCAGAGCTTAGCAAACATTGCGCTCCCAGGCGGAGCCTGGGAACGAGATGAACGAGAGGAATCACTGGTGGAGGCAAGTGACTACTACCTTTGTTCCCAGGCTCAGCCTGAGAACAAGATGATATAGTGACGGTTGACAGCTCGGCAACACCAGCAGAATAATCCAGATCTATGCAGGACAACCCCACCAGCAAGAGGGTATGAAGGTGCCTACGCATACATCGGTTGGCATGGAACGCAAGCTCGCGGCGATCTTCAGCACCGATGTCGCGGGTTACAGTCGCCTCATGGGCGACGATGAAGAAGCCACCATCCGCACCCTTACTGCCTATCGTACACTGATTTCCTCCCTGATCCAGCAGTACCGTGGCCGGGTGGTCGATGCGCCCGGCGATAACCTGCTGGCCGAGTTTGCCAGTGTGGTCGATGCCGTGCGCTGTGCGGTCGAGATCCAACACGCACTTAAAGAGAAGAACGCCGAGCTACCTGAGCATCGCCAGATGCAGTTTCGCATCGGCATCAACTTGGGCGATGTGATTGTCGAGGGCGAACGACTTTATGGTGATGGCGTCAACATCGCCGCGCGGCTGGAAAGTCTAGCGACCCCGGGCGGCATTTGTATCTCAGGGACGGTGTATGACCAGGTCGAGAACAAACTGGTGCTGAACTACGAATATCAGGGCGAGCAGACGGTCAAGAACATCGCCAAGCCGGTGCGGGTGTTTCGCATCCTGCTAGAGTCCGATGCTGCTTCCTCAGACAATCAAGCCGTGCTTCGACACGCTCAGCACGAACGGACACCGACTCCGGTCACCCTGAGTCCTTCGACAAGCTTCGAGGACAGGCTTTATCGAAGGGTGCTCAACTGAAACGCAAGGGGGGACTGTTGCTGGCTGGGCTGCTGCTCATCGTGGCAACAATCGTAGCAGTCCGGTATTTTTCTCGTCCACCTCTCAGTCCTCAGCCCTCAGTACTCGTCACTGAGGAGGCGAAGCCTCCGTCGCTTCCCTTGCCCGACAAACCCTCCCTCGTCGTGCTGCCCTTCGTCAACATGAGCGGAGACCCCAAGCAGGACTATTTCAGCGATGGCATCACTGAAGACCTCACCACGGCCCTCTCGCAAATTTCCAGTCTGTTCGTCATCGCCCGCAACTCCGCCTTCACCTACAAGGGCAAAGCCGTCAAGGTGCAGGACGTCGGGCAGAGAACTGGGCGTGCAGTACGTGTTGGAAGGCAGCGTGCGCAAAGCCAACGACCAGGTGCGGATCACCGCGCAGTTGATCGATGCGGCGACAGAGTCTCACCTCTGGGCGCAGCGGTATGACCGTCCACTGAAGGACATCTTTGCCCTGCAAGACGAGATCGTGCAGAAGATCGTGACGACGTTGAAGCTGCAGCTCACCTTGCGGGAGCAAGGGTACCTGGTGCGCAAGACCACGGACAACCTGGAGGCCTATGATGCTACTTGCGTGGGCTGGAGGCATGGAACCGCTACACGAAAGAGACCAATGCCCAGGCCCGGCAGCTGTTTGAGAAAGCGATTGCGCTGGACCCGCAGTATGCCGAGGCGTACGCGAGGCTGAGTCGAACACTCTCCACGGAGTGGGTCTATGGCAATGGAGTCAGGATCCTCAGACGCTGGAGCGCGCGTTGGTCCTGGCGCAACAGGCCGTTGCCTTGGATGACTCCTTGCCTGGAGCCCATGAGGTATTGGCTTTTGCCTATCCCTATAAAAAACAACATGAGCAAGCCATTGCGGCAGCCAAGCGGGCCATTGCTCTTGCTCCCAATGACGCGGAGGGCTATGCGAATTTGGGGCACATTTTGATCTTTGCCGGGCAGCCAGAGGAAGCCATTGAGCTTGATCGAGAAGGCGATGCGCCTCAACCCCCGCTATCCGTTCCACTACTTATCCTTGCTCGGCATGGCCTATGTCTTGGCGAGGCGGTATGAGGAAGCGCTCGCAGTCCTGCAGAGCGCCACCTCTCCGCAACCCCAATTTTCTGCCTCCTCATCTTCATTTGCTTGTCAGCTATAGTGAGCTAGGCCGAGATGCGGAGGCCCGAGCTGAGCTGGCAGAACTCCGGCGGCTCAATCCCAATATTCTCTCTGGAGTGGTATAGGCGGGTGATGCTTCAAAGATCCAGCGGACTTGGAGCGGTATCTTGCCGCCCTGCGCAAGGCGGGGCTGAAATAATGGAAAATGGAGAATTAAAAATTAAAAATGAAGAATGAGCACTGAGGAAAAACAGAGGTCCTTTTACATTTTACGCTTTGCACCTTTGGTCAGTGGTCAACTGTCAGCTTTCAGTTTGCACGTGACCCGGAGGCGCTAGCTTGTTTGCGCAAGTAAAGTCTCTACCAAAGCCTGTTGTTCTTTTCTTGAAGAAGACCCTATGTGAGCAAGTAAATCATGGGAGAGCCGCAGGGCTTTTCGCTGCCAATCCACAATAGCGGCGAATTCTTTATCTAATCCTGCCTTGATCGCTTCTGTTGAAGAGATTTCCTGCTTCGTAAGTACAGTTCGCAGAAAGGTTGTATATCCGCGGACAAAAGCGCCGACGACTCGCCCGGAGTCTGGGTCTCGCCGGATGTATATTCCTGAATCTAGAGGAACTGCCTCCGCAGGTTGAGGTGCGTCCGCATCAATCAGGAGATCAAGTTCATCGGATTCCGGATCGTATCCAAGGGCCTGGATCTTCATACTTCGCCTTTATTTTCTTTCATACCAGCAACTTTGATAGAACTTTATCCACTTGTCACCGCTTTGTCGGACATATTTGACACTGACGATGAGGAAATGCCGAGACCATTGATTCAGGCCAGATACGCGGAGGATACGAAAGTATCTCTGCTCTTCATCAGCTGCCCGATGTTTATCAGACTCGACACTTTCTGCCGCCGTCATGGCTGCCTTCGTGAGTTCGAGTGCATCTTCGATCTCTGGCCGCTTGGCGACATGTTCTTGCCACTGGCGGCGGCTAATTTGGCATTCAACTCCGTCGCTGTCCTGACCGTTCCACAAAACATCTAGATTTTCTGCCACGCCTACCCTACGCCTACTGTTAAAGGAATTTCATTATGACTGATCTCTAGCACGGATGGTAGAGTCAAAATTATCAACCCTCTGTCTTGCACAGAAATGAGGTTCTCCCCGCCGCTTGACGGGCAGACGGGGCCGGCAGGATAATCGCCTGCGGTGAAGGGTACACATGGAACGCGAGCTCACCGTGATCCTGAGCGTTGATGTCGAACGCTACAATACGCGTAGTGTTCCAAGTAAAATACATTAAAAAAAGGAGAAAGTTATGGACTTCGGTGTAATTTTTCTCGCCAATGGTGAGAGCCACAAGGATGCGGCGTTTGCCGAGAATAAAGGCTTTACCCATGTCTGGGTAGGTGATTCACAGATGGTGTGGTCTGATGCCTTTCAGTGTTTGGCCTTGTGTACGACGACGACCAAGAAAATTAAGCTGGGTACCAATGTGACCAATCCCTGTTCACGTATTGCCCCCGTCACTGCTTGTAACTTTGCGACCCTGAATATGTTTGCTCCAGGGCGGGTGGTGATGGGCATTGGCACAGGCAACACCACGCGGCGGACAATGGGAATGCCTGCGGCAAAGCTCTCACAACTGCGTACCCACATAGACGTCTGTCGTGGATTGTGGCGTGGCGAGACTGTCCCGTATGAGGAGGGTGAACGTCACCGCATGATTAAGTTTCTCAATCCTGACAGTGGGTTCATTAACCTGAAAGAACCGATCCCGGTTTTGATTGCCGGCAGTGGACCAAAGACGCTGGAACTCGCCGGAGAAATCGGTGATGGTGTCATCCTCTTTGGCACAGTAGGTGATAGTCTCTTGAAATACACACTGAGCCATGTCCGCCGTGGTGCTGAGCGTGCGGGGAAGCGATTGGAAGACCTATACATTCTGGTGCTCACAGCATTTCATCTCACCAAATCAGGAGAGAGTTTAGCTGATCTCCAGCAGGCGGTAGGTCCATTGGTCACTTCCGAGTGCAATATTTTTGCCCTCTCGGTCAAAGATCCTCATGAATTGCCGGGCGACATCCGTGATGACCTCATGGCTTTCAAGGATGCCTACCGCACGCCGAATGCACCGATCGAAACTCGCCATTTAGATCTCTACACCGGATATTGCGAAGAGTTTAAGCCGGAACACGCTCGACTGGTGACGGAGAAGATGATCAAAGAAACGACACTGACTGGTACGGCTGACGAGATTCGCGAGCGAGTTCGTGCAATGCAGTCGCTGGGAGTGAAACAGGTGGCAGTGGCTGGCGACCACACTGTGATGACGGAATTTGCCACGCATGTGATTCAGGGGATGAAGTAGCGTTTGGCAAAGTCGAAGAAGGCAGGAAGTGATCGGTTCCAGACGAACGTAAACGAACACATCTAGGCTGGGGCAGCTGCTGTTGAGTGTCCGGGAAAAGCCAGTAAGGAGAATATCATGGCGATAGCACCTGTTGATCAGAGTCAAGCAACACCGACACCGGCGCGTGAGTTAGTGGCGCGTGCGCGTGCGCTCACTCCGATGTTAGCAACGCATGCTGCGGAAGCCGAACGTCTACGCAAGCCGGTTGATGCGGTGATTAAGGCATTAGAAGAAGCCGAAATCTTTAAGCTCATGGTCCCGCGGTGCTACGGCGGTTTGGAACTTGATCTCGATACCTTCTTTGAAGTGGGAGTTGCGCTGGGTGAAGGTGACGCCTCGATGGCGTGGGTGACGAACTTCTATATCGAACACAACTGGATTCTCTGTCAGTTTCCAGCTTCATTTCAACAGGGGCTTTTCACTGGACGCTCGTACGTGCTTGCTCCGGCTATGCTGGCTCCGAGCGGTGTCGCAACTCGTGAAGGGGAGGGGTATCGCCTGCGCGGACGCTGGCAGTGGGCGAGTGGCGTGATGCACGGTGATTGGGTGATTCCGGGCGCATTAGAGCAGACACCTGAAGGCAAACCTGATCCCCGTTGGTTTGCTCTGCCTGCATCGCAAGTGAAAGTCGAGGACACCTGGTATGTCGAAGGCATGAGCGGAACGGGTAGCAATGATGTCGTGATTGAAGATGTGTACATTCCCGCCGAGCGCAGCGTGTCGATGCTGGAGATGGGCAGTGGCCACGGACCGGGTTCGCGCCTACACGATGGACCCTTGTATCGCACTCCCATGCTACCAATTCTGACCTTGGCGGCAGCAATGCCAGCCTTGGGGCAAGCGCGCACTGCCGTGCGGAACTTTCATGAGCGATTGGCCAAACGGTCTCTCTTGACTGGAATCAAACAAGTGGACAAACCTGCAGCACAGATGCGCTTAGCTCGTGCTCAAGTAGAAGTTCGGGCAGCAGAACTCTTGATGCGAGATACCATTGCCGATGTGTGTACGCGACGGAACTCGGCCACTATAGAGGACCGGGCTCGGTGGGCAGCGCAACTGGCGGTGGCAGTAGATCAGTGTAAACGAGTGATTCAGATAGTGATCGAGGCGAGTGGGGCGCACGCGCATTTTCTTGACCATCCGCTGCAGCGAGCACTGCGCGATGTGAATACCATCTCCTGCCATGTCGTGTTTGATCTCGACGGGAGACTGGAAGCCTTTGGGCGCTTGCTGCTTGGGAAGGATCCCGGCGGAGCGCTGTTATGAAAAGTGAGGGAATCAGCGAGGCGGAGAAAAAATATACCAAGAGACAGGGACATCAGAGTTCCCCTCAGTCCCAGGCTCTGCCTGGGACTGTACTGTGTGACTGGCTCCGCCTGCTATATTTTGTCCTTAGCCTCAGATTCTGCCGAGGTCGCACTGTCTGATAGTCCAATTGTCTTTCTCATCACTACTACCAAGCGTTCCCAGGCAGAGCCTGGGAACAGATAAACCTTCCCTTGTCGGTTTGCTACAGACTTCATCAAGGTTACGAGCTGAAAACATGAAGTATGTTCCTTTAGCGCGCAGAAATCTGCACCAATGTCTCTCGCAGCTTTGCTGCAATGTCCTTGGCAAGAACCAGATCGCTGATCATCGCGACTGCATCTGCACCGGCATTGAGGGTAGCGGGAGCGCGTTCAGTGGTGATCCCACCAATCGCCACGATTGGTAAGCGTACTACAGCACGGATTGCACGCAACTGATCAAGGCCACGAGCTAGTGTAGCCGGTGGCCTTGGTGGTTGTGCCGTACATTGGACCGAACCCGATATAGTCCGCACCGTCACGTTCGGCAGTTTGTGCTTGTTGTGGATCATGGGTAGACACGCCGATAATCCTATGTGGGCCGAGTACTTTGCGTGCGGCTGTAAGGGGGAGATCTTCCTGGCCGACATGAACTCCGTCGGCATCGACGGCAAGTGCAATGTCTGCCCGATCATTCACGATGAACAAGCATCCAGAGCAACGGCATATCTTGCGTACTTCTTGTGCGATCACGAGAAAATCGCGGGACGGAACGTCTTTCGCCCGCAGTTGCAGTATCTTCGCCCCACCAGCACAGAGCTTTTCGGCGATCGCGACGAACGATAACTCCGATCGGCCAAGTGTGTCGGCGATGGTGTAGAGAGGGCTTGGGAACGAAAAAAGGGGTCGGGGGTCGGGGGTCGGAGGTCGGTTTTGTTCATTCATAGGTATCCGTTTTCTTTTCTTACTGATCCCTGACCCCTAACCCCCGACCCCTGTCTTCTTCACTTCAATCTTCAGATCGGTGATTTTCTTGCGTAACGTATTGCGATTGATACCGAGTACATCAGCGGCCTTCAATTGGTTGCCGCTGGTGTATTCCAATGTTAACTCAATGAGCGGCTTCTCAACTTGCTCAATGATCGACGTGTACAAATCCGCCGGTGCGACACCAGAAGATTGTTGGAAATAGGGTTTAAGTTTCCGACGGATGACTTCTTCGAGCGACAGTTCAGCCAGGTCTTCCGGAAGAGACGCCTCTTCCTGTGGAAGGGACAGGTCTGAGAGCGTAAGCATACGTCCTGGGGCAAGGACGGCTGCTCGCAGTAAGACATTCTCTAACTCGCGAATGTTTCCTGGCCATGGGTACTGGAGGAGCAAGGCCTGCGCGTCAGGAGAAACGCCAGTGACCGATGTTCCCATTGATCGATTGATTTTATCGAGAAAGTAGGTCGTCAATTCGGGAATATCTTCGTATCGCTGCCGCAACGAAGGCAGCGTGATGGGAACAACCCGGAGCCGGAAATAGAGGTCTTCGCGGAAGAGTTGTTCGCGGACGGCGGTCGCAAGATCTTTATTCGTAGCCGCAATGATACGAACATCGCATTTGATCGTGTCGCGTCCACCAAGACGGGTGAACTCGCGCTCTTGAATGACACGCAACAGTTTTGCTTGCAACACCAGTGGCATGTCACCGATCTCGTCTAGGAACAGCGTTCCGCCCGCCGCTTGCTCAAATTTTCCAATCCGTCGCTCGATTGCACCAGTGAAGGCTCCACGTTCATGTCCGAAAAACTCGCTTTCAAGCAGGTCCATCGGGATCGCAGAGCAATTGATCCCAACAAACGGTGCACGCCACCGAGTAGAATAGCGGTGAATCACTTTGGCAATGAGCTCTTTGCCAGTGCCACTTTCGCCCTGAATGAGGACGGTAGCATCGTTCTTCACCACGCGACCGATGACCTTATAAATTTCTTGCATCGCCGCGCTGTGGCCGATGATCTGTTCGGTTTTCCCTGGTGTGGTCAGCACAGGTAGAACGACTTCTTCCGTGAGATGCTGTGCCTCACAGGCGCGGGCAGCAAGTGCCTTCACTTCTTCCAAGTCGAAGGGTTTGGGAAGATAGTCAAAGGCTCCCCGCTTCATTGCTTCGACGGCATTCGTGAGCGTGGTTTGCCCGGTCATAATAATGATGGATGTTGGCAGGTGCATTTCCTGGACGCGGAGGAGAAGATCAAGTCCGCTCAACTCCGGCATACGAATATCGACAAAGGCAAGAGCAAATGGTTGCGCTTGTAAGCGTTCCCAGGCGAATTTCCCTGAAGGGACAGTTTCGACCGTATAGCCTTCCTCACTCAGAGTGTCAGCGAGGACGCGGCGGATGAGGTCTTCATCGTCGGCAATGAGAATAGCAGGGCGTGTCATAGATATATTTTACGCGACTACAGGAAGATAAACGTGAAAGGTCGTGCCTTGGCCGGCCTCGCTGTCAACACGAATTAATCCGCCGTGTTGTACGACAATACGCTGACTGATTGCCAGGCCGAGACCGGTTCCTCCACTCTTAGTCGTAAAAAATGGAGTAAAGAGCTGGCCAAGATGTTCAGGGGCAATACCTGAACCATTGTCACTAATATCGACCGAAAGAAAGCGCGCCATACGGATGGACTGCGGTGTATCAAAGCGATCAGACGGGGCGGGCGTTCTTCGCGGGCGCGGCGGGCGTTCTGTTGGTGCTGGGCGCGGTGGTTCGAGGACGGGAAACAGAGCAGTTGCTGAGCGCAAGATGTGGAAATCTGTGGCGATACGGGTCGTCACAGTCAATATACCGCCGCGAATACCCTGCAATGCTTGCAGGCCGTTCTTAATGATGTTCCTGAAGACTTGAGCGAGTTGTATTTCATCGCCCTCGACATCCGGTAAGCTCGGATCAAACTGGGTAATGATTTTCACTCCTTTGGGCGTAGTTCCGCGTTCGAGTAAGAGGACATCAGTCAACACCTTATGTACGTTCATCGGTTGTGGTGTGAAGCGAGCATGGGGGGAGAGTTGGAGCAGCTGTTCTAGAAGGCTGCTCAGCCGATCAATCTCACGGAGCATGACGGTTGTATACTCGAAAGCTGAGGTGTCGTCTTTGATGCGCCCTTGCAGGAGTTGGGTCGCACCACGAATGCCTGCCAGAGGATTGCGAATTTCATGAGCAAAGCCGGCGGCAATCACACTAAGCTGAGCCAAGCGTGTAGTCTGCTGTTCCTCTTGGGCCAATTCTTTCTGATGAGAGAGATTGTGTAGAACGGCGACGAGCCCGAGAAACAGACCCTTATTGGTAAGGATCGGGGAGCAGGTGAGACGGACAGGGGTCGCCCGGAGCAAGCGGTTGTGCAAGTCCCCTTCTCCGGCGGTCGAACTTTGGCCGGAGGCGAGCATGCGTTTGATGATCGTTACAATCCAGGGGTTATTGGCGAAGACTTCAGTGTAGGGGCGATGGCGGACATGAGTAGCCGAGAGACCGGTGAGCTGTTCGGCTGCCGGATTCACGAACGCGAGACGGTGTTCCTGGTCAAGGACAAACACCCCCTCTTCTAAACTACTAAGAATATGTTCCCAATAGTCAGAAGGAAACTGGGCAGAGGAGGGAGCGAGGTCTGGGGTATGTTTTGTGCGCACAGCTACAGCACGTCCCATCGCAGACCATTTTCCCCCTGTCAAGACGGGGTTGCCAAAACAAACCCAGGCCAGATATGGTAGCGCTGCATGAAGTACTCAGACGCTTCTTGCCGGCATGTGGCGGAATTACTGGTCGCGAGCCTGTGCGAGAAAAATCTGGTACGCCTGCCACAAGAGAAGCGGGCTACCGTCGTAACTAAAATGGCGGCTGTTCTGCTCGACAATTTCCGTCAGGAAGAAGCGATTGAAAAAGAGGCTGAGCGGCTTGCTGAGGAGCATCTGCGAAACGCTCCTCCTGGGATGGATCGCCATCGTGTGGTGCAGATGATTAAGCAACGCCTCGCAGAAGAACGGCGTTTTTCTCTATGAGCCGCTTGTCTGATAACCGTATTGCCGCCCTTTCTCGGTTAGTGTTACGTACGCTGACTCCTGAGGGTGAGGTGTTGAGCGAACGGGCAGCCTTGGTCGACGCTAAGCGCCTATTATCAGAATATTTTCAACGCGACAATAAAATCAATGATATTGTTCGTCGTAAGATCGCCTCTCTTTCCCGCCGCGTCGTGCCTGGGAGCACCGAGTGGGAGGTGCTCTACCGTCGGTACTTTGAAGAAGAGGCCAAAAAATACAAAATCTAGACCGAGTTCCCTTGACAACCTAGCGGAAGTGATTAACTAGTTTGCGACCGTCCACGCGCGGGGAGTCCTCAACGGACATCCCCTGGAGCGGTCAAAAATCTACAACCTGGAAATATAGCGAGGAGAAAGGAGACGAGGTATGAAGATTCGACCCCTACAGGATCGAATTATTGTTAAACGGATCGCAGAGGAAGAGAAGACCAAAGGCGGGATCATCATCCCCGACACTGCTAAGGAAAAACCGCAGGAAGGCAAAGTCATTGCGGTTGGTAAAGGGAAAGTCAATGAGGACGGGAAAGTGACTCCTCTCGACGTGAAGGCTGGCGATAAGGTGTTGTTTGGCAAGTACTCTGGAACCGAAGTGAAGATTGACGGCGAAGAGCACCTGATCATGCGCGAGGATGACATCCTCGGGGTGATCGAATAAGCGTAGCGGACACGTGAGGAGGAAACATTATGGCTGCGAAAAATGTCAAATTTGGTCAAGATGCAAGAGACAGAATTCTAAAAGGTGTCAACATTCTCGCTGACGCTGTAACCGTTACCCTCGGCCCTAAGGGCCGCAACGTGGTGATCGAGAAGTCTTTTGGCGCGCCGGTTGTCACCAAAGACGGCGTGACCGTCGCCAAGGAAATAGAACTCGAAGATAAGCTCGAAAACATGGGCGCACAGATGGTGAAGGAAGTCGCCAGCAAGACTTCCGACATTGCCGGTGACGGGACGACCACCGCGACCGTTTTAGCCCGCGCGATCTATGCTGAAGGCGTGAAGATGGTAGCCGCAGGCCACGACCCCATGAGCATTAAACGCGGAATCGACAAGGCCGTTGGCGCGATCATCGGTGAGCTCAAAGGTTTGTCGAAGCCGACCCGCGATCAAAAAGAAATCGCCCAAGTCGGGACGATTTCCGCGAACAACGACTCTACCATTGGTGAGATCATTGCCGAAGCGATGAACAAAGTCGGAAAAGAAGGCGTGATCACGGTTGAAGAAGCCAAAGGGTTGGAAACTACCCTCGATGTCGTCGAAGGTATGCAGTTCGACCGTGGGTATCTCTCCCCGTACTTCGTGACCGATCCCGAACGCATGGAGTGCGTGTACGAAGATGCCTATCTGCTCATTAACGAGAAGAAAATCTCCGGTATGAAGGACTTGCTCCCCGTGCTTGAGCAAGTGGCGAAGAGCGGTCGTCCGCTCATCATCATTGCTGAAGATATCGAAGGTGAAGCGCTGGCAACACTCGTAGTGAATAAGATTCGTGGCACGCTCCAGTGCGTGGCGGTGAAAGCCCCCGGTTTTGGTGATCGCCGTAAAGCGATGTTGGAAGATATCGCCATCCTCACGGGCGGTCGCGTGATTGCCGAAGAGCTTGGTGTGAAGCTGGAAAGCCTCACCCTCAGTGATCTCGGCCGCGCGAAACGCGTCGTCGTGGACAAGGATAATACGACCCTCATTGACGGTGCTGGCAAGAAAGCCGACATCGAAGGCCGGATTAAGCAGGTGCGTGCGCAGATCGATGAGACCACTTCGGACTACGACCGTGAAAAACTGCAAGAGCGCTTAGCCAAAATGATTGGTGGCGTGGCGGTGATCAAGGTTGGTGCAGCGACTGAAATCGAAATGAAAGAAAAGAAAGCGCGCGTGGAAGATGCCCTCCATGCGACCCGCGCCGCAGTCGAAGAAGGTATCGTTCCTGGTGGTGGCGTGGCGCTGATTCGTGCCTCGAACGCACTCAACAAAGTCGAGGCGAATGAGGAAGAGACAGTGGGTATCAACATCGTTCGCAAGGCGTTACAAGAGCCTCTCCGTTGGATCGCGACCAACGCTGGTGAAGAAGGCTCAATCGTGCTTGATCGCGTGCGCAGCAACAAAGGCGCGTTCGGTTTTAACGCTGCAGCGGGTGAGTTCGAAGACCTCATCAAAGCTGGGATCATCGACCCGACCAAAGTAGTCCGTACTGCATTACAGAATGCAGCATCTGTTGCCGGATTGTTGCTGACGACCGAAGCCACAGTCTCCGAGAAGCCGGACGAGAAGGGCGCTGGTGGTATGCCTCCGATGCCTCCGGGCGGTGGCATGGGTGGCATGGGCGGCATGATGTAAAGCGTGAAGCGTAAAACGTAAGCTGCGCGATTTGTATTCACGAGTCACGCAACACGTTTTCCTGTTCTGTCTCTACACGGCCCTGCTGGGGAAACCTGGCAGGGCCGTTGTTCTTTTCGGAGTCCTCTTAGCAGACTTGCAAAGCGCACTGCACATGACGAAAGATACAAGAAGGAGGTGCTGACATGGCGCAACAGATGCACGAAATCGACTACAAGATCTTTGGCGACGATATGCAGTTTGTTGAGATTGAACTCGATCCAGAAGAAGCGGTCATCGCTGAAGCTGGCGGCATGATGTACATGGACGACGGCGTTGCCATGGAAACAATCTTTGGTGACGGGAGACAAAGTTCTTCGGGGTTTCTCGGTTCACTGCTTGGCGCTGGCAAACGGTTGCTCACCGGAGAATCGTTATTCATGACTGTCTTCATCAACAAAGGCCAAGGGAAAAAACGTGTGGCCTTCGGTGCTCCGTATGCGGGGAAGATTATCACTGTTCATCTAGGAGACATTGGTGGTGAACTGATCGCGCAGAAGGATTCGTTCCTGGCGGCGGCAAAAGGTGTCTCTCTCGGTATCGCCTTCCAGAAAAAAATTGGCGTTGGTTTTTTTGGCGGTGAAGGATTCATCATGCAACGGTTGCAGGGTGATGGTCTCGCGTTTATTCACGCTGGCGGGACGCTGATGGAGCGGACGCTGGCACCAGGCGAGATGATCCGCGTCGATACTGGCTGTCTTGCTGCACTTCAGCCCTCGGTCCACTATGACATTGAGTTCGTCGGTAAGATCAAATCCGCTCTCTTTGGTGGTGAAGGCTTATTCTTTGCTACTTTGCGTGGTCCGGGCAAGATTTGGTTACAATCTTTACCGTTGAGTCGGCTTGCAAGTCGTATCTATGCTGCTGCCCCACAGGCTGGTGGTACTGGTCGTGAGAGTGGCTCACTGCTTGGTGGCCTTGCCGGCGGTCTTTTCGGTAGCGACGAGTAAGTCGTAGCTATGGCCTATCCTGCAGTTCTCCATGACCCTATATCTGGTGCGACGCGACGGGTGACTGTGGCGTGGAACCCTGCGTTGAATGGGAGCCTGCGCGTCGAGGACACTGGTGATACTTATCGTGATATTGCAGCAACAGATTTGTCTCTGACACGTGGAGGATGGCGGGGAGATGCGATCAATTTTTCGTGGCAGCAAGAAAGTCGGACCTGGGCAGTGACGGTCGACGAACCGCAGGCCGTTGCGCAATTAGTGAAAGAATTGCCCCCACACTTCTCAGGACAGATTGCCGCCTGGCAGAAACACAGCAAACGCAGCGAGCGGTGGTCGACCGTAGCGCTCACTGTTGTCGGCTTGCTTACCTTACTGCCACTGTTTGTACTGATCGCACTGTTTATGATGCGTGACCGCATTCTTGACGCAGTCATTGCCAAGATGCCGACCAGCATTGACGCGCGAATCGGTGAGTTGATGCACCAGCAACTGCTCCAATCAGGTGAACTTGTACAGGATGGGCCCGCGGCCGAGGCAGTACGGACGGTGAGCCAGCGGTTTATTGCTCATCTCCCGAAGCAGGACTTCACCTTTCGTTTTGAGGTGGTGAACGAGAAGTCCGTCAATGCCTTTGCTGCACCAGGCGGTCTAGTCGTCGTGCATACCGGCCTCCTGGCAAAAGCAACTTCGGTTGATCAACTTGTGGGAGTCTTAGGTCATGAGATCACCCATGTGACGCGCCGACACTCGCTTCGCCAGCTTATCTATGATTTAGGGCTGAGCACTACACTTCGCTGGTTGCTTGGGGTACCTGATGGGATAGCTGACACTATTGCTGGAGCAGCAGTGAATCTCAGTGGGCTAAGGTTCAGCCGTGAACAAGAAACCGAGGCAGACCGTGGAGGTGTTGAGCTACTCCAGAAGGCTCACCTTCCCGCGACCGGGCTCCAGTCGTTCTTTGAAGAACTTGCTCGTGATAAGGGACAAGTCCCCACATTTCTCTCCACCCACCCAGCAGATGCTGAACGGTCTGCAACACTTCAACGATTGATAGCCGAGCGTGGGTCGTGGGAAATCGAACCGCTTGCGATCGACTGGGAAACCGTACGGCGAGATGCTGAAGAGCAGATTCAGAAGAAATAGAGATATGAGACAGAGATAGAGATCAGAGAGGGACGGAACGGGCTCTGTTTCTCTTCTCTGCCTTGTCTGGTATCACTACTTGCTCGGCAATCCAGTGATCCGAATCCCCGCGGAGTGTACTTTGTTGAGAATGTTGAGGCGAATCAGGAGTGCAGTGATTGGTTCGATCAGTCGTGCGGCTTCGATCGGTCCCACCTCGACGGCTTTGATGCCGCTGCCGAGTTTCTCGACGAGTTGCATCACCGTCGGGCGTGCGTCCTTATCTCCACAGACCAGCACATCACAGTCGACTGGCGCATTGAGCTCCCGCAACACGTGCGCTGAGACGTTTTGCAGCGCACAAACGACTTTCACATCAGGACCAAGCACTGCCTTCGCTTCTTCACTCGCTGATCCTGCTGCTGGCATAACGACGCGTCGTGCATTCTCAGGGTCGAGAGGGACTGAGACATCGACAAAGATCTTTCCCTTGAGTTGCTCTTTCACACTTTCCAAGGTCCCAACATGGGCCGAGTAGGGTACCGTAAGAACGGCAATGTCTGCCTCTGCGGCTGCGGTGACATTGTCCGTTCCCCGCAATATATTCTTGCCTAATTCCTGGTTCAGTTCGGCAGCGACTTTCTCGCCTTTTTCTTTTTGACGTGAACCAATAATGACCGTCTCGCCTGCTTTCGCCCAGCGCAGTGCGAGTCCTGGTCCTTGTTCCCCTGTTCCTCCGAGAATCGCAATTTTCATGTATTTGTTTCCTCCTCTCAGACCGAATCCATCTGCGGAAAATCTAATCGGGAGAGTATAAAGCGTAAAACGGAAAACGTAAAAGGGAGAGGTCAGGCCTTTAGGTGTTGATACTGCTCAGTTGTTACGTTTTACGTGTCACGTATTGCATATTTAGCGTTTTTTCCCGACCGAGGCCTGAATGTATTTCCGTGTGACCGGTGAGAGATCATCGGGATCGACCATGGTTTCGATAATTACAAACGATGGAATCTTGCCTGCTTCCTTCAGCGCGTCGTGCAATTCCCCTACGGTCTCGACACGAAGACCGACCCCTCCCCAGGCTTCAGCCATTTTTGCATACGGCCAGGAGGGAAGGTTGAGTAAATCTTGCCGTTCGGTGACTGGGCGAAAGATGCCCCAGCCCGCGTTGTTCATAACAATGACTATGGGATTGAGGCCGTAGCGCGGGGCATGGCAAATTTCTGGACCAGTCATTTGGAATGCACCATCGCCACAGAGGACGATTGGCCGATTGCCAGTACCAATCTGCGCTCCGAGCGCACCGGGAATGCCAAATCCCATCGAGGCGTAATAGCCTTGCGCAAGATACGCGCCGCTGTGGTCCACTTTAATGTCGAGCCCCGCAAACAACATATCACCTGCTTCGGCGACGACCATGTAGCCTTTGCGGCCACGGAGGAATTTATTCACTTCCCACAACATGTCTGCGACCTGAATCGTACGTTTCTCCCCGCGCGGTTGCGGCGCGAGATTGTCGCAATAGGTCACCTTTTCATGGTGTTTCTTGAGCGGCGCTTTGAGTAAGCCTTTGACGTAGTCACGAACGGTGACGTCGGTGTACGAATGATAACTAATATCGACTTTGTTTTGTACCGCCCAAATCGATTTCTCTTTCGATAGCTGTGGCAAGCGAGAACCCAAATTCATGTCGGTTAACAAGGTTCCCAAGTTAATGACTAAGTCGGCTTCATCAATACGTTTGCGGATCGGTGGCGGAGAGATGGGACCGATGTTCACACCCATGTACTGGGGATGGTCCATCGGAAAAGCGCCCTTGGCAAGAACCGTACTCATGCACGGCGCCCCCATTTTTTCGACTAACTCGATAATTTCTCGTTGCAGCTTGAAACGAAACGTTTCAATGCCGACGATCACCGCAGGCTTGCGTGCGCGATTAAACCGTTCGGTGGTTTCTCGTACTGCTTCCTCGACTTTTCGTGCATCTGAATGGGCAAAATCCAATTTGCCGTCCCACTCCAAAATGTTGCGAGGTACCTCGATCTTACGATCAACCATGTCCTGATGAATCTCAATGTATCCAGGTTGATGGTGGAGCCAGGTTTGACGGACGACTTCATCAATGTCCGTGGCCGCAGTACGAGGGTCAGCAATAATTTTCGCTGCGCAAGTGATTTCTTGGAAAATATGATACTGCGACTCGATTTCTTTGGCTTGATGATGAATAAGAACGCCGAGCTTCCGTTTCTCTTCGCCTGGTCCACCACTGATGACCAGGACTGGAACACGTTCAGAAAATGATCCTGCTACGGGATTGACGACATTGTGGCCGCCTGCACCGTATGTGACACACAAGACGCCGAGTTTGCCGGTAGCGCGGGCGTAGCCATCAACGGCAAACCCTGCTCCGGGCTCGTGCGAAAAGGTGAGGACTTCCATTCCCCGTGGCTTACCGAATTTCATGAATAGTTGAATGACCAAGTCTCCGGGGATCCCGAAGAGATGTGTGACCCCGATCTTGCGTAGGTAGGCGACAAGGTAGTCGCCAATCTGCATATGCGATTTCATCGATTCTTACCCCCCTGAGGACATTCTAGCAAATTTCCCCCAGGGGAGGCGTGTAGAACAAGGTGAGAGGAAAGGGATACTATCCAAAAAATTGTTCAACACTACCTGAGATAACCGCGATGTCACGAACAGAGTTATTACGAAAGACACGAAAGAGGATGGTCTCACCTGCGCGTTTCCCCCACAAGTAATCGTAAAATTTCCGTCGGTCTGAAACTTCTTCGCTATCGACAGCTAGGACCACATCTCCGGCTTTAAGCCCGGCTTTATCACCAGGCCCATCGGGAAGCACGCCAGCAATGACGAGATGATCACGGAGAGTGTAGGAGTACATCCCGATCCACGCCCGTGATGGTTGCGAGACCCGCCGTCCGTATTTTAATAACTCGTCTTTATGGTGGATAAAATTTTCTACCGGAATCGCAAGAGAAAACCTGCCGACCTCATTGAGGTTGAGGTAGGTGATACCGACCATACGCCCGTTCATGTCAAACATCGGGCCGCCGCCAGGGCCAGGGTTCATCGCCGTGCAGACTAATGCGCGATCTGTGGCGTATTCCCAATAGGCATCAAACGGAGCGACCGAGGTAATTGCTCCTCCATTGACTCGTCGCCCGCTATCTTCACCTGAGCTCGCAACCAGAAACACATCATCTCCTGGCTTAAGATCACTAGAAGGGCGCAAGGGAACAGAAGGCATTCCGTTGGCGGCGATCTTTAGGACAGCTGTGCCAGAGGCGAAATCCTGCGCAGCAATTTCAGCATCATATTGCGTGTTATCAAGTAAAGTGACTTGCAGCGATGTGGCACCGATAACAATATAATTTACCGTGAGAATGAAACCATCGGAGGACACCACTGCCCCAGACCCCATCCTTTCAGTGCCGAGTAACATGGCGGACGGATGTTGCTGGGGGACGGTCGTGTGAATGCTGACTGTGGCCGGCAGAACTTGTTCGATAAGCTTGACCGATGCGTTCACTATTCCCCCTTTTCGGGTGAAGATGCTGCAAAGCTAATGACTTGTCCGAACGAAAGCAACCCCAGGACTTTTTATCTTGGATACAACCAAAAAAAGAAAATATCGCTTGTGTCTTCCTTGCTCAATGTTTATCCCCCTATCATAAAAAGCGTTTTGTCGTCTGTAGCTGTCAATATTTTGCCGTAGTACGTCACAAATTTGTCACTTTTGTCATGGGGATTTCCCTCTTGTCAAAGGGTATTTCCTCAAAAAGACAGGAAAGTCTTTGTTTTAAGCTGAGATATAAGCATTTTTTTCATGCCCGTTGAATATAAAAAAAGTAGATTAAAAAAAACCTTTTGGCCTTGATTTTGCGTACTATATGGTAGGTGAGCGTTCGGGGGTAAGAGAGTCAATTATGTTAGAAAATGATCATGTGAGCGTTCGGTGGACTGAGTTCTTGTCTCCAGATCAATTCTTTTCTGATCGTTTGCTGGTCGGCAATGCGTCTGAGGAGCTCTCCTTGCAATGGGCGGTATTTATGGATGGGCTGCAGCAGTATTGGACGTTAGCCGAGAACGAAATTGGCCGTAATTCTGAAGAATTTATCCAGGAGGAAACCTGGATGCTTGTGGATGATGAAGAATGGCCGTTCTCTTTTGCTCATCTGTGCGAAACGTTTGGTTTGCAGCCGACCTCAGTCCGTGCCTCATTGACGGCATGGAAAGATGCACAACTCTCGGCATCCTCGTCGAGTGACGCAAAGAAGAAAACCTTTCGCGGTCTTCCCCAGCTTTAATCGACTATTGATTGTCCCGCAGGGCAGGTAACGGTTTCTCCTCCTTTTTCCGTTACCTGCCACTTCTTTCCCTTGGCAGTTCCAGACGAATCTTATAGGCTCCCTGTGGGAGGGAGCTATGTACGCGACAGTTGATGATTTGAGAATTCATTATACCCTTGAGGGGCAAGGGACTGACCTTATCTTAATTCACGGACTCGGCGGTAGCTTGCACGATTGGGATGCTATTGCTCCCGTCCTTGCCCGCTATCATCGTGTCCTACGGTGGGACGTCCGCGGATTCGGTGAATCCGATAAGCCAGCGGGTCCGTACTCTCCACAGCTCTTTGCTCGCGACCTGGCCGGATTGTGCCGTGCTGTGGGTGTCTCTTGTGCGCACGTCGCCGGCATTTCAATGGGTGGGGTGATCGCACAGCGTTTGACGATTGACTACCCCGAGTTAGTGCGTTCCCTCGTGCTGATGAGCACTTCTAGTGAGGTGAGTGAGCAGGCACAAAAAGCCTGGTTGAAGATGGCCGATAGTATCGAGCAGCGTGGGTTTTCTGCCAATCCTGATGTTGCAGCGCGCGTTTTTACCCCAGGCTTTGCCAAGGCCAATCCCGACCAGATTACAGCGATGACTGAACGGACCGCGAAAAATGCTCCACATGCGTATGCGGCAGCGGCACGAGCAATCGGGACATTTAATTGGACTGCTGAACTCGATCGTATCCGCGTGCCAACCTTAATTCTTCAAGGCCTTGAGGACGTGCTGACTCCGCCCGGTGGCTCGGTCAAGCTGAGTCGCGGCATTGTCCACTCACGGCTGTTGATGTTGCCAGAATGTGGCCATGGTATGACGATGGAAAAGACGGAAGTGGTGACTCATGCACTGCTCGCGTTCGTGGCTGGCGTAGAATTCAGCCAGTAATACTCCCATTACAAGTGGCGCAGACACCTATGGACGTTTTTCCGCAGCGCAGCACCGGGCAGTGGAGGGGACGAATCGTACTCTTTGTGATGGTTATGACAGCGGCGGTGCTCGCTTTTGCGTTGTACAAGAGCGAATTATACTCGCCTGCTTCAGATCCTCAGATGACCCAGACCCGGAAAGGAGAGCCTATGGCCCGCGAGCTCATTCATGCTCCTGAATTAGAAGGAGGAATTGCCTGGCTCAATACGGATCATCCCATTACGCTTGCAAGTTTGAAAGGCAAGATCGTCCTGCTGGACTTTTGGACTTACTGTTGTATCAATTGTATGCACGTTATTCCTGATCTCAAGAAACTCGAGGCCAAGTATCCCAACCAACTAGTTGTGATTGGCGTACACTCAGCAAAATTTCCTAATGAGGGTGAATCTGACAATATCCGCCAGGCGATTCTGCGGTACGAAATTGAACATCCAGTGGTGAATGATCGGGACTTCCAAATTTGGCAACGCTATGGTCCGCGTTCGTGGCCAACACTGGTGCTGATCGACCCCCAAGGCTACGTGGTCGGTGGCATTTCCGGCGAGGGGCATTATGACAAGCTCGATCACGTCATTAGCCAGCTCATCATCGACCATCGTGCGCGTGGAACGCTGAACGAGGAGCCACTTAAGCTGACGTTAGAAAAATCGCGAGTTGCAACCCCTGTGCTCTCATTCCCCGGAAAAGTGTTGGTTGATCCATATCATGATCGCTTGTTTATTGCCGACTCGAATCACAACCGAATTGTGATTACAACTAAAGCGGGAAAAATTCTTGATGTTGCAGGGGCTGGTGAGATCGGTGCCGCAGACGGGAGTTTTTCCGAAGCAACATTCAAACATCCTCAAGGGATGGCGCTCGATGGCGAGCTGCTCTACGTGGCAGATACTGAGAATCATTTGTTGCGACGGCTGGACTTGAAGGCACGAACAGTAGCAACGATTGCTGGAACCGGAGTCCAAGCCCTGGGGCGCTACGAACGTGGTCCAGCGCGACACGTTGCTCTCAGCTCACCATGGGATCTCACGCTTGCAAAAGGGATTCTCTATATCGCGATGGCTGGGCCGCACCAGATTTGGGCAATGAATCTCCAGCATAATGAGATTGGTCCATACGCGGGATCGAGTCGAGAAGATCGGATCGATGGTCCATTGATGGAAGCCGCACTCGCGCAACCGAGTGGTATTACCTCTGATGGCACCAACCTGTATGTCGCGGATTCTGAAATCAGCTCGATTCGTTCTGTGAGTCTCAATCCGAAAGGCTCCGTCTCGACTGTCGTCGGACTTGCACTCTTCGAGTTCGGTGACGTCGATGGCCAAGGCGAGACGGTACGGTTGCAGCATCCGTTGGGAGTTGAACATCATAATGGCGTCTTGTACGTCGCTGACACTTACAATCACAAGATCAAAGCGATTGGACCGCAGTTAAAGACCTCGGTGACATTCCTCGGCACCGGGAAACCTGGTCTCCGCGATGGTGAGATGCCGCAATTCTATGAGCCTGCTGGGCTGAGTATCGCCGATGGCAAAATGTATATTGCTGATACCAACAATCACGTTATTCGCGTAGCTGATCTTCACACCAAACAGGTGACGACACTACAACTGACTGGACTCACCGAGAGTGCGGGCATCATGGTAGCTGACATATGGCCCAATCTTGAAGAGATCCATGTGCAAGAACAAGTCTTGCGGGTTGGCCAGAGCCGTCTGACCCTTGAGGTCGAGATCCCCGCACCCTATAAACTCAATCCGGGTTCGCCCCTAGAATATCGTGTCGATGTGCGGACATCTGTACCTCAGATGAACAAGCGAGTAACGGTGAAAGACGGGAAGTTTCCGCTGCAAATTCCCCTTGCGCTGACATCAGGCCAGACGGAAATTCGTGCCTCAGTGAGTTTTGTCTACTGCCGTGATGGTAATGAGGGGGTGTGCATTATCAAATCTGTGCGTTGGACGATTCCGGTCAAGGCGACTAATGACGGCAAAGATGAGTTGCGAATTGAACATTCATTAGTACCGTTCCAATTGGAGAACCAAGATCGACCACTATGACCTTGCTACGTGGGCCTCTGAGCATGAGGTTCTTGCAAACGAAGAAAACAGCGAGATGAAAGAATGGATCACATAAGAGGTAACACGTGATCCGTGCTACGTGGAATATGATAATCGGATGGAAAGCGAAGTGAGAATGAGGAGAAGACAATGCGCCTACCATATCGAGTCATTGATGCAGACGGTCATGTCGATGAAAAAGCGGTGAACTGGGTAGAGTTAGTGCCGGAACAGTACCGCCGAGACGCGCCAACTTGGGTGACGTACCCTGATGGCCGCAAACATCTTATGGTCGAAGGAAAACCGTGGCCAAGCCGGCGTGATTTTTATGGGCAGCTTGGGATGTGGCCGGAACCACGCAAACCGAAACATATGTGGGGCTGGGATCGTGAAGGGATGCAAAATTCCCATAAGCGTATTCCTGATATGGACCTCGAAGGCATCGACGTTGCCGTACTCTTTGGGACCTTCGTTGGTCTTGGTGCTGCTGCGTCTATCGAAGATCCTGGCCTGGCGATGGCAGTTTCGGTAGCGTATAACAATTGGTTATCAGATTACTGTAAGCCATATGCTAATCGTCTAAAGGGTATTGCGATGATTCCTATGCAATCGCCGGAGGCTGCACGGGCGGAAATTCGTCGCACGGTAGAAAAGCTTGACTTCGTTGGTGTGCAGGCACTGGCCAATTTCGGCGGTAAGCTGCTGCATGAAGAGCAGTTTGATCCGATATGGCGTGAATGCGAGGGGCTCGGCGTGCCAGTCTGCGTACACATTATCTCGACCAACTGTGCCGGGATCGATCGGTTCGATCGCTATGTTTTCAAA
This sequence comes from uncultured delta proteobacterium, assembly GCA_963733195.1. Classification (GTDB taxonomy): domain Bacteria; phylum Desulfobacterota; class Binatia; order Bin18; family Bin18; genus VGTJ01. The sequence goes on from CAVTCR010000057.1 coordinate 53,028, forward strand.
CATGCTTTTTACCCGATGGATACAATGTTGGCGGTTGCGTCTTTCACTGCCGGTGGCATTCTTGAAAAGTATCCCAAGTTGAAGGTTGGGTTTATGGAAGCGGGGGTAGGGTGGATTCCGTGGATGATGGATCGTCTGCACGAACATTACGAGTTACTACCGCAGCAGATGCCTTGGCAGACCCGTGACCCACTCGACTGGCTGAAGAGTGAAAACTGCTTCTATGCTGTGGAGCCAGAAGAAACGACTATTGCGTATGTTGCCCAAATGGTTGGGGAAAATCGTCTTGTGTATGCCTCTGACTACTCACATTGGGATTGTTTGTGTCCCGACTCGGTTAAAGTGCTCAATGAACGGACTGACCTGTCTGATGATCTAAAGCGCAAACTGTTTGGTGAGAATGCCGCGCGGTTGTTTAACCTATAGAGACTAGGGGTCAGGGTTCAGGGGCCAGAGGTCGGTTTTGTTTATACCAGTACCTGATTTCCAAGCCCTAGCCTCAGTGAGCGGAAACGAGCAATGAATAATTGGATTACTCCCGACGGTTACAAATCCGGCATCGAAGAAGTAGCCCCGAAAGTCTATGCCTACGTCCAGGCGTTTGGTGAACTCGGAGTGAGTAACGCTGGGCTGCTACTCGACAAAGATGGCGTGATGGCTGTTGATGCGCTGATGGTGCCGTCGATGACGCGCCGTTTCCTTGATGCCATCAAAAAAGTGACGAAAAAACCGGTAACGCGTCTGGTCAATACCCATCATCATATTGATCACACAGGTGGTAACTCATTCTTTCGCGAAGCAGAAATTGTCAGCCATACGTTTTGTCGAGAGGAGATCGTTCGTACTGGGTTACCAGTTGAATTCTTGCAAAAACGAATTCCGCGCTTCGCGGCTGAGTTTCCCAAGGTCAAACTCGCAGTGCCAGAAGTGACGTTTGAAGACCGCATGGTCTTCCATCAAGCGGGGCGAGACGTTGAGTTGCGTCACCTGGGACCGGCACATACATTTGGTGATGCTTTCGTTCTTCTGCCAAAAGACAAAGTGCTCTTTGCCGGGGATCTGGCATTCTACTACGTGACACCGTTGGCGTTTCAGGGTCACGTCGGTAACTGGATCAAAGTGGCCGATCGCATTCTCAAGATGGATGTAGAGACGATCGTTCCAGGGCACGGTCCGATCGGTGGCAAGAAGGAACTCCGTGAAATGCGTGCGTACCTCGCGCTGATCCGGCGCGAAGCTAAGAAACGTTTCGATGCAAAGATGACCGCCGAGCAAGCTGCACGCGATGTAAAGTTAGGGATCTACGCTCGTTGGCGCGAACCAGAGCGCATTCTCCCCAACATCATGCGGTTGTATCAGGAGTTCCGCAACGAACTCGATGAGCCACTTGACGGGATGGCCATATTTGAAGGCATGCGTATACTCCGCTGCCGAATGGCACGGTCACGACACCGGCGAGCCGGATATGTGTTGTGCGTAGGACCGTTACCTCGAGTGCAACTTGGGAAGAAGCTGTGGATTCCGATGCACTCCAGACGCTCCACAGTAGCTTAGGTCCGCAACGAGTGCCTTTCAACAACGCCTACCCCCCGGACACGGACATTGATCGTCTCAGTTTCGCTTGCTGCCTGCCTTCTCCTGGGGGAAAATCAACACGAATCTCAGTCCCTCGGCCACGTGTGCTACTCACATACATTGCGCCACCGCAGGCTTCCACGCGCTGGCGCATGTAGAGGAGCCCGTATTGTTCATCTAATGGTTCCTCAACATCAAATCCTTGCCCGTCATCGGTGATCATGAGTGAAACCCCGGACTGTTCTTGGGTGAAGGCAATATGGACATTCTGTGCGTGTGCGTGCTGCCGGACATTGCGTAACGCTTCCTGGATGATGCGAAACAAGGTCAGACTCGTGTCGTCGGAGAGTTGAGGGGATTGAGGCGACGCCTGGAGCGTGACAGAGAACGTCCCTTGTTCTTGCACGCCAGCGATGTACTCGCGCAGTGTTTCGACGAGGCCAGCGTTATCGAGGAGAGAAGGATGGAGCTCGTTACTCAAATTCCGACCGGTGGCTGCTACCGTATCGAGTTCAGCCGCGAGATGTGTAACACGTTCCTTCAGTTCTGGCAGACGTTGTCCGACCAATTCCTGACAGGCACGGAAATCTTTAATGACCTGAAACAGTTTCTCGCCCAAACGTTCGTGCCACTCTTCAACCTCACGTTTGCGTTCCTGTTCCTGCGCTCTAATGATCATGCGCAGAGAATCACGCTGCGAGTGTTCAGTGGTACGAGCATCCTCGAGTTCCCACGCTCGTTCAATGAGCATTGCAGTATCCTCGGCCGCGAGTGTGAGGAGTTGGAGATCAGCGGCATCAAAGGGTCCTCCGCCTTTTTTGTCGGCCAAGACTATACATCCCAAAGGGTACTGTGCATGCAACCGCACGATGATGAGATTATGCTGTGCCCACTCCTGCATTTGCGAAGTAGTCTGGAGCTGCGTCCGAATCTGATCTGAGGATTCCAAAACCACGATTCCCTGTTCCAATGCTTGATGCAGGATTCCGTTCGTGAGCGAGGCGTTGAGTTCGTTCTTCGTCGGAATGGGCAACTGACCTGAAGTAGCAATCCGATCGGTCTGTTTCCGCTGAGGGTCGACAAGGAGAACTCCCGTGCCACGGCACGGAACTAATCGGATGATCTCATCGGCCAATTGCTGCAGAAGGTCGTCAAGATCAAGCGGTGAGAGGGCACGATGGAAGGAAAGTAATCGTTCGGCTCTGCTCCGTTCTGGTGATGGTGGTTGTCTGTGTCGATGATGTTCATAGCCGAGCATGCCACAGATGCCTGCGATGACAAAGGAATACAGGGCGGGTGGAAAGATAGCGCTGAACCAGTGCTCTCCATTTGGAGAAAGAGTTGCGAGTCCGATACTGAGGACAGTACTGACAAGCGCGGCCCTGAAGCCATCCGCAAGGCCAAACCGAGTCGCTGCTGCTATGATGATGCCATAAAAATATACATAAGCAGGGCTGTACAACCCGCCGCTGCCCGCGCACAAGGCACCCACTAGTAGCAAATCCATCACGATTGAGAGCATGCGGGGAAGGATTCTGCCGCGATAGGCAAGCGCGTGCAGCACACCGCAATAGGCAAGACCGATAAGACTCAGCCACACGACGCTTGGCTGTGCAACCGGAGTCGCCGTATAAACACGGACACACCACGTAGCGATGGCTAGCCAACGCAGGTAAACCCAAAGCTTTTCACTACCACGTAAACGGCTAGTAGCTTGTTCGCGTAGCACAGGTGACCATGAAGTCGAATATAATGCTGACACCCCCTCCAACCTTTCCGCATGCTGCTTTACTTCTGCTAGTACATTGGCGTTTCTTGTTCTTCGTCTACGGAGGAGGTAGCATAGCTGAGCGAAACGAGCAACGGATTCCGCCACATTGGTCAAAGGACAAGTTGCCTGGATAGGCGTATGGAGAGAAAGCCGGAGAGCTACAGTAATGCACCCTGCCATTGTCCTCCCAAAAACCATCGACGAGGGAAAACCCCGTGAGGTGCAAACGCTCCTCGCCGACCAATGGCGTAAACTTGTTCTCATCTCCTTGCGTCAGGGAGCGCTTTTGGCCGACCATTCTGCACGTGTACCGATTACTGTTCATGCAATTGTGGGCACGGGAGTACTGCGAGTAGGAAACGACGAGTATGCCCTCGCGCCAGGAGTAATTGTTCCGATCGACGCGCATGTCGTTCACAATGTCCAGGCTGGGCCTGACCTCGCCATCTTAGTGACGTTCTTTCGTCAAGCCGAGCACACGGGGGAGCCGGACACAACTGCACGATTCGAATAGGTGCGTCCTGCTGACTTTCCTTTCTCGCACTGCTGCGCTATAGGGGCGGGCGATACGTATGCTCCTCAGAGAGCAAAAGAAGAAAGGAGATGGCTTATGCTATTTATGCTGAAAGCCCGGATTAATAAACCTGCGGGGATCTCGAACAAGGAGTTCTATGGTGTATGGCTGAAGGAAGCGGAGGCGGCAGTTGCAGCCCACAAGGCCGGTGTCATTAAGGGAATCTGGAAAGTTGCGGGAAACCCAGAGGTAGTAGCGATTCTCGATGTTGAGTCTGCTGATGTTTTAGAGTCGGCAGTATTGAGTTTGCCGATCTGGAAGCTAGGATACTCACACATGGTGAATGTGGAATGGAGTGTGCTGCGCCCATACGAGAATTGGTATGAGGATCTCAAGAAGTTAGCAGCGGAATGAGAGCCTATCCAAATACCCACTGCCGCTCGGCGCTGTCATTCTGAGCGAAGCGAAGAATCTCTCAATCTCTCTGAGAGCCCCTTCGTTTCACTCAGGGTGACAACTTTCGTGTCCCAATCTTTTGTGACCAGACCTAAATCAGACCACAGAACATTTGTACACTGTAACACTTGCTGTGAAATCCTCCCTGTCCCTCCTTTAGGAAAAGGAGGGAACCCAATTGCCCCCTTTCGCAAAGGGGGCCGCGCGCAGCGCGGGGGGATTTTGTCAGGGACTGCGCCAATCTCATATGGTTCGATTTAGACTACCGTTTCCCCTCGCTGAGCTTGTTGATGTCATAGCGTTCTGCGATCTCGGCAGCGGTCGGTTGGGGATAGACAATTTCATAGGCAGAAAAAATTGTCGCCTGTTCCTTCTGGAAATCGATAATGGTGAAGCCGATGTTGCGCGGCAAACGCTGTCCGCGATCGACATCAGGCTGGCTTGAGTCTTCTGACCAGCCATGCAGCATGTCGATAATTTTCCACAGTTTTCCCTGCTTATCAAAAATCAACACCATGGCAGTTTCATACGTCTGTGCATCCCAGAAGTAGATCTTGCTACCGTAGGTACGATCGACAATCGGCGTCTGCTCCAGCACGGCACATGGACGGAGTTCCCAACGATCATTCGGAAGCCAGCCGTTGGGGCCGTAGAACCGCGCATAGGGATGTTGCGAGTTCATCACATGCAGAATGGGTTTCCAGCCGAGGAACTTCCATTGATGATCCAACACCCGACCAGAGAAGCCGGTGAAGTCATCTAACGTCATCTCTGTACCACCAACGTGATCGTCACGTTCAGTGAGAGAGAGCCGGCGCGTTTTCCGGAGCTGTGGTAAGAATCCCCACGCGTCGTCTTGTTTGCGCGGATCATCATAACGATATACGAGAAACCGCTGTCCACGCACATCATACGGTTCGAGAAATTCGACATAGTCTTTGTATTCAAACTCTCCCGCGCCTTCGATGGGGAGCATGTGACTGGCATTGCCTGCCTGCGAGAGGTGATTGTGGTACACGCGTTGATACAGTGCGACGAGGTGTCGAATCGCTTTCCCGCCACCTTGGATCAGATCGGGTGGAAACCCGGAGAGTTGCGAACCAGAACCGCCTTTGGCCATCAGCGCCCCAAGGTACCGTCTGACATGCATGCCGTAGTTCTGCCAACGATAGTTGAAATTCCAGGCTGCTTTGAGTCCCGCCTGTGGATCACCTGGAGTGATTAACGCACGGGAAAACGGTTGGCCGGCGACATATCCTTCGAGCGCGCCATCGCCAGCGAGTTTAGTTTGACCAGAGTATTGTTCTGTTGCAGCAAGGTAGTCTGGATGTGGCGTATAGTTTCCAGAGGGAGAGACACGAAACTCAGCCTCGGAGAAATTAAACTCGTCAATGTAACGTGGAGGAAGAAAAGGTCGGAGCTTATCGAGGTCAGCCTGTTTTAGTACCTCCCCTTCTTTGAATTTCGGCGGGGTTTCGAGGTTAGTTTCGATCCATTTCTGAATATCCTCACGGGTTGGCAATGTTGGTCCGTCAGCATGAGCACTACATGTGAGAACTGCTCCGAGGAAGTAGAAAAGAACGAACAACCTAGGACTACCAACGGTCACATAGGAACGCAAGGCACCCTCCAACACAATTGATAATGGCACTCAGGGTAACTGAGCTGTCAGGGGCATGCAATGTCACAAGAAGGAGAGGGGGGCTTCTTCCCTGCGAGTTCAGAGCGCCAGCTGAGAGCTGTTGATCTGTTCCTCGATAATCCATTCGCCTGTACGGCTCAGAGTGATACTTTCTGGGCTTAGATCCGTAGGAAGCTGTGGTGCCGTTTGCGCTGCTCTTTCAAAGGCACTGTGGCTTTCTAGTCCGATCGCCTTCAAGACTGGAGTGTGGATCTCTTGCTGATGAATCTCGGCATTATAAAAGCTGGTCCGCAATACTGCACGGAGAAACGCGCGGGCATTCGGGATAAGCCGTATGGCTGGCATCTCAAAGCCACCAATAACCTTGGCAAGTACCTCAAACGTGCATGAAGGAAAATACTTAATCGCGCTTTGCACGATGCGCAAGAAGAGACCATGGTGGGCAATCTCGTCAAGTGCGACAAGACGACAAGCTTCCGAAGCCCCTACTTCAAACCCGCGCTCTTGTTCTGCAGGTGTTAACGTAGTGGATAAGCCATACTCCTGACGGATACGGAGTCGGAGCTTCTGATAGTGGAAGTAGGTTGAGCGTTCTTGGAACATGGCATAGGCCGCTGCTCCGATAGGAGTATCGAGGCCTGCATGCTGCAGCACATTCCAACGCGTGTTCTGAGCTTTCGTCATATAGACTTGCAGTTGTTCCTCCGTACGAGCACCGGAGTGTTTGAGCACGACCTCCCAGGTGACGCCGTGACGGGCTTCTTCCGCTCCCCACTGTAACTGCAAGTTGCGTCGCGTGCGATTCTGCTGAAAGATCGCTAACCCTTCCTGGACATAGTCGCCGACGTATTCTTCGATACCGAAGAAACCTTCGATCAAGTCCACAGTTTCGGGACTGAGCTGGTGTCCCAACTGGCGTATTTCTTCCAGTGGAAGGTTGTGCCACGGCGACCAATTGCGAAGTGACATGGCGCGGCCATAGTACTCAATATAGTGTTCTGTCACCTCACGGTCGAAGGCACGCTGGCGTGCTTCTGCTGTCCAGGGGCCAGTGATGATTTCCGGGAGGTCGCGCTGTGGCGAAGGGGTCTGAGTAAACATCAGGGGAGTGTCGCTCCGTTCAGCGTGTCCCAGTGCGCTTATTGTCACAAGGATGCGCTGGCGATGATGGAAGGTAATCGCAGCCAGGTCCCACTCGGTTGACGAGAAAGGGAGGCTTCGTGGACGCATCACCTTGAGTGACTTTTACAAAAGTGAAATGCATAAGGAAAGTTTGATCTGACGCCGCAGAATATCAGGTCGGCCTGTCCGGGGCAATCCGGCAAATTCTTATAACTGAGAGACCGCTGCAATAGCACCATTCTGTGATGACTATTCCACCTACTTTTAGTTCTCTTTCTTGTAATAGCCAGGCATAGGAGAAGATGCTTGATCTTTTTTCTTGGTCTTCTGTTTACCATGCTGCATTCTGGATTTAAATGGTACGAATCAGCTTTGCACTGTACCTAAGCTGCAGATTATCAGGTCATTTAAGGAAAACAGTCCTTCGATGGCTCAATCAGTCAATCGCTTAATGACTCAATTCTTCTAACGGGCGATCTCAACCGCTTTCAGGAAGCACGCTTCGGCTTCTGCTTGGGGGGCGAAGGCCAGGGGGTCGGGGATCGGTCACTGATAACTGGTCGTGAGCACCGTGTCACTCACGATTGTTCCTGCCCACACGGCATCCAAGAGTTCATCTTTGGTCACCAAGCAATCCGGATGTTCGACCAGATAGCGTAACACTGCAAAGGTCTTAGGCCGCAAAGCTATCAGCTCGTCCGCGTGCCAGAGCTGCTCAGTCTCTAGGTCCAGATGAAAGGGAGGAAAAACAAGGCCATCCGTTTCTCCATGTCCTCTGCTTACCAACTCTGACACCGAAATACCACCGAAATAGCACCGTTTTGTTATGACTGCACACGCGGAGCAGTGCATAGTCTCCCTGACAGGCAGGATCTCACACCTAGGGGATGACCTATGACACACATTACTATACCGGCACCACCGCTGCTTCCAGAGTGGGCCTTTGTCGTGCAGTTCCACGAAGGGACGGGCATGGAACATGATCGTATGGAGGGCCGCGTCGAGCATATCGTGTCGGGCCAGGCAATACGGTTTCACTCACTGGAGGAGTTGTTGACGTTCATGACGCGAGTCCTGACTGCTCTGCACACATAGCCTCAGCAATGCGTAAGAGTGAGGTGCACCTGAGAACAAACACTCCCAGATCAGCATTGCGGAAGTTTCAGAACGTTGTGGATCAATCAGCAGAAAGTAGAACACTCGATGACCGCACTACACAAAAAATACGAACTGGTCTGGCAGCGGTGGTTTTGCTCCTCGCCAGCCAAGATGCCAATGCAGCTTCGGCTGCGGATACCTGTCCAATGGAAAACAAACTACCCATTGCCCTTGACCGCGCTCAACAACATGAGCGCGAACCCCACGAATTCGCTGAGGTGGCGATGGTTGCCGGTTCATTCGAGCGCACGCAGATCATAGAGGATGTAGTGGAGTACGCTTTTCTGCTCAAAGTCGGTCCGGGCGAGCATGACCTGATCCGCTTGCAAAGGCTTCTGGCCACTGGCTTGTCAACCTCCTCGCTTCAGGATTTGATCCAGCACTACAGACAACGTGGGAACTGGAGCGACTTCTATGCCGCTTTGGGTGTGCTTATGACCCGATTGGGGCAGCGCTGGCCGATGCACAGCGTTATCATAACGAAAGATCAGGATATTGGACGCATCTTGATAATGGTAGGCATACATGAGCTTTGGCTCAGCCTGGCTTATGTCTACGAACTCGCGGAAGGATAACGTAGACCCGTCAGGAAATTGTAATGAGCCTGAGACGAAGCCCCGCACCGCTGACCGTTGATCGACTTGCAGTGAGAGGAGGATGCCCTCACCGGAAGCGATGGTGGCGTGCAACGCTTTCTCCAGGTCTTGAACGTACTCAGGGAAGGTGGCAGCGGGCATCCTCTAGCTCTCGTAGTTCCACTTCTAAGCCTGCTAATAATTTAGCTTCTCCGGCCCACTCTACATACTCCAAGTCTCCCCCAGTGAGGTCCTCGGCTGTCATATCATGTAGAAAATGTGCCGTGTCTTTCCCATAACGTGTTTCGAACTCCGTCAGTCGCCGCTTGGTCCGCTCGATGCTTGCACGTAGGCGTTCTTTGTAAGCATCAAGCGCTTGCAGGACTGTCTGTGCACCTTCCCGATCGCGTAGTTCAATCACCAATTGCACACTCATAGCACTCTCCTTGTTTCTATAGTTCTCCTCTTACGTCCTTTGGGCAACACCCAGCGCCCAGCCTCGCTCCGCCTCTCGATTCACGACAATTCTTCCAGCAGCGCCTTCGCCTCTTGCAAATCCTTCGTTATCAACTTCCCTGGATGCTCAACGAGATAACGCAGCACAGCGAAGGTCTTAGGCCGTAAAGCGATTGCCTGGTCATCGCGCCAGAGCTGTTCGCTGCTCAGGTCCAACCGAAAGGGTGGGAAGTACATCTCCTACCTGTCTCCATGCCCGCTTCTTATCATACCTTGACATCGAAATACCACCGAATGAGCATCGTTTTGGCATGACTGTGCGCCTCGCTTTCGCTATGCTTCGAGGAGCAGAAAGGAGTCGCCACTATGAGCAATATCCGTATCATCCTCGATCCCCACGCTCCGGACAGTAGCAAACAATTTGTTCAGATCGCCCTCGACTTGTATAACGTGGCGGTCACTGGACTGGCAGAGTACTACCCCGTCGCGATCTTTCTCAAGCGCGACAACGAGGAGATTGTTGGCGGCGTGCTCGGCGACATTTGGGGCATGTGGTTACATGTGACGTATCTGTGGGTTGCGGTGCCACTCCGTCACCAAGGCTATGGCAGCCAATTGCTCCTTGCGGCAGAGCAATACGCGATTGAACGGGGCTGCCAGAACGTCCATCTGGAAACCTTCAGCTTCCAGGCACGCCCCTTGTACGAGAAGCACGGTTATGAAGTCTTTGCGCAACTTGATGATTTTCCCCCAGGGCACACGAAGTATTTTCTACGCAAGCAGTTAGGTGGTAGAACAGCGTCTGTGTGACGTACGTTGAATCAAGGAGGGGTAGCTCTATGGACCACACTGTATTTGCCCTGGAACCCTATCTCAAACAGTTGTACTTTTCCGGCAGCCTCCAACCGACCGAGGATGGGCTTGAGGCACTCCACCGCGCAAGCCTACACGATTCCCTTCGAGAATTTCGATATTTTGCTGGGGCGTGGCATTACGCTCGAACCGGCAATGATTTACGACAAGCTCGGGGGCACACTCAGGGCGAACGGAAAATGTATCACGAAAAGTGAAGGAAAGTGCGACTCCTCTGTGGTTTGGTTTAGTGCTGCGTTTTTGCCTGCTCCATCATGGAGGCAACGACAACTGCTGCCGTTCCCACAAGAGCGATCCCCCCAGCACAGAGATACATGGTTGAAAAATCGGTTCGCTGCAGTACCTGCCCAAGGCCGATAGCGCTCAGTCCGACCCCGATGTCAAACGCCATCATCAAGGTTGCGAGCGCAGGACCACGATCGTGGATGGTGGAACGGTCGACAATCCACGCCATAATTGCCGGATGCACAGCGCCAAAGCCGATCCCCTGCAAAACCGCAGTCCATAACAACCCGGCCATTGATGTCGTATATGCTAAGACAACCATCGATACCGCGAGAAAAAACATGCCAGGAATAATTACCGCAGAGCGGCCAAAGCGATCAGACAGCCGACCAGATAACGGGCGGAGAACAACAACGACGATCGAATAGACAGTAAAAAAGAGGCCAGCATTGCCGAGATTATGGTGTTGGACAAACAACGGGAGAAACGAAACGATCGCACCAAAGGTCATCGTCATACACATGGCAATAAAGCCAGGAAACAAGGCCACACGGCTAAAGAGTGCTGGTCGGGCAGCTGCGGGTTGACCGGCCATGCGCGCGAGACTGATGTGGATCATGGACTAGTTGCACTAACAGTAAGCACGCCAGCGCAAGACCGGCAGAAGTCCAGAAGAGACCAGCGAAACCCAACCAGCCAGCAAGAGTGATACCTAACGCGGGACCAATCGCCATGGACAAATTCATTGCCATGCCGTAATAACCCATCGCTTCGCCACGCCGGGCTGGAGGCGCGAGGTCAGCAATAAACACACTGCCGGCAGTCGTATAAATGGCAATTCCGATGCCATGAAAGAATCTCAGCGCAAGCATGACAGGTACTGATGTGGCCTGAGTGTAGAGGGCGGAGAAGATAACGTAGATCAACGCGCCGAGTGCCAAGCAGGATTTGCGGCTCCACGTATCTACGAGCCGGCCCGAAAGCGGGCGACTGAGTACCGCAGAAACCGCAAATGCCCCCATAATCATGCCAACTTGTGATTCTGCGCCGTGCAACTCTTGGACAACAAACAACGGCAAGACTGCGAACAGCAAGAACATACTGCCCGAAAAAAGAAAGGTACTGAGACACACCAGCAAGAAATCGCGCGTGAACAGCGCTTCCGGCTCTGCGGAAGGTGTAGCGATTTGCGGTTGCGGAGTGTGTGGTGAAAGAGATTGGGCAGGTTGAGACACTGCGGGTGAGTGTATCTGTGGCTCTGTGGTGAAACAAGGGACCTTTTTAAATACAGAATGTAGAGCAGAATGATGAATAGAATGCACTGAAAGAGGAGAGCACCTCAGTTATGGCTAGAGGTGAAAAGACAGTTTATCATTGTCTTCATATGAGAGCCTCACGTTCCTTTTTGTCCTTAGTACGGTGTGGCGGACTATCATTTCTTTTGTTGTTAGTAAGCGTGGTAAAAGCAGAAGATCACATGGCTAAAGGTCGTGAGTTGGAAGACCGCACGTTGTATGGGCCAGCGACGGCTGAGTATCAACGAGCAATCAAGAACCAACCTGAGCAAGCGGCTGAGGCGCATTACCGCATCGGCCTGTTGTCGAACAAATTAGGCAACACTGAAGGCGCAGTACAAGAATTCCGCACCGCCCTGCAAATTAATCCGAATCACGCTGAGGCGCGTAAAGGGATTGCCGCTTTTCATCTCAACCGTGGGGCAAATTTTCGCCAGCAGCGCCAACTCCCGCAAGCTATCCAGGAACTGCAAGAAGCGGCGAAAGTTGATCCTGGGTCGAGTGCTGTTTACTTGGAGTTAGGGATTGCGTACGAAGAAAGCCAACGTCTTGCTGATGCAGTGTCCGCATATCAAGCCGCTGTAACTGCAGATCCTAAGAATGGCAACGCGCAGTTACGGCTCGGACAAGGATACAATGCCCAGAAACAATACGAGCCAGCAATCGGTGCCTTCAATGCTGTGCTGGAAGGCAATCCTAATAATGCTGACGCCTATGCTGGTCTCGGCGTAGCTTACTTTCATCAAGACAAACGCGACGAAGCCAAAAAGGCTTTTGACTTATCGATGCGTAAGCATTTAGTCGCTGGACGGCGCGACCTTGCCATCAAGGTCAAGCAGGAATCCGATGTGCTGTTTGGCGCGCAACGATGATCTCGGCCCGACAAGGGAAATGGCGTACAGTTTGGGAATAATTGACACCATTTACCTGGCAGCGAGGCGAAAATGAGGAAGAAGAGTTGGCAAATCTACTATTAGAGCATGACATCGCCACCATTTGGGCTGATGCACTGACCGACCATATGGCGTGCTTCGTCAGAAGCGAGAAAGACATACGCTGGTGCGATATCCTCGACCGTCGCGAGGCGACCCTTAGGAATACTAGCGCGAATGGCCTCGATCGTGTCGGTGCTGATCCCGCTGAGGATCGGCGTTTCCGTCGCACCAGGGGCGACACAATTCGCATTGACATTACGGGTACCGATTTCGAGCGAAAGCGCACGGGTAAAAGCGATAATGGCGGCTTTTGCGGCGCAATAATGGCTCAGCCCCGGAGCCCCTTTGTAGGCAAGCTGAGAAGCGGTGTTGATGATCTTGCCGTAGTCCTGTTGATACATAATTGGCAGAACGTAGCGTGTACAGAGAAACACACTGCGAAGATTCGTGGCCAACATTTCATCCCACATCGCGGAGGTCATACGCTCTATCGTGGAGACGGTAGCGATTCCAGCGTTGTTCACAAGAACATTGATCCTACCGTAGATCCGCATGGTTTTGTCTACGAGCCTGACAACCTCGTCTTCTTGTGAAACATCCGCTTGCACAGTAATTGCCCGTTGACCGACGGCAGTGATGGCATTCATCACTGTCGTCGCATTGTAGGCTTGGGCCTCATTCGGATAATTAATCACTAGATGTGCTCCTTCGTTGGCGAAGGCGAGGGCCACAGCTTTTCCGATGCCACTACTTGAACCAGTGACCAGGGCGATTTTGTTGTCGAGCTTGCCCATGATGATCTCCTGCAATCAGCCTTCAGTTCTCAGCTTTCAGTCAAGTCTAACATGCGGCTATTAACCCCTCGCTTTCTTCTGCTGAGCGCTGAAAGCTGACGCCTGACAGCTTTTTCACAACGGTTTACTTTTTACCTGAAAACTCGGTAAGACTGTATTGGTCTTATCCCAGAGCAGGATCAAGGCAGTGCCAACGTCAAAGACGTTATTCGTTTGTGCCGCGGATCGCAGCGCGTAGAAACGGATGGCGCTCGACCCAAGTAGCAACGAGTGTAGCCTCAACTGCGTGCTTGTCACCATGTTCTGCTTGCCAGCGCAACACTTCTTCGGCAGTTCGTAAGAAGGTAAGCATTTCCTCTGTTTTAGGGCGAAGCTGATGTGGAGTGAACTGAAGCTGCTGAGCGGTAATGGTTTCTATCTCTTTTAGATCATCACGATACGCTAGATAATCGATTCCAGCATAAGACTTGTCGAGTAATTTGCGTATGGCAGCGGCAATGAGTTGATGACCATTTTGTGAGGATTGGTCCTGACAGGCAGTGAAGAAAAGAGATAGAGAGAGAAAAAGAAACAGACTTATATCTGCGGCACACCAAGATGTGGAGTATTCATCGACGATGGCAGGCACAGCCTGCCCTACCTTGAAGCCGTGGAGACACGTAGGGCGGGCTGCGCCCGCCACGGTGCTCTCAAGTGAAAATCCACATCTTGGGTGTGCTTCCCATAAAGAGATAGAGACATGAGAAGG
>CAVTCR010000058.1:0-69554 GCA_963733195.1 uncultured delta proteobacterium
GGAAGCGGCTCTGGTGCAGAAAAGTCAGTGATGACATCAGGGCTTACCTCTTCCAGCTGCTCCGCCAAATAGGTACACGTGCAGTTCTTCGGCGGGCTCACCAGATATTCAACGTACTGCCTCTTGGTCATCATGCCCCTAAAATGCTATTTCCCCCCTGCAAGCGTAAGTCCTAACATTGAAAGAAGGAACCATGAGGACGAAAACTATAGGCAGTATGGCTGTCCTGTGCCTGGCGATGGCGCTGGGTATCGACCCGAACGTTAGCGGCGGGGGATAACGAAACGGAGCTGGCCAAGAAGACCCAGAATCCGGTAGCTGACCTCATCAGCGTCCCCTTCCAGAACAACTTCAACTTCGGCGCGGGCAGCAAAGATGAGATGATCTGGATCATGAACGTCCAGCCGGTGATTCCGATTAACCTGAACGCGGACTGGAATCTGATCACCCGGACCATCCTGCCGATCATTAGCCTCCCGCTGCCGTTTCCCGAGCGCCGACAACGCCTTCGGGTTAGGGGATATCAACCCGTCGTTCTTTTTTTCGCCCTCTAAGCCCAGCAAGTTCATCTGGGGGGCTGGGCCGACGCTGACGTTTCCGACCGCGACCAATCGCAGCCTGGGCAGTGGCAAATGGAGTATGGGACCCGCAGCCGTGGGCTTGTTCATGGATGGTCCCTGGGTGCTGGGTGCGCTGGCCAACCAACAATGGTCTTTTCGCTGGCTGGGGTGACAAAGACGTGGACTTCTGCTGCTGATCCAGCCGTTCTTGAACTATAATCTGCCCGCACGGGTGGTACCTCGTCCCAGCGCCCCGATTATCACAGGCTGACTCTCGGCTCAGCTAGCGGCAATCACTGGACCGTCACCTGTAGGCGGTGGTGGAGGGAAGTCTGTGGGAGAGTGGGCAAAAGTCGGGGTCGTGTTCTCAAATTGTTGATGGTGTGGATTAGATCGGAGTCCCAAACTCGTAGCGATTCACAAAGAGGCCAATCACGGTGTCATGCATGAAGACGGATTTTGAAAAACAAATTGTTTTCCGTGCCAATCGCTTGATCCGTGTCCGTAGCGTCAGATGTTTGCGTTCGATCTGCTGGGTGTTGGTTTTGCCGATGGTATGAGCCGAGGCCGGCAGGGGCCGCGCATAGACTCCGGCCGCATCAGGGTAAAAGTGCTCCAGGCCAAAGGGCTTGAGCAACTTCTGTAACTCGACAAAGACCTTATCCGCTCGACTGCCGAACGCAGACGCCAGGACCACGCCACTCAAATGATCAATCGCATGCCACAACCAGCGTTGGTGGGCTTTGCTTCCCACACAACTCCACATCTCATCGACCTCCGCGGCTTCTACGCGCCGCACTTCGACCGTGATCGCCTCCGGACAACCGCCCTCCCCCACGCTCGTGTTGACCCGCGAGAGACCGGCGCTTTTTTTTATTTCCTTGAAGCCCCGTGTTGGGGCCGACCTGCAGGACGCGGGCAATATCGCGGATCCCACTCCCCTTGAGCGTCATGTCCACGATCTGCTGCTTCACGGTGGGCAAACATCCGGGATAGGCATAGCTGCGTAAAAACGTCCGGCCACACCGGTCGCTTTGCTGACAGCGAAACCGCTCCTTGCCATTACTGGCTTTGCCATACTTCACCACCGCCTCACTCTGACAATGCGGACACCCACGACTGCTTCTGCCATCGGTTGTTCTCTCCTTCTGGCCACACGATAGCCGTCTTTTCTCCTATCAACAAATGGGAGACACGACCGGGGAAAATGAAGGGTGGATTGCTCCCGGTATAAGAACCTGGGACAGGTCCCAGTAGGACTTGGGATAAACTGCGCGGGAATGTTCATGCATCTGCGGCACGCCCTAGACCATGAAAACAAGCTGGGCGGACCCTTTTTCGGGGAATGACGATACTTATTGACCCATGATGCTCTGGGCTACATCATGTTGCCCCGATGGGATTCTACAACGGACTATTTGCTGATCGCTTCGATGTAAGAACAACACCTTTACGGTTCTATCTCTGTCGGCTTATAATCTGGTCTAAAAGGGGCGACTCAATGGAAGCGAACAAAAAGGCCGTGCAGCAAACTACGTATCCACATATTGTCAAGATTGATGGTGTGGTAGGTGGGCAGGCGGTTATTGAGGGGACCCGCATCGCTGTCTGGCATATCGTTGGCTACTACTACAAAGTAGGAATGTCTGTCGAAGACATCGTGGCGGAATGGTATTACCTGACTCCAGCCCAAGTTTTCAGCGCGCTCGCCTACTATCATGACCACAAACAGGAAATAGACGAAATTCGCGAACAGAATAGCTACGAGCGCTGGCAGCAAGAACACCACGCCGATGCCGCCGCCTAAGCTGCACTTGAACGAACACCTCTCTCCGCGGCTCGCTAAACAGTTGCGGCAGTACGGCTTCGATATTACCTCCACGGTTGAATTAGACATGTTAGGGGTGGACGATAGTGAGCACTTGGCGTATGCGGCATCCGCCCAGAGAGCGCTCGTGACCTTTAACCATAAGGACTTTGTACTGCTCCACGAACAGTATCGTGCTAATGCGAAAGAGCATTGGGGGATTATTTTTTCTACTGAAGAGACGACCGCCGTCTTGCGCCGCCGTTTATTGCGTTTACTCAATACGCTTTCAGCAGAGGAACTCAGGAACCAAATCCGCTGGCTTAACGATTTCAAATAGACTTCACTTCATGTTATGAGATCACCCATAGCTCACGCTGTGGGCTACATCATGCCGCCCCTGGCGGGGCTCGATTGGTAATTGATTTCTTCATGAGCCTTGAAGAGGCGATATAATGTAGCCCACGATGTGAACCGTGGGAAACTAACGAATGGATTCCCGCCCCCGGTAGAACCTGGGACAGGCTGCGCGGGAATGACGAAGACCACCCGCCCGTCATTCCGCGGCGAGATGAGCGAGACCCGGAATGAGAGTCTCTCACGCAAATGTCGCCGACACCGATCCGACTCCAGAAAACGAACTTTCCCAGCGGTCTACCTTTGGCGATCGGTGTAGGTTTGGTGAACGAGCCGGTCATGATGTCCTGCCCTGGTTCGAGGGCTAAGCCGTACGTCGCTAAATGATTTGCAAGCCATGCGATGCAGTCGAGTTGATTGTCGATGACTTCTTTGCCGATGACTTTGGCGAACACTTCACCGTTGCGCTTCATTTCGACGACTACCTCTCCGAGATTCAGACTTGCTGGATACGGTGAGAGCGCAGCGCCAGTGACATAGCCCCACTGTGCAATGCCATCGGCCACACCCAGTGGCATGTCCTCGCCCATGTTGACGCGCATGTCGACTACTTCAAACGCAGGCGCGACAGCCGAGACAGAGGCAAGTACCTGATCGCGTGTCACACCTGGACCAGCGAGGCGTTTGCCGATGGTAAAGCACAGCTCTGATTCGATAATCGGTTTACCGATTGTGGCATGCGAGAAATTTTGTCCACTAGAGAAATGACGACTCGCTAACAGCGGCGCACTAATCGGTGCAGACAGGTTGAACGCTTTACGTGCGGATTCCGCTGATAAGCCAATTTTCCAGCCTCCGAGTTTCTCGCCAGCTTGTTGTCGTCGAGCAAGAATGCCGAGTTGGACTTTGTATGCGTCAGCCATCGTCAGCGTCTTTTGTAAGGCCGGTGACGGTGCAGTGTTTTGTTGTGTGGCTTGCCACAGCAGATTGGTTGCTTCGTCGATATTCATAGTTTCCACTCCTTTGATGAAGGACGATATAGAACAGAGGAGAGGAGAAAGGCAAGAGACCGACTCATAAACGATATTCCGAACCTGCAAAGAAAGTTTTGTAGATTACGCTGAGTATGCGAAGCCAACCTCCATGCATAAACAAAGTTGGGCAACGCTGCGCTTTTGCCCAACCTACGTTCTTGGCATGGTGTACCATCGGCACCCGTGATAGAGCAGGCGGAAAGAGTCACGGGAGGAGGACACATGATACAGTTTGCTTGGGTGACGCTGCTTGGCTTGGTTGTTTGTCGGGTCAACAGCCTTTGCACAGCAACAAGACTTCTCGAAGATCGATGTCAAAGGGAGCAAAGTCAGTGGCAACGTCTATATGCTGCAAGCCGACCCAGGCAGTGGCAACATCGGAGCGTCGGTCGGTCCCGATGGTATCTTGATTGTCGATGATCAGTTTGTGCCACTGGCGGATAAAATTCGTGCCGCGCTCAAAGAAGCCGGCGGTGGTCCGCTGAAGTTTGTTCTTAATACCCATTGGCATTACGATCATGTCGATGGCAACAAAGTGTTTGGGCGGGAAGCACCGATCATTGCCCACACCAACGTGCGTAAACGTCTCACGACTGATCAGAAGCTGATGGGACGAGCGTTTCCGGCGGAACCGAAAGAAGCCTGGCCGGTGATTACCTTTGATAACTCACTGTCAATTCATTTTAATGGTGAGGAAATCAAAGTGTTCCACATGTTTCCTGGACACACCGACGGTGACAGTGTGGTCTTCTTCACTGGGTCGAAAGTTGTTCATATGGGCGATCAGTACATTGCCAATGGCTTTCCGTTCATTGACTGGGAGAGCGGTGGTGACATGGAAGGTTTTACCAAAAATGTTGAAACCGTACTGACGCAGTTGCCCCCTGACACAAAAGTCATTCCCGGACATGGTCCGCTATCGACGCTTGAGGACTTAAAGGTATATCACCAAATGTTGGTAGGGACGACTGACTTTGTCCGCAAGCATATGGCCGAGGGGAAAAGTCTCGATGCCATCAAAGCAGCAGGCTTTCCCGACCAATGGAAGCCATTTGGTGCAGGATTTATTAAAGCCGAGATGTGGATCGAGGCAATTCACACTGGTCTCTCGAAGAAAAAAGCTCCGGCGAAGTCGCCAAGCAAACAGTGATGATGAGGGACGCATGGAGAATCCTGATTTTACATTGGAACTGTCGCCTGAAGAGATGCGCCGTATGGTGGAACGTGCGCTTGAACATATTGTGAAACACGTCGAGTCGCTGCCACAACAACCGGCAATTGACATTGATGGGGGAGTGGACCTTGCACGTGGTCTCGTCGAGCCATTACCCGAAACCGGGCAATCATACGAACAGCTCCTCGCTCTCTTATTTCATCAGGTCATTCCCAAAAGCTTCAATACGGCCGGGCCGGGTTATCTGGCGTACATTCCCGGCGGTGGGATTTTTCATGCAGCAGTGGCGGATTTGATTACTGCGGCAGTCAATCGTTATATGGGTATTTGGTTGGCGGCTCCGGGCCTCGCACAGTTGGAAGCGACGGTCCTGCGCTGGTTTTGCGATATAGTTGGATATCCTGCGAGTGCGCGTGGACTCTTGACCACCGGCGGCTCATTGGCGAACTTCTCTGCCGTCGTAACTGCACGCCGTGAGCGCTTGCCCGAGAATTTCTTGGCAGGAACGATCTATGTGTCGGACCAAACCCATCACTCAGTCCAGAAAGCGGCGTTGCTTGCCGGTTTTCCGCCGGACAATGTTCGTGCGATCCCATCGGACTCACAATTTCGTGTCCGTGTCGATCTTCTTGAACAACGTATTCTTGAAGATCGAGAAGCTGAACGCCTTCCGTTTCTGATCGTCGGTAATGCTGGGACGACGAACACCGGAGCAGTCGATGATCTTACGGCTCTAGCGAGCATCGCCCATCATGGACGGCTCTGGTTCCATGTTGATGCGGCGTATGGCGGATGTTTTCTTCTTACTGAACACGGGCGATCGATCATGCGAGGGATTGAGCAAGCGGACTCGGTCACTCTTGACCCACACAAGGGACTATTTCTCCCGTATGGTACAGGTTCACTATTGGTGAAAGACGGTCCAGCGTTGAAGCGAGCGCATGGCGTCTCAGCGGTGTACCTGCCATCGGTGGAAGATGAGGGTGACTTAGTAGACTTCTCGCAAATGTCACCGGAACTCTCACGTGAGTTCCGGGGCCTACGCGTGTGGTTGCCCTTCAAAATGCATGGAGTCGCACCGTTCCGCCGTAACCTCGAAGAGAAGCTGGCACTTACTCAGTGGGCGACAGAAGAACTATGCAAGATTCCCGGCATCGAAATTGTCGCCGAGCCGCAACTGTCGGTGGTGGCATTTCGTCTCGTGCGACCAGAAATGGGGGTAGACACGTTGAACCAATTAAATCGTCAGCTGCTGCAATTGATCAATGCCGGTAACCGCGTGCACCTGAGTGGCACTGTATTGAATGGTAACTTTGTCATTCGCATTTGTGTGCTGTCGTTCCGTACGCATCTTGATCGTGTGCAGACATGTCTCGAAGATATTCGCGCAGCAGTGAATGCCTTAGCCGCGTGAAGGAAAAGGGGTGAAATGGTGGAAAAATGGGGATAAAGGGATAAAGGATAAAAGGAGTTTCGCTCTTTGTTTCCTTTTTCTTCCGTTTCACCATCTTCCCGTTTACCCCTTTACCCATTTCGCCTTATTTTTCTGGAGGTACCATCTCATCAATCTGAATGAGAATACCGTCTGGGTCTTGGACAAAGGCGCTACGAATTGTCCCTGCCTTCGTCTTACCTAAGACATGCGGCGGAGCGACAAACGTCACACCTTTACTCTTTAAGTCTTCGTAGACTGAATCCAAACCTTTCACCCAAAAGCCGACATGTGAAATGCCGATTTGATCGACTTTGATACTCGTCCCAGTTGGCGGAGCATCCATCGGGGCGATTAACACGACGATTGGTGCATCTTCGTTCATGCCAAACGGTGTGGCGTTTGACTGGCCATAGCGCAACGTCACAAAGCGAAACTTGCGATTGAGCCGTTCGTAGATACCTTGCTGATATTCATTGACTTCGCTTTCCGTGCCTTCCTGTGCGACCTGAAAACCCAGGAGATCACGATAGAAGTGTAATGAACGATCAAAGTCAGTGACACAGAACGCGACATGCGACATACTTCGTGGGATCATAACAGTGCCCTCCTTTGCGGTGTACTCTACTGTAAACGTGACGAGGCTGACAAGTAGAAAAGACGGGAACAGTCTGATACATGCGACGTGCTGCAAAAGAAGGAGGTCACTCATGCCAAAACGAGAATCCATTGTTCCACCAGATATGAAGAATATCCATGAACGCTTTCGTTACTCACCGGGAGTGAAAGCTGGGCACATGTTGTACATCGCCGGTCAGGTTGGCCGTGATGAGAACCTCAAGGTGGTCGAAGGAACCGAAGCGCAGTTTGTCCAGGCATTTGAGAACGTAAAAAAAGTGCTCACGACGGCAGGTGCGACGTTTGATGATGTTGTCGAGATGGTAACGTATCATACCGATATGCGTGACTTGCAGCTCTTTATAAAAGTGAAGGACAAGTACTTCACGAATCTCGACCGATTACCAACCTGGACTGGCATCGGCACGACAGCCTTGGCGATGCCGGGATTGTTGGTGGAGATTAAGTGTACGGCGATGTTACCGGAGTGACGAATTCCCCCTCACCCTATCCCTCTCCCGCGATGGGAGAGGGGACCTGAAAGTTGAGGAGACCTGTGTGACAACTCCAGCCTCTGACCTGAAACACGTCTGGACCCCGCTGACCATAGGTACCACTACGGTGAAGCACCGCATCATGGTGACTGGTCACACGCAGTTGTATGGCAAAGATGAAACTATCAGTGATCGCCATATCGCCTATTATCGAGAGCGTGCTAAAGGCGGAGCCGCGCTTCTTACGCTGGAACAACAAGCTGTGCATCAGGCAGGCATGAACTACCACGCTGGTTGCATTGCCTGGGACCCCCGTGTGATCCCGCAGTACGAAAAGCTCGCTGAGGCGGTGCACGAGTTTGGTTGTAAACAATTCGTTCAGCTTTTCGCGTGTGGTGCGCAGGGGAAAGGGACGATGTACATCGACCGCTGGCGTCCGCTGTGGGCAGCGTCGCGTATTCCGTCGGCGATCTATAACGAAACGCCGTTGGCCATGGAGCAGGTGCATATCGATCAGATCGTCATGCACTTTGGTTTGTCCGCACGAAATGCCAAGATCGCTGGCATTGATGGAGTCGAGATCCACGCCGCGCACAGTCAGTTAGTCGGTGAATTTCTTAGCCCCGCGTTTAACAAACGCACGGATCGGTACGGTGGGTCTGTGCGCAGCCGTTGTCAGATTGTGATTGAGATTGGCAAAGAGGTGCGGCGGCAGGTCGGCCAGGACTACACCGTAGGGGTGCGGTTGTCATTTGACGAATTTCTTGGCGACTGTGGCATTACACCAGAGCAGACTGAAGAACAATTAGAGATCCTTTCTGCTACCGGCTTGTTCGATTTCTTCAACATCTCGGGTGGTGGTTATCATGCGCTGCACGTAGCAGTTGCCCCGATGGGCAGTGTTGAAGAAGGTTTCATGGCGCCGTTTGGTAAACGGGCGAAGGCAGTAGTTGGTGACCGTGCCAAGGTATTCGTCGTTGGTCGCATCTTAGATGTCCGCATGGCTGAGCAGATCCTCACTGACGGTGCGGCGGACATGGTGGCGATGACACGCGCACATATTGCCGATCCATTCATCATCAACAAGTTTCGTGAAGGACGTGAAGACGAAACTGTCCGTTGTGTTGGAGCTAACGTTTGTGTGTCGCGCTTGATCGATAATGTTGATGTCGCCTGTGTGATGAATCCAGCGACTGGCCGTGAGCGTCAGTGGGGTGAAGGGACTCTCCAAATTGTTTCTCCTGAAGAGAGGCGGAAAGTCGTCGTTGTTGGCGGTGGTCCTGCTGGTCTCAAGTGTGCAGCGATTGCTGCCAAACGTGGACATACAGTGATTCTATATGAGCAGACGCAAGAATTAGGCGGGCATCTTAACTTGCTCAAGCGACTACCAACCCGTCAAGGGTGGCAGAGAGCAATTGATAATCTCACGCGACCGTTGGCAAAAGCCGGTGTCGAAGTTCGTCTGGGAACGACTGTTACGACTGCGGTGCTCACGCAAGAAAAACCGGATGTGGTCGTGTGTGCCACTGGATCGACTTACGCTCGTACCGGGTACAGTCCGTATCGACCTGAACGAGACGCTATTCCTGGAACTGATCAGGTTCATGTGATTGATGTCGTCGTTGCGACTAAACGGGCGTTGACTGATCCTGGTTCTTTAGGCAAGCGCGTACTGATCCTCGACGAGACCGATACGTATTTGCCGTTAGGTTTGGCCGAAATACTGGCACAAGCAAGCGTTCAAGTCGAAGTTGTCACACCACATCTATTTGTTGGCGAAGATACGCTCAAGACGCTTGAGATGCCCCATCTCTTCCCTCGGTTGAAGGCGGCAGGGGTAAGACTCACTGCCCAACAGTTTGTCGAGAAGATCAACATCAATAGTGTTGAAATCTACGACATTTGGGGAGGTGAACGGCGAACGATGGAAGTGGATACGGTAGTAATTGCTATGATGCGCAGCCCCA
The DNA here is from genome assembly GCA_963733195.1 of uncultured delta proteobacterium. Classification (GTDB taxonomy): domain Bacteria; phylum Desulfobacterota; class Binatia; order Bin18; family Bin18; genus VGTJ01. Next base: position 9,444 of record CAVTCR010000058.1, read on the forward strand.
ATGATGCCCTCTTCCAGGAGATTCGTCAGAGCTTCAAGAAAGAACTTTACCGCATTGGCGATGCCGTCGCTCCCCGCAAGCTGGAAGCGGTCATTTACGAGGGAGAGAAGTTGGGAAGAGAACTTTAGCCCCTGCGGGGCAATGCAAAATTAAGAATTGAGAATGAAGAATTAAGTAAGGAAGAGCCTACGAGCGAATCAAGAATACAGTTCCTCATTTTGCACTCTCCATTTTACATTCTTCATTGTCTTGTGACTTTCCCTTGACTCTCCTGTGCTCTCAGTATCTACTGTCTCAAATTGAGTCTGATCGGTTCTTATGCCCGTGCATAAATGAGGGAGGATTGATGGAGCAGCCGCAACCGAAATTCTTCTATGGCTGGGTGATTGTCTTTGCCGGACTGTTTCTCAGTTTGATTATGTTCGGTATCGTCGATGCCTTCGGCGTAATGTTTAAGCCGCTTTCGGAGCAATTTCAGTGGGGCCGGGATACGATATCTGTGGCCTCGATGATCAACTGGATCTGCTTTGGATTGGGCAATCTTGTCTGTGGAACGCTGAGCGACCGTTTTGGTTCGCGTCGATTGTTGATTGTTGGTGGCACTCTTTTCATCATCGGAACACTGATGATGAGTCAGATTCAGTCGCTCATCCATCTTTATTTCGCATTTGGCGTGGTTATGGCGATCGGGCGTTCTGCGGCAGCGGTTCCACTTACCGCACTCATCACGAAGTGGTTTACCCGCAATCAAGGACTAGCCCTGGCCATTGCCCAGTCGCAGAATGTTGGTCCTGCCCTCTTTGCTCCGTTGTCGGTATATCTGCTTTCTCAGGTCGGGTGGCGCGGTGCGTATTTCTGGCTCGGCCTCGGTACGTTACTGATCATTCCGCTTGCGTTATTGATGCGGGATCATCAGGAGGGAGCTGTTGGAACGATACAAGGAGGGGGGCATGGACAACCAATAGCCACAATGCCGCAAGTGCATCTCACATTGAGTGAAGCGATGCGTACGCGGTCGTTCTGGACGCTAAACCTTATGGTGTTGGGTTGTTGTGTGTGCCACTCCTGTATTCTCTTGCACGGATTTAACCACATGACGGATGTTGGTCTGCAGGCGACTACTGCTTCACAGATTGCTGCGGTGATGGCGATCTCCGGTATGATTGGAAAGATCATATGCGGCATGTTGGCGGATCGAATCGGCGGTAAATGGACAATGGCGATATTCCTAACGCTACAGGCCGTGATGATTCCGATGTTTATTAACGCCCACGCTGTGCCGACCTTTTTTACTTGGGCAGTATTGTTTGGCCTTGGCTACGGCGGCCCTATGCCGGTCTATGCCATGCTGTTCCGTGAGTATTTTGGCACGCGTTCGATTGGCGCAATCCTCGGCGTGTTCTTTATGATTGCTGCGGTTGGCATGGGCTCTGGTGGACTCATGGGTGGTGTGATGTACGACCACTTGGGGAGTTACGCAATGCCGTTCCTTACCAGTACTGGCACTGGACTCATCTCTGCATTCCTTGCACTGACTTTGCCCGCAGTGAAAAGGCCAGAGCAGGAAGTGGCAACGCCGCAAGTCGCGCTACAAGCGAGTTAAAGAGGGGGCTCGACTGTGGTGCCCGACGATAAATCGCCGGGCTTACCAAACCAAGCCTGGTGAACCGGGCTCTTAGGGGACTTCAGTGCTCTTTAGTAAGCTGAGCCCGGAGTTTCGGTTCCGAGGCGATGGTTATGATGTCCTTCCCTCGCCCTCTTTTTTACGGTTGGATCGTCACTTCCTGTGCTTTCTCCGTTCTTTTTCTGACCTATGGTGTACAATATTCGTTCGGTGTTTTTCTTCCGGCGATGCTCAACGAACTCGGTTGGCAGCGGGCTGAGATCGGACGATGACTCTACAAACCCGTTGTAAGAATTGCTATGCCTACAGATCAAGGAAACAAAGAAGAAAGAGGAGAGATCATGCGCTACATCATATACGGTGCCGGTGGGGTCGGAGGCGCTATCGGCGCACGATTATTTCAGCATGGCCATGAGACGGTCTTTATTTGCCGTGGTGAACATCATGCAGTTCTTCAGCGGCAAGGGCTGACGTTCAAAACCCCAAACAAAACCGTGCAACTACGAGTACGTACCGTAGGACATCCCGCCGAGCTCAAATTCACCAGGAACGACGTTGTTATTCTCACTATGAAATCGCACGATACCGAAGGAGCACTGCGTGACTTGGAGCGAGTCGGGGGGAGCGATGCTGCGATTGTGTGTGCCCAGAATGGTGTCGATAACGAGCGGATGGCGGCACGCCACTTTGCCCGAGTGTACGGTATGATTATTGTTCTTCCGGCGACGTATCTCGAACCTGGTGTTGTTCTAAATCACTCAACGCCCATTGAAGGTGTTCTCGATGCCGGATGCTACCCAACTGGGGTTGATGAGACTATTACCCAAGTGACGAAAGATCTCACTGCGTGTGGGTTTAGTGCTAAGCCTGACCCGGCGATTATGCGCTGGAAATATGCCAAGCTCCTGACCAATCTCCAGAACGCACTCCAAGCAGCCTGTGGGCTTGAGATGCAGGAAAAGAACTTCGCTCGTGCGGTCCGTGATGAAGCCGTCGCTTGTCTCAAAGCGGCAAGGATCGATGCCACGCCACAGGAAGAATTTCGTCGTCGTATGGCCGAAGTTACGATCAAAGACATTCCTGGACATCCACGGACTGGCGGCTCCACCTGGCAAAGCCTCATGCGTGGTTTGCCTTCGACAGAAGCAGACTATTTGAATGGAGAGATCGTATTGCTCGGCAGACTGCACGGCATCCCGACACCGTATAATCGAGTCCTCCAACGCATTGCCGGTGAGATGGCTCGTGCTGGGAAGCGACCGGGAAGTGTAACCGTTGAAGATTTACAAAACATGTTGACCGAAGAGCAAACACGTAGCAAGTAAGTGGAAGAGGTGAACAAACAGAGTAAAGCAAGGAATGAGGCAATGAGTTACGTTGTTTTTATCCTTTATCTCGGAGCACTTCTGACGGCGTTACCAGCGTTAGCCGAACATCAGCATAGTATTCACTCGTCTACTGGTGCCTCGACGACTCCACTGTTCAAAGGCCTCAGCACTTGGACTCATAAGGTAACAACAAGTTCTCCCGAAGCCCAGCAGTACTTCGATCAAGGGCTGCGCTTCATTTACGGGTTCAATCATGACGAAGCGACACGCTCGTTCAAAGAAGCGGCTCGGCTCGATCCCAACTGTGCAATGGCTTATTGGGGTATCGCATTCACATTAGGACCAAACTACAACTTACCGACCGATCCTGAGCGCGCCAAAGCTGCATATGAGGCCACGCAGAAGGCAGTCGCACTTGCGCCGCAAGTAAGTGAGAAAGAGCGAGCCTACATCGAGGCCATCGCGAAACGTTATGTGGCCGATCCGAGTGCAGACCGGAAGGCCTTAGATCTCGCTTTTGCCGATGCGATGCGTGAGGTGGCGAAGCGTTACCCAGACGATCTTGATGCCGCAACGTTGTTCGCTGAGTCAATGATGAATTTACGCCCCTGGGATTTGTGGACAGCTGACGGTGAGCCACAGCCAGGGACGGAAGAAATCGTTTCAACGCTAGAGTCTGTTCTGAAACGGAATCCCAACCATCCTGGTGCGATTCATTACTACATTCATACAGTCGAAGCTTCTCAAAAACCTGAGCGAGCGATTCCTTATGCCGACCGACTCGCCAAAGTGGCACCAGGTGCAGGGCATCTCGTACATATGCCCTCACATATCTACATGCGCGTAGGGCGCTATAAGGACGCGAATGTAAGCAACGCACGTGCAGCGAAAGTGGATGAAGACTACCTCGAAACCCACAACGTCCAGGGTGTCTATCGCATCATGTATTACCCGCATAACGTGCACTTTCAGTGGGCTGCAGCAAGTATGGAAGGTCGTAGCAAAGAGGCTTTGAAGGCGGCACGGAAGCTGGTGGCCCAAACGCCAGTCGAGTTTGTCAAACAGATGCCAATGGTCGAGTTTGTTCCTCCAACGTTACTATTTGGCCTTGCACGCTTTGGGAAGTGGCAAGAAATTCTTCAGCAGCCAGCGCCACCGGAAGAATTACAGTACACCCTTGCAATCTGGCATTACGTGCGTGGATTGGCCTTTGCTGCGACAGGGCAGATTGATGATGCTGTGAGGAAACATGCCAAAGTTACAGAGATGGCTGCGGCGATGCCAGCCGACCGCCTGGTGGGGCAGAACTCCGCGGCGGCGTTGCTGAACGTTGCTGCGAAAACTTTACAAGGAGAAATTGCGGCCCGTCGTAACCAAACAGAGAATGCGATTGGTTTCCTTGAAGAGGCGGTCCGCTTGCAAGACGCGTTGAAATATGAGGAACCCCCACCGTGGTATTTTCCTGTGCGTCAATCCCTGGGGGCAGTGTTGCTTGCGGCAGGCCGGGCCGCTGACGCTGAGCAGGTGTACCGCAAAGACCTCCAACAGAATCCCCACAATGGCTGGTCACTGTACGGACTCACTCAGAGCTTACGGGCGCAGAAGAAAACACGAGATGCTGCGGCAGCGGAAAAACGTTTTCGCAAAGCGTGGGCCCGAGCAGATGTGAAGTTAACGGCGTCACGGTTTTAGCGAAACGATGAACGGTGAATGATGAACAATAAACGGAAGGGATGCGAAAGACAGAAAGCCGAATGACAGACGAAGAGGGGAGCGAGAAAGTCAACTATGGGAATGCTTGTGCAAGGTGTGTGGCATGATGTCTGGTATGACACAACAAAAACTGGTGGTGCGTTTGTTCGTATGGATTCCACCCGAGCCATCCAGCTCGGGTTAGAATATGATCCTCAGCCGCCGTTCAATAGCGGTTCGACGAAAAGTGCGACACTAGAGACGGTGCTGATAGTACGAGAACGCGCGACGACGATCAGTGACGAACCATACAAAAAATCTTCAGAGCTGCTCACTGGCTCACCCTATTTTGATCCAGGAAAGAAGGAAGGGAGGTGTGAAATTTACCGTCCTTCCTTACTTCCTTATCCTGGTCCCAAATTCTACTAAAATTTGAGACTTTCCTGTTCTGTAGGCGATATTCTATTCTGCTTACATCCTTTGTGTGAGTGAGAAGAATACAGACCAAAAGAGCACTCTTCCATGCTGAATGATGCTCCCTGATGCTTCAGCACGTTCAGTGTGAACAGGAATGCGGATAATGCTTCCGGAGAAAAGCTATGTTGAGGAGTACTCGTCAGATGTATCAGGACGGGACGTGGCTATTCGCTGGAGCTTTCTCTTCCATTTTGGTAAGACCCACTTCTGCCGATGTAACTATAACTGAAATGCTTCTTCCTGAATGAAAGGGCGTGGTGTTCTTATGCAACATCAGTCAACAGAGACTCACGGCGTTTCACTCACGACAAGATCGCGACGTGTAGAGACTACTGGCATGAACTCTGGAGAACTCAAACTGACGCCGCGTATCCTCGTTGTTGATGACGACGATTTAGCCCGCCGGCAGCTCGAGCGTCTGTATCGTTTTTATGACTACGACATTGTTGGAGTTGATTCTGCAGAGGATGCACTCGCTCGACTGGAGAAGGATGATGACATTGACCTTGTGGTCACTGATCTGCGCCTACCAGGACTCAGTGGTATAGATTTGACCGAGCGGATTGCGAAACGCTCACCTGATATCCCGATCATTGCGTTGACGGGATACGCTGATGTCGAGACCGCGGTGCAAGTGTTGAAACTCGGGGCAACGGATTACATCGTCAAACCGATTACCGCAGAGGCTATCCAAGAGTCAACGCGCTCTGTCTTGGAAAAGGCGTGGCCGTTTATCGAGCTTCGGCATCTGCGACGAACACTGAAAGACCGCTATGACTTTGGTGGGATGTTAAGTAAAACTCCAGAAATGCACCGGGTCTTCGAGATTATCCGTATGGTGTCTGCCACGGATGTAACAGTGTTGGTGGAAGGAGAGACCGGGACCGGTAAGGAACTTGTTGCCACTGCAGTTCATCACCAAAGCATGAGGCAAAAAGGACCGTTTATTACTATTAACTGTGCTGGTGTGCCGGAAACGCTGCTCGAAAGTGAACTGTTTGGTCACGAGCGCGGCGCGTTCACAGGCGCTGAGCATTCTCGCCCTGGGAAAATTGAGCTTGCTAATGGTGGGACCCTTTTTCTCGATGAAATTGAGAGTATGTCGCTGGCGATGCAAGCCAAGCTGCTCCTGGTTCTGCAAGATCGCAAAGTGCAACGCTTAGGCGGAGGTCACCGAAAGCCAATAGATATGCGAGTTATTGCAGCGAGTAACGTTCCGCTCGAAGAACTGGTTGCGCAAGGGCAGATGCGTAGTGACTTTTATTACCGTATTAAAGTTATACCTATCCGCCTGTTGCCGTTACGACATCGCCGTGATGATGTCCCGCTGCTCGTCCAAGATTTTCTTCGTCACCATCCTGTGGCGCTTCAGAAACGGATCAGTAAAATCTCTCCCCGCGCCATGCACCAACTGTTTCACTACTCGTGGCCAGGCAATGTGCGAGAACTGCAAAACGTCCTTGAGCGCGCAATTGTCCTGACGAGTGGAAACATGATTGAAGAGGTGAATCTGCCCGGGGTAGAAACTGCTACGCCTGCAGATAGTACCTCGACTCCAATCGACCGGCCGCTTCGAGAATGGCTCAACGAACAAGAAAAATACTATCTGACCCGACAATTAGAATTATGCAAGGGGAAAATTAGCCTCACTGCGGCGCAGTGTGGGGTGGACACTAAGACCCTGTATCGCAAGATGCGCTTGTACGGACTCGACAAGCGCACCTTTCACCACAATGGAGAGGAAATCACGACTCCGGAGGAGCAAAAATCGTAAACCCGAAGAGTGAATCACTGCCAGTGCATAGGCTGTGCGTGCGCCTGCAGGAATCATCAGTAAATCTCCTGCTTTAAGTTCTTGTTCTTTGCCCGATACCCGGGCTGTGGCTTTTCCATCGATTACGTAGATAAGCTGATCTCCCTTATGGGTGTTCTCACCATCGCCGGTGTGGCCTGCCGGGAGAGTGAAGACGCCCGTTTGGCTCTGGGGAGTCTTCTGCAACATCTCGAACATCTTACCTCGCAGCTGTAAAACGTTAACGATGTCGAGTCCGCCTGCTTTCCCATTCATTGAGGGAGCGTCAAGCTCTTTCATCTGCGCTCGAACAGATCGTCGGAAATGAATCCTTTACGATACGCTTTCAACACCTGTTGAATCTCGAATTCCTTGGTTGCCATACACCCTCATTTTCTTCAAGAACTAGGAGGGCAACCGCAAAAGGTTGCCCTTATGGGGATCTACTTAATTCTCGATAATGACTTCGACCCGGCGATTCTTAGATCGGCCGGATGGGTTATCCGTGCCGTCTGAATTCTTGTTTGGTGCAACCGGATAACGTTTTCCGTAACCCTTCGTGACGATGCGTTCTTTATTTACGCCTTCGCTTTCAATCGCGGCTGCAACACTATCGGCTCGGCGTTCTGACAGTACTTGATTCGCAGCGTCACTGCCGATGGAGTCAGTATGTCCCTCGATTGAGACGCGTCGCCCCTTGGCTTGATTTGTGAGGACGCCAGCGATGTCGCCAGTTTTCTCACGTGCCCCGCTAGTCAGGTTCGCCTTGCCAAACTCAAACAAGACATCTGGCAAATTAACGATAACTCCACGCTCTGTTTCCCGCGCTTCAAGATTTTGTTTTTTCAGCTCATCAAGGAGCTCTCGGTTTTTAGCCAGTTCCTGTCTCTGTTGAGCAATGATTTGGTCATTTTCATTAGCAACTTGCTCTCGTTTCTGTAGTTGGTTGCCGACGAGAGCGCCGCCTGCCGCGCCCACCGCTCCGCCGATCGCGGCTCCAGCACCAGGATTGCCGACCGCAGCCCCGATGATCGCACCAGTAGCGGCGCCAAGACCCGTGCCAACCAGGGTGCCTTTCTCCCGTGTCGAGAGCGGCTGCGAACAGCCTGCCAAGAACACGACAATTGCGACAATTGTAGCCTTCCGGACAAAATCATACCTCTTCATGATCCACCCCTCTTAGTATTCATCATCAACGGATCTTCTCTGTTGCCGCTTTAATTGCTCCAATTCTTGGCGTTGTCGCTGGATCTCTTGCTGCTGTTCTTCCATTTGCCGTTGCTGTTCTGTCTGTCGGACTTCTTGGCCTTGCATTTGATTACCGACAACGGCACCGCCAACTCCGCCGAGCGCACCCCCGATGGCTGCGCCGGCACCTGGATTACCTACGGCTGCGCCAATAATCGCCCCGGTTGCAGCGCCTAGTCCGACGCCACCCAGCGTACTTTTCTCGCGTGTGCTTAACGGCTGTGAGCAACCACTTAGCACTACTCCCAGCATAACCATACCCACTACAACGGTCATTGTTTGTCTTGCCCGCATAACAACCTCCTATTCTACAAAGTCTCTCAAAGTAGAAGTTATGTTACCTGACGTACCCCACCGACTCAACAATAGCTCATGAGGTCGTTGCCTGTTCGTGCGGTGTCGCGGGGGATTGCTTCCACGAAGCCCATAATAATCCAATAACACCAATTGTGATGCAGCTATCCGCGACGTTGAAGGCTGGCCATGCCCACTCTCCCCAGTAGAAGAGTAGGAAGTCGATCACCTCCCCGTAGAGGAGACGGTCAATCAAATTACCAATTGCCCCACCCAGGATACTGGCGGCAGCGACGACAAGCAGGAGTCCTTCATCTTTGGCATAGACAATAAAGAACAAGAGTGCAGTCACAGCGACGCCAGTCGCGACAAGAAAAAATGGCTGGCGAAACCATTCTGGGGCTTGGGCGAGAAAACTAAACGCAGCCCCAGGATTGCGCATGTGCGTAAGATCAAAAAAAGACGTAATCACCGGAATGCGCTGGCCGATCTCTAGACTCTGAGCGACCAAGAGCTTCGTGATCTGATCAAGGAAGAGGATAACTCCCACAATACCGGCAACGAGAAGCATTCTGTTGTTCACGTGTATCTCTCGATTATCCTTCTCGTTGCACGCCAAGAGTGATCTTCATTCCCTCGATATCAACCGCCTCGACGCGATCACCCTGTGGTTGCATTGGTTGTACCGATCGGGCCAGGGTTTCTTGCTGAATGTATAACTGATGCTGCCCGATAGCTGACGCAAGCGCAGAATCGGTAGCATAAGTGACACGAATCCGATCTTCTACTTGATACCCGGCATCTTTGCGCATCTGTTGAATAAGATGGACGACCTCGCGAGCCAACCCTTCAGCGATCAATTCTTCAGTAAGTAGACTTGATAGTTCGATGGAGATGAAACGATCCGAACGGACGTCAGGCGCACCATCGCGAGCCTGACGTAGGATCTGGATCTCATTGGGTTGAAATGATTCCCCATCAAGAGTAATCGGATTCCCGCCTTCGATAGTAAGCATCTGCTCAAGGGAAAGATTGGCAATTTTCTTTCCGACCGCGCCGAAATTCTTGCCAAAGCGCGGTCCCAACAACTGCGGGTTGGGTTTTGCGTTCAGTACGACTTTTTCTTCTTCTGCTGTACTATACATAATCTCTTTCACATTGAGTTCTTCGCGGATGTAGGTTTCCAGCGGCTTTAACTCGTCCAACACCCATTGTTGACGGTGCAGAATCGTCAGTTGTGGCAGCGGCATACGTACCTTCACTTTGCGTTCGTTACGCAAGCTCCGGCCAAGTAAGACCACGCGTTGCATCCGAGTTACGCCATCTTCAAGTGCCAAATCGACTAACCCTTCATCGTAAGTAGGGAAAGACTCAAGATGCACACTGTCTGAGACTACCCCGTCCTGTAGCGTGACAAGGTTACGATAGATGGTATCAGCCAAGAATGGCGTAAATGGCGCCATCAATTTGGCAAAGCCAACCAGCACCTCGTACAGCGTGCGATAGGCGTAGAATTTGTCGGCATCTTCACCTTCGCTCCAGAAGCGACGACGGTTGAAACGGATGTACCAGTTCGTCAACTCATCGAGAAAATCAACGAGTGCAGGAACAACATTATAGAGTCGATACGCTTCCATCTCGACGCTGGTGCGATGAATTAACGTTTGCTGGCGCGACAAAATCCAACGATCAAGAATATTGGGCGAGAGGCCAGGCGGGGTCAGTGTCGGTTTCCACTGATCGACCAGGGCGTAGGTGACAAAAAACTTGTACGCATTCCACCATGGCAAGAGCAGACGACGCACGGTGTCGCGCACTCCTTGTTCGCTGAAACGTAATTCTTCGGCACGCACCAGTGGTGAGTTGATCAGATAAAGCCTCAGCGCGTCAGCACCATGCTCGGCTAGAATTTCTTCCGGCTCAGGATAATTCTTGAGCCGTTTGCTCATCTTCTTGCCGTCTTCGGCGAGCACGAGACCATTCACGACAACGTGATGGAAAGCCGGTTTGTCGAACAAACCGGACGCCAGCACCATAAGGGTGTAGAACCATCCGCGTGTTTGATCGAGTCCTTCGGCAATAAAATCAGCAGGAAATGAACGGGAGAAGTCTTCCTTATGCTCGAACGGATAATGGAGTTGCGCGTAGGGCATCGACCCGCTTTCAAACCAACAGTCGAAAACATATGGAACTCGTCGCATAACGCCGTTGCCAGAAGGAGCAGGGAAAGTAAGGTCATCGACAAACTCTCGATGCAGATCCGTGACTCGTGTCCCGGTCTGCTGTGCTAACTCCTCGACGCTGCCCAAGCACATCACTTCTTTACCGTCATTGCTTTGCCAGATCGGGAGTGGGGTACCCCAATAGCGATTGCGGCTGATTGCCCAGTCGCGTGCACCTTCAAGCCAATTGCCAAATCGACCATCACGCAGATGATCAGGTACCCACTCGGTCAGTTTGTTATTCGCGACGAGGCGATCACGAAACGCCTCCACGCGCACGAACCAGGTATTGACGGCACGATAGATCAACGGCGTGTCACTCCGCCAGCAAAACGGGTAGCTATGATTGATTGTCGCTTGATGAATGAGGTTCTTGTCTCGTTTGAGCCGCTCAATGATTTTCGGGTCGGCGTCTTTGACATGCAGCCCAAGAAAGTCGCTGACTGGCGCGGTGAATTTTCCTTCGTCATCGACCGGATTAACCATTTCAATCCCGGCTTTTTGACATGCATAAAAGTCTTCTTCACCGAACGCCGGTGCGATGTGAACAATGCCAGTACCGTCTTCGGTGGTAACATAGTCGGCAGGAAGGACACGAAAGGCTCCGGCTTCTTTCCGTTCAGCAAAATATGGGAAGAGCGGAGCAAAGCGGCGTCCGACGAGATCAGTCCCTTTGTAGCGTGCTTCGACGGTGTACGTTTCGGATTTCGGGAAGTACGCTTTTACTCGCGCTTCAGCGAGAATATAGCGAGTGCCATCAGCGTGATCGCGCACTTTGACGTAGTCAATCGTTGGGCCGACCGCGAGCGCGAGGTTACTTGGTAAGGTCCAGGGGGTGGTTGTCCAGGCGGTAAAGAACGTGTTTTCTTCACCGTCAGCAGCAAAGCGAACGGTGATTGCCGGGTCCTGAACGTCTTTGTAGTTCAGGTTGGCCTCGAAGTTCGACAATACCGTGCCAAGACGGGTGGAGAAAGGCAACACTTTGTGACCTTCATACACGAGGCCCCGATCCCACAACTGTTTGAAGGCCCACCACACGGTTTCCATGAACGAGAGGTCCATGGTCCGGTAGTCGTTGCGAAAATCCACCCAGCGACCCATGCGGCGAACCGTCTTTTCCCATTCCTGTGTATATCGCAATACGATCTTGCGACATTCCGCGTTAAAACGGGCGACTCCGAAACGCTCGATTTCGCTCTTGCCATTCAATCCGAGCGCTTGTTCGATTTCCATTTCGACCGGGAGGCCATGGCAGTCCCAGCCAAAGCGGCGTTCAACGTACCGGCCCCGCATCGTCCAGAATCGCGGGATGATGTCTTTAATTGTCCCGGCTAAGAGATGTCCATAATGTGGTAGGCCGGTAGCGAAAGGAGGGCCATCGTAAAAAATAAACGGTGGCAGGTTGCGGGTTTTCTCTAGGCTTTTCGCGAAAATATCCTTCTCGTCCCATAATTTAAGGACGGCTAATTCCACTTCAGCGAGCTTAACGTTTTCTGCCACCGGTTCCATGTTGTTGTTATCCCTACAATGAATTTTCGCTGCAAAAGAGACACATAGGCTATAGACTGAGTCCGACTTTGGCTAGTGGGCAAACTGTTCGACAAATTTGGTCGGTCCGAGGATTTGACAGCAAAGAAGAAGACGCCGCATAATCGCCGCTGTGCCAGAAGAGCAGTCACAAGTACGGTCGGAGACCCGCAAGCTGGCGGCGATCATGTTCACGGACATCGTCGGCTTTAGTCGCCAGATGGGGACGGACGAAGCCCGCATGCTGCGGTTGCTGGAAATCCATAATCAGATTATCCAACAAGCAGTGACTGACCATCATGGCCACGTCATCAAAACCATCGGTGATGCCTTTCTCGTGGACTTTCCCTCCGTCGTCCACGCCGTGCAGTGTGCCCAGCAGATTCAGCGCAGTTGCGGACGCACAACGCCGAGCAAGAGAAAGCCGAACAGATTCACGTGCGCATTGGCATTCATCTGGGTGACATCGTGCAGCAGGATGGCGATGTGTTCGGTGATGGGGTGAACATCGCCTCGCGGCTGCAGACGTCTAGCCGAGCCGGACACGATCTGCATCTCACAGGATGTGTCTATCGAGGAGGTGGCCAAGAAACTGGACCTGGGCACGGTGGTCTCGTTGGGCAAACCGAAGCTCAAGAACATCGCCGAGCGGTTCCAGGTCTATGCCCTATTACCCGAGCAGCCCACAGGGTTGCGCCAACAACTGCAAGTCCAGCGCCTGAAACTGTCGCATCGTGTTGGCTTTGCTCCACGAATGGCAATGGTGGCGCTGGCCCTCATTGCTACTACAGCCGTCATCATGCGCTATCTCTCCCTTTCCAACCCTAGCACCCAGTACCTAGCACCCAGCACCCAGTCCCTCCCCCTGCCCGGACAAACCCTCCATCGTCGTGCTGCCCATTCACCAACATGAGTAACGATCCCGAGCAGGAGTATTTCAGCGATGGCATTACCGAAGACATTACGACAGGACCTCTCAAGATTTCCAGTCTCTTTGTCATCGCTCGCAACTCTGCCTTTACCTACAAGGGCAAGGCCGTAAAGGTGCAAGAGGTGAGCAGAGAGATGGGGGTACGGTATGTGTTGGAAGGCAGCGTTCGTCGAGCCGATAACCAAATCCGCATCACGGCGCAGTTGATTGATGGCCTGACGGGGAGTCACCTGTGGGCGGAACGCTATGATCGGCCTCTCAAAGACATCTTTGCGATACAGGATGAGATCGTGCAGAAGATTGTAACGACACTAAAACTGCAACTAACTCTAATGGAGCAAGGATTCCTGGTGCGTAAACGCACGGACAATCTGGAAGCCTATGACTACTACTTACGCGGGGTAGAGTCTCTTTGGCGTGGATGGAGAGAAACGAGGAAAGAGGCGAACATTCAAGCGCGGCAGCTTTTTGAGCACGCTACAGAGCTAGATCCAACGTATGCCGAGGCATACTCCTGGCTGGGAGGGACCTACTATTTCGACTGGTTCTTCGGGTGGAATCGCACTCCTCAGACTCTGGCACGGGCAGGAGAACTAGCGCAACAAGCCATGGCCTTGGACGACACCTTTCCTACTCCTTACGCTTTATTGGGTATCCTCCACCTGTGGAAGAAGGAACATGACCAAGCCATCGCTGAGGCGCAGCGAGCTGTCACACTCGATCCCAACAATGCTGAAGGGTATTTCAATCTGGGGAGCATCTTGGCCTTTGCTGAGCGGGCCGAGGAGGCGATCGAGTTGATTGAGAAAGCCATGCGCCTCAATCCCCGCTATCCACCTACTTACGTATTCCAATTAAGTGTTGCCTATCGTATGGCGGGACGCTATGAGGAGGCCTTAGTATCGGGAAAACAAGCCCTCGCCTTCATGCCCAACTCTGGCCCCACCCATTTTAATCTGGCGGTCATCTATAGTGAGTTAGACCGAGCAGCAGAGGCCCAAACTGAGGTAGCAGAAATGCGACGGCGTTTTCCTAATGCTTCTGTCGAGAATTTCAGACAGTTTCTTCCCTTCAAAAATCCAGCAGACGTAGAACGTCATCTTGCTGCCCTGCGCAAGGCGGGGCTCAAATGAATTAAGATGAATTAAGAATGAAGAATTAAAAATTAAGAATGGGGGAATAGGCTAAAGGCTGAAGGCTCAAGGGAGGGAGGCAATGAAGAGGCAGGAGAAGCGAAGTGACGGCTTTCAGCTGTCAATCCTACTGTCCTCATGCTAAGGCTAGAGAAAATTCTCGTTTAGGAGGACGGAATGGTGCAAATGACCATGCAGGTCTCCGAAGAGCTTGCCCAACGACTACGGCCTCTTGGGACTTGGCTCCCGACCGTCTTGGAACTCAGTCTGGTCGGATGCCGGACCGTAGCTGCGGCAACGGCGACAGAAGTGATCGAGTTTCTCTCTCGGAATCCGACTCCTCAAGAGGTCCTTGCCTATCACGTGTCTGAACGGGCGCAGATACGCCTCCAACGCTTATTAGCGCTGAATGCCGCCGGAATGTTGGGGGAAGAAGAACAACTGGAACTCGACGAGGTGCAGCGTATTGAACATCTCCTCATTCTGCTCAAGGCACAGATCGCGACACAACTGCGTCAGGAGGTGTAATGGCAGCGGAGGTGTCAGTTGGGTTGCGCCAACTGGTTGCTAACCGGGCCGACTCTCGTTGTGAGTATTGTTTACTCCCTCAGGCAGTAGCATTGCATCGGCATGAGCCGGATCACATTGTGCCGCGTCAGCATGGGGGTGAAACGCAAGAGAACAACCTTGCGCTGGCATGCGTGCGCTGCAATCGCTACAAGGGGCCGAATGTCGGCTCGTTTGATCCGTTTACCAACGTCCTTGCTCCCCTGTTCAATCCTCGCACGCAGGTCTGGGCAGAACACTTCAGGTGGGATGAGGCAACGATCCTCCCTTTGACTCCGGAAGGCCGAGTAACCCTGAGGATTCTCCGGTTGAATGAGGGCGACCGGCTCGTTGAACGACAGCGTCTCATAGCAGCTGGGTTGTATTTCTCCCCATCAAGGCACGACGATGACCCAAGCTGAAACCCGCAAGCTCGCGGCGATCATGTTCACCGACATCGTGGGCTTTAGCCGCCAGATGGGCACCGATGAAGCCCGCATGCTGCGGCTGCTGGACGTCCATAACCGGATTATCCAGCAGGCAGTGGCAGAACATCACGGCACGGTCATCAAAACCGTCGGTGATGCCTTTCTGGTCGACTTTCCCTCGGTCGTACATGCGGTCCAGTGCGCCCAGCAGATTCAGGCGCAGTTGCAGACGCATAACGCCGAGCACGAGAAAGCCGAGCAGATTCACGTCCGCATCGGCATTCATCTGGGTGACATCGTACAGCGCGATGGCGATGTATTCGGCGATGGCGTGAACATCGCCTCACGGCTGCAGACTCTAGCCGAGCCCGACACGATCTGTATTTCACAGAATAGTCTATCGAGGAAGTGGCCAAGAAACTGGCATTGGGCACGGTGGTCTCCCTGGGCAAGCCCAAGCTCAAGAACATTGCCGAGCGGTTTCCCAGTTTACGCTTTGCTGCCTGAGTCGCCCAAAGGCGTTACGCCAAACATTGCGGTCCAACATCTCAAATTGTCCCGGCGGATACGCCCGGCGCACTGGCTGAGCGTAGCTGGACTGTTATCATCGCTGGCGCTCTCCTCACTGTCCGCTACTTTTCTTTTTCTATCCCCGACACCCAACCCTCAACCCCTAGCACCCAGACTTTGCCGCTTGCCCGACAAACCTTCGATAGCGGTGCTGCCCTTCACCAACCTCAGCAACGACCCCGAACAGGAGTATTTCGGCGATGGCATGACAGTGGACCTTATCACCGACCTTACGAAGCTCTCAGGCCTGATTGTTACCGCCCGCTGTTCCGCCTTTACCTACAAGGGCAAGGCGGTGAAAGTGCAGGATGTGGGTCGGGAGCTGGGGGTGCAGTACGTGTTAGGGGGCAGTGTGCGCAAGGTCAGTGACCGGGTATTGATTACAGCCCAGTTGGCCGATGCCGCCACCGGAGGTCAAGTGTGGGCCGAGCGTTATGAGCGACCATACGAGACCTCTTTGCGGTGCAAGAGGAAATCCGGCGAGAAATCTTCACCCATCTGGCGCTGAAGCTGACGGATGAAGAGCAAGAGCGGTTCGAGCGCGCCTCTGCGCCTCACCCAGAGGCCTATGACTATCTGCGGCGCGCGCAGGAGTACTATTATCGCGGCACGCCAGCAGACAACGCCCAGGCGCGGCAACTGGGCGAGAAAGCCATTGAAGTAGACCCGGCCTATGCGAGGGCATACGCCTTGCTGGCTTCGACGTATTTTGTTGAGTGGGTGAATCAGTGGAGCCACGACCCCCAGACGATAGAACGAGCCTTTGCCTTGGCGCAACAGACCCTCACGCTCGATGAGTCCTGGCTTGGCGCCCACGAGCTGCTGGCTCTCATCTATCTTTTGCGGGACAAGCAACCTGAACAGGCCCTAGCTGTGGTCAAGCGGTCCCTCGCCCAAGTGCCGAATTGGTTTGCTGGCTATGTAACCTAGGTGTACTCTTTAACGCTACAGGGCGGCCAGAGGAAACTATTGGGTTGCAAGAGCAAGCGGTGCGTCTCAGTCCCCGGTCTGACCGCTTCCTCCCGGTCTTAGGTGGTGCTTATCGCTTGCTGGGGCGGTATGAGGAGGCGCTCACCGCCCTCAAGGGAGCCCTCGCTGTTAATCGCAATCATCTCGGTGCCCACTTGGACTTGGCCGCCACTTACAGTGAGCTAGGCCGAGAAGAGGAGGCCCGAGCCGAGGCAGCAGAGGTCCTGCGACTCAGTCCCAATTTCTCTCTGGAAGTTGACGACAGAGGCTTCCCTACACAGAGCCAGCGATAACTGAGCGTTTGCTTGCCGCCCTGCGCAAGGCGGGGCTCAAATAAATTAAGAATGAAGAATTAAAAATTAAGAATGGGGGAATAGGCTAAAGGCTGAAGGGGAGGAAATGAATGAGGATAAAGGAAGGAAAGAGCCAGAATATGTTCCCCGGTTTTTCCTTTATCCCTTCTCCTTTATCCTTTCTCCGTTATTCGGCTCCTTTTCCCTAACCGCTTACGTTTTACGCATTACGTTTTGCACGTTTTGTCTTAAGCCTTTCGTTGCTGAGCTTGTTCCAACCGGTCGCTGAGAATCTTCGAGATATTGAAAAAGATTTCTGTCGCGATACGTGGGTAGCGTCGTTTGAGGCGCTCTAAAAAGCGTTCGTTTACGGCTAACACTTCGACATCTTGGGTGGCGACAACATCGGCCATGCGTTCATGGTGACGAAGCAATCCCATCTCACCAAAGACATCGCCTCGCTCTAACGAGCCCAGCTTCCGGGACTGCTCCGAAGAGTGCATGAGGACATCGGCGGTACCATTAATGACCACGTACATTTCATTTCCCAGGTCTCCTTGCCGAATAATTGGTTGCGCCTTGCGGAAACGATTTCAGTTCGCCCATCAGCGTGACAATCTTGGCCTGGAGCGGACGCAAGCCGGCAAACAACGGAATGGTCTTATGCGGGTCTTGTCCCAGTTTCACGTAGAGCACATCCCACAGCGTGATGACCGGAGTAGTGGTGAGCAGGGCAGGTAGCAGCGCTAATTCCGCGAGAACCCCAAACGCGACCGTCGTGGCAGACAGCAGACCAAACTCTTGGATCGGAACAAAGGTCGAAAGTCCAAAGGAGAGGAAGCCGAGAAACACCAGCAGGGAGTAATAGAGCGTCGGTTTCCCTACAGTGCAGAGCGAGCGTAAGAGCGCTTCTCGCTGATCCGACGTCCTGCGTGCCTCTGCGCTCAACCGGCTCATGATGTGAATGGTGTCATCGACGGCCAGACCGAGCACGATCGAGGCAATGGTATTGGTGCCGATGCTGAGCGTGGCACCACTCACTCCCATGAGACCAAAGAACGCGAGAATCGGAAAGATGTTGGGAATCATGGCAATAATGCCAACGCGAAAAGAGAGAAACATCACCGTCATTATGACGAAGATCACACCGGCAGTGAGTGCCAGGCTCTGAATTTGTCCGGAAACCAGGCTGCTTGCCGTGCGCGTATTGAGAATCAGCGTTCCCGTGGGATGCACTTTGATCTCAGGAGGGAAATGCTCTTTGGCAAAGGTGTGGATTTTTTGTACGGCGTCAGCAATTTCGCGTGGATGCGTGAACGAGGTACGTACCTGAATGTTCGACCGCGAATACCACGGATGGTCAACGACATGGAGATGATCGTGGGACTGAGAATGAATGATCTGCATCACCCCATCCAGTTTTGCTTGATCCCCCCAAAAACTGGCGGTCACAGTTGGTGCAGGAGGAGGGGTGCCGTCTTCTGTTGGTGCCGTTTGGATACCTTGATCGACCAGCTCACAGAAATCGACAAACGAAACCGTCTTATCCACGCCTGGTAGAGAGTTAATGTAGAGTTGCAGATCCTTGATCCGTTTGAGCGTATCCGCTTTCTTCATGATGTCATTTTCGTTCCCGTCAATCGTGACGTAGAAGGCCATGCTGCCACCTAACGCATGATTAATGACATCGGTGGCTTGGCGGACGGGATGACTCGCACGGAAGAGGGACAGAAAATTGGAGCCTACCTGAATCGAGGGAATCGGTAACATCGCAAGCACCGCGATCAGCGCGCTTCCGATAATGACCGCGGTGCGGTATCGAATAATAAACTGGGTGAACGTCCGCAGCGCGGCGGTTAATCGCGGAGAATAGGTTTCTTGATGACGAGAAGGGAGTGGCATGAGTGCGAGTGCGGCGGGAATCAGAATCGTCGCCAGGAGAAAGGCAATGGTAATGCCAATGGCGGAATAGAGGCCCATCTCACGGATACTGACGATGTTGTTGGTGAAGAGCGAGAGAAATCCCAGGACCGTCGTCAACGCTGCCATCAGGACAGGCGTATTCATGCTGCGCAAGGTCTCTAACAGCACCTCTTCTTTCGAGCGGCCTGGGAGAGCGAGTTCGTAGTACTCAGCAACCACGTGGAGAGAGTAGGCGACCCCAAGGACGAGCAACATCGGCGGTAATGACAGTGTTCCGAGGCTGAGGCGACTGCCGCCAAGCACCATGAGTCCCAGTGTCCAGGTGACAGTAATAATCACCGCCAGTGCGGGAAGAATGACCCCGCGCACGGAGCGGAGGCAGAAGAACAACACCACCAGAATCAAGATCAGTGCTACTGGGAGCAAATACGAGAGATCCTCGACGATGGCGCGGGCGGAGACCGCCTTAAAATGTGGTAGCCCCGTATAGTAGATCTGTTCGGGGCCCTGGGCCTGGTCGATAATCGCCTGGATTTTTTCGTCGATGCCGCGACGGACAAACTCATTGTCGGTGATACTTTCTAAGAAGAAGATATTGATCGCTGCCGCTCGCCCATCCGCAGCAACCAAGTTCTTATGGTAGATGGGCTGGGTCGCCACCTTCTCTTTAATGGTCGCTGCCTCTTCGACCGTGGCCGGGATTGTAGGAACCAGTAACTCCTGTTCTGCTCCGATGACCTTGGCAATAATGTCCGGAGCGTTGGTAAGACTAAAGGCACTCTTGACCTCAGGAATTTTGCGAAACTCGTCGGTGAGGCGTTGGATCTTCTGGAGGGTTTGCGGCGTGTAGATGTTGTCGGCGAGGATGCCGATGACCGCGACGTTTTCACTGCCAAACAAGCGAACGACGTCATTGTAATACTGCCGCTCAGGATCATTGTCGGGGAGCAGACTATCAAGGGAACTGTCGATCTGGATATGGCGAGCGTGGAAAGCGAAGAACACGGTGAGGGCAGCAATGAGAAAGAGAATGAGTCGCGGTCGGTGAATAACCAGCCGATAAACAGAATCCATATGCCCTCCTTATTTGTTGCACTCCCCGTGCGCGTGCAACCTCAGCGCAGGAACTGTGCCACGAAGATAGCCTTAATAAGGATAGTTTTCTAATATATTTTCGTGCTTTTCGACCTGATTCCCTCTTGGTCTCTTGTATCAACGTGATATATCACGCTGATATGTCAACCGACCTCGAACGAACACGAACGCGTCTCGCGAGTTTGATTGAAATCAATCAGTTACTCATGGGGACTCTCGACTCGGATGAGTTACTGCGAGTGATTATCGAGTCAGCGATCCGCTTGTTTACGGTGGAAGCTTGCAGCATCGGCCTTATTGATGAAGGAAGGCAGCAGTTAGCCTTTGCCTTTTCGCTTGGTGGGGCAAATGTCGAAGAGTTTCGTATCGCGCTGGGGCAGGGGATTGCCGGGTGGGTCGCACAGACCGGCGAAGCCGTCATCTCTAATGATGTGTCGCGCGATCGTCGGTTTTTTCAAGGCGTCGATCGGCAGACTGGATTCAGGACGAGGTCTGTCCTGTGTGCGCCCTTGAAACAACACAACCACATTATTGGGGTTATCGAAGCCATGAATACCACCATCCCGGCAGGCTTTCTGCCGGAAGATCTCCAACTGCTGATGGCATTTGGTGGCTTGGCAGCAACTGCCCTCACCCGTGCGAAAGCGTTTGCGACAGTCCACAACACCAACACGGCATTTCAAGAAGAGGCACAGGAGCGATACCGCTTTGTCACGGGTTCGAGCCCGGCCATGCAAGAGGTCATACGGTTTGCGCGCACTACCGCTGGGACATCCACGACGGTCTTGCTTCTTGGTGAGAGCGGCACTGGCAAAGAGGTAGTGGCGCGTGCAATCCACCGCTGGAGCCCGCGCGCAGAGCATCCGTTTGTGGCAGTCAATTGTACCGCGCTGACGGCGGAGTTGTTAGAAAGTGAGCTGTTTGGTCACGAGAAAGGCGCTTTCACCGGTGCGGTGGCGCAGAAGAAGGGCAAGTTTGAACTCGCTGATGGCGGTACGATCTTTCTCGACGAGATTGGCGATCTTGCGCCCAACCTGCAAGTAAAGCTGCTACGGGTCTTGCAAGACAAGGAGTTTCAGCGGGTTGGTGGAATCAAAAATCTCCGGGTCGACGTGCGTATTCTTGCCGCGACCAATCGTAAGCTTCCTCAGGCTATGCAAAAAGGGCTTTTTCGTGAGGATCTCTACTATCGACTCAATGTTGCCTCGATTACCCTGCCACCCCTTCGTGACCGATGCGAGGACGTTCCGACACTGGTCTGTCATTTCATCGAACAGTCGTGTCTCGCAGTAAATCGTGTGCCGATGCCCATCGAGCCCACAGCGTTGGCATTGTTGTGTGCGTATGCGTGGCCTGGCAATGTACGTGAACTGCAAAATGCGATTGAGCGTGCGGTGGTGTTTGCCGCGGGTCCAGTGATCACCGTCACTGATTTGCCGGCGGAAATCCGTCAACAGTCTGTGAGTCCTGCGGGAGTGGCGCTCCAGATCCCTGGGCTCGACGATGAGCTACCGTTAGCTGAGGCAACCGACGTGTTTCTCCGAGCCAAGATTCGCAGAACGCTCGACATTGCGGGTGGCAGCCAAACCGAAGCAGCGAGACTGTTAGGGTTGCCACAATCGAATTTGTCGCGCTCTGATGAAACGCTTGCGGTTACGGTGAGCTTAAGGATTGGGTGTTTGTTGCAATCACGGCTCCTTCAACATTGCCGATGTCCACTGTCATATAGTCCCGACAACCAAAGACCGGAATCGTGACTCCGTCACTCGCGAGCGTCGTTCTGGCGATCTCCACAATCTCATCGACCTGAACATCTGATGAAGCTGGGTCGTGGTGTGTCAGTCCCAGTGCCTTGGCCCCAACTCGCTTGGCGACCCGGGCGCTGTAATCGGGAGTCGCATGGCCCCAGCCTGCGGTCATTTCCTCATACTTCTTGCGTGTATATTGCGCGTCCATGACGAGTAAATCTGCATTCTGTAAGTGTGTAGCCAAGCGCGTCGGAATCCCATCCTGGTTTTCATGGTCTGTAAGAAAGGCGAACGTCTGTCCAGACGGTTGTTCCTCAAAGCGGTATGAAATCGTTCGCTCGGGATGATGGCTGCGGTGCATAGTAATGACCAGACACTCGGCAAGCTTGAAATGAGTCCCGTTGGGGAACGAGATCGGTACTCCTTCGGCGGTCAGACGTTCAAGCGACTCGATAGTAAGCATGTTTTGCCCACCTTGCGGATGGATGACGTGCACGGTGCTATTAGGATTGGTGATGTCAACGCAATCGATATGGCTCCCGACTTCACGCAGATCGATGGGGAAATATGGTGATTGCATAAGAGTTTGATATACGGCACGCGGCCCCAGCCCTTGATCGGTTGGTCCGTAAATGGTCACAGGCACATGTTTGAGGTAGGGAAAGGTTGAGAGAACAAGTCCCTGGGTGTGATCATGATGATAGTGGGTCTGAAGGATAGTCACCGCTTGTCCGCCGCCCCGAGCAAAATCAGCAGACAGTGGAACGATGCCTGTCCCAGCGTCGATCAACAGCCAGTGACCAGTGGGGTAAGCATGGAGATTCGACCCACAGGCATGTGGTATTACCGCCGTAGATGGTTTTGCTGGGATGAGAGACCGGGCAACTACCGCGCGTTCCGTAAAATGTTACTCGCATAATACCCCTCGTTGGGAATTTATAGGTATAATACCGCACAGAATGTGCCAAGCAAAGAGAACCTGGAGGCTACGGATGAGGAATCTCATCTCCAACTTGAGGGTAATCCCTTGTCGACGAGAAACCGCATTGAGCGGAAATTGAATTGTTCCTGATTGTTGGAAGTGGTGGCTCTTGACCGCTTCTCTCATGATGTAAAGAATATCATACTCACGCGTGAATAGGAGAATCGACTGCGATGGGCAAACGAAAGATGATTAATTTCGCTCGACCGGGTGCTGGCCAATATGAAGATGTCGAAGAAGAGGGTATGCCAAAACCCTGTGCGATGGGGATTCCGTGGGTAAATCCCGATACGCTGAGTACGCTTGAACAGTCGAAAAATCAATCGCACTGGTCCCAAAGGTGAGCCGCTACCAGAGCCAAAAAAATCCTAAACCAAACTGCTGACAGTGCGGGGTGCTAAGTTCAGATAGAGTAGGGTGGGCAAAAGCGGAGCGTTGCCCACCAGCTTAGTGGCTTTGTAGGGCGTTGGGCTTCACCAAGCTCAGCCCAACCTACCTGTTAATCTTAATTCTCGCCTACGAGAGCGCAAGATATAGGCGAGAATACACGCAGTGTTTCCGACAAAACTTATCTACTCGTGAGGCAAACGTTTCGCTGCGGAAGCGCGGGTAGCACGTCGGCGAACGGTATCAAACAACGGATGCGATTGTCGACGGATGCCGAAGTAATAGCAACAAATGTCGTTATCGAGGTCGTTGCTGAACGTACGTTGTTGGCCGTCGTCAAACAAAATCCGCACCAGACACGTACCACCAATCAACGTCGAGGTCATTTCTTCAACAACAACACCCTGCCCCCACTCTTCGTAGCGAAGGTGAATGACGTGGTCGCCAAGTCGTAAATAGAGTCGCGGTCCGTCGCGCACGATGAATCCTACAATTTGGTTGACCTCTTGTAGCTGAAAACTCTGGAGTGAGGCAAGAAGGCAATTTTCGCGCCAATGAAGAAATTTGCTAAAGCAAAACAGACTCTGCTATGAGCCGAACCAGGAGGGTGACCACCATGAGTGAAGGACAAACGCACGATGCACTGCTGGCTGGGATTAAGGTGTTGGATTTTACCCATGTCCTTGCCGGTCCTACATGTACACGTATTCTGGCCGATCTCGGAGCAGAAGTGATCAAGCTCGAAGCAGCGCCGAATGGAGATGTCGCTCGTGGTATGTTCTATGTCAAAGAGAATCTGAGTGCGCTGTTTCTATACACTTGCGCAGGCAAAAAGAGTCTCTGTCTTGATTTGAAAAAATCGCAAGGGTTACAGATCGCCAAAGATCTGGTTGCTAAATTCGATGTGGTCGTGGAGAATTTTGCGCCGGGAGTGATGAAGAAACTCGGACTCGATTATGCCGTGCTCAAAGAGATCAATCCTCGGATCGTCATGGCGTCAATTTCGGGATTTGGTCAATCCGGTCCCTGGGCTGATCGCACTAGCTTCGATATCATTGGTCAGGCAATGAGTGGCGTGATGCACATGACTGGCGAGCCGGATGGCCCGCCACAGTATGTGGGGAATTACATCGGTGATCCCAATGCTGGAGTGCAGGCGGCGCTGGCGATTTGTGCGTCGCTCTTCTATCGCGACCGTACTGGCAAAGGGCAGTACATTGACATTGCGCAAGTTGACTCACTGCTCTACCTCGACTTGGTGAATATTCCTTACTACGCGCTTTCTAATGGCGCGTTTAATCCCAAGCGCTTTGGTGCGCATCACTATGCTGTCTGTCCTCTTGGCGTCTTCAAAGGAAAAGATGGATACGTTGTCCTGCAAGCGATCGAACACCAATGGCCGAATTTTGCCAAAGCTATAGGCCGGGAAGATCTGATCACAAATCCAAACTTCGCAACCAATGCGAAACGGTTAGAGAATCGTGAAGAGCTGGCAAAAATTATCGAAGCCTGGTTGCAGTCGTTTCCGAACAATGATGCGGCCTTGAGTGCCCTTGCAGAACAGCGAATTCCTTGTGCCCCGGTACTTGATATGGGCGGGGCACTCAGCCATCCACAAACATTAGCGCGTGGTATGGTCACAGAAATCGAACACCCACTGTATGGCACAATGCCAATTGTTAATACTCCTTTTGTAATGTCCGAAGCTCCACGGCACATCCAAGGACCGGCACCGTTTCTTGGTCAGCATAACGCTGAGGTGATCGCGCAGCATTTAGGCTATGATGATGGACGCATCGATCAATTGACTCAAACGGGGGTCCTCTTTGAAGAGGAGCGGATCAAAAAGCTGCGCCAGCAAGGGGTTATCTAACGATGATGGCCAACGAAGTCGAACTCAAACTCCTCATTGCTCAGGGCGATATAGAGCGGCTTTTACATCATCCTGTACTCGAGACAGTTGCGCGTCGCGAATTGCTACCGCAGCAACTCCTCAGTGTGTACTATGACACCCCTGATCTCGACCTGAAGAAGCACCGCACGGCTCTTCGCTTGCGCCGCACTGGCACTCGGTGGATACAAACGGTGAAGACGGAAGGGAAGATTACCGGTGGGTTGCACGAACGGCCAGAGTGGGAGAGCGAAACCGCAGAGGGCACGTTTGATTTTGCTGCGATTCCTGATCCAGCCGTACGCGAGTTTTTTGCTGACGAGAAAATTCGTGAAACACTGCGGCCAGTATTTGTGACCGAGTTTACACGCACGAGTTCCTTATTGGAGTTCGCCGGTGGTGATGTGGTCGAGCTGTCTCTCGACCAAGGAGAGATTTGTGCTGAAGAGAAACGATTGCCGATCAGTGAGGTTGAATTAGAACTCAAAGCTGGTAATCCGGCGCGGCTCTTTGATCTCGCTTTGCAATTGCAAGGATCAATCTCTTTGAAGCTGGAGAATGTTAGCAAGGCAGAACGCGGGTATCGGCTGATCGCTCCCATAGTTCTTACCCCGGTGAAAGCGCAAACTCCTGAATTTTCGCCGGAACTTTCTACGAGGGAAGCGTTTGTGCATATTCTACGGAGTGAGGTGGTGCATCTCCAGGCTAATGAAGAAGGTGTGATTACAAGGAGAGCACCCTGAGTTTATCCATCAGATGCGCGTAGCACTACGGCGAATGCGTTCGGCCTTGCGGGTGTTCTCCGCCGTCGTCCCTCGCGAGACGAGTCTGCCGCTCAGTGAGGAACTCCGTTGGTTAACCAAGGAGCTCGATGCTGCTCGTAACTGGGATGTGTTTGTGTTGGAAACCTTACCGCCTATTCTTGCAGCGTTCCCTGAACACCAAAGTCTCATGTCCTTAAGGACAGAGAGTGATCAATTACGCCAGCGACAAAACCTCTGGGCAAGCGGAGCGATAACATCGGGGCGCTATCAACAACTGCTCCTGCGTCTTGGGACGTGGTTATGTTCGCAGCCGTGGCAAGTGGAGGGAGAGGAAAACACTGCGCACATCGCAGAGCAGCCTATCTCGGTGTTTGCTGAGCAAGTTTTGCAAAAGTATCATAAACAATTCAAAAAACAGGGACGACATCTTGCGACACTCGCGCCCGAAGAGCGACATCAGGTAAGAATTGCTGCGAAGAGACTACGCTATGCTGCCGAGTTCTTCTCTTCTTTATATTCACACAAACGGACACGGCGATATATCGCGGCCTTGGCGAGTTTGCAGGAAATTCTCGGTTTGCTGAATGATGCGGCGACAGCAATATCATTGTTGAAGGACCTCGAGGGAACGGCGGATGACACGACGCAACAACAAACGAAGAACCTTGTGCTTGGTTGGGTCGGTGGGATGAGTCAGGCGCGAACGCAAGAACTCGCTGACGCGTGGAAGCATTTTGTGGAACAGAAAGTGTTCTGGTAACAAGAACAAGATACTTGGAGAATGAGGGGACCTCATGGACCTAATTCTATGGCGACATGCTGAAGCTGAAGATGGAGTTCCTGATACTGCACGTAAGCTGACGTCGAAAGGTGAAAAACAAGCGCAAAAAGTTGCTAAGTGGCTCAACGAACGTATCGGGCCGCCAGTGCGGGTGCTTGTGAGTCCTGCTGTTCGCACGCAGCAAACCGCTCGGGCGTTGACGAGTGAGTTCGAGACCAGTGGGAAAGTGGGATTAAGTACGTCGGTGAAGCAGTATCTTGTACGCGGCTGATTGTCCGAATGCCAAGGGAACAGTTATCGTCGTCGGACACCAACCGACCCTCGGCCAGGTTGCGGCCTTTCTTCTGACCGGCGAGGAAGCAGAGTGGGATGTTAAAAAAGGTGCGGTGTGGTGGTTTGAAGTTACTGACAATGGTGGTGAACCTTATGCTTCTTTACGGGCGGTGATTGCTCCTCGAGAGGCGTAGCCCAGAGGGAGTACGATGACGCGCCTGCGCTTTCATCTCGCTTTTCCTGTTACCGATCTGCCAACCACACGGCAGTTTTATATCGAGTTGCTTGGCTGCCGTGTGGGTCGCGAGAGTGATCGTTGGATCGACTTCGATTTTTTCGATCACCAAATTACTGCACACCTCACAACGAGTACCACAGAGTCAAATGCCGCCAATCCTGTCGATGGCGATCAAGTACCCGTCCGCCACTTTGGTGTTATCTTGGACTGGGAAGCCTGGCATGCCCTGGCGGATCGTTTACAATGTCAACAGGTACATTTTGTGATTGCTCCCCACATCCGTTTCAAAGGTGAGGTCGGCGAACAGGCGACGATGTTTATCAAAGATCCAAGTGGCAATGCGTTGGAATTCAAATCCTTCAAGGATATGAGCCGAGTATTTGCGAGTTAGCTAATCGGTCCCTTTCGCGGCTGTTTTTACGGCTTTCCGGCTACCAACCTTGCTTTTTTGCAAAGCCATTGCTATCGGCGTCGACAGGTTTCACGCTAGGAGGGGCAATCTATGCAGGGAGAAAGTACTGGAGGGTTTCGGCAGTTCGTTCGGTTTGTTGGGACACTTGGAGTGCTCGCTGGGTTTCCCACAACCGTCTTTGCTGAGGATGCTTTGAATCCTGGCGATACCGCTTGGGTGCTCATTTCTACTGCCCTGGTACTCTTCATGATGATTCCCGGGCTGGCGATGTTCTATGCTGGCCTCGTCCGCAAGCGAAATGTTCTTTCTCTGTACATGCAATGTTTTACACTTACGGCGATTGTGACAGTGATCTGGACTTTCTACGGATATAGCCTGGCATTTGATACCACCGGCATGCAGACTGGAGAGAAAGGGTTGCATGCGTTCATTGGGAGTCTGGAAAAAGCTTTTCTTGCCGGAGTGACCCCCGACTCATTGCGTGGCACGATCCCGGAAGTCCTCTTCTTCATTTTTCAAGCGACGTTCGCTATCATCACTCCTGGTTTGATCCTTGGTGCATTCGCCGAACGCATGAAATTTGCTGCGGTGCTCCTCTTCTCGGCTTTGTGGGTGACCGTTGTCTATCTCCCGATTTGCCATATGGTCTGGGCCGGTGCTGGCGCGTACTTTGCCGATATGGGTGTGTTTGATTTTGCTGGTGGTATCGTAGTGCATATCACTGCAGGAGCGTCTGCACTTGTTGCCGCTATTGTCATAGGGAAGCGGCGAGGCTATCCAGAAACTCCTATGCCGCCGCACAACATGACAATGGCACTGATCGGAACAGGCATGTTGTGGGTTGGGTGGTTTGGGTTTAACGGAGGCAGTGCACTGGCTGCCAACGGACAAGCGAGCATGGCAGTTGTTGTGACACAGATTTCTCCTAGTGTTGCCGCGTTGGTCTGGAGCGCGATCGAGTGGTTGAAAGTCGGCAAGCCGAGCGCCCTTGGTTTAAGCCACTGGAGCGATTGCCGGTCTAGCGGCAATTACTCCAGCTTCTGGCAACGTTGGCCCAGCTGGAGCAATGGTTATTGGTGCGGTAGCTAGCGCGTTAGCGTATTTTGCAGTGGCCGTACTGAAACGCCAACTAGGCTACGATGATGCGCTGGACGTGGTTGGCGTTCACGGGGTCGGTGGATTGGTCGGGACTATACTTGTAGGAATCTTCGCTTCTTCGGCGTTTGGTGGGAGTGTCCAAGACCTGAACATTGGTACACAGCTCGGAGTCCAAACCATAGCTGCGTTGAGTACTGTTGTGTACAGCATGCTTATGTCCTTAGTTATTTTGAAGATTGTTGACGTCTTGGTAGGACTGCGGGTTCATGAAGAAGACGAGTTTTCTGGACTCGATTTAGCCGAGCACGGAGAAGTGGGGTACGATTTGTAGGCCTGCGATGGTCGAGTTTGTAGAGACGCCCTGCCAGGGCGTCTCTACGCCATACCGGTTATCGATTAACCTGCCAGCGACTGTTCAAATGCGGCCAACTCTTCTTCCAAAATGCTGAAATACTTTGCCTGCGGGTGATGGAAGACAAGTGCTGACACTGAAGCTTCAGGTTCCATCATGAATCCTTCGGTTAGTTCTACCCCGATCGTTTCTGTCACCTGCAACAGTTTGAAGAGTTTGGTTTGATCTTCCAGCCGTGGGCAGGCCGGATAACCAAAGCTAACTCGTACTCCGCGATAGCGGGCTTTGAAGCGCTCGCGCATAGTTAATTCCGCCGAGTCAGGGAAGCCCCACATTTCTCGCAGCCGCCGATGCAATAATTCAGCGAAGGCTTCGGCACCTTCAATCGCAATAGCTTGGAGCGTGTGGGATTTTGGATACTGCCCGTCTTGTTTGTACTGTTCGGCGAGGTTGCGCACGCCGTGGCCACAGGTAACAGTAAACATTGCCACGTAGTCACGCTTGCCTGAGCTTTGCGGAGCAACAAAGTCGCTCAAGCACAAGCTTTCACCATGTGCTTGACGCGGGAAGTGGAAAGCTTCGATGACTTCGGTGCCCGTCGAGTTATAGATGAGGATCTGATCACCAGCGGAGTTGGCGGGGAAGAATTTGTAGACGCCACGCGCACGAAGGAATTTCTTGGCGAGAATCTCGTCTTCCAGCGCACGTACGAGCCGATCAAGGTCACGGGCTTTCTTATCTCCTTGCTCTAGCAGAGTCTCTAAATTGCCCTTAAGTCCGAGGTGTTTTCCATACAGCATGGTTGGGTTGATGTAGGCGAACACATCTTCCAAATCGTAGTCATCGAGAACGTGCGAGCGCAGGTCCGGTGGCAGTGGAATCTCATGCCCATGTGCAATTGAGGACACACGCGGTGTTGACGCCGCTTCCACGATAATTGTTGCTTCCGCTGGTTTCTGTACTTGCTCAATAAGCCGTTTTCGATCAGTGGCAATTTTTTCATTTAGTACTGCCCGTTTATCAGGAATCACAATTTGATTGGCGAGGTCAAGGCCATTCATGGCGTCGTTGGCGTAGCAGACTAGTCCTTCGTATTCAGGTGCGATTTTGGTCGCGGTAAAACGCGCAGTGAGTGCAGCTCCACCAACGAGAATCGGACAACTGACACCCGCGGTCTTCAAATCTTGAGCAGTGACGACCATCTGTTGAGCGGATTTTACTAGCAACCCAGACAAGCCGATCATGTCCGGCTTGTGGGTCCGATACGCTTCGATCAGTGTCTCGGGTGGAACCTTGATGCCCAAGTTGATCACGCGATAGCCATTGTTCCCCAGAATAATTTCGACCAGATTCTTGCCGATGTCGTGGACATCACCTTTGACCGTGGCCAAGATGATCGAACCTTTGAGGGCATCGGCGGCCTTTTCCATAAACTGCTCGAGATGCCCAACTGCCGCTTTCATGGCTTCAGCACTCTGGAGTACTTCGGCGACAATCAACTCGTTGTTATTAAACAGGCGGCCAACTTCATCCATGCCTGTCATGAGTGGTCCATTGATGACTTCGAGAGGCTTCCGCGCTTTCAGTGCTTCATTGAGGTCATCGACTAGACCATCTTTTGACCCTTCGATAATGCATCGTGCTAAACGCTCATCGAGAGGAAGGTCTTTACGGGTGTCGATTTTTTCTTTCGTGTTCTTCTGGCGAAAATGGGCAGCAAAAGCTGCGATTGGGTCCTCTCCACGCCAAGAGATCAAATCTTCGGACAGACGGCGTTCCTCCTCGGAAATAGAGGCATAGCGTTCGAGTTTTTCACTGTTGACAATCGCCATGTCGAGGCCAGCTTTGACGCAATGATACAAGAACACGGAGTTCAGGACCTCGCGTCCAGCTGGAGGCAACCCAAAGGAGACGTTGCTGATGCCAAGAATAGTTTTGCACTCTGGGAAGGTTTCTTTGATCAGGCGTACGCCTTCGATCGTTTCTTCGCCAGCGCCAATGTAGTTTTGATCGCCAGTGCCAAGTGGGAACACCAGTGGATCAAAAATCAGGTCTTCAGCTGGGACACCATATTTCCGGGTCAACAAATCATAGCTGCGTTTGGCAACTTCGACCTTGCGTTTACGCGTTACCGCCATACCTTGGACAGGGTCTTCGTCGATACAGCCAACAACGACAGCAGCCCCATACTTTCTGACTAACGGCACGACCTTTTCAAACCGTTCTTCACCATCTTCGAGGTTGATCGAGTTGATGATCGCTTTACCCTGCGAGCGCTTCAACGATTCTTCGATCACACGGGCATCGGTGGAGTCGATCATGAGCGGAGCTTTGATCTTTTTCACTAACAGGTCGAGGAACTTGGTCATGTCGGCCAGTTCATCACGGTCTGGGTCAGCCAAGCAGACATCAACGACTTGGGCCCCACCGCGGACTTGGCGGCGACCAATTTCTGTTCCTTCTTCAAATGCACCGGCAATAATTAACTCTTTAAATTTGCGTGAGCCGATAACGTTGGTGCGTTCACCAACGAGCACCGGGCGTTTGTCTTCTTCAATCGTCAAAGGTTCCAATCCAGCAACCACACTCCGGCGCGGAGCCTGGGTCATGCGTGGTTTTTTACCGTCGAGCATTTGCGCCAGCAGGCGGAGATGTTCGGGAGTAGTACCGCAACAGCCGCCGAGCGTATTCACCCACCCCTGGTCAACGAATCGCTCTAGCTTTGTGGCGATCATTTCTGGAGTTTCGTTATAGCGGCCTTCCTCATCTGGCAGACCAGCATTGGGCATACACAGTACTGGAAAACGCGAGATCTGCGACAGCGTGCGGATATGATCAGTCATGAAATCCGGGCCGGTTGCACAATTGAGCCCAATAGCGAGTAAATCATTGTGGGCTAGGGAAACGTAGAGAGCTTCGATTCCTTGACCTGCGAGTGTGGTACCCATGGTCTCGATCGTGCCAGAGATGATCACGGGCACCCTGACTCCAGTTTTCTGGAAGGCTTCATGAATACCGATAATGCCAGACTTGATGTTCAGTGTATCTTGCGCGGTTTCGAGAATCAGAAGGTCTGCACCACCAAGTAGAAGACCCTCAGCCTGCTCAGCATACGCCTCACGCATCTGATCAAACGTTACACCACCGGTGACAGAAATCGTTTTTGTCGTTGGCCCCATCGAGCCACAGACAAACCGCGGCTTATTGGGCGTGCTGTACCGTTGCGCTGCCTCTTTGGCAAGACGAGCCGCAGCTCGGTTGATTTCAAGCGCTTTGTCCTGCAGGCCAAATTCAGCAAGGACGATCCGAGTGGCTCCGAACGTGTCGGTTTCAATGATGTCAGAACCAGCGTGTAGGAAACCTTCGTGAATATCGGTGATAATTTGTGGACGTGTGAGAACGAGATATTCGTTACATCCATCGTACTGAGGGCCGCCAAAATCATCAACGTGCGGTTGGCAAGCTTGGATAGAGGTACCCATAGCGCCGTCGAACAACACGATACGCTCTCGCATGAGGGAGAGCAGATCCTTGGCGATTGCAGAAGAAGGAAGGGTAGCTACTGGTTTTGCCATAATCCGTAATCATACCGACCTGCTCGGCGAGAATAAAGAGCAAAAAAGGGGCGTTCATCGGAACGCCCCTTCATAAGGCCGGTAAGACGGAAAGAGTCTAGTGGGGATTAGTAGGGGTTACGTCGGTCATAGTCGCGCGAATCATAGTCGTCATTATAACGATCTCTACGCAAGTCTTCCATCTCTCGCCGCTGTCGCTCAAGTTCGCGACGCTGTTCCTCAACCTCACGAGATTGAGTTTCTTGTCGTTGATACTGTCCTTCCATCTGGTCGCCGAGAGCAGCTCCTCCGAGGGCTCCGATTCCTCCGCCGATTAACGCGCCGCGTCCTGGACGATCAAACGCACTGCCGATAAGAGCACCTGCGCCTGCGCCTAACACCCCACCAGTGAGAGTTGATCGCTCTCGTTGGGTTATTGGTGCGGAACATCCTCCAAGGAAGGCTACAAGGCTAAGTACGCTAATCAATCGTTTCATGGACATGTCCTCCTATTTCTATTTGAGACTGATTTGGCTTGAGTCAGCAGTTGTTTCCGTTAGTTCTCGATGACAACTTCCACGCGCCGGTTCTTGGCCCGACCAGAAGGGTTATCTGAACCGTTCACGTTCGTGTTGGGGGCAACCGGGTATTTTTCTCCATAACCGCGGGCTGTGAGATGGCTGTCGTCTACACCGTTGTACGCCAGTTCTTTGGCGACGGACTGGGCTCGTTTCTGTGATAACGCTTGATTGAAGGATTCACTGCCAATTGAGTCCGCGTGTCCTTCGATTGCCACACGACGGTTGCTGCCGCGCTTCTTGAGCACGTTGGCGATGTATGCCACCTTGTCTTGCGCGTCCACTGTTAAGTTGGCTTTTTTGTATTGAAAGAGAACGTCCGGCAAATTCACAACGACACCCCGTTCGGTCTCGCGGGCGTCCAACCGTTTGCGTTTGAGTTCTTCGATCAACTGACGGTTGCGAGCAATTTCCTGCCGCTGGTTTTCGAGTACGCTATCCTGTTGGTCGAGTGCAGTATCTTGGCCTTCGATTTGGCGACCCGCCATGTAGCCACCGAGAGCACCGAGACCGCCACCAATGAGAGCACCACGACCAGCTTTTCCTTTATGACTGCCAACGATCGCGCCACTGCCTGCGCCAAGAACAGCCCCGGCAATAGCTCCTGCCGTCGATTTGCTCATGCCAAAAGGAGTGCCATAAGCATTGGGAGAGCGTGAGCTGTACGGCGATTGTGAACGAGGTCAGGAGTGCGGTAGTACGACTGTTCTTCGCGTGTATTCTCTGTCGTAACGATCATAATCTTGATCTTGATAACGATCGTACGAACTGCGAGTTCCTCGGTCATAGTCGTAGCTTTGAGCAAAAGCAGGGACGGACGAGGTGAGCATAAAGCCCAAAGTCGCTGTTGATAGGTATTGCAGAGTGTATGAACGTTTCATTGCCTTCTCTCCTCCTCCCGACAAGTGTCCCGATGTCGGCGAGATGTGATGAGAAAAACACTGCCGACAGGGAAAAGTTGCTCTGCCAGGAGGGGGAATTGTGATCGGTTGGAAGAGGAAAGGCAGCTTTGTGACAGAGAAGAATGACGTTTTGTGTGTACTAAATCGAACCACACGACATTGTCACCCTGCTACCAAATCCTCATGCTTCGACTTCGCCCTGCGGGCTACGTTCAGGACGAGCGGGAAAATGCCCCACTGTGGGAGAGAGAGTGTACGAATCTTCTGTGGTTCGATTTAGGGAAGGGGACTTCGTAGAAAGAGACAAGGGGCTGTAAGCCCCTTGTTTGTATGTCGAACAGCTGAGGGAAGAACTATTCGTGCGGCTGTGAGCGCCAGCGTTTGTAGCGACGCGAGAAGTCTTCTTTCTGATCAGAGTTCATGTCACGATACCGACGATAGTTGCGCCGAAGCCGGTCCTGCTCTTCAGCGGGAAGCTGTTGCCACTGATTATAGCGCTCTTCCAGCGTACGCTGTCTCTCTGGGGGTAGTTTTTTAAAGCGATTATAATTGTCCAACGCGCGTGACCGTTCTTGGGGTGACAGTTCATACCAGTCTTGTCCAATCAACTGAACGGTCGGGAGGCTTTGTGCCTGAGTTGGATGCTTCAGTGGCCACAGCGTGAGCGTTCCACCCACAAGTACGGTAGCAAGTGATATTTTCACGAACATAGATCTCACTGCATGTTCCTCCCTTCCTTAGCCACGGCTCTTGTCGTCTCCATCTGGAGGAGCGTCGAGCACAGTCTCAAGGTTTTTCAATTCCTCCATCTTCCCCAACATTGGATAGTTGGCGAAGAAACCAGGCTTTTCCAACAAATCTGTGGGGATATCGCTTTCAGCAATGCTTACTGGAGGTTCCTCGGGAAGTTGCACCGCAGCGATCTCATCGAAGCGTGAGAATTTTTCCAGATCGCCGATTACACGATAGTCCACAAACAACCCCAGTTTCTCTTGTACCAGCGCAGGTATGTCTGTCGTTTTTTCTTCAGGCCCTGGTTTGAGAAGCGTATGTGCCTCTTCTTGTTGCGAATTATTCCCAGGGACTTGTCCGGTTTTCTCTGGACCACGATCAGAAAGAATGTACCCGAAGAAGATGATAATGCTTGCTGCGCCAGCCAAGGCCGGAGCGAGTTGCCAACTAGCCAGAGATTCACGCCACTCGCGCCACCAGCGTGCGAAACGACTTTCCTGCGCAGGGACAACGTGGTTTTCTTGCTCTAGACGTTGCCAAAACGTAGCTGCAAAGTCTGGAGATGGAGTGACCCGCTCCACTTGTGTGATCAGAGTGTTAACGCGTGCGAACTGCGCGGCTTCCCGGCTGCAGGCCGAACACGTGCTAAGGTGTGCAGCAATCTGTACCCGGTCCTTCTCCGGTAATTCACCATCGCAGTAGGCGACTAATTCCTCTTGAATATCTTCACAGATCATACGAATCCACAATGTCTTTGAGTCCATCCTTGAGGCTCTGGGTCGCACGAAAGACGAGGCTTTTAACAGCTTTTTCCGTCACTCCGAGCACTTCTGCTACCTCCTGGTACGACAGACCCTCAAGTCGGCTCAAGGTTAAGGCGGTCCGTTGGGTCTCTGGGAGCCGCCGTAGAATTTTCGTTATTCTTGCTGACGTTTGCTTCGCCGCAAGAACATCCTCTCCTTTGCTTGGATGAGTATCGGGCAGTTCCCGTTCTCGTTCGTCTCCGTCGTTGTCTGCTTGGGGACTGATTGACTCCACGGTGACACGATACTCTCCTTTGCGGATCTCGTTCAAGCAGTGATTGTGGGCAATCTTAAACAACCACGTCGAGAACTTGGCCTTGGGTTCATAACGTTGTTGCCAGCGGTAAATCTGTAAAAAGACCTCCTGGGTAATTTCTTCGGCACGTGCACGATTACCGAGAAAGTGAAAGGCAAAATTGACCACGGGCGGAGTGTACTTCTGGAAGAGTTGCTGGAACGCCTCCTGACTTCCTTGCTGGAAGCGCAACATCAACTGCACATCCGGGTCTTCGTGTGGGGCAATCTGCTCTTTCTGTTCCATTGAACACTCGTGGAGGCAAAAAGTCTCGCGTGGTCTAGGGGTTTGTGCTGATCGGCGGGGTAACCTTCGGCCTTGTTCAAGTCACCATACCGAGGAGAGCACGAAAAATGAAGAGACCCGGAGTTGTTGAAATATAGATTGTTCCGCGTGAGAAAAGGGGGATTGTCACAACTAGGAGCGGGCGCTAGGGACAGTGGAGGAGAAAGAGGACCTATATGCAACCATTGTTTGAAGAATCGCTAGAAGATCATCTTGGCCGTGTCGAACGGTATATGGACGGTTTTGAACTCCTCCGCTTTCCACGTGAACACAGTACGTTACGAACCGAGCTGGCTGCTTTTATCCGTGGTCACGTTGTAGCAGTAGTCGATCAGTGGGTTCAGTTACTTGCCCCT
This sequence comes from uncultured delta proteobacterium, assembly GCA_963733195.1. Lineage (GTDB taxonomy): Bacteria > Desulfobacterota > Binatia > Bin18 > Bin18 > VGTJ01. The sequence goes on from CAVTCR010000058.1 coordinate 45,967, forward strand.
ATCTTTTCACTTGCGGTTGAGCGGATTCCAGAGACTCAACAGAATCAGCAGGACGCCTTGCTTCGTTGGGCGCGACATATCGAAAATCCCAATGACATAGAAACGTATGTTTATCTTCGTGAACACGCGCGACACGGATTTATTTCCCATTCGCCACCGTCGCGGTTCCTGTCCGGCCAGATGAAGATTCGTGACTTATTCGTAGAACGATTACGAGAAACGTACGCGAAAGATCGCAAACGCTTGGTGGAGCTGATCAACCTTTTGGACCAGGAATTCTCTGAACGGATACTGCACATCACCGATTTCTTTGTTGAGGCACGGGAAGAAGCTCTACGCGATGAAGAGGAAACTCATCGCAAAGCTGTCGACAACTCTCCGGCTCCCATTTTCAGTATCAGTTGTCAGGATGGTGCAATTCTCCACGCCAACCGCGAGGCCGAGAAGACGACCGGATTTTCACGAGAACAATTGGAGGGGAGACCTATCTGGGAGTTACATCCTCTTGAGGAAAGAGAAGAAGTACGTCAGCTGTACCTGCAGACCAATAGTCATGGGTATCTGAGCCGTGAAAACCTCCGCATGCTGACGCATGACGAGGGAGTCGTGCCAGTCTCAGTGTATTTTGGCTGTATCGAGCATCGCGGGCGAAAAACCATCCAGGGTATCTATCTTAATGTGACAGAACGAAAGCGGCTGGAGAGTCAGCTCATCCAATCAGAGAAAATGGCGGCCATTGGGCAGCTTGCCGCTGGGATCGCGCACGAGTTACGGAATCCATTGGGCATTATTATGAATGCTCTTTATGATCTCAGCGAGATTATTCAGACTGATAACCTCGAAGTGCGTGAGGATCTCAAAATTGCCAAAGACGAAATCGTTCGTGCCCAGGATATTATCAAAAATCTTTTGGAGTTTTCCCACGAGAGTAGGGCAGAGATGGAAGAGGTCAATCTGAACGACCTCTTGCGCAAGACCTTGCAGCTCATGGGCAAGTATCTACAGACGAATAATGTGAAAGTCGTTCCTGCATTGGGAAAAATTGGCACCTGTACAGCAAATCAGAACGCCTTGCGACAGGTCTTTTTGAATCTGATCACCAACGCAGTGCAGGCTATGCCCCACGGTGGAGAGTTGCGGATTCGCACCCAACGAGACACTGACAACCGTGTGATTCTCACCTTTCAAGATACGGGGTTAGGCATTGCTGAAGACCAGGTGCATCGGATTTTTGATCCTTTCTTTACGACGAAAGAACCTGGTCAGGGAACTGGTTTAGGGCTTTCGGTCGTTCACTCGGTGCTGAAACGCTACAACGGTAACATCACCGTACACAGCAAGGTAGGTGAAGGTTCTACCTTTTTGATTGAATTGCCGTGTCCATGCGCGACGGAGAAACGTCGCAAAGAGAAGCGCGTGAGCGAAGCCCGTACCTAATGTTGCCAGAGGAGGTGCACGATGGTGGCGCGTGTCCTACTGGTTGACGATGAGATCAACATGGCCAAAACGCAGGCAAAGATCCTGCAACGGAAGGGCTACGTGGTTGAGACCGCGAGTAATGGGCGTGATGCCCTCCGCGTTCTTGGAGAAACCCCCTTTGATGTGGTGATCACTGATCTCAAGATGCCAACCATGGATGGGATGCAACTGCTGCGTGAGATGAACGTCAAAGAGCGTGGTTGTGCGGTGATTGTACTCACCGGGCATGGCACCATCGAGAGTGCCGTAGAAGCTATGCAACGCGGTGCAGCAGACTATCTGACAAAGCCGTGCAATCCAGAGGAGCTGTTGCTGAAGGTAGACAAACTGCTTGAAACTAAACGGCTACGCGAGGAAGTTGAGCAACTCCGACGTGAAATGCGCGCCTTCAAAAAGTTTGGTGAGCTTATTGGACAAAGTCCAGGAATGCGGAACATCTACCTCCTTATTGCCGCAGTCAGTGAAAATAAAAGTACGGTGCTGGTGACTGGCGAGAGTGGGACAGGAAAAGAGCTGGTCGCTCGAACGATTCATCGCCAAGCACCGTGGGCAGACCGTCCCTTCGTCGCCATTAACTGTGGTGCGATGTCCGAGACGTTACTTGACAGCCAACTCTTTGGGCATCGGCGAGGAGCGTTTACTGGGGCCATTGCGGATCACAATGGCGTCTTTCAAACGGCCAATGGGGGTACGCTCTTTCTTGACGAAATCTCGGAAATTCCTCTCTCTCTGCAAGTGAAGTTCTTGCGGGCGATTCAAGAAAAAGAAGTCACCCCACTCGGGTCGAGCCGGCCAGTCAAGGTTGACGTCCGCATCATTGCTGCGAGCAATCGTGATTTAGAGGACGCAGTTCGCAGAGGAACATTTCGTGACGATCTGTTCTATCGGCTCAATGTCGTGCCGATTCATCTCCCGCCGCTGCGTGAACGACGGGAAGACATTCCACTCTTGATTGAGCATTTTGTCAGTACCTTCAGTACCGAATACAAAGTTGAGCCAAAAAAGATCGCTCCAGAAGCAATGGAGAAACTCAACGCCTACCCCTGGCCTGGCAATATTCGTGAACTGCAAAATATGATCGAGCGGATGTTTGCGCTCTCGCGCAGCAGTGAGATCACGCTTTCTGATCTTCCGGGATTGATTGCTGGGTTTGAAGAGAAACCCCTGCAATTCCACGATCGAGCAGAATTGCCCACTCTAGAAGAGATGGAACGGTCACTCATTTTTGCTGCGCTGCAGAAGAGTCATGGCAACAAGAATGAGGCTGCACGGCTGCTCGCCATCGACCGTCAACGCTTGTACCGCAAAATTGATAAGTACGGGCTGGAAAACCTCTCTCTCTAGAACAGGCTGTCTTTCGCAACGTCCCTCACTCTCGCCCTTGTTTTCTCTTGACAAACCCTCATGCACTCAGCAGACAATGCCGGATGACTTTTGGGGGAAGAGTGCATTTCGTTTTCTCCCACTTACAATAAGGAGGGCTTAGCATGCGGATAATTTCAGCGGATTCTCATATGATGGAACCTCCTGCGCTGTGGCAGGAACGGCTCGATAACAAATACAAGGATCGGGCGCCGAAGGTCATTCAAGATTTCGAGGGTAAGAAAGGCTACTTTTTTGTCGTGGAAGGAATCCGGCCCTTTCCCGTTGCTGGGGGGTTCTCTGCCGGTAATAAACCGGAAGACATGCCCAAAGCCTGGGAGAAAGGCTACGAAGGCGCCCGACCAAGCGGATGGGATCCGGTCGAACGACTTAAGGACCAGGACATCGACGGCGTAGAAGCCGAAGTGCTGTACACCACGCTAGGGATGTCCCTCTTCGGTCTCGATGATGCCGGTTTTCAACAGGCGTGTTTTGCGGCTTACAACGATTGGGTAGCCGAATTTTGCAGTCACAGTCCCAAGCGGCTTTTTGGTATTGCGCTGATTTCACTCGAAGATATTCAGGCTGGCGTGAAAGAGCTGGAACGCTGCGCAAAGAAAGGTATGCGCGGGGCGATGATCTGGGGATCACCGCCGCGAGAACATCCCTACAGCAGTGATGAGTACGATCCGTTCTGGGCCGCTGCTCAGGATCTCCACATGCCGATCAGTCTTCACGTTGTTACCAGCAAAAAAGGGAATCAAGAACGAAAAGCGATTGAAGGAGAGGAGAAGCCACGCCGACGACGGCAGACGGGGACAGAGGTCGGCTACATGAAGCTGATTCACGAGGTGCAGCAGTCGATTACTGACATTATCTTCGGCGGTGTGCTTGAGCGTTTCCCAAAGCTCATCATTGTGTCGGCCGAGAATGATACTGGCTGGTTACCGCACTACATGTATCGAGCCGACCACGCCTGGGAGAAATTCCGCTTCTTCAACAAAGCGCCGCTGCCGATGGCGCCAAGTGCATACATCAAACGGAACCTGTACGCCACGTTCCAAGATGATCCGATCGGCCCCTCGACGTGGGAGTATTTTGGCGAGAATAATTACATGTGGGCATCAGATTTCCCGCATACCGATTCGACTTGGCCGAATTCACTTGAGGTGATTAAGAAAGACTTCGCCAAAGTCCCGCCGGAAGTGACGCAGAAGATCGTGTTCGATAACGCGGTCAAGCTGTATCGTATGGCGTAAAATAAAATTCGCTTGAGTTTGTCTAGGTATTACTCTGTGCTGCCCTCTCTCACTGGGGGGGCTTTGCCTAATAAGTCTCGTTTGCCCAAAAAGTCAGAGGGTTGCCTAATAAGTCGGGAATCCTCTTCTCACAATCTACCTTATCATAGGGTAGTGGATCATTCCCCTGACCCTTACGTCACCTCTCGTTTTGCATATTGGTAGAGAAAATAATTTTCACCAATGTCAATTTCTGTTGACTAATTTGCATATTGGCTTACGGTGAATATGTTTCCAATGTGCGAAATTTTTAATATCAATAGTTCGGACAAAAATCAGGCAGCAATAGCGCCGTAAGTTCTGAGTTCCTCATACGCGGGGTGATTTTTCACCCATGTGGGGTCGAGAGCTAAGTTCTCAATAAATACGTCGAGCAACCGTTCATTGAACTGCCGTTGTTTCCAACTGGCCATGGAGAAGACGTGGGGGAGCGAGTCGGTCTGGGCCCGCAGTTCCTCAGCCCGTGCCAGATTGAGGGTCGCCAGCGCCGCATTGAAATGAAAATCGAGGACCGTGGCGGCGCGCGACTGACAATCGGCGAGGCCCGTAAATTGTTTGCTATCGCGGAAGAGAAACTCGATCTGGAACCGCGCCACGTAGAACTGCCCGAGTTTGTGGCCGTGCAGTTCCAGATCGGTGGAGGCCAAGACAATATAACGGGGCTTGTGAGGATCTTTGCGGTTGACGAGCACCACCACGCGCAACTGGCGCTTGAGCGAGACGTGCCAGACCGTGGCGGTGTAGAGATGGACATGGGCATGCTCCTCCAGCGTCCCAAGGTCTTCGAAGCGATGGAGATCCTGAAAGTTGACCTTGCCCTCATACTTGCGCTTCGCGCCGCGGCGCTTGGGGTGGGGGCCGGTATAAAGGAAGCGACAATCCGCATCGGCACGCAGCTTCGTGATCGGGATGCAGTTGGAGGGCCACGACTTCATCAATATATTTCTTTTTCGCAAAGTAGCCATCCACGCAGTGATATTGAACCCGCTCGGGCAAGCGCGCCCGCTGGTCGTGCAGTTGCTGCTTGTAGAAATCAATGCGGGTCTCCTCCGCGGCCTGCGGGCTGCCTCGGGTTGTCCTCGCCGGGGGGCGTCTGCGCCACCGCGAGCGTGAACGCACACCGGCGCGTCACGTCCACCACTGCCAGCGTGGAAATTTCCAGCCCCCGTTCCGCCCGATTCGCACAGCCGTTGAAGAAGTGCCCCAGCCCGAACGTCTGTTTGCCACTCTTGGGAATAAACGAGGCATCCTGGGCCGAGAGGAGTTCCGAGCGGGGATCGAGCGCCGCCGTTAGGACGCGCTCATGAAAGTCCGGCCACTCAAAAGACGCGCGGAACTGCCGCGCAATCGTGCGCTCGGAGTAGTCGCAGTATCGACTCAAATTCCGCCCAGTGACACGCCCTCGCAGGGCCAGGATCGTAGCAAACAACATAACGAGAAACTTCCGTTGTGGTTGACGCACGGTCGGCATCTGCGCCAAAATGTCAGTGACAATTGTCATCGGCCAGGAACCTCTTGAGAGGGAGTTGCACACTCACATTCAAGCAGTTCGTGGCCGTTTTCGTTAACCCCTTCCGCTCAAAATCTGTCCGAAGTATTGTTACTAATTTTTAGAAAGTTTAGAAGCGAAAATTTGACGAAAATTTGACGAAAGTGGCGCTAAAATGCCACGTAGGTACAATGTGCTTTAGTTTGTCTCGTAGGCTACTTCTTCCTGACTTTTTGGGCAGAAGTTGATTCTGCCCAAAAAGTACCCTAAATATGCGACTTATTAGGCAAAGCACCCACTGGGAGAGGGCAGCACAGACGTGAAGCGGTTGCGGCTGAGGATTGAAAAAGTCGAAATAGGGTAGATAGAACTGTCATTTGCCCTTTCATTAGGACTATGGAACAAAACTTCTACAGCCTGGCATAAAGCCAAGGCGTCATTGCGAGCGGAGCGAAGCAATCTTTGCCCGCAAACGAGATTGCGTCGTCGCGTACCACTCCTCGCAATGACAGCATTGCTTGCTTTGCTCCTCTGTGCGGTTAGGGTTTTGTCTCACGGTCCTTAGGATGATCGTCTTTTATTTTAGTCCCATTTGTTCAAATAAATTGAGACTTTAAGAGGAGAAAAACGAAAAAAAGAAACGATTTTTCTTGAGGAAATTATGCCTGATCAGGCATTTTTGTCCTATTGATCTTCTTTGGATTAGCTTGGACCTTTTTTGTGTCAAGGAGAGACTCAGGCATTGTTACCCGGTTCCCAAACTTGCTGATGAATCTTAAGCAAATAGGGTTTTGAAAAGACTCATATTTTTTCAGTATAAAGAGATCAAGAACAGAGTACACGATGGTACCTTTTTTGCTCATCCCTCGGGCAGAGGTACGAAACTATTATGAGTCAAGAAGTGCAGCGGCAGTGGTATGTTGTGTACTCTAAACCGAATCGAGAAGAATACGCTCAGTATCATTTACAACGAAAAGGAATTGAGGTTTTCTTTCCGCGATTACGGCTGCCAGTTTCTTCTGCAAAACAGCGGCAGGTAATCCCACTCTTTCCGAACTATCTCTTCGTGCAATTGCACATTCCTGCGGAATACTCCGCGGTTGTGTGGTGTCCAGGGGTAAAATGTCTTGTCAGTTTTAATGGTACCCCCGCACCCATCGATGACGGAATTGTCCAATTCCTGAAGGGCCAAGCAACGGAAGAAGGGATGATTGGTGCACACTCGAACCTAGCCGTCGGGCAAGAAGTGTGCATTACCGACGGACCACTCGAAGGTTTGAAGGGAATTATTAAGCAGCCTCCTGACGCGAAGGGTCGCGTAAGAGTCTTAATGACGCTTTTGAATCGCGACCTCACTGTCACCGTGCCGATTGCTTACGTGCAGACTGGCTGGGTAGTAGATCAAAGAGAAAGTATGGTGCCGGTGGGCGTGTAGTGCGAGTCCGCTGTGTCACTCAATGTGGATAACAGAACGACAGATATTGGAATGATGTGAGATCGCGATTAGCCGCGATAAAATTCCTGACAGCACTGAACAACATGGTGCTGCTGGCTTTCCGTCAATTCTGGGTAGATAGGTAATGCCAATGTTTGACGGGCGGCGGTTTCTGCTTGAGGAAAACTACCCTGATGATACCCCAGAGAGTGAAAACATTCCTGAAGATGAAGCGGGTGAGGATAGTAGACTTCGGTTGCTACCCCATGTTCATGCAAAAACTGTTGTAGTCGGTCACGCTCAAGGCAACGTACCACAAACTGATTGTAAATATGGCCAGGAGTGTCTTCTGGTAGCGAGACATACTGACCTAGTCCGACCTCGTCAAAGTAACGTCGATATCGCTGTGCGTTTCTTCTTCTTGCTTCTGTCCAGGCGCGGAGATACTTCAGCTTCACGCGCAGGACAGCGGCTTGGATGGCGTCCAGGCGAAAATTCCCGCCGATGAGTCGGTAATAATACTTCCTTTCGCCTCCATGGACGCGTAGGAGGCGAAGACGCATGGCGAGATTTGCGTTTCCAGTGATAATCATTCCAGCATCACCGAAGGCCCCGAGATTTTTACTAGGGAAAAACGAGAGACATCCAGCATAGCCGATAGTTCCCGCCTGTCGTCCCCGATCGTCTGTGGCGCCGATGGCCTGAGCCGCGTCCTCGATAACGGGAATGGCATAGCGAGTCGCGGTTTGCATCAACGTCTGCATATCGGCGCAACGACCAAAGAGGTGCACCGGAAGAATAGCTTTGGTGCGGGCCGTAATGCTGGGCTCTACGGCTTCAGCCGCAATGTTCAAAGTTTGTGGGTCAACGTCAACAAAAACTGGGCGTGCACCAACACGAGCGATAACCCCAGCGGTTGCAAAGAATGAATACGGAGTCGTGATAACCTCATCACCCGGACCAATCTGCAAGGCCATCAAGGTTGCTAAGAGAGCATCTGTCCCAGACGATACACCGACAGCAAAGAGAGACTCACAAAGAGTTGCTATCTCTGTCTCCAACGCCTCGACTTCTGGGCCAAGGATAAACTGTTGTGACTCGCAAACACGATCAAGAGCCGTGCGAATTTCGTCCCGGATCGTTCCGTATTGCTCTTTGAGATCGAGCAAAGGTACATACATCATCAGTAACTGCCTTTTGGTGTGTCACCGCTCGAGATAATTGGTTGTAGTTGTACCGAAGGGGGTGACATTGGTCAGGACCACTCCGAGGACATTGGCATGTACCGCTTGGAGTTGCCCAGCTATTCTATGAGCAGCAGCCATTGGGGTCTTATGGCCCCGTATCACGAGGATGGTCGTATCAGTCAGTTGTGACAAGAGTTCTGCGTCGCCGTAGGTTGTCGCCGCGGGCGAGTCAATCAACACACAATCAAACTGTCGCCGCAGAATTCTCAAGACCTCTTGCATTGTGCGAGAAACAAGCTGTTCTTCGGGGTCGGACCAGACTTGACCACCCGCAAGAAGAGAAAGTCCTTCTATGGTCATTGTCTGTATAGCTGTTTCAAGCAATGCTTTGAGTTTCTGTGCATGACTCATGCTCTGCTGCTCATTGTTTTCCCCTCCCTGAGGGTGTTGGTGAGAGGAGACTTCAGCTTCAGCGTAGTTCTCTTCAATGTTCTTCTTCTTCGGCCGCGGGAAGAAGAAAGGACTGCACCCTCGAGAAGAACCTCTTCTTGCAAAATAGTTTCTGTATTCAGTGCCGCGATATATTCGGCCTCAAGCTTGCTGACGATAGAAGCGAACTCCTGCTCTAGACGTTGCCGTGCGGTATTCTTGGCGGTACTCAGTTCACTGAGACGAGGGTGGGTAGAAGGAAGCGTTGCGGTGAGTCGTGTATGTTCGGTCTCGACTTTTGTAAAAGTAGCTCGGAGTTGATCCACCCGATCGCTTTTGATGATGGTTGCGAGCTGGGCGGTTTCTTTTCTCTCAGTCAAGCGGTAGAGGGTTTCAGTCTCAATTCGCATTGCCCTGGCGTTTGTGAGGTGCTGATGGGTTTCTAGAAGACGTTGGGCAGTCAGATTGTCTTTGCCTGGGGGGGAAACATCGACATGTTTGCTTCGGAACTGCTGCAGCGTTGCTTCTGCTCGAGTCAGGGATTCTCCTTGTGCAGCAAGGAGTTTACCAAGAAACTCTCTTCCTTCCGGAGTCAACTCAAAATTGGCCCTCTGTGCGGTACGGACGAAGGTTGTCGCATGAGCATCTGCGAGTTCTTGTGACAGTACAGGGTCAGGAGTAGTGAACGAAACCTCGGTCGAATAGGTATATGGGTCAGGTGTGACAGTGAGCAATTTGAGATAACGAGCAACAATGGCCGACGAAATCTCCGAACTGACTTTCGCGGGATTCGAGAGACTAGAGTGGGAAGAGGGGGTCGCACCAACAAGAGAAGAGCTGGAGGTCAGTAAGACTTGGAAGCGATGGAAGAACCATGTTCCTAGACGCCAGAGTCCTATACGCTTCGTCTGCGCTGCAGCAAAAGCAGGGTTCGACTCGAGGTTAAGGCTGGTAACAATCTGGGCTGCAAATTCGGGACTACGAAGCAAATCGATCTGCTGTTGATAGTAGCGATCCTGTGCATCTTCTGCGTCAAGGTTTTCGGAGAATTCTTGCGATGGTTCAATAAGGAGGAGCGTACTTGCGGTATATAATGGGACTTGGGAAGTGATCCAAATTCCTCCGAGAGTAACCGCAGCAAGTATTGTCAATCCCATGAGCCGCCAACGATTGATCAATAAGGTCCAAAAATTCGGCAAGGTCCAAAAATTTGGCAAGTCCTATTCTCCCCTGGTTGAGGCGACGATAGCGCCCACGTTTCCTAAGTGTCTACTGACACATAGGGCAAATTGCCCTTTCTTATTAATTCTAGCACAACAGGAAAAGGGCTTTACAGGTTTTCCTATTGTTTGATTGAACAGAGGGGAATTTCTAAGGGGTTGACGCGGACCGACGGAGTATCGTAATCAGCAGGGTAGAGAATGTGAAAAGATACTTCGTTGTTTGTTATTTTTCTGACCCCGCCTAGCAAAGGAGGCCTAATGCAATACGATCTTCTCATAAAAAACGGGACTGTTATCGACGGTTCAGGAATGCCTCGATTTCGTGCTGATGTGGGTATTGTTCACGGGAAAATTGCTACTATTGGCAAGATCCGGGAAGGCGCAAAAGAGGTCATTGATGCCGAGGGACATGTGGTTGCTCCTGGTTTTATTGACGCGCATACCCATATGGATGCGCAAGTCTTCTGGGACCCACTAGGTACCTGTTCCTGTTGGCACGGGATTACGAGTGTCGTGATGGGGAACTGTGGGTTCTCGTTGGCGCCCTGTGGTGAAAAAGACAAATTGCTAGTGATGCGCAACCTCGAACGCGCAGAAGACATTGCGCCAGAAGCGATGGAAGCTGGTATTAAATGGAGCTGGACAACGTTTCCTGAGTATCTGGATGCTGTCGATCGCTTACCGAAAGGCATCAACTACGCCGCCTACATGGGTCATTCTGCGTTGCGTACCTATGTCATGGGCGAGCGTGCTTTTACCGATACGGCGACGAATGATGACCTTGCCGCAATGAAACAGGAAGTTCGCAACGCCATTCGCGCTGGTGCTATTGGCTTTACGACTTCTCGCACCCGGAACCATCAAACCCCACAAGGACAACCAGTGGCCAGCCGCCTTGCAACATGGGACGAGGTGCAACAACTTGTTGGTGTGATGGGAGAGCTTGGCGCAGGAATCTTTGAAATTGCCGGTGAAGACACTGGCCTCAATCCTGACCGCATCAACGACTACCTTGGTCGGCTGAAAGCTCTCGCTTTGGAAACGGGAGTGCCAGTGACCTTCGGCATGTTCAGTAATCGTAAAGCTCCAGACTATTGGCGGCACTTTTACTCTCTTGCGCAAGAAACAGTTGCTGCTGGTGGCCGAATGTTTGTTCAGGCTCACAGTCGCTCATTGAATCTTGTTCTGTCGTTTGAGACTGTTATGCCATTCGATCGGTTACCCGTGTGGAGGGATATCCGTAAGTTGCCATTGGCAGAACAAGAAGCAGCGCTGCGCAATCCCGACCTGCGGCAGAAGCTGGTCGAAGCTGCGAGCCAGCGCAGCAATGAACGGATCGTTGGAGCTGAAGCTCGTCCTGCGAATTACAAATGGCTTTTTGTGATGGACAAGGCGGACCCGCCACATCGCTCGGTGGCCGAGATTGCCGCCGCACAAAACAAACATCCCGTCGAGGTCATTATCGATCTCGCGCTGGCGAAGCACATGAAGCAATTCTTCCTCCAGCCGCTCGCGAATGAGAACGAAGAGCATGCATTGGAGATGATCAAACATCCCCATTCTGTGGTGACGTTCTCAGACTCAGGGGCCCATGTATCGCAGATCATGGATTCTTCATTACAGACGCACCTTCTCAGTCACGTGGTGCGAGAGAAACAAAAAGTGACTTTGGAAGAAGCCGTTCGCATGCTCTCGCTTGTGCCGGCCTCATATTGGGGATTGAACGGGCGTGGTCTCTTGCGCGAAGGCTGGAATGCCGATGTCGTGATGTTTAACCCCGACACCATCGCGCCCATGATGCCGGAAGTGAGTTATGATTTGCCAGCCGGGGCTCGCCGCTTGAAGCAGAAAGCTACTGGTATTATGGCGACGGTAGTGAACGGAGAAGTCGTTCTCCGCAATAATGAACACACTGGTGCGTTGCCAGGGCAGTTGCTCCGAGGACCGTTAGCGCAACAATAAGACCACTATGTTGAGAATCTTGTGAGGTAGGGGCAGTCACATCGACTGCCCCTCTTTTTTCTTTTCCCTAAGTGGGAGAGGGAGAAGGTGCAGAAGTTACGCTCTGCGTCCAGCCATCGCTTCCAATCGTGCAATCCGCTCTTCCATCGGCGGGTGGGTGCTAAACCATTTTGCCCAGCCTCCGCCAAGCAACGGGTTGACGATGAAGAGGTGAGAGGTCTGCGGCGAGGCCTCCATTGGGATACGCTGTGACATCACTCCAAGCTTACGCAGCGCTGAGGCAAGACCACCTGGGTCACCACTGATTCGTGCTCCAGTCTCGTCCGCCCCAAACTCGCGTGTACGGGAAATCGCCATCTGAATAACCATCGCCGCTATCGGCGCGAGGATAATCATAATCATCATGCCAATAAAATTGCTTCCACCTTCATCATCATCACTTCTCCCGAATCCGAACATCGCCCCCCATTGCAACATGTTGGCAACGTGAACAATGACACCAGCGAGTGTTGCAGCAATTGTGCTGATAAGAATGTCGCGGTTTTTCACATGACCGAGTTCATGAGCAAGCACCCCGGTGATTTCCCGCTCGTCCATCATCCGCATAAGCCCTTCAGTCACAGCGACCGCCGCGTGACTTGGATTACGTCCGGTAGCGAAGGCGTTGGGGGACTCTGACGGAATAATGTACACCTTCGGCATTGGCATTTTTGCTGCCAACGTGAGGTTATGGACAATTCTGTACAGCTTCGGGGCTTCTGCCTCTGTTACCTCGCGAGCACTGTATGCGCGAAGAACCATCTTGTCAGAGAACCAATAGGCGCCGAAGTTCATGACCAGAGCTATAACGAAGGCGATCGTCATGCCACTCGACCCACCCATGTAATTCCCCATCGCCATGATTACGCCAGTGAGAGCACCGAGCAAAAGCGTCGTTCGTAGCATAGTTTTTTCCTCCAATTATCAAATAGTTAAGACTGCTTTGGGGCTCTGTCAATTGGAAAACGGCAATAGGTTATAGAAGTCAAAGAACAGTTCTCAGAATCAGGAAAACAAGTGGCTAATGAATAGTCCGACAATCAACAAGACTCCATACTCTAGGTGCGACTTTACTGTGTACATTAACGCTTCATTCAGATCTTCGACTTTCTCTGTGCCGAACGGAATACGTACAGCAGGGATGGCATGCCGTAACGCTATAAGCGTAAGCAGAACCGGCCAGGGGGCATAGCCGAAGAGGACCAACGCTACGGTAATCACAAAAGCACCGTACACTAATCCGAGCAATTCCCAGTTGGCGGCGTCGCGACCGATTACCGTAGCCAACGTGCTTTTCCCCCGCTCTTTATCCGACGGTAGGTCACGAATGTTATTAGCGTGAAGAATGGCAGCGACCAAACAGGCAACAGGAAGTGAGATCAGGAAAGACGTTAAGGTGAACATCTCTCGCTGAACAAAGTACGCGCCAACGACGATTACCGGTCCCATGAAAATGAACACCGTCGCTTCACCCAGTGCAATATAGGCCAAGGAAAGCGGATTAGCGGTGTAAAAGTATCCGGCCAGAACACTGATGAGGCCCAGGGCAAGAATTGGCCAACCACAGAGTGCAACGAGAATGAGGCCAAATACGCTGCCGATAGCAAAGGCGGTAATACCTCCCCAGAACATTTCGTCAGCGGAGAGTAGGCCTCGTTGAATGACTTGACTCGGGCCGAGGGTTTCGGGCGTGTCTACGCCGTTCACATAGTCGTAATAGTCGTTGATCATGTTGGTACCGACCTGGATAAACAACGAACCAAACAACGCCAAGAAAAATCGTCCCCAATGAAACGGTCCATCGATCGCGGCCAAGACCGATCCAATCAACACAGGTGTTACAGAGGCTGTAAAAGAGAAAGGTCGTGAGGCCTCAAGCCATACCCGCCAGCGGCTTGGGCCTGTGCCAGCGGTGAGGACATTGCCATACGTCATAGTCCAGTTCCTCCAGTGCCATTATGATCGCCGCGGGTTGCTTCGACAAGTATATCTTGAGGATTGGGGGTGGAGAGAAATGTTTTTAGTGGTTGCCTTCTGGCCTTCTTTCGCTGTGAAAAACGAGGTAAACGCTTTCGCATGGAGGAACATATGTCGACTGAACCCATCGGACGTCTCGATCATGTTGCTATTGCTGTCCAGAGTATCGAACAAGCCCGCACGTTTATTGAAGGTTCTTTAGGGGCGAAGTTCCGCTACGTCGCTGAAGGACGTGGCGGTGGTTTCCGCTACGCTGTTTTTGATCTCCATGACTTCACCATCGAACTCATCGAGGGAACTGATTCCAAGAATTTCGTTTCCACGTTCATCGAAAAGCGTGGCGAGGGAGTACATCACATCACGTTACAAATTCCTGGATTGAAGGAGAAAATTGCGTTTCTAGAGGGGAAGGGAATCAAAGTTGTCGATAAACGAGAAGATGGAGACCGGACAGTGGAAGCGTTCCTCTCGCCCAAGACTGCTTGTGGTGTCCTTTTCCAGTTGGCCGAGGAGCAACCTGCTCTCAACAATGAGCCGTATTGGAAACAAGAAAAGTAAAGAGATAGTGAACCATAGCCGCGTGTACGGCGAAACTGGGTATTGCCCCTGTCCTTCGACTTTACCGCTTCGCGCTTACGCTCAGGATGAGCGGCATTTTTTCTCACAAATTTTCCGTCCGTTCACCCTGAGCATAGCGTTAGCGGAGTCGAAGGGTCGTATACCCTACCGTAAAGAAGATCTTTGCCCATCTCTAAGGACACCTCAGTGCCTGTTTCGTCGGGTTCCAGTGTGCTTCCGCGCCGCAAGCCGGGCACGAGTGCTTTGCGTGGGCGGTAATTGGGGGTTGGAACATAAAAGAATGAAGAAGGAAAAGTTAAGAATGAAGAAGGAAAAAACACAGAGCGTTGTTGATCTCATTTCCCTTTTTCAATTCTTCACTCTTCATTTTTAAGTCTTCATTGATTTCTCTTACTGACTACCGACTACTTTCACGCCTTCAGAAACTCCTCCACTGCAGCTCTGGTAATCCGAAATGTATCGCGTGAGTCATCCGTCCACTGAATGATGTCAATAAACTGACCGCGGATAAAATCCACCAACGCCATGCGACCCTCCTGAATTGGACTGCAGCAATAATCTTAAACCTATGCTGACACTGATTCCAACTGACTATTTGCAACCGATCGATAACATGCCTCTGCGATAGCCACGGCGCGCAGCCCGTCTTCTGGCGTGATGGGAAACGGGGTATCGTTCAGGAGGCAGTCGACAAATATCTGCAGCGCTTCTCGTACTGTTGGGACTGGAGGATCGACTGGGAGTGGGATGCGTTCTCCACCTTTTATGAGGTGCGCAAATCCGTGATGATGATCGCCAACGAGTTGACCCTTCTCGCCAGAAATTTCGATCAATCCAGAGCGACTCGAGGTTGAACGAGAACCTGCCACTGCTCCGTGAATGGAGTGCAAGTGTGATGTATCGCTAAGCTGACAGAACATGGAGAAGTTATCTTCCGTCTCTTTTGTGAAAACCGTCTTTGTCTGGCACCAGACGTGAGTAACCTCGTAGCCGCTGAGAAAGCGAAGAAGGTCGAAACTATGCACCCCCGTATGGAGAATAATGCCACCACCACTTTCGGCTTTATGATCAAGCCACACAAGTGGTGAAGGTTCAAAACGCTGACTGAGATACAACGAATGCAATGGTGCGATCTGGGGAATGTGTTGCTTGAGCGCTTGGACAACGGCATTGAATCGCAGAGTGTGAGCGACCATGCATCGATTTGGACTATGAGAAAGAAACTCTTGTAACCGTCGGCCTTCAGCAACACTTACCGCAAACGGCTTCTCAAGCAAGATGTGTTTCCCAGCGTGGCAGGCAGCAGTGACAACCTCTCGATGGAGATACGGAGGAACCGCAACGGCAACAGCGTCGATCCGATCATCGGCGAGCAGTTGGCGATAGTCAGTGTAATATGTGCAATTGTATTTTGCTGCTAAGGCTTCACCTTCCAGTCGATCGCGGCGGCATACCGCAACAAGTTCAGCCTGTGGGATGTCTTCAACGATATGCTTAGCGTAACGACTGCCATGTTTCCCAGTGCCAACAAGTCCAAAGCGTATTGTTTCCATGAGAGAAACGTAACTGATCTCTAGTGGTCGGGCAAAGGAGACTTTAGTTTTTCTCATCCATCATTCATCGTAGAGTGAAGAATTGTGATTCGTTCTTCTTCTTGTCCCCGCGTTCGTAGAGGAGAGAAACTCTATCGGTTAGGCTACCTGTCCTTTCGGCTGTTTATCCTAGCTGCGAAAACACATACGGTCCCTCGGGGATGACAGCAACGGTCGCGTCTTTTGGCAGTTCTGCACACAGTGTGTCAACGGCACGCTGCGGTTCTTCAAACGCTGATCCCCATAAATAGCGACGATCCTCTACAGGAATGCCGGGCGTGCAAAACCAGACGCGGGCTCTTTGCATCACCAGTGCGAGTTTCTCTAATTGCCATTGATCAATCACCACTGGCTCTTTCGCCATCGTCTCAAGACACGTGCGTGAGTCAGGAAAAGCGACGAACGAACGCCGTGAATTCTGGACTCCCGAGTCCTTCCTGACACGCAGCTGCTAGGAGAATGGTGCCACCTTGCTTGACGATATGTGAAGCGGCAGTGACGCCTTTGACCGCTTGATAGTATGTAAGATCAAGCGGATATCCAGCACAGGTTGTGATCACCGCATCGACTGGCTCAGCAAGTGACGCGAGTGTCGTTGCTCGGACAAACTCGACACCTTTGGCATGAGCGGCAACTGGATTCCCGGCAAAGACTTGCGCAATCTGCCGTGAACGGGTGAGAGCGACATCAACGATAAAATCATGCCGTACCATCTGGGCGATCTCTAGTAACTCGTGGTGCAGTGGATTGTCGGGAAACGACCCTTCGACCACTTTAGGATCACGCATGAAGAATGGACTGTGGAGTCGTTTAATCGTTTCTTCGCCGGCGAGACCAGGAGCAACCAGTTTTCGCCCACCAGAAAAGCCGAGCATCAAATGTGGCTCGATGAAGCCCAGGGAAATATGCAGATCGCTGTCAACGAAGCGTCGATCGATCAACACCCGCGTACCAGAACGAGTTGTGCCAAGGTCGGCGTGAGAAGCTGTGTCACGAGCATCATGGGAAGCAATCGTATAGCGACTGAGGATTTCTGGTCCGACGATAGTGTGAAGTTCTTGCTCGGTTGCTGCACGATGTAAGCCCGTCGCGATAAGAATAGTAATGCTTGAGCGCGGAATTCCAGCTTGCTCTAAGGTTGCCAAGACGTGTGGCAACACCACACGATTTGGTGCCGGGCGAGTGATGTCGCAGATCGAGATGGCAGCGCTCTTCTTGCCTCGCGCGAGATCAAGCAAAGCCGGAGCGTTAATCGGCTGACGTAATGCTTCGGCCAATGCCGCATCAGCAGAGGGTACGGCTGCGGCAAACTTGGGTTCGAGTACATTTGCCTGTACGTGCGATGGAATCTCTACCTCTGCCCCTTGACGACCGAACGCGAGTTTCACTCTCATGGTTGACAGTTCTCCTCTCTCCTTCCTATAACCTGTCACTTGTTTTCTGTCACCTGAGCGAAAAAGGAGGAATTATGGCAAAAAGTGTCGAAGCCCGGTTACAAGAGATGGAAGACCGCGAAGCAATCCGTGAGTTGCCACTCAAGTATTGTGATTTGGTGTGGAAAAAAGATGTCCCAGCGATCGTCAACCTCTTCACTGAAGACGGTGAATTTGATGCCGGTGGTGCAGTCGCTCCTGCCAAAGGACGTGCAGGACTCCTGAAGGCGTACAACGAAGGACTTGGACTCGATCCCCGTCCTTACATTCACAATCACGTGTTTGAATTGCAAAGCTCGACCTGGGCAAAGGGCAACTGCTACTTGGATCTGCGCGCGACGCAGAATGGCAAAAGCATGATCGCCTCAGGCTATTATGATGATGTGTACAAGAAAGTCGGCGATGAGTGGAAATTTCGCTCCCGCAAGTTTCACATCCTGTTCTGGACGCCATTGACGGAAGGGTGGGCAGAGCAAAAAAAGTAACGAGGGTTGAGTAATGAGTGAAAAAGGCTACAGGCCGCAGGCTGTAGGCGGTAGAGGTTCTTCCCTTTAGCCTGAAGCCTATAGCCTTTCTTCTTACATGATCGAGAATTTTTTCCTTCTGAGTAGCTTCCCCCGTCCTGACGAGCCTAGCACCTTACCATTCTCAACAATCACCTCCCCACGTGAGAGAGTCATGGTTGGCCAGCCGGTGACTTGGAAGCCTTCGTGTAACTCGTAATCCGAGCGCGAGTGCATATCACGATGGCGAATCGTCACTTCTTTCTTAGGATCGAAGATGATGATATCGGCATCCGAGCCGACCGCAATCGTACCTTTCTGGGGATACAAGCCAAATAGTTTGGCGGGATTGGTAGAGATCACTTCGACAAAGCGATGGATCGACAGCCGTCCTTTGCCGACACCTTCAGAATAGAGCATGGGTAGAATGGTTTCTAAGTTCGACATGCCGGGAAGCAATTCATCAACCGTTTTGCCTTTTTTCTTTTGCGCTAGGTTCCAGCCGCAGTGGTCAGTAGCAACGGTTTGCAGGTTGTCGGAACGGAGGCCATCCCACATCGCTTGCATCTGTGAGGCTTCGCGCAGCGGAGGCCAGCCGAGGTAGCGTTCACCTTCTGGTCCATCAAAACGCTCGCGAGAGAGATGAAGATAGATCGGTCGTGTTTCGCCATAGACAATTTGTCCACGGGCGCGTGCCTCGCGGATCGGCGCCAATGCTTCCTCGCATGACAGATGAACGAGATAAATCGGTGCCTCGGCATAGCGCGCCATCGTTACCGCGCGTTGCACAGCTAAACCCTCAGAGAGGCGTGGGCGCGAATCGGCAAAATGCTTGACACCAAACTTTCCCGCGGCATTGAACTGTTGCGTCAAGATAGGAAATCGAGACATTGATCTTCGGCATGAATGTTGGTGATTGCGCCGACTTTCCCTGCTTGGGCAATCACTTTCAGATACTCTGCTGCCAATTCATCGAACCGTGCCATGCCGATCATGAAAAGCTTGAAACTCGTATGACCATCAGCAACCGCATCGGCCATCTCGTCAATAATCTTTTGTGTCGGGTCAAGGATGACCGGATGCAGACCGTAATCGATGATCGCTTTGCCTTCGGCTTTCTTTTGCCAGGCTTCGATACTGCCTTGAATCGACTGGCCAGGTTCAGGAAGCGCGTAATCGACAATGGTCGTGACACCACCACATGCCGCTGCCGCAGTGCCCGAGTAGAAATCATCAACCGAGCGATTGCCCAGCAGTTCAAAATCGACGTGGGTATGAACGTCGACTCCGCCAGGGAAGAGATATTTGCCGGCAGCGTCGATCTCTTTGGCTGCCGGTCCAAGTCCCTGACCAATTTGTTTGACTTTTCCTCCTTCGATACCGACATCAGCTTGATAGATATCACCATGGGTGACTACCGTGCCGTTGCGAATGATGAGATCCATGGTTCCCTCCTTGTTCGCGATGGAGGCAGCAAATCTTACTCCCTTCTCGAAGTCAATCCTTCTGATAGAGCAAATTGGCTTGGGTTTGGATGACTAAAACTGCGAGACGGAATCGGTGGTGTTGATGGGCTCGTCGATTCTGTTAATGAAAAATGAAGAGTAAGAAATGAGAAGTAAGGTGTGATGAACGAAAAACGAGTTGAGGCCAAGAGCCGAGGAGCAGAGACAGGGGCGACTATGCTGCACGCGCCCGTCGACTCTGAGCTCGATGAGCAGTTGAAGGAGCATGCTCTTGAGCCAAGCGCTCCGTGAGCCATCGTTTAATCAGCGTTTGGTATGAGATCTCCTGCCGTTCTGCCACGCGGCGTAGGCTAGTCAGTAATCGCTGCGGCAACCGTAACGAAATCGCTTGAGTCATGCCACCTCGGTCTCCGTTAGCTCTAGGCTCCACCAGTTCGGCATCATCCATATCCATATACTCATGGAGGTCATGAGTATGCATCCCATACCACCGTGCCTCTTCGGCGGTTGAACGAAAAGTTGGAATTCGCTTGAGGGTACGTTTAGATTCTTTTGCCATACTTCCTTTTGAAGGCAGGTGGGAGGTCATAAGCGGTTATGGGTCGGACGTCATCCCTGCCCAAGCTTTGGTAGACAACAAACAATGCGCGCCCTCCATCCGTTCGACCAAAGAGATACCAGCGATCTACTGATCGCGGTTTGCGTTTTCGCAAGCGACGATTGAAAAAACATTGCTCGACTTCTTCGGGTGTGACAGCATGAAAACGAACTTTTTCCTCATTCTCCTCGTCCCACTCAAATTCCCACATCGCCATCTCTAGTAGGCACTGTAGCGAGTGGGCTGACTCCTGACAAGTCGAAAGAGACGGTAGAAGAAATGCCGCTGGCGCTAGACACGACTTTTTTAACCGACACCTTTGTCTTTACTCATATTTCTATTCGCACGACACCAGTCAGATCAATTCTTTCACCAATACGCGATTCGTTCTCTTGCTCATTCCGCCTCGTTTTTGCTATCGTCCCCTCCGATGCTGTACCGCTTCGCCACCTGCGAACTCGACGAGCAACTCTATCAACTGCGCCGTGCGGGCAAGTCAGTCGAGATCGAGCCCAGGGTCTTCGATGTCCTCGCCTACCTCCTGCACAATCGCGCCCGTGTCGTTTCTAAAGATGAACTGTTGGAGAAACTCTGGCCTGAACAGGTCGTGAGTGAGACGGCACTGACTCGCTGTATTGTCGCGGCGCGCAAGGCCGTTGGTGATGATGGCACTAAACAGGAAGTGATCGAGACCCAACATGGTCGGGGCTATCGCTTCGTGGCCACGGTTAGTGAGCGCGGCGTGGAGCGCAAGCTCGCGGCGGTGCTCACGCCGATGTCAAAGGCTACAGCCGCTGATGGGGGAGGATGAGGTCGGTACAGTGCGCATCTTGACAGCCTACCGCCAAGTCATGGCACGTTATTCAGCAGCACCACGGCCGTGTGGTTGACACGCCAGGCGATAACTTCCTGGCGGAGTTTGCCAGTGTGGTCGATGCCGTACAGGCCGCCGTGGCCATCCAACATAGAGCTCAAGAGCCAAGAATGCTCGATCTACCGCTTATCGCCGGATGGAATTCCGCATCGGCATCAACCTAGGGGACGTGATCGTGGAAGGGGAGCGCGATCTACGGTGATGGCGTCAACATCGCCGCACGGGTAGAGAGCTTAGCCGAAGCGAGCGGCATCTGTATCTCTGGCCCGGTATATGACCAGGTCAAGAGCAAGCTGGCACTCCAGTATGAGAGCTTAGGGGAGCAGCCAGTCAAGAACATTGCCGAGCCGGTGCGGGTGTACCGCATCAAGCTGGAACCGAAGTCGAAAATCTTCCGCGTAGCGGATCAGCGAGTCTAACCACCAGTAGAAGCGCAACACCAGAGATTGACCTCTTCCACTTCACTCCGCCACAGGTGTGGCCTAGAAGGACACTTAGCTAAGGGGCGTGCTGCTGCATGTAGGCAATTATCGTTGCAGTGCAGTATTTTTCCCTACGCCCACTGCGCCCTCGGTCCAACATCCCTCTTACTGAGCAAGCGCAGCCTCTCCTCCTTGCCCGACAAGCCCTCCATCATCGTGCTGCCCTTTGTCAACATGAGTGAGGACCCTAAGCAGGAGTATTTCAGCGACGGTCTCACCGAAGACCTCATCACCGACCTCTCTAAGCTCTCCGGCCTGTTTGTCATCGCCCGCAACTCGGCATTCACCTACAAGGGTAGGGCGGTAAGGTGCAAGAGTAAGCCAGGAGTTGGGCGTGCGGTATGTGTTAGAGGGCAGCGTGCGCAAGGCGGAGGAGCGGGTGCGGATCACGGCCCAGTTGATCGATGCCACCACAGGCTATCATCTCTGGTCCGAGCGCTATGATCGCCCGCTGCAAGGACATCTTTGCTTTGCAGGATGAGATCGACGGCAGATCGTGGCGAATCTGCAGGTAGAGGTAACAGGAAGCAGAAGAGCGCGTGGGGCGGAATCCGACCGAGAACTCGGCTGCCTACGATTCTTCTTTGCATGGTAGGGAGTGCTATTGCGCGCAACAGACGAAAGAAGCGAACACACAGGCGCGGCAGCTGTATGAGAAAGCGATCGAGTTGGACCCATCATATGCACAGGCATATGAGGGGCTGAGTTCGACTTATTAGCTCGATTTTTTTTTCTGGGGAGTCCGAATCCCTCATACGTGGAGCAGGATTTTGCGCGGCGCAAAGGCCCGAGGTCTGGATGACTCCTTCACATCGCTCATCTGCACCTAGGCGCGGTCTGCGCTATTTAAAAAGCAGCATGACCAAGCCGTAGTCGAGGCAGAGCAAGCGGTGACGCTCGACCCTAATGAGGCTGAGGGCTATGACGGTCTGGGGATGGTGCAGGTTTTTGCCGGACGGCCAGAGGAAGGCATTAAATTGGTCGAGAAGGCGATGCGACCTTAATCCTCGTAATCCGCCCGTGTATTTCTTCCATTTGACCTTAGGTCAGCTTATCGCGTGGCGGAACGGTATGCGGAGGCGATTGCCCCTATAAGAGAGCTGCTTCATCTCAACCCCAATCTGCCGGGTATGCCCATCTTTCCTGACGGTCATCTATAGTGAGTTGGGCCGGCGGAGGAGGCCCGGGCTGGAGTGGCAGAGGCCCTACGGCATCAGTCCAATATGTCTCTCGAGTGGTCAGGCAGAGGATTCCCTTATAAAGATCCCGCGGAAGCCGAGCGTGTATCGCCGCCCTGCGCAAGGCGGGGCTGAAATAAATGAAGAATGATGAATGAAGAAGTAGTCAGTAGTCAGCATTCAGTAGGCAGTAGCTTGAGGAACCGGCGAATCGGCGAACCGGGGAGGAAGCACGAGCGAGGCGGCCTCGCCCCACTTCACTCTCTCACAGCCGGATTCTTACGCTCAGATCGATCTCGTCATAAGGCAGGATTGGAGCTTGCGGGGCTCCACGGCGAGCCTCTTTCAGTTCGACCAATCCTAAGCGGGAGAGAAAAGTCAGGTCCTGGCTAACGTTCTTAATATCGCGGTCCACCCGCTGGGCTAACGCTCGCACTGAACGAGGCTCATGCTCCACGATAGCCCACAGAACCGCCAATCGCTTCGGCGAGAGGGCTTTCCGTAGCGTAGCCAGATTAGCAAAGTACAGTTCTTCCTCCCGTTCCGGGCTTTTTCCCCAGCCTTTAGGCGGCGGGCTACTTCCTTAGCTTCTTGCAGTGACTCGTCGGGATGACGAATACCGATCTTAATACGGCGCACTCTCATAGCTTTCCCTCAAGAACCGCCTGAACGTCTCGGGCGAAATCGTCAAGCAGCACCTCTAACTCACGAAATACATACCGAGTTTCCTGCCCTCGCACGTGCCGATGATGACCTTTCCCCGGATGGATGTCATAACCGATGATCTTCTTCTCCTGTCTGAGGGTCACCTAAGTAGCAGGAATACTTGACTCCTTCGGTATAGATCCGGCTAACAGGAACCTCGTAAATACGGATTTCCCTCAACAGCCCGCCCGGCAAATAGTCTTTGAGATGAAGAAGCTGGCGAGCCTTGACCATTCCGATGGTAACCTACACCATCACTTATATCTCAACAAGGTTCATTCCACCCACTTTCAGGCTT
>CAVTCR010000059.1:0-260847 GCA_963733195.1 uncultured delta proteobacterium
GAATCTGAACCGATTAAATCCCTTTACGCGCCAAATGCGCAGATGCTGCAGTAGGGGATGGGCCGTTTCATAGGCTCGTCCCGCCTCCGGGTGCTCAGCCAGGAACTGAAATGCTTTGCGGGCTTCACGCACAAACCGTAGCGCTGCCGCAGGCCGTTCTTCCCGGATATAAGTCACGGCTTCGGCCATGTCGGCTTCTGCTGCCCGCTCGATCTGGATGCGCCGTGTCACGGTTTCTCGCGTCGGCGTTTGCGCGGTGGAATCGGTTTTCCCTTGGCAAGTGTCTCCATCCGCTGCCAAAACTCCGGGGTCACGTCACGATAGTCGCCCCGTTCCACCGCTTCTAATAACTTCCCCTCCACGCGTTGCCGGGCAGCCTGCTCCTGATCGGCGCGAATGAGCGCTCGAACATATTCACTGACAGTGTGGAATCCTTGAGACGCCACTCGTTCTTTGACGAATGTCTCTAAGGTGCGGGGGATCGGGATACTGAGAATCTTGGCATCGGTCGATGCAGTACGCATACGCCAACTCTAGCCAATTTATGATCTTTTCACAAGAAATCGCACAAAAGGGAAACAGAGGAGACATCCCAAAAAAGAGAGTCGATGGACTCAACGGACAAAGAAAATGCGGGAAGGACAGAGTGCTGACTGAGACAGCATATCAGAAGGGGATGATCGAGAAGCGAAAGCCTCTGCTCACAGAGTGTTTTACGGCTTCATAGATTGGTGGAAATTTTTGCTCTCTCCGTATTTTACTGACGGTGTTTCCAGGCCCGCTAACAGGGGTGCAAGCAACTACTCACAATCAGAGAGTTTTCGGGTGTTAGCAACGCCCGCATCCATGCCTTGAAAACACAGGCCTTTTGTGGGGGCAACCTTGACATACGAAGCCCTTATCGGTGTGTGCCGCGCAAAGGTGTTGTGTGACAATTGGTGAAAGTCCAATCCCAGGAATTGTCGGTATGCCTGGGTAGCTACCTGGGAGGCACAGTGGGTGACTGCTGGGTCGAAGCTCCAGGGACAGAAGTCTCTATGATTGAGAGATTAGCAACTGTACGGGCCGCAACGCGAGTGAAGCCTGAGCAGGCCTCGAAAGACTTAATGCGGGGGTCGAGCCGCCCTGATAACGGCGAAGACCAGTGGTGTTCATGTCGGAGAACCGAAGCGCATGGGCACCCCCGCCGGGGTATTGGGCGCAGCACGTACAGACGCCACATAACGCAACACGGGAGATCTGTCACGGAGGCCCGGAACACGGGCCACCTGTCTGCAGAAGGCGGGCCGTGGCAGAAGTCGGAGGAGCCCATACGAGCGAAGAAGCCGGGCAATGCCGGTCGAGCAAAGGGGCTCTGGTTCGGTGTGTGTCACAACGAGTTTAACGAGCGGGGATTGGCGTGAGCCTACGAACCCCAGTAAAGCTCCAGGGACTCCGCGCGGCACTCTACCACAAGGCCAAATGGGAGCCCAATTATCGATTCTATGCCTTATACGACAAGGTGTGGCGAATGGATATTCTGGCCCATGCCTATGCGCTCAATCGTCAAAACGACGGAGCCCCAGGCGTGGACGGCCAGACGTTTGTGGACATCGAAGCGTATGGCGTGGAGCGGTGGTTGGGAGAGCTACAGGAAGAACTGCGAACAGAACGATATCGTCCCTTGCCAGTGCGCCGGGTACTGATACCAAAGCCCAGTGGGGTCGGAGAAAGGCCGTTAGGAATTCCTCCGATCCGTGACCGGGTGGGCACAGATGGCGGCCAAACTCGTACTGGAGCCGATCTTTGAGGCGGAGTTTGATGACGCTGCCTATGGGTATCGGCCTCAGACGCAGTGCGGAACACGCTGTGCGTAAAGTCCATGAAGCACTCTGGCACGACCATTCCGAGGTCATAGATGCCGATGTCTCCCGGTATTTCGATGAAATTCCGCACACCGATCTCATGAAGTGCGTGGCCCGGCGGGTGAGTGATCGGAAACTGCTGCATCTCATCAAGCTGTGGCTGAAGGCACCGGTGGAAGTGAGAGATGACCACGGAAGGACCCATCGAACAGGTGGTAAGAAAGCTAGACGCGGAGTGCCGCAGGGTGGTGTGCTCTCGCCCTTACTCTCGGTGCTCTATATGCATCGCTTCATCAAAGCCTTTCGCAAGGCGGAACTCGACCGTCGCTATGGAGCCGTATTGGTGGTCTATGCCGATGATTTCGTCGTGCTGTGCCAGCATCATGCGCCAGCAGGCATTAGCGATCATCCGGCGCTGGTTCACGACGATGGGCTTAGCGCTCAATGAGCAAAAGACCGCAGTGAAGCACGCACGAAAAGAAAGCTTCGACTTTCTGGGCCACACGTTTACGATGCTCCACTCCTATAAGACGGGCACGCGGTATCCGGGGTGATGCCGTCCAAGAAAGCTGTGCGCCGGGTGAAAGACAACGTGCGCGAGTGTTTGCAGCGAACGAATCTACAACCGCTCCCGGAAGTAGTCGCTACCTTGAACCACAGATTGCGAGGGTGGGCGACCTACTTTCGGTATGGCAGTGTGAGGCGGACGCGACAGAACCTCGATGCGTTTGTGTATCAACGGGTGCGGGGCTTCTTGCGGCGGCGGCATCAAGTGCAGACGCGGGCGAATCGGCGCTTTTCGCGCCGTTACGTCTACGAGGAGTTGGGGGTGATCTCGCTCAAAGCGCTAGGTGGCTCGGCATGAATGCCTGGTGGTGAAAGCCGTCCGAGAGCTGGATGACTGAAATAGTCACGTCCAGTTCGATGAGGAGGCAGGGAAAACCGATTCACGGAACGTCTAGTGAGGCACCCGGCAATCGAAAGAGCCGGGCAACAGATAGGATGTTCCTACCAACGCGGCGTCTCTGCCTTACTCTACAAATGCACTGGACGGCTTCGTCGCGCCTGCCTTCTTGCCAGAGTTTGCGAAATCCTTGCATATCCTCGCCAAAGCCGTAGCGGGTGAACATATTCACATAGGAATCAACAAATCCATACGAGGACAGTTCGCGTTTGTACGCTTGGGCAGCAGTTTGTACATCATCAGTGACACAGCAGCGGACATACATGGCAAAATCGATAGTATTGGGATCACGCCCAGCTTTGCGTGCACCGTTCTGTACTTCAGCAATCATTGGGCCGATGGCTTCTGGTGGTGAGTAGTTGAACAACACACCATCCGCAAGTTCGCCAGCGAGCCGGAACATTGGTGGATTCAACGCGGCGATGTAGATCGGTACTGGTTTGTCTTTAGGCAGTGAGAGCCCCAACTGGAAGCCTTTGGAGCGATAATACTTTCCCTCAAAGTTGGTGCGTTCGCCATTCAGCACTTGCCTCATAACGGTAATCGCTTCACGCATAGCCGGGACAGGCCGTGGATACGGCACTCCATGCCAACGTTCAGCAATAATCGGACTGCCAACGCCAAGGCCGATTATCGCCCGGCCTTCAGAGAGTGCATGAATTGAGGCAAAACTCATCGCCGTCATCACTGGAGTTCGTGAAGACAAGGCAATCACCGCCGTCCCAAGCTGCACGCGTGACGTAACGGTGGCGTAGGTTGCCAGCACTGTCAGCGCATCGTAGCCACTGACTTCTGCAGTCCACAGCGAGCGATATCTTAGTTGTTCCGCCTCTTTGGCTAACTCGATGCTTTTACGAAAACCAATACTCTCCCGCACTGGGAGTGCTAAACCAAGACCGGCTTGCATGATAGACATTCATTGCTCCTTTCCCTGAGAGCACTGCGTCTGAGAACGGGCTATCTGTTTGCAGCCACGCCAAACACATCACGCTGGCGATACAGGAACCACTCAAGAGCGACAATGATAGCCAGGGCCTCAAAAAAGAAGCGAGTCTCACTTGTTCGATATGGTTCAGGATAGGGCTCTCCAGTCAGGAGGCCCCACGGGTAGAGTAACGTAAATACACCAAGTGAGATTATGATATAGATGAGATAACCGACAATCAGATACCATGCCCATTTCCGATGGGTCCACAATCCGTAGGTTGCGGCGCTGTACAGAGAGAATATGGGGAATGCGGAGCAGTTGTCCGGTGAGGCCACTGAACGCATAACCAAACCACACTTGTGATGCAGAGTATTGTAAAGCGAGAAAGCCGAACAGTACGTAGCCGTCGCGTTCGCCTGAAAACATTGCCATAAAATTCTTAAACGCGCCCAAGGCTGCGAGTAGCGCAAGCCCGCCCGCGATCGTCCCGGCACGAAAGGCCCGCTGATCAAAGGCAGTGGAAGCACCATCCATCCTCAGAACTCCATCGCGCGTACATCGTTGGCGATACGCAGCGGTGCTGCTGTGGCTGCCTGCACTTCATCTACTGTCACTCCAGGTGCAACTTCGCGCAATAGAAACCCTTCTTGATCAATCTCAATGAGGGCAAGATTGGTCACAACCCACGAAACTCGGCCACATGCAGTCAATGGATACGTGCACCTCTGCAAGAGCTTTGACTCACCATTTTTTGTGGTGTGAAACATAATGACAATCAGCGTTCGTGCTCCGGCAGCAAGGTCCATCGCACCGCCAACCGCACCAGCGCTCATGTGCGGAGTTTTCCAATTGGCCAAGTCACCATTCTCTGCGACCTGGAAGCCACCGAGAATGACGGTGTCAAGATGTCCACCACGCGCCATACCGAAAGCATCGGCACTGTGGAAAAAACTTGCGCCCGGCAATAAGGTCACAAGCTGAGAACTGGCGTTGTACAGATCAACGTCTTCTTCTCCCGGCGGAGCAATTCGCCCATACCCCAAGATGCCGTTCTCCGCGTGCAGGGTGACATCCGGAGAAATGAAATCAGACACCAATGTCGGGAGCCCAATCCCAAGGTTCACATACTGTCCAGATTCGAGTAGTCGCGCGGCGCGCAAAGCCATCAACTCTGGCGAAAGTCCACGGCCGCCTTCATTCCCAGTTTCAGCGACTTTCACATTCCGTCCCATGCTGCGCATCATCTCGAAGACGGTTTCTTTGCGTAGTGGTGTCTCGCGGCGGACAAGGCGCTGAACAAAAATGCCAGGAGTTGCTACTGCCTCTGGGTCCAACTGTCCAGGCTCAACGATTTCATCGACTTCAGCAATCGCCACGTTGGCGGCAGTGGCGAACGGAGGGTGGAAGTTGCGTGCGGTACGACGATAGAAGAGGTTGCCAGAGGTATCAGCACGATGGGCACGAATAAACGCAAAGTCTGCGCGGATGGCGGTTTCCATCAGGTAGGTTCGTCCATTGAAGACGCGTTTCTCTTTTCCTTCTTCGACAACCGTTCCGACTCCTGTTGGAGTGAAGAACGCCGGAATACCAGCACCGCCCGCGCGAACGCGTTCGACCAACGTGCCTTGCGGGACCATTTCAAACTCGACTTCTCCGCGACCGATTTGTTCAGACAAAGGAGTCGTGCGGTACGAGTAACCTCCAAATGATGCAACAAGTTTCTTGATTTGACGATTCTCAGCCAGAATTTGAGGTGAGAAGGGTCCAAACCCTGGCGAGTTGCAGATGAGCGTCAAATCTTTAGTGCCACGTTCACGCAGGGCGAAAAATAATTCATGTGGCCAGCCCTGCAGAACGCCAAAGCCACCGACGAGAATGCTGGCACCATCGGCAATGTCGGCAACGGCTTCACCCGCAGAGAGCAAAGAGTTTATGCATAGGAATATATACTCATCACGTCAATTTACGAGTTCGAAGCGGTACGAGCGATGTCCACGTTGGAAGCGATAAGTCTCAAAATCTTGCCGATCGATAGTAAAAATTTTGCCAGTTTTTAGAACTTCGGCAGCAACGACGAGAGAAGCATCTGCGAGATCCATAGGATGATCTGCATACTGTTCCATCAAAGTAAAGGCTCGCTGGACAGCCGGAGTATCCATAAACCACAAGAGCGCTCCTCCTTGGAGGATGAAGTCTCTGAGACGGTCTGCGCCGATGCTTTCCGGAGAGAGCATATGAAACACTTCAGTGAGCACCGGCACAGTTGTGTAAAGAGGTTCTCGTATCTTTTGGAGGATGCTTCGACAGCGTTGATGTTGATCGTCTCGCGGGTCAAATAAAGCAACGAAAGGGCCAGTGTCTATCAGGATCACCGTCGTAGCTTTCTCTTAAGTGCTGCTTGAACTCCACGACGCGTTTGAGTGGACGGTGCGATAGCGTAACCACCTGGCCCGAGGTCCAACGTTTGATAGAGGTCATACGGAGTGCGTTGTGCACGGTGCGTTACTTCCTCTTGCAGGGTCAACAAACCTTTTTTGAGCGCGGCAGACATGGAAAGACCCGTAATCTCAATGATATGGCGCAACGCTTGTTCAGTTTCTTCATCGAGTCGGACGGTTCGAGTGCTCATAATTCCTCTCTGGCTCGGGGGCGTATTACGTGACGTAATACGCTTGAACAACGCCGTCAATAGACCACGTTAGTTCCCGTACATATTTCTGCCGGTATTCACGTAAATCGTATAGTCTTTCACGTCAGTGAGCCGCTTCGGTTGCGTACGAAATGCCGCTGTGCCTCCAGCTTGAACGTCAGCGAGTGTCACCGTTTCCTCCGAGAGTTTCTGACCTTGGTGGTTAAAGAGGGTGACTTCGACGTTGATGGCTGATGCGCTTGTGGTGGTGTTGTGAACTTCCCCACTCACGATCACCCCAGCGTCGGTCTGTTCCAATTTTTTCGAGACCACTCGGAATACTTCCTCTGACCGCAACGCCCAAAAGAAGTAGCCAATAAAAGCGATTACGACGCCAAGCCACAAGATCGTGCGTTGCGTTCGTTTGCCTTCACTCCTTGCCATTGTTGGGGCTCCTCCGTAAGATGCCGCCCAGCGATTATGCTGTCCTCTCTGGGAGAGTGCAATCTGGGCCGAAGGAGAGAAGCTTGTGGCCGAGCGGCGTTGTGATCTCTGTGAGCTTGCCCGTTACACCCAGTGGTATGCTGAATTCCACTATCCTGTGCGCTTCACTATTCTTGATTGTGACGCATGTGATGTCCCGATCGCAGTATTGGGGGAACATCGAGTAGAAGTGACCTCAGAGGAAGTGGCCTACATGGAAAAAGCCCTCAACCTCGTGGCCGAGCAAAAGTTCGCGGGAAAATTCCCCAAATGGATGTTTGATCACAAGATGCGGCAGATTCCCGATCATTATCATTTTCACGTGCGTCCGCTGTTATGGTAAGCCAAGAAACAATGCAGGCGGTTTTTCTTCTCAGCCCAGGGCAACTTTCCTGCCAGCAACTGCCACTGCCTCAACCTGGTGCGGATGAGATTGTTGTGAAGGTCGGGGCGGCCCTCACCTGTGGAACCGATCTCAAAGCTTTTCGTCGTGGGCATCCGAAATGGCCTATGCCGACCCGCTTTGGTCATGAGTACGCAGGTACGGTAGCGGCATGTGGTACAAACGTTACTTCAGTGCATGAAGGTGACGAGGTCATGCTCGCACCGACTGGTCCCTGCGGCTCCTGTTTTTATTGTCAACGCCAACAGGAGAACCTCTGTATCTCACTGATGGAGACCATGGTCCTGGGAGGATACGCTGAGTACATTACGATTCCTGCGCGTGTGCTACGAACGAACCTCTTTCAGAAGCCAGCCTCGCTCTCGTTCGCCGAGGCTGCGTTATTAGAGCCGTTGTCCTGTGTGACATTCGGCCTGCAACAAGCCAAACTGCGACCGGATGATACTGCCATTGTCATTGGTGCTGGAGCAATCGGATTGTTGCATGTCGTGGCCCTGCGTGCTCTTGGCGTCGAACGCGTATATGTCGTCGCGCGTAATCCGCAACGTGCACAGACTGCCCGAGAGCTTGGGGCGCATGGAATCATCCCACTTGCTGCCGAGGAAGCGCGAGAGACAGTATTAGAACTCACAGATGGTCGGGGCGCTGATGTGGTGGTCGAATGCACGGCACAGCCCCGTGTGTGGGAAGAATCATTGTTCCTCGCACGTCCCGGCGGACAAGTTGTACTATTCGGTGGATGCCCAGCGGGAACAACCGTGTCGCTCGATACCTATCGTATTCACTACGATCAGGTGCAAGTGTTGAGTCCTTTTCACTTCACCCCCAAGGCGGTACGTGCGTCATACGAGCTGCTCGCCGCGGGTTTGATTCCGACCAAGAAGCTGATTAGTGGTACGTTCCCACTCTCCCAACTGTCACTTGCGTTTGACCTCTTGCAGCGTGGTGAGGGAATCAAGTATGCAGTGGTACCTTAAATAGGCTATAGGCTACAGGCTATAAGCTTTAGGGATACCATTTTGGTGACGACTTCCCTGCTAGAAAGCCGCAGGCCAATCGCTGAGAAGTATGAGGAATTATGAAACTGGTTACGCCGAATGAAGCGATCCGCGCTATTCCCGACGGCAGCATCGTCATTTTTCCGCACGGTTGTGTGGAGCCCACCACGCTATACACGGCGTTTCAAGAGGAAGTTGAGCGATTTCAGAACCTGACCATCTATTCGGGGCTAGCCTTTGGTGAATATCCGTTTCTACGCAAAGGGTTGGGAACCAATTTTCGTTACCTGACGTGGCAGGCGGCACCACGTATTCGCCAGGTATTCAAGGAGAAAAAAGCTGGCTTTGTGCCTATGCGTTTTAGTGAAATTACGCGCCTGGTAAACAAAGACGGCCCAATTAAGCCTGACGTGGTAGTGACTCAGGTTTCGCCGCCAGATTCTGACGGGACAGTGAGTCTCGGCATTGGCGTGAGCCTGTATCAGGATTTCATTAAGAGTGCCAAACTCGTGATCGCTGAAATCAACAGCCATATGCCGGTCACTGCAGGTGACAGTAAAGTCCCCATCGACAAGATTCATCTTGCGGTTGAGTCTTCGGCGCCACTTATGACATACCACACCCCACATCAAAGCGAACGGGACACCAAGATTGTCGAGTATGTACTTAATCTGATTCCTGACCATGCGTGGGTGCAATTAGGCATTGGCTCGGTGCCTGACATGGTGCTGTACCGCTTGGCAGACAAGCAAGGCATCAATTTATACTCTGGCATGTTATCGCAAGGATTGATCCACTTTGTTGAACATGCGCGACACGCGCCGCAGATTGTAACTGGTGAGCTTGCTGGCGACCAAGAGTTATTCGACTTCTGTGGCCGTACCCCGCAAGTCAAAATGGCCACAGTCAACGTGACGCATAATATCCTATCGCTAGCGAAGTTACCGCGTTTCACCTCGATCAACTCGGCGGTAGAAATCGACCTGCATGGGCAAAGTAATGGAGAAACGATTGGTGAGGTGCAAATTAGCGGTGTCGGTGGCAGCTTAGATTATGTCGAATCTGCTGCGCTTTCCGAAGGTGGCGTGTCGATTATTGCACTGCCCTCGACGACAGAGGACGGCAAACACTCGAAGATCGTTCCTCGCCTTGCACTAGGTTCGGTAGTGACAACGCCCCGCTTTTGTACAGATTACATTGTGACGGAATACGGTACTGCTCGGATGAAAGGGAAAGACTTGCGCGCGCGTGCTGAGGCCTTGATTGCGATTGCCCATCCGAGTTTCCGGGATGAGTTGGCGAAGAACTTTGAGCATAAAACGTAATACTTTTTAACGATGAATACTGAACGATGAACGATGAATAAACACGTAGCCCTTCCTCTATACATTCTATCATTACTGCATTTACATCATTTTCTTTTGTGAGGGTTTCCTTATGATCGAACGTGCAGCGATTCTCAGTACTGGCGACGAGATTACCACGGGAAAAGTTGTTGATACGAACTCGAACTACCTTGCCGATAAATTGGTTGAGACTGGGATTGAGGTTGCTGCAGTCCTCACCGTCGGCGATGTTGCCGAGCGTATCCTCTGGGCTTGGCAGCAAGCGATAGAAAAGGCTGACGTGATCATTTCAACCGGTGGGATTGGCCCGACAGCAGATGATCTGACGACTGAACTGGTTGCGAAGGTTGCCGGTGTGGATCTGTTCTTCTCTGAGGAAGTAGCGGAGAACATTCGTCGCCTCTTTGCGTCGCTCAATCGACCGATGCCTGAGAACAACCTCAAGCAGGCAAAGTTTCCCAGAGGTGCTGAGATTATCCCCAATCATTTAGGTACAGCGCCCGGCTATCGGGTTGATCTGGATACTCCCCATGGCAAGAAACACCTAATTATTCTTCCTGGCGTACCACGCGAACTGAAACCGATGATGGAAGATACGGTTCTGCCGTGGCTACGGAAGATGCGTGGAGACGGAGATGTCTTTCTCACCCGCGCATTTCAGACCTTTGGCATCAGCGAATCTGGCCTTGATGAAGCAGTAAAAGGTACAGTGAGTGAGGAAGAAGGTCGCCTCGCTTTTCGCGCGAGTTTTCCGCAGATTTCGCTCAAAGTCACTGTCCGTGGGAAACCAAACGAAGTGGAAGCTCGTCTGGAAGAACTCTCAAATCGTATCCGCGCACGCGTTGGTGGGTATGTCTACGGCGAAGGCGATGTGACGATGGAAGAAGTTGTCGGCAAATTACTCAAAGAAAAAGGCAAGACGCTCGCTATTGCCGAAGCGTGTTCTGGTGGTTTGGTTAGTCACCGGGTGACGAACGTGCCAGGGAGTTCGGCATACTACCTAGGAACAGTGGTCGCCTATGCTGATACAGCAAAAATCCAACTGCTTGGCGTCAAACCAGAAACGCTCAAACTGCACGGCGCGGTGAGTGCAGAAACTACGCGTGAGATGGCAGTGGGTGTCCGTGAACGGCTAGGTGCGGATATTGGCGTCGCTGTCACTGGTATTGCTGGTCCTGGCGGTGGCACCCCGGAGAAACCAGTCGGCCTTGCCTATCT
Organism: uncultured delta proteobacterium; assembly: GCA_963733195.1. Taxonomy (GTDB): domain Bacteria; phylum Desulfobacterota; class Binatia; order Bin18; family Bin18; genus VGTJ01. Next base: position 10,814 of record CAVTCR010000059.1, read on the forward strand.
GGCGCTTTCTTCTGGCGACACATTAGTCGCACGTGACTACAAGCTGTGGGGCAACCGCGAGTGGATCAAGACGCTGGTTGCTCAACTCGTACTGGATTGGGTCCGTCGCTCCTTACTCGGTATCAATATCGCTGAAGCAAGCTTTCTCCGGAGATGAGATTAAAAATTAAGAATTAAGAGTGAAGAATTGAGGGAAGAAGGAATCCCTGCTATTTTCTACTAATTCTTCACTCTTCACTCATAACTCTTCACTTTCTTGAGGTTTCCCTCTTGATTCGCGCCTTCATCGCGGTTAATCTGGCTCCAGCAGTAGGCGAAGAAATAGCGAAAATACAATCTACGCTGAAAGAAGCGCAGGGAGATATTCGCTGGACCCGAGTTGAGAGTATGCATCTGACGCTTAAATTCCTCGGTGATATTACTCATGCGCAAGTTGAGTCGATTCTTGTGGCCCTGCGCAATGCGCTGTGCGATCAACCACTCCTGCACGTACAGGCACACGACCTCGGGGCGTTTCCTAGCCTCAAGCGACCCAAAGTTCTCTGGGCTGGGTTAAGTGGAGAAGGGCTCGCTGGACTACAGGAAAAGGTCGAGTCCGCTCTGGTCGCATTGGATTTTCCCCGAGAGGAGAGAGGCTTTACGCCACATTTTACCTTAGGCCGTGTACGTTCGCTGCGGGGATGGGAACAAGTTCTGGCCGTAGTCAGAAAGCATGAGCACGTGCAATTTGGCGAAAGCGTTATCGACCACGTAACTCTTGTATCAAAGCACTCTTCGCCCGGATGGAGCAGTGTATAGTCCCCTTGGAGCCGTACCTCTGCAGCAAGCGTGAGGAAACAAAGGAGCAACGACAGTATGGCAAACGAAAAAGACAAAGATAAAGATCGTACCCGAGCCCTTGATCTGGCAGTGAGTCAGATCGAGAAGCAATTCGGCAAAGGTGCGATCATGAGACTCGGGGAAGAGGCGATTGTCCAGGACATCCCGGTGATTTCTACCGGCTCGCTTACCCTTGACCTCGCCCTCGGGATTGGCGGTTTGCCACGTGGTCGGGTGGTGGAAATCTACGGACCTGAGTCCTCAGGGAAAACGACGATGGCACTTCAGGTCGTTGCTGAGGCGCAGAAGATCGCAGGAACCTGTGCATACATCGACGCCGAGCATGCGCTCGACCTGGGTTACGCGCAAAAGATTGGGGTGAAAGCCGACGAGCTGCTGGTATCCCAGCCGGACAATGGGGAACAGGCGCTGGAAATCACCGATACGCTTGTTCGCAGTGGAGCGGTTGATGTGATTGTGGTCGATTCTGTGGCCGCTCTTACTCCACGTGCTGAGATCGAAGGGGAAATGGGCGAACCGCAAATGGGGTTGCAGGCACGATTGATGTCACAAGCTTTACGAAAACTGGTCGGGACCATTTCCCGTTCGCGTACGTTGGTAATTTTTATCAACCAAATCCGTATGAAGATCGGCGTGATGTTTGGCAATCCCGAGACTACGACTGGTGGGAATGCACTCAAATTCTACGCCTCCGTGCGACTCGATATTCGTCGTACGGGTGCGGTGAAACAAGGCGAAGAAGTTGTCGGCAGTCGCACGAAGGTGAAAGTCGTCAAGAATAAAGTTGCCCCCCCGTTTCGTGAAGCAGAGTTTGATATCGTCTATGGCAGTGGCGTGTCGAAAGAAGGAGAACTGGTAGATATTGGTTCCGAGAATGGAGTGATCGAAAAGTCCGGCGCGTGGTATTCGTTCAATGGTGAACGTATCGGCCAGGGGCGTGAGAATGCCAAAGACTATCTCAAAGAGCACGTCGAAATCGCTCAGGTTGTCGAAGGAAAGATTCGCGAGAAGTTTGGGATAGCGACGGCGTCGGCGCAAGAGGCGAGACAGAATAGGATATTCGGTAGGAGAACGTATGTCGTTGCAACCGAAAACATTCCTCACTCCCGAAGAATACTTAGCCATCGAGCGAAGGCTGAGTGCAAGAGCGAGTATTTCAATGGCGAAATGTTCGCAATGTCAGGGGCAAGTCCGAGCCATGTCCTAATCGTCTCAAACATTGTGGCAGAGTTGCGAGGACAGCTAAAACAAAAACCGTGTAGGGTATATTCTGCAGACCTTAGGGTTCGAATCAGTCCAACCGGACTTTATACGTATCCAGATGTTGTTGTCGTTGCGGTCAACCTAAATTTGCTGATGACCAGAAAGATACGCTGATAAATCCTACACTCATCGTACGAAGTCTTGTCTGACTCTACGCAAGACTACGACCGAGGAAGAAAATTTGAGCACTATCGCTCTCTTTCTTCCTTTAGCGAGTACCTATTGATCGCCCAAGACCGATGTCACGTTGAGCATTTTGTACGACAAGCGGACAACCGCTGGCTCTTGTCGGAAACGCAACAAAATTGAAGCATGCTATTTACCTCTCTTCCATTGACTGTAATCTAGCGCTTACTGAAGTGTATGACAAAGTTCGAACTGCCAGCATGAAGAATCCGCAATCCGCCTGCCCCCTCCGTCGGGGGGCAATCAACAATCCACCATCTTCCCTTACTCCTCTCGACTACGCTTATCGTCTGCTCGCCCGCCGTCCTCATAGCGAGCAGGCTCTCGCTGACAAACTTCTCACCAAAGGTTTTACTGAAAAAGCCGTCGCTCGTACTGTTGCCCGCCTTAAAGAGCAAGGTTACCTTAACGATGAAAGCCTTGCCTCAGATCAAGCCGAACGTCTCCGCAAAAAAGGATTTGGAGCGGAGGGCGTCCGAGCAAAATTGGCGCAGAAAGGCCTTGCCGTTGATACCGTTGAACAGGCTCTACTAGATGAGAGCGGAGGAACCGAAGAGCTGGAATCTGCACAGAAACTCCTTGCTAGCCGTTTTCCAACGGACGCGCTAAAACAACCACAGCAGTACGCTCGAGCGTTTCGGTTTTTACTCCGTCGTGGTTATGCTCAGGATGTTGTCGAGAGCCTTCTCGGGAGTCCACCAAGTGACGCTCGCGAGACGGAGCTAGAGAAGTGAGATAGAGATAACATAGAAAGAATCATGAAGATGGCATGAGTCTAGCACACCGGAATCGTCACCCTGAACCGAAAGTGAAGGGTCTCTCAGAGAGATTCTTCGCGAAGCCTGTCCTGAGCGTAGATCGAAGGGGGAGTCGAAGGGCTCAGAATGACACAACTGCTTGGTTGCATTGTAAAGTGTACGAATGGTATGCCCTCTAGTTTAGAAAACTGAGAGACTAACTAATGACTGGTAAAGAAATCCGTGACAGCTTCCTTCGCTTCTTCGCGCAGCAGGGCCATCAAATCGTTCCCAGTGCCTCTTTGATTCCTGCTAGCGATCCGACCCTGATGTTTACTAACGCAGGGATGGTGCCGTTCAAGAACATCTTCCTTGGTATAGAAAAGCCGACGCAGCCACGGGTAGTCAACTCGCAAAAGTGTCTGCGCGTTTCTGGTAAGCATAATGACCTCGAAGAAGTCGGGCGTGACACCTACCATCACACATTTTTTGAAATGCTCGGAAACTGGTCTTTCGGTGACTATTACAAGAAAGAGGCGATTCTGTGGGCGTGGCAATTGCTGACCGACGTATGGAAATTGCCGAAGGATAAACTCTGGGCGACCGTTTACAAGACCGATGATGAGGCCGAGGAGTGGTGGCGTAAGCAAACCGATATTAACAAAGACCAGATCCAGCGTTTCGGCGAGAAAGATAACTTCTGGGAAATGGGTGAGACCGGTCCATGCGGTCCGTGCTCAGAAATCCACATCGACCGCGGTCCGGGGATGTGCGAGCGAGAAAATACGCCGGGTCATACCTGTCAGGTGAATGGTGGTTGCCCTCGTTACATCGAGTTGTGGAACCTGGTCTTCATCCAGTACAACCGCAGCTCCGATCGATCCCTCACTGAGTTACCAGCGAAGCATGTGGACACCGGCATGGGTCTCGAACGGGTGACGGCGGTGTTACAGAACGTACGCGGCAATTATGACACTGACCTGCTGCGTGACATTATTCGTGCAACCGAAGAGATCAGCGGAAAACGTTATGGCAGTGATCCTGAGAACGACATCTCGTTTCGTGTGATTGCCGATCACGCGCGAGCTGCTGCCTTTGTGATCGCTGACGGTGTTGTGCCAACCAACGAGGGACGCGGATACGTCTTACGGCGGATCATGCGTCGTGCGTTACGTCACGGACGCTTGCTTGGTTTTGAAGGAACTTTTTTCTCTCAAGTCACAGAGAGTGTGATTCGGCTATTTGGCCTCAGCCTATCCCGAATTAGTCGAGCGTAAGAGCTACGTTACTGAGGTGGTGCGGAACGAAGAAGAACGCTTTGCTGATACTTTGGGCAAGGGGTTGGGATTGCTTGAACAGGAAATCAAAACAGTTCGTCAGAGCGGTAGCTCGACCTTGAGTGGAGAGGTTGCCTTCCGCTTGTATGACACTTTTGGTTTTCCACTTGATTTGACCGAGGACTTCTTATCCTCCGAAGGACTTACGCTTGATCGTGCTGGCTTTGATCGGGCGATGGAAGAGCAACGCACTCGTGCGCGTGAAGGACAAAAAGGAACGGTTTACATTAGCGCTGGCCTGACTGACCTGCGCTCGAAGTTTGCTGGCGATCGTATTGTCGAATGGGAATCTGAAGTACTCGCCGTTTTGGTCAATGGCGAGATGCAGAACGGTGCAGCACGCGAAGGCCAGGAAGTCGAAATTGTCACCGCTGAGACACCCTTCTACGGTGAGTCCGGCGGTCAAGTTGGCGATACTGGCAAGATCGAAACTGCGCGCGGCGATCTCGTAGAAATCTCTGATACTCAGAAGCCGCAACCGTTTCTGACGGTTCATCGAGGCAAGGTAGTACGCGGAGCAATTCAAGCTGGCGATAAAGTGAAATTGGTAATCAATGCTGCACGACGTGAAGCTACACGACTGAGTCATTCAGCTACTCACATTCTACATTCCGCACTGCGCGAAGTTCTTGGTACGCATGTAAGGCAGGCGGGTTCGTTGGTGACCCCTGATCGTCTGCGTTTTGACTTTACTCATACCAGTCCAGTGAAAGACGATGCCCTCGCTCGTATTGAAGACATCGTGAATACTCATATCCGTGAGAATGCTGAAGTTACCAGCCAGGAAATGTCATTGAATGACGCGCTGAAAAGTGGAGCATTGGCGTTCTTTGGCGAGAAATACGGCGAACGTGTGCGCGTCCTCAAGATGGGCAATTTTTCGACAGAACTTTGTGGTGGCACCCATGTGAACCGTACCGGTGATATCGGTTTATTCAAATTGAAAGCTGAAGTCGGCGTTGCTTCTGGAGTGCGGCGCGTTGAAGCAACAACTGGGGAGGGCGCACTCGATTGGGTCCGGCAGCGCGAGCAGATTCTCAAAGACGTGAGCAACATTCTCAAAGGCTCAGAAGAAGATGCGGCTGATCGCGTAGAGAAACTGCTTGTGCAGCAACGTGAACTTGAGAGGCAGCTTGTGCAATTGCAAAGTAAACTTGCGGGTTCTCAAAGTGGCGACATCGAGTCGCGAGCGCAGAAGGTCAATGGAGTTACGGTAGTGGCGAGTCGTGTCGAAGGGGTTGATGATAAGGCTCTACGAGAAATGGCCGACCGACTGCGAGATAAATTGCAGCCCGCAGTGGTCGTCCTTGGTACAGTGCAAGGTGACAAAGTGGTGTTGTTGGTTGCCGTTAGCAAAGATGCAACAAAAAGTTATCATGCTGGTAACATTATCAAGCAAATTGCTCCGCTCGTGGGTGGTGGTGGTGGCGGACGGCCAGATTTCGCCCAGGCTGGAGGAAAAGATGCCTCGCGTCTGGATGAAGCGCTGCAAAAGGTGTATGAGCTAGTGGGAAAAGGAGCATAAAGGAGGAGAGCCGTACACTTGGAGCACGTCAACGACAATACCTCTCGCGTACAATTCGAGAACCATCGTTTCTTTCACGACCTCCTGGGGCACCAAGACGAGCACCTACGCGGCATCGAGAAAGCCGTGGGTGTTAAGATGGCGACTGCGGGGAACGCACTTCTGATCACAGGCGACGAAGAGCAACGAACCCTCGCGGGTCGGATCGCAACGCAACTCTATGGTCTCTTACAAAACGGCTATCCGGTGTATCCGAGCGATGTGGATTACGCGATTCGCATCCTCAGCCGTGATCGTTCGGCAAACCTCAAAGATATTTTTCTCGATACGGTCTACATTTCGGCGAACCGCCGGACGATTACTCCGAAAAGTATCGCCCAGAAAGTGTACATCGATGCGATTCGTCGCTTTGACATTGTTTTTGGTATAGGGCCAGCCGGAACGGGGAAAACCTACTTGGCTATGGCCGTTGCTGTTGCTGAACTGATGAAACATAAAGTGAGTCGAGTGGTGCTCACCCGGCCAGCCGTCGAAGCTGGAGAGAAACTCGGCTTCTTGCCAGGTGATCTCGCGGAGAAGATTAATCCGTACCTGCGTCCGTTATATGACGCTCTGTATGACATGGTGGATTATGACCGCGCCAGCAAAATGATTGAACGCGGAACTATCGAAGTTGCGCCGCTGGCGTTCATGCGTGGACGAACCCTCAACGATTCATTTGTGATTCTTGACGAGGCGCAAAACACAACCCCTGAACAAATGAAAATGTTCCTGACCCGTCTTGGCTACGGTTCAAAAGCGGTGATCACCGGTGACGTTACGCAGATCGATCTTCCGGCTGGCACGCGGTCTGGTCTGAAGGAAGCACGGCAAATTCTACGCGGAATCGACGACATCAAGTTCGCGTTCTTCAGTGAGAAAGATGTCGTTCGTCACCGCCTTGTTCAAGACATCATTACTGCCTATGAGCGAGCGCACGAAGAACGAGAACAATTTGAGCAGGAAAAACGCGAACTCCGCCGGCAGCGCGCCCAGGAGCGGCGTAACGATCGGCGTTTCTGGCAAGACTCCAGAAGTGAGCCGGCACGAATTACGGCAATGGAGCAGAGCGATCTTGCGTCATCTGGGTCAACGGCAAGCAGAGCTGAGTCTCGCCTTGGTAACGGACCCCGAGATCCTCACGTTGAACCGTCAGTATCGCAAGAAAGACAAACCGACTGACGTGCTTTCGTTTCCGTTAGCCGATGAACTGCAGCCGTTACTCTTAGGGGATGTGGTGATCTCGATTGAGACGGCTGCACGGCAAGCACAACGACGCCACCACTCGCTTCGTGAAGAGCTACAAATTCTGCTCATCCACGGTATCTTGCATCTGCTAGGTTATGATCATGAAGTCTCACGTAGTGAGGCGATTCGTATGCATCGCAAAGAGCGAGAGATAAAGGAAATGCTAAATGAGCATGCATGACCGTCGTACACTTTACGGGCGACGTTGCAGAAGTGTCATTCTGAGCCCTTCGACTCCGCTCACCTGTGCCTGCGGACTGGCGCAGGCAGGCTCTCTGCGAAGAATCTCTCTGAGAGTCCCCCTTCGACAAGCTCACCTGTGTCTGCGGCACTGGCGCAGGCAGGACAGGCTTCGTTTCACTCAGGGTGACAACCTTGGTGTGTCAATCTTTTGTGCTCAGATTTAGCCGCGAGAAAAAGTGCTATCCAATTGTCCCGGTCGTCCGTAGCGTTACTAACTCTTCGCCTGTAATCCCAAGCTCTGTCAGCACTGTATCTGTATGCTCTCCAAGCCGTGGCGCGGGAATACGCAGTTCCGCTGGTGTGAGATCGAAACGTGCAGCCGGACGTGGTTGACGCATGCGGCCAAGCGAAGGATGTTCTGACTCGACGATAAGTTGGTTTGCCGAGATCTGCGGATCAGTCAGTAAATCTTTACGGCTGAGGACTGGAGCACATGGCACCTGCTCAGCATCTAAGCGAGCGAGCCACTCTGCCGACGTGCGTGTCGTAAGGACTTCAGCGGTCATTTCCAGTCGTGCATCGGCATACTTCACGCGTCCGGCAGGAGTAGTGAAGCGAGGATCTTCTAACCATTCTGGCCGTTCAAGGGCACGGGTGAGTCCTTGCCATTCGGAATCAGAAACTGTCGCGACTGTGATATAGCCATCCACTGTCTCGAACACGAGATCTCTGGCGTTCGGACGTACGGTCACCTCTTTATCAGTGATAAATGTATGTGCCACCATTGCCTCGGGCCAAAGAAAGGAAACAACCGCATCCAGCATTGCCAAGCGGACGTGTTGTCCCTGCTTGGTTCGTTCGCGTGCAAGTAATGCTGCCGTCATCGCCTGTGCCGCCGTCATTGCGGTGACTTTGTCCGGCACGATGAGCCGCATCATGTGGGGTCGCCCGTCGGGATCTGCCTGAATTGATGCAAGTCCGGAGAGCGCCTGAATTACTGGGTCGTACACGCGCTTATGAACGTATGGTCCAGTCTCGCCGAAACCACTGATTGAGACATACACGAGATCCGGCTTGATACGTCGCAGATCTGCCTCCCCAATCCCCATCTGCTCAGCAACACCAGGGCGGAAATTCTGCACGAAGAGATCTGCTTTGGTTACGAGACGTGTAAGAATTTCTAAGCCGCGCTGCGTCTTCAGGTTGATGACGACTGAGCGTTTATTGCGATTAACAATAGTAAACGTTGGTGACATACCACGTGGACCGCCAAGGGCACGGGTGAGGTCTCCTGTTCCCGGTGGCTCGACTTTGATGACATCCGCTCCTTGGTCAGCCAATACCATTGTTGCCATTGGTCCAGAAATCATCTGTGTCACGTCAATTATGCGATACCCAGCGAGCGGCCCTGGCATAATAGCCCTCCTTATTCTGTTCCACACTCATTGTGCTAACGCCGCGATGCACGCCTCACGGATAGCCCACAACTCGTCGAAGCTATATCCATTTGTGGTGTTTTCCGCCAGCCACTGACGTAAAAACTGTTTGTGAACATCAACTTTATACTCACCAATCTGTGCAGGGGAGATTGTTTCCTCATATAAGAATTGGTCAATCAATTCAGTGGGCTCAGCGCCAGAGCGAGTAATATCGATGCGCTCCCCTTTATAGGTCAAATAGCAGTGTGCTTCAGGAATGAAAGGGAGTTTGTAGCGTGCGAGGATCGTGCCTACCCCAGGGGTATTGCGGTCGTGCATTTGGTAAATCCCTAGCATAAGCGTAATAGGAAGCTGTTGCTCACGTGCGAGTTCAGCGAGCAGTGCATGTTTGGTGCTGCAGGTTCCCCGCCCTTCACTGAGGACGAGATGAAAGTTCGTGCGGTCGGTGTTTCTGCCGTACGGAAGGGAGTGCAAATGACGACCAACAGCACGAAAGTCGCGGATGCCGGATGCAAGGATCTGAACCGTTACAGGGCCGGCAGATTGTAAGGGGATCTCTGGTAACATTACCCATGATTGCATTATTTGTTCTTTTACCCCTGAGATTCGTTCTCTACCACGTTGGATAGGGGACCGGAATCACCAGTGAGCGAAAGACGCGATACGTGCTTGCGTGGTTTTCGCCCATCGTCGATTTTTGCAGGACAACGAGAAAGGTACGGAGATCCCTAGCGAATCAGTGTGGTACGCTGGCGACCAAGGGAAATAACACGAAGGGAGTTGGTTTCCACTTCTAGGACAGTACACGAACAATGGTCGGGCTCGAAGCAGACCAATCGATCATCGCCGGTAGCGAACCCAACTGCAGCATTGATAGCAATGAAATGGGTGGTCATAACGGTTGAACCCTGACACTCAACCAAACACCGTATTACCTGCTCCCGCCAAGCCTGATGTTCTGACGATAAATCGCTCCACCGCCCACGCAATGCCTGAGAGAGCCACACTGCTCGTTTCTCCAAGTTTTCATTGGGAGATGGAATCTCGGCAATCCGCGACTCGACACGTGCGGTAACACCCCATTGCACTTCGAGCGGTATTGCGGTTTCTCGTGCACGTTTAAGAGGGCTGGTGAGCACAAGAAGCGGTCCAAGCGAAGTAAGTTCTTGAGCGACTGCCTGCGCTTGCGCATGCCCGATTTCATCGAGGCCAGGATCAACAGCGTCTGCGAAACCAGCACTGGGCCGTCCGTGACGAATGAGATACAGCCGGAAAGGAGGGGCCATACAATGCTCTGTATAACAGCAAAGTGAAGTAAAATGCGGTGAAGTGTAGTGCTGATCAATCGAAGAGGCGTATTACTCTGGCTCTCCGCCTGAGCCACGTTGTAGCTTTTCAGCTTCTTTTTCTAATGCACGCTGTTCAGGGCTTTGCTTCGGGGGCCCTTGTTCTTCACTTCCAGGAGGATGAACGCTCAATAGGCGGTCTTCTCCTTCTTGTTTTTTGAGTTCTGTGACAAGGGCAAGTAATGGGTCAATCTCTGGAGGTGGCGCTTTCTCTGTTTGATCTGCAGTTAATTGGTCAGGTTTCGGCTTAGCGGTTTGCCGGATGGCGAGGGCCTTACCAGCGAGGTCAGCGAGATCTTTCCGGTCAATATCTTCGAGAACTTCTTGGAGATCCCTCAGTGCTTTGGTGGCAGCATCCGTCTCTGGATACTCTTCTATAACTCGACGTAGCCGCGCTTTCGCTGGGAGGAGAGCGTAGCGCTTCATATGAAATTCTGCGACATACAGTTCATGCTCAGCTAACGACTCACGACACGAGCGGCTCTTTTCTTCTGCTAAGAGCGCAAACGAACTTGAACCGTAACGATCGGACACCGCACGAAAGAAATCATTGGCCTTCTCTGTTACACTCTGGTCGCGATCAATAGAGCGCATTTGGTCGAGATACGACATACCTCGATAATACTGTACGAACGGAAGATGTGTACTGGTTGGGTAGGTACGCTCGAAATCGCTAAATCCCGAGAGTGCATCAGCATACTTCTTGTCGAGATAGCGTCCGTACGAAATTTTGAGCTGTGCCTCCTCAGCATATGGATTCAACGGGTATTGATCGAGTAAATCCTGATACTTTTCTGTGGCCGTGACGAAATCTTCTTTAGTAAAGGCTTCGTTACCCTCGGTATAGTACTCCTTGGCTGAAAGCCGCCGTACGGTTCCCGAGCATCCGCTCAGGCTTATCAACAGGACTAACCCATAGAGAAAAAATACAACTCGTCTTATCATCGTTCATTACGCTAAAGGATTTTTTCAGGAGTTGTCAACGTCCCAAGTCCCTCTTTGCCCGACTCGTTAGTCTTGGCACGTACTGGCCAGAGACCTTGCCTGGAGAAGCGGAAGAGGTCAAGCCAGTTCCCGCTTCGATGGAGGTTACTTTCGTGGGGCCAAGACTGTCCCAATTCCCCTCGGCATTGTCCCGTATCCTGCCTTGTGGTACCTCAGGGCGAGACACAAAATGTGGGACAATACACGACTTGTCGTTTTCACTGCCATCTGTGCGTCGCTCTACGCAGCGATCCTCATCCCTTTTAAAGTTATTCCCATTATTCCTGGTGTTACTGAGTTACGGCCTGCCAACGCTGTCCCAGTGATTTGTTCGTTTCTCTTCGGCCCTGCCGCGGCGTGGGGCGCAGCCATCGGCAATGTGATTGGCGATTTCTTCGGTGGGATTGGCCCAGGGGATTTATTCGGGTTCTTTGGTAATTTTCTGTACGGGACTGTACCGTACAAAACGTGGCAACTCGTCTCACGGGACCAGCCGGTTCCCAAAACTCCACTTGTCTGGGTGAAGTTTACGTTCACGGTAGTCGTTGGCAAGTGCGCTGTGCGCGCTCTTTATTGGTTGGGGACTGAATCTCTTGGGGTTCGTTCCCTTTTCGCATCCTCAGCAACATCATCCTGTTTAATAACTTCGTTTCCTCGATGTTTTTGCTCCGCTTCTTCTGGCCGTTATTTATCCCCGCGTTGCTAAAGGCCGTTTGTTGTACTCTGATCTCCTTGAACCCCGACCTCCCAAGCCACGGATGATACGACTGTTTGGATTGGGACTGCTCACGTGTGCAACTATCAGTGGACTCATCGCAGGGAACCTCCTCTCAAGCGGAAGCTGGACTCCTACTCTGTTTGTGACTCTTGGGTGGGTGACGGAAACAAAAGCGATCGAAGTAGGAGTCGGGTTGCTGCCGTTCATCGTGCTCGCTTGCATAGGATTGGCACTGTTGTGAGTCCAGAGTCTAGAGTCCAGAGTCTAGAGTCCAAACGGGAAGGACAGCGGCCAGACTCCTCGCTTGCGGAGGAAGCGCTCGCTCTCGATCATGTTTCCTTTACCTACGCTGACTCGATCGCACCAGCATTACGGGATGTCTCTTTCCAGATCCGCCAGGGAGAGATGGTAGTGATTATGGGTGCCTCCGGGGCTGGGAAATCGACGCTGGTGAAATGTTTGAATCGCGTGATTCCTGCTTTTCAGAACGGTCAGTTTGTTGGGGAAGTGCGCGTGTTCGGTAAACGTTTGACGGTGGAAAAAGTAGGAGAATTAGCCCAAACAATCGGCATGGTTTTTCAGGACTTCGAGGCACAACTCTTTTCTACGACAGTCCGCGACGAAGTGGCCTTTGGGCTAGAGCAACTCGGGGTCGAACCAACTGAGATGTATCCTCGCTTGACTGAATCGCTCGCCCAGGTTGGGTTGTCGGGATTTGAAGGTCGCGACCCCACGACCTTGTCTGGCGGGCAGAAGCAACGTTTAGCAATCGCTGCGCTGTTAGCATTACGCCCACGTATCCTCGTTTTTGATGAACCGACAACGGACTTAGACCCGGAGGGACGGCAAGAAATTTTTGCCTTGCTCGGGCAGATGCGTAAACAGGGGCATACTCTGGTTGTAGTAGAACATGAAGTGACAGCCGCGCTGGTAGCTGATCGTCTGCTGATTCTGGCCGATGGTGAAGTAGTAGCTGATGGCCCGCCTCTTGAGCTTTTGCCACGAGTAGACATGCTCGAACGCTACGGCGTCAAGCCTCATGACTGCGATCGACTCTTTCCTGTACTCGGCGTGCACGAGTATCCACGGGATGCGGCTGCGGCAGCAGCCCTACTGCAAAAAAACCTGCCTGCCGCGCCGTTGGCCATTTCTGCGGCAGCAAAGAATGACCGTCAGCAGAAAACCTCGCTCCTCTCATTACATACTATCTCGCATACGTATGCTGAGGGTCCAGCGGCGGTACGAAACGTGTCGCTCACTATTGGTGCAGGAGAATTTATCGCCCTGCTGGGGAAAAACGGGTCAGGGAAAACTACGTTAGCGAAACATATGAGTGGGTTGCTCGAACCCACGCATGGTCAGGTGCTTTTACGCAATCAAGAACTCGGCACTCTTCCGCTTGTACAGGTAGCGCAAGAAGTCAGTTACGTTTTCCAGAACCCTGACCATCAGTTGTTTGCTGAGACAGTGGAAGCAGAGGTTGCCTTCGGACCTCGGAATATCAGCCTTTCATCGGAGGAAATCCAGTTACGTGTGAACGAAGCTTTAGCGGCAGTGGGCTTACAGCATGTGCGCGAGCATGATCCGTTTCTCCTTGGCCGCGGAGAACGGCAACGCCTAGCGGTTGCTGCATTGCTAGCGATGCGTCCACGTGTCCTAATTCTTGATGAGCCAACGACTGGCCTCGATTATCGAGAGCAACGACAAATGATGGAGCTACTCAAACAGCTGCATCGCGAAGGACGGACGATCATTATTATTACGCACGCGCCTTGGGTTGCTGTCGAATACGCAGAACGCGCCCTGTTAATGTCCGACGGGCGTCTACTATGGGATGGTTCTATGCGCGAAATGTGTGCCCAGTCTGAACTCTGTGCACAGGCAGCGTTTCGACCACCGGACATTACGTTAATAGGAGCACAACTAGGAGTGACACCATTGTCGGTTGACGAATTGCTTGCGTGGATTCGCCGTTCGTAGCAAGGTTATTATGCCTGTATTTCCTCTTTTCTCCCTGGCGAGGAAACAAGAGGCTAAAGTTTCAACAGCGTGGTAAATCCCATCTGCTCAAAGTGATGGTCGCTGGTGAATGCATCCACCATGTTCATCTGCTTCATGACTACAAACGAGGTGCAATCGGTAAAAGAAAACTCTTTGTCAGCGTACTGTTTGAAAAGCTGCCACGTTTCTTCTTGCAGTTCCTCGGTAATATGCACGATATGGACCGCCTTACTGTTCCGGAGTCGTTCGCCAAAATCGACCGCAGCAAAATGTCCTACTTTCATACGCAAACCTGTATACGTCTCATCCAGCACAAAGTTGGTGGTGACATAGTGGCGCCCGCTGCGAAGGAGGCTTTTATTGATATCGACTGCCGCTCTGTGCAATTGATCTCGCTTACTGTTCAGGGCAATCCAGCCGTTCGCATCAGCAAACACCCAGTTCATTACTGCACCTTCTTACCATACAGATAGTGATCAAGATTGATCGAGAGATCCGCGGGAGCCTCGGATTCGTACCCTTCCATCTGAAAGACTGCATCTTGGGTAACATCAAATGGCTCTTCGCTCTCCGGTAATTGCACGATCCAATCATGAATGAGGGCTTGGATTGATTTGCCAGTACGTTTGGCGGCTTGCTCTAATCGCTGATAATGAACCTCTGCCAATTGGATCGTAACTGTCGTCATGTTGATGCTCCCTTCGTACGATGCTTCAAATCTTCCAACAACACCTTCGCCTCTTGCAAGTCCTTCGTGTCAAACCCCTCAGTGAACCAGTTGTAAACCTCTGATAACATCTGGTGAGCTTCGTTGAGCCTGATGCCTGGTACGTGTTGCGTGGTACGTGATGCGGACTGCGTTGCTTGCTGTTGTCGTAGTCGTACCAGGCTCATCGTTGCACGTAGTTCGAGTGATTTAGCTTGCTGCTTGCGCGCTATTTCAATAGCCTTCAAAAAATACTCTTCCGCTTCCTCTTCGACTTTAGACTTTGAACCTTGGACTTTGGACTGTTGAAGCGTAAGCATTCCTTTCAGCCGATACAGCTCCGCCTCGTAAAACCGCTCCCCGGTTTTATCGATCACAGCCAGTGCTTCGGCCAGCGCGCTGAGCCCTTCCTCCGCTTGTCTTGCTTTCCCGTATGCCTCGGCTAGTAGAGCAAGAAAGTACGACCGTGAATAGCTCTGCCCCTGTGGCCTGGTAGGCGGCCAGGCCTGGCGTATCTGGGTAATTCCCTCTTCTCTCTGTCCCTGCTCGGCGAGCGCCCAGCCCCGCAAGACAGCCCCATGCCGCTAAAAGAGTGGAAATCCCTGTTCGCTCGAGAGCGTAATCACTGCCTCCGCCCGCTCTTGGGTCTAGTGCTCTCTCCCGGCGGAACTGATGAGACACGGCAGCAAAACATAGGGCAAAAGCCAAGCTGAAGGGATGAGACAGCTCCTGGGCCAGGGTAAGCGCCTCATGGCTCTTCTTGAGGCCTGGTCTGGATAGCCAAGAAGCCACAGGGCCCTGGCTGCCATGGAAGCAGGCTCACCCCGGGGTCCTGTCCGTAAAGGAAAGCATGGGAGTGGTGCGCTGGGGGTCGTAGAGGGTAAGCCTTGCTCCAGATGTTCTTGGGCTAGCGCGAACTCTCCCAAGATGGAACAAGATACTTCCCAGCGCCAAGTGGGCCTCCATGAGAAGAGCCGGGTCTTGCTCCTTCTGGGCCAGGCCGAGGAGTTGCTCCCCCAGCTCGCGCGCCGTCTGGAACTCGCCCCGCACATGATAAAATGCCACAATCCCCATAGCACCGGGAAGAGCTGAGGGGTCTCACCCACCTGCTGGCACAGCTCCCGGGCCCGGGTGTAGACTCGCTCCACTTCCGGAGCGGCAAAGCCTTTGGTGGCCATGAGCGGCGCGCCCAGGGTAGATTTGTAAGTGCGAGTTCTTGCTGGGCGCGCTCGGGGGTATCCGGCAAAGTTTTGAGCAATCTAAGGCAGTCAGTCAAATGCGTGATCGCTTCCTCATTGGCCGAGCGCTGTACGGCCTGTTGTCCCGCCAAGCTGCAGATAGTCGATCGCTTTCTGCGTGTTCCCACTGCGACTGTAGTGATAGGCTAACTCGCTGTAATGGTCGTCAAGGCGAGAACGGTACACCTCTTCCATCGCTTGCGCGGTACGCTCATGCAAAACTTTACGCCGTTCCATCAGTACCGAGTTGTACGCTACTTCTTGCGTCAGTGCATGCTTGAAGATGTACTCTACATCGGGGAAAGCGGGTTGCTCGTAGACAAACTCTGCTGCTTGTAAGCGTGCGAGTAAGCGGTGCAGGTCGGCTTCTGGTTGGGTGACGACTTTGCTGCAGCAGGCTCGCCGCAAACTCGCGCCCGATCACTGCCAGGGTTTGGAGTAAGGCTTTCTCTTCTGCTGGCAGGCGATCCATGCGGCGGTCAGCACGCCTTGCACGGTGGTGGGGAGACGGAGGTCAGCATACCGGTGGGCGGTGCCCACCCTACGCGGATCGGTCAACACTCCTTGTTCGCGTAACTCCTGCACGATCTCTTCCATGAAGAAGGGGTTGCCTTCGGTCTTGTCGAGGATGAGCTGTCGTAGGGGCACAGCATGCTGCGTCCCTACATCGCCCAAGTAGCGCCGTCAACATCTCCTCTGCTTGTTCTCTTCCCAACGGATCAAGTCGGAGCTGCGAGAAGTAGGTCTTGCCACTCCAGTTGTGTTGATACTCAGGCCGGTAATTCACCAGCAAAAGGATGCGGGTGGTCGCTACACTCTCACTCAAAAGTTGTAGGAATGCCTGGGTCTCGTTGTCTAACCAGTGCAAGTCCTCAAAAATGATCAGTAGCGGCTGATTGCGACTCTCACGTAAAAGTAGCCGTTTGATCGCGTCGAGAATCCGTTGCCGTCGAATCTGGCCGTCCATCTGCTGTAACGGGGAGGTAGGCTCAGCAATTCCCAACAAGAAAAATAGATAGGGCAGAGTGTCTTCTAATCCCCGATCCAGCGTTAAGACTTTGCCGGTAATCTTCTCTCGGCGTCGGCGTTCGTCATCCTGGGTTGTCAGTTGGAAATAGTTCTTGAGCAAATCAATCAATGGCAAATAGGGATAGGCTTTTCCATGTGAAACTGAGAAGGTCTCTAACCGCAAGAGTAGGGGCGTATTGCAATACGCCCCTACAAATTCATGAAACAACCGCGACTTGCCGACTCCCGGTTCACCCATCACCGCTGCGATTTGTCCGTGCCCGGCCTTGGCCTGTTCCCAGACATGCTGTAACTGCTCAAGTTCACTCTGTCGCCCAATAAACCGCGCGAGCCCGCGTCGCACGGACAATTGTAGCTTGGTGCGTAACGGCCCGACGCCCTCGACCTCATAGATATTGAGCGGCTCAGTGAACCCTTTGACCTGTGCTTGTCCTAACGACTTGAACGCGAAATAGCCTTCTGTGAGTTTGTAGGTCTGTTCGCTGACCAGAATCGAGCCTGGAGTGGCTAAACTCTCCATCCGTGAGGCTAGGTTGGTCGATTGGCCCACTGGTACGTAGTCGGTATGCAGATCATCCTTACGAATCGAGCGCAGTACTACTTCGCCGGTGTTGATGCCCACGCGAATCTGTACGTTCACGCCCTTTTCGCGCCGCAACTGCTCAGCTCGTTTGCGATTCTCCTCTTGCATCAGCAGCGCCGCATACAGTGCGCGTTGGGGATGATCCTCGTGGGCAATGGGCGCGCCGAACAGCGCGAAGATACCATCGCCTAGCGCTTGCGCGACATAGCCTTCATAGCGATGTACCGCATCCATCATCAGTTGCAAGGTAGGATCGATAATAGTCCGTGCTTCTTCGGGGTCGAGATCTGCTATGAGATCCGTCGAGCCTTTGATGTCAGCAAACAGTGCAGTGATGGTTTTGCGTTCACCATCCACATTGCCTCGCGCTTCCATCGCTTCGCGCTCGGCTTGAATCCGTTCCGCCAAGTGCGCAGGCGTGTAGCTGACCGGCTTAGGGTCTGGCGTCTGAGCCTTTTGACTTTGGACCTTGGTCTCTGGGTCTTGGACCTGTGTTGACCCTGGATTCTGGACGCTAGACGCTAGACTGTCCCTGCTCGTCCAAACTAGAAATCGTCCGTCTTCATCCGCAGCGATCCGTTTGGCGCCAATGAGTTCTTCCTTGAGATCTTCTATATACTCGTCATCCAGAGCAAAGCGTCGCTTTAAGCCGCGATAGGAGACGCGCTGCTCACGTTGCAGCAGCTCTTGGACCTGCGCGAGGATTTCATCAAAGGTCATGGTCAGTCCTCACTATCAGTCTACCGGCTCAATCGCTAGAGGAATCAGTTCCAGGCTGCACTCAGAAACGACTCCTGACAGTTTACTGTCATCGTGCTAAACGAAGCGACACAGCGGATATTTTTATGCTCGTAGGAGAGTAGTCAGTCAATGTAATTTTGCGTGATCGCGGTTCGTCATGCCAGCGTAAGCTGGCATCCAGGTGCAAGAGGCACTAGCCTGGAGTTATGCCTCCTGGATTCCCGCTTTCGCGGGAATGACGTTCCTCGGCTATCCATAAAAACTTTCCTGACTGAGTAGTAGTGTTCCGACGCAGTAATTCTGATGGGTACAAAAGATGAGATTCGGATGAGATTGCTTCGCTACGCTCGCAATGACAGGGCGGGATGTCATTGCGAGGAACGGAGAGACGAAGCAATCTCTGCCCCGCAAATTTATTGCGGTAGATCAGTAGTCTCGTCGTTTTGCATTCTACATTCTTAATTTTTCATTATTTTCTATGCCGCTGTTTCTCTATCTTGACCGTCGTACCTTTGTGCATCAGCGTCACCCACTGGTCAAAGTATTGGGGTTGCTGCTCTTCTTTATTGCTGCATTCGTGGTTGATCACCCGTTGTTCATTTTGCCGATCAGTCTCGGTGTTTTCGCCTTAATCTGGCTTACTGATTCAGTTTCAAACTTGCGTCGCCTGCGAATCCTTTTCTTCTTTATTTTTACTTTTACGATCATCATCTGGAGTGTGTTTTACGGTCGTGGATCGCCGCTTGCTGCGTTTCCTTCTCTTCCGGTAACTGGTGAGGGAATACTCTTCGGTTTCGGGACCGCGATGAAACTCAGCACCTTCCTTGCCACCGGAATCCTCTTTTTGTCTACCACACGTATTGAAGAGTTTACCTATGCCTTTACGTTGCTGGGGCTTCCGTATCGGATTGGTTTTACCATCACTTTAGCGTTTCGTTTGGTGCCACTCTTTCTTGATGCCGCATTCACGGTGATCCAAGCACAGCGCTGTCGCGGGCTCGATATCAGTCGTGGACCACTACTGGAGCGTTTGCGCCGTTATGTCTTTGTCATGATTCCGGTATTCATGGGAGCACTGCGACGGGCGGACCAGATGGCGGTGGCGCTTGAGGTGCGAGGGTTTAATTCCGGTCGGCCACGCACGTCCTATCAGCGCATGTCGTGGAACGGGGGAGACACGCTTAGCCCTTTTGGTCGTATTCAGCATAGCCGTCTTGTATCTGTGTTTCTGGCGGCTTGGCTATGGCCGGATTGCTGTCATGCCGTAGTGGTTGCGGACTGCCAGGAGAGCCATTAAGATTACGCGAACTTCCTCAGTGATTGACTGGTAAAGGCAGGAGATTTATGGACCGCGAGCGACGTCGTGTTGTTATTACCGGGGTGGGGGTAGTCAGTCCGCTTGGAACTGGAGTCGAGAAGAATTGGCAGGCGTTGATGGAGGGCCGTTCCGGCATTGGTCTGATAACGCGCTTCGATGTCTCTGACTTTCCCACGCGTATTGCCGGTGAGGTTAAAGACTTTACGCCGGAAGATTTCATGGAGAAGAAAGATGTGAAGAAGATGGACCCGTTCATCCAATACGCCGTGGCCGCCGCGAAAATGGCGATGGATGAATCCCGTCTGCCCATCACGTCGGAGAACGAAGATATGGTCGGCGTCATCGTTGGCGTCGGTATCGGTGGTCTCACGAGCATTGAGGAGTATCATAAGGTTTTTCTCGACACCCGATTAAAGAAGGTCTCTCCCTTCTTTATTCCTAAGCTCATTGCCAATCTTGCTCCTGGCCAAATTTCTATTCGTTATGGTGCAAAAGGGATTAGCTATACACCGACGAGCGCGTGTTCTTCCGGAGCACATGCGATCGGCGAAGCCTTCCGCTTGATTCGCTTAGGAGAACAAGATGCAGTGATTGCTGGTGGCGCAGAGGCAGCACTCACGCCGCTTGGGCTTGGTGGGTTCATCGCATTGAAAGCGGTATCATCGCGGAACGACGAACCAGAAAAAGCAAGTCGCCCGTTTGATAAAAACCGTGATGGCTTTGTCATGTCAGAAGGAGCTGGAGTAGTCATACTTGAAGAACTTGGCATGGCGAAGCGTCGCGGCGCGAAGATTTACGCCGAGGTGGTCGGATATGGGGCAAACAGCGACGCCTATCACATGACGGCCCCATCTCCAGAAGGGGAAGGGGCTACGCGATGCATACGTCTGGCGTTACGGAGTGGAGAGATTGATCCTTTCGAAGTGGACTATATCAATGCCCACGGCACTTCGACCCCGTATAACGATGCGACTGAGACGCAGGCTATCAAGCGCGTCTTTGGTGAGCACGCGGCCCGCATCGCAGTCAGTTCGACAAAGTCGATGACTGGCCATTTGCTTGGTGCGGCTGGTGGGGTAGAAGCCGTCTATTCAGTACTTGCGGTAGATCGTGGGATGCTTCCGCCGACTATCAACTATGAGGAACCAGATCCAGAATGTGATCTCGATTACGTGCCGAATACCGCTCGTCAGGCATCAATTCGCGTAGCGTTATCGAACTCGTTTGGTTTTGGCGGCACGAATGTCTGTTTGGCTTTTCGGAAATGGACCGAATAACCGCTCACCCCTGACGGTCTAGCTTTTCCGACATTACCGATAAAACAGAAAGGGCTTGCGCATGGGCGCACGTATCATTGGCACTGGCTCTGCCGTGCCGCCGACCTGTTTGACAAACGCGGACATGGAAAAACGTGTCGCAACCAGTAATGACTGGATTGTCACGCGTACTGGCATTGAAGAACGACGGGCAATGAAACAGCGAGAAGATATTCTCGACCTGATGCACGAGGCGAGTGTGCAAGCGTTGCAAGCGTCTGGACTGAAAGCCAGCGACTTGCAAGCCATCGTCGTTGCCACGGTTTCTGGAGATTATTATTTTCCTTCGACGGCATGTCTGCTTCAAGCGCGACTCGGGGTTGATACGATTCCTGCTTTTGACGTGAATGCCGCGTGTGCTGGATTTGTCTATGGCATGTCCGTCGTGCACAGCTATGCCAAGAGTGGTGACTATGGTCGCATGCTCCTGGTAGGTGCTGATGCTCTCAGTACGATGGTGAACTGGGAGGACCGTGGTACCTGCGTGTTATTTGGCGATGGTGCGGGAGCTATTGTGTTGGACGTCCAACCTGGTAACCGTGGGTTACTTAGTACAGTCATTGAGTCAAACGGTGCGTTATGGGAGCTGTTGTACGTTCGCTCTGGTCATCGTCAGGCTTTCGACCAAGAAGGAGCGCACCCCAAAGAATGGGGCATTCAGATGAAAGGGCCAGAGTTGTTCAAGGTTGCCGTGCGTTCGTTATCTGATGTCGCAAGTAAAGCGCTTGAGCGTGCCGGGCTGGCGGCGACCGATATGCATCTGATGATTCCGCATCAAGCCAATCTGCGCATTATTAAAGCTGTAGCTGATCGTATGGGTGTAGGCATGGACAAGGTGTATTGCAATGTCCAGCGCTTCGGTAACACCTCTGCTGCATCGATTCCTATCGCACTCGACGAAGCGGTACGCCAAGGCAAGATCCGCGACAATGACATTGTCGTCCTTAATGCCTGCGGTGGTGGATTGACGTGGGGAGCATCGGTTGTACGGTGGTAAAACGTGCCACCAACGGATTCTGCGCTGACCCCTGCTATTGCTACTCTCTTACAGAAACGCTTGTTGTTCTTCGTTGGAAAAGGCGGAGTCGGAAAGACTACCGTTGCCGTCAGTACTGCGCTTGCGTTTGCGCGTCACGGAAAGAAAACTCTTCTTATTGAGTTTGATGAGAATACACGCGCAGCGCGGCTGCTTGGCTTTCCTTCGCTAGAGCACGATCATCGAGAGCCACGTTCGTTTTCTCTATCACTTTCAGTGCTTTCGACTGGTGGCGCTGTCGCTCTGGAAGAATACTTGCGGTTGATTATCCCGGTCAAACCGCTCCTGCGGGCCATCGTCGAGAGTCGTGCGTATCAGTATTTTGTTGCAGCCGCCCCAGGACTCAAGGAATTATTAACCATGGGGAAAGTCTGGTACGAAGAGCGCAAGCGTGATCCGCAGACGCAACAACCACTGTGGGACATCCTCTTGGTAGACCTACCTGCCACTGGGCACAGCCTGCAGTATTTGCAAATGCCGCATGCCGCTCATGAAGCATTCGGCGGTATCGTCGGCTATGAGGCTGACCGCATCTTGTCGCTCCTTCGTGACACAGAAAAAACCGCGATCAATTTTGTCACGACAGCGGATGAGTTAGCCGTCAGCGAAACTCAAGATGCCTATCAACAAGTTGCACAAGAATTACACTTGCCAAGTGGAGTGTTGTTCATTAATCGCCTTCATCACGCCCCGCTTTCGACACAGGGTATTGATGTCCTGAAGGCGTGCGTCGTCTGCCTCGCCATCCGAGCGACGTGTTGTCGAGCAAATCCTGAAGTGTGGCCAGGAGGAAGCGGCATTAGCGGAAGCACAGGCTGTTCGGTTACAGCCGTTGGTAACTCTCCCACTTCCTACGATACGACTACCATTTTCTCCTGTCGCAGAGTTCGATGTCACAACTGTCGAGCAGCTTTCTCACGTGGTGATCCCGTTGCCTACTGAGACAACAGCGGACTCTCCCGACAAAAGAAAGAAAACTAAATCTGTTTCGTTACGGCGTTCATGAGAGAGAAAAAACAGCAAACTGACCTGGCTTCTGTGATTGCTGCCCATCGTGTGGTGGTCTGTGTTGGCAGTGGTGGTGTCGGTAAAACGACAACTGCGGCGTCACTGGCTCTCTGGGGAGCACTCTCCGGGCGGCAGACGGCTGTGGTCACCATCGACCCAACGAAACGTCTGGCCGACTGTTTTGGCATTGATCCAACTAACGCCCAGGGGAAACCTGTGCCACTCGAGATGTTTCAGGCCTACGGTTTGACCCCGCGAGGTACGTTAACCGCACTGCTTATCGATCAACCAAGTGCGTGGGATGCCGCTATTAGCCGCTACGCGCCAACTGCAGAAGTTCGCGATCGTATTCTGGCCAATCGATTTTATCAGGGACTGTCGCGCACGTTCGCAGGCTCACATGAATACATCGCGCTCGACACGCTGGCGTCACTCGTTCAGCAAGGCACGTACGACCTGATTGTGGTTGATACTCCTCCGGTCCGCCAAGCCTTAGATTTCCTTGAAGCCCCACAGCGGTTGCAGCGATTCCTCGACAGCCGTGCTCGCAAATGGTTTCTTCGTCCCACTGGTGGTTGGAATATTTTCTCGGCAATGAACAAAACCACTGCCTTTCTTTTACGAAAAATTGAGGAAGCCACAGGCATTTCTGCTTTGGCTGAGATTTCAGACTTTTTTACTACTATGCAGGGGATGTTTGATGATTTCGGCGAGCGTTTTCAGCGCGTCAGTTCTCTACTTGCGAGCGAGGAAACCGCATTCGTCCTTGTTTCTACACTTGAGCAAGAAGTGTTGACTGAGGCGACGCAATTTTTGACCGGCTTAGACCGCCTAAAAATTGCTCTAAAGGCGGTGATCTTTAACCGCACCCATGAGGAACCATCTACGCGGATCTCTGAAGAAAAAGTTGAAGCCTCGCTCATTAAGCAACTGTCCCGTACCGTCCAGCCTTCCCTGGCGAACTCTGCTTATAGCGAGTGGCTGGTGAAGAACTTTCTTGCTCATCAAACTCTAGCTACTGGAGAAGCTATCCGTTTTTCTCAGTTCGTTAATAACCTGTCACCCGCAACACCAGTTGTTCGTGTTCCGGTGTTGCCTGCGTTTCCCGGGGACTTTGGCGGGTTGATCAGTCTTTGCTCGTATTTATTCCCGGCAGCGAGAAGATCACAACCCCACCGCAAGAGCAGGAGCAAAGAGTAGTACTTCATCAGCCTTTCTGACTCTGCCGACTAAAAAATAGTTCCTGATAGTGGCAGCGATGTGTTGGCTGGAGCTTATGATCATTCTTCACTAAAAAATGTGAGTAGCTGTTCAGTGAGATACTCTGGTTGTTCCTCCGAAATCCAGTGGCCGCATTTATCAATCTCACCACCACGAACATTTTCCGCCAAGGTTTGCATGGTCGTGAGCGTACGTTTGCCGAAAGCTATACTTGCCGCCGAGCGCGAGCACGGGCATCTTTAATTTTGTCTTTGCGTTCTCGGTATTGTGTTCAACATCAGTCCAAAGCGCACGGTAGTATTCAAATCCCGCTCGCATTCCACCCGGAGCTGCATAACAGCGAACGTATTCATCAATGTCTTCTTCTTCGATAGCCGTAGGATTATAGGCTGTACGATAAAACCAGGTGAGGTATTCACGCTCTTTTCCTGCGACCAGGATTTCAGGTAAGTCGCGAACGCCATGAAACGACATGTGCCATAGGCCACCGCGCGGAGACGCTTGTGGGATTTTTTCCAAGCCTGCACCAGGAATTGGTACGTCGAGGATAACGAGGCGGCGGACATCGTCAGGGTGCGCGGCTGCATAGGCATAGGCAACTGGGCCGCCCCAATCATGCCCGACCAGAAAGATGCGTTGAAAACCAAGCTTCTGCACAAGTTGGTAGATGTCCGCAGCGATCGTGCGTTTATCGTAGCCGGTAGCGGGTTTCGATGAATCTCCAAGACCCCTCATATCAGGCGCGATGACGGTGTAGCGTTCTGCTAGCGTAGGGATAATTTTTCTCCATTGATACCACGTCTCTGGCCAGCCATGGAGCAGAACGACCGGATCACCTTGACCAGCAGTGACGTAGTGCAAGCGGACATCATTGACGAAGGTGGTGTGATGAGTGACGAATGGAGCAGTCATGTGTGCTTCTCCTTCTCTCCGGCTACGAAAGCAGAGCAAAGCTCCTTTCGTCAAGCGCCCGGTGGTGGCAAGGGCCGTGTCTGACTGTTATCGTTTTTATCGTCCGTGATAATGTGAAAGAGCATACTAACATCCAGGCTATGGACAGTAAGGGGGGAACCGTGGCAAGAGCCGCTACTCGGGAAAGCTCACACTCACAAAGCTATACTAGACATTATGCGGAATAACTTTCGCTCATGTTCGCAGCCGCCGTTTGCGATAACGTACGCGGAGATTGTGTAACCCACAGGCGACAACCATTACTAAATCTGACAGGTCCGTTTTGGTATTGCGCAAGACGTCCTTCACGATCCGGGAGCGTTTCACGCCAAGCCAAAGCATGCTCCACGCGAACCCGGACACGGGACAGTTTTTGCGGTTGTGGCGCTTTTGCCACGGGTTAACGCGCCCTTGCGCGGCTTTTTTTCGGCTGGTGGGTCTGCTGCACTTTGGGGGCGTACCCCTGAAAGCCGGTGTCCTGATACAGGATTGTTCCCCGTGGATAGCGAAGCGGTTCGGTATCGACGATCTTTTTGTCATGCATTGTCCCGGCATACGTCTGACTCAAATAGCCCACGCGCTTGGTCTTGGCATTGACCACCACGATGTTCTTGTCACTATGCGTTTTCTGCTTGCCGCTGTAGTGCAAGGCCTGTTGGGCCGGGTTTTTCAGGACGCTGCCGCCGCCGATCGGTCCCGTCAATAATCAGCTTCGCCCGCTTCCTGGTGGCGGCGTTCATAGCGTGCAAACTTGTCAGGCTCCCGAGTCGGCAAGACGTCCAACTCGTCCAACGCTTGCTTCAGAATCGGCAGCAACCGCTGGAGCCACCGGTTCACGCGTGACTGGCTCAGTCCAAAAATCTCGGCCAGCACCACCTGCAGAGGATAGGTCTTCTGATACACCAAGCTAAACAGCAGTTTCTGCTCCGTCGTCCTCAGCTGCCCTTTGCGACCACCTCCCGCCTGTCGCTTGCGGATACTGCCGTCCGCCGTTTTGTCCTCCGGGTACACGGTCGCATAGGCGGTGCGAAACGCCTGATGCAACACGACAAACTCTTTGCGTGTCAGCCCCGTCAACGCCAACAATCGTCGTCGGTCTTTTTTCAGTCGGTTATATTCAAGCACCCACCCATTGTAGCTTATTTCGCATAATGTCTACTCAGCCAAATTGAGACTTTTCGTAAAATCGTCCTAAATCCACTCAGTCATGCAACGCCAACAACAGTGACTCGTATGGAGATTCAAGGGGCAATTGATGCGGTGGAGGCGTTAAAGCTCTGGGCATCCCGCTGAGTTTGTAACGGTGTCTTTTGAGATCATCAGCGAGATTACCGACATTGAGCCAATAGCCATTGGGAATTCTATTTGTGACCATTCTTGGTTAAGATATCCTAGATACGCCACTTTTGCCGCAACCCAACTCCCAAGGTCCGCAGGAAGTCAACGGGCCGCACTATTGGAATACCTTGATAAGATTTGAGGTCACGCAAATGACGATCACCAGACACGATCACATCGGCCTTTCCCTCAACCGCACACTCCAAGATGCGATTGTCATCTGGGTCGTTACTGATGACATCGAGCGAGGTGCGAGGAACGATGATCTCTCCTATCTTGCTCAGCAGCTTTAAGCGTGTTGGTAATGCGGCGCTCGTCCCACTGAAACGTCACGTAACGCCTTTCCTACTTCGGAAATAATGGCGGGAAGAGACAAGAAGTTGGTAACGGCGATCCCTGCCGCCCGCCATAGGGGAGCGACACGCCCATGTGGGTGCGTCAGTGCCGAAACGAGAACGTTCGTATCAAGAACGGCTCTGATTTCGCCTCCGTGCGCGGTGCTCATGAATAATCCGGTCTATATCTTTCTCTTTAATGCCAAGCTTTTTAGACTGAGCTTCCGCGTAGCGGTTTAACTCCTCTTCTTCTCTGTCCATCTCTTCTTGAGTCATAGGACGAAGGCGCTCTTCCTCTTTTGCTTCTCGGATGAGACGCATCGCCCATGCCTCGTCGTATTGCTCTTCTTGCTTACGGTAGCGCTCATAAACGCGCACCATTTCGCGAAAGAGTTCGCTTTTCGTGCGGCGCTCTGCCTTCGCGATACGCGCGACCTGGCGGGCAATAATAGGAGGAACGGAAAAGCCAATGGTTTCTGTAATTCTTGCCATATGTTTCCAGTTCAACTTAGCTAAATTCATTGTAGGGAACTGGAAAAAAACGTCAAGAAAAGAAAATCTTTAGGAAGTTCTATCCGCATTGTAGAGACGTAACTTGCTACGTCTCTACGGATTTTTCATTGCCAAGGATGCATCGCAGGTGAATGAACATTCTCGCGAAAGCGGGAATCCAGTTTTGCTCAACGTAATTAGAATTTGCCCTCATTTGGTCACTGACTGCTGATCGCTGATTCCCGTAACGCCAACACACTTCCTTCTCCATCTCCGGCAATGTAAATCGTGCCATCTGATCCGACCGCGAGTCCGCCGGAGAAATCCATTGGGCCGCGTGAACAGCCAGGTGGATCGCCAACCGGTAAGATGATGCGCAATCACCTGCGCTTTTTTGATGCCAGATCAACCGCGCTGAAGTTCTTTGCTCCCTCGATCAAGAACCAACAGCGAACCCTGTCGCAGAGCAAGTCCTTTAGGTTTATCTAGACCATCAATCACTGAAGAAGTTTTCCCTGCACTATCGACTCGCGTTACTCGCCCATTTCCTTCTTCGCTAACGAAAACTGTTCCGTCATCTGCCGCAACCACTTCACCTGGTTGTGCAAGCCCTTCTGCAATGTCCGATACCTGTCCAGCCGGGTCAACGCGTAGCAACTTGCTCGGTTCCAGCCTCTGCTACGATAACCGCTCCATCTGTCAGACGAGCAAGACCATACGGGTTCTTCAGTTTACGAGCGAGCATATTGAATGGTCGTCCGTCCGGAAAATACTGCACGACATCACCCGCAATGGTTGTGAGCCATAATTCACCAGGTGCACCAGCAGCAAGGCTCCGCACGAATCCTGGGAAACTGTTGTCCAATAAGCCACCAAGTCGACCAATGGTTTTATCAGGGGAAAGGACAGCCAAACTCAGGCCATCGTTGAGATACAATTGTCCGCTAGCGCCGCAGGCGATTCCCCAGGGACCGACAAGCCCTGGCGGTACGAGTGTCCGCTCAGTATTGCTTCCGTCGGTAGCGACTTCTGCAACACCACCATCAACAAAGTGTGAGATAAACATGCGATTGTCTGGATGAAAAGCAAAGTTATCGATTCCCGGTCGGACTTTAGCAATGACGGTTTTTGTCCCGCTTTGCACGTCAATACGTACCACCTCACCATTACCAGCTTGTGGCACGATCAATTCACCTTTGCGATTAAACTTCACTGCCGGTGGCGATTTGAGGCCATCGACAACTTTCTCACGTGCTCCGGTTTCGATATCGACACGCCATACTTCACCTTGTGGAACCAACGGAAAATACAACTTCCCATCAGGTCCAACCATCAACGCATTTGGCCCACGCAGATCGTCAGCGATTAACCGCGGTGCTTGACCGGAATGTGGATACAGTTCAAAGATACGACCACCACGACGAAACTCGTCGATAAAGACCCGATCGTTGTGGATCGTGATACCATTCGCACCCGGCAAGTCATCGTTGACGATGCGAGTCTTTCCATCTGGTGTACGCGCACATACACGCGCACTCATCACTTCGGTTACGTACATCGTGCCGTATGAGTCGAATGCGACATCGTCTGGCGCGACGATTGGTCCACCAACAGGTGAAATCACTTCGAGTGCGCCACTCTTGATATTCACTGCGGTGATCTGACTACCAAAAGCTTGCGTCACATAGAGACGACCGTCTGGGCCGAATTGCATGCCGTTCGCTCCATATAGCCCACTTGCAGGTAATAATCGTGTAATCTGCCAGCCTGGTGCAGTCTGTGGTTCACGAGCATCAGAACCACGTAACATTTGGTATCTATTCATAATTTTCCTCCTTGGGACAATATCACTCACCGAAAGCTGGCGCTGTCAATATTCCGACAGCTAGTGATTTCCCTTCTCTATCGCTTTGTGTAAGTGGTCCTCCAACACTCGTGCCACACAACAGGTGAGTCTTTTCCCAGTTGCGATATCGAGAAACTCGTTCGGTCCATGTGCGTTTGACCGAGGACCAAGGACTCCGGTAATCACAAACTGCGCACGAGGGAATTTCTCACCCAGCATTGCCATGAACGGGATCGTTCCCCCCTCACCCCAATAGCATGCTTCTTTACCGAAATAATCAAGCGATGCTTGCTTGAGCGATTTCTCTAGCCACGGCTCAAGCGGTGGCGCATTCCAACCAAACGCGCATTGTTCGGCTGACAAACGTTACTTTCGCGCCATACGGTGGATCTTTCTCAAAAAGCTGCTTGAGAAAGGTTGTTGCAGCGTTGGCATCAGCAGTTGGTGGAAGACGGAGCGAGATTTTTGCTGCCGTGACTGGCCGCAGGACATTGCCAGACTTATCAAGTGGCGGAAGTCCGGCTGCGCCGGTAATGCCCAATTGCGGACGCCAGGTGCGATTCAGTAAAAGTTCTTTGATGTCGTTCACAACTGGTTTTGCCCCTGACTGAAATGGATACTCACTGTACACGCTTGCCCCTAACACTTGTGCTGCTGCGTCCGCTTGCTGCAAACGCTCCTCAGGAACTGAGACATACAACTCCTTAGGCAAAATCTCACCTGTTTGTTCGTTTTCTAAACGACTCAGCAATTGGCGGAGGATGCGAAACGTTGAAGGCACTATCCCACTGGCTGCACCAGAGTGCACACCTTCAGTAAGTGTGGAGGCAGTAAGATTGCCATTGGCCAACCCACGCAACGAGGTCGTGATCCACAATTGCTCATAATTGCCACACCCAGAATCAAGGCAGATGACCAAACTCGGAGTGCCAATGCGATCTTTGAGCGCTTCAACATAATGTGGTAGATCGAAACTTCCGCTCTCTTCGCAAGCTTCGATGAGAATTACGCAGCGTGCGTGTGGAATGTCTTGCTGCTTCAGAGCCTGGATCGCGGTCAGTGAGGCAAAAGCTGAATAGCCGTCGTCTGCACCTCCACGTCCATACAAGCGGCCATCTTTGATAACTGGCTTCCACGGTCCCAGTCCCTCGTTCCAGCCTTCCATCGGCGGTTGTTTATCAAGATGACCATAAAGCAGAACGGTTTCTTTCGAGTCACCTGGAATCTCGACAAAGATGAGCGGTGTGCGTTTTTCCAGGCGAATAATGTCGAGCACGAGCCCAGGAATCTTTTGCATTCGAATCCAATTGGCAATCAGGTCAGTAGCCTGGTCCATATAACCGTTTGTGTTCCAGTTGGGATCGTAGGCAGGAGATTGGTTGGGAATAGCGAGGTACTCCTGTAGAGCTGGGACGATGCTGTTGTTCCATTGCTCTTCGACGTAGTGACGAGTTTTTTTGATATCCATAGAAGTGCATTCTCCTTCATCGTCGTCTTGCAGACCAGAATGGGTTGCTATTGTACCCTCTTGACGACAAGATTGTCAGATGAATAGTGATCAAAGAGGACTACGAAACTCATTTCGTTTGTGGAGGTGTTTATGGAACGACTTCTCGTCTATCACAACCCCGGCTGAGGGCAGTCACGTGGAGCGCTCGATATACTAAAGGAGCGCGGCGTCGAGTTCGACGTTATCGAATATCTCAAGAACCCACTGGACCGAGCGACATTTGAACGAATTATGGATATGTTGCCCAATCCGCCGGCGGACCTGGTTCGCAAGGATAAAAACTTTGAGTCCCTTGGCCTTGATGCGAAGAAGTATGAGACGCGCGAGGCAGTGATCGATTTATTGTTACAGCACCCAGTGCTAATGCAACGACCGATCATCATTCGCGGGCAGAAGGCAGTACTTGCCCGACCGTCGGAGAAGGTATTGGAACTGCTGGCCTAGAAAGTTGTCAGGTGCCAGGGCTCAGGTGTCGATGCGGAAAAGGCTGTAGGCTACAGGGGAGTTCACAATGTGAATTTCCAGCTTTTTCCCATCACCCTTGCGCCCCGGCACCACGTAGAAGATTCACAATCTCGGAGTAATTCCCCTCACTGGCGAGCATCAAAGCGGTTTTCCCGCTGCGATCTTTCACTTGTACGTCGGCTTTTTTCGCAAGTAGCGCTTGCACGATGCTGACGTGTCCTTTTTCTGCCGCCCACAACAGCGCAGTTTTTCCCTCGTCGCTCTTCTGTCGGATGTCAGCCCCTTTGGCTAATAATGCCTGGACGATCTCGACTGAGGTCCGTTCAATCTCAGGATCAACATGATCCTGCGCGGCTACCCACAGCAGGGCACTTTTCCCTTCTTTGTCGGTAGTATTCATCGTTGCCCCTTTAGCGAGCAGCACCTGTACGCAATCGAGATGTGCCTCGATTGCTGCCCACATTAACGCTGTTTTGCCATTCTCGTCAGTAGCATTAATGTCCACCCCTTTCGTCAACAAGACTTGCAGGATACCAGTCTGACCTTTGATGGCAGCAACCATCACCGCGTTCCTTCCGCCTTTATTGATCAGTGTCGGGTCTGCTCCTTTAGCCAATAATGCCTGGACGATATCGGGAGAGCTACTGTTAACTGCCCACATGAGTGCCGTTCTGCCCTCGTTATCCTTCAGATTCGGGTCGGCATTTTTTGTTAAGAGAGCGTTAGCGATATTTAAATAACCAGCGGTAGCGGCGGCCATTAAGGCGGTCGTTCCTTCAGCATTTTGCAAATCGACGAGAGCGCCTTTAGTCAGGAGAAGCCGGACCACATCGATACGATCATTACGGGCTGCGAACAGCAGCGCCGTATTTCCCTCTTTATCCTGGACATCGAGAGGCGCATTTTTAGCGAGCAGAATGCGGACAATCGTATCGTATCCGTTGGTGGTTGCCCACATGAGGGGAGTCTTTCCTTCTGCATCACTGACCGTGAGATCTGCGCCATGAGTAAGTAACACTTGGACGGTGTCGGCGAGCGTCTGCACGAGGGCAAAGCGGTCGAACGAACGACTCGTCGCCCACAGTAAGGCGGTTTTTCCTTCGTGATCTTTGGCATCAACCTTGGCACCGTTACTCAACAAGAATTGGACAGTATCGGCTGCACCATTGTTAGCTGCCCACATCAACGCGGTTCGGCCCATGTCGTCCTTCGCGTTCACGTTGGTGCCTTTCTCCACTAAGGCCCGAACAAGATCGATGGAACCGGAACGCGCGGCGAGAATAAGGTCCGTGCCAGGAGCGTCAGCTCCTGAAGGTTGCTGTGAGGGCGATCCTCGTTCTTCACCCGTTGTATGCTGGGCGTTGGATTCAGGGTTTACTCCCCCGGTTTGAGTTGGCGATTGCACCAGAAGTGCGTGTTGTTGTCTGTACTGATACCAGATTCCTCCACTGAGCAAGAGGAGTAATAAGAGTCCTCCAATGATGCCACGCCCGAACGAGGAACCTTCCGACGAGAGAGTGTTGAGAAGGAGGATTTAGTGATTCGCTAATAGTTTCAGCCTGTGACTTTGGGTGAGTGAGGTGAGCCGAATCTTTATTCTGCATTCCTGCTGGAGCGATGATGGTCTGAGCAATGGAATCAACTTCTGAACGGAGGATAACGGTATGCTGCTCATCGCTACCCGAGAGCGCGGCTTCGAGGGCACGGCGAACCAGCGTGGGGCTTGTTGGACGATCTTGTGGCGCTTTGGCAAGCATCTGCTCGACTTGGAGCCGGATGCCAGCGGGAACGGCAGAGGGGAGAGGGTGGGGTGCATTATGGAGGTGTTGATACATCAATCCCATTGCCCCATCTGAGGTGACGAACGGTGATGTCCCTGTGAGCATCTCGTAAAACATGACTCCTAAGGCGTACAAATCCGCTCGACCATCGATCTCTTTTCCCATCCACTGCTCTGGGGCCATGTAACGAGGAGTGCCAGGAGAAACGCCAGTATGACTGAGGCCGCTGGTCTCTTCGCCTAAGACCTTGGCGATGCCAAAGTCTCCGACTTTCACCCAATCTTCATCCTGCTGTTCTTCAAGAAAAATATTGGCGGGTTTGATGTCACGATGAACGATCGGTTCAGGGAGCCCATGCGCTTCGCCGAGGGCTTCGCAAATTTGACTGACGATACGGACAACACGTTCGACTGGAAGCGTTCCGGAGCTTTGTATGATCTCTTTCAGCGTCTCGCCCATGAATGATCTCCATGGTGTAGAACAGTTGCCCTTCATTATCGAGACCGGAATCGTATACGGTCACGGTGTGGGGATTCCGTAACCGCGCCGCCACACGGACCTCGCGGAGGAAGCGTCGAGAGAAGTCGGGATCACGAGAAAGCTCTGGCCGCAGCGTTTTCAGAGCAACCTCGCGGAGCACATGGTTCTCGATATCGAGTTGCTCTGCGCGATAGACAACGCCCATCGCTCCTTGGCCAAGTGGGGCGACGACACGGTACTTTCCCCCAATAAGTTTAGGCTCGACAGCAGCTAGCGTTGTCATGAAGAATTCCCCTTCTTTAGGTGTGGCAAGCCTCGAGAGACGATCCACCTTTAATAAAAGGCCTACCTGAAGAGTTTCGGCTGTCTGCTGTGAGAGCTTTAATGGCAAACGGGGTCTATTATGCCCCGCTAGGTAACGAGAAAGAGAAGGTACTCCCTTTTCCAGATGCGCTTTCGACGCGCACCTGGCCTCCGTGCGCCTCGATAATTTGTTTTACGAGTGCGAGTCCAAGTCCCGTGCCACTGATCTTCCTGGTTTCGGTGTTATCTACCCGGAAGAACTTGTCAAAGAGCTGAGGGATCGCTTCGGCTGGAATGCCTATTCCGTCGTCAGTAACACGGACCACAACGGATTCCCTGGTGTTTCGTGCACTGACGATGATCGTCCCGCCGTCGGGAGAAAATTTGATTGCGTTGGAGAGCAGATTAGTAAGCACTTGGCGGATACGTCCGCTGTCAACACGGACTGGAGGTAGTGAATCTGGGACGTCAAGGTGAAGCGTGTGCTTCTCAGTTCCATTGACAAAAGGGGCGATGGCCTCTTGCAAAAGCGGGAGCAGTGCTACATGGGCAAAGAAATACGTCTCCCGCCCCGATTCGATGCGTTGTAGATCGAGGAAATCGTTAATCAAATCCGTGAGGCGGGTCGCCTCGTCATTCATGATAGTGAGAAAACGATGTTGCTGATCTACAGGGAAATCGCGAGTGAGCATGAGTTCAGTAAAGCCCCGGAGGCTCGTAAGCGGAGTGCGTAGCTCGTGACTCACGGTAGAGACAAGTTCATCCTTTAGTCGCTCAATTTCTTTGCGTTCGGTTACATCTCGTGAACTAAGAGTGATGCCAGCCACCGCATTGTCATCAAATAGGTTGCGTATGACACTTTCAACACTCCGCCATCCTCCTCCTTTCTGATGCCATTGTGATTCGAATGTCCGCTCCCCTCCTGATTCTTGAACACATGAGAGGATGTTCGCAGTGACTCGCTCTTGATCAGTGGGGTGAAGCAGTATCGTGAAGGGTTGTCCAATGAGTTCTTCTGAGGAGTATCCTAACCAGGGTTCAATCAATGGACTAATGTAACGAATGGTGCCGTCAGCATTGAGGATGGTCACAACGTCAGCTGCATGTTCAATGAGAGACCGGAAACGTTCCTCATTTTTGCGCAAAGCAGCGTGTGAAGCAGCAAGTTGGAGCCGTGCTTGCTCAGCCTGCTCTTTCGCTGCAGACAAGCTCTGAACGAGATCGAGGTTGGCAAAACGAAGCCGCAAGGATTCCACAAGAGAGGCATGCATGTAGTTCGCAACAAGCACGAGACAGCCGCTAAAACTGAAACACAACAAACTAATCGTCATGGGAATCGTCTCACCGCTGAGCGCTAAGCGGAGAGCTGTGGGAGCCATGAGGAAAAAAAAGAAGAGGAAAAAAAGAGACCGAATCGCTGCCAGATTCGCAGTGGAAACAATGGATACCCCGCCCAAGAAAGTGACGAGGAATACCTGATGGGGTAAAGAGTGGGTTGGAAATAAGAAGAATCCTGCTAGCCCCCACCCACAGCCAGTGACAGCTACACTGACGAACACAAGGGTACGCCAATACCTGAGTTCTTCAGGCCCCCTTGCCCTGCGACGATAGTGGCAAACTAGTGCCCAGCGAGTCAGTGCCACTGTTGCCATGAAACAGGCCCACGTCAGGAGGCGGACGTGGGAGACCACGGACCACAACAGCAGCACGAGGAGCACAGCGCCGAGAACAAGCGTGATAAGTGCTGCAGCTGTGGATCGCGTATACAGTAAATGGACCTGCTCTGCCTCTAATCGGTTGGCTTGGACAGCCGAATCTGTAGATGGGACAGTGAGGGGTGCGGCGTTCACCGTCGGTGTTGGAGACCGTTGGGCGAATTCCTGTTGGCTTGTGAGACGCTTGTTAACCGACCGGGGTATCGCCATGTGACGAAACTCCGTTCTTCCTTAGAGCGCTCTCATAACCCATGATGCGCTCAGAAAAAGGAACAAGACTCAGTGAACCAAGAAGGCGGAAATCGAATCCTTATGCGGACGCTTCACCAATTAATGTATGTGCAGTGGTCGATGCTACTCGCACCGAAATCAGGTCGCCAGGCTGCGCGCCGCTGCCCGGAAACACGGCTGTTCTAAATTGTCGGGTTTTGCCTGACAACCATCCTTCCGGGCGTTTTGCTGGACCTTCGACAAGGACCTCAACCGTCTGACCAATGAGCTGACGATTGACCTCTCCGGAAATCCGCTCCTGCAGCGTAATGATGGCTTGCAGCCGCCGCACTTTTTCTTCCTCTAGCAACGTTTCGCCCCACTTGTAGGCTTTGGTTCCCTCACGTGCTGAGTATTTGAACATGAAAGCTGAGTCGTAACGAATCGCTGCCATGAAGTCATGCGTGGCTTGAAAATCAACCTCTTCTTCACCGGGAAACCCGACGATAATATCAGTCGAGAGGGCAAGCCCAGGAATGGCTGAACGCAAGCGTTCGACAAGCGCTACATAGTGCTCGATGGTATATCCACGTTCCATGCGTTCTAACACCCTGTTAGAAGCAGATTGGAGGGGGAGATGTAGATAAGGGGCGACTTTTGCGCAAGTTGCCATTGCTTCGATGACTCGTTCGCTCATGTCCGAGGGGTGTGGTGAGGTAAAGCGAATACGCTCAATCCCCTCGATTGCTGCCGTGTAGCGCAGCAGGTCGGCGAAATCATGCTCGCCGTCACGATAGGCGTTGACGGTCTGCCCAAGATACACCACTTCCTTATAGCCCTGGTCAGTGAGCACGCGGACTTGGTCGAGCAGAGCAGCAAGTGGGACACTGCGCTCGCGGCCACGAACGTAGGGTACGATACAAAACGTACAAAACTTGTCACAACCTCGCATGACCGTCACCCAGGCTCGAATACCTTCACCACGGACTGGGGTGATGTCAGCATAGGTCTCATCTCGATCGAGGCGAACGGATACCAATGGTTCGTCCTTGTCTTCTTGGGCTAGTAATGCTGGAAGGGTGCGATAGGCATCGGGACCAAGGACAAGATCAAGGTACGGTGCTTTGTCGAGCAAGAGATCACGGTGGTGTTGGGCCATACAGCCGGTGAGTCCCAGGCGAACGCCTGGATGACGGGCTTTATGGTACATGAGTTCCCGAAGTCGTTTCAGTACCCGTTCTTCGGCTCGCTCTCGAATCGCGCAGGTATTAAGTAGAATAACATCAGCATGATCCACCGTTTTGGTGGGCTCGTAGCCATGGGGTTTGAGCAGTCCGATAAGCAGCTCGGTATCAGCCAGATTCATCTGGCACCCATAGGTTTCGATGTAAACTTTGCGCGTATTCATGGCGATTTCACGAGATTTGGTTGTAACTGCTCCTGGAATCCGACGCAATGGCTGCGTTGACATTCTGGCTAAGAGCTTTTAGCTATTAGCTTTTGAAGAAAAGAAAAAGGCGAAACGGGGAAAAGGCGAAAGAGACGAAAACAGATTGTTTTTCTCTTCCATTTCCCCCTAAGCGAAGCGTTTGAGAAAGGAGTCGAACCAGTGGCCACCAAGCCCAGTTTCGAACAGCTTGAAGCGTCATTACTTTTCTGCCCCCAGTGTCGGCAGGCGATGCCGGTACGCAAGAAGCTCCTCCTGATTCTGATGGAGGGAAATAAGTTTGAGTATGTGTGCACTAAATGTGGTTCAACCTGTGGCGATAAGATCGAAGCTGACGAGAAAAAGCCACGCCTGCTGATGTGACGGTTTTTATGAGTTCTGCTGAACGTATCATTTCGCTCCTCCCGGGTAGTACCGAAATACTCTGTGCCCTCGGCTTGCGGCATCGTTTAGTTGGGGTTTCTCACGAGTGTGACTATCCTGCCGATGTTGTTGGCTTACCGGTGCTGACTGAGCCCAAGCTTAATCCTCATGCGATGAGTGGAATCATCGAAGCTCGTGTTCGTGAGCTTGTTCAGGAGGGCTTGAGCATCTACCGAATCAACACCGATACGCTCCAATCCTTGCAACCTGATCTGATCATCACCCAAGACCAATGTGAGGTGTGTGCAGTTCCACTCCACGAGGTTGAAGAAGCCGTGAGGTGTGTACTCTCGCCGGAGGTGAAAGTGGTTTCTCTCAAACCACAACGCTTACGTGACATTTGGGAGGACATTCGCCAAGTTGCGAGCGCCACGGGTCAGGAGGACATTGCTGAAGAGCTACTGAAAAGCCTCAAACGGCGATTGTGGAAACTTGAGCAAAAAACGCGTCATCTGCCTCGCCCACGAATTGCGTGCATCGAATGGCTTGATCCTTTGATTGCTGCGGGGAACTGGATACCAGAACTCGTTAACATTGCGGGTGGTGAGTACACATTGGCAGAAGTAGGCGAGCACAGTACTAAGCTCACCTGGGAGAGTCTGGCAGAATATCAACCCGATGTGATTGTTCTGATGCCCTGTGGTTTCAAGATTTCACAAACCCAATCAGAACTCCCCGTTTTTACGGCTCACCCACAGTGGCAGGCCCTTCCTGCTGTACAGAATAACCACGTGTTTCTCGTTGATGGTAACGCCTACCTCAACCGCTCTGGTCCGCGTATCGTCGATAGCGTAGAAATTCTGGCGGAAATTCTGCATCCACAAGACTGTGCGGGATTAGCACCGGCGGGTGCGTACATTCAGGCAGGGCGAAAACGGGGAAATAGGTAAACGGGAGGATGGGAAAAAAGAGAAAGACAATACCGATCTTCATTTCGCCTTTTCGCCTTTTAATCTGATCATTCCCCCGGTACCACAACCTTCACCGTGCCCGCACGAAAGTCTTTCCCGCGCTCTTTTACCATCTGCGGATACGCGTGATAAAACTTGCCGCCGAGCCGGAGAAACGATTCTATATCAGTGTCTTCTACGGTAAGTGCTTCAATCGCCCTGGTTGCTTCTTCTTGTGTTTTGGCCGACAGCAATACATCGTAAATACGCTGGCAGTCGGAGATCTGAAAATCCTCGCGGCTAGGAAGCGTGTCGCGGTTCTGCATGCTTTGCGGGAAGAAATCCAGCAAATAGCGTAGCGCTTTGAGTTCATGCCGTTGTTGGTCGAGCTTTCTTAATTGTTTCCACGACGATCCTCCGCAGGGTTGCGATTACCCCCATGTCAACGATATACATAGAAACCTATGGCGGTTACCGAACACAAAGACAAGGCCCATCGCGCCGTTCGCTGTGCGGTGATTACGGCAAGTGATACGCGCACGGTCGATACTGATACCAGCGGTAAGAAAATAAAAGACCTGCTGGCGGCTCAACAACATACCGTGGCATCCTATCAGATTCTGAAGGACGAACCGACGCAGATCTCTGCTGCTGTGCGGACGTTACTTGATCAATCAGACGTTGATGCCATTATCATTAATGGCGGTACAGGGATCGCGCCGCGAGATACGACCTTCGAAGCAATTCAAGGCGTATTGGAAAAAGAAATTAGCGGGTTTGGAGAACTCTTCCGTATGCTGAGTTATCAGGACATTGGCTCCGCGGCGATGATGACACGCGCGACCGCTGGGGTTGCGAAAGGGAAGGTCATCATTTCCCTTCCAGGGTCAACCGGGGCGGTGGAACTCGGCATGACCAAACTTGTGTTACCTGAACTCGGACATATGCTGTTTGTCCTGCGAGGCGAACGCCATGCGCATTAACTTGCGTTTTTTTGCCTCACTACGTGAACGACTGAAGAAAAGTGAGGAAGTCCGAGACGTACCTGCTGGCGCAACGGTTGGTACGGTATGGGAACTGCTGAAACAAGAACATCCAGAACTCGCGGCGGTAGAGAAGTCGATGGCCTTTGCTGTCGCTCAAGAATACGTTGACAAGGCTCACCCCCTCCAAGATAATGACGAGCTTGCGTTTATTCCTCCGGTTAGTGGGGGCTGAAGAATTGTAGATTTGCGATTGCAGATTGACGATTGAAGAACTTTTGTCTTGTAAAGTCAGCAATCTACACTGGTATGGTTATGGCAGCGGAGCAAAATTCCATTCTCTGTAAAATTACTCAAAGCCAAATCGACATGCAGGAACTCAGTGACTTTGTTGCTGACCCTACAGCCGGGGCGGTGGCGACGTTTGTTGGCATGACGCGCAATACCAATGAAGGTCGCCAGGTAACGCGTCTCGAATACGAATGTTATCCCGGCATGGCTGAGAAAGAGATGGAGAAAATTGCTGCCGAGGTGTTGCAGCGCTGGCCCGTGAAGAAGATTGCCATGATTCATCGCCTCGGACGCGTGGACATTGGTGAGGCGAGTGTCGCTATTGCCGTTTCCTCGGGGCATCGCCACGCAGCGTTTGAGGCGTG
Source organism: uncultured delta proteobacterium (assembly GCA_963733195.1). Taxonomy (GTDB): domain Bacteria; phylum Desulfobacterota; class Binatia; order Bin18; family Bin18; genus VGTJ01. The sequence goes on from CAVTCR010000059.1 coordinate 50,681, forward strand.
CCATTACGCGATCAATCAGTTAAAGGAAACCGTGCCGATCTGGAAAAAAGAGCTGTATGAAGGGGGCGAGCTGTGGATTGGCTCGCAAACCGGCACTGTTGGCTCATTGCAAAAAGTGCAGGAGGAGAAGAGGGCGTGAGAAACATTCGCAAAGCTGTGCATGCTGGCTACTGTTGGGGAGTCGAGCGTGCCATCGATATGGTGCATCAGACCACGGAAACCCATCACGGCGTTCCGGTACGAACGCTGGGGCCGATCATTCACAACCCCCAAGTGGTTCAGTCCCTAGCAGACAAAGGTGCAAGTACAATCGATTCACTTGATGAGATGCCAACCGGTGGCACGGTGGTCATCCGTACGCACGGCGTGCCGCCGGAAACCTATCAGCAGGCAAAACAGAAAAATCTCACTGTAGTCGATGCGACATGTCCCTTGGTGACATTGGTGCAAAATCGTGCCAAACAGCTCGTGAATGAAGGATATCACCTGGTGATCTTCGGCAACTCCAAGCATCCCGAAGTGATCGGTACTGTGGGACACGCGGGGGGACATGCGACGATTATTGAAAAGCCGGAAGATGCGCGAACGGTAAAGTTGGCGAACAAAAAAGTTGGTTTGGTTGTTCAAACCACCCAGGAAACTGAACGCCTCAGTGAAGTCCTCTCGTATCTCGCACCACGTTGTAAAGAACTTAAAGTGTTCAACACCATTTGCAACCCAACGATTGAGAGACAAGATGCCGCTCGCGACCTTGCGCGTGAAGTGCAACTCATGATTGTTGTGGGTGGAAAAAACAGCTCCAACACGCGTCATCTGGCGACCGTCTGCCAGCAAGAAGGCGCAACAACGTATCACATTGAAGAACCCACCGAAGTTGAGCCAGGTTGGTTTGCCGGTGTAAACGAAATCGGCGTGACGGCAGGAGCGTCAACTCCAGGGTATCTGATGGATCAAGTGATCGCCCGTATCACTGAACTCGAACAGCAGCAGTCATTACCGGCATAGCTATGAAAGACGTTCGTACTCTCGGTATTGTCGGTTCCGGCCAAATGGGTGGCGGCATTGGACAAGTCGCCGCGCAGGCCGGAATCTCAGTGATTTTGTATGATGTGACTCAACCGATTGTGAACCGTGCCCTGGACAATATCCATAAAGGCATGGTGCGTCTGACCGAGCGCGGAAAACTATCGGAAGACGAACAACGTGCTGTTCTAAGTCGCTTGCGTGGAACAGCGAATCTGCATGACCTCCGCGATGCTGATCTCATCCTCGAGGCTGCGCCAGAAGACTACGAGATCAAGAAGAATATTTTCCAACAGCTTGATCAGATTGCTCGTCCGGATGTCATTCTCGCTAGCAACACCTCGTCGATTTCGCTCACCCAACTTGGCGCAGTGACCAAACGACCCGCCAAAGTTATTGGTATGCACTTCATGAATCCACCGGTGGTGATGCAACTAGTGGAGATCGTACGTGGGCTAGCGACTACGGAGGAAACGTTGCAAGTGGTCGACGCGCTCGCCAAGAAGATGGGTAAGACCACGATCCTGGCCAAGGATTATGCTGGCTTCATCGTCAATCGTATTCTGCTGCCGATGATCAATGAAGCGATTTATGCACTTTATGAAGGTGTGGGCGGAGTGACTGACATTGATCAGGGAATGAAACTTGGGACAAACCAACCGATGGGTCCTCTTGCTCTAGCCGATCTCATCGGCCTTGATACCTGCCTTGCCGTGTTAGAGCGATTGCACCAGGGACTTGGTGACGACAAATACCGTCCATGTCCATTATTGCGCAACTATGTCGCGGCTGGGTATCTCGGTCGCAAGGCAGGCAAAGGGTTTTACGATTACGGTAAAGCCTGAGGAATAATGCGTAAAACGTAATGCGTAAAGAGAAAAGGACTTGGAGTTTTTGACTTCCTGTTTTCATTACGTTTCACGTTTTAGGTCTTACGCCTCCAGTATCCCCATCCGTTGGAGCCGTGTCAGATGCATCTGAATGATGGCCATGGGAAACCCAGCAATCATTTCTTCTAACGGGTCCGCTGGTGTTTGGCCATTAATAACACCCGCATAGTGCTGGACCAACTGCTCCTGCATGACTCAGGAGCTGCTCGCGCAATGTTGGTTGTTGCGCGAGGTATTGCATGATTTTACGCTCCCCATACTCGACGTGACTTTCTTCATCGTGAATGACACGTTGCAGCCCACGACGAATCGGCTGGTCACTTATCACGTCGTGGTAAAAATAGATCAGCACCAAAGCAAGTCCTTCGCCAACGACCATCGACTCAAAGAGCATTTCTTCCCAGGTGTGACTGACGACTCCATGCAATTCGTCCATGTCACTCACCAAGGCGGCGGAAGGCTCAGCTCCGTAGCGCTGTAAGAGACGACGAAAAATCCCCGCATGGCGGGTTTCGTCACGGGTTTGCTTGACGATCTCCCACATTCCTTCCATGTCTGGCGCTTTGGTGACCCACTGGCCGATTTTGACCGCGCCAACTTCGCCGTAAAACAAATGGCTGAGGGCGCGAAGAATAACCTCACGATCCTTCGCAATCGAGAACCGGGGCGCACCGTGATACAACGTCATTTCCTCTCGTTTTAGCAACATAAACCACCTCCCCCTTCGCGGTTATTTCGAGGAACGTCAACGGTCGTGCTCTTTCGCGTACATTTCATATCGTACCTGACGGAGCAGTATCATCAATCGGTGAAGCTCACTCAATGTCATAGGTTGTTGGGACCACAGCGCGCCAACGCCATCTGGCCCTCCGAGTGCGGCAAGTCCAAGGCGACCGACTTCATGAGTTATCTCCCCAATTGCCCAAGCAAGAGCCTGCGCTACGCGCTTGCTCTCTAGTGTGTGAGTAACGCTGAGATGATGATAATGTGCAGCGATGGCGGCTTCAAGCTTATCGAGGTTGAGATTCGTCACTGCACTAACCGCAAGCACTGGACGAGCCCACGATTGTTGCTCAAGTGACAACGCAGCTTTGACATCGGCCATCGCCTTGCGGGCTAACGCTTCATCATCAGCTTTATTGATTGCAAGAACGTCAGGAATCTCCATCACTCCGGCCTTAATGAATTGCAGTACGTCACCGGAAAATGGCTGAATGACCATGACAACCGTATCGGCAATGTGAGCAATGTCGGTTTCACTCTGCCCGACGCCAACAGTTTCAATCAGTAATACATCGCAGAGATGGCGGAGGAGAAATACGGCGGCAAATGCTTCGCGACTTAAACCGCCAAGGCGATCGCGCGCGGCGAAGCTGCGAATGTAGACTGGTGCGCCCACGGGAATCTGCATCCGTCCACGATCACCGAGTAATGCACCACCTGAGACCTTGCTGGATGGATCGACGGCAATAACGGCGAGGCGTTTTCCTGTCTTGGCAGCATGTTCGATCAACCGCGAAATCAACGAGCTTTTCCCCACTCCTGGTGGGCCAGTGATACCAACAACATGTGCTGGTACCGGGTACGTGGTGAGTTTGTCAAGCAGCGCCAGCGCTTGTTCCTGTCGCGCAGGACGCCGATCTTCAAGCAGATTCAACGCCGCAGCAATGGCTGTGCGATCGAAGCGGAGGAGGCGAGAGATATCGATGTGAAAACGATGAGTGGTCACAGGAAAGATATTGGGAAACGGGATACGATTCGCCTAAATCCCCCCGCGCTCCGCGCTACCCTCCTTTTGCAAAGGGGGGAAGGGAGGATTTCTCTCTTTACAAAAAGGTTACCCATACGCCGCCTCCGCGACATCCACCATATCCGAGAGGATGCGTAACATTTCAAAATCTTTCGGCGTGTACACACGAGCAACACCAGCTTTGCGCAACACTGCCGCATCATCTTCAGGAATAATCCCGCCAATGACAACCGGAACATCACTCAGTCCTTCAGCTTTGAGGCCAGCGATCACTTCAGGAACAAGACGCAAATGTGACCCAGAAAGAATGCTCAAGCCAATCAGATGCACTCCTTCATCTCGTGCACTGTTCACAATCTGATCTGGAGTGAGGCGGATTCCCTCATAGACGACTTCCATTCCAGCATCGCGGCACCACACGGCAATCTGCTCGGCGCCGTTAGAGTGACCGTCGAGGCCAGGTTTACCAATCAATACTTTGAGTGGTCTCCCCAGTACATCGGCTGACTTGCGCACTCGAGCGCGTAGGGTTTCCAAACGTTCACCTCCCTGCCCGTTCGCGCTTCGTGTGACAACTGCAGCCCCCGATGCCTGTCGGCGCGCGGAATTCGCCAAACGCCGTACGTAACGTCTGCGCCCATTCACCAGTCGTGACTCCAGCATGCGCGCAACGAATCGACACCGGCATGATGTTATCGCCGTTGACGGCAGTGTCACGTAAGGCGGTCAATGCTGCCGTTACCTCAACTTGATTCCGCGACGCACGAAACGCATGTAGGCGGGCGAGTTGATCACGTTCTGCTTCTTCGTCCACTTTCAGAATGGCCGAGGAATCCCCAGTGTAGAGCGGGGACAGTGCAGTTTCAGTGAATTTGTTTACACCAACAACGGTTTGCTCACCGGCATTGATGCGTCGCACGCGGTCAGTGTGGCTGGCCACGAGTTGTTCCTTGACGTAGTCCAACGCTGCAATAACACCGCCAAATTCTTGCACGCGTTCGACCTCAGCCCAGGCTGCACGTTTAATCTCGTTAGTCTTGGCTTCGATAACCTTACTACCCTCGAAAATATCCTCGTATTCAAGAACATCCGTTTCATACGCCAAAATCTGTTGGATACGTAAACTCCACTGCTGATCCCACGGACGTGGAAGGCCAAGCGCTTCATTCCAGGTGGGAAGTTGTAGAGCACGACAACGTGCATCTTTGCTTAGCGTTACTCCCAACGCTTCGAGCACAATACGTGGAACGTTATTCTCCGGTTGCGCTTCGGTGAGACCGAGTGAATTGACCTGCACCCCGTAACGACACCGACGCAGTTTGGGGTCAGTGATACCGTAGCGAACACGCGTGAGTTCGTCCCACAATTGCCCAAACGCGCGCAGCTTGCAGATCTCTTCAATGAAGCGGAGACCGGAGTTGACGAAAAAGCTGATCCGTCCAACGGCTTCGGCAAACTCGGCCGTACTTAATTTGCCGGAAGCGCGTACCGTATCGAGAACCGCGATCGCCGTGCAGAGCGTGTAGGCGATTTCTTGGACTGGCGTGGCGCCGGCTTCTTGCAAATGGTAGGAGCACACGTTGATAGGATTCCATTTGGGAACGTGGGCAACAGTGTAGATAATTGTATCGCGTGTCAGACGTAAGCTTGGTGCGGGTGGAAAGATATAGGTGCCACGCGAAAGGTATTCTTTGACGATGTCGTTCTGCGTCGTGCCTTGCAGGGCTTTGGCATCAACCCCCTGACGTTCCGCTGCAGCTATATAAAGTGCTAATAACCACGCCGCCGTGCCATTGATGGTCATCGACGTGTTCATTTTATCCAGCGGGATACCGACAAAGAGTGCTTCCATATCGCCGATGTGGCCAATCGGAACCCCAACTTTGCCGACTTCGCCGCGTGCGAGTTCGTGGTCGCTGTCGTAGCCGGTCTGTGTCGGGAGATCGAACGCCACAGACAAACCCGTCTGCCCTTTGCTCAAGTTGAGGCGATACAGCTCGTTACTCGCCTTGGCGGTGGAATGACCAGAGTAGGTGCGCATGACCCAGGGATTGTCGTTTTTCATCTTTCGTTCCTCGCTCAATATCGAAAGCCTATCGCCGCGAGATCAATTGCAGCAACACTCCATGTGTATGTTTCGGGCTGATGAAAGCCAACTCGCTGCCGTCAGGAGCTTTGGCGACGTTTGCTTTGATACCTTTTTCTCCTAGGGCTGCGATCGCACCAGGCAGATAGTCGACATCAAGAGATAGCAAGTACATGCCTTCGCCGTTCTTGGTGAGGAACTGCGCAATCGGACTGTTGTCGCCGAGTGGAGAGACGATCTCAATCTTGGCATCACTAATCGGCAAGAACGTATTGCGAATACCAAGCGCAGGAACTTCACCCGCTGGTTCACGCGAGAGACCAAAGTTCTTCTGATAGGTTGCCACTGCAGCTTCGAGATCTTTCACAGCAATGACCACATGATCAAGCCGTTTGGTCGTGAACCGACGGTTACGCGCTTCGCCAAGAAGAGAGGCGTGCTCGCTATGATCGACCGGTTGCGCGTACTCGATCAACGCACCACAACATGCCTGCGGATGAAAAAACGCAATAATTCCAGCTAGGCCTAGGCGCGGCTTCTGGTCGATCACTCTGATGCCTTTGTCTATGGTCGCTTGGAGTTCGGCTTCAACGTTATCCGTTTCGAAACAGATATGATGCAACCCGCCGCCTTTCTTCTCCAGAAATTTCGCGACCCCGGAGTCTGCAGTGATCGGTTCCAGTAGTTCGATCTCACTCTCGCCAACTGGAAGCAATGCAGCTTTCACACCTTGATCCTGAACCGTTGCCATCTTGCCTAATGGCAGGCCAAGTGTGTCTTTGTAAAATTCAAAGGCTTCTTCGAGTTTACGAACGACGATACCGACATGGTGAATTTTTTTAAGCATGAGAGTTCCTCAACAGTGAAGAATTAAGAGTGAAGAGTTGAAGGACAATGCGAAATTTTTTCATTCTTCATTTAACACTTTTTAGTGGCTTTAGCCGACCCGCTTCATCTGCTCCAAAATATCGTAGCCTGTGATCCCTTTGCTCTTCGCCGCTTGTTCGGCGAGGTAGGCAGAGCTGACCTTTTCCGCTTGCACTGCTTTGGCCAGGTCCATCAGGGCGATTTTGATCGTGGCTTCGTCGATCATTTCGCCGGTCTCTGGATCAGGCATCGAGCCACCACCCTTCTGGTGGTAGAGGTCGAGAACACGAGTCGCATACTGAATCTGCTTATCAGTGGGCGTGTAGCACTCGTTGGCAATCTTGCGCTTGCTGAGGATGAATCACCCAGGTGCCATCCATGCCCAGGTTGGCTGCACCGATGTTTTTATCGCGCAAACCGGCTTCGATCTCAGCAACTTTCTCTTTGGAATCTTCCTTGCGCCATAACGGGAGGTACACGTTATCAACCGCATGCAGTCCTGCGGCTTTGGCGGCGATGACTACTGCTTGCTTGGCATATAAGAAATTAATGTTCTGATTCTTCACGACTTCGCGGATGCCAAGAGTCGCAGCGAAATCGGCGATACCAAAGATCAGTCCAGCCATGCGATCTGAAGCAGTAGCGATATCGTAGGCTTTCACCACAGCTTGGGGAATCTCAATCAATGACTCAAGTTGCAGACGAGTTTTCCAGCCAGCTTTCTTTTCCAGGCTATCAAGCAGTGAGGAGACATACTTGATGTCATCCGGACCATGAATCTTTGGTAGGATCAAGCCATGAAACTTATCCGGTGCGCCGGTGACGATGGCTTCGATGTCACCAAGGAAAAACTCTGAGCGGACATTGTTCGGTCGGACGGTAATAACTTTTTTGCCGAAATCGAGAGTGTTCAGGGCCTCAACAACACATTGTCGGCTCTTTGGTCCTTTGAACTCGTACGGGCAGGCGTCTTCAAAATCCATCATCACGTGGTCAACTGGCGACTTCACCGGGTCCGCAGCATTTTGGTGCAACTTCATGCTGTGACCTGGGTAGGTCATCTCAGTGCGGGGAATTACAAACCGCTTGCCTTTATCGAGTACAAACATGGAATCCTCCTGAAATAACTGTCAGTTATCAGTGGTCAGTTTTCAGCATGCAATACGGATGAGATAGTCTCCCTCGTTATTGACTGAGTGCTGAAAACTGCTGACTGAGTGCTGTCTTCTAGCAGATTGCGCCACCCTAGCCCAGGGCGGCGGGGAATGTTAGAACCCTTCCCCTAACCTAGTATACTCAAGCGACGGATTCCTTTTTCTCCTATCTTCCCAAAAGTAGGGAGAAAATAGGACCGACGAATACACGAGGAGATACTGCATGACCGATATACTCCGCCAAACCACCGCCATTGTTGACGCCTTGCAGAAACTGCGAGATGAAGCGTTGCACTACGGGCGCAGAATCACTGACAATGGCAAAGGTATCGATGATCATCAAGTCCACACTGAGCGGCTTGCCTATCTGGCGACTGAAGTGGAAGCCGCTCGGGCGTTAGTGGCGTATGCCACCGGCGCCCAAGCCACGGTGACTCAGAAGCCAGTGAGATGGCCTCGGGTTTGCTGCCGAGATCGGTCAGAAACATCTGAACCAAGCGGATACCCATCTGACCGACTTTGGTTTTCCTGAATCAGTGCTTGCCGAGACGCTTGGTCGTTCCGATGTGAAGGCGGCGATGCGCGTGGGTGCGCATGAGAATCGCTTTCGCAGTATCGGCCGGTCGGTGATTGCGAGTCGTGGGGTGAATAACTCTTGGCTGGAAAGTGACATCGCGGCTATGACGCGCGACTCGGTACGGCAATTCGCCCGCGCTGAGGTGTCACAAGTCGCCGAGCGTGTGCACCGTCATGACGAATTGATCCCCGAAAATATCATTAAGCAAATGGCAGAGCTGGGCTTCTTTGGTATGTCGGTTCCTGAGGAATATGGCGGCGGCGGTATGGGCAACCTGGCGATGATTATTACGACTGAAGAACTGTCGTGTGCATCACTAGGTGTTGCTGGCAGTTTGATTACCCGTCCCGAAATTCTTACCAAAGCTCTCCTCCGTGGTGGAACAGAAACGCAGAAGAAGAAATGGCTACCGCCGATTGCAGCAGGAGAATTGATGGTTGCGATCTCGGTGACTGAGCCAGATACCGGTTCAGATGTTGCCTCAGTCAAATGTCGAGCCGAAGCGGCAACTGTCGGTGGCAAACAAGGGTACGTCATCAACGGAGCCAAAGCGTGGTGTACGTTTGCTGGGCGGGCAAACATCATTGCTATGCTAACGCGCACGAATCCTGATGCCAAATCCGGTGCGCGTGGACTCTCGCTGTTTATTGTCGAGAAGGATCAATTCCCTGGCCATACGTTTGAGATGCGTCAACCCACTGGTGGCGTACTAGGTGGAACCGCGATTCCTACGCTGGGATATCGTGGGATGCATTCGTATATCATCAATTGTGATAATTATTTTGTTCCCGCAGAAAATTTGGTTGGTGAAGAAGGCGGGCTCAACAAAGGCTTCTATTTGCAGATGGCGGGATTCGCCGCAGGTCGGTTACAGACCGGCGGTCGCGCCACTGGTCTCGCGCAGGCTGCACTAGAAGTGACAGCGACCTACGCCAACGAACGCAAACAATTCGGAACTGCGCTGGGAGATTTCCAACTGACTCAATACAAACTCGGGCGCATGGCAACCTACATCGCCGCCGCACGACAGCTCTCCTACGCGGCGGCCCCAGCCATGGATAAAGACGAGGCCGCTGCAGTCATTGCCGCAATGGCGAAGTTACTGGCGTGCGACGTTGCCGTGTCAGTGACGCAAGAAGGGCAACTGATCCACGGCGGTTGGGGCTACGGTGAAGAGTACGCAATCTCGCGTTACGTCGTTGATGCCCTCGTGCTGCCGATTTTTGAAGGAGTAAAGCCGATTTTGGAACTGAAAGTGATTGGGCGGACGCTGTTGGCGTAAGACCGAAAGCTGTAGACTTCAGGTCTTAGGTGAGAGGGGAGATTCAGTCTTTCCTTGTAGCCGTAGATGATGTGCTCTGTATCGCGTTTCGTCATTCCCGCGCAGGCGGGAATGACGAAACGGGAAGATATCGCCATTCTCGCAAAAGCGAGAAACTAGATTTCCGTACTAGGGGGAGATAATGAGGCCTAGGCTCTAAGGATGGGCCCCTACAGCCTATAGCTTTCAACCTTCACGCATAGTGACTCCTCCGTTTCACCGCCATCTCCCGCTCTAAATAAAAGATCTCCATCTTCTCCCACGCATCAGCTTTTTTGATGAACTTATGACCACGTAGGATGGTCGCAATGATACCGAGGTCTGGCCGACCAGGGTAATCACGTTTGCCAGTGATCTCAGTTGCTGCAAAGACCGTATCACCAACAAAAACCGGGCCGGTGTGACGACCAGTGATATAGCAAGTATCTCCGAGTGCGTTGTCGCCAACATCTGGACACGACAGTCCCAGGCAGAGATTAAACGGAATGCCACCATACACAATCAACTGTCCGCCAATGTATTTCTGCGGATTCTGGTCGACCAGGTACTGATTGCTATGGACCTGTGAGGTGTTATCAAGCATTGCCGTCCATTCCATATGTGCCGTGGTCACAGTACGCCCACGTGAGTGCTCAATGACATCCCCAACGTTGAAGTCTTCAAAGTAGGTGTCGGAATTGGTGAGATGGGCAAGCTCCTGATACTTACGGTTTTTGTCGTAGGCAGGAACGTGGAGGTCGCACGGGATGGTGGGAATCTCAGACTGTGAGGCCGCCTCGACTTTTGCCTCTTGCTTGTCTTTCCAAATCTGAACTTTCCGCTGTAAGGTGAGAACGACTTCACCATTCTGATTGCGGCCAGTCGTTTGCACATGCACCACGCCACGGTCAGGTTCTTTGGACGATGGTTGCACACCAACGATCGTGGTTTCAACCTCGATGGTATCGCCAATGTACACCGGCGCGCCGAAGCGCATGTCACGGTACTCCAGGTTTGCGCGGGCATTTTCAGAGATATCCTCGACGCTCTGACTGAACACGATGTTCATCACTAGTCCTGGAGGAGCAATGAGTCCTTTGAACCCGTAGCGCTGTGCATAGCGCAGGTTCTTACTCAACGGGTTGGTGGTCATACCAAATTCAGTGAAGGCATTAAACAAACCTTCGGTGACAGTCTTACCAACCTTGTGGCGAAAGAGCTGACCAACACGAAAGTCTTCAAGAAAATTGCCACGTTTCTTGCGAATGATCACACGATGCTCCCTCTTGCAGGATTTAGCGGGAAAGTAAGGTACAGGAGTTCACCAGACAGGACAAGCGAATGGTTCATACATTACTAATGGTGCAATTCTTCGATCAGTGCCTTCGCCTCTTGCAGGTCTTTCGTATCAAACCCTTCCGTGAACCAGTTGTAGATAGGGACAACGTGTTACGTGCCGCGTGCCTTAAGGTTACTACAGGCGCGCGAGGCTCATCGGTGCGAAGCTTCCAGGATGGTCACCCCTACCAAATTCTTCCCCTTGTAATCGAAAATGATCCCATCCTCTCCCATTTCGCTGTGCGTTGAGTTCACCTCGTCAACGAAATGGACGTACAGCACATCGGCCTCCTCATCATAATCCAACCACATCCGACGCTTTGGCAGTTGTACGAGGTGGGAAACAGCTTTAAGCAGATGTCCCAGACTTTTCTTTGCTAGCGCTTCTTTGGCCATACGATTGTTCTTTTGTTCACCTTACGGGCGATGAAGGCGGTAATGATGAATCGCGTCAGTTCGACTCACTTCTCGATAGACCACATGGAGATATTCTTGTTTCGCAAGAGTCAGGACGGCAACGGAAGCTCCAGCGTATCCTCGCAGAATCCAGGTCGGACGTTCGACGGTATCGAGTACGCTTTCATAGTAGGGTTCCATATAGGGTTTGATTCGCTGACAATATGCTCCCATCTCTCTGGTGTGAGACGAATATGGTACGCCATTGACCGAGTATACGACATCCACACCTCAGCCCTCTGCAAGTTCCTCTAACAGTGCCTTCGCCTCTTGCAAGTCTTTCGTATCAAACCCTTCGGTGAACCAGTTGTACACCTCAGACAACAGCTTGTGAGCTTCGGCTTCTTGCCTTGTTGTTGCCACAGCCGAGCCAGACTCGTCGCGGCGCGGAGTTCCCAGGATTTGGCCTGCTGCTTCCGGGCAATGTCGATGGCTTTCAGAAAACACTCTTCGGCTTCGGCTTTGGGTCGGGAGTCAGGGTCGGGGTCAGTAACTTGAAACTGCTCTGACCAACTGACGACTAGCTGTGGAGCGTTAGCTCGCCCTTCAGCCGATACAGTTCCGCCTCGTACGAAACGCTCCCCAGTTTTGTCCACTACGTCAGCGCCTCGGCCAGCACGTTCAGTCCTTCCTCTACCTGCCCCATTTCCTCATACGCCTCGGCCAGAAGGGCAAGAAAACATGGCCGATCCAGCTCTGCCCCCATGGCCCGCAAGGCGGCCAGGCCCTGGCTGTATCTGGCAATCCCTTCTTCTCCCTGTCCTTGCTCAGCCAGAGCCCAGCCCCGCTCGATAGTTCCCTACGCTAACCAATGCGGAATCCATGCTCGGTTGAGAGCGTAATCGTTGCCTCTGCCCGCTCTTGGACGCGCTGCTCCTCTCGGCGGAAAAGATGGAGAACGGCAGCACAAGCCGAGGGCATTGCCAGCTAAAGGGGTGAGACAGCTCTCGAGCCAAGGTCAGAGCCTCATGGCTTCTCTTCAGGGCCTGGTCTGGATAGCCAAGAACCACAGAGCCAAGATAAAGGACAGGCAATCTACCCCGGGGTCAGCCCGTAGAGAAAGGCATGAGGCCACGGTGCTGCTGGGGGTCATAGAGAGCAACGCCTTGCTCAAGGTGCTGGCGAGCCGGGGCAACTCTCCAAGGTAGATCAAGGTGTGCCCCAATGCGTAATGGGCCATCGAGAGGAGAGTCGGATCTTGTACATTCTGGGCCAGACTCAGAGCTGCTCCGCCATCTCCCGCGCCGTCTGGTACTCTCCTCGTAGTTAGATAAAATAGCCACAGTCCCAACAACACCGGGAAGAGCTGAGGGGTCTCGCCCACCTGCTGGCACAGCTCTCGCGCCCGGGCATAGGCCCTTCCCACCTCTGGGGCGGCATAGCCCTTGGTGGCCATCAGTGGCACCGCCCAGGGCAAGTTGCAGCGTGAGTTCTTGCTGGGCGCGCTCGGGAGTATCCGGCAGGGTCTTGAGCAGCTCCAGCCCTTTGGTGAGGTGGCTGATTGCTTCCAGATTGGCCGAGCGCTGGATGGCTCTCTGGCCGGCCTTCTGCCAGTAGGGAATGGCCTGCTCGATGAGACCGGCCTCGGTGTAGTGATGGGCCAGCAGTTCAGGTTGGGTCTCTTTGGTCTCGGAAAGCGTTCTCCTCCAATACCTGGGCAATCTGTTGGTGATACTGTTGCCGGGTGCTTTTGAGCAAGGATTGATAGGCGGTGTCCTGGATCAGTGCATGCTTGAAGAAGTAGCGTGTTTGCTGCACCACGCCCGCGCTGATAGAGAATTCGGCTTCCACGAGTTTCGCAAAGCCTGCTGTAAATCGGTTTCGCTGAGTGGCGCCACGGCCTGCAGCAGTTCATAGGAAAACTCTCGTCCCAGCGTCGCCCCGAGTTGGGCGATCTGTCTGGCGGTGGACAACCGATCAAGCCGCGCCAGTAGTGCTTCTTGCAGGGTCGCGGGAATCGCCAGCGTTGTAGCGGGCCGTCAGCTCATGTGCCCTGTCGACTCCGTAGCTACTCGACTCCACGACATTTTCGTCAACTCCTCCACAAACAGCGGTACTCCATCCGTCTTGGTACGAATCTGCTCGATGACCTCAGCCGGAGAGCGCTTTACCTCCCGCTGACTTTCTCAATCATCGCCTCGACCTGCTTCTGCCCCAGCCGATTGAGCACCAGTTGGTGAGATATGTGAGCGGGTTTCCACGGCGGCGTAAAATTCAGGGCGAAAGGTCAGCACGAGCAGGATTTGGTGGTCGGGAATCTGCTCGATGAGCAGACGTCAGAAACTCCAACGACGAGGGGTCGGCCCAGTGCAGGTCTTCCCAGGTGCAGACACTGTCGCTTGCCGCTCGGCTTGCGCCATGACAATTGCACCAGGGCTTGCATGGTCCTCTCTTTCTGCTTCTGCGGTGTGAGGTTAGCGGCGGATAGCCTGCGGGTGTGGCAGCGAGAACAGCGCAGTAAAGAGCGGCACGGTATCTTGCCTGGTGGAAGCGATAGCTGGCTGAGCCGTGCTGGAGTTTCTCCATCTTTCTTGCGGGGTCTCGACGCGTCAAACCGCAACGTGCGTTGTAAAACTTCGATCAGCGGATACAAGGCGCTGTGTTGATGATAGGGTGAGCAGCGGGCTTCAATAGAGTAACGAGCCTTCGCTGGTGACGTGCTCTCGTAGTGTGTTGACCAAGCGTGATTTGCCAATGCCCGGCTTCACCACTGAGCAAGACGACTTGCCCTCGGCCTTCTTTGGCCTGCTCCCAACGGTCGATCAGTAGCCCGACTTCTTGTTCGCGCCCGACCAATGGCGTCAGTGTCGTTTTGACCGCCACTGCCAATGGCTGACGGCGCTCGTGCCGTTCACTCTGCACGTGATAGACCGCAAGCGGTGTATCAATGCCTTTGAGCAAATGCGAGCCAAACGGCTGACACTCAAACATGCCCGTCGATCAAGCGTTGGGTGGCGGCACTGATGATCACCGTGTTGGGTTCGGCTAAGCCTTGTATCCGTGCGGCGATATTCGGCGTCTCGCCCAAGGCCGAGTGCTCTGGTTGGTCGCTGCTTGCCGATTTCGCCCACCACCACTAAACCGGTGTGAATACCAATGCGGACTTGGAGAGGCGTCGCATGGAGTCGTCGCCTTCGGCCCCTAGTCGTCTGTCCCTGAATTGCCGCGATGATTTCCAATCCTGTCCGCACTGCCCTTCGGGCGTCATCTTCATGTGCGACGGGATAGCCGAAGTACACCAACAGCCCATCGCCCAGATACTGCGCCAGGTACCCTCATGCTGCTGAATGACTGCGGCGCAGAGTCTGTTGATACTGTTGCACCACGGTCCGGTAGTCTTCGGGATCAAGTTGACGACAAGGCGGTCGAACCCACCAGATCACAGAACAGCACCGTCAATTGGCGCCGCTCCGCGGCGGCGTCTAGGTCTGGGGTCTAGCGTCTGTCGTTCGTGACTTTGGACCTTGGACTTTGACCTTGGACTTGTTTTGACTCTAGACTCTGGACTCCAGACTGCCGCGTGAAGCGGCGTGCCACATTTCCCACAAAACTTGGCAGTTGGTTTTACTTCCTGCCCGCAACTTGGACAACTGCGCACGAGCTGGGCTCCGCATTCTTCGCAGAAATTCATCCCTTCTGGATTCTGAGCCCCACAGCGTGTGCACTGCATAGAGATTCTTTACCGTCTTGCTCTCCCCTTTAGCAAGGGGAAAGCGTTGAGAAGAATCATTCCCCATCACTTCCCTGCAACATTTCCCTTGCAGCACCGCAAGTCTTTTCTTTCGTGCGTCTCCCTCTTTCCTGGCTAACCCCTTGATAAAACGCCACTCCACATTTTTTCCTCGCTGGCATCGGCCTTGCTCTTTCTTATTCGCAGGAACTCACAATAAAACGAAGGAGGTACAAAACAATGCAACACGTACAACAGATCGAAACACTGACTGGGCAACGCTCTCCTGTAGCTCCGCTACGAGTCACTACGGTTCAGCCGTCCTTATGGCAGCGAATTCAAACACAGATGAAGGAAACGGGCATGGCTGAGACCTTAGCCGAGGTTATTCTTGCCACTGCAACGTTTTCTCTTGTTGGCGGACTGCTCTTCGGTCTCTACCGTGCACTTGAGTCCTACACCATTATCCCTTTGCCGTAACTGCCCGAGAGATTCATCACAAAAGATGAAATTATGATATCTTGGGTACTTCTACTTGGCGTTCCTCTCCTGGTCTGGGCCGGATGCGGGAGCATTTCTCGCACCTTTATGAACGCGAGTTGGCGTGACCGATGGCAGCAGCCAGAGGCTGTCATTCACTCACTTTCCCTCCAACCTGGTAACCAGGTTGCAGATCTCGGTGCTGGTGGTGGGTACTTCACGTTTCGTTTAGCTGACGCTGTTGGTCCGACAGGAAAAGTGTATGCTGTCGATATCGACAAGGGAAACCTTGAATACATCGCCAACCAAGCAGCGAAGAGAGGCTATCGTAACGTCGAAACGGTCTTGGCGAAACCGGATGATCCGCTCTTGCCCGAGGGGACAGTCGATCTGATCTTTACCTGTAACACATACCACCATCTGACAAACCGAACTGACTATTTTCAATTCGCCGCGCGCTACCTACGGCCAGAGGGCCGTATCGCGGTTATCGACTTGGCGGGAAAAAGCTGGATCTTCCGTATCCTTGGCCATTGGACACCGAAGGAAACTAGTCGTCGCGAGATGGAAGCGGCAGGATATTTACTGACGAAGGATTTTGACTTTCTCACGCGGCAAACGTTCAGGTATTTCAGAAAAATCTTGAACCCCACACATCTTGATCGCAACAGCGAACACGCGCATAGAATAGCAAAGGATCATGGAAGCCATTTACCTCATTGCCACCTTTGCCTTTTTTGTCACTGCCGGTATCTATGGACTACTTACCCATCTCGTCTGGCACAAGCGCGTCAAAAGTGAACAAGACTGGGTCTTTCTGGTGACCATGATCGCCTGCGGGTACTGGTGTCTCAGCAACGCGATAGTTTCCTCTTTTGGCACCGTTCTCGAAAAACCCTCGAACACCCTGAGCACGTTCCTCTTTCAAACCAGTTATCCGGTTCTGTATCTGGTCCCTTCTTTGATCCGACATTGTCTGGTGCTGAGCCGACTTTCGTTCAGTGGATGGCAACGTCGGCTCTCCCTGGCTCTGAACTATCTTGGTATTCTGCCAGTCCTCTATCATCTCTATGCTTCTCCTAGACCCCTACCAGAACACTACGGTCCCGCTTTTTCTATTCTGCTGTTTGTCTATCTCCCACTCACCATCATCGAAATCAAAAAGAGAAAAGAGCTGCGTACCCGCTATATTCATAAACCAGGAGCGCGATTGATTGTGTATCTTGGTCTCGGTGGTGTCCTCGTGATGTGTGGGCTCTCTTCTTTTTTCTGCTACCTCTACCCAGATAAAGCTCCATTCATTTCTCTGCTTCCTAAACTATCTCCGCTCCCCCCAGCCCTTGCCATCGCGTACAGCGTACTTCGCTATCGCTTCATGGACATGGTGCTAACCCGCAGCCTGCTCTACTCTACCTTGGGTGGGCTGTTCCTTGGCTTCTCCCTACTGATCGCCTACTACGGAGGAGCCTGGCTTTTCCCAGATCACCGTTTTCGTCCTATCGCCTTTGCGATCCGCTTTGTCCTCATTCTCTTCGCTTTTCACCTCCTGCTCCATGTCTTGCGCGATGGGTTACAAAAAGGTATCGAGCACTCGTTCTTCCGCCGCCGTTTGCGCAGTGCGGAAGTGTTGAAACATTTTAGTCAAAGACTTTCTTCCTGGTCAGATTTGGACGGTTTGTGTCGGGATGTAGTCGAGAAGATCACCAATAGTTTAAGTCTCACCTCAGCGACGATCGTGTTCGCGGACGGGATACAATACGCTAGCGATGGAACAACAGGAATGCAACCTGTGATCCCCATACAAGCACTGATCCAAACGAACGACTCCCTGGTAGTCATTGAAGAAGCGCCCGAAGGGCCACTCAAGACTGCATGCACTGAAGCGCAGATCGGAGTCGTGGTTACGCTCCCATGTCGAGAGCAACGTGGGTGGCTGCTGTTGGGAGAGAAATACTCTGGCAGACCATTTTTTAGCCAAGAGCTGGTACTCATCGAGGCAGCGTGTGGACAACTAGCGATGGCAATCGACAATCTCTTGCTCGTACAGTCTAAACTCGCGCTTGAACGAGAGATGCAGCATCGCGAGAAACTTGCTGCAATCGGTCAACTCGCGGCGACGGTCGCCCATGAGATTCGCAATCCGATCACCGGCGCGAAATGCCTGCTCCAACAAGTAGGCGATGAATTGAACGGCAACGCACAGGGGAAAGAGTATGTACAACTCGCACTCGAAGATCTCGACCGAGTCGAGCAGAGCGTCAGTCAGCTTCTTACCTTTGCCCGTAAAGAAGATTTTCAGTTTACCGAACAAGATGTGACTGACTTAGTGCGCTCGACAGTCCAGCGGTTTGTTGCCCAAACGTCTGAAAAGGCAGTGGCTGTCCAGATTCAGGACTCTGCACCGATGTGGGCGACAATTGATGAAGAGAAAATGCGGCGGACGTTGCTCAATTTATTGGCCAATGCGCGTGATGCAGTGAATGGCAACGGGACCATCACAGTTAGCCTTGCAGCAGCCGGACCAGACGTGGAGATTCAAGTGAGTGATAACGGTCAGGGGCTATCGCAGGAAGACCAGAAGCGAATTTTTGAACCATTTTTCACTACCAAAGAAAAAGGCACGGGACTCGGATTAGCAATCGCAAAAAAAATCATCGAAGGACATGGTGGACAGATTTCAGTCACTAGCACATTAGGGAAAGGAACGACGTTCACCCTGACAATTCCACGCCAACGACCAGAAACGAGATCAGCCGCATGAAGGGCACGATCTTAGTTGTTGATGACGAGCGCTCCATTCGTATCGGCCTCAAAGGACTGCTGAGTAAAGAAGGCTATGAGGTGACTATTGCAGAGAGTGGAAACGAGGCGCTGCGGTTTCTTGAGAGTCAGGAATATGACCTCGTACTTACTGATTTGCGCATGGCAGGCCTTGATGGTCTGAGTTTGCTGAAGAAGATCAAGGAGCAGTATCCTGAAACCTTCGTTATGCTGATGACGGCCTACGGCTCGGAGAAGATCGCGGTCGAAGCAATGAAGGCTGGAGCACGGGATTACCTGATCAAGCCGTTTGATAACGACGAGGTAAAAATCCTCGTTCGCCAAGCACTCGAACAACGCGGATTACAACGTCAAGTGCAGCACTTGCATGAGCGACTCGATGCGACGTTCCGCTTTGAAAATATTCTTGGCACCAGCCCAGCCATGCAACGTGTGTTTGATGTGGTGAAGAAAGTCGCGCCAACTGATCTGACCGTACTGATTACTGGTGAAAGTGGAACCGGGAAAGAGTTGATCGCCAACGCTCTCCACCAAAACAGTCCGCGCAAGAGTGGACCGTTCATCAAAGTCAACTGTGCAGCTATGGCTCGGGAGTTAGTCGAGTCTGAACTTTTTGGTCATGAGAAAGGCGCGTTTACTGGAGCGACTGCCTCACGCGAGGGAAAGTTTGAAGCAGCGGACGGTGGAACGCTTTTTCTTGATGAGATTGGAGATATGCCAATCGAAACCCAAGCCAAGGTTCTCCGTGTATTGCAAGAACGGGAGTTTGAACGCGTCGGTGGTAATCGGACGATCAAAGTTGACGTGCGGGTGATTGCCGCAACCAATAGAAGTTTGCAACAGATGGTAACAGAGGGGAAGTTTCGTGAAGATCTATTCTTTCGCTTGAACGTCGTTCCTCTCATGTTACCAGCATTGCGTGAGCGGCGTGAGGATATTCCCCTCCTTGCGACGCATTTCCTCAAAGAAGTCATCGCTCGTTATGGACGTGGACCAGCGACATTCTCTGCTGACGCGTACAGTTTGCTGCTGAGCGCATCCTGGCCAGGCAACGTGCGCGAACTGAAAAACGTGATCGAAGCATCAGCCGTTCTTGCTTCAGAAGCAGAAATCCAGGTGACCGATTTACGGTTGAATCAGCAGGTCTTACCAACAGAGGTTCCTGGTGTAACAACCTTCAAAGAAGCCAAACAGCACGTCGTCGATTCCTTTGAGCGTGATTTCATCACTCGTGCCCTCCACCGCCATCAAGGAAACGTGACCAAAGCCGCAGCAGAAATGGGCATGCTCCGGCAGCAGTTACAACAGAAAATTCGTGAGCTAGGACTCAAAGACGGGCAAGAGAGTGAGTAACGAGAAAAGCGACCTATATGTAAAGCACACCAAGAGATGAATTTTTGCTTGCAGGCACCGTGGCGGGCGCAGCCCGCCCTACGTGTTTTCGTGGATTTAGGGTAGGGCAGGCTGTGCCTGCCATCGTCGGACGATAGGAAGAAAAGGAATTATGCAGCTTCGCGAAGGGAAGAGGGCGCATTGGCGGCACGCCAGCGGCGTAAGCCCATGCGTAAATATTCAGGATCAAGACCTAACACGTGGCAGATGTTCATGAAGCTGCACAGCCAGGTTGCATCATCCTCCATAACCCATGTTTCTGCCTCATGAAACAGACGTTTACCACGTCGGTTGGTCGCAGCCGCATAGCGCATATACGTCCCCAGACCGTTCTCCAAGACTGCCCACAAGAGGGCACACTCTGGCTGCTTGCTGATACGCTCAGCAACTGCTGGAGGAGGCTCAGCAAAGGGGGCAAACATTGGCAATTCGTCCTTAATCATAGACTCTGTCCTGTCCATCCCCACCACAAAATCGGGAGGACCTGAGGAAAGGGAACGGCATAAGGGACAAAAGGTTAGACGTGTGACTAC
This sequence comes from uncultured delta proteobacterium, assembly GCA_963733195.1. Lineage (GTDB taxonomy): Bacteria > Desulfobacterota > Binatia > Bin18 > Bin18 > VGTJ01. Next base: position 70,978 of record CAVTCR010000059.1, read on the forward strand.
ACGAAAGAATTCACACGTCGGGAGACAAAGAAAGAATAAGACAAGCTGACTATTACCGTCGCTGCTAATTCTCGCCACGTAAGCGTCGTTCGATTTCCCTTAATTGCGGAGCTTCAGCCAGGGCAATGACACTGTCACCGGCTTCAAGTTTCTCTTCTGCGTTCGGATTAAACAGCATCCTTCCAGAGGCTTGTTTGATTGCAACAACGATAATCCCTGGTTGCTCGCACAGTCCTGAAGCACGAAGCGTGACTCCTCTACACGGCGAGGAGGAAGCGACACTCACCTCCTCCATTTGCACTTCCAGGCTTTGGTGATGCGTTGCCAGGTCAATAATATCGACGACTGCCGGGCGGAGCGCAGCTTGCGCCATGCGATGACCGCCCATTGCATAGGGAGAGATGACCTTATCCGCACCGGCGCGCAACAGTGTCCGTTCACTGCGATCGCTCTCAGCTCGCGCGACAATGAATAGAGTTGAATTTACCCCTTTTGCTGTCAAGGTCACGAAGACATTGTCGGCATCCGTTGCCAGTGCCGCAAAGAGCCCCTTGGCACGCTGCGCACCAGCACTCATCAGAATCTGTTCATCGGTTGCATCACCCGTAAGAACGAGATGCTCAGCAGCTTCAGCAGCACGGACGCGCTCTCCCTCTTTCTCAATAATCACAAACGGCACCGGTTTTGAGGCTAACTCACGGCAGAGAATCTCACCGATACGACCAAACCCACAGACGATATAGTGATCAGTCAGCGCTTCAATTTGTTTCTGCATTCGTCGTCTCCCGAAGAATTGTTGAAATTCACCCTCGACAACCTTCTCCATTACTGCGGTCACCGTGTACAGCACCACCCCTAAACCACCGGCAATAAGAAGCATAGTGAAAATCTGACCGGTCGGACTCAGGGGTCGCACCTCGCGAAAGCCTACCGTCGAGAGCGTGGTCACAGTCATGTAGAATGCGTCGAGCCAGGAGTACTGTTCCAACAGTCGGTAGCCAAGAACTCCTATAGCAATGACACCAATGAGGAGGAACATCGCGCCTCGAAGGCCGGAGAGTAGTGCCACAACCGCCCTTTCGTCTCGTGTCTTAGATCAGAGAAATCAACTCTTACCGAAGCCGTCGTCGCATCGCGGCATCAAGCTTAAAGTCACTGGCAGGATTTGTATACACGGAGTAATCCTACTGCACAACAAAACAGCGAAAGATACGCATCCGATTGACGGCCAGTGACTGTTTCCATAGTACATACCTGCACCCCAGACTGTGATCTATGGAAGCGCTAGCGATGAGCGACGATCAGCAAGCCCTGAGGCAGCATTACGACGTGCTGGTGGCAGGAGGTGGAAACGCTGCGTTGTGTGCGGCGATTACTGCTGCCAGAGCCGGAGCGTCGGTCCTCATTGTTGAAGCAGCACCAAAGACGATGCGAGGTGGCAACAGTCGACACACTCGGAATATGCGGGTAGCCCACGATACCGGAAACGGTATACTCACTGGTCCGTATCCGGTCGATGAGTATTGGCATGACTTATTGCGTGTCACCGGCGGCCAGACTGACGAGCACCTCGCGCGTTTGACACTTGATCGCTCCAAGGAGCTATGGGACTGGCACCAACAACAGGGAGTGCGGTTTCAACCATCACTTAGCGGAACTTTGAGTCTTGGTCGTACTAACGCCTTCTTTCTTGGCGGTGGTAAAGCCCTGCTCAATGCACTTTACCGCACTGCTGTAGCGCTTGGCGTGCGTGTTGTCTACGAAGCGAAGGTCGTCGATCTTGCAATTACGGATGGTGCTTTTCGTTCAGCGACCATACAGAAGGAGAATGCGAGTTACCAGGTCACAGCTAACTGCTTTGTGGCTGCAGCCGGTGGTTTTGAAGCGAATATCGAATGGTTGACCGAGTATTGGGGTGAGGCAGCCAACAACTTCCTCATCCGTGGTACGCCTCATAATCGTGGTGAGGTGCTCCGGCTCTTGTTGAACTATAATGCGCAAGCTGTTGGTGATCCTAAGCAATGTCATGCCGTTGCCATCGACGGTCGCGCGCCGAAGTTCGATGGTGGCATTGTCACGCGGCTTGACTGTGTGCCGTTTGGTATTGTGGTGAACAAACATGGCGAACGTTTCTATGATGAAGGCGAAGACTTCTGGCCCAAGCGGTATGCGATCTGGGGACGGCTGGTAGCCATGCAACCTGATCAGATCGCGTTCGCATTGATTGATGCCACATCGATCGATCTCTTTATGCCCTCTGTGTATCCACCAGAACAATCGGATACGCTCGAAGGATTGGCGGAAAAGTTATCTCTTGATCCCGCGCGGTTGCGGGCAACGGTGAAGACATTCAACGCTGCCTGTCGTCCAGGAACGTTCGATCACACCATTCACGACGATTGCTATACTGAGGGAGTCACACCGCCAAAATCGCATTGGGCGCGCCCTCTCGCAACGTCGCCGTTCTATGGGTATCCGCTGCGGCCAGGAATCACGTTCACGTACCTTGGCGTTAAGGTTGATGCTAGCGCTCGCATCGTCATGACCGGTGGTAATGCATCACCTAATATGTTCGCTGCCGGTGAGATCATGGCTGGCAATCTACTCGGTAAAGGGTATCTGGCTGGTATTGGCATGACGATCGGCAGTGTCTTTGGCCGGATTGCAGGGCAGGAGGCTGTGCGACATGCACGCCACTAGCATGCACGCCGAAGCCAATCGGCAAATGACGATCTGCAACGCCTGCCGTTACTGCGAAGGTCTGTGTGCAGTGTTCCCAGCAATGGAACAGAGGCGCACCTTTAGTGATGGCAGCCTCGAATACCTCGCCAATCTGTGCCACAGTTGCGGCGCGTGTTACTACGCCTGCCAGTATGCACCACCGCACGAATTCGCTGTGAACGTGCCGAAGATTTTTGCTGAGCTGAGATCAGAATCGTATGCACGTTCAGCCTGGCCGCAGGCGTTAGCGCCACTGTTTCGGAGGAATGGCCTTGTCCTCACGCTAGCAGCCGCCATCGCCGTTGCGCTTTTCATTGGCGGGTTTGTTGCTGTCCATGACGCCGAGGCTCTGTTTGCCGTGCATACGGGACCAGGGGCATTTTATCGCCTCATGCCGCACGACACGATGGTGGCGCTCTTCGGCGGTGTCTTCATATTTGCAGTGGTAGCCATCGCACTGAGTGTGCGTGCGTTTTGGCGGGTGACCGGTGGTGGAATGGTGACAATGTCAGATGTGTTGACTGCGGGACGTTCGGCTGTCACGCTGCGATACCTCGATGGGGGTGGCAACGGGTGCATGAATCATGACGAGCAACCCAATGACCATCGCCGGTTCTATCATCACTTCACGTTTTATGGCTTCTTGCTATGTTTTGCTTCGACCTCGTTAGCGACGCTTTTACATAACGGTCTCGGCTGGCAAGCGCCGTATGCATGGTACAATCCCGTTGTACTTCTTGGTGTTCTTGGAGGGATTGGTTTACTGATTGGGCCAGTGGGACTCCTCCACGCGAAGCACATGCGTGATTCCAGCGTCGTTGATACACGTGCTCATGGTATGGAGGTCGGATTTCTCGTTATGCTGTTCCTCACAAGTGCCTCGGGTTTACTGCTGTTGGTGTTGCGTGCCACCCCAGCGATGGGGGTTCTCTTGGCGTTTCATCTCGGCGTCGTCTTCGCTTTGTTTTTGACGTTTCCGTATGGAAAATTCGTTCACGGTATCTATCGATACGCGGCTCTTATCCGCTTTGCTCGCGAGAACAAACTCCCTATCTCCGGATCTTCAGACGGGTGACGACTGTATCGTCAGAAGCAAGAGCGATGCATTTTCAGGAATGTCCAAAGAGGACTTCCCCAAGCCGCAATCATCCGCTAAACCGGACTTCAAGAGATCGGTGTGCCAGAGTTGTCACCCTGAACGAAGTGAAGGGTCTCTCAGAGAGACCTGTCCTGCCTGCGCCAGTGCCGCAGGCACAGGTGAGCCTGTCGAAGGATTCTTCGTGAAGCCTGTCCTGTGGCCAGGCGCAGGCACAGGTGAGCGTAACGAAGTGGAGTCGAAGGGCTCAGAATGACATGGCCGAGTGGTCGCATCAGAAAGTGTACGAATGTCATGCATTCTGGTTTCGTGATCAACCAGTTGTTGGGTGCGGCTGCGTATGAATCGGCTTGCTGTTTGTTGTATTCTCCTTCTCGTTTGTCCCCATTGTTTGTGGGCTGTTCAGCTTGATGACCTTAATCCAGAAAAGAACTGGCGACTACAGCACCTGACGATCACTGGTAATGTCCACATCCCTACAAGTCAACTTCGCCAACAGATGTTGAGTAAAACACGGTCGTGGACTACGCCATGGAAGGCATTCCCTCGCTTTGATCCAGTGACTTTTGCGGCTGACATGACGCGCCTCAAGCGCTTCTATGAAATGCAGGGTTACTATGAGGCTGTAGTGTCATACGATCTCTCGATAGATGAGCCGCGCAAAGGTATTACAGCGCAGGTGACGATTGATGAAGGCCAACCGGTTTACGTGCGTGAACTGTCTCTCTCCCTTCAGGACCAGCCTGCTCTGAGCTCTCTGCTTGAAACCGTACGTCCGTCGTTAGCCTTACAAGAAGGGGCAATATTCAACGAGGAGCATTATCAGCAGAGTGAAGCCACTATCAGAACATTCTTCCTCGACCAGCATTATGGTCGGGTAAAGATCCAGCGATCAGCGCACGTTATTCATGATCAACATGCGGCTCGCGTGCAGTACATGATTGAAGCTGGGCCACCGACAACCTTTGGTGAGACAACCGTTGAGGGAACTCGCCTTGTTGATCCAAACATCATCCTACGTGAACTCCGTTACAAGGCAGGCGACCCGTTTACCACCAAGGCGATCACGGATGCTCAGAAACGTATCACAAAACTTGACCTCTTTAGTTCAGTGCGATTTGTACCACAGGAATCGCCGGCGAATCCGAGCATTATCCCGTTACAGGTGCGCGTCATCGAGAAACCGTTTCGTGAATGGAAACTGGGCGTTGGCTATGGAACCGAAGATCAGGTACGAGGGTTAGTATATTGGCGTCATAACAATTGGTTTGGTGGGGGTCGACGGTTCGAGATAAAAGCAAAAGTATCAATACTGACACGAGAGATCGAGGTCAATTTTTTTCAACCCTATGTCTTTGGAACATTGAATCGCTTTTCCTTAACCTTTCGCCCTCAACAACTCAACGAACCGAGTTATCTCCTCAATTCAACTCGCCTCCAACCCCGCCTCGAACGCGACTTTGGCACTACGGTGACTGGCTTTGTTGCGTATCGGTTGGAGTATGATCGATTGAACGACGTAAAGGAAGCGACGAAAAGAGAACTGCGGGAGTTCGTGCGGAAGGGCGTGCTTTCGGGTCTCTCGATTGGCGGTGTCTGGAATACGACTGACAATCCACTGGATGCAACCCAGGGAAGTTTTTTCTCGATGCTGGCTGAGCAAGTCGGTGGTCCGTTGGGCGGAGATTTTAACTTCCTGAAGCTGGTATGGGAAGCTCGGCATTACCGCAAGATATACACAGATACGATACTCGCTGGTCGTCTTAAGCTTGGCGTTGCCGATCCGGTTAGTCATCACGATGAGGTACCGCTGTTTGAACGATTTTATGCTGGTGGCGCGAACAGTGTTCGTGGCTATGGACGCTATCGGCTTGGACCGATATCAACCTCCAATGATCCAGTGGGTGGTCGCAGTGTAATCGAAGGGTCGCTTGAATTGCGCTACCGGTATTCTGACCAGATAGGCACTGCCGCCTTTATCGACTTTGGTCAAGTGTCGAAGCGCACTCTTTCAATCCCGATCGATGATCTACGTTTTTCCTTAGGCTTTGGTGTACTATACACGACACCCATCGGGCCTCTCCGACTTGACCTCGGCTTTCCTCTTGATCCACCACGTGACGATCAACCATGGCAAATTCACTTTAGTATCGGGCAGTTTTTTTAGCATCGTGAGTAACAAGAAAGAAAAACACAATGAGTGATGCTTCTCAACGACAAAACTACGGTCGGTTCGTTCGGTTCTTCAGGTGGACGGTCATCTTTGTTCTCGTGGGAATCATCACACTCGGTATCGGGCTCGGGATGTACACGCAGACGGATCAGTTTCGCGTCTGGTTACGTGATCGAATAATTGTTGCGCTGCGCGAGACTGTGCACGGAGAGATTGAAATTGGACAAGTCAGTGGCTTCGTATGGAATGGATTGGTGTTTCACAACCTGTCGATCCGAGATGCGACTGGGGAGGTGTTACAGATTCCACAGGCGACAGTCGCTTTCAAACTCCTGTCGCAGATACGTCTGGTGCTAGAGTCATCGACCTTTCGTGTTGATGAAGTCACGATCCAATCCCCGACGCTACACGTCACAGAAAAACCAGAGGGAGTGTGGAACGTCAGTCAGTTGTTCATGTCCTCAACCGAGACTGTAGAGCCACCCAAGTTTCAGTTCTTCATCGACCGAATACATATCGATAATGGTTCTGTCCTCGTTGAATCTTATGACCGAAAGACGATCCACATAAATGGGATAACGACCGAGGGACGATTGGCGCAGACGTTGGATGCTCTGGAAGTTGACGTCAATCCCGTGTCCTTTCATGTAGAGTATCCTGCTTTCCCCTCGATGACGTGGACAGGCGGCGTAACCTATACACATACTGATTCAACCTCTGCTTTTGCTTTGCAGGAGGTAACACTGCGCACGGCTGACTCGCAGCTTCAGGTATCAGGTACAGTAGAGAATCTTGCCGCTCCGCTCTTTGATCTCACCGCTGAGGTATCCCGAGTGTCAGCATCAGAACTACGAGCGTTGCTTCCCGCAAGTCTGCTTCAGCAAGATCTCTCTGGTCGTGTTCGGCTTAATGGGTCCCTACAAAACCTAACGGCAAAAACAGACCTCCAAGCGCCAGATGGCAAAGCAACTGCGATAGTCAAAGTTGACCTACAGAAATCTCCTCCACACTACGAAGCTGCAGTCGATCTCGACCACGTCACTATTGATAAAGTAGTGCAAGTTACGGACGTACAAGGCGAGGTTTCTGGACACATTGATTTCACCGGAACAGATCTAGATTCTGGTAAAGTCTCATTTGCTTTGCGTCCAACGAAACTTGTTGTGGTCAATCGCGCTGTAGGAGACGGCGAACTCGCAGGTTCGATCGTCAATAGACGGATTATCTCGAGCGGGAAAACGCATGGACAGATTGGCCACATACAGTGGAACGGTTGGTTTGAGCTTGGGTCTCCGCTTTCTTACGAAGGGACCGTAGAGGTGCGCGATTGCGCAGTCGTCAATGTAACCAAACAACCCCTGGCGATAGGTGAGACAACGATCAACGCAGACGCATGGGTTTCTGGTCGTGGGACAACGTTGCAAGATCTGGTAGGCAATGCACGTATCACGCTACTACCTTCCCGCGTGGGTAGCGTTAGCAACGTGTACGGGAGTGCGGTGGGATCGTTCCAGCAGCAACAGTTGACGCTTGAGCACTTGTCGTTGGTGGCGGATGATACGACTGTACATGTACAGGGGCAGGTCGAAGATCTATCGAGTCAGTCGCCGCGCGTAACCATCAAGTATAATGCGCAAACTCAAGATGTTACCCCGTGGCTCAAGCAGGTCGGTTATCAAGGGCAAGGAGCGATCAGTCTTACTGGTACCGCAACTGGCCCCCTAAATAAACTCGCTGTGACCGGAACGGCTAGTGGAAACGCCCTTCGCTGGCAGCAAACCACAATACAAAACGGAACGGCAACGTACCGTCTTCATGCCGTTGGTCAGGCTGATGCGCACGGTGAAGTGACAGCGTCAGTACAACAGCTTGAAGCTGGAGAAACCTGGCGTAATGCGGCGGTCGAGGTTGCAATCATGCGTGTGCAACCACTAGAAGTACAAACCACAATTCGTGCCGAGGGTACACAGGTCAAGAGCCTTCGGACACAGGTGCATGTCCAACAAAAACCAACCCAATGGGACGTAGGGGTACAAGGCCTGACGTTGCAACTTTCCAATGGCGTCTGGACACAACCTCAACCAGCTTTGTTGACCGTACGCGTAGCACAGGGTGCCCAAGTTGCGGTTGATCAGTTCACTCTCCAACGAGGTGCTCATGCAATCTCCGTTTCCGGTACGCTGGAAGAACAGGGTTCACAGAATATCCAAATGCAAGTTACGCAGTTACCGTTTGCAGACCTCCGCCCCTTCATTCCCTCTCTCCCTCAGGTTAACGGTAACGTAAATGCCAGCCTTCATGTTACAGGAACACTGACGAGCCCAGAGGCCACCGCCAACATCACAACGAGTCCGATTACTGTCTATGATCAGTCGTATGCCGGACTGACCAGTCACGCGACCTATCAAGATGAAAAACTCACTCTCAATGCAATCTTTCGCCAAGACTCGACGCATGCGTTGACCCTAGAGGGAATGCTACCTGTCTCATTACAGTTGCGCGGCGAGTCTCCGGTCTCGCGCATGGGTGATGCAGATCTTCGACTTCATTCAGAAGGCGTGAGCATTGAGGTACTCAGACTTGCCACGGGTGATGAGGTGCAAGATCTGGAGGGGATCGCGCGCATAGACCTTTCTCTTCGGGGCCCGTTGTCAGCGTTACGTCCCTCAGGAGTGGTACAACTCCGTGGGGGGAAGGCGCGACTTGCCACGCTTGATGTCTCTCTGAAAGAGGCTGAGGCAGAGGTGGATATCACTCCGGAGTTTCTTGACCTTCGCCAATTCACTCTATCTGCGGGACAAGGAAAAGTAACCGGGAACGGACGGATCGCTTTGCAACAATACACGCCTGGTGATGTCGCACTTACCTTTGTTGCTAAAGAATTCCCAGTGGTCAATAAGCGCCGTTATAAAGCAGCCGTGTCTGGTCAAATTACCTGCTCAGGCTCGCTCGAGGCTCCTGTCGTACAGGGCTCGCTGAAACTTGAAGACACGACGCTGCGTCCAGCTCTGTCACTTCTGAAAAGTGGTTTGCCACCACGTGATCCGACGATTACTGTCGTGCAGACTGAGCAAGACTTGACTGTAACATCCTCATCTGAGTCATTATCCGAGAAGTTGAAGAGCGAGCTGGCACTCCCACCGACTCCTGGACTGTTACAACGACTGGCAGCGGATATCACTGTCAGGATTCCACGCGATACCTGGGTCCATATGGATGAAGGATCAATCGAACTCACCGGAGAACTTCGAGTGACGAAAAAGATTTATGAAGAGCCAACCTTAAGCGGTGCACTTGAGACAGTCCGCGGATGGTATGCCTTTCATGGCCGCAAGTTCCAGATCGAGCAAGGCCGGATTACGTTTTCGGGTAATCTCCCCATCGATCCGAGCCTGGATGTCGTTGCGCGTTATACTGTTGCGCCTTACGATGTCGATGTCGTGTTGGGGGGTACCGCACGCACCCCAACCTTAGAGCTGCGCAGCAATCCCATGCTAGAAGAGGCAGATATTCTGTCAGTACTGATCTTTGGTAAACCGGCGAGTGGCCTCAGCGATAGTGAGCAAGCATCTCTCCAGGGACAAGCGATCCAAGCAACAGCTGGTTATGTGGCTTCTGGATTACGTCGATCGATTGCCAATAAACTGGGGGTCGATAACCTTGAGTTCGATATGGGGCAAAGCATTGGGCAAGGAGAGGTGAGTGTAGGGAAGTATGTCCTCAAGGATGTCTATGTAACGACCTCACAACACCTCGGCGAAGAACATGAACAAGAAGTATCCCTTGAGTATCAAATCAACCGCCAGTGGCAGGTGAAAGGAACAACCACCTCGCACGGAACGAGTGGCGTCGATATATTCTGGCAGAAGCGGTACTGATGTTTCATTGTTCCGCTTTTCGTAATGACGGAGAGGGAAGTCATTGCGAGTTGTCCATAGTGCGGGCGCTAAGCGTGGAGGGAGAAACTGGATGCTCCTGGATTCCGGGTCGCGGCCTGCGGCCTTGCCCGGAATGACGGGCTAGTTGTTTTCGTCATTCCAGCTTCGGCAAGCTCAGGATAAATCCAGCTGGAATCCAGGGGGCAGTGGGCGGAGCATTTTGTTTCTGAGCAGCGCAGCGAAGCAATCTCGTTTCTTTTTCGCGTGAATGACATCCTACTATTCAGTTCATCGTTCTCCTTGCGGTGAACAACTGAGGTTCAGACCCTCGCCAGAAACGCTTCCACCAGTTGCATATATTCCGCCTGGTTACGATAGAAAATATCGTTGTGTCCACCGTGATCAAAAATCTTGAGCTGCTTCGGTTCCGCGCGCGACGGCATACAACATCTCCGCATGGCGAGCAGGAAGTAACTCATCGTGACGTGCATGCAGAATCAACGTTTGCCCATGAAAACTGCCGAGCTTCTGGGCGTAATCGAAATGCTTGCGCAACTCTTCCATCACGTCTGACTTTAGGCAGACTCTAGCTCCTCAGGCGCAACGCGTTGGAAGAATCGTTCAGTAAGATCGGCAACGCCGCTCTCGATAATCAAACCACCAAGCTGCGGTCGCTGGGACACACCGTGCAAGGCATACAGCGACCCAATCGAGCGACCAAAGAGAACAATCTTGTGATCAGGAATCTTCAAGCTCTGGATGATCGGAACAACATCTTCCAGCATAGCCTGCAAGAGCAGGAGTACCGCTCGACATGCCATAGCCACGGTATTCAGCGAGCAACACGTTACATCCGGCTCGAGTGATCCATTCGGGAAAGCTCGGCAAATAGTCAGCCACGACTTCGCCGTTGCCGTGAAAATACACGACCGTCTTCGCATCTGGATGAACGGCTTGGTAGTGGCATGCCAACCGACTACCATCCGCAGCTTCGACCCAATATGGATCGGGAAGAAACTCACGGCGCGGGAAAAAATAGCGACTGGAAACGATTGGGTGATCGAGAATCGGAGAAGTGTTGGGCATAACAATTCCTTCTGACTTGTTTGGACGCTAGACTCTAGACGCCAGACTCTAGACTTGACAAAAGCGCTTTCGCCTCTTGCAAATCCTTGGTGTCAAACCCCTCAGTAAACCAGTTGTAGACCTCGGACAACAACTTGTGAGCTTCGTGTTGTTTGCCTTGTTGTTGCCAGAGACGAGCTAGACTCGTTGCCGCGCGCAGTTCCCAAGACTTGGCGTGTTGCGTACACGCTATTTCAATAGCCTTCCGAAAACATTCTTCCGCTTCTGACTCCGGACTTCTGACCTCAGCCTGCGAAGTATCTTCGACTTTGAACTTTGAACCTTGAACGTTGAATTGTTGAAGCGCAAGCATTCCTTTCAGCCGATACAACTCTGCTTCGTAGAAACGCTCGCCAGTTTTTTCTACGAGAGCCAATGCCTCGCCTAGCACGTTAATCCCATCTTTTATCTGCCCAGCTTTTCCATATACCTCGACTAATAAGGCAAGAAAATGAGTACAACCAACCTCCGCCCCAGTGGCGCGCCAAGCCGCCATCCCCTGACGTATCTGTGCAATCCCTTCTTCCCTCTGACCTTGTTCGGACACCGCCCACCCTCTGAAAGCTATCCCCCATGGCAAGAGGCTCGTGAACCCTCGCTCAGTGGTAAAAGCAATTCCTTCCTCTGCCATTTCCTGGACTATCTTCCATTCCTGGCGGAACTGATACAGCACAGGGACAAAGATTTGAGCAGTGCCAAAACTGAAGGGATGGGCCAGTTTTCGAGCTAGAGAGATAGCCTCCTGGCTCCTCTTCAAAGACTGGTCTGGATAGCCAAGGAGCCACAAGGTCCAGGCAATATATGACAATCCAGACACGGCGGGGTCAATCACATAGAACAAAGCCACTGAATGATCTTGGTGCGATTCGTAAAGGGAGATGATCTGCTCCAAATGTGATCGGGCTGAAGTTAGCTCTCCTAAGAAATATACAGTATTGCTCAGCGCTCGGTGAGCCTCTACAAGTAGAGAAGGATCGTTCGTACGCTGGGCCAGGGTTACACACTGCTCTCCCAGTTCACGGGCTATATGTAACTCCGCTCGTGCTGAGTAAAATCTATTAAGCTCCACAAGCACAGGAAAAATCTGGGGTGTTTCGCCGAGCTGCTGACACAGTTCTCGCGCTCGGGCGTAGGCCTTTTCCACACCTGGAACACCATAACCTTTCGCCATTGATGCAGAACCGTAGGCGATCTGTAGGGTGAGTTCTTGCTGAGCACGATCAAGGGTATCTGGTAGAGTCTTAAGCAATTCCAGCGCCTTATCCAAATGACTAATTGCTTCTGCATTGGCCGAGCGTTGGCCGGCTTGCTGCCCCGCCTGTTGCCAATACGGAATCGCCTGCTCAATCAGACTGGCCTCAGTGTAGTGATGCGCCAGGAGTTCCGGTTGCGTTTCCTTAGTTTGAGAGAACCGCCCTTCTAAAGTGTGAGCAATCTGCTGATGATACTGCTGCCGGGTGCTCTTAAGTAACGACTGATACGCCGTGTCTTGGATAAGGGCATGCTTGAAGAAATAGCGTGCCTGCTTGCCGATACCGCGTTGATACAAAATCTCTGCTTCGACTAACTTCTCTAAGGCGGCATGCAAGTCAGCTTCGCTCATCGGAGCCACTGCTTGGATGAGTTCATGGGAAAACTCCCGCCCTAATGTCGCCTCCAGTTGTGCGACTTGCCGGGCGGTAGAAAGACGATCGAGCCGCGCCAAGAGTGCTTCTTGGAGGGTCGCAGGAATGGCCAACGTTCCTACCGTTTTTCCGCCCGGCCCCCCGTCTCCCTGTAACCTGTCCCCGAGCTTCCACTACACTCTTGGTTATCTCCTCGACAAACAACGGAACCCCATCGGTTTTCACCCGAATTTGTTCGATCACTTCAGGCGATAACGCACTCCCTGCCGCCGCTCGGGCAATCATCGCTTCGACCTGATGTTTGCCAAGGCGATTGAGCACGAGTTGGGAGATATGCGAGCGAGGCTTCCACGACGGGATAAACTCCGGACGAAAGGTCAACACCAGCATTAATTTGGTCGTCGGAATCTGCTCGATAAGTAACGAGAGGAACTCTAGGGACGACGGGTCTACCCAGTGCAAATCTTCCCACACCGACACCGTCGCTTGTCGTTCCGCTTGCGCCACCATCAATTGGAGTACCGCTTGTAGCGTCCGTTCCTTCTGTTTCTGGGGCGTTAGCGTCAGGGCGGATATTGTGGTGGCGTTGGCAACGACAGCAGCGCCGTGAACAGCGGCAAACTTTCTTGCATATCGTAGAGGGTGAGCGTTCGCTCCAGCTTCGTCAACCTTCTCCTCATCCGTGTCTTGGCGCGTCAACAATAGCGTGCGCTGCAGCACCTCAATCAGCGGATAGAACGCACTATGCTGATGATAGGGTGAGCAGCGGGCTTCAAACAGTAACGACCCTTCTTCTGTGACATGTTCTCTCAGCGTGTAGGCCAAGCGCGATTTGCCAATGCCCGGCTCGCCGCTGAGCAACACCACTTGCCCGCGCCCTTCCTTCACTTGTTCCCAGCGGTCGATCAGTAAGCCGACTTCTTGTTCGCGGCCTACGAGTGGCGTTAACGTGCTGCTGCCCGGCCAGTGGTGAAGCGTTCTGCCGTTCACTCTGCACGTGGTAGATGGCAATCGGCGTGTCGATGCCTTTGACGAGGTGCGAGCCAAAGGGTTGGCTCGCAAACTGTCCGTCAACCAGGCGCTGTGTGGCGGCGCTGATAATAACCGTGTTGGGTTCGGCTAGCCCCTGAATTCGCGCCGCAACGTTCGGCGTCTCGCCCAGCGCGAGCAACTCGCGTTTCTCTTCGCTACCGATTTCACCAATGACGACTAAACCGGTGTGAATGCCGATACGGACTTGTAGGGGCGACCAGCCGGTCGTCCCTACGGCCCTCTCACTCTGTCCTCCTGTGACTACGCGCAGGACAGGCTCTCCCACGAGGGAGAGGGAACCCTCTTTTGTATGGTGGTAATTATTTCCAACCCCGCCCGCACGGCCCGCCGGGCATCATCCTCATGGGCGGTGGGATAGCCGAAGTACACTAACAACCCATCACCCAGATATTGTGCCAGGTAGCCTTCATGCCGCTGAATGATCTCGGCGCAGGTTTGCTGATACCGTTGCACGACCACCCGGTAGTCTTCGGGGTCAAGCTGTGCGGACAACGCCGTCGAGCCGACCAGGTCACAGAACAGCACCGTCAATTGCCGTCGTTCCGCGGCGTCCAGTCTAGAGTCTTTCCGTCGAGGGTCTAGGATCGGAACAGTGGAAACTGGCTCTTGTTTCTTTGATGCTGGATTCTGGGCCGTGGACTCTAGATTCTGGACTGCCTTCGCCGTTTCCTCTTGGGTGCTCGCGTTTCCGCCTTTATCCCTTATCCGTTTTCCCCTTATCCTCTTCGGTAGTGCCGACCCACACCAACACCTTGCCGTTTTCGTCTCGTGCAACTTGTTGTGCTTCGATCAGTTCATCTTTGAGCCCAGCGATATACTCCTCGTCCAATTGAAAGCGGAGTTTGAGTGCGCGGTAAGATACCCGCCCTTGGTGCTGTAAGAGCTCGACCACTTGTGTCAGGATTTCATCAAACTGCATGGCCCTGCTCCTACGGTTCTCCGATTACTTTCTTCGCCAGTCGATAGAATTCCGGGTCTTTGTTTGAGTCAGCGAGGGTTTTTACCGCAGACAGAAAGCTCTCTACCACGTGCTTATCTTCTCTGGTCACTCGCGCGACCTCTTCCATAATGGTCGGCACATCAAGTCCGGTTTTCTTCGCGAGGGTACTAAGCGAAGCTCTACCGGCTTGGTACTCTTCGACCGCATACGCGAGCAGCTCTTTCTTGGCTTGACGAGTGGCAAGGTGCGTCAGGTATCCAGTCTGACTGGTTTGCCGTAAGGCACACAGGCGTCGCAAAATCTCGTACTCTTCGTCTGTCAGCCGCACGGTTACTGTAGTTGTTTTTCTCATGTGTTCTTTTCCTTTCTCCGTAGTTCCGCCACCAAGGAAAGAGCAACGTGCAGCCATTCTGGTCTGAGTGTCCCACGTCGTGTGAGCCGTGCAAAATCTTCCAGTATCCGTTCGAGCGGAATCCGTTCCTGATTATAGAGCTGTACCAGATATGCTGGAGTATTGACCACATTCACCCCGGCGGCACGTGCCGCTTCATAAGGTCGCCAGTCATCAATCAGGAGTACGAGCTGTCGTTCCAGGGCAAGGTTGATCGCCGCACGTTCTCCGTCTCCATAAAGCGCGACCTTTGTCATTCTTGGTGTTGCCAGCTGGATGGTTTTGGCGCTCACGTATCCCTTCAGTTGGAGACTGGTTGGATTCTCTCGACCTAACTCCTTTGCCACAGCGCGCGGACACAGCAACGAGTAATCTGCGAAGAGGAAGTCGACAAGATCCAAGTACACTGCATGAACCCAGAACGAACTATCAAAGACAGCTTCCCTGCGCATGGGAAGATGCTAGGCTGCTTTCAAAAAGAAAGCAACAGAGAAGATCAGAAGCTTATTGGCTGAGTTTGTCCAACAAGGCCTTCGCCTCTTGTAAGTCCTTGGCATCGAACCCTTCGGTAAACCAGTTGTAGATATCCGACAATAGATTGTGAGCCTCGGCGGGCCGGATTAGAAAACTTCATGGCCTATACTCGGATGCAAAAAAACGGGCAGCCATCCTGGGCTACCCGTGCACTCTCGTCAATTGCGATCTTCAAACACTTCTCACCCACCGGCAATCCCAACCATAAAAGCGATCACCTCTCCATCATCGAGGGGGTTATCGATACCGATGCACCGACCCTTTGAGTCGAGAAAGAGGGTGCCTTTGTTGTTGAGGTCTTTGGTCTCTGGATCAATCAGGAGCGCTTGCCTTCTTGGCCATCTCCAGATACCGCTCTTTGTCCGCTGCCGAAGCTGGTTTGTGTCGCAGGTCTCCTTCAGTGCCCAACTCACGTGTCCAACTAGCAAACTCCAGCAAAATGCCATCAGGATCAAAGAAATAGATCGAACGTACGAATGTGTTATCGTTGACGATGCGACTCACTTGTTGAGGGGTGTCGTCGTGGTTGATCACTTCTGTCACCTCAACGCCTTTGGTGCGAAGCTTGTCACGATATTCTTCAATCCGTTCGGCTGGTACGTCAAACGCAATGTGATTCATCGAACCGTGTGCGGTCACAATCGAGCCCTGGCCAACGTTTTTCTCGGGCGAGGCGATGCCCGGTGCCGCTTCAGGTGCATTGGGAAACCAGAAAAAGGCCAGGCCGTCACCGTTGCCGATATCAAAGAAGAAATGTTGGCCCATGCCGTTGGGCAGCTCGATAGTCTTGGTCATCGGCATGCCCAGAGTGTTGGTATAAAAATCGACCGTCCGCGCCATGTCCTTGCAGACCAAAGCAAGATGATTGACCCCTCGTAGTTCAAACTCTTTATTCTTGCGTTGCGTCATAGGTTCGTCCCTCCTTTGATGTAATGGATGTAATGACAGCATCTCACTTCTACTCCTCTTTTAGGGAGGAGCAAGTAGCAAGTAGGCCGGGATAAGGCGCAAGCTGTTCCCGGCAGTCAACTAACACCGCAATCGCTGCGGCGACAAGCGTTCCGCCGAAACTCCTAGAAAAGCCAGTGCAGGCGGCATCGGTTGACCAAGGAGAATCGCACTGCACGCTTGGCCCATGCCAGCTGCGGTCTGAATCCCATAGCCACCTTGACCAGCAACCCAAAAAAACCCAGGCACAGCGGAATCAAAACCACCGACCAGTTCGCCATCAGGCACAAAAGAGCGCAGCCCGGCCCAGGTGCGAGTTGGTCGTCTGATAGTCATCGTGGTGGCTTCTTCGATGCGTGCAATGCCAGTGGCGATATCGATCTCTTCGGGCCGCACATCGTGCGGGACCATCGGATCGACATTGGCCGGTGAACCTAACAGCATTCCTGCTTCCGGCTTGAAATAGAACGACTCGTCGGCAGCGACTACGACTGGCCATGAGCCAACGTTCTTGCCGTTCTCTGGTGGAGTAAAGATAAACGCACTCCGTCGTTTTGGCACAAGACCAATTGTCGGAATACCCGCCATTTTGGCTATCTCATCACACCACGCCCCGGCGGCATTCACTATTGTAGTTGCTTCGAAAGTGCCGTTGCTGGTATCGATTTGCCAGATGTTGTTGCGATGTGAGAGCGCAGTCACTTCCGCTGATACAACTAACGTTCCTCCATGATGACGAAACCCTTTGAGAAAGCCTTGATGCAGGGCATGAACGTCAATATCCGTGGGATCAGCTTCATACGTCGCTCCAGCGAGCCGTTCTGTGCGCAAGCACCGGCACGCGTTCTTGTGCCTCAGACGCTGAGAGTCGCTCAACCTTCGATCCGACCTGTTGCGCGATTGTATAACGCTTCATCAAGATGAGATCGATGAGCTTCTGTTGCGATCATGAGCATTCCACGGGGAGTAAGAATCGGGTGTTCGGTAAAGCCAACAGGTGGTGACTCATAGAACGAGCGACTCCCAACCGTCAGCGCCCGCACGAGCGGTGGGCCATAGGTCTCGATAAACATTGCCGCCGAACGACCGGTGGTGTGGTATCCAGGTTGTGACTCACGTTCAAGGATAAGCACAGACTCATGTTGTGACAACCAATAGCCAACCGACGTTCCGGCAATCCCTGCACCGATGATAGCGAAACGGTAGACCATACAATTCCTCCCCAGTTTGCGCTCCTTCCCGACGCTTATGCTTTTCCTTTCCTGGTCGATTGAGTTAAATGGTAAAGGAGTGACTCTTATGGAACAAGCTTCCGCTCTCGATATTGTCGCTTACTTACACGATTGTCTTCCCGACATGATTGCGCTGGTACAGCAGCTTGCCGCGATAGAAACACCTTCGACGGTCCCAGAATCGCAACGTCCACTGCTTACGCTCCTCACTGAGGAATTTAGTCGTTTCGCGTATACTGCCCATTACATTCCCGGACGACAGACTGGTGGGCATTTATTTGCACGCCCCCGACAGAGGACACGACAGCAACCAGTGCAACTCATACTTGGCCATTGTGACACCGTATGGCCGCTGGGAACCTTGAAGGATATGCCGATCGAGATTGGCGAAGGCATCATGCGTGGGCCTGGCGTGTACGATATGAAAGCCGGTCTCGTGCAGATGCTGTATGCCCTACAGGCCTTGCACGCATTGCAACTTGATCCAGCCGTAACACCGTTAGTGTTTATCAACTCGGATGAAGAGATTGGTAGCAGAGAATCCACGCCTCACATTCGTCGTCTTGCACACATCGCAGATCGTGCGTTTGTTCTCGAACCTTCTCTTGGATTGGAGGGAAAGCTCAAGATTGCACGCAAAGGGGTAGGGACTTTTACTGTGGTTGCCAAAGGCAAGGCCGCACACGCTGGGCTGAATCCTGACGGTGGGGCAAGTGCCATTCTCGAATTATCGTTCGTTATTCAGAAACTCTTCGCTCTGAACGACACAAGTAGAGGCATTACGGTCAACGTTGGCATGATCGATGGTGGATTACGTCCCAACGTGGTTGCGCCCGAGAGTCGTGCGCACGTTGATGTACGGGTGCAAACCCGCGAGGATGCCCAACACATTGAAGAAAGTATTCACGCCCTCCAACCAACAACACCGGGAGTGACGTTAGAGATTTCAGGTCACATTCGTCGTCAGCCGATGGAGCAAACACCACGTAATCTCGCATTACTAGAGGTGGCAAAAAAAGTAGGACAGGGAATTCATCTAGATGTTGGCGCGGGAAGTGCTGGCGGAGCGTCTGACGGGAATACCACCAGTCTCTTCACTGCGACGCTAGACGGACTCGGCGCCGTCGGCGACGGAGCACACGCACGTCATGAATTCATGTATATCGACAAGATGATCGAACGCAGTGCGTTGCTAGCACTTCTGTTAATGGCACCGCCACTCGCGATTTCGGATGAGGACTGGAAGTCGCTCATTGAACGTGTTGCTCTGTGATTACAGAGAGAGCCGTCCTCCAAGCCGTCAGAAAAGCTGCCGCTCTGCTCAACCTTTTCTCTCACGTCTCAGTTTCGTCTGTGAGCACCACTGGCTCATATCCATTTCAACGTCAGCAAATGGTTCAGCTCGCACTAGCTCTGCATCGACCGAAAGGCATTCCACGTTGACCCACCGCCCACCGTCGACGCCGCTCATACGCTTCTAAGGTGCGGGCAATAGGATCAACCAACCATAGAAGACCAACGCCTTCACGAGCGTAGATAGGCTTCTTCCGTACTCGATCAATACGAGCGGTCTGTGAAGAAAGGAGCTTCACATACCCAATCCTGGAGACTGTAACGTTCTTCAGCCATATCCAGGAACGTCGGAAGAATCGGCCTCCGTGCTTCGTCGTCACCCGCAAGGGCTGCCACTTCCTCTCCACTTCCTCTCGGATCGGCATCACTAAGAGAGGACCGGCCACCCAGTTGTGGAGGTCGGCTACCAGAGACGAGGTTCGTATCAAACGGGCCGATATAATGGCAATGGCCTCATCATATATTGCATTCGCGCTCTCTACCTTCAGGGGACGCGGAGGTAAGTAAAGAACATCGCCATCCACGAATCTCGGCACAAGTTATCAGCGGACTTGACGGAACCTAAAGGTACGATACGGACTGCTGCGTTCATGACACCTCCAATTCTCCTTTTCAATCCTCAATTGCTCACTGACTCAAAAAGTCCGACCCATTTGGACACCAGACTCTAGACTCGTAGTTCTAGATTGTCGAGCAGCTCTTTTGCCTCTTGCAAATCCTTCGTATCAAACCCCTCGGTGAACCAGTTGTATACGTCCGACAACAGCTTGTGAGCTTCGGCTGTCTTGCCTTGGCTCTGCCAAAGGCGAGCGAGACTGGTTGCCGCACGCAGTTCCCAAGACTTAGCTTGCTGCTTCTGGGCGATTTCGATGGCTTTGAGAAAACACTCTTCGGCTTCTGACTTCCGCCTTCGACTCTGGACTGCGCTACCTGACTTTGGACTCTGAACCTTGAACCTTGAACCGTTGGAGCGTCAGTTCGCCTTTCAGCCGATACAGCTCCGCCTCCCACCAACGCTCTCCGTTTTTGTTCACTATAGCTAGCGCCTCAGCCAGTACAGATAAGCCCTTCTTCTATCTGCCCTACTTTCCCATATGCTTCGGCCAATAGGGCAAGACTATGTGGCCTTTGAAGCTCTACCCCCATAGTTTGCCAAGCAGTTATTCCCTGACGTATCTGTACATTCCCTTCTCTCCCTGACCTTGCTCGGCCAGTGCCCAACCCCGTATGATAGTTCCCATCGCTAAGACGGACGGAAATCCCTGTTCGGTCGCTGAGTGAATGCTTGCTTCTGCACGTTCTAGGGCCAATTGTGCCTCTCGGCGGTGATCATGGAGCTCAGAGGAAACAAGCAAAGCCCAGGCTTGGCTGTAGGAATCAGGAAACTCTTGGGCTAGGGTGAGTGCTTCGGACATTCTCTTCAGGGCTTGGTCTGGATAGCCAAGAAACCATAAAGCCCAGGCCATAAAGGAGAGACAATGCATCTTAGGTTCCTGCAGAGTGAGGAAGGAATGAGAGCTAAGTTGCTGGGAATCATAGAGGGCAATGCTCTGCTCCAGGTGCGCTCGGGCAGAAGCAAACTTCCCAAGCCAGAACAAAGACATCCCTAACGTACGATAGGCGTCGAGGAGAAAAACGGGATCTCCTACACTCTGCGCCAGACGCAGCCGCTGCTCCGCTAGCTCATGCGCTGTCTGTAATTCTCCCCGCATTCCATAAAATGACATCAATCCCCCCAGCACTGGGAAGAGCTGAGGAGTCTCTCCCAGCTGCTGGCACAGCTCCAGCGCCCGTTGTAAACTTTTTCTACTTCCGGGAAATAACCCTTGATCGCGATCAGGGGAGTACCCAAGGTGATCTGCATCTGTAGTGTAAGTTCTTGCTGGGCACGTTCAGGAGTATCCGGTAGAGTTTTAAGCACTTCCAGCCCTTTGGTGAGATGGCTGATCGCTTCCACATAGGCCGAGCGTTGAACGGCTCTCTGCCCCGCCTGCTGCCAATACGG
Organism: uncultured delta proteobacterium; assembly: GCA_963733195.1. Taxonomy (GTDB): domain Bacteria; phylum Desulfobacterota; class Binatia; order Bin18; family Bin18; genus VGTJ01. The sequence continues at coordinate 92,052 of CAVTCR010000059.1, forward strand.
AATCGCCTGCTCAATCAGATCCTGCCTCGGTGTAGTGATGCGCCAGAAGTTCTGGCTGCGTTTCCTTCGTGTCTGGGAAATCGGTCTTCCAGCACCTGGGCGATCTGCTGGTGATACTGTTGTCGGGTGCTCTTGAGCAGTGATTGATACGCCGTGTCTTGAATCAGCGCGTGCTTGAAGAAATACCGTGCCTGTTCGCCAATACCGCGCTGATACAGAATCTCGGCTTCGACCAATTTCTCCAAGGCGGCATGTAAGTCGGTCTCACTCAGAGGTGTCACGGCTTGTAAGAGGTCATACGAGAACTCCCGTCCTAATGTCGCGCCTAGTTGCGCGACTTGTCGTGCGGAAGACAAGACGGTCCAACCGCGCCAGTAAGGCTTCCTGCAACGTTGCAGGGATTGCTAGTTGGAGAGGAGGGTGAGGTGACTCCCAGACCCCTGGACTCCCTAGACGCAACAGACTCCATGACATTTTTAGTCAACTCCTCGACAAACAACGGCACTCCGTCCGTTTTGATACGAATCTGCTCGATGACCTCAGTCGGCAACGTTTTTCCTTCCGTTACTTTCTCAATCATCGCCTCGACTTGCTTCTTCCCCAGCCGATTGAGCACCAGGTGTGAGATGTGTGAACGGGGCTTCCACGACGGCGTGAACTCAGGGCGAAAGGTCAGCACTAGCAGGAGTTTGGTGGTCGGAATCTGGTCGATCAGCAGCGCAAGGAACTCTAACGATGAGGGGTCTGCCCAGTGCAGATCTTCCCACACTGATACTGTCGCTTGCCGTTCGGCTTGGGCAACCAACAATTGCACCAGCGCTTGCAGCGTACGTTCTTTCTGCTTCTGCGGTGTTAGGTTCAGTGGCGCATATTGTGCCGGTGTCGGTAATGACAGCAGCGCAGTGAATAGCGGTAATGACTCCTGCATGCCATACAAAGCCAAAGCCCGGTTCGAGCTTGGCAACGCTTTCTTCTTCTCGGCTCTTGTCGAGTCAAGAGCAACGTTCGCTGCAAAACGTCAATCAGCGGATATAACGCACTGTGTTGATGATAGGACGAACAGCGGGCTTCAAAGAGTAATGAACCTTCAGCCGTGACATGCTCTCGTCAGCGTGTACGCCAGCCGTGATTTGCCAATCCCTGGCTCGCCTGACAGCAAGACGACTTGCCCCCGTCCTTCTTTGGCTTGCTCCCAGCGGTCGATCAGTAACCCAACTTCTTGTTCTCGTCCGATTAACGGTGTCAGGGTCGTCTTGCTTTCCAACTGGCTGCCACTCTGTCGTTCACTTTGCACGTGATAGACCGCGATAGGCGTATCGATGCCTTTGAGCAGATGTGAACCGAACGGCTGACACTCGAAGTGTCTTTCGACGAGCCGTCGCGTGGCTGCGCTAATGATCACCGTGTTGGGCTCGGCTAAGCCTTGCAGCCGTGCTGCAATGTTCGGCGTCTCGCCTAAGGCCAGTTGTTCCGTGCGGCCACTTGTGCCGATGTCACCAATCACCACCAGGCCGGTATGGATACCAATGCGGACTTGGAGAGGTCTGTGTGGGACAGCGGCCCCTCACCCTGTCCCTCTCCCACAAGGGGAGAGGGAACCTGTTTTGCGATTGCGGCGGTTATTTCCAATCCTGTCCGCACTGCTCTTCGCGCATCATCTTCATGCGCAGTGGGGTAGCCAAAGTAGACCAGCAACCCATCACCCAGATACTGCGCCAGATAGCCCTCATGCCGCTGGATAACCTCAGCGCAAGTTTGCTGGTACTGTTGCACGACGGCCCGGTAGTCCTCGGGGTCAAGTTGTGCTGACAGTGCTGTCGAGCCCACCAGATCACAGAACATCACGGTCAGCTGCCGCCGCTCAGCGGCTGGGTGTTGGGGGTTAGGGGTTAGGGGCTGGTTTTCCTGACTTTGGACCTTGGACTTTGGATCTTGGACTTGTTTTGACTCTGGACTGTCCTCGCCGTTTCTCCATTTATCCGTTTCGCCTTGATCCCTTTCCCTGTCCAAACAAGCACCTCACCATTTTCGTCAGCAGCTATCCGTTCGGCTTTGATGAGTTCGCCCTTGATGTCCTCCACATACGCATCATCTAGGTCGAAGCGGCGTTTGAGTGCCCCATAAGACAGCCGTCCACGTTGGCGTAAGAGTTCCCGAATCTGATCTAACATCTCATCGAACGACATACGAGGCTGTCTCCAGCTTGAAACAATAGGATGATTATTGGCCTGACGAGACTACACACACTTTTTCGGCGAAGTCCTCAAAGAAATATCCTGAGCCGCCTTCACTCACGACTTGGAGCAATTTCTCACCATCCTTTACTCGAATACCGCCGAGAACGTGAACGCCACGCGCGAAGAACGTTGGCGGCCACGGACTCGCTGTCGGTCCAGCCATCACCACACGGCGAGCCTGCCGTGCCGCGTCGAGCAATTCATCAAGCCCACCTTCCACTAGACGTCGAGCCAGTCATAATGACGACGCTTGCTCGCGATAGCGTCTCTTTTGCATGTTCAGGAGCGCGCCAGAACAACCGTTCGTCGGCTTTGAGGGCTTGGGGGTGTTTATCGATTACCCACAAATCGACCACTTTCCCTTTGAGCTTCTTTATGAACGGTACAAAACCACCAACCATCGCAACGTGGTCGTCAGGTCGTACTTCCGCAGCATCAAGCGCATCAACACCAACCAGCAGTTTTCCACCACACACACCGTGACGTTCCGTCGCTAAGGCGGATAGTGCATTGAGTACGGCCACGCCAACCGAACGTCGCAACGGCACTGGCGAACATGCGTACTCCGCGAGCTTCCAGGCCTCTTGCCCGGCGACACGTCCGGAAGGAGGCGCAGAAGCAGCAGATTTGGGGCAGCACACCGTGTCATTCAGATCACGAGGAGTGAAGGCAACGCCGACATGACCACTGGACAATCGCGCTGCAGTATAGAAAACGCCGATGCGGACGTCTGAGACAGTAAACGGTTCATTGCTCAGTTGGGTCTGGAGGTCGTGTAACCACATCTCGCTGATGTCTTGCATAAATACCTCACCATGACTTTCTCATAACCGACTGCGCCTGGACAAGTCCGCTTGCTTAACTGCCCAGATTTCTTGGATACTCGTATATAGCAGGAGGAAACTCGCAGCCACGATTGAAGGAATTTTGATAATGGGAGAGTGTGGCGGTGTACTTGTACTCCCAGCAGGAGGATAGGATGCAAAGTAGCCAACAACGAATTCTCACCACCCATACCGGTAGTCTCCCACGGCCTCGTCCGTTACTGGACCTTCTGATCCGCCAAGAGCGCGGGGAAAATATCAACAAAGAGGAATTTAACCGTCAGATCGAGGAAGCAGTAAACGGAGTCATCGACAAACAACTCACTGCCGGGATTGATATCGGCAATGACGGCGAACAACCGCGCTCTGGGTTCGCGGGCTATGTCACTCAGCGCATGAGAGGGTTTGGCGGCGGGGCCACGCGACCACCATGGCGCGACTTTGTCGACTTTCCCGACTTTGCCGAATTGTGGCAAAAACGCATGGCGCACCTGACGATTGCCGCTACATTTACTACACCCCAAGCTGTTGCAGAAATCGAATATACCGATCTCAGTGCTGCAACGCAGGAATGTGACCTCTTTCTCCGTTGCGCCCAGACTCGATCACAACAATTTACCGATCGGTTTATGACCGCCGTCTCGCCCGGCATGGTCGCGACCTACCTGCTCAATGCCTACTACGACTCACATGAGAACTACGTGTTAGCCGTAGCCAAGCAACTAAAGAAGGAATACGAACTGATTCACAGCTAAAGGGTTGCTCTTGCAAATTGATGCACCGGATTTGGCCTGCGATCACGCCTGGTTTTTTCACCATCTTTCCCTGCAGGAATTTCAGAAAGTAGTGGAATCCAATGTTGCCGCGATTAACCTGGCGACGGAGAACATTCCCGCTGAGCGTATTCGTTTGCATGTCTGTTGGGCGAACCTGGAATCACCGCATATTCATGATATCGCCCTGGAAAAGATTTTACCGATTCTCTATCAAGCAAAGGTTGGTGCACTGTCAGTCGAACTTGCCAATCCACGCCATCAACACGAATACTCTGTATTCAAGCAATATCCGCTGCCAGACTCCATGCTGCTGATTCCGGGAGTCATTGATCCGAAAACCAATTACGTTGAGCATCCGCAAGTCGTAGCCAATCGCATTATGCAGACAGTGGAGGCAGTCGGGGATCGGAGCCGTGTCATTGCGGGAGTAGACTGTGGGTTCAGTACCGTCGCCGGATTAGAGGTGGTCGCGGAGAGTGTGGTCTGGGCAAAATTACGTACTATGCGCGAAGGAGCGGACCTCGCCAGCGCGAGGTTGTGGAGGTGACATCCACGTAGGCCGGAATAAGCGTAGCGTTTCCGGCATGGAGACTGGCCCTTTTTTCAAGGGCATGACGAAGACAACACGCCCGTCATTCCGGGCGAGCAAGGCGAGACCCGGAATCCAGGAGTCATAACCACTGGCAAGTGCCCTTGTCCCCGGATGCCAGCTTTCGTTGGCATGACGGTAATCTATTTCACAAAATTAAATTGACTGCTGGGTGCCTGCTGTTTGCGCACTGTGGCACTGAGCAGGAAAAACGCCACCCAGAGCACTACTCCCAGTAGGCCACACAGTCCCCAGAGCGTGAGATACCCATACCGCCCGTAGACCCAGGTGCCACCAACGGGTGCCAGAACAAAAGCGACAGAAAAGGCTGCGCTGAACAGGCCCATGTACTGTCCGCGATTTTCGACCGGACTTCGTCGAGCCACAAAGCCTTCCAGCAGCGGTGTCGTTAGCATTTCTCCGCACGTCCATACTAATACTGTCACTGCCAGAGACCCTGGTGTCGTTCCCAGTGGCAACAGTGCAAACCCGGCACACAGAAGGAATGCCCCTACGCCGATTACCCGTAATGTGTCAAAGCGCTCGACTACGTGCAGGATGGGCATCTGACACACCACGATCACCAACGTGTTCAAGGTGAAGACAAAGCCAATTGTGTAGGAGGGAAAGTGGTGTACGTCAGCCAATGTCAGGGGATATGCACCGAACAACTGAAAGAGCACGATGATCAAAAGTGCGGTGAGCACGAGAGTGGCAAGAAAGACTCCATCATTCCAAGGAGATATCGATGGCATGCCGATTTCCGTTGTGGAGGAATCAGGCTGGTGCGGTGAAGGCACTGACGCGAGACTGGCGAGAGCAAACCCCACAAGAGCCCTGCCGCCAATAACCCAACGCTCGCTTCGATCACAAAGAGCCAGCGATACGACCATGTCACCAGGAAACCGCCGAGAGCTGGCCCAATAGACATGCCAAGATTCGTGCTCAGGCGTCGCAAGCCGAATGCCCGGACGTGCAAATGCGGTGGACTCATTTCTGCGAGCGCCGCTCCGTTGGCTGGGCGCATACTCTCGGATGCAATACTCCAGAGTATAACGGCGACCACTATGCTCAGGGGCGAATGCATTGCCCCGAGGCCTACCAATGCAACCGTCGCGAGGGATAAACTCACTACCTGCGCTGTTACCGAACCGATGCGGTCACTGAGCCATCCACCGATATACGACCCGACGATGGCGCCGACGCCATAGAGACTGAGTACCCCACCTGCCTCCTGCACGGAGAAGCCCTGCCGTTGAGTCAAATACAAGGTCAGAAAGGGCAACACCATCGTGCCACTACGCTGGACAAAGGTGACCAGGCACAGGAGCCATACTTCCCGTGGCAGGCCGATAAACAGTTGACTGTAAAATCTCCACATGCGATGACTCACAGCGAGCGTATCATGCTCACACTTTGCAAAAGGAGGGGGTTATGGCGAAACAGATTCGTCGCATTGTCACCGGCCACAACGCTGCCGGAAAATCGATCATTGCTCAGGATGGTATGGCAACGAGTATTCTTGAACTGCCAGCAGCTCCAGGTTTGCGCGTAACCGATTTATGGGAGACTACGACCTCACCGGCTGATCTCTCTAGTGATGCTGATCCCGTTGCACGTCCCGTGCACCTTGAACCTGCCGCGACCGGGACGATCTGTCGAGTCGTCGAGTTTCCACCGGATGCGGTCATGAACAAAGGCGGGGATTCCCGCAAGATGTTCGACTCATTAGGCGCGAGCCATACGATGGATACAAGCAGTACGACTCCGGGAATGCACAGAACTGCATCGGTTGATTACGCGATTGTTCTCTCAGGGGAGGTTTGGGCAGTAATGGATGAGGGAGAAACTCTCATGAAGGCTGGTGACGTGCTTATCCAACGCGGAACCAATCATGCGTGGAGTAATCGCTCGAATACCACGGCAATGATTGCGTTTATTCTGGTGGGCGCGACACTACGTGCGGCGAGATGACACTAGGTCCGTCCTCGATTTTGCTTCATCAAGTCTACTTCCGCGTTAAATCCTGGATTCCGGCTTCCGCTGGAATGACGAAGGCCACTTGCCCGTCATTCCGGGCGAGCAGCGCGAGACCCGGAATCCAGGAGCAGAAGACTGGATTCCCGCCTCCGCGGGAATGACACTACTACTTCCCCGAGAATGGACATCCTCACTGCATGACAATTGAGATGAACCTTACGGCACCACAACCGGTCCCAGCTCTTTCAGTCGCGGGTAGACCTCTTTGGCAAACAGCTTCATGCCCTTGACCGTTTCCTCATGCTCAAGAAATCCTGCCTGACCCATAATCAAGAGGTGACCAAACCCACCTACATGTTTGTACATCTTCACAATCTGTTTATAGACCGAGTCAGGATTGCCAGCGAAAACCAGGCCATACTCCATAAACGATTCGAGTGAGGGATTCTGGAACAACTTAAAGATCCCTGCTCCACCGGGATTCTTCAGTGCGTTCACCGTTGCAGCGGTCGGATGATAGCCAGGCGGATTGGTAAACTGCGGTGGGACTTTATTCGATTCGACATACCACATCAGTTTACGCGCTCCTGCATAGCCTTCTTCGTCGGTCTCGCCGGTGTAGATGAGGGCCGCGTACGCAAAGCGATCTAATGCCGGCGCCGGCAAACCAAGCTCGGCACGACGCCCACGATAGGTATCAATCACCGCCTTCGTGCCGTCGAATCCGGTCAAGAAGCTGGCGACCACATAGCCTTTCTCTGCCACTTGGCGCGCGCTCGAAGGAGTAACGGAAGTAATCCACACTGGCGGATGCGGCTCTTGATATGGTCGTGGCCAAATGTTCACTTGCCGATGATGAAAATACTTTCCTTCCCAATTGAACGGTCCGTCGTGGCTCGTCCACGCTTTAAGGATCAGATCATGCGCCTCCCAAAAGCGGTCCATCATGTGGGTTGGGCGGTGATTCCCGGCGGACATCTCATACGGCACCCCGCGTACGAACCCAACCTCAAGGCGGCCACGTGAGTAAACATCAACCATTGCCATCTCTTCAGCCACACGCACCGGCTCACGACGATTAGCGATCGGATTGCCGAGAATGAGTAACCGAGCTTTTTTCGTCTCACGAGCAAGGATGCCCATGATAATCGGCCCAGCAGGATTGAGATTGGTCGCAGTTTGGTGATGTTCGTTGACCATGATCTCCAGGCCGACATCTTCGGCAATCATCCACTCGTCGATATAACGATGATACAGATCCGCGCCGATTTTAGGATCGTAGTAACGGTTTGGTAACGTCACACGAATCGAGTCATACTCTTTCGCATCGGGTAATAAATGATAGGCATTTTCGCTAAAGTGCCAGGCTTGCATGGGCAAAACTCCATCAGTGTTGAGTGGTTCGTGATACGTGGATGCTGCATAGACGTTTGTCTTTTGGTCACGTAACACGTTTCACGCATCACGTCATTCAATAAACATCCGTATTTTCTCAATCACCGCCGCTGGTTGCTCAATGTGAGGCAAGTGCCCAGCGCGATCAATTGTCTCTAATCGGGCGCCAGGAATCGCATCTCGGTACGCTACGCCGTAATAACCAGGAGTGACGAATTGGTCATTCGCTCCCCAGAGGAGCAACGTGGGTATGTCAATTCGGCGAAGTCGTCGTCGCAATTTCGGATTATGGAAGTATGGTTCCCACGCATAGAGTACAGTCGCTTCGCGATTCCGCGCCAGCGCGGCAAGCTGCTCTTCAGAAAACTTCGTGTAATCGACCGTTGCAAACGCAGGATCGTAATATTTCAGCCGGGTAACCTCATTCGGCGCAAGCGCAAAAATATCGGGGATGTCGCGAGTTTCACGATTGCCGACCTTAATGCCGACTGGTGCAACCAGGACCAACTTGGCGATACGCTCCGTCGATTTAACCGCCATTTCCGCCGCGATCCAACCGCCAAACGAGAAGCCCATGACAATCACATTTTGTAGATTCTGTGCCGCAAGAAAATCAAGATAGAGGTACGACAGGTCATCAACGGTGTCGATGAAATCGACTTCCGGTGAGTGACCAAAGCCGGGATGTGAAGGTACGATTACGTGACCAGAGTTTGCCAGAAGGTTGAGGAAAGGCGCTTGAGGGTCAAACCCATCTTCGCCATGAAGCAGGAGAATTGGCTGCCCTTGCCCGCGTTCGACCATTTCGAGTTGGACATCGTGAACGGTTATCCACCTCATTGCAGATGATTCTTTACTCATAAGCGTTGCTCGCTACCACGGTTGGGCTTGTTAGTCAGCCTCCCAGGACAGAAGAAGCTGAGGTTACGCCGCCTGGGGGTGACGATCCCGTCTGGTTTTTGTGCGAGAAGCCCGCTGCGGCAATACCGTATGCTGAGTTGTAGCGGCGGTCAGGATATGACAGATCAAAGCATTGAGGCTCAGTCCTTCCTCTTCTGCCCATTCTCGTAGAGAGGCATGAATCTCTGGCAGAAGGCGAACGTAAAATTGGCCTGAGAGCTTGCGACTCCAATTGTCGGGTTCTGGAAGCGCATGTTTATTGTCCGCACGTGCCGCAAGGGCATCCCATCCGCGCTCGATCACCTGACGAATTGCTCGAGCTGGGTCGCGTTCATCTATCCCGAGAATCCCCTCTACCTTAGGTATACGTGCGATGTAGACTTCATCCTCCGCACTCCAAGCGACAGTCACGCGATAGGGAAACCGTTTAGTTTTTGCTTGGCTCGATTTCTGTTTCATCGTTCTCTACTAGTCCGTTTGTTTTCACCAACCGGACAAGTTCCTTAACGTAGGGAGGTTTGACATTTCCACGGGGATCAAAACCCCACGTTAACCCTTTAGGATGGAAATACAATCGATGATCTCCTTTGCCCCGTTTCTTTTGTTCGACAAATCCAAGGAGCCGAGCAAGCTCATCAACTTCGGCGGCTGACCACCCCACGGGTTTATCGCGTGCTCGCTCCCAGAGCCGTCGCAGCCGTCGGGTCATGCGATTATATATAGTCGCACGACTAGGAGACGTCTAGAAGAAATTTTCACATAAGATGTGAGCACAGGGCGCGCTCCACACCTATAGAGTAAATTCTACCACAAACCCATCGGCCAATTCTTGGCCGCCGCCGATATAGTTGTCGTTGACATCGCAGACGATCAAACGCTTGCCAAATTTGCGGGTGCTCCGGCCCACCCCTTTTTCGGCTGCGCGAGAATGAAGATTTGGCCTGTGTGTGGCGCGAAACTTTGAGGTGCACGATCAATCCCCGTCGGAGGAGGAATCTTTCCGACTGGCACAAGTGCGGACACTGCCCCATTCGTTTTCACGCAATAAAGCCCTCCACCGCCTTCTCCTTCTTCTCCACATCATATTAAGCCAGATGTCATCTCCTTCTCCGGCGATAGGAAAGAACGGATCGTAGAATGTTCCCTGCGGAACCAACACTCGTGCATTGTATCCAGTAGCAACGGTGAGTTGTGGTACCGCCATGTATGATGCTGCGATTGGATCGAGGGCTTGCGACATATGAACCTCCAAAGGTCAGGTTTCTTTGCTGGTGCGTGTCACGTGTTATCCCCTGTCTACCTCATCAGAGAAAACTTCCCGTAGCATGCGCAATACGGTCTCGACTTGCAAGGCTCTGGGACTTTTCTTTCTGTGGATTTTCTGTAACAGGGTAGGACGCGAGGAGGAAGTGTTCGATGATCCGAATGAATGAAAACTATCTAAAATTACAAGCATCATATCTCTTTTCGGAGATAGCCAAACGTGTGAATGCCTACCAAGCAGAGAATCCAGAGAAGAAGATTATTCGTCTTGGTATCGGTGATGTCACACGTGCATTACCGGCAGCCTGTATCACTGCCCTTCACAAGGCTGTTGATGAAATGGCAGTTGACGCGACCTTCCGTGGATACGGCCCTGAACAAGGATATGCATTCTTACGTGAAAAAATTGCTGAACATGATTTTCGTGCACGTGGCGCGGAGATTTCGCCCGAGGAAGTTTTCGTTAGTGATGGATCAAAATGTGATGTCGGCAATTTCCAAGAACTCTTTGCCTTCGATACCCGCGTCGCGGTCCCTGACCCCGTGTACCCCGTCTATGTTGATACGAATGTGATGGCCGGACGTACCTCGGCCTGGAAAGACGGGCGCTACGAAGGGCTTGTTTATCTTGAATCGACCGAAGCGAATGCTTATGTTCCGGCCCTGCCAAAAGAGAAGGTCGATGTCATCTACCTCTGTTTCCCCAACAATCCGACTGGTCGCACAGTCACCAAAGCGCAACTGCGACCGTGGGTTGAATATGCACGTGAAAACAAGGCGCTGATCCTTTACGATGCGGCCTATGTCGCTTTCATTCGCGATGAATCATTACCGCAGAGCATCTATGAGATCGAGGGTGCGCAGGATGTCGCAGTAGAGTTCCGCAGTTTTTCTAAAACTGCGGGGTTTACCGGGACACGCTGTGCGTTCACTGTTATTCCCAAACAGTGCAAGATCTACGATTCGCAAGGGAATGGGCATTCATTACATGCGATGTGGGATCGGCGTCATTCGACCAAATTCAATGGCGTTTCATATCCTATCCAGCGTGCTGCCGAAGCGGTCTATTTGCCGGAAGGGCAAAAACAGATTCGTGAACTGAGCGATTATTACCTCGCTAACGCGGCATTGATCCGCAATACGCTGAGCAAAGCAGGTTTCAAATGCATCGGTGGTGATCATGCACCATACGTGTGGGTCAAGGCTAACATGGATTCGTGGAAGTTTTTTGATCTGATACTGCAAAAAGCAAGTGTGGTGTGTACACCAGGTGCAGGGTTCGGCAAGTGTGGAGAAGGCTACATTCGTTTTAGTTCGTTCAATAGCCGCGAGAACGTTGAGACCGCATTGCAGCGAGTGTCGGAGGCGTTGAAGGGGTTGTAACGAGCAGAAACTAATGCTGTAGGCGATATGCTGCAGGAGACTAAATACCAGGCTAAGTCTGAGAATTACCAATGAAGAGTGAAGAATGAAATGAAAGACAAATGCAATGTTCATCGACGTCGCTCTGCTTCACCACTTCTACATTCTGAACTGCGTTCATTCTTCATCAGCCTGTACGATGACAACCCAATTCGACATCACCATTATCGGAGGCGGAATTGTCGGCCTCGCCACTGCGTTGGAAATAACGCAGCGTTGGCCAAGTCTGAAGCTTGCTGTCCTAGAAAAAGAAGATCGTCTGGCCGCGCACCAAACCGGCCATAACAGCGGGGTTATTCACTCCGGGATCTATTACAAGCCAGGCTCACTCAAAGCTCAGACGTGCGTGACCGGTGCAAAAGCAATTGTCTCTTTTTGCCGACAATACGATATTCCGTATGAAATTTGCGGCAAAGTCGTAGTTGCAACCTCACACAGCTGAGCTGCCCCGTCTCGAAGAGTTGCACCGGCGCGGAACCGCCAATGGCGTTGAAGGAATAGAAATGATCGGCCCGGAGCGGCTGCGAGAACTTGAACCGCACGCGACTGGCATCAAAGCCCTGCACGTTCCCACAACCGGGATTATTGATTTCCCACGTGTTGCACAAACATACGCACGCCTCATTCAAGAAAAAGGCGGAGACATTCGCTTGCGACATGAATTGCGTCGAATTGTTCATGCTGACGGTGGGCTTATCCTTGAGACTTCACAGGGCTCGATTCACAGCAAGTTCATGATCAATTGCGGTGGACTTCATTGCGACCGCATTGCGCGCATGGCCGGTGCTCAGCCTGACCTACAAATCGTCCCGTTTCGCGGAGAATATTACACCGTCGCTCCGCAGCGACGCAGTCTGGTCAAGAATCTTATTTACCCGGTTCCTGACCCGGCCTTCCCTTTCCTTGGCGTCCATTTTACCCGCACAATCGATGGGTTCGTAGAAGCGGGGCCGAATGCCGTGCTAGCCTTCGCTCGCGAAGGCTACAAAAAAAGCGACTTTAACGCTCGTGATCTGCAAGAGACGTTGAGGTTCTCGGGTTTCCGGAAAATGGCGCGCAAATATTGGCAAACAGGTATGGGCGAAATGTATCGATCCTTCAGCAAACATGCATTTCTGACAGCACTACAACGCTTGCTGCCAGAATTAACCCTGAATGACCTGCAACCTGGCGGCAGTGGTGTCCGAGCACAAGCGATTTCTTCCGAAGGGGTGCTTGTTGACGATTTTATGATTGATGTCACAGGAAGTGCCTTGCATGTCTTGAATGCGCCGTCTCCAGGAGCGACTGCGTCACTTGCGATTGGCAAGATGATCGTGGACAAAGCAGAAGAGGCGTTCGGGCTGGGAGGCTGAGAGTAAGATGACGTGCGCCTTGTTACCGGGGAATGAATTCCCCGGCTATCCTCATGCCATCACTACGCGATGTATTGGTATGCCGTAGCGCGGCAAATGAAGGTAGCCCGGTCTTTGAAGGCCGGGACTATAAGGACCATCACCATCCCACCGTCGCGGCGCGACGGTTGATAGGGAACGTGAAAACGCACAGCGAGGTAGCCTGGATATCCCGGATTTTGCGACGCTTCATCGGGGCTACAGGCTACCAGAGGACTTTCACCAGGCCGGATTCTTCAATATCGCCGTCCCGTGTGAGAAGGGGCAGAGCCATGCTCCTGGCTGCCGCACATATGAGTGCGTCAAACGGGTCATTATTCGGTCGTGCCTCGTCTGCCAAATAAACCTGTTCAGGGGTTAAATCCAGAGACTGGTACGCCGGGTTACTGAAAAGGTCAGCAAAAAACTCCCGCACCGACCGATGGAGATTAATCCGACCGATGCGCACCAGCATACTGATTTCCCACATCGCGGTGACCGGAACATAGAGCAGGGCTTGTTGCCGCTCACAGGCTTGAAAGTGCGTCCTGGCTTGTTTCCCCAAGCGTTTGCCACCGGCTGCATAAAACACTAAGGGGTGAGTATCGGTGACCGCAGCAGATTCAGCCATGTTTTTGCTTTCCCAGTGTAAGATGAGAAACTCTTCTCTTGGGGTGGGCTTTCTTGGTCGCCATCCGACGCCGGTGATGGGGAGCCATGGGAAAAAGCTCTCGGATGGCAGCGTCGGCTGTGGAAAGATCGGGATCCGATTCTGCAATCTGGATAGTTCCTACTACCGATCGAATGAGTGTACTCTTTTCCGTGCTCCCTGTTCGTGCTTCGTGGATCAACCGATCCAACGTTTCGCTGACGCTACGATAACCGGAAGACACAGTCTGCGCTCGGAGCCATACGAGATTGCTGGGATCAAGGGTGACAGAAATGGCTTGTTTATTCATACGATAAACATACGATAAATAAAGAATCTAGTCGAGTAGTAGCCCGGATGAAATTCGGGGATTATGTTCCTAGATTACGCCTCGCTTCATCCTGGTTACGAGATTGTAACCTTCGTCACCTGCACTCCGGAATGGCGAAGACCTCACACTCCGTCATTCCGGGCAAGCAACGCGAGACCCGGAATCCATTCTTGCCCTCCTGATGCCTTGCCTTCGGAAGGAGGTATTGGTACGCCACAACGCAGCAAACGGAGGTATCCTGGCCTTTGAAGGTCGGGACAGCTAAGAGGGGATTCCTCTTTACGTTTCATGTTTTATTCTCTATCACTCATTACTGCACAAGGAGTGTGTATGCGTATTGGTACCATCCAAAGTCTCTGGCGTTATCCAGTCAAATCGATGCTCGGCGAGCAATTATCCAGCACCTCCCTTGGTCCGCTGGGTATACCGGGTGATCGAGGTTATGCGATTCGTGATGAACGCGCGGGTGAAATTCGCGGGGCAAAGAATATTCCGCAACTGTTCCAGTTCTCTGCACGTTATCTCGCCGCACCGTCTGACTCACATATTCCTCCTGTCGAGATCACCCTGCCGAACCGAACGATCGTACGGACAGACGATCCAACGATACACGCACAGATCTCACAAGTGTTGGGCAAAGAAGTCACGATCTGGCCACGTCAACCAAAAGAAAACACCGACCATTACCTTCGTGCTCCTGGAGGTCTCGGTGACCTGCGACCAGTCTTTGGCTTAGAAGAAGGAGAACCTCTGCCTTCTTTTGAGGGCATTCCTGAGGAGATTTTCCAATATGTTGCGCCGCTGGGAACCTATTTCGACGCCTATCCGATTCATCTCCTCACTACCGCAAGTCTGCAAGGACTTTCCGCTCATTATCCAGAAGGCGCATTTGCCCCGGAGCGATTCCGTCCCAATATTGTCATCGCCACTGACGACAACAGTACACCAGATGTCGAAGCCTCGTGGAAAGGAAAAGTGCTGCGTTTAGGGGAGATTGAGTTGTCTGTGAACGTACCTACGATCCGCTGCGTTATGACAACGTTACCCCAAGGAGAGCTGCCAAAAGATCCACGCATTTTGCGGACTCTTGTTCATCACAACGGTCACCACGTCGGGTCCTACGCTACCGTCCATAAAGGAGGTGAGATTCGCGTAGGTGACCCGGTTGAATTACTGTCGTAGGAAAGAACCTGGGCGTTGATAATGTAGAGAATCGGAATCTTGTCATATTGTTGTTCTATTTTACTCCTATAGAGGGACTATTATCGCCAAAATCGCCCAACTCGCCCGTAAACAGTTGTCAGACCACGGAATTGTCTGTATAAGATAGTGTCATGTGGAGGAAATGGTGCTGACGAATTCTCTTACTCCCCCTTACCAACGAGCAATTCCTCTCATCTCCCCTCTTATCGCAAATGCTTTCGCAAAGCCGGATGACAACCTTAACGAACTATATCGGTGTGCGATTTTCCATAATCATTTCAAAGAATTGCAGCTGTGGCAGTACCAGGCAACGGTGGTTATGCAACGCAAAAGAGTTGCTCTCCCCTGATCTTCGCTGTGTTAAGTTTCAAAGGGACCATGAGCGTAAGGCTATAGATTGATTGCAAAACAGACCTCGTTGATAGTACTTGTGTCCGTTATCTTGCTCTTGCCTGAGGGAACGCAGATGAATTTAAGCGGACACAAGGGGCCACGGCTCAATATGTAGGAGAGATGTTTTACCGGGTCTTTATTGGTCTCGGTTCAAATCTCGGCAACCGACGAGCGAACTATAAGAAAGCGCTAGAGCTGATCACTGCGCTGCCGAAGACGCGTATTGTGAAACGCTCCTCTCTGTACGAGAGTGAACCGATCGGAGATGCTAAGAACTGGTATGTCAACGGCGTGATAGAAATAGAGACCGACTTCGCCCCAGATAAATTGCTCGCTCGCCTACAGGCCATTGAGAAGGCGATGGGCCGTAAGAAGACTCCACAAACAAAAAAATGGGCCTCACGCAAGATTGATCTCGATATTCTCCTGTTCGATAACTACATCGTTGACAGCCGAAATTTGAAGATTCCCCACCCAGAAATTCCTAATCGCCGGTTCGTCCTTCTTCCCCTTTCTGAGCTTGCCCCCCAACTTGCTCATCCTCGCCTTGGGGCGACTTTTGCCAAGTTACTTGCCGCCTTAAAAGATGCTAAGAAGGTAATGCTCTTACCACCTAATGCTGACTAAGAGCAGAAAGAAGGCTTTATGAAAATCTTCATCGACACCGCAGACGTTAAAGAAATTCGCGAAGCCAACGCGTGGGGAATCCTGGATGGTGTCACCACCAATCCTTCCTTGATCGCGAAATCTGGACGATCGCAAGAGTCCGTTATTCAGGAGATCAGCTCGATTGTTGACGGGCCGATTAGCGCAGAAGTTGTGAGTGTCGACGCACCAGGAATGATTGAAGAAGGCAAACGGTTGGCAGCGATTCACCCCAACGTTGTCGTCAAAGTCCCGATGATTCCTGAAGGGCTCAAAGCCACTAAGGCGCTCAGCGGCCAAGGGATTCGGGTCAACGTCACCCTCGTTTTTTCTTCTGCACAAGCTGTACTCGTCGCCAAAGCCGGCGCTACTTTCGCGAGTCCGTTTATCGGTCGGCTTGACGATATCGCCGAGGACGGCATGGCATTGATCGCTTCGATCGTACAGATCTACAAAAATTATAATTTCCCAACCCAAGTATTGGTTGCCAGTGTCCGCAGTCCTATGCACTTCGTGCGTGCCGCTGAACTTGGGGCTCATGTTGCGACCTGTCCGTTCAACATCCTACAACAAATCATGAAACATCCCCTTACTGACATTGGCTTAGAGAAATTTCTCGCTGATTATCACAAAGCGACCCAGCGTTAGGCGGGAGGCACCGCGAGACACGGGGCACGGCTTGGGCCGTGTCCGTACAGCGCTACGAAACGTGCCCGTGGCTCCCTCTATCATTGTGCATAGAACATGCGGTTTTGCTGGTCTTGACGATCAGGAGACGAGGGGCCTAACATGACTCCTCCATATGGCCTATTGCTCTGGCTTTCATCGTAGAGCTAGATTACTGAGAGCCTAGCAAAAGGAAGTGTTTTTGTATGTTCCAACTTCCTCCGGTCTATTTTGAGCACTTGCTTGCCAGCTCGCTTGATATCGTCATTGCCGTCGACAACGAAGGCCAAATCATCTTTTACAACGACGGAGCGTACCGAACCTTAGGGTATACGCTTGCCGAGATTCGCGGCAAACATGTCACTACTGTCTATCCCAACATTGCGGAAGCACGGCGAGTGATGGCAGCAATGCGTGGCAAAGAATCTGGAGAAACAGGGCAAGTCAAGAATTTTGAAACCGAGCTGGTTGCTAAAAATGGCGAGCATATTCCTGTAGCGATCTCGGGGTCGGTGATTTACGATGAAATTGGCCATGAGCTCGGCTCGATTGGCTTTCTCAAAGATCTGCGTGAGATTCGTCGCCGTGACCAGCTTGCGACACTTGGGGAGTTGGCTGTTGGCCTTGCCCATCGTATTAACAACCCTCTTGAGGTGATCTTCAACAACCTAGAAGTGCTCTCCAAACATCTCGCACAGGTGCTACCCGACGAAGACCATGTAGTTGAAGAAGAACGAGTCGAATCGATTCATCGCGAACTCGAAAAAATTCGTGCGATTGTCAATCGAATCGATGATCTTGCGCACGGCAGCCACTACACGACCACTGAATACCTGCATGGCTCTCGTATGGCCGATCTCGGACGTGACGATGCTACTCTGTCGCCTGCTCCAGAAGAAACCCAACCGACCAATCGCGCCCTTGCAGGGCTGACTATTCTTGTGGTCGATGATGACTTGGGAGTGTGTTACTCGTTACGGGATCTCCTCCGCGAAGAAGGTTGCGAAGTAGAAGTTGCGACTAATGGTCTGGATGCACTGAAGGTACTGGCGCGACGCAAGGTCGATATCGTAGTAAGCGATGTCGTCATGCCTGACCTTGATGGCTATGATCTCTACATGGAGGTTCGTGAACGCTATCGGCAAACTCCAGTTATTTTGATGACGGCATACTTTTACGACAAAGACCATGTCATCAAACGCAGCCGTCTTGAGGGACTACAAGAAGTGATCTTTAAGAAGCCAGTCGATCCGGCTCGGCTCAAACAGATCATTCTCCAGCGCTGTCGACCTGAAGTGGTTCCTCCGCAGCCAGCCCTACCTGCTCAGGAAGAGAAGTGACACTCACGGGGTATGCCACATTGGAAGGAACCGCTGCCTATCGGCAACGGTTCGCTCGCACGTGCGCGGCAGGTCATTTTCGTTCCTCTGCTGACCTTTGGCTCTCCTCTATCGGTCTGGGCACCTATTTAGGTGATGCAGACCAGCAAACTGACGCTCTCTACACAGCCGCGATCACTCGCGCTGTGGAAATGGGATGTAACGTTCTTGATACTGCGATTAACTATCGCCACCAGCGCAGCGAGCGTGTTATCGGCCAGGCTCTTGCCACATGCACTCATGACGGACAGATTACACGTGACGCAATCGTCGTTGCCACCAAAGGCGGCTACATCGCTTTTGACGAAACTGTCCCTTCCGACCCACGCGCGTACGTGCACTCAAAGTTTATCGCCACAGGCTTAGCCACCGCTAGTGATATTGTCGATTGGAACTGTGTCGCCCCTCGCTATATTGATGCACAGGTTGAACAAAGCCTCAGCAATCTTGGGTTAGAAAGTATCGATATTTATTATCTCCATAATCCCGAAGCCCAATTGCAAAAGCGCACCCGATCAGATTTCTACAAACAACTCGAAGAAACATTCACGGTCCTCGAAGGGAAAGTCGCTGCCGGAAAAATTCGCCGCTACGGAACCGCGACGTGGAATGGCTATCGTCAAGCTCCGACGGCGCGCGACGTACTGTTTCTTAGTGATTTGATTGAAATTGCTGAACGTGTCGGGGACAAACAACATCATTTCAAAGTCGTGCAACTCCCCTATAATCTTGCCATGATGGAGGCACTTACGCAGCGGAACCAACAGAACGGCAAAGCGACAGTGAGCTTTTTAGAAGCCGCGCACGACGCCGGTATCACGGTGATGGCAAGTGCATCGATTATGCAAGGACGACTCTCTCATCAGTTGCCTGCCGCTATTGGCGATGCCCTGGGTGGGCTTCATTCTGATGCCCAGCGAGCCATTCAGTTCACTCGTTCAACTCCTGGGATCACGACGGCCTTAGTTGGGATGAAATCAATTGCTCATGTTGAGCATAATCTGGAACTGATAAAGGTTTCACCTGCATCGTTTGATCAGTTTCAAAAACTGTTTCATGATCGTACTTAACCCTTAACAACGCGCTAGCGAGGCCAAGTTGAAGAGGGTACGGATCTAGGGTGCCCTTCTCACCACCTTCTGATTTTTGTTTCGATTGGTATCCTAATACTTGATTAGTATCCTGATAAGGGTAAATTCTTCGTAGATTTTAGGAAAGGATGCACCTATGCCAACCCCCCTGGAGCGATGGGTCGAGGAATGTGCCCAACTCACCCGTCCAAAGAATGTTCACTGGTGTGACGGCTCTGAAGCTGAATACCAACACTTAATTAAGGAAATGCTTGCGAGTGGAACCCTAATGGAACTCAATCAGAAAGAGTATCCTGGTTGCTACTTGCATCGCAGCGACCCCAGCGATGTTGCGCGGACAGAACATCTGACCTTTGTTTGTACGAGTCAAAAAGAGACCGCCGGACCGAATAACAACTGGATGCCACCAGCGGAAGCGAAAGAGAAAATCGGCGCGTTATTCTCGGGCGCGATGAAAGATCGCACCATGTATGTGGTTCCCTATATCATGGGGCCGGTGAATTCTCCCTATAGTCAGGTCGGTGTAGAACTCACTGACAGTCCATACGTGGCAGTCAGCATGCGAACGATGACGCGGATGGGCAAGGCCGCCTCTGATCGGCTGGGTGCTTCAGACAAGTACGTGCGTGGACTTCACTCAATCGGCGATTTGAATCCTGAACGACGCTTCATCCTCCATTTTCCTGAAGAACGGTTGCTGTGGTCTATTGGTTCCGGCTACGGCGGGAATGCGCTGCTCGGCAAGAAGTGCCACGCCCTCCGCCTTGGGAGTTACATGGCACGCGAAGAGGGATGGTTAGCCGAACATATGCTCATTCTCGGTATCGAGGACCCGAGTGGTCGGACCACCTATATTTCTGCGGCGTTTCCGAGTGCGTGCGGCAAAACTAACCTGGCCATGCTTGTGCCCCCGGCGAGTCAGAAAGGCTACAAAGTGTGGACGGTTGGAGAAGACATCGCGTGGATGCAACCTGGGCCGGATGGACGGTTATGGGCTATTAACCCAGAGGCTGGCTTCTTTGGCGTCGCTCCTGGAACGAACCGCAAAACCAATCCGAATGTGATGGAGACTATTCGCAAGAATACCATCTTCACTAACGTTGCCCTCACCCCGCATGGAACTCCGTACTGGGAAGGGATGGATGGCCCTCCACCGCATGAAGCGATCGACTGGCAAGGAAAGCCATGGACGCCAGACAGTACCACGAAAGCGGCACATCCGAATTCACGCTTCACGACTCCTGCTCGGCAGTGTCCAGCGATGTCACCGGAATGGGAAAACCCTAATGGCGTACCAATTTCAGCGATCCTGTTTGGTGGTCGCCGTGCGAGCTTAGTGCCGCTCGTCTACCAGTCGTTTAACTGGCAGCATGGTGTCTTTCTGGGTGCGACCATGGCCTCTGAAACAACCGCCGCGGCTACTGGTGCGGTTGGTGTTGTGCGCAGAGATCCGATGGCGATGCTTCCATTCTGTGGCTACAACATGGGCGATTATTTCGCCCACTGGCTGCGCGTAGGGAAAAGTTTGAAAAATCCGCCGCTGATTTTCCGGGTAAACTGGTTCCGTATGAGTCCAGAAGGAAAGTATCTGTGGCCAGGATTTTGGCGAGAACCTTCGCGTCTTGCGCTGGGTGCTGAACCGAGTACATGAAGAAGTTGGCGCAGCCGAGACTCCGATTGGCTATCTCCCCCATCCTTCTGGTATCGATGTCACCGGGCTCGACGTTACCCCGGAGATTTTACGGGACCTTCTTGGAGTAGATCGCAAAGGCTGGGCTGAAGCAGTGGGCGGCCAGAAAGAGTACTTTGGCAAGTATGGAGATCGGATGCCCAATGAACTCTGGCAGGAATGTGAAGCGTTAGAGAAACGACTGCAGGCTTAGGCCAATGAAGAATGATGAATGAAGGGTTCGACGAGTCAGAAGAATTCAAAACTGCCCTGTTTTAACTCTCGATTCTTCGACTTCTTAACTCTTAATTCTTAATCATTCCCATGGCTATCCGTATCACCAAAGTATATACCCGCACCGGCGACAAAGGCTTCACCAAGCTGGTAGGTGGCAAGAAGGTCGCCAAAGATGCTACGCGCATCGAATCCTACGGTACTATTGATGAATTAAACTCAGTCTTTGGTCTTGCTCGCGTGTTTAACGACGAATTGAAAGACCGACTGCCAGCAGCCAAACGACTCGATGAGATTTTTCGCCGTTTACAAAACGAACTGTTTGATCTAGGCAGTGAACTCGCCACTCCGGCGGATTTCTCTTACGAAGGCATGTTTCGTGTTGGCGACGGGGAAGTCAAAGCACTCGAACAACTCATCGATGAATTGCAGAAAGATCTTACTCCCCTCAATTCGTTCATCTTACCCGGTGGGGGGAAAGTCAGCGGATTTCTTCACCAAGCTCGCACTGTCTGTCGTCGTGCCGAACGTGAGATTTTGCGATTGTCACGTGAAGAAGAGATCAGCGAGTGGCCGCTCAAGTATGTCAACCGTCTCAGCGATCTGTTGTTCGTTCTCTCACGCTGGGTGAGTAAAAACCTCAGCGAGCCCGAATACCTATGGGAACGTGGCTTGCGAGGACACGATCGAAGGAAAAACGCGAAACGTGATGCGTAATACATGACATGCACCACGCGACACGTTCCACGCACTACGCATTACGCAACAGGAGTTCCCAATGGCCGATCCAACCCTCTATTTCAAACAAATCCAAATCGGACCAATGCAGAATTTTGCCTATTTGATTGGTGATTCCACAACACGTGAGGCTCTTGTCGTTGATGCCGCCTGGGATATTCCGGCCATCGTGCGGATTGCTGAACAAGATGGTTACACGATCAACAAAGCGCTCGTGACTCATTATCACCAAGATCATTTAGGCGGCGATTTTCAGAGCTATAAGATTCCAGGGGCTGCTGAATTACTAGAAAGGGTCAAAGCCAAAGTCTACGTTAACAAAGCTGAAGCGCCGTTTTTGAATCGTATCGCCGGACTATCAGCCTCTGACATCATGCAAGTCGATGGTGGAGACACAACCAACGTTGGGAACATTAAGGTCACTTTCATTCACACCCCTGGTCACACCCCCGGGTCGCAATGTTTCCTCGTTGAGAACTGCCTGATTGCCGGTGACACACTGTTCATTGGCTCCTGTGGGCGCGTTGATTTACCTGGGAGCAATCCCGAAGACATGTACTACAGCCTGCAAACACTCTCAAAACTAGCAGATGAAACCATCCTGTATCCCGGCCACAACTACGCCGGACAACCTTCGGATACCATCGCTCAACAACGACGCCACAATATGTACCTGCATCTGAGCACAAAGACGTTGCAGGAATTCATGTCAGTGATGGGCTAACCCCTTTTGACTCCGGACGCGAGGCACGAAACTCTAGACTGTCGAGCAACCCCTTAGCCTCTTTGAGGTCTACGGTATCAAACTCCTCTGTAAACCAATGAAAAAATGGATCAATGAACAAATGAGGAAATAGACCTATGCAAGACCTGACCTCGATGGGCCAATCAGTCGGTGCGTTGCTAAAAGAGAAGAAGCATACGATTGCCGTTGCTGAGTCTTCTGCTGGTGGATTGATTTCTGCTGCATTGCTCTCGGTTCCTGGAGCGTCAGCGTATTTTCTTGCCGGAGGCGTGATCTATACACACGATGCGCGACGTGTATTACTCTCTGTTCCAGACGACGCACTGACTGGCCTCCGGGCTAGTACTGAAGAATACGCGCTGCGATTAGCCCGAGCTGTACGAGAGCGACTCGGAACGACCTGGGGGCTCAGTGAGACTGGTGCGACTGGACCGACTGGCAACCGTTACGGTGACGCGGCAGGGCACGCGTGTGTTGCTGTAGTAGGACCGATCGAACAAACGTTGACGATCGAAACGCGCCATGGCAACCGCGAGTTGAACATGTGGTCGTTTACCCAGACGGCATTAGAGTTGTTGGAGAGCTGTATCAGGAAAAGTGCATAAAGCAGGAGGAATATGATGACTACGCGTTGCGTTCTCCCGTTCGTTTTCGCTGTCGGACTGATGATGTTCGTTCCAGCTACGGCATTGTCTCAAATCTCATTTGGCGTCGGTGGCGAGAATGTTGAGTCCGAAAGCTCCATGATACCGTTCAAAATCGAACTTAAAGGCATTCTCAACGGGTTACACGAAGACAAGATCTTGGGCGTCGTAACATTCGAAATCAGTGCCTATCAAGGGAACTACGATTTTGATGTCACAGAGGCAAAAGCGCTTGATGACGCACGAATCACGTCCTATTCAATCTTGCAAAAATATAAGAATGGTAAACGGAACATTACCTTGAGTGGCCCAGAGCATATGCTCTCGAAGATTGGTCAAGCAGCTCCAGGAACCCCACTCACCATTACTGGATTTCTGCGACAACGTTCGGGAAATCTCCAATTAATCAGGGTAGAGGCGCCAATCGCAGGAAGTGAAGAAAAAACGCCTGCGGAACAATCCGCCGCCCAATAGTCCTTGCCTCTCGCGCTGCTCACTGGCTACAAATCAATAGGCAGTTCCAGATAGTCGCGGTAAATGAAATCGCGATGTGCGAACAGAATCGGCTTGGCCGCGGCTTGGATGACCGGATCAGTGTTGGTGTACATCTTACGAAAAGGAGCTGGCATCGGACATTGTTCGTGTGGTAAAGGCTGAATGAGCGCGGCAAATGTTGATGAGTAGATATCCAACGCAGACAGCTGATTGCCGATATAAAACTTGCTCCCCTTTGTCTGCTGTTGTTCGAGTCGCGCCACGAGGAACCGTACGATGTCGGCGCATCGTGTGGCTGCTCCTTCAGCTTCCGGCGTATTGTACCCGTACTTGTCTCCGATGTACTGAGAAAAGGCACGGCTTTTCTCGTCAATCTTCGGATTCGACAGCGTGGGATGCACTAACATCAATCGCTTCGACCACCCAAACCCATGTTCACCACACAGTTCGTTACAGTATCCGAACATCAACGTGCGGTCTTCGATATTCGCAGGAATCAACGACGGGGTTGGTTGTAGACGTTCAGCGAGGAACAGTTGTTCGATCCAGGTCGAACGTGGTGGGTCCTCGTTCCAGGCAAATACTGGAGCAGTCGCTTGTGCCGTCCATTCGATGAGAGGACGATTCTCGCCACCAATATCTTGACGGACACGGACATACGGAATCTTCTTCACGTACAGAATGCCCTTTGCTGCTTCGCTCCAGGGGCCTGGAACCCCTGGCGAAAGAACGACGCGGAGCCCAGACAGTTTTCGTGCCTCTTCAACACTGAGATATTCCGCCATATTTGTCTTCCTTCCTGTTATCGCATCCCTTCCTGACCACTGCCTGGAGAGTAGTTGTACAACACGGTAATCGTCCGTTCCTTAAAGTACCACTGCCCACCTTCTTTGACCAGGGAATCATCGTAACGACCAGTGATCATCTGAATCTGCCCAGTGGCGTCCTTTGATTCGGAGTCGAAATAGGTTGAGGTGGTTGCCGTCTTACCGTTGACTGTGATGAGCGGCTCGAAGAGTTTATGCCGCATGTATTGGTATTGATTGGGGCGCTGCTGAAAGAAACGTGCATACCAGGAATGGATCGTGTCTCGTCCATTATGTTTTTGGCCGTTCTCAAACGACACAGAGAAATTCGCCTGACGATGAAATAACGAACTGAGCTCACTAAGATTGCCGCTGTCAAGCGCGAAACAGTAGCGACTGAGAACCCCACGCACGGCTTCATAGTCATCAACGGCCGGTGATGCAGAGGTCACTTTTCGTGTAGGAGCGCTACGCCGAGTCTGCAGTAGACGCCGTGCAGGTTTCTTGGTTGAGGTCGCCCGTTTTACTGCGATTTTCACTTTTCTTGCCAGTCGTTGGGTTGCCATTCCGGTGTTCTCCTCTATAGTTGACGGTCCCGGGTGGTGTTTGACAGCGCAAAAGCGATTCTCAACTGGTAGTGAGGCGTTGTCAAGTAAAGCTACAATAGAAAACATAATAGTTATTTAATGGAGGATCAGGGAATCTTTCCTGAGTTTTCTGGACCATAAGGCTACGTTTATGAGACTGCCGTCACGAACAGGGCTCCGCGAAATTCTTCACCTCGCGCTGCCGATTATCGCATCGATGGCATCGGCGACTCTCGCGAGCTTTGTCGATACATGGATCATCGCCTTAATTGGGACCGATGAGGTGGCCGCGGGTATGCCCGCGAGTGTGATGTCATATACACTGACGGCGCTGCCACTCGGGATTGCGCAGTGTGTTAGTACGTTTACCGCGCAGGCGTTCGGTCGTGGAAGCCCGCAGGAAGGAGCGGCGTATACGTGGCAAGGGCTCTATTTGAGCCTCATTGTAGGGATTTGCTGCTTTGCCCTGTGGCCAGTGGCACCGCTGTTCTTTTCGCAGTTTGGCCACGAACCAGAAATCGTTGCTCTCGAAGTGGCTTATTTCCAGGTACGACTATGGGGCATTGGCCTCGGTGTTGCGGTTGGAGCGCTCAACGGCTTTTTCTATGGCTTGCATCGCCCTGCGGTGCCATTGGTGGCGATGATTGCGGACAACATTGCCAACGTTGTGTTGTGTTACCTGCTTGTGTTCGGCAAGTTTGGCCTCCCGGCTCTGGGTTTTGTGGGTGCTGCCTGGGCGCTTGTACTGTCGTTTGTCGTGCAGTTTGCCATCTTACTCGGGGCTTTCCTCTCGACTGCGTGTCACACCGAGTTCGCGACCCGTAGTACCTGGCGGTTGTCTTGGTTACGATTCCGCCAATTGGTACGGATCGGCTGGCCTGCTGGGATGCAGCAAGCGCTCGATGTGCTGAGCTGGGGTGTGTTGATTATTCTGATGGTCGGTCGCTTTGGCCGCGAACAACTGGCGGCGAGTAACATTGCTATTCAGTACACAATGATCGCGTTTTTGCCCGGTATTGGTCTCGGCCAGGCGTTGACCGCTCTAGTGGGGAAGTATCTCGGCGAAAAGAATATCGGCGTTGCCGTACAGCGGGTCTACGAAGGACTCTTTCTCGCGATGACCTACATGACGTTCATGGGGCTACTGTATTTCCTGTTTCCGGCGGCGTTATTGTCGGTGTTTACCAGTGACCCGGCGGTGATTCATGCTGGTGGAACAATTTTCCTGTGCGTCGCGTTCTTTCAATTGTTCGACGCGATGAATGTGACGTTTGCTGGGGCGTTGCGTGGCGCTGGAGATACACACGGAGTGGCGTGGATTACCGTGGCACTTTTGCTGACGGTCTTTGCGCCACTGAGCTTGGCTGCAGTGGCTTATACGAACCTGGAATCGCTCGGTCCGTGGTTGGCTGGAACGATTTATACAGTCTTGCTCGGGCTCTCGTTATGGCGGCGATTTGCGCGCGGGAAATGGCAAGAGATTGATATTTTTGCTGCAGGGCGCAGCAAAAATAGTGAAGAATTAAAAATAAATAGTGAAGAATTACCGATCGTGAATTCTTAATTCTTCATTTTTTCTCTACGCTGCGGCATTTTGCACCGGCTCTGGGGCTCGGATGCCGAGTGTTGCTAGCCGGTCGATGGTGCGAGGGTTCAATAAACCGACCCGAGTCATGTTGCTCCACAATGCGGCATGGAAGTCTTTCTTAAAAAATTTGCGAAAGAATTCGTATTCGTTCTTCTTTGCGACCTCGTGACGCAGTGTACGAATATCTTCAACCTCGGCTTTACTGAAACCGACCGCCTCATAGGCTTCGCGGGGAAATTGTCCGCCCAAAAGCCCGGCTGCAGCGTCGCATGCAAAGTCTTCGACTTCTTGACGTTCGCGCTCGGAAAGCTCGGCGATTTGATCGGGGAGACTGAGCATCCCGAACCCCATATGGCGGGACTCATCAGACAGAATGCGTTTGCAAATCTGGCTGATCAGTGGATCTTGGCTATGCTGTTCCAGCATGCGAAAGAGTGAAACCGCGAGGGTCTCGGCGACGAGCTGGGTGCCAACGGTTTTCAGATACCATTGCGGCATTTCCAAAATTCGGTCAAACAAATTTCGCAGACTAGAGGTGAGAGGGTAGGTCACGCCTACTTTATCAAGCAAATAGCGAGTCAGTACTTCAGAGTGGCGCGCTTCATCTACTACTTGAGTGGCCATGAAAAATTTGGCGTCGATGGTTGGAACCGAATTCACCAATTGGCTGCACACAAGCATGGCGAATTCTTCGCCATACATGAGCTGGCTGATGCGCCAGGCTGAGAACTGACGGTTCATCTCAACCCGTTCCTTTGGCGTCATTTTGTTCCAATACTTTGTGCCGTAGATATCCACCAAGCCATCGGGGAGAATGCCAACCTCAGGATTCACTTCCTGCGACCAGTTTACATCAACCGAAGCATTCCACTGATCGCGCTTGGCCTTTTCATACAGACTGCGCATGTCTGGCTCTTGTACAGCGACATCTTGGGTGAACACTGCGTCAACCGACGCGGTGATAGTGTGACTATTAGGCGACAAAGTGGGCATGATGGCTCCTGGGTTGATGTTCGAGTTTCACTATTGAACTAGCCGGTCTCTACCACTATCCAAGCGTTGTTTCTCTGTCAAGTCAAACAACATGAGAGTAGCGGTGCAGTTTGCTTTTCGTTCAAAGCGAGAGATAATCGCGCGTAGCGGACTGAGATTTCCCTTGCAATTTGAGCAAGGTAAGAAGCGAGAGGTGTTTATGAACGCGTTTTCTCTACGCACAATTGTCTTGCTTTTTTCTGCAGTGGTGTCTCTTTTATCTCTCGGTTGTGAAAGGCAGGATGCGCTCCGCACAGGGGGTGGATGCCTTCGATCGGACCAGCGAGGTCCAGAATGTCCTCAGTAATCAAGCCGAGCGACTATGGATGCCATGACCAGAGAGCAGCAAATGGAGCAGGTGGCCGAAGCACTCAATCGCCAGAAACAGAAGGACTCTTTCTCGACTCCTTGAATCCTCCAGCGGTAAATAGAGTGAAATTCGCTTACCTGTACGGTACTTCACCTTGCGATTTCGCTGACTGGCTAGGACGATGCAGATTTTTTCAGCGTTCCCTCACGGGCAAGCACATCGAGCACCTCGCGCATGGTCCAGCCATGTTCTCCACGTTCGGGAAAGCGTTCCGCCAAGCGCAGGCGACCAACGGCAGCGAGGGTGTCCTGGGTCCCGCGCGCCATGACTGATGAGAACCCAAAATGCTCAAGCGTCTCCGCAAGTTCTGCCATCTCATCTGCTCGTCGAGCAGCATGCATAGGATATGTGGGAACTAACCATTCCAACGCTTCCATCACGCCAGGTAACAGCGCCTTATAGCGGTGGAGAAGTTCATCGAGAAAACCAAACTCGGCCCCAGCCGCAGTTAATTCATAGAGTAACGCGGCTAGCCCTTTGTTGAGCCCGGAAAACGCCATCTTAAACGCTGACGCCTGACCGATACGATCACCAAGGACATGGGTGCGGAGTGATTTCCCAAGCTGCACCTCAAATGCCGTTGCCTCTAGACCACTGACATAGAACGTGCAGCGTCCACGGACATTACTGGCAGGGCCAATAATGCACGCATCAAGATACGGCGCGCCACTCGTGGAGATAATCTCGCCAACCTCTCGAGCTGTCATCGGCGAAATCGCGTTTGCATCAACGAACAATGGGCGGCGCTTGGTTTTGTGTACCGCAGCCGCAAAGTCAGCGGCGACCGCCTTGGCCGCAGTGGGAGGAATGACGGAGAAGACAACATCGGCGCGTTCAACTACGGCTTCCATCGACGACAGTACAGTAATTGCTGTACCGGCAGTTAAACGCCGCGTCCGTTCACTCCGCCCAACTAGCGTGGTAATGACAGAAAGACCGTCCTCCAATAACACTCGGCCCACATTGTGGCCCATATCTCCTGGGTACAGAATCGCAACAGTGTGCATATAATACTCGCTTCGACGAAGGTGCGCGGATTGTTTCCCTCTGTGGACCTTGTTGTCAAGAACGCGAATCGCTCCCCCTAATCCCCAACGCCTCTTCGTAGTGTATGATGTGTTCCCATGACTGACGTAGTAAAGTCTTCAGCTCGCTGGCGGCGCGTTGCCCTTGGCCTCGTGATTCTTACGCTTGTGTTCGGTGGAAGCTTCTTCCTCTGGCGATCGAGTCCTGGGTATTCTGTATATCGCATCAAACAAGCATTAGAAGCGCACGACTATGAATTGTTCTCGCGCTACGTCGATGTAGACCAGGTGGTGGATCATACCCTCGACGAGCTTGGGAACAGTCAAGCAGATGACGGGAGCGACGCTTCTCTGGATGGTCTCCTTGGGAAACTTATGCGTAAAGGGATATTCAAATTACTTTCCGGAGAAGCCCGAGAAGTGACCAAAGCAGGCATGTCGTTGTTCGTTGAGCAAGCAGTGAAAGACCGTGACCGTCTACCTCCGCAAATTCCCGTTGTTGCACCAATCGCGGCATGGTGGCTAACCCAGCGAGACGGTGACACTGCTCATTTGACATTCGAGACAAAGAAGAACAAGCCTATCGACGTGACGATGCAACGAACGCCTGAAGGCGTATGGCGCGTGGTAGCGGTCTCAAATCTTCAGATGTTCCTACCAAAACTGAAGAAGCACTTCGAGAGTCTCTCTGACAATTAACCGAACTCTGAGTGAGGAAATGTCATACCAGACTCCCGGCACAATCGTGATTATCAAAGGCGGTGGTGATGTGGGCTCTGCGGTTGCCCATCTGCTGTTTTGCAACGGGTATGTTGTGGTGATCGTCGAGAGTGCTACGCCGTCAACCACACGTCGGCGCATGGCCTTCGCGACTGCGATCTTTGAAGGCGAGGCGGAGTTAGAAGGCGTACGAGCAGAACGAGTTGAGTCGCTCGCAGCCCTCAGAGCGTTACTCACCTGGAAGAAAGTTGTTCCTGTTTTTGTAGGAAAACTAGCGGACGTTCTATACGAACTCTCCCCGCCTATTGTGATTGATGCCCGCATGCGCAAGCGTGAGATTGCGGAAGTGCAGATGGCTCAAGCACCGCTGGTCATCGGCCTAGGGCCAGGCTTCACGGCTGGTAAGAATGTCCATGTGGTAATCGAAACTAATCGTGGTCCTAATCTTGGACAGATCATTACTGAGGGAAGTGCAGAACCATATACTGGTGAACCGATCTCGATTGCCGGATACAAACGGGAACGTTACGCCTACGCTCCTGCGGCAGGCATCTTCCACACTCGTCTTGAGATTGGTGCTGCTGTGCACGCTGGAGATCTCCTTGGCCAGATCGAAGAGCACAAGCTGTACGCGCAAGTTGCTGGCGTTATTCGCGGCATTACCAAAGATGGAATCGTGGTGAAACAAGGCACGAAAGTCGCAGAAGTCGACCCACATGGACAAGAGGCACTTGTTACTGGCATTGCCGAACGACCACGCAAAATTGCTGAGGGAGTCCTGGAAGCGATCCGTCAGTTTCATTGACAAGGCGCGAACTCTCCACGGCATAATCGCCCGCCGATCTTGCAATATGAAGGAGATTCCGATGGCTCAGGGCAATCCCAAATTACGCTTTGGTTTGTGGTACGCGTTTCGTAACCCTCTGCAGTGGCGGCGATCGTATCAAGACATTTATGCCGATATTCTCGAACAAATTGTGTGGGCTGAAGGAATTGGCTATGATGATGTGTGGCTCACTGAGCATCATTTCGCAGACGACGGGCATGCACCGTCCCCGCTCCCTCAAGCTGCGGCTATTGCAGTGAAAACCAAGACAATGCGTATTGGTACTGGCGTGCTGTTATTGCCATTGTACAACCCCGTGCGCGTCGCTGAGGACTGTGCGACCATCGATATTCTCTCAGGTGGCCGTTTTGAACTTGGCGTTGGAGTTGGCTATCGCGTCGAAGAGTTTACCGGGCTTGGTATTCTGCGTGAGCAACGTGGAGGTCGTGCGAATGAAGGGTTAGAGATTATTCGCCGGCTATGGGAAGGTGAAACTGTTACTTTCAAAGGCAAATATTTCCAGATTGAGAATACGAAGCTCACTCCTGAGCCAGTACAAAAGCCGCGTCCACCGTTGTGGGTTGGTGGTTTTGCCGGAGCAGCGGTGAAACGTGCCGCGCGTTACGGTGATGGGTACATTGGTACTGGGGCAATGAAAGAACAATATGAAGCCTACCTGTCCGAGTTGCGTGCACTTGGCAAAGACACGTCGAATCCCAAGCTGGCAGGTGGACACTTCTGGTTGATCGTCGCCAACGATCCAGAAAAAAGCTGGCACGAGATTGCTCCTCACGTGCGTTACCAGATCAATGTCTACAACGAATGGCTAACCAAGGCTGGACAATCGTTGTTTCCGCAGATGCCTGACGATGCCGCACTAAAAGCAAGTGGTATTCTAAATATCGTCACGCCAGAGACGGCAGTGCAGATGATCAAAGACTACGTCGCAGAAGTGCCGATTCAACGTTACTATACCTGGACACTCCCACCGGGTTATCCAGCCAAGAAGATGAATGAGCACCTGGAGTTATTTGCAACTAAAGTCATGCCGCATTTTCGCTAAATCGAACCTCAGAACCTTCGTCCACTTTACGCGACAACCTATCGGGCATGTCATTCTGAGCGAAGCGAAGAATCTCTCTGAGAGACCCTTCGTTTCACTCAGGGTGACAAATCTGGAATGCTAATCTTTAGTAGGTCACTTATCTTGTGTCTCAGTTGACTGTACATTAAACTGCCCATCATAGGAGATTGTATGGATAGCTATGTAACTGCGACGGAGGCACGGCAGCGTTTTTTACAACTACTCGATGAAGTGCAATCGGGAGATCAAGTTATTGTTACAAAAAGAGGGAGCCCCGGCTGCGGTGCTGATCGACTTTGAGAAACTCGAAACTCTCAAGAGCTTAGCTCGGTTGTGGCAAGACCCAGAGTCGTTGCGAGCAATGAAAGAATCTCTCGACGACGCAAAAAAGGGACGGATGCTGAAGATGAAGGGTACTCCCACAGTAGATGCGATTCTGAAAGAGGCACGAACGAAGGGGTTCCTCCGTGGATGAGTTTTCGTTCTCGCCGCGCTTCTTACAAGAACTGGCAGAATGGGAACAAACCGCTTCACCGAAAGATAGGGCGCAACTCGATCATATCCTTGCTGCTATTGTACAGAATCCGACATTAGCTGGACGTGCGCCCAGCTTTTACGATCCGCTTCATTCCAAGTTATCTTTATCGTTTAGGGTCTGTGCTTATCCATTTCCGCGTAACTAACGATCAAGTTGAATTTCTCAATTTATTCTTTCGGAGATCGTAAAGACATCAATTCGTTCGCCTTTTTTTGTAGGGGCGAAGACAACTGCAAACCGCTCTAAAGCTTCTCTTTTGTCTGCCGATAATCAGACCGGGTCACTTTTGGGGGCACAGTAGAAATGAAGAGGAGCTTGTATGTTCGATCTTGGGCTGACGCACGTTGCTTTACCGGTCCGTGACGTTGATACCAGCATCGCCTTTTATGCGCAGTACGCGCGTATGCAGGTTATCCATCGTCGCACGGATCAGGTGTCTGGCTCAGACGTAGCCTGGATTAGTGATCGCACACGGCCTTTCGCAATTGTGCTTGTGCGAACCCGCAAGGTCGACAGTCCGCTCTTACCGCTTGCTCATCTTGGCGTGGCGTGCGCCAGCCGAGATGATGTTGATAGTTTATGCGGGCAAGCTCGTTCAGAAGGACATTTGCGGCTAGAACCACGCGAGGCTGGGTATCCCGTTGGATATTCGGCGTTACTCGCTGACCCCGACGGACATACCCTTGAGCTGTCTTATGGACAGGAAGTTGCGCTCGCAGTTGCTGACGCAGCGTAAATCGTAAAGATGTGACGCATGAAGATTATTTCGATGACGGCACATGTCGAGAAGACAAGGGATTTAACGCGCTAAAGATTCTGATCTTGCGTTGGCGGTACCTTAGTTTGTCGGTGGATGCCATCCAGCGAACACCCATCGCCGTCGAGCGCAGGTGATACTTTCGTTGTTGAGTTTGAGAGCGATAACAGTTGCACGACCACAGGGTGTGAGGCCGAGAATCTCCACGCCATCCTCGCTCCAGCGAAAATGTTCGTTCCAGACTTGTAGACGTGGGTTGAATAAGGGGACGACTTCTCCTGTCTCAGAGGCAGGTACGTGTGTTTGGACACCTTATAGCGTTACAGAGGGGACACGCGAGCCAAAGATTTTCCTCATCGGATTGGCCACCAGCGGCAAGAGGAGTGAGATGCTCGATGTGCATAGGCATGCGTAATGAGTTGAGACGTGTGGCAGTAGCGCAACGATGCTGAGAGTCAGCGTCACTTTTTCGCGTACGCTATCGGGGATGTACGGACGCGTCACGAGAAACTACTCTTGCGTTGTTGGATAGGCACCTGGTAGCCACGTCGGGCGAGAAGCAACGAGGCATGCGACTGACGGACAAGCAGACGGCCATATGCGTTCATAAGGTCTTGGAGACGGGCGGCGTTGTCAGGCGTTAGCTGCGCTAGCATTCTGGCGATCAAGAAGGGTACATAATTCTTCTTGCTGAGGTTCAGGCAGCGTGATTTTGCTCGCTTGCCACAGGGCAGCGTCATCCAGGGTAGACATCTGGGCAAGGACATCGGCTTCATAGGACGGCACGTAGTCAAGTGGTGGGAGGGTGTGTACCAAACTTTCTTGGAGGATTTCGGCCAGCGGTCGCTTGGTACCTGTGCCAACTTGTTCACGGTGCGATAAAGGTTGTCAGGGAGTTCAAGGGTAATCACTTGGGATGCCATCTTCGTACTCGATAGGCTCACGAATTGTTTATCCTATTGGTGAAGTATAGCACCTGAAACGTATTGCACAGTGACAGTGCCCGGACTCACCTTACCGATAGAACCTCGAGAAGCTGGGTATCCCGTCGGGTATTCAGCACTGCTGGCCGACCGACGGGTACACTCTTGAGCTGTCGTACGGACAGGAAGTTGCGCTCGCAGTAGCGGATGTTCAAGAAGAGGCACTTAGCGCCGTCGGGCGATACGACTATCATCGCCTTTTTCTAGTGTCATTTCTCTGGGTGGCAGTGGGAGACTTACCGTGGATCGTATCGATTCTCGTAAAACGCACGACCGCTTGGTTGCCTTCGTTCCGTACAGTGACGTCTTTGAACGATACTCTGTAGCTTTTGTAACCATCCAAGATACCCTTGAGCCTCGCGGCATCCTGCGCGAGACCTCACCAAGCTGTTAAGAGCACGTCAACATTTTATTTTCCCATGCCTGGAGATAGGTCGTTTAGAGCCAGTTCATCGCCTCTTGTTGGCTTAGGGTTGTTAGCGACGCTACTCTCGGTGGTAGTTCTGCTTTCGGTCGTTCGGCTTCAACTTGCTCGACTTTGGCTTGTTCTATTTTAGCCTGCTCGGCTTTCAATCGTTCAGCTTCAGCCTTAAGTTGCTCGGCTTTGAGTCGTTCGGCCTTGGCTTGCTCTACTTTTAGCGTTCGACCTCGGCTTGCTGTACCTTCGCAGGTTGCTCTGCTTGAGACTGTTCGGCCTTCGGCGGCGGCTCTATATTCGAAACCTGTTTTGGTGCAGACGACCGAAATATATCATGCAACGTAAAGTGCAACGAGTAGAGAGTACTAAAAGTAACACAAGGCTAACGACTGTAGAGAAAGACAAAGAGAACATTTTCCGAGCGAAGTCGAGGGAAAAATGGAAAGATCGAGATTTTGCTTTGCCTCATTGTGACTAGTCTGAGGAGCCGAAAACAGTTGTAGCGAGCTTTCCTGTTTCGCTCTTTTTCAGATCGACGATTCTCCTCCTGATTTAGTAACACTGTTGTCTCTACCTGTTCGTTTTCCAAAGGCGTAGCGAACAGTGGTTGAAGAACCCCTAATTGGTTACCTTCAGTCTTAATTGCATTCTCTAACGTTTGACGTACCTGGAGTGCATCAACGGGGCGATCCTGCGGAGCTTTCGCTAGGAGGCGCTCCACGAGCGCACGCAGGTTCATGGGTACTATTCGGGTAACGGCGATGGAGGCACAGACAAATGCTGGTGCATCAGCGCCTCGGCGGTACTGGCGGCGAACGGTGGCCGACCAGTGAGCATCTCATACATAATGATGCCCAACGCATAGAGGTCGTACGTCATTCTCTGCCCTCGCCATTGTTCCGGCGCCATATAGGATGGAGTACCAGGAGATGACTGTCCTACCTGCGTCAATCCAACGGTGTGTTCACTAAGGATTTGGCGATACCAAAGTCGACAATCTTGACCCAGTCTTGTCCATGTTGCTGCTCGACGAAGATGTTGGGTGGCTTGAGGTCACGGTGAACGACTGGGTCTGGAAGACTATGCGCCTCCATGAATGCCTTGCAAAGTTGGCTGGCAATACGAATGACACGCTCGACCGGCAGGGGGCCGTGTTGGCGAAGCACCTGACGGAGCGTGGGGCCAATAATGTACTCCATGACGAAGTAGAGCTGACCGTCTTCTCCTTGGCCGGAATCGTGCACCATCACAGTGTGTGGGTTGCGGAGTTGGGTAGCAACGCGGACTTCGACGGAGAAAACGCTGGGCAAAAGCTGGATCGCTTGATAACTCGCGCCGCATGGTTTTGAGGGCGACCTGTGGCAGTGTTCGGCCTTCAACATCAAGTTGCTAGGCGAGCGATACAGTGCCCATCGCCCCTTCGCCGAGCTTGGCCAGAAGACGATACTTGCCATTGACGACCTTGCGTTGAACTTGGTCTGCCATTGCTATTGTCTTCTACGATTCTTTCATCCCTGTGGTTTGTCTCCGTGCGGAGATTTTGGCCTTTGTATAGGGCTGTCATAGGAATTTGCAAATCCTACGACGTTTCTGGGATAGGGGCCTGGACAACACGGCTAGCCTGCCCCCTCCGTAGGGGGGCTTACTACCAGTGGCACCAGAAAACTCATCGGGCTATGAGTTTTAAATATAAGAGAAATGCCGAACTACGCCTTTGGCGCATTCGCGAGAATCATCGTCGCTGCCGCGCTGAAGATTCCACCTGGGCCGTGACACAACGCGATCTCGGTATCTTTCACCTGTCGTTCTCCACATTCGCCACGAACTTGCCGTACGGCTTCGATAATTGTGAACATGCCGTACATTCCTGTGTGAGTGTACGAAAGACCACCACCGTTAGTGTTCATGGGAAAATCACCGCCTGGCGCTGTGCGTTGTCCGGACACGAATGCACCACCTTCGCCTTTCTTGCAGAAGCCCAAGTCTTCGAGTGCGAGTATTGGCACAATCGTGAATGCGTCGTAGAGCATCGCTACATCGATATCTTTGGGGGTGACACCAGCCATCGCAAAGGCTTGCGGACCAGAAATCTGTGCACCAGTCGCGGCGGTAAAGTCGGGCATCTGATTGACCCAGCAATGACCGGTGCCTTCGCCGGTACCAAGAATATAGACGGGATTCTTTTTGAGATTCTTGGCCCGCTCAGCTGAGGTAATCACCGCCGCGCCACCGGCGTCGGTGACAAGACAACAATCCAGTACATGAAACGGCCAGGCGATGATCGGCGATTTCATCACATCGGCGACTGAGAGTTCACCGCGTTGATTGGCTTTCGGATTTAACCGTGCCCATGCTCGTGTTGCCACCGCGACCTCAGCCAGTTGTTCTTGGGTTGTGCCATACTCGTGCATATGGCGAGTGGCAATGAATCCATACGCGGTGAAAGGAAAAACGATGCCGTAGGGAACTTCAAACTGCCATAGCAGTGAATCTTTGGGCGAATTAGTGGTTGGCATTGCCAGCCGCGACCGGCCAGATTCGCCATGAGTGATCAGAGCCACTTCGCATAATCCGGCATTGATTGCTGCCATCGCGTGTTGACAGTGCTGAATAAACGAACAGCCACCGACACTTGTGCCATCAATGTAGCGTGGACGAATGCCGAGATATTCAGCCGTTTCAGTAGAAAACATGCGCCCCGCGCTGAAAACCGCATCAACGTCATTCTTGGTGAGGCCAGCATCGGCGATGGCATTGCGTGCCGCTTCGGCATGGAGTTGTAAGGCTGATTTATTGGGCACCGTACCCATCTCGTCGGACTCGGCCACCCCGACGATGGCGAATTTGCCGGAAAGGTCTTTGAAATTGGTCATGGATTATATCCTTCCATAGTGGATTAGATGCGATCATGAATCGAAACGTACTGCGTATTGCGTGGTACGTTTTGCGAAATTGAAGCAGTTCTCTTTTTTTCACGTAACATGCACCACGTTTCACGTATCACTGCTTCGCCGTCGGTCGAAACTTTGGCAATGCAATCGTGTCAGTTAAATCTTCAAACACGACTTCTACTTCCATATCGCAGCGCAGGTTCTTCGGGTCAGGATCAACGCCAACAATGTTTGTCGCAATGCGCGGTCCTTCAGCGAGTTCAACGATCGCCGTGATGAACGGACCAGGAATACCCATGATTGAGCGTTGTGGAATCGCAAAGGTGTGAAGTTTACCTTTGCCGCTGGCTTTGATCCATTCGAGATCGTTTGACCAGCAATGCGGGCAAATGCCGCGTGGATAAAAGTGACACTTGCCGCAACTTTTGCACTGCGGCAGCATCAGTTCGTGACGTTTCGCCCCTTCCCAAAACGGTTTGGTTTCGGGTGTCGGAGTCGGGGCGAGGTGTGCAAATTTCCCGGGTTCAGCCATACGGTCCCTCCTGCAAATGAATTAAGAATGAAGAGTTAAGAGTGAAGAATTCTGGATCTGGAAACTGTCTGTTTACCGTCCTTCATTGCGCGTACCTTTTCACTTAGTTAGAGGAGCGTGTCAATGGACTACGAGACGGTGATTCACGAGCTGGTCGAGGAGCGGCGAGAAGAGAAAAACGCCTTGCGTGAGTAACTTAGACAATGTACGTTTGAGTGTACAAAGAGGAAGCTATGGACCGCTATCTTACTGCCAGTCAAGCCCGTCACGAGTTTCTTGCATTGGTCGATGCTGCCCAACAGGGAGAACGGGTCATCGTGACCAAACGAGGAGTGCCTGCTGCCGCGGTGGTTGGGTTTGAAGAACTGGAAACCCTTCGCGCTCTTGCTCGACTGTGGCAAGATCCGTCTGCATTGGTGGCGATGCGTCGTTCCCTTGACGAAGCTCGGCAAGGGAAGATGATCACCGTAAAGGGGCCGTTGTCCGTTAAGCAACTCGCTGCGCTTGGTCGGCGTCAGACCCGAGCACGTCGCCGTGGCTGACTTCCGTTTTGCGCCAAACTGTTTAGCTGAGATCACGCAGATCGAAGCGACCTGCTCCCCACACGAGGCAACCTTGCTTGATGAAGCACTGGCTCAGATCGCTACTGACCCTGCCTTACCAGGGCGTTTTCCCTCGTTTTATGATCCGACAAAACCGTCATTCTTGCATCGTGCCGATCCATTTATGATCCATTTTCGCGTCGGCGAGGATGGTGTCGTCGAGTTCCTCAATATCTTTTGGCGACGAGTGTGAAATGCGTGCCTTTACCTCTGCTCGTTATACGATATCGCTCGGGCATCACTCGTATCCAATGGACAAGTATCGCCTGGTGGCGGAACGCTTGGTAAGTGACCGGACGCTATCGCCAGAGGAATTAGCCGAACCTGAAGCCGTACCGCTCGATGATGTGTTACGGGTGCATACGTCTGAATATGTTCATGCCTTCATTAACGGCAAGCTCGAACGGAAAGCACAACTTCGTCTTGGGCTGCCCTGGTCACCTGAGCTGGTCCGGCGTGCCTTCGCGGTACTTGGTGGCACGTACGGGGCTGCACGCACAGCGCTAGAAGACGGTGTCGCAGCGAACCTCGCAGGAGGGACACACCACGCTTTTGCCGATCATGGCGAAGGATACTGTATCTTCAACGATCATGTGATCGTGCTGCGGCGACTGCGAGCAGAAATCTTAGCGCAGCGTTTCCTGATTGTTGATCTCGACGTGCATCAGGGCAATGGTACAGCCGCACTCTGCCAGGATGATGTTGATGTATTTACCTTCTCGATGCACAGCGAAACCAATTATCCTGCACGCAAAGAACGCAGCTCTTGGGATATCGGACTTGCTGATGGCACGACTGATGAGCAATATCTCGACGTTCTTGCACGTGCCTTGCCGCAAATCCTGGAACGTTTCACCCCGGATCTTATTCTGTATCAGGCTGGAGTTGATGTGCTTGCTGGGGACCGTTTCGGTAAGCTCGCGCTGACGCTAGCTGGGATTGGCGAACGCGATCGCTTGGTCTCCGAATTTGCTCACTGTGCTGGGATTCCACTCGTTGTGACACTCGGCGGCGGTTATGCGCGTGACATCAATCGGATAGTCGAAGCACACTGCCAAACTGTGCGAATAGCGCAGGGAACGTGAAGAAGCTATTGGGGGAAGGGAGCAGCTTATGTTGCCTCTACCTTTGGCAGTTCTTCTCCGAGCGCAAGACGAGTAAGAAACGCACGGAGTTCGTTGTCCGATAATCCCTGTGGGGTAGAGGTGGCAAAGAAGAGTGATATTTGTTGGGCCTCTGAGGAGAGACCAGCGAGTCGCTCTTGGGCACGCGCGCGCACCAGTGGGCCAATCAAACGAGACAACTCAGATGTGAAGCGTGCGGCGAGCAAGAGTCCTTCGCCCGCGCTTTGGATCTGGGCGAGCGCTTGCCGGTACACCGTCACCATCCCAGCGTGAAGAGAGATAGTATTTCCAGCTTGTGACCATAACTCATTGTGCATCGATTCCCATTCAAGCGTGAGCTCGTCCATGACCGGCCACAGTGCTGGACGTAACATCGATGCGCTTTCTGAGGCAATAAGACGAACTAACAGTGCCTTCCAGTCATCTGAGAGTTGGATGGGACCGCGAAGGATCTGGTGAACCTGGATCGGTGGTCGTTCACATAGCTCACCCTGCACATCGAGAATGAGATGGTCTTCGATCGCCTGTCCGAGTATCGCTAAACCCGCCACGTAGCGAGGGCGTTCTTCGACGGTGCGATCCGTCCGAATAGCGTAAGCGTTCGTGGTCAGTTCGGGGCAATAATACACTCGACCATGATCATAAATCTTTTCGACACCATTGCGGAGCTGCACGCAGGTCTGTGTTGACGGGAAAAAGCGTTCATATGGAAGCGGTTCCCAATCAACGGGAACTTCTTTCATCGTGAGATTAAGGGCTGTTTCTTCTACCCCCTGAGCAAATCGCTCACGCATCACACCGGGTTCCCCACGATAACGGAAGGATTCACTTAATGTGGTAAAGAGTCGTTCGGTGGGATACGGACCGCGATAGCGCAAAACTGATTTACCTTGGTCATAGGCGAGCAAGGCCAGCACGTTGAGGAGTGTTGAGCCTGCTCCTAGAGGAAGGCGGACTGGGTCATCCAAAGGGGGCAGTGCATCGAGGTCTTCGTAGGCAACGGAACGAAAGAGCGTCAGCGGGTGAGCAACCGTGAAACCTGTTTCTCCTTCCAGAAGGGACACGCTATCTGACATGCCCCAACCCAGGTGCGACGCTGCACCACGCTCAACACCGAGAAACCGGCCATCAAGTCCACGCGCTTTGAACCGCATCAGATTGCCCGTGCTATCTCGGTAGAGCAGTAAAAGTAATCGACCACGTCGATCAAACGTTGCGAGACGATGAGGCATTGACTGTGACTGAGATGGTGGCAGGAAAAACGTGAGCGACCCATGAGGAGACCTCTCGGCCACACGATGATTGTCAACAGTAAAGACTTCGCCTTCTTGTTGCGTGGTACGTATTGCATGAGCGAGCGCTGAGCTGAGTGTAGCGATCAGGTCAGCAGGAAGACTTTCAGCCACCAAAGTATTGAGTACGGAAGAGAATATATCGGGAGAGAAGCTGTCTGTCATATGTTTTCCACCGATCTCCGATCCCCGATCTCCGACCCCTGACCCCTGTCTTGTTTCACCGCCGCAATCTGCTCTGCTGATAAGTATCGTGCAAGCACCTCAGGTGACGCCTCTCGTAACGCGGCGACAGAGTCAAAGCCTGCGGCAACCAATGCGCGAATCTCTTCTCGGCCTATCCCTGGCAAGTTCGCTCGCGCCAACGTTAACCCTTCAGTGTCAACACCA
This sequence comes from uncultured delta proteobacterium, assembly GCA_963733195.1. GTDB lineage: Bacteria > Desulfobacterota > Binatia > Bin18 > Bin18 > VGTJ01. The sequence goes on from CAVTCR010000059.1 coordinate 133,258, forward strand.
AAACGAACACGTTCGGCAAGATTGCTAATTTGCTGCGTGGGGGACCACCCCATGACATCGGCAACTTCAGCAGCGGCCTCGGCTAACCAACTGACTTCTTCGGTTTGTGCTTTGATGGTTCCGGCGTAACATTGATAGCCACTCTCCAAACCAGATAAATCCTGCCCCTTAATCCAACCCATCAGTAACAACGAGAGCTTGGCTGAGCGCACTTCCTGTGCGGTGGGTAGCATTTTGGCATGAAGCACGTGTTTTAAGTCGTCGCCAAATTCACCGTTTTGGTCCTGCGCCCACTCGTTCAGTTTACTTTCATACACACGCCCGCGATGCTCAGCGGTTGACAGTGGGAGATGCATACGTTTGCCATCTTCGGTCAGGCTTAGGAGATGAAGCAGTTCGAGGTCAGCAATCTGGCGACCTCGCGACGCCTCGAAAAAGCGAGCGAGTTTTACCGCAGTGGTTGCACGAATGCCTTTACGAGCCGCCGCTTCCCCTAATGTTGTGGCCTCAAGTTGGCCAGTATCGTGGATAGTCACGAGCTGTGCTTTGACGAGTGCTTCGAGCGCTTTTTCTGTCTCAGCAGTGAATGCTGCTTTTTGATTGCGTTGCTGAAAGCCAAGGTAGGTTAACAAGAAGAATTCGCGCAGTTCGTCTTTGCTGGTACAGACCTTTGACGCGATGACATTAAGAACACGATCGGCGAATCCTTCCTGTCCTGGTGCAGGAGCAAACTGTTCCTGCTCGCCGATGACATAGCCACGCCAGAGTAAGTCGGCTTGGAACTGATTGGTGGCGATCAGAATCGATCGCCCAAACTCTTCACGGAACCCTAACCGTCCAGCGCGACCAGAGATGTTTTCGTATTCCGCCCAGGAGAGTGGGACCTCAATGGCTGCCCCCGTCCGTCGGTCGCTATCCCATTTGACCGCTTCGAGAAAGACGGTTGAGGCGGGAAGATTAACGCCAAACGCTAAAGTCGAGGTACAGGCGATGGCACGTAACTGACCGTTGCGATAATGGGTTTCAACCAGCGAACGTTCTTCAGGGGTCAGGTCTGCGTGATGGAACGCTACGCCGCCAGCGAAGGCGGTACGCAGTTGGACTTTCAACGCGGTTTCTTCCAATGTATCGAGTGCAGCCAATGCTTCTTGTGCAGGCGGGAGTTTAGCATGCTCGGCTAAGGCGAGTGCGCATTGAACTGCGTCACGTCTCCCCTTGAGAAAAATTAAGACCTGCTCGCCTTTGTCGAGGATGTGCTTGACATTGGCGAACAGAATGTCGCGAGGATCTTCAGAATCGACGGTTGCGAGTTGTTCTTCACCCTCTTCGCCGGAATTGTAGGTCTTGTAACGAAAGCGATCACCAAGCAAGACTCCGCGATACAGCTCGACTGGGCGCTCGTCTTGAAACAATAAATCTGCTTCTAGCCAATCTGCGACCTGCTGTGCTTCGCGCAGTACCGCGGAGAGTCCGAGCACCTGCGGTCGAGGAGTTGAGCTGAGCAATTTCGCCAAGGACAGTTCCAATCCCGGACCTCGCTCCGGATCACCCAGCATTTGTAATTCATCGACTACGACGAGGGCAACCGTACGGAGGAGGTGCGGGTGTCTCACTAATAGTTGGGAGAGTTTTTCGTAGACAAGGACTGCGAGGTGAAAATCTCCCTGCTCAATGTCACGGTCAAACTCACGACGGTCACGGGTGGCAACGACGACCTTCACACCATATGCGCCGTAGCGTGTTTGGAACGTCCGGTACTTTTCTTCAGCGAGAGCACGAAGAGGGGTGAGATAGAGGACTCGTTTGCCAGCGAACGTTGCCCGCATAGCCGCCATCTCTCCGACAAATGTTTTGCCAGAAGACGTAGGAGAAGAGATCACCAAACTGCGACCTTCAAACAGATCATAGCGTTGGACTGCGGCTTCTTGCACCGGCAAGAGAAACTCGCCTTGCTGTTGCTCCCAGATTTGTAACAGGGTGTCTGGCAGGCCGTATTTCCGTAGATCACGAATGCGTCGCATGACATCCTCTTTTCTCGCGTCATCGTACCAAGAGGGCTCCTAAGAGGAAAGCAGTGGCGTGAACTCGTCCTGGTGCAATCCGTGCAACCTTTTGCTGCGCTCCGTGTTTCTGTCAACAGGCGCCGAATTCAAGAAGGTCTAAAGAGAATAAATCTTTTAATCTCCAACGACCCTACGATCGCTGGAGAACCGTGTAAAGGAGAGAAGAAGATGAAACGCTCAATGATTGTTGCTGCAGCCGCTCTGTTCTTGGCAGGTGCCGCTTACCCGATCCTTGCTCTTTAACTTCTCCTATCCCTCCCCGTGGGGCAGGTTGCATGTGCGACCTGCCCTCTTTTTTCCTCTATCCCCATAGTGATTTGCTCAGTATAGTATCAGTATGGTGCGTACGCGTCGTTTCTCAACCCTTCTTATCCTCGCTGTTTGTGTTGTGTTGATTAGTGAGGGTGCACTGGCCGCAAGCCAGCCAGTGCGTCGCCAGCCGGTAAAGAGGAAAGTTCCACAGAAAGCTACTCCTGTCCAACCGAAGCCAGCTGCACCCCCTTCGATCTTCGCGCAAGGAGAAACGCTGAGATTCTTTGCGACCTTTAATCAACTTGATGCTGGTGGAGGGGAGATACAATTGCGTAAAGAGCGTCAGGCTGACGGTCGTGACGTTTTCCGCTTTACCGGAAAAGCGCGCACAAGCGAGTGGGTAGACTTGTTGTATAAGAGACGAGACAATGCCGATGCGACCTTTGGCATAAGTGACTATTCGCCACTCTCTTTTCTTCTGCTATCGCGCGAGAACGACCGTCGACGCGAGTACGGCGTACAGTATGACCCCCAGAAGAAGACACTAGTCGGCAGTGTAAAGAGAAAGAATCGCGTACGCGAACAATCACTTCCGGCTGGTAATGTTTATGATCCAGTGTCTGCGTTCTATCTGTTACGAAGCCGTAATCTGGCTCTCGGAACATCGATCCAAGAAAAAGTCTTCACTGGTCGAGGACACTATCGGTTTGTTGCGCAAGTGCTTGAGAAAGAGACAATAGAAGTAGACGGGAAGAAACGCCCCGCACTCCGTCTTCATCTTGAAGTGTATTCGCTCGAAAAAGACATGCACGAGAACATTCTGCCACAAGAAACAACGCTGTGGGTTTCTGCCGATCCTGCACACATTCCGCTCAAATTAGAGAGTGGAACGATGTGGGGATGGATTGTCGTCGAACTCGATAAAAGATCGCTGGCACAGGAGTGACGGCTTCGTCTCTTTCTTTATGAGGCAATCCGCCCGCCGAGTCCGACTATAAAAACACGTACAAGTGCTTCGAGCTGACGACGAAATGCTGGAAGTGTGGGGGCCGTTGTTCCATAGGTTCCGATACCGGAAGCACTTCGTGTGAGCAGCTCTGCGGCTGCCTCCGGTTCCAATCCGACCCGGGTAAGATGAAGCTCCCCTCTTTTCTCAGCTTCGGCAATCGCACCGGCTAACATCCGTTGGTAGCGTCGATCTGCTTGGATGAAAAGATCGGTGCAGAGTTGGTTCTTCGCGTCAAGAATTTCTCGCACATGGGCAGAGCGATGCAGCAGCTCGAAGAAATAGCCAAACTTGGCGTTGAGCATGCCGTGTACCTGTTCTGCGACCGATGTGGAAGCCACTTGTGCAGTCTCGACCGCAGTGAGCATTTGGTCGATTAGCTGCTGGGATAACGCACGAAAGATTTCTTCTTTGCTTTTGAAGTACAAGTACACGGTTCCTTTGGCGATCCCTGCCTCTTGGGCAATATCGTCGATGGAGGTGCGACGGTAGCCGTAGTGTCCGAACAAGGAAAAGGCGGCAGTAAGAATCGCTTCGTGTTTATCCTTGGTATTGGATATTTCGCGAGGAGGCATGGGGATCCTTTAGAGATGACTGAATGACTAATTGACTAAATACGGTCATAATGTACAATCGAACACAGAAGAGCGCAACGCTCCCGATACTTCTCGTTCAGGTATGGAGGAATTGCTATGTCAAACATTGGGGCTTCTGTATCGCACTCAAGGATAGATGAAAATACCGTCTCTCCTCCAGTGGAATTCAATCCCCTGCTGCCAGAGTTCATTGCCAATCCATATCCTTTTTATCATCGCCTGCGGTCAGAAGACCCAGTTCATCGGAGCACCCTCCTTCCCGACACGTGGATTGTAACTCGCTATACTGACGTTGCTATGATCTTGCGTGATGCCCGCTTTGGACGGCACGACGCTGAGGAGTTCTTTCGTGAACGTTTCGGCGAAGGGCCGCTGATCAATGTCTTTACCAAGTGGATGCTTTTCCGTGACCCACCGGATCACACACGGTTACGTAATTTGGTGAATAAAGCCTTTACCCCTCGAGCCATCGAGGGGCTACGTCCACGTATTCACGACCTGGTGAATTATCTCCTTGATGCGGTGCAGCCACGTGGCAGCATGGACATTATGGCCGACCTGGCTTACCCACTGCCTGTGCTGGTCATTTGTGAGCTGCTTGGGGTTCCAGCCAAAGATCGTGACCTCTTTAAAGAATGGTCCGGCGATGTTGCGCGGACCTTAGACCCCATTCAGACACCGGAAATGGTCGCCAAAGGGCATGCGGTGGTTGAATCGATGGTGACCTACTTCCGTGGCCTCATTGCCACCTTACGGAAAAATCCGCAAGGCGATATTCTGAGCGCGATGATTGCGGCAGAAGAGCAAGGGTGATCGGCTCAGCGAAGACGAACTGCTCGCCAACTGTATTTTGCTTTTCTCTGCTGGTCATGAGACGACGGTCAATCTGATTGGTAACGGCCTTCTTGCTCTGATGAGTCACCCAGAACAAAAGCAACTTCTACAAGAGAACCCCGCCCTCATGCAAAGTGCCGTCGAGGAATTCTTGCGTTACGACGGTTCCGTGCAACTGACAGGTCGTAGCGTGAAAGAAGATCTCGAAATTGGTGGGAAAGCTCATTCGCCAAGGGGAACGAGTGATGACGGTTCTTGCCGCAGCGAATCGTGATCCTGCGCAGTTCCCGGACCCAGATCGACTCAACATTAAGCGTACCGATAATTATCACGTTGCTCTCGGGCAGGGTATCCACTTTTGCCTCGGTGCATCATTAGCCCGAGCCGAGGGGCAAATCGCGATTGGAACTTTACTGCAACGGATGCCACGTATGACGCTTCTTGACGAAACTCCACAATGGCGTCCGGCATTTACGTTGCGCGGGTTGCAAACATTGTCGGTGAGCTTCTAAATACGCAATACGCAGCACGCTCCACGAGGAACCTACTGCTGCATAACGTGTGACGTGTTACGTGATACATGATCCAAGATGACAGAGAGGAGGTTCGCAATGGCAACCACCGCGCTCATCACCGGTGCATCCACTGGGATTGGTTACGAACTGAGTAAATGCTTTGCTGCTGACCGTCATAATTTGATTATCGTAGCCCGACAGGAGCAGCGGCTACGACAGATTGCCGAAGACCTCGCCAAACAGTTTGGTATTACCGTGAAGGTCATTGCTGCTGATCTCACCCAACCAGACGCACCGCAGAAAATCATAGATGCCGTACGCAAAGACTCCCTACAAGTCGATTACCTGGTGAACAACGCTGGCTATGGATTAGGCGGGAAATTCACCGAGACCGATCTCGCAGTTGAACTTGGCATGATGCAAGTGAACATGATGGCTCTGGTCTCCCTGACCAAACTCTTTCTACCCGATATGGTGGCAAGGAAATCCGGCAAGATCATGAACGTTGCTTCCACTGCTGCCTTCCAGCCTGGGCCGTTGATGGCTGTGTACTACGCAACCAAATCATTTGTGCTCTCTTTCTCCGAAGCAATCGCCAACGAACTCAAAGGGACTGGCGTGACGGTGACTGCACTCTGCCCAGGGCCAACCGAGTCCGAATTTCAAAAACGCGCTCATATCGAGAATACACGGCTGGTCAAAAGTAAATTGATGGGTATGATGACCTCTGAGCAAGTTGCCAAAATTGGCTATCAAGGACTCATGCAAGGGAAGCGAATTATTATCCCTGGCCTCTTGAACAAGATCGGAGTGCAGTCGACGCGATTTTCTCCACGCGCTGTTACCACGCAAATCGCGCGAATGGTACAAGAGAATCAGTAATCTCTTTACTCTAGACCTACGGCTTGAGCGCTCGATCAAAATCTTCGATCAAGTCTTCCGTAGCTTCGATCCCAACCGAGAGACGAATCAAACCATCAGAAATACCGAGACGCCGACGGTCCTCCACAGACATACCTGCATGTGATGTCGTTGCGGGCCGTGTCATCAGCGTCTCAATCCCGCCAAGGCTCGGCGCGATAATCGGCAGCGTTACTCTGTGCATGAAACGTTCCGCAGCATCGACTCCACCACGTAATTCAAAACTCAACATGCCACTGAAACCGTCGAATAATTCACTCGCACGCTCATGGCGTGGGTGGCTTACCAGCCCTGGGTAGTTCACTTTGATCACTGCGGGATGCTGTTCAAGAAACTGGGCGATCTTTAGTGCGCTCTCGTTTTGATAACGAACCCGCACCACCAAGGTTTTCAAGCCGCGATGGAGCAGAAACGCTGCGTGCGGATCAAGCGACCCGCCGAGATGATTCAGTTTGTGTGTAATCTTGGTCACGAGATCAGTGGCACCTATGACCACTCCCGCGACAATATCGGAATGGCCGTTGAGATATTTCGTTGCGCTGTGCAGTGACAAATCAAAGCCCCAATCAAGCGGGCGGAAGTTGACCGGGCTAGCAAAGGTATTGTCGATAATCGAGATGAGATCATGCTCTTTGGCAAACCAGGTGATCGCTTTGAGATCACCAACTTGGAGCAGCGGGTTAGACATCGATTCCACGTAGATCGCTTTGGTATTGGGTCGTAGCTTCTGTTTCCAGGAGGTCGGATTGTCACCATCGATGAAATCATATGACAGGCCAAACGCTGCAAAATCCTTGGTCAGCAGATCGTGCGTGCCACCATACAAACAATCTTGCGTGAGAAGATGATCACCAGCAGAAAGAACAGAGAATAGCGTTGTTGAGATCGCTGCCATTCCACTGCTGGTGACAAGCGCTGCCTCGGCATTCTCTAAAGCCGCAAGCTTCTCGTGCAGCGCAAGATGATTCGGGGTGTTGTTCAGGCGAATATAGCGGACATCGTGATAATTGGCCTCACCCGTAGTCTCGAACATTGCTGACTGAAAGATCGGCATGCTGACAGCCCCAGCGATCCGTGGCGTCGGTTCCCCAGCGTGAATGACTTTTGTATCCAGGTGTTTGTAGCTTGTAGACATAGATGATTTCTCCTCTACTACTCCTGCGTAATCGGAATATGCTGTGGCTGTGATCGCACGCATTCCAACCAGGCACGGATGTTTGCATAAGGCGCAAGGTCGAACCCACCTTCATCAGCAACATGCGTATAAGCGTAGAGGGCGATGTCAGCAATCGAGTAGCGATTGCCGACAAAGAAAGAGCAGCTAGTCAAATGCTTTTCCATCACATCGAGTGCGGCGTAGCCGAGCGGACGTTTCTGTTCAAGTGCAGCCTTCCGCTCGGCGGTTAACTCGGAGTGTTGTAACCAGAACCGCGAGGTCGCAATGTTCGGCTCGTGACTGTACTGTTCAAAAAACATCCATTGCAGCGCCTGTGCCCGTTCCCAGCGGTCAGATGATAGCAATGGTGTCCCTTCCGCAAAATAGAAAAGGATAGCATTGGACTCTGCGAGAAACTTGCCATCTTCTAGCTCAATGACAGGAATGCGTCCGTTGAGGTTCTTCTGAAGAAACTCAGGAGTACGTGTTGTTCCCTTGAGGATGTCGAGTTCGATCCGCTCGAAGGGGATACCCAGTTGGGTTAACAGCAAGCGGACTTTGTAACCATTCCCTGATGGCAGATAATCATAGAGCCGTATCATGGGCACTGTCCTCCAATTGCAGTCTCATGCCTCATCCCAAGAGATTATGCAACAAACCTCATTGGAGGAATCACCTCCAATGGAAACTGCTGGAACCGGTCTGGACCGAGCTGTCGCAGGTCTCGTAGGCATGTCTCCAAACTGGCAACGAAGTTTGCGAGTTCAACATTCAGGAACGTTGGTTGGTGCGGGGTGATCTTGGCAAGCCCATCATGCAAGAGTGCGATTGCACCACGAAAGTTGCGATTGCCGAGGTGATGGAAGGCGACCGCGATCTGAATGAGCCCTTGTAAGAAGAGTCGAATGTCTCCACTTTCTTGCTTCCATTGGTCTTCCAAAATTTCGTGGACTTCAAAAAACAGGTGGTGATTAAAAAGCAGAGCACCTTTCTGCAACGCGATCGTGCGAGCCGAGACCGGACCTGGAGCCATATCTGGTACGTGCCAGGTATCGAGCACGGTCGCATACTGCGCAAGCTTTGTGGCAATTGCACGGTATTCTGCTGTTACCGTCGCGTGAAGGGAGACGCTTTCCGACCCCTTGGCGCTTTCCCACGTCAAAAGCGCATGTTTTCGTAAGATACTCGCAACTTGCTCACGTATGACCATTGGGGCTGGGGCAAGAAACCTCTCGATCGGCCATGTAGCAGGTAGGGTCTCGTTTGCTTTACAGTAATGAACAAGACAGCGAAGCGCTTCTGCCACAACATGATCGTCAAGCGCTTCTAAGAGGAACTCAGCAAGTAGATTTCGGCTCTCAATTCTCACGACGTCAACTCGACAATTGTTGCACCACCACCACCTTCGGCCCGTGAGGCTTCGTTATACGAAGCGCAATAGGGAGAATTGGCAAGGAATTCACGCACGGCGCGGCGGAGTGCACCAGTGCCCATGCCATGGACAATACGGACGGAGCTTTGGTGATTCAGCACTGCCCGGTCGAGAAACTCTTCAAGCCGTGGAAGTGCCTCATGAACGCGTAACCCTAACAAGTTGAGGTCTGGCATGCCAGACGGCTGACTGTTTACAGAGACACGTACAGTCCGTTCCTGTTTCTCATGCGACTTGCGTAGTTGTTCGGCTGGAACTTCAAAAGTGAGCCCCCCTGAACGAATCCGCGCACGATTCCCTTGCAACGTGATCAATTCACCACGAATCTTGCTTTCCCGTAACTCGACGACATCGCCAATCTCTGGCGGTGTTTCAACGGGCGCAGGTGTAGATTGCACTGCCTGTTCCTTGGTTGCGACATCCTGCCCACGTTGATGAAGAAACTGTGCCAGTCGCTGTCGCGCATCTGGTCGTGCTGCGCGTAAACTCGCGACAATTTCTCGTCCTTCGTCTCGTACCTGGCGCAGCAGCAGTTTTGCTTCAGCAGTGGCTTCGTGCCACACACGTCGTCGTTTTTCTTCGACTTCGGTAAGCAAGGTTTGGTGTTGCGCGCGAAACGCTTCAGCTTCGGCTCGCTCTTTGGCCGCTTGAGCACGGTCACGCTCAAGGGTCGAGCGCACTTCTTCCAATTGTACGAGGGCTTGGGCAAACTGGCGCTCTTCTGCTGTTAAGGTTGCTTCGGCGGCGGCACAAACTTCTTCAGGAAGCCCGAGACGCTTTGCCATCGGCAGGCCCAAACTTTGCCCTATAGTGTTGTAGGATAACTGGTAGTGTGGTGTCAGCGTATCGAGATCGAAAGAGACCGCTGCTACTTGATAATCACCGTCAGCCAGCGCAAAGAGCTTTACCGGTGTGAGGTGAGTTGATGCTGCGATGTGCACCCCGCGCGCTTTGAGATGCTTCAGCAGTCCACATGCGAGAGCCCCACCCTCGATCGGATCAGTGCCACCCCCTGGTTCGTCAAAGAGAACGAGCGCCGGTGCAGTGACCTCGTTCAGGATCTCCGCGACATTTCGTACATGGGCCGAAAAGGTCGATAAACTCTGTTCGAGCGATTGCGCATCGCCGATATCGGCAAAAATTCCACAGAACAATGGTAAGCGACTTTCTTCTTGGGCGGGAATCAGCATGCCACTCTGTGCCATCAGGCACAGTAGCCCCAAGGTTTTGAGGGCTGCGGTTTTCCCGCCAGTGTTCGGCCCAGTGATCACTAACCCGCTCTTTCCTTCGGGGATAAGAATGTCGATCGGCGTGACCGGCTTCCCGGTAGCGAGCAGGAGCGGATGACGCGCTGTGCGTAAACGAACCTCAGCACTACCAAGGAGAGGTTTGCTACAGCGATACTTACGAGCGAACAGGGCATTGGCATACAGCACGTCAACTTCTATCAGCGCAATGAACACACTTTCTAGCTTCGGCGTTTCCTCTCGTACTAAATCCGTAAGCCACAAAAACAAACGGTGCTCTTCTGCTTCCATCTCCTTGCGCGCGAGTAGTAACCGATTGTTTAATTCTACCGCGAAGAGCGGTTCGATGAACAACGTCTCACCAGAGCCTGAGCGGTCTTGGACGATACCTGAAAGGCGCGATTGAAAATTGGGGCGCACAGGGATGACGAAACGATTATTTCGAATCGTGATGTAGGTATCAGCGACAACATCTTTCGCCTGTGAGGAACGCAGCACTTGTTGAAGGCGTTGTTCGATTTCTCCGCTCAGAGTTCGTAATCGACGGCGTAATGCGCGCAACTCCGGGCTTGCTTCATCCTTCAGCGTGCCACGTTCATCGAGACAGCGGCGTAAGGTGTCTTCGAGTTCGGCGAAGGTTAGTAACCGCTCAGGTAGGTCCTGGAGATGCGACCGTTCTTCGACATGGCGACGAAAGAACGTCGAGAGGGTACGCGAAAGAGTGATGATCTCCAGGACTTCTAAGAGCTTCACCCCCTCCAGGGCTGCACCGAGTTGTGCCGCCCACTGCAACGTCAGACGGATATCGGGGAATTCACGCAACGGTACGGAGAGGTGTTCTTCGAGAAGACGAAAGAACTGCCACGTTCGTTCACTGGTCGTTTCCACTGTTGCCGCTGTTGTCTGCGGATGAAGCGCAAGGCAGGCTTCCTGACCGGCCGGAGAAAGCGCGCAGCCAGCGAGCAAGTGCAAGACCTTATCGAATTCGAGCGCGTGTAAATCGCGATTACGCATAGTGAAATGAAGGTCAGGCACAGCCCCTGCCCTTACATACAGTGAACCTAAGGGAGACGATGCCGTACATGGCTCTATCCGCCCTTCGATTTCGCTGCGCTACGCTCAGGATGACGGTGTAGTGCCCGCCTCGTGCGACTAACCCATAAGTCGAATATGAATGTGTTTTCCCTATAATTGCTCTTAGCATATAGCATAGAGATTCCACTCTGTGGTTACTCTCTGACGTATGGTAAAGAAGACAAATCTTACCCTGCTGAAGAGCAGACGGACAGCACCGTTTTACCGCCACAGGAGGGGAGGGCAAGGATGACGGTCGAAGAACTCATCTCTGAAGTCATGGCAGTATTGCAGCGTGAAGGCCGTATTTCTTACCGGATCTTGAAGCGACGGTTCAATCTTGACGACGAGTATCTGGAAGACCTCAAAGCCGAGCTGATCGACGCCAAACGGGTGGCTGCAGATGAAGACGGCAAGGTGTTGGTGTGGATAGGCAGTCTAGCGTCTAGTGTCCAGAGTCCAGAGTCAGAGCAAGTCCAAAGTTCAAAGTCTAAGGTCCAAGGTCAAAAAGACCAACCCCTAGCCCCTAACACCCAGCCCCCAATTTCTTACACACCGCCCCACCTTGCCGAGCGCATCCGTGCGGCCTCTCTAGTGGACGGCGAGCGCAAGACCATTACGGCGCTGTTTGCCGATCTCAAAGGATCTACGGCGCTGATTGAAGGGCTCGACCCAGAAGAAGCGCGAGCGATCATTGATCCTGCGCTCCAGCTCATGATGGATGCCGTGCATCGCTATGAAGGCTACGTGGCGCAGGCGTTAGGCGATGGCATCTTTGCCTTGTTTGGCGCGCCGATTGCCCATGAAGATCACCCGCAACGTGCGCTCTATGCGGCCTTACGGATGCAAGAGGCCATGCGGCACTACAGTGATGAGGTCCGCCTCAAGCACGGTGTCCCGCTGGCGCTGCGAGTAGGCATCAATACCGGAGAAGTCATTGTCCGCTCGATTCATAAAGAGGATCTGCATACGGACTATGTCCCGATCGGGCATTCCACCAACCTGGCCGCCCGTATGGAGCAGATGGCCACGCCGGGTTCGATTCTGATTACGGAGTACACCAAGAGGCTGACGGACGGGTACTTTGAGGTGAAAGCCCTCGGAGCAGCGGAGATCAAAGGCGTAGAAGCCCCATTGCCGATCTACGAAGTCCTTGGCGCGGGACCACTGCGTACCCGATTACAAGTCTCAGCCCGACGCGGCCTCACCCGCTTCGTGGGACGGCAGAGCGAGATGGAGCAAATGCAGCAGGCACTCGCGCAAGCTAAAGCCGGACACGGCCAGATCGTTGGCGTGATGGGCGAGCCGGGCTTAGGGAAGTCACGACTGTTTCACGAATTTGTAGGGGCGTATTGCAATACGCCCCTACTCTTACGATTAGAAGCCTACTCCGTCTCGCACGGCAAAGCCTCGCCTTATCTGCCAGTGATTGAGCTGCTCAAGGGGTACTTTGACATCCAGGTGGGGGACGATGAACGCAAGCGGCGAGAGAAGATCATCGGCAAGGTCCTTACGCTCGACCGCAGTCTGGAAGATACCTTGCCCTACCTCTTCGCCCTTCTGGGAATTGAAGAACAGCCCTCGCCGTTACAACAGATGGACCCACAGATTCGGCGCAAACGCACGTTCGAGATGCTCAAGAAGCTCTTGCTGCGCGAGAGTCTCAATCAACCATTGATCCTGATCTTTGAAGACTTGCACTGGATTGACAGCGAGACGCAGGGATTTCTCGACGTGCTGAGTGAGAGTGTAGCATCGGCCAAGGTCCTGCTGCTCGTGAACTATCGTCCCGAGTATCGGTCCGAGTGGGGGCAGAAGACGTATTACACGCAGCTACGGCTGGCGCCGTTCGGCAAAGCCGAGGCCGAAGAATTTCTTGATGCGCTGTTGGGCGTTTCTGTAGGGGCCGACCGGCGTGTCGGCCCACAGGGACCGGGCGCACACACAGGTGCGCCCCTACAAAACCTCAAACGACTCATTCTAGAGAAGACCGAAGGCACGCCCTTCTTTATGGAAGAGATCGTGCAGGAGTTGCGCGAGCAAGGAATATTGAGCCGCGACGGCGTAGAGACACGACATGTCGCGTCTCTACCAGCAGCGTTACATCTGCCTCCAACCGTCCAAGGCGTATTAGCGGCGCGCATCGACCGTCTTGCCAGCGACGAGAAAGCCCTGCTCCAACAGTTGGCTGTCATCGGTCGGGAGTTCCCTTTGAGCCTGCTCCGCCAAGTGATCACCCAACCCGAAGACGAACTGTATCGCCTGCTTTCTTCCCTCCAGCGCAAAGAATTTCTCTACGAACAGCCCGCGTTTCCGGAAGTGGAGTACCTCTTTAAGCATGCACTGACGCAGGAAGTGGCCTATGGCACGGTGCTGCAGGAGCGGCGCAAAGCCCTGCACGAACAGACGGCGCAAGCCATTGAAAACCTCTACGGTGCCAACCTCGATGAGCACTACAGCGCCCTGGCGCATCATTACAGTCGCAGTGGCAACGCCGCAAAGGCCGTGGAGTATCTCAGCCTGGCGGGACAGCAAGCGGCACGGCAGTCAGCAAACGCGGAAGCCATCACCCACCTCACCACAGCTCTTGAACTGCTCAAAATCCTGCCTGACACCACCGCCCGAGCCCGTCAAGAACTCACCCTCCAACTGAGTCTCGGCGCTTCGTTGATGGCCACGAAAGGGTATAGTGCCGCCGAACTGGAACTGACCTACACCCGAGCGCAGGAGTTGTGTCTACAGGTAGGAGAGCCGCTCCAGGTCGCGCAAGTCCTGTATGGGCGGTGTGCATTTAACGCAGTGCGAGGGAATCACACCGCGGCGCTCGCCTTGGGGGAACAGTTCCTCACCGTTGCCCAACGACAGCAGGATTCCACTCTGTCCCTCGTGGCCCATGCAACGGTGGGGGCAACCTTGCTCTGGCGCGGAGAGTTCACTCCCGCGCAAGCGCATCTTGAGCAAGCCTTTGCTTTCTACGACCCCGAGCATCACCGCGACTTGGCCTACCAGACGGGACAGGACCCGGGGTTAACGGCTCTGGTCCGTGCAGCGGAGACCCTCTGGTATCGTGGCTACCCAGACCAGGCCCTAGAGCGCGTCCGTCACGGGCTCTCCTTAGCCCAAGCCCTGGCGCATCCCTTGAGCTTGGCGGACCACGCTGGGTGCATGTCGCCCGCGTGCATCTGTTCCGCCGCGAGGGCCAGGAGGCCCACGCCCAGGCGGAGGCGATACTGACCCTCGCTCACGAGCACGGGTTTGCACAGTGGTTGGGCTGGGGGACGAGCCTGCAGGGCTGGGCACTCGTCGAGCGTGCCGCGCGGTCCGGTGCACGGGAGCAAAGAGAAGCAGGACTCGGGCAGCTCCGGGAGGGACTGGCTGCTATGCGGGCCACGGAGGCAGAGGTATATGCTCCACTATTTCTGGGCGCGCTGGCCCAGGGCTATGGGCAAGGCGGCCAGGCGCAAGAAGGACTGAGGGTGATCGCCGAGGCGCTGGCTATGGTGGAGAAGAATGAGGAACGCTGGAACGAAGCCGAACTCTACCGCCTCAAAGGGGAACTCACACTCAACAACAGTCAAAGTCCAAGGTCCAAAGTCTCAGTTACCAGCCCCCAGCCCGTGACCCCCGATCCCCAAGGGGAAGCCGAAGCGTGCTTCCTCAAAGCCATCGAGATTGCGCAAAAGCAGCAAGCCAAATCGCTCGAACTGCGCGCGACGATGAGCCTGGTCCGGCTGCGCCAACAGCAAACGGCGCAAAAAGAATCACGTAACACGCAACACGAAACACGCACTAGGCTCGACGAAGCACACAGGAGTTATCCGAGATCTACCACTGGTTCACTGAAGGGTTTGATACGAAAGATTTGCAAGAGGCGAAAGCGCTGATTGCAGAATTGAGCGATTCTAAGGATAGGAGCATTGAGTGATTGATTCATTGCATCATTGAAAAAGGGTATTGTCAGTGAGACTACGACACAGATACATCAATGAGGGAGAGAAAAGGAGCACGGTATGAGTCTGGTTATTCCTGATGAAATTCTTTACTCGACTCACATGTCTGAGACAGAGTTGCGCCAGGAGATTGCGGTTTTGCTCTTCCAAAAAGAGAAGCTGACGCTAGGCCAAGCCAGCCAACTGGCAGGATTGAGTCAATGGCAATTTCAGCAGCTCTTAGCGAGTCGCCGTATTCCTGTCCACTATGATGTAGCGGAGTTTGAGGAAGACCTGAAAACCCTGAAGGAGTTACGACAATCGTGATTGTGGTTAGTAATACCTCACCAATCACTAATCTGGCCGCGATCGGGCAGTTGGAGATGCTCCAGCAGCTTTATGCACAGGTGCTCATTCCCCAGGCTGTGTATGGGGAGTTGACGTTTGGCGGCGTCATCCAACCTGGGGGAAGAGAAGCGCAAACACTTAGCAGAAGAGATGGGAGGGCGTTTGTCTTAGTTCAATTTTTAGGTTAATTTTAGCCTTATGATCAAACTTAATATTCATGAGGCGAAGACGCATACTTTCCCGCTATCTCAAACACTTGGAAGCTGGAGAAACGATTCTCCTTTGCCGACACAACGTTCCCATTGCTGAGATTCGTCCGTTGCCCCCGCAGCGCAACACGCCTCGCCCCCTCGGGACGGCTAAGGGCAAAGTGAAGGTACCACCAGAGTTCTTCGAACCGCTGCCTGAAGAGATTTTGCGCGGGTTTGAGGGACAAGGGACGTGAAAGTCCTTGTTGATACGTGCACGTTCCTATGGATGGCCGATGATGCTCCCGAGCTGTCCACTCACGCACGGGCTATCGTCACTGACCCAGACAATGAGGTGTATTTGAGTGCGGCCTCGGTGTGGGAAATTGCGATCAAGTATGCGCTCGGTAAACTCCCGTTGCCAGAACCCCCACGCCAGTTTGTTCCCGCGCAACGGACACTGCTTGCGCTCACGGCGCTTCCGATCGAAGAGGCCGCTGTGTTAGCCTTGGACCGTCTGCCGACGCTCCATCGAGATCCGTTTGACCGGGTGTTGATCTGTCAAGCACTTACACATGGTTTAGTGATCGTCAGTCCTGATCCGCAGATTCAGCAGTATCCAATATCGACACTGTGGTAGCAACGATTGAAGGGCGCTGTCTACTCTGGAAGCCTTGGAGGAGTTACTGCACGGCAACGCGTGAGCACCAGTGCTGAGGAATTCCCTACGTAGAGAAATTTTCTTATGCCCAAAGTCATTGGACTCGATTTCGGCACGACCAACAGTGCCATCGCTGTCGCGACCGCAGACGGAACTGCGCAATTGGCGACCTTCTCCTCAGAAGGTCAGCCGACCGCAATGTTTCGTTCGGTGTTGTATTTCGATCCGGAAAATCTCGAACCAACCGGAAAGCCGCGTGCGATTGGTGGCCCAGAAGCGATTGCGCAGTATTTACAAGCAGAAACCAAGGGGCGCTTGATCCAGTCGATGAAGTCGTATTTGGGCAGTCTACTGTTCAAACATACGGTGATCTTCAACTATACGTTTACCCTTGAAGACCTTATCGCCATGATTATCCGCGAGCTCCGAGCTGCGGCAGAGGCACAGTTTGGCGATCTCGGAGAACGTGTAGTGGTCGGTCGTCCTGCCCACTTCTCCGGAACAGAAACTGACAGCGAAGATGACGTGGCCCTTGATCGGCTACGTACGGCTCTCGAACTCGCGGGATTTTCGCAGGTGGAATTCGAGCTTGAGCCGGTCGCGGCTGCGTATCAATACGAACAACAACTTGACCATGACGAACTTGTACTGATCGCCGACTTCGGCGGTGGTACGAGTGATTTCTGCCTTATCCAACTTGGCCCACAGGCTCGTGCACGTGGGCAGCGCCACAAAGACATTCTTGGCACCGATGGTGTCGCGATTGCGGGTGATTCTTTCGATAGCAGTTTTATTCGCCATTTGGTGACACCTCACCTCGGTCTCGGCTCGCAATACCGCACTCCGTTTGGCCGTATTTTATCTGCACCGCTGTGGATCTATGAAAAACTTGAACGCTGGCATCAGTTTTCGCTCTTGAAAACCCGAGAGACAATGGAAACTCTCCGCCAGCTTCATTTCCAGTCCCTCGAACCGAAAAAGATCGAGGCGCTGATCCACGTAGTGAACGAAGGTCTTGGCTACCAACTCTCGCGAGCCGTAGAAAAAACTAAATACGACTTGTCAGAACGTGCGACCAGCACCTTTGCCTTTCGCGATCTTCCCGTTGACATTACTGCGCAGGTAGGCCGCGCGCAGTTCACGGAGTGGATCGACTTGGAGCTGCGAACTATTGCCCGATGCGTTGACCGGTTACTTGTTCACTGCGGTGTGACATCGAGTGATATCGATAGCGTGTTTCTTACTGGCGGTTCTTCCTTTGTTCCAGCTGTTCGACAAATCTTTGCCGAACGATTTGGAGAAAACCGTCTACGTGGTGGTGAGGAACTGACAACCGTAGCAAGAGGGTTAGCACTGCGAGCGTTAGAGTAGGGCTACGGATTCTCTGCGGCGGGTCGCTCACGATCTTCGAGCAGTTGGGTTATAAGCGGGAGAGTGAAGAAGAAGGTACTCCCTTTTCCATGTGTACTCTCGACCCAAACCTGTCCCTGATGAGCCTCGATGATTTCTTTGACCAGGGCAAGTCCCAAGCCAGTACCACTGATAGCACGCGTTGCATCATCATCAACGCGAAAAAATTTCGTAAACAATTGGGGCAGTGCATAGGAGGGAATACCCATGCCTTGATCACTTACCCAGACTTTGATCATCGATTGCTGGTGTTCTGCTCCGACCGTAATGGTTCCCAATTCAGGGGAAAACTTCACTGCGTTAGAAAATAAATTAGCCAGCACTTGCTGAATACGATTTGTGTCGATGTAAACCGGAGGCAGAGAATCAGGTACGGAAAGTTGCCACGTATGCTTGCCGTCGCTCTGGGCAAATACTGAGACTATCTCACGTAAGAGCGGTGTGAGTTGCGCCTTGGCAAAGTGATAGCGAGGGCGTCCAGAGGTGATCGCTTGGAAGTCAAGAAAATTATTGATGAGATTAGTCAGTCGGAGCGACTCCCGATGCACGATGCTCAGCAAATCGCGTTGCTTAGGTTGAGAAAAGTCTCGGGCAAGCATCAGTTCGGTGAAGCCTAACAAGCTGGTTAAGGGGGTTCGTAATTCGTGGCTGACCGTAGAGATCAAGTCATCTTTGAGGCGGTCCACTTCCTTCGCCGCTGTGAGTGCATTCTCTAACTCGATTTTCTGTTGTCTCTCCTGTACGCGCAGATGTTCGAGTCGTCGATAAGTACGTAGACGAACGTAAAAGACCAACAATGCAAGGACAGTGGCTGAAAACATGGCGAATGTGAAGTGGAGCCACTCCGGTGATGGTGGGAGTGACCACACAATTAATCCCCAGCCAACCAGAGCCGTGGTCAAAACAAAAACAAAACAGGGAATCGAAAGACAAAAACAGGCGACCCCGACGATGAGCAAGAGAATGTTGGTGGTCTGATGCATCTCCCCAGTGAGGTAGAGATGCAAAAAGCAGTTCACGAGGACGGCTTGTGCGATCCCTGCGACGATCTGATGTGCATAGCGAGCTGTGACCAATGCTCGTTGTATTAGAATGGCGATCCCGACGAAGAGTACTGCCGACAGAAAGGCAGTGACAGTCATTGGCACAGCTATTGACCTGGGGAGAAGCACACTGTGAGCGATAGCAAAGATCAAGAACAGAAGACTCAGACCCAAGGAAATCGGCCGTAACCCGTCATAGACAACCCCAGCAAGAGCTACACGCATCTCCTGCTGAGAAATATGAGAGTTTTGTGTCGCTACATTCATATCAGGGTGTCACCCAGAACTTCTCAGAAGGGAATCTAGCAGAACATCTCGTGTTCGTCAGGAATCCCTATGCAGAGTGGAGGAATGCTGGCAGCCTCTACCCGCAGTGAGTTTCGTATGTTAGGACATGGCGGCTATGGAATCGCTCGCTACCGTCTTACGTCGAGTCCCGTTGTTTGCGGATCTCCCACCTGGTGGCCTTGCCAAGATTATTGCCGATCTCCGTGAAGAGCAGCATCCGCGTGGGACTGTCATCTGCTATGAAGGTGAGGAGGCACATGATTTTTACATCGTCAAGTCTGGAACTCTAGAGATTCTGGTCAACCGGAGTGGGAACCAACGCGAAGTCGTAGCGGTTGTTGGTTCCCATGAATGGTTCGGGGAACGCGCGCTGTTTTCGGATGGTTCTCGCTCGGCGACAGTGATTGCACGCAACGATGTCGAACTGTGGCGGTTGACCAAAGAAAAGTTCGATAGTCTGGTCGAGGAGAACCCGTGGCTGATTCTACACTTTACTCAGATTCTCAGTGACCGCCTGTATAATCGCAACCAGGAGTTGTCGAAAGTACAGGCCGCGTTCAACTGGCAAGTGGATGCGCTCTTTCGTACCCAGTCGCCGACACAGCAAGAATTCCTGACCCAAACTGCCATTCTTTCAACGCTTGAGCCTACGATCGTTCGTGAGCTGACTGGTCATGCAGAGGCGGAAGCGCTGCTGATGAAGCTTGCCGAGAGCGGCAGCTTTGTTTCTGGCACGGGTGATGCGTTACACTATCCAGAAGCCATTCGCGACTTTCTCCTTGCACGGTTAATGGAGCGAGTGGGAAGTGAAGGAGTCCGTGCCTTACATCAGCGTGCGGCACAGTTCTACGAACGCACCGGGCAATGGGATCTGACAATAGATCATTATCTTGAGGCCTCAGCATTTCAGGCAGCGGAGACAGCGCTCGCATCACATGCCAACGAGAGTTTTGCCGCTGGTCGTTTCGACACGTTACGTAAATGGCTCGATCATTTTCCTCAAACGTTTCGCGACAATGGCCTTGCTCCGATAGAGCAACGACTTGAACAAGCGTTGTCTGCCGAAACACTTTCTTCTTCTCCAGCTACTCAACACGGGTTCCTTGCGCGGCATGTTCCTTCCTGGATCACCCAATGGATAGCCGGAGGAGTCGGGATCGCCTTGGCGTTGGGAATCGGGTTTTCTCCTCCACTTGGTGAACTCAACACTGCCGGGATGCACATGCTCGCCCTCCTTGCGTGGGCGGTGGTTTTTTGGGTATTCGATGTGCTTCCTGATTATGTTGTTGGCATAGGACTCATTGTCGGTTGGATTCTGTTCGCGATTGTCCCGCCCGAAGTTGCGGTGTCTGGTTTTACCACTAGTCCGTTTTTCCTCATCATTGGTGTCCTTGGGATGACGGCATCTTTGCAAAGCTCAGGGTTGCTCTTTCGTCTCGCGCTGTACATTCTTCGCAGTTTTCCCCTGACGTATCGTGGTCAGACGTTAGGATTAGGTCTGAGTGGGACGGGAATCACAACTTGTATTCCAGATACAACCTCAGGGACGGCGATTGCCGGTCCGATTATCTTGGCGTTATCGGACTCGCTCGGTTACACCCGTCGCAGCAATGGTTCCGCCGGGTTAGCAATGGCCGCTCTGCTTGGGTTTGGTCAAATGAGTCCATTTTTTCTCACCGGAGCCGCTGAGAATCTGCTTGCATGGGGACTTCTTCCTGAAGCAGCTCGCGCACAGATTACGTGGGGAGGGTGGTTCCTTGCTGCGCTGCCGTTAGCGTTGGTAACGTTTACCCTGGCGTTTATTGCGATTCAGTTTTTCTTTCCGCCAGAGTTTCAGCCCACTGTCTCGCGTGGATTGATCGATACGCAAATTGAAGCGTTAGGCCCTCCGTCACGCGCGGAGATTATTAATGCCCTCGTTGTTTTTGGTGCGATGCTTGGATGGATTAGTGCCCCGTACCATAGTGTCGATGTTGCCTGGGTGGCGATGCTGGGACTTTTACTGTTATTAGCGACGAACTTGCTCGATCGTACGGCATTTCGTTCCGGCATTAACTGGGACTTTCTCTTTTACCTTGGTGCAGTACTGAGCCTGACCAGTGTTGTGCGACAACTTGGGATCGACACGTGGGTAATTCGGCTCCTAACCCCACTGTTGGAGCCGTTAGTAGCAAATTCTACGCAATTTCTTCTGGTGATGACGGTAGCGATCTTTGCTGCACGCTTCGTGCTGCCAAGTTTTCCGCTGGTGTCGCTACTGACGATGACCATCGTACCAATTGCTGCCACCGCGGGGATCAGTCCACTTCCTTTATTGTTAGTGATCTGTACGAGTGTGGCGGTATGGTTTCTACCGTATCAAAGCACGTGCTACCTCGCTTTGTATTTTGGCACGAAAGAGAAAGCTTTTTCTCATAGCCAAGTACGACTATTGGCATGGAGCTTTGGTGTGATTTATTGGCTGGCGATTGCTGCGGCGATTCCCTACTGGAGATGGTTGAAGTTGGTGCCATGAAAAATCGTGAGGAGTAAGCTTAGCTACTCATTTGGTAAGCCTCCGCCTCTGCGCCACATGAGAATCCCAAGAGAAAGTATCCATAGCAGAAGAATGACACTCGCTGGCATATTGATCGTCATCGCCAACCCGGAAAACCCTGTATACGCTATCACGACACCTGCAGTCATTGTTGGCACGCCTCCTACGACGGCGAGTCCAGCGAGCCATTTCGGATACGTACGGTCAGCCAGCAGTGCCACTCCATACACACTTGCTGTGAGTCCCAATACGAGGCTCAACATACTGGCTAAGCCGATCTCGATTTGACGGACGGCGAACGCAGCCTGAAAGGCTCCGTTCTTTTGTTCTGGCAGTGCTGCGGCCCAGGCATCCACCATAACTTTCAGTGCGATACCGTCCACTGCCTGCAGTGCTGCTGCTACGGCGAGACTAGCAATCGCCCCTCCTGCTGCAATTCGCGCCCATCCTTTGCCTCTTCTCTCTTCCAATTGTTGCGTCAGGAACAAGAGCGCAGTTGCCATTAGTGTGACACCCGCTAGCTGGATAAGGTGGCTTGCGACCCACAGATGGTCTGCCGCGTATTCGGTGAAAGCTGCAACAGCGTCGTTCGGGTCGGCTCCGAGCGGGTGCAAAAAGGTCCCGATGAAAAGCAATACACACCCAGCGATTGCACAGAGCGCTCCTATTTTGCTTTGGGGTAACATCTGCTAAGGCAATTCAGCAAAGACCTTTCTCGTCTTGTTATGGGTTTAACTGGCTGCTCCGGCTTCGGCTGCCGCTTCCCATGCTTGATACGGCCCAAGCCGCGTCATCAGTCCAGCCGCGATCAACGTAGCGACAACAAATACCCCGAGCCCGAGACTGTATGAGCCAGTCGCGTCAAAGCCTTTGCCCATAAGGAGT
This sequence comes from uncultured delta proteobacterium, assembly GCA_963733195.1. GTDB lineage: Bacteria > Desulfobacterota > Binatia > Bin18 > Bin18 > VGTJ01. Next base: position 155,642 of record CAVTCR010000059.1, read on the forward strand.
GGACCGAAGACACCACCGAGCGTGAACGCACCAAAGGCGTAGCCGTAAATCTCACTAAACGCGCGGAGACCAAAATATCGACTGATGAGATAGGCGATAATGTCCCCCTCTGCTCCCATGCCGAGACCGACGAGAAAGGCGGCAATGAATGCGACCGTTCCTGTGACACCGCTCCACAACAGCAGAAACCCAAGCGCAGCTCCACAGAAGAAACACAGCGCGACAGAGGACGCAAAGAAGTGATCAAGCAGATATCCTGCACCGACCCGTCCAAGTAACAACGCTGCGCCAAATAGTGAGGTTGCGCCTGCTGCAAGTTGTGGAGAAATCCCACGATCGGTCAGCAGTGGAACGAGGTGAATCAAGCAGCCATGTACACTTGCCGACATGAGAAAGAACGCACCGATTAAGATCCAAAACATGTGTGTCCGCCATGCTTCTTGCGCGCTCAATCCAACTTTCTGTTTGCTTGCGCTTGGACGGGTCGTATTGATTGCTTCACCGTCCGGACGAAGTCCTACCATCTCTGGTGTTTCTTTCAGGAACAGTCCAACCATCGGAATCGTCACGACCATGACCATCGCCCCGATCAGAATGTACGCTTGACGCCAGCCTTGCGAGACGATCAGCATTTGGGCAAGCGATGGCATAACAAACGCTCCGAGCCCTAGACCTGCCATGGCGATGCCAAGGGCCAGACCACGTCGCTTGTCAAACCAATGTGAAAGCACATTTGAATAGGGCACGGGTGCTGTGCCACCCCCGACCAAGCCTAAGAGAATATACACGGCGTACAGATGCCACAGATTGCCCGACAACCATGAGAGCGACATCAAAGCGAGACCGAAGAGTGAGATTGAAGGAATAATAACTTTACGGGCACCGAAACGATCAACCAAACGCCCGATGACCGGAAAGGCCAGACTCATCACAAGAAGAGAGAGCGAGAACGCTTGTGAGATTTCGCCACGACTCCAGCCAAACTCCTGATTTAACAATCTGAGAAAGACACTAAAGGTGAACGTAACAATCGGACCGTAGCCCATAAAGAGGCCGATCGCGGCGACGAAGACAATCCACCAGCCATAGAGAAATGAATTATTTGCCTCTTTCGTCTGAGCCATAACCTTCTGTTTCTCCGCTAAGCGAGTCCATAAAAGATTGGGACTCAAGGTTTGTCACCCTGAGTCCTTCGATAAACTCACCTGTGCCTGCGGCACTGGCGCAGGCAGGATAAATTCCACGAAGGGGCTCTCAGCGAGACCCTTCCGCTTAGAATGACAACCGTAAGTCGTCACTATGTTTAGTGTCCCAATGCTACATAATTCGATTTAGAGCGCAAACGAGACCTTCACTGCGCCCGAAGTCTTCTTACTTGCCGCTTCGGTCAGCGCTTCGCGGTATTGCTCAAGCGGATACTTGCGTGGCTGAATTGAGGTGAGGTTTGCACGACGACGTACAAGGAACTCGATTGCACGGCCAAAGGTGTCCACCTGTTTGCCTTTGAAAAATTCCGCACCATAGGTGAGGCTACCGATGATTTTGATCTCCTTCATCCAGATCGGTGTCCAGTCGATCCCTTGCGGAAGTGCAGCAAGCCCTAATATCACTACCGTGCCTTTTCCGCAGGTCATCCGTAGCGCCTGATTGATGGTTGTGTCATTGGTGATGGTGTCGTACACGAGCCGTGCACCACCGGCGAGAAGTGCGCCGCCACCGGAAAGTTTGTGGACTTTGCTTTGTGTCAACTCGCCGACACGCTCCATGACATCATCTTTCTGCGCATCAATAATGTGATCCGCACCCAGCGTTCGCGCGAGTTTGGCCTGGAAGGGATATTTGGCTACGCAGACAACGCGACAACTTAGCTCGACTGCCTTGAGTGCAGCGATATTCATCAGACCGATTGTTCCGGCGCCAATGACAACGACAAGCTCTTTCTTTTGCGGGGGATTATTGAGCACTGCCCGTAAACATACAGAGAAGGGTTCGAGGAGTGAGGCCTCATCGTCGTCAATTTTATCTGGCACTGGAAACAGTCGATGACTGGCCGCGACAAAGTATTCTCCCCATCCACCACCGGTGGTACGACAAATGCCAATCAGAATACCAGGGCTCAAGCAGCCATCTGCAAGTCGTTCGCAGATACCTGGGTTGCCATTCCGACATTGCTGGCAGAGGGACTTAAAGCCACGTTCTCGACAACCGATCGAGGGGTCGATCGACACGCGCTGACCAACTGAAAGACCGCGGACTTTCTTGCCTACGGCTTCAATCTCACCAAATAGCTCGTGACCTGGAATAATTGGTAGTTGAAAATACGGTTCTGCGGCAGGCATCGGCTTGCCTTGCAGAAATCCGAGATCACTGCCACAGATACCGGCGATTTTGCTCTTAATCATAACCCAGTTCTCATCGGGTAAATCTGGAACTGGGACCTCGGCTAGCCGAAGGTGGGCAACACCAGGGAGATGCTCAGGGGCAGTTACTCCTCGTTGCTTTTCATTCAAAAAAAGAATGGCTTTCATAGAGTGGCGGCCTTCACTAACAGTTGCTCGACTTCTTCCGTCTTTCGTACCCTTCCGAACGCAAGGCTGAATGCTTGCAACGCCGAATGGTGGAGGGTCTCACTAAACGCTGTGCATGCGTCCTCAACAATAATCACTTGAAAGCCTCTGTCCGCTGCGTCCCGCGCGGTGGTTTCTACACAGACATCGGTGGTCACACCACTGACAACGAGTGACTCGATGCCCATATTGCGCAGCGTCTGATCCAACATGGTGGAATTGAGCGTTCCGCTGGAGGTTTTGTTAATGACGAGCTCGTCGGGTAGCGGAGCAAGGCTATCGTCGATTTGCCAACTGGGCTCACTGACACGGGGAAACATACGCTGTCCGATGACATTAAGGCTTAACTGATCGAGATCTTTCCACATCTGGTTGAGATCCCGGCCATCAGGCGTACAGGTCCCGATCGCAGTATAGATAACCGGAAGGTGCTGGGCGCGAAAGCAGGTCTGGAGACGATTGATATTCGGAATGACCGTCGCGTTTACCCGTTCACAGTAGGGCCCTGTCACTCCTGGTTCGAGTTTCTCGAAGGTTTGCATCAGTGGATAATGCGGGCTAACAAAGTAGCGTTGCATGTCGATGATCAGTAACGCGGTCTTATGCGGATCAAGCGTGATCGGAACCTGATCCTTTTGGCGGATGATAGCGAGAATCTTTTCGTGATCAGTCATAGCGATGCTCCAAGAAAGCAATTGGATTATGTATCCATTTGTTCATCGATCCATTGGGCAAATGATCAATGACTTAATGACGTAATCCTCGTATGCAAGCAAGAGGTACACCGCAGCCTATAAAGGTTTTGTCATTCTCGCCTAACCTTGCTAAGGTTGCGATGGTACGTAAGAAGGAGTGTTGGGGAATGGCACAGCTAACCGTGAAAGAATTTGACGATCTTGTTGGTAACCTCGTTACCCATCTTGGGTTGAACCAGTTCTACGAGAAACTGCTGAGAGCAAATGCGGTGGTGTCGCGTAAACGTCCGGCGAGCGTGCAGGCACTTGCGACCCAGCTCTATCAATTAAGTGCAGGGTTACGGCGCGAGCATCCATCCCGCTATGCATTGGAGGTCCTGTGGCAGGACATGTTGTCGAAAAGTGTCAGCGAGGAGCAGAACAAAACCATTGAAGGGCTGATCGAGAAAGTGAATACGTGCCTGACTGATCGACTCGAGATCATCCCAGAGAAAACAGCCGATCTCGTCACTGCACTTGGCGATTATCATCGAGGTTTAGCAAGTCTCACAAATGATGAGGTTGCCTACATAGAACTGCTGCTTCGGGCGACGGGTGATATTGCTCGATTTCTCCGTGAGCGAAGAACTGAAGTGATTGAAGCTGGTATGAAAAGAGCTGCTGAATCGCAGAAGGCCGAAGGGAGCGACCCAGTAACGACGGGTGAAGCGTAGAGAAGATGGACACAATACTGTTTGACAGTCGTTATGCGAGCATGTTTGTGGATTCCTTCTCACCTTGTGGGAGAAAATCAGAATGAGAAGGAACTTGAGGATACATCTCTATTGATCGCTCAACACCTTCACCCTAGCCCTCTCCCACGAAAGGAGAGGGGAAGACAAAGGCGACTCATGGCACCGCCAAAATTTGAGCCGATCAGTATTGGGCAGGGCGCTTCTACTGTTGCAACCGGCATCGCCCGGGATGTTGTGGGTCTTCTTGTAATTCGTGAATCTTCCACATGCTAGTACTTTGCTGGCGAATGTCGGCAAGGCAAAAGAATGGTCCATATGTCGAAGTTTGCCCGTCCTGGTCAACTGCTGTGATGGATTGCACAAGGGGTACGATGATCTGTTGGTCTGTGCTGATCGTGCTTCGTCCTTCATCAAAATCAAGCGACAGTGTGATTCGCTGACTCTTGGCAAAAAGTTGTCTCAGTGCCTTCCTCCACGCTTGGTCCATTACCCATACATGATCGAGAGTATTCAGGTCTCGTGATTCATAAGCGTCTTTGTACATATCTGTTAGCGGGACCAAGGCTGCTTGAGTTGAGTTATATCGGCGAACAAGATCGCTACGGGCAAGGGCCGCCGTTTGTGGGGGCGCGGCACTTGCAGCGGAAGCCCGTGCGCTATCTTCTTCCTCAACATCCCTCTTTCGTGCTGAAAGCATCTCAGTGCTCCCGATTCTCCCTTCCGCGGCGATGGTAGGAGCAGGGGCCTTAGGGCGCACTTGTCGTTCTTTTTCTCCCATCGGGCGGCTTTTCTGTTGAGCAGGAGCTTCGACGTCACGGGCTCCTGCTCCCATAGGAAGCGAGGTAGCAGGGGAGGCAGGAGGTGGAAGCGGTTCTGGCACACGTTCATCTTTCAATGCGAAGTCTTCTTGCCGGGCGGACTGCTTGGCCAGTTTTGCCGGAGGAGTATCCTCTTTTGCTTTCTTCATCGTCTCTTGTTCTGATGCAGCGGCGGATTCCTGCTGTGCGGGTCCCCGTATTGGAGCAGATTCAGAAGCGGCATAGTGGTGGCGGAGGTTGGAGTGTCTGCCTTTCTTCGATTCGCACACCAGTCTCTCGCTTCACCTCAGGCCGCGCTAACTCAGGAACCGGCGCAGAAGTCGGCGCTACATCAGAAGAAATCGGAGCTTTGGTGAAAGAGGAAGAATAATAAGAACGGATGAACGGCACGGACAGTAGCAGCACTAGACCATACGCGAAGGCTGGGTGAAGAAATAGGGATCGCAGACTATGCCATGCGTGTCCGATCCAAGACGCGTGCGTATCTGCGGTAACATTGGGCTGTATTTCTGTGGTCCATTGCTGGATAAGTGCAGGGTCGAACGACCCTAACAGTTTCACTTCTTCGCGGCATGCCGCGCATGAACGCAAATGCACATCGATTTTGCTACGTTCTTCTGCTGGTAGGAGATACGATCTCTGTTGAAACTGGATCAAAGCCTCTGCAGACGGATGGAGTGCGGCACTGGAGTTGCCCATCGAGCGTAAGCTATGTTCGAGCGAGGTCCATTTCTGGATCTCGGCAGAACATGTAGCGCAGTGCGGATAATGCGCTCTGAACTCTTGCCAGTCTGAACCGTGCGGTTCAATTAGAAAGAGTGCTAGATCGATTTCCTGGGCTTTGTAACACTTCTCGGCCATGTGACGACAGCTCGATTCCTACGATCTTCGTTCAATGCTCCTACCTAATAAGAAAGACCAGAACTTCTCACAAATGGGATCACTCTCCCTCAAAAAGTTGTTTTCGTAACTGGGTTAACGCTTGTTGCAGATAGCGTTTGAGGCTCCCGAGTGGAATTGCTGTCACTGCCGCCGCTTCCTCATACGTTCGTCCTTCAACATACACAGCCTGCACAACCTGCTGTTGCTTCTCGGGTAAACTTAGCAAGGCAGAACGAACCGACAATGCCGCCGTTTCATCCTGTGTTTCGCTGAGATCAGGAAGCTGTGTAACCTCCATCCCACGATTCGCTTGTAAGAAATCGTAGAACTCATGGCGCGTGATGATCCGCGCATACTCGACAAAGGCTTTGGGTTCGCGCAGCTTTCCTTGACTGAAACTCTGGACCAGTTTCATCAAAACAATCTGACGTAGATCTTCCCATTCTTCGCGGTGATCAAACGCGCGCAACCCGGCCAAAAAACCGGAAACTAAGCGGTTGAGTTTGGCAAAAGCGACATGCTTCGCATCTGGCGTGCCATGCAGTAGCGCCTCCATAACACTTTCCCAATCTTCTGTAGGGCGATTATGCTCCTCACGTGCACGCATTGCCAACAACCAAACAATTCGCCTTTCCCTGCATAGACATACAATACTCTCGTATAATCGTCCAAGCGGTGATCCGATTCGCCTTACTCCGGGGTCTTACTCAATAAAGCGCAAGAAAGAAACACTGACATGCAATGCGATGCACGTATCTGGCAGGTAATGGTTTTGACGGGAATCCTCGTTTTTGGTGTCCATTCATTGGATTTTCCGCTGTCGCTCAGTGTTATTATCGCAACGTTGGTCAGCGGGATACTGAGCGAGTATCTCTTTAGTGCGCTTCTGGGGTTCAAGCGAGAGCCGCGACCCTTAAGCGCGACGATCAGTGCATTGAGTGTCCTCTTGCTCTTTCGTTCGTCACTTGCCTGGGCCTATCCGTGTATTGTGGTTTTGGCAGTTGCCAGTAAATACTTCATCCGCTTGCGCGGACGACACTGGCTCAATCCGACCAACTTTGCCGTGTTGGTAGGGACATTATTCCTCCCAGGATGGCTTTCTTCCGGGCAGTGGGGGCATCTCGCTATCCTTCCGCTTGCTTTAGGTGGACTTGGTATTCTCGTCCTGTTGCGGGCCGGACGGCTCGATAGTGCACTCACGTTTCTCGCTTTGAGTTCTACGTTAGAGTGCGCGCGGATTCTCTATTACGGCTATCCACACCCAGTCGATATTTTTGTCCATCGCCTCAATAACGGCGCACTGTGGCTGTTCACTTTCTATATGCTCACTGATCCACAGACGACCCCACAGGCGCGGTGGGGCCGAGTGCTACATGCCAGTCTTGTCGCGCTTGTCGGTTTTTACTTTGCTGAATGGTGGTACTGGAAAGACACGTTTCTTTGGTCGCTTTTGTGTATATCGCCGACCGTTCCATTACTCGATTGGCTTCACGCAGCACGTAACACACAATACGTTTCCGGCAGTCATCAACCCGTAACCCCAAATCCAATTTCCCAGGAGGTCTCTCGTATGCAAAAGCAGCTTGTTCGTGTCTCTCTTCTGTTGTTGAGCTTTGTCCTGTTGTGGCCGAATCTCGGCTACAGCTTCTGTGGTTTTTATGTTGCTCGGGCTGATGCCAAACTCTATAACTCGGCCTCTCAGGTTGTCGTCGCTCGTGACGAAGACAAGACTGTGATTACGATGGTGAATAACTTCAAAGGCGATCTGAAAGAATTCGCGATGGTTATTCCGGTTCCAACGGTGCTGGAAAAAGAGATGGTCCGGGTTATCGAGCCGAAGGTGGTTGAGCACCTCGATGCCTATTCCGCACCGCGGTTAGTAGAGTATCACGATCCTGATCCGTGTATGGCTGTAGTGATGGAACAAGAAGGACGGATGATGGCGAAGTCAGCAGCGGCTCCGATGGCAGATGCGAGACGTGAACGAGCTGCGTCCCTCGGCGTGAGAATCGAGGCGGAGTACACTGTTGGTGAGTACGACATTGTCGTGCTTTCAGCCAAAGAATCACAGGGATTGGAGACATGGCTGAAGCAGAATAACTACAATATTCCTGTTGGTGCGTCGCAAGCACTGGCGCCGTATATTCGCAGTGACATGAAGTTCTTTGTTGCCAAAGTTAACCTCAAAGAACAGGGGCGCTCGGGTTTTACCTCGTTACGACCGTTGCAGTTTGCGTTTGAATCGCCACGCTTCATGCTGCCGATTCGCTTAGGCATGATCAACGCAGATGGTCCACAAGACTTGTTAATTTACTTTCTGACCAAGCAGTATCGGGTTGAGGTGACCAATTACCGCAATCCCAAACTGCCGAGCGACCAAGAAGTCCCTCCCTACATTAAGCAAGAATTTGCGAAATTTTACACTGATATGTTTCGTACCGCGACCAGCAAGGAAAACTCACAGGCTGTTTTTACTGAGTACGCCTGGAACATGAGCTGGTGTGATCCTTGTGCGGCAGAGCCATTGTCGCAACAGGAGCTGGAAAGCTTAGGGGTATGGTGGCTTAGCGGCTCACAAGGGAGAGTTGCTCCTGGAGGCTTGCCGTGGCCAGGTGGAGGAGCCGTACAAGCCTATGTAACACGGTTGCATGTCCGTTATGATGCACAGCACTTTCCAGAAGATTTATCCTTCAAGATTACCCAGGACACATCGAACTTTCAGGGACGGTACATCTTGCGTCATCCATGGACGGGTACTGTGAGTTGCCCCGCAGGGCAGGAATATCTGCGACAAGTCTCCCAACGGCAAGAACGTGAAGCGCAGACGCTGGCTTCACTCACAGGCTGGGATCTCCAGCAAATCCGTACACGCCAACCAAAGGTTGCAGCTGTGTCAGAGCAAGGCTGGAAAGAGCAGATTAAGTCGTTGTTCAAGAAGTAGGCTGTTGCGGTTGAGCAGCGAGACCTTTTTTCAACGCCCGAATAGTTGAGACAAAGGTCTCGCGCAGTGCGCTTTTCTGCAAAGCCAGTGGTACTGGGAGCTTGGCCTTGTCTTTGGCGGTGCCGGTATAGGTCACTAACGTTTTTGTCCCATCGGGTGACGGTGTGAAGCGATACTGCCCGGTCAGATCAGAGAATTGGTTCTCAATGGTTTTGATCGTGACTCGATTCTCTTCCGGCACGAACGTGAACTCCAGGGTCAAGCGTTGTGGCTGACCAAGAATCACCATTTCGAACTCTACTGTTTTACGATTGCCTTCGCTGCTCAAGAGCTTTGCGTAGCGAACAGAATCACTAAATTCCCGTGAGCGTTCGGGCTCGGCAAACGCACGAAAAACTGTGTCGACGGGCGCATCAACCCTGGAGGTGAACTCAATCTGCATGGTGTCAGTGTCCTTCTCTAGCTTTTCGCTGAGAATTTCTGCCACTTGCCCTTCCCATTGCTGGGCCGCAGAGCGCAAGCGCAAATACCACCACCCAATGGCAGTGGCACCGACAACACTAAGAACGAGAGCACTCCAGAGAAATCTTTTCACGGACTTAGCGAAGCGCGCTCTGCTGACTGTGCCTGGGAGTGGACCACTAAAATAAATCTGGTCTTGACCACGGATATGTTCAGGATTAAGTACGTAATTCCCACCCAACGATGGGGTCCATACTCTCTCCGCCGTAGTATAATTACCGCCGGTGAGTACATAGGCAAAACCACCTGTGATCCCACCGAGCGTGGCATACACTAACTTGGTAGGCATGTAAACGACATTGGCAAGGACGGTTGCTGTTCCCACCCCAACATCGTCGCTAAAATCAGCCTGCACGGTTATCGGAGCCGATAACAGCTAAAGTCGAACAGTCCACTACCCAGAATACGAATCATTCTCTTTCTCATAACTTCAACCTCCTCTTCAACCTCTTTATCATCCTTCTGTTTTCACCACACAGCCGGTGGGTAAAAGTTGCATTAAGTGTGCGAATGCGTGTTCAACATACTCCCTATCTTTTGACTCAAGTGTCAGTTTAACACGATACTCGCTGTTACCAATCTTAGGGTAGGATCCTAAGAGTAGCTCTGGGTAGATACGTAGCGTTTCGTTCAGATGAACGGCAATGACACTTTCTAGTTCGTTGGTATAGATGATCTTTAGATGGTACGGGTCACTCACAAAGCGCTCTTTGAGGGCGTGAAACTTCTGCTGCAGAATCTCAGGGATCCCCGGCAGGATGTAAATATTCTCCGCTTTGATAGTGGGGAAGCGAATGCGCTCATCCATCAGTAATTCCGCCCCTTCTGGTACTTCAGCCATTTTCAGATGAGCAGCATTCGGAGTTTTCCCGTTCAGATACTCATGGATCTTCGCTTCAAGGACAGGGTGGACAATCACGCGACGCCCCAGGGCTCGTGCGACGCCTTCGATGGTAATGTCGTCGTGAGTTGGGCCAACTCCTCCCGACGTGAAGACGAGATCAAATGTTTGGTGGAAATCGCGGACTGTTTCTTCAATGACATCTAGCTCATCGGGAATCACGATGACGCGCTTGAGCGTGACACCCAGCTGGCGAAGTTCATGTGCCAAGAACGCCGAATTCGAATCGACCGTCTTGCCTGAGAGGATCTCGTTTCCGATCACTACGATACCAGCCCTCAGTTCACGCATAGCGGCACTATAAACTGCTTTGGGGGAGTATGGCAAGATTTTTCTTATGACGGACAGAGCTTATTCGCTGACGAAGCCGATGTCGAGGTCTTTGGCGTCTTTAAATTCGCGTAACAGAAAGTCTTTAAGCTTCTTCTTCAGTCGGCTTTCTAACTGACGAATCCGTTCACGGCTGATACCGTACTGATCACCGATCTCTTGCAATGTCACCGGCTCTTCGGCGAGCAAGCGGGTGCGGAAGATGACTTCTTCTTTTCCCTTGAGGGTACGCGCAAACTCGAGCATCTTTTTGCTCATGAGCGCACGGTACTCCGCCGCGGCAACGGCTTCTTCCGCGTTGTCCTGTTTGGTAGAAATGAGATCTCCCAGGGTCGCACTCTCTCCTTCGTCGGCGTCGATCGGCGTATCGAGCGACACATCACGTCCGGCCATGCGCTTTTGCATCTCGACGACTTCTTCTTCTTTAACGCCAAGATTTTGTGCAATCAGTTTCGGTGCAGGAGAAAATCCCTCTGCCTCAAGCCGTTCTTTTTCGCGTTGAAGATTGAAGAACAATTTGCGCTGGGCTTGAGTGGTGCCAAGTTTGACCATGCGCCAGTTATTCATCAAGTAACGAATGATATACGCCCGGACCCACCATACGGCATACGAGGGGAAGCGTACGCCTCGATAGGGATCGAAGTTGCGCACGGCCTCCATGAGGCCAATGCTTCCTTCCTGAATCAAATCAAGCAAGTTGTGCACAGCGCGTTCGTATTTACGCGCGAACATGACGACCAGCCGCAAATTCGCGGTGACGAGTCGATACGCTGCCTCGACATCTCCATGCTCTTTGTAACGGACGGCAAGTTGGTGCTCCTCTTCTGGTGTAAGCAACGGATAGCGACGAATTTCTGCTAGATATCGCTGAAGAGGATCATATGGAACTAGTGCGGTATCGGTTTCTGCACTGTCCTTCTCCTCATCTTCGGTAGTAACGTCGTCGTCAGAGAGGGTTTCCACCTCCACGAGCGGTGCTTCTGTTATTTCTTCTTCACCGGACGCTTCTACAGTGTCGGCTCGGGAAACGTCAGAGGGAGAAGGACGAACGATCTCCTCTTTGGCTTTTTTTCTGGCACGTGGCATGACAAGGACAGTATACGGTATGAGCTAACGGCAGGGGAGGCCCCTTGGCTCTAGAGGTGCAAGTTTTTACGTGGTGTGTCTGTATAGCAACGTTCAAGTTGATCGACCGCTTGATGAAAGCGTTCACTCACTTCCTGGGGAACCTGGATCATGACTTTGACGTAAAAGTCACCATTCGTGTTTGTTTTTGTATCTGTGACACCTTTGCCTTTGAGCCGCAATACCTGACCGCTTTGACTGCCCGCGGGAATCTTGAGTTTGACGTCACCATGAGGAGTCGGGACGGTAATGGTTGCACCATTCACTGCTTCGCCAATAGTCACTGGTACATCAAGGTACAGATCAAACCCCTTACGGGTCAATGTCGGATGGGGTTGGATGCGGATCTCAAGATACAGGTCGCCAGACGGACCACCGCTATGCGCTGCACCTTTGCCTGCCAAACGAATACGGGTGCCTTCATCTACACCTGCCGGTATCTTCACAGTCAATTTCTCTGGCGTCGTGATGCGACCGCTGCCACCACATTGGTTGCATCCTCCAGAGTTCAATCTACCGGAACCTCCACAGCGGGCGCAGGTACGGAAAAAAGCCATGGGGCCAGTACCAACACGAACTTGCCCTTGTCCTCCGCATTCTATGCACGCGCTGCTCTGACGTCTTACGCGACCCCCAGTGCCATGACAGGTAGGGCACGGGCTTGGGCGCTGGATAGAAATGGTCGTACTCGTGCCGCGTATTGCATCAAGGAGGCTGAGATCGAGAACATACTCGAGGTCTTGCGCTGGCGTAACCTCCGGCTGTGAACGGCCACCGCGCCCAAAGTTACCAAAAATGTCGCCAAAAAGATCTTCAAATCCAGGTCCCGTACTGGAAGTGGTGCGATTCCCTTGTTGCCGAGAGGTAGAGCCTCGGGCGCTGTTCCATTGCCGGTAGGCACGCATTTGTTCTGCGTTAAACCCTGGCTGGAGTCCCTCCTCGCCAAATTCATCATAGAGCTTGCGCTTTGGCTCATCACTGAGAACGTCATGAGCCAAAGACACCTCTTTAAAGCGCTCTTCAGCTTGTTTGTTTCCTTGATTCACATCGGGATGATACTTCCGTGCGAGCTGCCGATAGGCTTTTTTAATCTCGTCGGTTGAAGCGGTGCGGTTAACACCCAGCACGGTGTACAGATCCTTTTTGGCCACTACTTAATCTCTTTCGAAGCTTCTGACCAGACTTTTCCGGCAGCGATTTCGCGGAGGGCCGTTACGACTTCTTTGTTATCGGAGCCGACGAGCGGACGTGCTCCTTTGAGCAATTCTTTTGCTCGTCGTGCGGCGATCACAATGAGCTGGAAACGGTTGGGGATTTTTTGCAGACAATCTTCAACGGTAATACGTGCCACGCGAGTCCTCCTTGGGAAGCAAAAATTGTCCAGTATGCTTCCTTTACACAGGAACAACGTAACACTGAAAAGAGAGAAGTAAAGAAAGCTCTGAACGGAGAGTCTCTGCCCTGTCCCTGGCTGAACGATTCTGGGAGTTCAGGGTAGAGACGTAGCAGGGGCTACGTCTCTACAATAGCAGGAGAAAGATGTTGGTGTAAGAAGAAACAATCACTCGTCGTCTTCTGCAACGTGATCGCTTTCTCCCCCACGCAATGGACGAGGAGCAAAGTGTCCTTGGACTGACGCTGCACTTGGCGGAGTCCACTGTTGGCCCTGGGCCGGGCTGGGTCGGGGAGCACCGTTGTGTCCGCGTGGGCGATTATGGCGTTGCTGTTGGTCATGCCGCCACGGCGGTTTTTGTCGCTGGTCTTGGTTTGGGGCCGGTTGCCGCAAGCGGTTCCCGATGAAGCCTACCCGTTCCTCGATGCGCTTCAGCGACGCAATGAGCGGGTTGAGATGTTCCATGAGACTACGCCGGATTAAATCGCCAACAATGGGGAGGACGGTGTCTGATTCAAGGTTTCCGTCTGGAGAGACTGTTGGTGTCGCACTCTTCAAGCTTTGTATTTCTACAGTCAGAGAAGACAAACTCGCTGTGATTTTCTCTTCAAGGGCATTGAGACGTTCCGTGAGAAGCTGTAGTCCATCGATACTTGGTTCTGTTGCTGGAGGTAGCGGAGAATCCGTCGTCTCCTTTGTGGCGCGACTGCGAGGTTTGAGCGGAACAGCGGTAGTCCGCGTGGTGCTTGCCCGTTTGGTCGTCGTTGATGACGCTACTTTCGCCATGGACATCCTTTCTATGGGAGGTGCCTCGTTATGGAGAGGTCACAAGAGGTGTGTTGCATACTCCAGCAACTCCCCAAGTTTGCGAATCTTACTGGCTCGTGCTGCTTTTTCTTCGGTGGGAGCAGCAGTAAATTCTTCAAGATGGATCTTTAAGCTGTGCTCAATTGCTTCGACACAGGTCTGAAGACACACTTGCTCACGTTGCCGCCGTCGAGCCCGGAGAATACTTTGTAAAGGGATAATTTCGGCCATGATGCGTCGCGAGCCTTACGTTATCCAAGGGGTTCGCTTGGAATTGCAGGCGGAGGGTCAACAAAACTCCAGCCACTGGTGGCGTACCATTCAATTTGTCGTGCCATGCCGAGGAGAATGCGGACATCGCGTTCCTCAAGTCCAGCACGTCCGAGAATACGACGGAAGGCGAACATGATGTGCTCGGGATTGTCTTTATGAAGGAACCCAACTTTCAACAATGCGTGTTTGAGCTTCTCGTACATCAGCTCTTGTCGTTCTGCAACTGCCAGCGGGCGTGGAGTGTCAATCTTGTCCTCCTGAGTTGCGAGAAACACCTCATAACAACACAAGAGCACTGCTTGCGCGACATTGAGAGAGGGGTAGGTCGCATCTGTTGGAATCATCATCAGACGGTGACAATAGCGAAGTTCCTCGTTCGATAATCCACTGTCTTCGCAACCAAACACGAGCGCCACGCGGTTTGTGGTCGCCGTTGCGAGGATATGTGGAGCTAAGGTGCGAGGCGTCACAGTATCCTCACGATACAATCCTGAGCGACAGGTGGTGCCGATAACGAGACCACAACCAGTAATAGCTGCTTGTACAGAGGTGTGAATCTGCATATGGTCGAGAACGTCACGGGCATGGACTGCCATCATGTCTGCCTGTGCACGGTGCACAGGGGCTGGGTTAACCAAGGCCAGTTCATTGACAGAAAAGTTGCGCATTGCCCGAGCAACCGCACCGATATTTCCCGAATATTGCGGTCGTACAAGGACGATCCGCAGGTTCATGAAGTTCATACGCGCGTTCTGGTCGTTTCCCTCAAGCGTGGAGCCCGCAAGAACGGCTGATAAACATTTTCCTTCAGGGGCAGTCCGACAAAAAAGACTGCGCCTCAGTTGATACTAGTGTTTACTGGCCGCAGTAGTCTGGGAGTTCGCTGTGCTCCGCCGTTCTCGGAGCCAGCGAATGATAGCTTCTCTTTGCACGAACGGCCCACGGCGACGGGTGTGGTCACTTTCCCGATAGACGATGTCCGCTTCGAGCAATTCTTCGAGATATCGATGGAGAGGATAGGCGCCACCCTCTTCCCCCATTTCCTGCAGCAATTTGCGCAAGCGGTCGAGCCACTCGCCGTCGAGCTGAAGCTCGACGCGCAGTGGTCGTCCAATAGCGAGGACTTTCGACCGGATGTTCTTTTCCATGTACTCACCATGCTGCACAGGCGAGCGTAGTATTTCCCGATTCCGTCTGCTTTGCAAGGCCGGGGACTCCTTTTGTTGGGTTTGCTTTTCTGCGTTGACCCATTGCTGGTCATCTACTAGAACAGTTGAAGAAATAATCGCATGGTACCAGTGAATATCTTTTTATGAAAATTGTTTCTTTTGGCGATGTGCATATGGCGATCGCGCAGATGAGTAAAATCGCGGTCGAACTCGCAAGTGCGGATCTCATTATTCTTTCGGGAGATCTCACAAACTTTGGCGGTCGCACTGATGCAGCGAGAGTCGTGTACGCTGCCAAGAGTTACTGCCCTCAGGTGCTTGCATTACCTGGGAATGTCGATCGGCCCGAGGTCATTGATTTTCTCCAAACTGAGCAAGTAAGTCTGCACCGTGAAAATCGCCGCCTGGATGAGTTGGCGATCTTTGGGTGTGGTGGGTCCAATCTCACGCCTTTTCACACGCCGTTAGAGTATGAGGATGGCGAACTTGGCGCGATTCTCGCAGACGCTTATGTGGGAGTGGCAGAGACTTTGGTTCAGCTGATGGTATGCCATACTCCTCCTCATGCAACAAAACTCGATCGTCTCACCAACGGTACTCCAGTTGGCAGTCAAGCAGTGCGACAGTTTATTGAACGACATCAACCGCAGGTCTGTATCACTGGACATATTCATGAGTCGCCAGGTATCGATCGTATCGGACGCACGAAAATCCTCAATGCCGGTCCCTTCGCTGCCGGAGGCTACATCGTCGCATGGTGTAAAGATGGAACTCTCGACGCTGAGTTGAGGTTTACTTCATAGCCACTAGACATACACAAGAACAGTCAGAACCAATGGCTACCCTCCGTTCGAGTGCAACCGCACATCCACCGTACTGCTATGACCAAGCTGAGGTCATCGCTGCATTGCCGTTGTGGTTGAGTGTCGAGCGACGACTGTTGACACTTGCGCAGCGAGTGTTTGAAAACGCGGCGGTACAAACACGCTACGGCTGCCGACCATTACTCGATTTGTCACAGCCACTGTCTGTGACTGAAACCAGCCAACTCTATCGACAGTATGCTTGTCAATTAGGAGAAGAAGTGGTCCGCGAGAGTTTGGCGCGTGTGAACGTTGCACCAGGGGAAGTGGACCTCGTCATTACGACCTCTTGCACCGGGTTCATGATTCCTTCGCTTGATGCCTACCTCGCCAATACTTTGGGCTTTTCAGCGCATGTGAAACGACTACCCGTGACCGAGCTTGGATGTGCGGCTGGTGGAGTAGCCCTCGCACGGGCCTTCGACTACCTCCAAGCGTTTCCACGTCACACTGTCCTGGTTGTAGCAGTAGAACTACCATCGCTGACTTTCCAGTTCCAAGACTTGTCCCATGCCAATGTGATATCGAGTGCTTTGTTTGGTGATGGTGCTGTAGCGGTCGTGTTGTCCGGTGAATTGCTGCCTGGACGGCCACGCATTCTTGCCACTGAGAGTACGCTCTTTCCACAGACGACTGGGGTAATGGGTTTCGACCTACGCGACTCCGGTTTTCATATCGTTCTTTCTGCCGAGATTCCCGAGCTTGTTTACGCTGAAGTCCCACAACTCGTTGCGCGCTTTCTCGGCACACAGGGGTTGACAGTTAGTGATATCTCGCATTTTCTTTTGCACCCAGGTGGGAGGCGTGTACTTGAGGGAATAGTTGAGTGCTTGGGGATTACGTCAGAGCAAGCGACAGTGAGTACAACCATCCTGCGAGACCACGGTAATCTTTCTTCTGCGTCAGTACTGTATATTCTTGATCGCTTCCTGACGACAGAGCAAACGCAATCTGGCGACCTTGGATTACTGCTCGCGTTCGGTCCGGGGTTTAGTGCGGAGTCACTATTATTACGGTGGGAATAAAAGTTGACGATTTTTGCCACGAGAATATTTGATGAACCCAGGTGTAGTTCTTGATTACTGGTCTTCGCCCACTACCCAACTTGCAGGACCGGCCCTGATACTTCTTCCCTCTTCGTTCCTTCACTTGACTTCTCTTTGGTATCTGGTGCTTCTGGCTGGCTTTGCTGCCCTTCGCCTCGGCGAGCTCGTGTTCTCCACGCAGCATCAAGTACGTTTGTGCGCTGAAGGAGCCACCAAGCTTCGGGAGCCACTCTACCCGTTGATGATTACTATTCATTTTGGGCTCTTTGTTGGCAGCGCACTAGAAGTAATTCTGTATCATCGCCCGTTCATTCTGTGGATCGGGGGACCAATACTTGTCTTGCTCGCTTTTTGTCTCGTCGGGCGAATATGGGTGTGGCGGAGTCTAGGTGAACAATGGAATGTGCAAATTATGACTACTTCACGTCCGATTGTTGACTCAGGCCCATATTGTTATGTCCGCCATCCTAACTACACGATCGTGATTGTAGAGATGTTCGCGTTGCCACTCGTCCACAGTGCATATGTTACTGCACTGGTGTGTTCTGTGGTGAACGCCTTCGTATTACGGGAACGTATTCGGCATGAGGAAGCGGTACTGTTTGCCCGCCCTGAATATAGGGCAAAAATGGCCACGAAGCCACGCTTCCTCCCTCTTTTCATGCGAGCACGTTGATGTTCCTCCTCGCGTGCAAGAACCTTCTCGTTCATAGGAGTCGCTTCTTGCTGGCGATTGCTGGCATTAGTAGTGCCGTGATCTTGGTTCTCCTCCTGATGGGGCTGTACGACGGGTGGCGGGAGCACATGTCCGCCTACTTGAATCATGTGCACACAGATGTGTGGATTGGGCAGAAAGGTGCCTATGATCTCTTTCAGACCCTGTCATTGCTTCCGGCTGAGGGTGAGGACTTGTTACGGGAAGCTGATGGTGTCAAGAAAGTCTCGCCGTTCGTGGGTCGCTTGATGACGATTGAAGTGAGAGGACAGAAACGGCACAGCTTTATCGTCGGTGTCGCAGATACAGACAGTGGACCCGTAGAGCTTGTGAGCGGATCGGTTGCATTGCGCGACGGTGAGATCGTCATCGATGAGGTATTCGCCCGTAAAGAACGGCTGACCGTAGGTGACAATCTGACCATCAAAGATACTCCTTTCCGCATTATTGGTGTTGCTCGTGGAGGCAACTGTTTTCTTTATCAATATGCCTTTGTGACGCTCGCACAAGCGAAGCGACTGTTCAGTATGGATGGGCTGGTGAACTACTTCCTTGTGCAGCTTGCTCCAGATGTCCAAGTTGAGGAGGCAGTCGTTCAAATCGAAGAGACCTCACCTCTTGTTTCAGCGTTTCCAAAGGCACAGTTCACAGCGAACAATCTGTCACTCACCGGGGATAATTTTCTCCCCATCCTCCGTGTGTTGGAGGTGATTGGCCTGTTAGTCGGAACGATCGTCATTGGACTGACTGTTTCAACCCTGACTGCAGAACGTAGCGCTGAATACGGTGTACTCAAGGCAATTGGAGCGTCGAACCGCACGTTGTATTGGACGGCCATGCAACAAGCATTAATTTGTGGTCTCTGCGGTTGGCTGATCGGTGTCCCGGCAAGTTGGGGAGTAATGGCGGCTGCGCAGTATTTCGTGCCACAATTTCCGGCTGTGACTTATTTACGTCACGCGTTATGGATGCTGGGAGGAACAATCGCCATGAGTCTGCTTGCGGCGATGTTTCCCATACGACGCATTGCACACATTGATCCGGTAGTGGCGTTTAAGGGATAAAGCCTGAGCTACGAGAACCGAAGGATGAGTCAGGAGAAACAAAGAAATGGAGGCAGAAGCACTCAGTCCTCAGTCCTGAGCCCTGAGCACTTACAACCTGTCATTCATCTTCAGAACGTCACTAAGATTTATGGTTCTGGTGAGACTGCTGTCATTGCTGTGAATGGAGTCAGTCTAAGCGTATCTGTTGGAGAATTGGTACTCATTCTTGGTCCATCGGGAGCGGGAAAAACGACGCTGCTTTCGCTCATCGGAGGATTACTACAGCCCACAACGGGAGTTATTCGGGTAGCAGGCAGCGACCTCAGCCAACTCTCTTCTACTGCACTTGCGGATTTTCGTTTGCGTCAGATCGGCTTTGTCTTTCAATTTTTTCAGCTGTTCTCTGCTCTCACTGCACGTGAAAATATCGAGATGCCACTTCGGCTTGCTGGACATGTTGCACGAGAAGCGCGACAACAAGCTGAGGTTTTGTTGGCGCGTTTCGGTCTGAGCCAGCGATCGTCCCATCGCCCTCAAGATTTATCTGGGGGAGAAAAACAGCGGATCGCTCTGGCTCGTGCGCTAGCGTTGCGCCCCCCAGTGATTATTGCCGATGAGCCAACTGGAAGCCTGGACTCCCGCAACGGCGAAGAGGTTATTCGTTTTTTGCGACAATTAGTTGATGACGAACAGCGCACGGTACTAGTTGCAAGCCATGACCAGCGGCTTATGCAGGTGGCAACACGAATATTGCACTGCGAGGATGGTTGTCTCACTAGCGGCTACCGTGAGTAAGATAGCTTGGTTGTCTCGCCTCCGAACTATAGTATTCTGGGCAGATCTTCTCTCGGACGATGACGTGTTTGCCGAAACGAGCCATCGTTTCCACATGCCCAACAGGGTTAGGACAGTACGCGCGTTTCTGCGAGTACTGTCCTCGCCAGAAGACTGCACGCCTCTTATACACTTGGTGTGAGATGGACGGAGGCCAGAACAAACTGTTGTTCACCCTCTTTTCTCCATGCCACAGAAAGTGCTGAATCTCCACATATGAGGTCAGGGACTCCTGAGGGCAAGCCCTTATGGTGCGTATTGTTCCGGGAAGGGAAGAGAAGCTGGCAATATTTCCGGTAAAGGAAACGGCTGCTGCTCTTCCACTATCTGCGGGATTACATTGGCTACTGGCCTGCGTGGCATGGGAGTTGTAGAACGCCCCACCAGTGCACGCGACCAATCAATTTTGTCTGCTTCGGGTAGTTTGGCGATTAACACCTTGGAAACTTCCGACCAGACGCCGGCCTTTTGCCATTCATATAACCTTCGCCAACACGTCATACCAGAACCACACCCCATCTCGCGCGGTAATGCCTCCCAAGGAATGCCGCTTTTCAAAACAAAGAGAATACCCGTAAAGACTTTTCGGTTATCGACCGGTTTACGTCCGGGAAAGCTATATCTCCGTGGTTTCGGGGGAGGAAGCAACGCAGCAAGTTCTTCCCAGAGTTCGTTGCTTAACAGTGGTTTGGCCATAGACTCCTCTCTAACCAGGTCTTTACTATTGCTAAGACCTCGTTCTTAGATGAGAAGCATCGGTTGACTATGAGGGAACTTGAGCAAGAAGGAATCGATAGTCGTGGCGAGAGGAAGGACCTATAACATAAAGCCCGCTCCACTCATTTTGTTATAATTTGATGATACTCCTCGGGTCGCCGGTCGGCGAGAAAATCCCACTGCTTTCTGAGTGCAGTGATGTCATCAAGGTCAATCGTTGTAACGATTAGTTCATCTCCCGTAGTTTGTGCTTTCGCGAGTATCTTGCCAGTCGGTGCGATGATGGCACTCCCACCAATATACTCCGCTCCATCTTCGACGCCAGCTTTCCCAACCGCAATGACGAAAACCTGATTTTCCATTGCTCCTGCACGTAGGAGAATCTCCGAAGTTTCTTGTCCCACTTCTCGCGGCTGGCGAAATGTTGGGGTGTTGTAGGGGACACAGAGGAGTTCTGCTCCCTGTAATGCCAAGGAGCGATAACTTTCTGAGAAGCGGCGATCATAACAGATGCATGTACCGATCTGAGTTGTGGGAATCGCGACTACTGGAAATCCTAAATTCCCGCCAGAGAAATAGCGCTTCTCAAGAATGTTCAATCCTTCCCATTGTGGTTCGACCCAACCGGGAATGTGCATCTTCCGATACTTACCGAGGACGACCCCTTCGGGAGCGATCACCGCGGCGCTGTTATAATACTTACTACCGTCACGTTCAGCGTAAGGAAGCACGAAAAAAAGTCCAGCCTGGCGAGCTGTGTGAAAAAGAGGTTGCGTGACTGGCGAGGGAAGCGAATCCTCAAAAAACGCCTCGACCGAGGAGTGAACTTTCGTAGCAAAGTATGGTGTCAACGATAGTTCAGGAAAAACAAGCAAGGTGACTCCTTGTTTTCCTGCTTCCTCCATCAGTTCTACCATACGACTAACTGTCTGTTCTTTACTGAGTGAGCTTGGACCTAATTGTGCGGCGGCAACATTGAGAAATCGTCCCATAAAGCTCCTCCCTTCTTGCTTGCCATTACCGCGAAATAGCGGCAGACGTCAACAGAAAAAGAGGCGTGACGTAGCTGAGGAGGACTCCGCGTTCCTCAGAGCAGTTTGGGTGAAGGCTGGAATGTGAGTGAGGGAAGCTTACCGAGCACTAGCCGCAAAGAAGATTTTTAGTGCCTTTACTCCGGCCACTAAGGCAAAGACATAACGCATCCGAAACAGTCCATCTTCAACCTGAGACGCAACATCCTCTAAGGGGGAGGAATGTCGTGTAGGACTCGGTGGCACCTTGGTTGACCGTTCCACTGGAGGAGGTTCTAAGCGTTCCTTTACAGGAGCTGGATTTGGGGTCGCGGAGGCCTTCGCTGTTGCTACTGGTTTCTTCGCTTTCTTCCCGCCGTCAAGATCAGTAATTTTCACGATATCCTTCTTCTGAAAGGCAAATGAGCCAAGCGAAGTATGAACTCTTACGGTATCGCCATTCTCTTCATAATTGGCGACCGTCATACGATGGCCGTCGGCAAATTCAATGATGAATTTCGCGTGTGCAGAGACTGGCAACAGAAAAAGCAACGCACTTAGCACGAATATGATTCGTAGGGGGGAGGGGTGGCGCATAGCTATTCTCCGATTCACGAAATATGACTCCTGATACCGGGAGTATCGGAACTGAGAATACGAATCTTTAATTCCACAAAAGCTATGTGATCAATGACAGAGAAATGGCATGGAAACGGGCAATTTGCGCTCTTTGTGTTATCTTGTGGATTTCCTTCGTTCGTAAGACATCGGAATTTCTTTCGTATGCTATTTTTTGTTCTTTCGTGTTTTATGAGGGAAAACAAGAAGACGGGCTGCCGTAGTTGACTATTCTCTTCTCTGATCGGATTGTTGCGGGCTTCCTTCTTCTGACATAAGAACAACCTACGAAGAAAGAAAGAGGGAGTCCTTATGCCGCATGTGGATGATCGCGGAGTAAAGCTTTGGTATCGCGTCAAGGGCAATGGTGAACCACTTGTCTTGAGTGGTGGATTTGGGCTACTACACAATCAGTTTGATTATGTTGTGGACCTCTTGGCTGAGGAGTTTCAGGTCATTGATTGGCATTATCGCGGTGCTGGGGAGTCTGACCGCGCCTGGGTTGGCGGTTATCCGCTTGATCGTTGGGTGGATGACTTAGAAGTGATCCTTAACTACCTCAACATCAAAGGAGTGCATCTATGGGGAACTTCGACAGGCGCGCCATTATCGATCCGTTATGCAGCTCGTTATCCGCAACGTGTCAAAAGCCTCATCACCTATCCGAGCTTCAAAGCCGGAATCGCTTCACGCAAGATGTTTCAGGTGTTTCTCGATATTACTGAGGTCTTTGGCTATGAAGCGTTAGCGCGTTTCACTGCGTGGATTGGTTGCGCAGACCAGAATGTGTTTTCACAGATTGGTAATGACATAGCAATTTTCGAGGCGGAGGCGTTCAAGCGCAATTTTTCGATCGAATCATTGGCGAAGACGCTAGAAGTCTTCACGCAGATCGATCTCACCAGTGATTTAGAGAAGATCAAAGTGCCAACGCTGATTTTGCTAGGAGACTCCGGAAAGCTGGGAGGAAAAACGGCATCAATGATTGACGCGATTCGCGTCTTTCGTATGCATTGCCCGCATAGCCAGGTCGTGCAAATTCCCGACGGTGGTGGCACTTACTGCATGATTGAGAAACCGCAGGAGTCGGCACAAGCGGTGAGTACGTTTATTAAGAGTTTTTCGAAGACGTGACGCGTGAAACGTAATGCATGAAAAAAGAAGGTACGTTACGCTTTACGTTTCACGCGACAGGCTACACGCATCACGTTCTATTTCCCCTGAAACTTCGGCCTGCGCTTTTGCATAAACGCCGACACTCCTTCTTTGTAATCATCACTGTTAAAGCAACGAGTAGACCAGGCACGAATTTTGTCTATGTCGCGCAGGTTTGCTGCTTTGGTGCTCTCGCGGACAAAAAACTTGTGGGCGCCGACACTCAATGGAGCGTTGTCGGCGATCTTTGCAGCATAGTCGCGGGTGAACGATTCCAGCTCGGCTTTGGGAACAATACGATTCACCAACCCCATCCGTAAGGCTTCGTCCGCGTTGTACACACGAGCAGTGACAAGAATCTCCGTCGCGTTGGCTGCACCAACAACATGTACGAGACGCTCCACTCCACGCTCGATTGGATAAGCGACGCTCAGGCGTGCAGCCGGAATACAAAAGCGAGAGTCATCTGAACACACGCGAAGATCGCACATGACCGCGACCGAACAGCCGCCACCAAAACAAATACCATTGATCATAGCGATCACGGGTTTCTCTAGAGTCGCCAGCGATCCAAGTGCTGCTCCCGTCGCACGGTCGTATGTTTGCGTCGCATCGGCGTTGGCACGAACAGACCCAAATTGTGAGATGTCTGCTCCAGAGATAAACGCTTCGTCACCTGTACCACGAATGAGCAATACGCGGATGTCGTCATCCGCTGCGACCTGGGCGACAAAGTCAGGAATCGCCTGCCACATTTCTAAGCTGACGGCATTACGACGTTCTGGACGGTTAAAGGTAATCCATGCTAGCGGAGCTTCTTTGTGAAACAGTAATGGTTGGGTAGACATACAATATTCCTCTTAAGGCTTGAGGCTACAGACTACAGGCTAGAGGGAAAACTGAGGTCCTAGCCTGTAGCTGATGCTTAGCTGATCACTGATGGCTGACAGCTTTTTCTAGCGAAACGCGGGGATTACTTCCTTAGCTAGGAAACGCGTATTCTCATCTACATAGTCAGGTCGACACGCGGAAGGCAAAACGATCATCTGCGCTCCAGCATCGACATACTCTTTAAGCCGTTTTTGGCAGTCCTCGGGCGTTCCCGCGAGTGCGTATTTGTCGATCAGTTTCGAGAAATCCTGATTGTACTGTTTGCTGAGCTTGTCACTTGCCATCTGACGACCAGTCTCCTTGTTGGCGTGTACTGCGGCGAATATGAAAACCCCGGGAGTAAAAGGTGCTGATTCTCGTCCATACTCTTTGCGCAGTTTGTTAATCGTCTCGATGCTGCTGTGGAGTTGTTCGGGGGTGTACATATAGGGCAGCCAACCGTTGGCGTACTTGGCCGTGCGTTTCATGGCCGGTTCTTTGCGACCAGCAACCCAGATAGGCGGATGCGGGTGCTGTTGCGGTGCCGGCTCAATGGAGACTTCGTTTAAAGTAGTAAACTTCCCTTTGAAAGTGACATTTTTCTCTGTCCACAGTTTGGTGATCACTTCGAGTGCTTCATTGGTGCGCGCTCCGCGCTGATTGACCGGTACACCGCACGCTTCAAACTCTTTGGGGAACTCGCCACCAATACCGACGCCGAAGTTGTAGCGGCCGCCAGAGGCGACATCGAGTGCGGCGCCCATCTTCGCGACGATTGCCGCAGGATACAGTGGAAGCAAAACTACTGAGCTGAGCAGCTTGATCTTTTTTGTTGCGCCAGCTGCGACCGACAAGGAAATAAAGGTGTTGGAGACAGGTCCGTAAAACATCACATGCTCACCACAGCCGAGAAAGTCATAGCCGAGGTCTTCAGCTTGTTGGGCAAATTCTGCAGTTCCTGTGACCGACGGCAGCGCCGTCCCAAATTCGATCTTCGCCATGTGCCCTCCTTAGTGAATAGCGTGGTCTCTTTCATAGCCTTGGTGCGGGCAAGGAATCAACCCGTGTTGACATCACAAGCGAGCCCCTCGTATCGTGATTACGGGCAAACGGAGGAATTGATGGCGATGTCATACTTCACTCGTGTGGTGGAAGAGCGTATCCGCGAAGCACAAAAGGAAGGCGCGTTCGACAATCTACCGGGTAAGGGTAAGCCGTTGCAGTTAGAGGACCAAAGTCTGATCCCAGAAGACCTCCGTATATCATACCACATTTTGCGCAACGCTCATGTCTTGCCGCCGGAAGCCGAGATCCAGAAAGAGATTCATACGCTCCAAGATCTCTTAAAATATGTTGAAGAAGATGGCGAGCGCAAATCCTTACTGAAGGACATCGAGTGGAAGTTCATTCGCCTTGACATGCTGCGCCGACGCTCGTTCTCTTGGCAAACGTCTCGTTTCTACGGGAAGAAACTGGTACGGCGTCTTCTGCATCGGTAGCTCCTCATTCAGCAGCCTCCAATCTCTGTAGGGGAAAAGTGAAAAGGGGGAAAGGGTTAAAGGGAGATGGAAAAGGGTTTCTTCTTTATCCCCTGTCCCTTTTCTCCGTTTGCCCATTTTCCCTAAGTATTCTTATGTAATGCTAATTGCTGTGTCCCTAAAAGACAGGTAAAGCTGGACCTATTATCGCGCAGGAGGAGACTACCATGAGCGTCATGCGGCTTGGGTTCGTTCACGTACGTGAGAGCGATCTAGATAAAGCCTCTACTTATTACACCGATGTGCTCGGCTTGCAGGAAGTTGCCCGTAAAGACGGCAAACGCTACTTCAAATGTTGGGATGAATACGACCATCACAGCGTGGTCATCGAAAATGGTGGTCTTGGACTGGTCAAAATGGGCTACAAGGTTGAGTCCCAAGATGAACTGAATGCCCTGGAGAAAAAGATCGAAGCGTTCGGCATGCCAGTGCGGCGCGTGTCACGTGGTGAGAATCTCGGCATTGGGCAAGCGCTCCGGTGTACCTTGCCGTCAGACCACGTATTGGAACTTTATGCTGAGGCGGAACAACGTGGGACTTCGACTGGCGTCCTCAATCCTGATCCCTGGCCAGGGGAGCAGAAAGGGATTGCCCCATCGCGCCTCGACCATATGCTGGTGACGGCAGAAGACGTCAAACTCAATGTCGACTTTTTCACTAAAGTGCTCGGCTTTCGTATGAGCGAGCGGATCATTCCTGGTCCCGGAAACGAAGAACTCCTCGGCGCGTTTCTGTTCTGTTCCAACAAGGCTCATGACATTGCCTTTGTCAAAGGTCCAAATGGCAAACTCCATCACTACGCCTTCTGGCTTGATAGCTGGAACGACATCCTGCGCGCCGGTGACGTGCTGAGTAAGAACGGAATGAAAATTGACTTCGGCCCGGCACGACATGGCATCACGCGTGGCACAACAATCTATTTCTTTGGTCCGAACGGAAATCGTAATGAAGTGTTCTCGGGTGGGTATATGACCTATCCAGATTTTCCTTGCATTACCTGGACGGCCGATCAGATTGGCAAAGCGATCTTCTACATTCACCAAGAGGTGAACGAACGCTTCAGCAACTACACCACATAGGTTACTTTAAAAAAGTAACCATTCTTTGCTGCCCCGCAAGCCCTGCGGGGCAGATTTTTCCTCCTCTCTTTGCCTTCAGTTGAAAATATCACTCTGAGTTTTCCTCTCCCTTGACACTGCTCTGCGGCGACTTACTTTTAGCCAATATACACATACTAGGAGGTCGTCACATGACATTGATTCATTGGAACCCAATGCACGAGTTGGCTAAAACACAGAAGCAATTTTCTACTCTACTGAACGAAGCTCTCCATCGCGAAACTGTCCCCTATGCGGGACGTGAAACTTGGAGTCCCGCTGTTGATGTGAGTGAGACTGCAGAGGGTTATACTTTTGCAATTGAATTGCCCGGTATGACTCCGGAGACGGTTTCCGTTGAGGTGAAAGACAACGTACTGACCGTTAAAGGGGAACGCAAAGAAGCCATGCTCAAAGACGGAACACAGTATCTCCACCGCGAGCGCTCGTATGGACGTTTTGCCCGCGTATTTCGTATGGCGAAACCAGTCAATGCGGATAGTGTGACTGCGTCCTACCGGGACGGAGTTCTCTCGATCGCTGTTCCTCTGCGTGAAGAGGCGAAGCCCCGCAAGATTCACGTTCAGGGATAACACGTACGACCTCATTGAAAGATTGCTAGCGTAGCAGCACAGGAAGGAGCGTAGCTCATGGATCTCAATCGCTTGACCGAAAAATCGCAAGAAGCTCTCCGCAATGCACAAGCACTGGCGACCAGACGCAACCACCAGAGCGTAGATGTAGAACACCTTCTTGCTGCGTTATGCGAAGAGACCGATGGGTTGACGGCTGCGCTCCTGGCCGGTGCTGGAATTGCACCAAGTGCGGTGCGCGAGCGAGTCGAGCAGGAACTCGCTCGCATCCCACAGGTGTCCGGTCCAGGTGCCGGAGCTCAACAAGTCTACATCACACAACGCCTCTCTCGTACACTCACTCAGGCAGAGGATGAGGCCAAAGATCTCAAAGACGAGTATGTCAGCGTCGAACATCTCCTCTTAGCGATGCTGAACGATAGTGGAAACGTTAGCCGACTCTTAAAATCCCTTGGTATGACTCGTGAGCGCTTCATGACTGCCTTACAAAAAGTGCGTGGCCATCAACGTGTAACCAGCCCTAATCCCGAGACAACCTATCAAGCCTTAGAGCGTTACGGACGGGACCTGACCAAGCTCGCGACACAAGGGAAACTCGACCCGGTCATTGGTCGTGATGAAGAAATCCGTCGCGTCGTACAAGTCCTCTCTCGACGGACCAAGAACAACCCTGTGTTAATCGGTGATCCGGGGGTAGGGAAGACTGCGATTGTCGAAGGGCTGGCGCAACGCATTGTTCGTGGCGATGTTCCAGAAAGCTTAAAGAACAAGCGCCTCATCGTGCTTGATATGGGGTCTCTGATAGCTGGAGCGAAATTCCGCGGCGAGTTTGAAGAGCGCCTCAAAGCAGTACTCAAAGAAGTACAGGAGTCCAACGGCGAAGTGATTCTCTTCATCGACGAACTTCACACGGTAGTGGGTGCTGGTGCTGCCGAAGGAGCCATGGATGCCTCTAATCTGCTTAAGCCGATGCTGGCGCGTGGTGAGTTGCACTGCATTGGCGCGACCACGCTTGATGAATATCGCAAGTATGTCGAAAAAGATCGTGCGTTAGAGCGTCGCTTTCAACCCGTGTTGGTCGATCAACCTAATGTCGAAGATACCATTTCAATTCTGCGCGGATTACGTGAGCGGTACGAAGTGCATCATGGTGTACGCATTAAAGACGCGGCACTGGTCTCCGCTGCCGTCTTGTCGCATCGTTATATCAGTGACCGTTTCTTGCCGGATAAAGCGATTGACCTCGTTGATGAAGCCGCAGCTAAATTACGAACAGAAATTGATTCGATGCCTACTGAGTTGGATGAAGTATCACGAAGAGTGATGCAGCTTGAGATCGAACGAGAAGCATTGCGGAAGGAAACTGATCAGTCCTCACGTGAGCGGCTTATTAAACTTGAGAAAGAACTAGCTAACCTCAAAGAAGAAGATCATCGGTTGCGGGCGCAGTGGGAACGTGAGAAAGGCGCACTCGGTGGAGTGGCAGAACTGCAGAAAAAACTTGAGGCGGCTCGTCAAGAACTTGCCAAAGTTAGCCGTCCGGACAGTAAAGACTATAATCTCGCGCGGGCGAGTGAGCTTCAATATAAAGATATTCCTGAACTCGAAAACCTCATCGCCACAGCCGGAGAAAGCGGCGCGCGCTTGATCAAAGATCATGTTGACGAAGATGACATTGCCGCAGTCGTCTCACGATGGACAGGCATTCCGGTCATCAAATTGCTCGAGGGGGAGAAAGAAAAGCTCCTCCATCTTGATAGCCATCTCCACAAACGTGTCATTGGACAAGACGAAGCGGTACAAGTCGTGTCTGACGCGGTGATCCGTACACGTTCTGGCCTCAAAGATCCGAACCGTCCGATTGGATCGTTTATCTTTCTCGGACCTACTGGGGTGGGAAAAACCGAACTTGCGCGTGCGTTGGCAGAGTTCCTATTCGATGACGAAGCGAATATGGTTCGTCTCGACATGTCGGAGTACATGGAGAAGCACACTGTCGCACGCTTGATTGGTGCACCTCCAGGGTATGTTGGCTATGACGAAGGCGGTCAACTCACTGAGGCAGTACGACGACGACCGTACTCAGTCATCCTTTTCGACGAAATCGAGAAAGCGCATCCGGACGTCTTCAATGTCTTACTGCAGATTCTCGATGACGGGCGGCTGACCGATGGTCATGGACGTACGGTGGATTTCAAGAATACTGCGGTAATTATGACTTCGAACGTTGGCAGTCAATTGATTCTCGGATATCGGGGTGGTGACGACTCCGTTGCCTACGAACAGATGAAACGATCTGTGCTTGAGGCCCTACAGCAGCAGTTCCGGCCAGAGTTTCTCAACCGGGTTGATGACATCGTCGTGTTCCACAGTTTGTCGCGTGAACATCTCAAGTCTATTGTGGACATTCAGCTTGAACGTTTGCGTAGACGGTTGGCAGAGCGCCATATCACACTCGAACTGACAGAGGGAGCGAAGGAATACTTTGCGACCGCTGGTTATGACCCGACCTACGGGGCGCGGCCACTCAAGCGGTTACTTCAGCGCGAGATCGAGACGACACTTGGACGGAAACTATTGGCTGGTGAGATCGGTGAGCATTCGCGGGTCGTCGTTGACTGGAACGGCAAGAATCTGTCGTTTGCTGGTCACCCAGCGATAGCTGAAGCAGCCTGACCAGGGAGTGCGGGGACTTCTGCAGGGGGGAAGTCCCGCGCAATATAACGTGAATAAATATCGTAACGTTCGAGAATAGTGTTGGCGTAGCGCACAGCCTCTCGTCCTTGTGCATAGCCAAAAAGTGTCTTGTTGTGATAGGTGGGGTCCTCTAATAAAGGGAGGATCTGTTCCACCGACCCCGTCCAGCAGTCCGGATCATATCCTTGCAGCTGTGCGATCCGTTGCGCGTCTTCGACATGTCCGAGGCCCATCACATAACTGGCAAGGATGAAAGCGAGACGATCTCGCGGGCGTCCACTTTGAAAACGGCGTGAGAGGAAACTGAGATACTTCACGCCTGCCTCAATGTTCGCGTGG
This sequence comes from uncultured delta proteobacterium, assembly GCA_963733195.1. GTDB lineage: Bacteria > Desulfobacterota > Binatia > Bin18 > Bin18 > VGTJ01. The sequence continues at coordinate 185,937 of CAVTCR010000059.1, forward strand.
GGATCTTGGAAGTTCTTTAATCCAACGAGTTGTGCTGTAAACGGCATTAGCTGCATCAGCCCGAACGCTCCTGCGCTACTGACTCGGGTATGGTCGAAGCGAGACTCTTCAAAAATCAACGCTGCCACAAACCGCCAATCAAACCCAGCTTCTTCTGCATAGCGTGCAATGATCTGATCATACCGGGACAGCCGCTTTTTTTCACTGAGCGAGCCCTCGAATACACGAGGAGCGGCATGTCGAATCGAAGGGGAGAGAAAATATTTTTCCGTCAGTATTTTCTTCTCACCTGAACGACTGATTCGCTCCAAGTAAGCGTCAATGGTGCGTAACAACTCTGTCTGGCCTGGACGCACCGCCCATACGAGCCTCACTGGTTGTGGGAGTGGCCAGGCTGAACGTAACTGCCCTGGATACCAGACATGCGCGACATGGACGAGCGGGTCCATGAGTACTGTGGCCGCGGTCCGCCCAGTGATTACACCGCTTAATACCTCTCGAATATCTTCCTTACCAGTGATAGTCGGTAAAATAGATGGGAGCGTCAGCGTTTGAGTTGCGATTTGCAATTGGTAAGCATAGGCAGAGCCGGCATGAAGTGCAACAGGTTGACCAGCCAAGTCAGGGAGGGTGCGAGGTGCTGATTCATCACTGCGGGTGACGACTTGTGCGGTTGTTTCAAAATAAGGCCGAGAGGTGAGCACTGGTCCGGGACTCACTCCCCCGATCGTGGTCAGACCAGCGAGAATATCTCCCTTCCCGTCATGGAGCCATGCGACCGCGTCGATTCCAGGTGGCGAGGTGACAATATCTACGCGAATACCAAGCTCACGACCGAAGGCTTCCGCAAGTTCGTACTCAAACCCCTTTTGTTCACCTCCCTGGAGGAAATAGGATGCAGGACCATGTTGCATCAAGAACGTGACTGCTCCTCGGCGTTGTAAGTCGGCAGCGGTAAGCTGAGGAGACACTGTTTGTGAATTGTCTCCAACATTTGCTTTGGAAAGTCGAGAGCTTTCAGTGATAGCGGGGATTTGCGAAGAGGGATGAAACCCGACATAGGGGTCATTAGCAACTATTGTTTGTTTGGAGATTGCTAGATGAGGAAGTTCGCGCATCAGGGGAGAGACTAGGCGCTGTGAGAACAAGTCTGGACGGGATCGGGCCATACTACAAACCACACCAGCCACTACCACCAACCAAACCCCGACACGCAAGTAGACGGCGGTCATGCGGGCCAAATACATGACCGCCTACGCTTTGACAAGTCCTTTGTGCGTTGACAGGGAAATTTTTTTTCCCTACCGTGCTGCTCATGGGTGCTCGGGAAAAGATTCTAGAGACGGCGGCACGTCTCTTCTCCACTCAAGGCTATCGCGCCACCTCGCTTGCACAGATCGCGCGAGCCGCGCAGGTGAGCAAGGCGCTTGTGTTGTGGCATTTTGATAGCAAAGAGCATCTCTTCCATGTCGCACTGCAACATTTCCTTGCTCCTTATGAAATCCGTGATCAGGAGATAGATGGGCTCACTGAAAGTGACCAACTTGAACGACTGATTAATGACTACTACGAATTCGTTGCGGAACATCTCTACTCGGTCAAGTTTCTCCTGGGTCAAGTCGTGCGTGACGATAAGAATAGTCCGGAATTTGTAACACAAGTCCGGCAGCTTTATCAGGTGTATCGTGAACTGTTGGCTTCGATTATTGAACGTGGGAAGGCGCAAGGAGTATTTGCTGCCGAAATCCGACCACACACGGAAGCAGCACTCGTGATGGCCAGCTTAAATGGTCTGCTCGTTCAACGATTAGTTGAAAATGTCGCGGTAGAGGAAGAACGAGAACTCCTTAAGCACTTTCAACAGACCCTCCGGGTGCGCCTGAGTCCTCCGACGACGCATCCGGAAGTTGTTGTCCCACCACTCTCGAGATTGCGAGCCGAGACGACACCCTTGCAACGAGTGGGCCGACAATAACATGATGTATTGAATTGCATGGGAACACGGTGTGAGTAAAGTAATCTAGCGTTGCTGAATGGCGACAAAGGAGGTCGTATGGTCGAGAAAACTATTGAGCTCACTGGGGCGTCGTCAACGAGTATTGAAGATGCCGTTTCTCTGGCTATTGCTCGAGCCGCTGTGACGATTAGTGGCATCTATCATGTCCAACTCACTGACATTTCTGCTCAGGTTGAGGATGGAATGGTAGCGCGCTGGAAGGTCAAGATCAAAGCCACCTTTCCCGTAAAAGATCGGATACACGAGTAATCGCTATGGATACGAAGATCCATGAGGTTGCCTCCGGTATCTATCAACTGTATTTACCGCTGCCGATGCGACCAAGCATCGTCAACGTCTACCTCGTGCGAGATGGCGACGAATGGGCGCTCATCGACACTGGCATGAATAGCGATGATAGCATCGAGACCTTCAAGACTGCTTTGGCACAGGTTGGGTGTCCACTGACGGCAGTACGGCAAATCTTCTGTACGCACCATCATGCCGATCATTTTGGGACCTCGCGGGTGTACAAAGAACTCACTGGGGCTACGGTTTTTCTGAACGCGCTCGAAATCCCGCGTATCGAGCGTATGCAATCCAACACCCCTTTGCCTGAAGGATTGGCCTTTTTTCGCTCACACGGAGTCCCGATTCCCGACTCTCCTGATGCGATGCCAACTCCAGGCCGTTATTTTGGCACGCTGTACTCGCCGACTCATCCTGACTACCACCTCAATGATGGTGAGGTGCTACGAGTCGGGAAACGTGAGATCGTGGTGGTCTGGACACCGGGACACACTGCTGGGCACTGTTGTCTTCTATCTCCCGCAGGACAAGGTTCTCATTGTGGGTGACCATCTGCTGCCGAAGATTACTCCGCATGTCGGCGTATATTATTTCGGTCCGGACAATCCACTCCAAGATTTTCTCAATTCCCAACAAAAAGTGCAGCAGTTTGATGTCGACCTCGTACTCCCAGCCCATGGTGGAGTGTTCAAGGACCATCGCCATCGTGCGCAGCAGATCATCCAACATCACAAATACCGATTACAGGAAATTCTTGACACGATTCGACGCGGACATGCACGAACAGCGCATGATATTGCGATGGAAGTTTTTGGCGTCGGTCAAGATCGCCCGCTGTTCCACATGCTGGCTGCAACTTTTGAGACCCTCGCGCACTTGCATCTTCTTATGTACGACGGAAAAGCTCGTCGGATTGAGGAGGAAAACACAATACGATTCATTGCTCAGTAAACAGCCAATCTGCGATCCATTCTCGGGGTGCGACTTACGACGAGTGTGACGAAATTTCTCCGCCTCCCAAACTGAGGACAGACGCTTCACACAGCAACCATAACCTCTTCATCTTTGCTAAGGAGCGCTATGCGGTACACGATTGTTGATATTGAAACCCGGATTGAAAAGAACTTGGTCCAGGACGTTTATTTCTCGCACGAGAATCTATCGGCTGAAGAAGCGTACTCCCGGTTTCAACAACAGTTGCGGCAAGAGCAAGGGAACGACTTCTTCCCGCTCTCCTTTCATGTCCCGATCTCGATCGCTATCGGGCAAGTAAACGAGGAGCGTATCCTGACAGCCGTCGAAACTGTAGATGAAGAAGAGTACAGCGAAGAAAGAATTGTCCGAAGTTTTTGGTCGCGGCTTGAACGTTTCCCCGGAACGTTAGTAACATTTAATGGCCGTAACTTTGACCTCCCGGTATTAGAGCTTCAGGCGCTGAAGTATGGGTGTTCAGCCCCGCGTTACTTTGGTGGGAAACATCGTAATCGCTACGCAGAAGAGGGACATTATGATCTCTACGACTTCTTGACCAACCATGGCGTTCATCGCTTACGCGGTGGGTTTAACGTCGTGGCTAAGCTGATTGGGTTGCCAGGAAAGACCGAGATCGATGGCTCCATGGTCCAACAATTATGGCAAGAGAACCGATTAAATGATATTCACAGGTACTGCCGCCACGATGTGATCCAAACATACTTTCTGTTCTTACGTATCGAGTTGATGCGTGGGCGCCTCACACCCGGCCAGTATGAACGTACGGTACAACGGTCTATGAGCTTTTGGGAAGAGCTGGAGAAGAAGACGGACGCCTAAAACAAGTCGCAAATAACCAAAAAGGCTGCGGTCCGGTCGCTATCCAGTCTCAGCCACACTTGAAACAGTCGAAGCACGTCTTCAGACGTGCTTCGACTTGCTCCAGTTCGTACCCGATGTGTCCTGACTTGTCTTTAACCAATTACGCCGCTTTGGCTTTCCGCACCGGCTCCGATCGTCCAGCAGAAAGTGCATGGCGTCGACCACTGACACGACGGAAAGGAGAGAGTGCCGCTGTTACACTCGGTTGTATTTGTCGCGCTTGGAGTACCTCTTTCCAGCGTGAAATGCCGCCACGTAAGTACTCGGCTTCGATATCGAGTGCCGCGCAAATATTCTCAAATGAGAAGGGCCAACTACTATCCGCCGAGCCAATCCACTCTTCAGTTTCTTTTAGCAATCGGCGCTGTCGGCGTGTCGTTCCGGTGGCTGATTTTTGAAACGTCGCAATAGCATCTTCCATGACGGCGAGCATCAATCGCTTTTCCGGTTGCGACGAGCGTTCTGCCTTGATCCGATCGAAAAACTGGGAGGGAACAATCAGATCAGCCTCTAGAGTAGCAAGCACTCGGTCTTCTACAATGTTGTTCATCATCGTTGTTCCTCCACTAGGGGGACTATGCCCGTATTGTAATTGGTTACAGACCCACACCAAAAGCGACCATAAGAAATGAGCAGGAACTATGCCAAACATAAGATGTGAGAGAAGGAGCGGAAGTTTCCCAAAAATGCGATCTGCACGAGTCATGGAGCTGGGGTAAAAGAAGACAGAAAAAACATTGTATCTGTCTTAAAATGTTACTGAGGAAAGACCTGTGGATGCTATAAGTCTCCACTGTAGGTTCTTCTGATGAGTTGGCTGTGGTAGGGTTTGAGGTTCAGGCTTGTTTCTCTTCCGATTGAGTGCCATATGGTTAACTGGTGGTGGAAAGTCATACTTCTGCTCGGTGTTCTAACTGTTGGGTGTGTTACCCAAACCGAGCGAATTCCCTACCATCGTTATTATGATCCGCCCGAGAATGAAAGCGTTCTCGATGAATTACGACGAGAGTTTGGTTGGCAGAAACCACCACCGTGGGTGCGTGAGGAACCACTCTACAAGCGAGCCGCGCGAGGGGTCAAAGAAACAGTAACCAGGTGGTTCCAAAGAGACGAGTCAATAGGTTCGCTCCCTGGTAGACCCCAGACTGTGCAAGAATTTCAACGAGCCCAGAATGAAACCTTACAACGATTACAGCAGCAGAATGCGGAAGGAAATTCTCAGGCTGGCGACCCTTCCGGATTAACCAACGACTCGCTCATTCCAAATGCTGGAGGAGCCGCAACTGATGAGTAAGTTGCCTACTCTCCTTCCACTTTAAGTACAGTTAGCGAATACGGCTTCCACGCCCGATTCTTTTATTGCTCGTCTTGTCAGTTCAGTATGCAGCTTTGGCTCTGAGTCTTCTGTCTATTTTTTGCCCTTTTTTCGTATGCATCTCCTGTGGTAGGGTAGGCCGCCGACGAGAGGAGGGCGCCGCATGGCAACGCTATCGAGTAACGAAGCAACGTATCGTATTGTCGTTGAAAAAGATGTCCCTATGCGCACACGCGATGGGGTGACGCTCTATGCCGATGTGTATCGTCCGGATACGACGGGACGGTTTCCAGTGTTGGTGATGCGCACTCCGTATGACAAAAGCGTCGATATGGCGCTGACCGAGAAAGACTACTTTCCCTTGCATGGCTACGTGGTTGTCGTTCAAGACACGCGCGGACGTTTCCTTTCAGAGGGCGAGTTCTATCCTTTTATCCATGAAGCAGAGGATGGATACGATGCGATTGAGTGGGCCGCTCGCTTACCGTGGTCAGATGGAAATGTTGGCACCGTAGGACAATCCTATCTGGCCCTCGTCCAGTACTTTGCTGCAACGACGCGACCGCCACATCTGAAAGCGATGAGTCCGGTCTCAGGACCGGTGACCTATTTTGAGAACTGTGTCTATCGACGTGGCGTGTTTGAATTAGGCTGGATGCTTGCGTACTTCACATCCTTAGCACGTAACACTCTTGAGCGAAAAGGTTTATACGAACAGCAGCGTGCCACGCTCGACAGTTATGTGTCACATCCCCACATTCCTATGTCGCCGTTGAAAAGAGAGGAATACCGTCACTTGCCGTTACGCGATTGGGAAGAACGGCTCAAAGATGGTGCGCCGTACTTTGCACATCTCTTGCAACATTCCACGGAAGGGTCGTACTGGCATGCAACCGACATTCGCCGGCAATTTCAGAATATCAACGTGCCGATGTTCCATGTGGGCTCGTGGTACGACGTTTTTCAATATGACACGCTCACCATGTTCAATGGTCTCCGCTCACAGGCCATGACTGCCGAAGCACGGCGTTGTCAGAAGTTGTTAATGGGACCGTGGGGTCATCTCGTTCCCTACGCGACGCCGACCTCGAAAGGAACAGGTGAGATCGACTTTGGACCAGAAGCCCTCATCGAACTCCACGATATGCAGCTACGCTGGTTCGATTACTTTCTGAAGGGTGTGAACAATAGCATTCTCGACGAGCCACCAATCCGACTGTTTGTGATGGGTGACAATCATTGGCGGGATGAGTACGAATGGCCACTGGCTCGCACCCGATACACGAATGTATATCTGCACAGCAATGGCAAAGCGAACAGCCTGAGAGGGAATGGCACGCTTTCGTTCCTCACGCCGACTGAAGAGCAACCCGATCGCTATGTGTATGATCCTAACGATCCGGTACCGACACGTGGTGGCACGACCCTCGGTATTGCGTTAGGGGTCTTCGATCAAAACAAAATCGAAGACCGTGAAGACGTGCTTGTCTACACAAGCGAGACCCTCGCGGCTGCTCTGGAGGTGACAGGACCGGTTACACTGAAACTCTTTGCCGCTTCGTCTGCTCTGGATACTGACTTTACTGCTAAATTGGTAGATGTCCGGCCCGATGGCTATGCACAGAATATTGTCGAAGGCGTGCTTCGTGCACGCTTCCGTGGGTCTCTCTCTGCTCCGACACTCATCACACCGGAGAAAGTATACGAGTATACGATCGACCTCTGGGCAACGAGTCATGTATTCAAAGCTGGCCATCGTCTACGGTTGGAAGTATCGTCGAGTAACTTCCCGCGTTACGATCGAAACCCTAATACTGGTCACGAATTTGGTCTCGATGCTGAAGTGCATGTCGCGCAACAGACGATCTTTCACGATAGTCGTTATCCGTCACACCTGATCCTTCCGGTGATACCGAGGTAGAAGTGTGAAGCAATTATATAAAGCAGCCCTGCTGTTCTCCTTGTTACTGCCCCGCTCCCTTGCGCTGGCTGCCCCTATACACGAGGCAGCAATAAAGGGCGATTTAGCTGAAGTCAGGAACCTCCTTACTCACGGAGCCACTCTCGCTGCCACTAACTCTCAGGGAGAGACTGTTCTTCATCTTGCAGTCAAACATGGGCACAAACGAATAGTGAACTTCTTACTGACTCACGAAGTAAATGTGAACGCGCAGACCCTCTCTGGAGACACGCCGCTCCATTACGCTGCAGAAACAGGGCAACCTGAGTTCGTAGAAGTTCTTCTTGCGCACGGCGCGAACGTCCATGCACGCAATCGTCAGCATTGGACATTTCTTCCTCTTGCTGGAGGAGAGCGGAATACGGAGATCGTCAAATTCCTTAGTGTCGCAGGAGAGGAGGAAGTTGCGGGGAAGAATCGTGGCGAAACTCCGCTTCATCGAGCATCACAAAGCGGAAATGAGCAAACCGTCCGAGCACTTCTCACTCATGGTGCAGATGTTAACGCCAGAAGCATGTATAATGGACAATCCCCGTTGCATCTCGCGGCAGCGAATGGGAATCCGGCTGTCCTTGCTCTCTTACTCGCGCACGGAGCTGATATTGATGTTCGCATGGCCTTTGCGCTTACGCCAACCGACGATGTGAAGTATTTGCTCACCCCGCTTCACCTTGCGGTGTTAGCCGCACGTGTAGAGGCAACGAAGATTCTTCTTGCTGCCTCTGCCAATGTGAATGAACGGGTCCAGGCAGAAGAGAATGCTACGCTGCTATCTGCAGACGCGTACGCTGGTGATTTCAATCGTCTGACCGAGCTTGGCTCTCTCGCTAACTGTACACCGCTACATCTCGCAGCAGTGATCGGACGGCAGGAAGTAGTTGAAACCTTGCTCGCCCAAGGTGCACAGGTCAATGCGACCGATACTTTTGGCCGTACTCCTCTCCACTTCTCTTCGTTATGGAACAACAATGTGACTGTAGCCGAGCAGCTGTTGACGCATGGTGCCACTGTCGACGCAAGAGATCGTGACGGAGCGACTCCACTCCAGACGGCTCTCCTAAAGAGACGAAAGTCGCTTGCCGAGTTGTTGCTCGTGTATGGTGCCGACCCAAAAACTCAGAAAGAAAGAAAACAAGAAGTGAAAAGTGCCCCCGTTCAGAAGCAATTACTTCCGGTCCGAACATTGTTGCCGACTGAGCGCTCTTGGTAGATCAGAATACCGATACGTTTCACGGAGAGAATGCGCAGGACTATAAGATGAACGAGTTGAGAGAGACGAAACAGCAAGTATCAAGGTGTTCTGGATATAAAGGAGGAGTATGAACGCACTGGTTGTTGGTGGTACTGGACCGACGGGGCCATTCATCGTGAATGGGTTGTTACAGCGCGGCTACAAGGTCACGATTTTTCATCGTGGAACGCACGAGATTCCTGAGATTCCCTCAGAGGTGGAACACATTCATGGTGACCCGCACTTCCGAGAGACCATCGATGATGCGTTGAAAGGCCGGACCTTTGATCTTGCCGTGGTCACCTACGGACGTATTCGCTTTGCGGCTGAAGCGTTAGTTGGGAAAATCGGCCGCTTTATCGGCATAGGTGGCGTGGCTGCCTATCGAGGATACATGCACCCTCAGGTGCTCTTTCCTACAGGTTTGCCAGTACCAACCCCAGAAAACTTTCCAGTGGTGGCAAATGAAGAGGAGCTACGTTTTTCTTACCTTATTGCAATGACAGAACAAGCAGTGTTAGATACGCACCCCACTGCTGCCTACTTTCGTTATCCGTATATCTATGGGCCGTATCAACTGATTCCGCGGGAGTGGTGTGTGATGCGGCGGATTCTCGACAAACGCCCGCATATCATCTTACCGGATGGTGGACTGACGCTTGCCACGCATGGGTACGCTGGCAACATGGGGCATGCGGTCTTGTTGGCCGTGGATAATCCCAAAGCATCTGCTGGTCAGATCTACAACTGTGGCGATGACCAAACGTTGACCTTGCGGCAGACAGTTGAGATCATTGCCAAGGCGATGAATCATGAGTGGGAGATCGTTGATATTCCCAACGCCGTCGCGATTCCGTCCCGACCCTATGCACTGCAAGAGTCCTCGCATCATCGCATGATGGATCTGTTCAAGATCAAGACAGAGATCGGGTATACTGACATTGTATCTCCAGAGGAAGGATTGAGAAGAACCGTGCAATGGTTACTGAACAACAGACCAACACCTGGTGATGAAGTCGAAATACGTCTGCAGGATCCATTTGATTATGCTGGTGAAGATCGCTTAATTGCAGTCTACAAAGAGAGCATGCAACGCATGGCTGCCGTTCCGTTCAATATTGATACCAGCCGCCCGCATCCGTATGCTCATCCGAAGGAGCCAGGGCAAAGCCGAGACCATCGAGCGCGCTGACGAATATGAAACCAATCCTCATTCTGAAAACTGGTGAACTGCCGCGACGCGTCGTAGAAAATCTTGGGCCGTATGAAAATGCGTTCCTGCGGGTCGTTGGCCAGGAGCGCTGTGTGGTTGTCGATGCACGGAAAGAAGAGTTGTCGGAGCTGGACTGGGCAGGAATTATCATCACTGGCTCTCCAGCCTCGACGTATGACGGTGAGGCATGGATAACGCGAAGTGAAGAATTTCTCAAACGCGCTGCAGATCACTCAATCCCGCTGTATGGAGTGTGCTTTGGTCATCAACTGCTTGCTCAAACGTTTGGTGGCAAAGTCGAGAAATGTCCACGAGGATGGGAGTTGGGAACAGTCACCGTCGACACAGACCGAACACGCGAAACAATCCCTTGTTTGCCTCAGTTCCGGAGCAATTCATCGCACAGATGAGTCATGGCGATGTCGTGACCGAATTGCCACCTGGTGCTGTAGTCCTCGCGCAGAATGATCATTGGACCGATCAAGCGTTTACGCTCGGTGATCGTATCTGGGGAACGCAATTTCACTCAGAGTTCACTCCGCAGATTGTTCAAGATTTGATCCATTCTCTGACGCCGGTATTATCGCCTGAAGTATTTCACCGGCGACCTGACGGGCAGCCGGTGCGTGAGTGGTTGCTCTCAACCGTACAAGAGGCTCCGATGGCGCGACGATGTCTGGAGAATTTTGTCAGAATTGTTGAGAAAATTTAAGGCCGCAAATACGACAACCGCACCTGACCAGAAACAATCGCTTGCGTAGCGTGAGCCATCGCTTCTAGCGTCGTCTACTGTCATCCACGTGCCGGTGTGGATAAATCCGTACACCGGCTCACCAGCGCGGAGCATCGTGGGATACGTCTCACGGGTCGAACTGAATGGTTTGACCTCTGGCATGAAGTCAAAAACCCGTGGCTCAAGGATCTGACAACCTGTGAACATATATTGAGAAAGTGGCTCTTTGATCTGAATTTCACTGGGCTCGCCACGAATACGACGAAGGCGACCACTAGAGTCGGTTTCTAGAAGACCGTAGCTTGTTGCCTCTGGATCAGGACGGAGGACCAACGTTGCGACTGATTTCGTTTTTCGGTGCGCAGTCGCAAGTGCATTGAGGTCAAGGTCGAGAATCGTGTCGCAATTGAGCACGAGAAAAGTTTCGTCGTCGAGGAATGGCTGGGCTTTCTTGATTCCGCCACCGGATTCGAGGATCGGATCTTCCGGCGAGTACGTAATACGCAGCCCGTATGCACTTCCATCCCCAAGCGCTTCGCGAATCGTATTGCCGAGATGATGCAGGTTAATGACAACGTTCTCGATGCCGTACGCTTTGAGTAACAACAAGTTGTACTCAATCAACGGACGACCAGCGACCGAGACCAACGCTTTCGGAACGGTATTCGTGAGTGGACGTAACCGGGTACCAAACCCAGCTGCAAGAATCATCGCACGCATCGGCTTACTCGGGGAAGTGCGAGGCAATAATTTCTTGCAGTCGTCGGTACTGTGGCAAACGCGCAACGACACGACGAACCGTTGCCAGTGTCGGCGGAATGTATCGACTGTAGCCCAGTCTTCTTTTTTTCGAGCTCTAAGATAATAGAATCGTCCCACTACTTTACTCGCCTTCTGTAATAAGACACAGGTTGTACTCTTCCCACATTTGCTCTTGTGCGATCGATGATCCGCCACTGTCATGCCAGGCGATGTGATAGTAATTGACGAGTGTTTGCTCGAGTGCTGGGGAAATCACCGTTGGAGTATCACGGTCGTTGAGCAACGTTTCCAGATCATACGTTGCTGGAGCAAGCAGAGCATCCTGGAAATCAATGACACGAATCTCGTCGTTTTGTACGAACAAGTTCCAACTGTGATAATCGCGATGATTGAGAAACCGTGGGGCTTGATCGAGACGCGTGGAAATCTCGTCAAACATGGCTGCGCAATTCTTTTCCTTCGGCAGCGGACAGCGGTTTCCCTTCCCGTTTTTCGAGACCCCACTCAATGAAATGCTCAAACTCCCACATGAACAGCCGGTGATCAAACGCTTGCTGAAAGGCGATGCACGACTCGTCTCCACGACGAGTACCTTCGACTTGCAGGCGCACGAGCTGATCGATCGCTTTCTTATACAAGTCGTCAATCTGTGAGGCTGGAAGTCCTTGCGCGGCTTCGCGGAGGGGAACATCGCCGATATCTTCCAAGAGTAGGAAGCCATCTTTACTGCCATCGTAGTATGTTTCTGGAACGGTTACTCCGAGTGTTCTGAGGAAGCGATAGACATTGAGATACGGCAGTTCTTTCAATGGTTCCTTGAACACGGCAAGTTCATCGGAAGAGAGTGGCAACGCGCTGCCTGCCAACATCATGACGACAATTGTTGCTGGACCACTACCGGTGAGATGAAGGCGAGCATAACTGCGGCTAGAGGCGTCACCGGTCAGCGGAACGACCTTGCAATGACTGTTATCTGTTGCCCCCACGTTTTTGCCACTGCCGCGTCGATAGCATGGCGAAGTTTTGCTTCCATAACGATAGGGAGTAGCAATCCACTTCTACGCTGTCAAAGCCTCTCGGGAAGTTTGAGTTGCAAAACAACGAGGCATGTGATGAGAAGATCGCATGCCAGTCGATTGCGATATTTCTGCCCTCAGCCATTCCGAGCTTGTCGCGCTGGTTCACCAACTACATCACCATGTTGCTCAACTAGAGCAGGAGATTGCCCAGTTGAAAGGCCAACTGCAAGGCGATGTGGCAACGTCAGTGACTGAAGATTTGCTCTCCACATTAGAGCAACCTATAAACGAAGATCCTCCACCGGGAAGCCACGAAGATTTGCTGGTGCAGTTAGACAAGATGTATCCTGAGGAGTGATACCGTCCTTGTGGGAGTTTCTCCCTTTATAGCGGTCCGCCTTTGATCTTTTCGAACAACTTACGATTCTGCTCATCAAGCACGATGCTTTCCATGATCGCACCAATGGCGGCTTCGGTGTCGAAGTAGGCAAACTTAACACCTGGGTTATTACCGATCCGGCCACTTTGAATCACAGGAAAACCATTGGCGGTGAAATCGGCGATGACTTTGTCATGATCTGGGACGATAAACCCGAGGTGGTGCAATCCTTCCCCTCTTTTGTCGAGAAACTCTTTGTAAATGCTGCGACCGGAAAGATGTTGGATCAATTCGATTTGCGAATTGCCCGCATAACCAATGGCAATGTGTATGTGAAAATCCCCAGGGCCACCACGATACGTTGCTTCGTGAACTTCCACATCGTTGAAACGAAAGAACTTGGGAACACCCAACTTTTCAGTGAAGAAGCGTTCCGCCGCAATGAGGTCTTTTACGACAAAAGCAGTCTGATGATGTCCCGCAGCAATGTACGTGTAGGGTGATGTTGCCGCCATCGTCTTCCCTCCTCCTTTTTTTCTGTTGCCAATTCTTATGACGCCAAAGAGGGGCATATTGCAATCCGCCCCTACCGCTGGCTAAGGTAGGGCCGCAACGAGGGAGCACTATGGATTTTAACTTTTCCCCTGAAGAAGAAGCCTTTCGCCAAGAGGTACGTACCTGGCTGCAGGGAAACCTCCCAAAGGACTTCGATCCTGAAAAAATCGATGCGATCGACCTTGAAACCCGTTTCGATTTTCAACGAGCGTGGCAGAGAAAAGCGCATGAAGGCGGTTGGGTTGGGATTCACTGGCCGAAGGAGTACGGTGGGCGCGGTGCGAGTCTGATGGAGATGTTCATTTTCAATCAGGAACTGGCGAAAGTGCGTGCACCTCGTTATGCGAATACCCTGGGCCTCATCATGTCGGGTCCGACGCTTATTCACTGGGGAACTGAGGAGCAAAAGAAACGCTACTTGCCGAAAATTCTCTCGGGTGAGGAAATCTGGTGCGAAGGGCTGTCGGAGCCGAACGCAGGGTCAGACCTTGCATCAATGCAAACGCGTGCGGTTGAAGATGGCGATTTCTTTGTCATCAATGGACAAAAGGTATGGACCAGTTATGCGCACCGTGCCAACTACATCCAACTTTTTGTGCGTACTGACCCTGACTCGCCGAAGCACCGTGGCATTAGTTGTCTAATTGTCGATATGAAAACGCCGGGCATCACGGTGCGACCGCTCGTTCAAATCACCGGGGATGCTGAATTCAACGAAGTATTCTTTGAAGATGTGCGGGTACCAAAAATCAACCTGCTTGGGCCAAAAGATGAAGGGTGGAAAGTCTTGGTAACGACGTTGATGCACGAGCGGGCGGGCATCGGTTCGGATTTGCCCGTACATCGACATCTAACGGAGCTGATCCGACTCTGTCAGATTTTTGAAATCAATGGGAAGCCGGCGAGCAAAGATCCAATGGTACGACAGAAATTGGCGCAATTCGCGGCAGAGAGCCAGGCGATTACCTACAATATGTTTCGCAGTTTCAGCAAACGTCTCAAGGGAAATCCGCCAGGACCGGAAGGGTCGATAAACAAACTGTTTGGCTCTGATCTCAATATGCGTATTGCGCAATTTGCCACCGAACTGCTTGGGCCGTATGCGCAAGTCGTGCAAGGGTCCTCGTATGCGGTCGATCATGGTCGCTGGCCACGTGCAGCATTGTGGTACCGTCTGCTCACGATTGGGGGTGGCACTTCTGAGATTCAACGTGGGATTCTGGGAGATCGGATGTTGGGGTTACCGAAAGGGTAGGCAGTGATCAGTTGTCAGTTACCAGTTGCCAATGAGGAAGGGGACAATTCTTCTCTGCCCTACTGACAACTGACCACTGAGAACTGACAACTTTCTAAGAAAAAAGGAGGAATGACAATGGGCAAGCTTGATGGCAAAGTTGCAGCGATTACTGGTTCAGGGCGTGGGATTGGGCGTGGGATTGCGCTTGTTGATGGCAAAAGAAGGCGCCAAAGTTGTGGTGAACGACCTTGGTGGTAGTGTAGCTGGTGAAGGGACAGACAAAGGTCCGGCTTCACAAGTTGTTGATGAAATCAAGAAAGGTGGTGGGCAAGCGGTCGCGAACACTGATAACATCGCCACTGTCAAAGGCGGCGAGAGTCTCATTCAGACGGCAATCGACTCGTTCGGCAAAATCGACATCCTGGTGAACTGCGCCGGAATTCTTCGCGACCGCATGATTTTCAATATGAGTGAGGAAGAGTGGGATGCGGTGATCGCCGTCCATCTCAAAGGGCATTATTGCACCATTCGCCCAGCATCCGCTGCGATGCGTCAACAGAAGAGTGGGCGTATTATTAATTTTTCGTCTGGTTCAGCACTTGGTGCACCTGGACAGCCCAACTACGCAGCGGCCAAAGCTGGGATTCTCGGACTTACCTATAGCTGCGCAAATTCTCTTGCGAAGTATGGAATCACCTGCAACGCGATTATGCCAGGGGCAGCGACGCGCATGACCGATACGATTCCTGCGAACTTTGCGCAACAGATGGGTCTGTCCACAAGTAGTGAGCAAGCTCAAGCGAGTCCCATGGACCCAAACAATGTGGCGCCAATTGTCGTCTATCTTGCCAGCGATAAGGCTGCGCACGTGAACGGGCAAGTATTTGGTGCAAGTGGTTATCGCATTGCGCTCTACACCCACATTGTCCCCGAGAAGGTGATTTACAGCCAAGGACCGTGGGATCTCGATCATTTGTTTAAGGTGTTTGACAGTACGCTGGGTTCTCACCTGCAACCGCCGAGGATGCTGTAGTGATGAAGAAATCTTTTGATCCTCAAAGTGTTATGGTATGGTAGGCGTCGGTTAGCTAGGGTCTTCGAGGATAGTGTAGAGCGAAACGTCCGAGGAATAACACTTTACATAAGGCACGAGAATTGCGAATTTTCCGCCTCGTGCCTTTTTTTATTGGAAAGGAGCAAAGAGTAATGATTGTAAAAAGAAGAGAGGAAGCGTCGCAGCGTTGTTAGTGGGCGCGAGCCTAGCATGGACATTTGCTACCTCAAGTTGGGCGGAGGACAAGAAGCCTGCTAGTGGCGTTATTGCGGATGGAAAACAGGTTTCGCTAGAGTTTACCCTCACCCTCGATGACAAAACCCAGGTACAGTCCAACGTTGGCAAAGAGCCCTTGGTATACACACATGGAGCGCACCAAATCGTCCCAGGGCTTGAGAAGAACCTAGGCGGGTTAAAGGTCGGAGAGACCAAACATGTTGAGGTCACTCCCGAAGATGGCTATGGCCCGGTTGATCCACAGCGAACCCAAGAGGTAGAGAAAGACAAGATTCCCGAGGGAGCACGAAAAGTCGGCTCAAAGCTCACCGGACGTGGACCAAATGGTCAGATGATGTTTGCCGAAGTAAAAGAAGTAAAAGACAAGACCGTGATTCTTGATACGAACCATCCGTTAGCAGGGAAGAAATTGATCTTCGATGTGAAAGTGTTGAAGGTTGAAGACGCGCCGAAGGTTGAAGTTCCTGTGACAGCGCCAGCGCCACAAGCGCAACCTGAGAAGAAATAGTTGACCACGGTTATTCGGGCAACAAAATAACAGGGGTGACCAACTTGGTCGCCCCTTTGTTCTCTACTTATTCGTTCCTGTATTTACCAACCATGATGGTAGTCATCGTGTTCGCGGTCGAGCTTGCGGTAGTCCTTATTTCGTAGGTCATCAACTTTCTCACGTTTGTGGTCATATTTACGGTCGATTTTATCCAACGATTTCTGATAGCGCGGATCAGAGGGGTTCCCATCAAACCGCCGCGCTGCCTTTTCTCGCGCTTCTTGCTCTTGCCGGTCTAAGCGCCGCATCCCTTTGTCATACTTTCGCTCAGCCTTAGCCGCATCGTGCTCTAGGTCACGGTGGACTTCCCTGTGTGAGCGATTGTCGTAGGAGCCACGGTAATACGGCTCTCGGTTCCCATAATAGGGATCGTAGTACCCGCCGCCTCCACCATAATAAGAGTCATAGGCTCGATATGGCGAGCCATATCCATAACCGCGCCCGCCATGTGTCGATCCACACCCGGCGGTAAACAGTGCCGCGCCAAGGATAACTGAAAGGATGACTGACCGGAGTAAATATTTCAAAGCCATGGTGTACTCCTTTTCTCCTTACTATGGTAAAGAAACGTAACAGTAGCGAAAAGGACTCGATTGTGGCTGTTCCTGTTTCTGCCAGAAGAGCGTTTAACTTCGCCCACTTGCTGACCAGTCTGCGGTTAGTGCTTACCCCAGTGTTTCTCGTTATCATCGAAGCTGGACAACGCCAACCTACTCTCCTGAAAGCATTAGCCGTTGTCGTACTCTTTCTGCTGATTTGTGCAAGCGATTACTACGATGGTCCAGTAGCACGAGCCTTGGGACTCGATTCTGACCTGGGCAAGGTTTTGGATAATCTGGCTGATATCACCTTCCTTTTGGTAACGTTGACCTATCTTGTTTTGGCAAATGTCGTGCCGTGGTGGATTCCGACGGCAATCGCGCTAGCGTTTGGTCAGTATACAGTGGATTCGTGGTTATTAGCGGGACGAAAAACCGACGTTGTCCTTGTCTCGAATCCTATCGGCCACTGGGCGGGCATTCTCAACTACATCGGTACCGGTGTGATGGCGCTCCATGCTGCACTTCAACAGCAGTTGTTACCTCAAGTACTCTTTTACGGGCTTGTGACCGGCTGGCTCGCTTACCTTCTCCTGGCGATGACGATGCGATTGCGCTTCTTCCTCCGTGCCCGACGAGCACAGGGCAACGTCATAGCAGGTGAGGAGGAGCCGCAGAGTCGACGAAAAGCAGCATGGTTCTAATCTGACTATCCAGCCGCAGATCCTTGCAATACCTCCCCTTCACGAGCACGGCGAATTTCCGCGAGGCTCACTCCTGCAATCGGGAGTGCGAGTAACCCTTGAGCAACCAACGTGAGAAATTGCACGGCGTTTAGGACGAGGCCATAGGCAAGGGCATCAACCTCACTGACCCCGAAGAGCCCCAGTGCAAGTTGACAGGCATACTGATAGGGGCCGATCATGCCAGGAAGATTTGGTAACGCAGTTCCAAAGCCGACAAAGATAAAGACGACTAATGCCGCACCAAACGGAACAGGAAAGTCAAAGGCTCGGATCATGATGTAACTTGAAAGAATAGGTAAGAACCACAGAGTGAGCGAAACCAGAAACACCGAAAGAAGTAACATCGGGTTAGGAATCACCCGCATGCCGTCTGTCATTGATGCTAGCACTTTCTTGAGTTTGCCGCCGAACCCTTCAGGTAAAAGGTGAAGCACCCAGCGATCAACAAACGCCTCACCTCGCCACCAGAAGAGCAAGACAAGGGTTACAAGAATTGTGGCCGCCCCTGCAGGGAACATCGCTCCACGACGAACCCACACCGGTAGATTCTCGACCGTTAACAGGCCGAGCAGAATGTAGAAGACGATAATCACTGAGTCCATCGTTTTTTCGAGAACGACATTGCCAACCACACTGGAGAATGACACTCCTGACTTGCGCGACAACAGCCAAGGTCGAACGATTTCCCCAATCCGAACAGGTAGTAAATTTATTGCCATATAGGCGACAGAGATAATCACCCAGAGGCGGCCGAACGGTACATGTTCGAGCGGTCGTAATTCCAGTTGCCAGCGCCATGCGCGGAAGACCATGATGAGTAAGCTCACCACGATAGCAACAAGCAGCCAACTGATATTGATACGCTGGAGCGCTGCTCCTAATTCGTCCAGTTTGACATTGCGAAAGGCAAGGTACAGAAAACCAGCACTCACGAGGAGTGCGATTACGAGATGAGGCAAGCGACGCGTGGCGACTGTGTCATTCGCGTGCGAAGCATTTGGATTGTCATCTGTCCCTGCCATGAGACCTCCTGTCCTTATAAGGCGTGATGCTACTCTGACGGAACGATGGCTGCTCTGCAAGGAGACTATGCAGGGGAGGGCGGCTCTCGCTATAGTGTCTATAGACTCGGTATAAGGAGCGTCTATGCCCCACCTTTCAGGAACCGTAGAATCGAATGGCGTGGTAAGACTCAACGTACAACGAACTCGATTGACTCCGGAACAATTCACGCTTCTGTGTCAAGAAAACGATGATCTCCGTTTCGAGTTAACCGCGCAGCAGGAGTTAATTATTATGCCTCCGACTGGGTCAGAAACTGGGCAACGTAGTGGGAAACTTTTCCTTCGCGTCGGCAACTGGGCTGAAGCTGACGGAACGGGAGTCACTTTTGATTCTTCTACGGGTTTTACCCTACCAAACGGAGCGATTCGTTCCCCTGACGTTTCTTGGATAAAACGAGAGAGATGGGATGCGCTTCCCAAAGAGCAGCGAGTTGGATTCGCGCCAATTTGTCCTGACTTTGTTGCTGAACTGCGTTCCCCTACGGATCGCTTGTCTGATCTACGAGAGAAAATGCAAGAGTATATTGATAACGGCGCGCAGCTTGGTTGGCTGATTGATCCAAGTGATAAGCGTGTCTACGTCTACCGTCCTGGACAATCAATCGACATATTGGATGATCCCGCCACACTGAGTGAGGATGCGGTTTTGCCTGGCTTCATACTGCGCATACCGGAGCTGTGGTAAGAACGGAGAGAGGCAGAGCGCAAGCGGCTGCGCCTTGACAACCCTTCGATGAGAAGAGGAGAATCCTACCTACATCCTGGCAGGAGGGAATCGCATGGCAGAAGGAAAAATTCTCGCTGGTTTTTTAGCCCCGCATCCACCACACCTTGTCTATGGCGAAAATCCCGAGCGTAATGAACCGCGCTCGACTGGTGGATGGGAAATGTTGCGTTGGGCCTATGAGAGCTGCCGAGAAAAGATCAAAGCCTGGAAACCTGATGTGATATTAGTCCACAGCCCGCACTGGATGACGATCGTTGGTCATCACTTCCTGCGTGTGCCGCATCTCCAAGGACTTTCGGTCGATCCTATTTTCCCTCATATTTTTCGCTATCGTTACGAGATGAACGTCGATGTTGATCTTGCTGACGTTTGCTACGAGGAAGCGCAAAAAGAAGGACTCGTCGCGAAAAAAATGACCAATCCCAACTTCCGTGTCGATTATGGCACGATCGTCTCGCTGCACATGCTCAATCCCGATTGGGATATTCCGATCCTGGGGATTTCTGCCAACAACTCGCCCTATTTTTACTCGACGGAAATTGGTCAGCAGCAAATGATCAAGTTAGGGCAGGCCACGGCACGGGCAATCGCCAAGACTGGTCGGCGGGCGGTGCTGGCGGCGAGTAATACACTTTCGCATTTGCACTACGACCGTGAACCCGAACTGGTCGAAGACATGAACAAAGAAGTTATCTTTAATAACAATCAGTATCAGTGGGATATGCGGATCCTTGAGCTTATGCGTAAAGGGAAGACGGACAAACTCATGTCCATTCTGCCCGAGTTCATGGAGAAAACCGCCGCAGAAGTGAAGTCTGGAGGTCTGACCTGGATGCTCGCTGCGATGGGTTTTCCCACAATCCCAGCTCAGGTGCATGGATACTGGACAGTGATTGGGACAGGGAATGCCGTGGTGGAATGGGATCTGACGTCGGGAATGGTGCAATAATCCTTCTCACCCTCTTTCTCCTATGAAGAGGAGAGAGGACCTTGCGAAAAAGGTATACCTCTATGCCGAAGGGCTCGATTCAACAAGCCTATATTCTTCCTGGACTCCCACATCTGACCTCACAGATTACAGTAGAAAGCTGGGAAGGCGTGCGACGTGGCTTCCGTCTAGCAGGTGAACACATCCAGAAAGTGAAGCCGGATGTGCTGGTGATCTACAGCACGCAATGGATTTCTGTACTCGGGCATTCCTTCCAAACCAACCCGAACCCCAAAGGTGTGCATGTTGATGACAACTGGTATGAGTTTGGTGACTTTCCGTTTGATTTCCGGGTAGACACCGAACTCGGAACACGCGCGGCGGCGGTCGCCTCGTCTCTTGCGCTGGCGACGAAGACGGTGAGTTACGATGGGTTTCCTATCGATACCGGGGTGTTAGTTGTCCAACGATTTGTGAACCCGCAAAACACAATTCCGGTTGCTATCGTCTCATGTAACATCTATGCCGGGCAGGAAGACTCACTGACACTTGGACGAGCGGTGCGACAAGCGATTGAGGAAAGTGGAAAACGTGCCGTTGTCATTGCCTGCACCGGATTGTCTGCACGATTTTTTACTGAGGCGATTGATCCACAGCAGGATCGTTTCTCTCGTGCCGAAGATGACATCTGGAACCGGCGTATTCTGGATCTGATAGGGCAGGGAAAGAATGCGGAGGTTCTCACGCTCAGTGCAGAATATGCCAAAGCTGCTGTGCCTGATATGGGATTCAAAGCCTTTGCTTGGCTGATGGGAGTACTCGGGGCACCCGCCACTCCAGGAAAACTTTTAGGATATGGCCCAGTGTGGGGAACGGGGGCAGCGGTGGTGGAATACACGATAAACACGTAGCACGTGATGCGTCATACGTGATGCGGAACGTAATGAAATCAGGACGTGTATGATTCGTACAACCGTTATCGGTAGTTGGCCGTTGCCGGAAATGTATCGCGAACGGTTATTACAATACCACCGTGGAACCTTGCCTGAGATGTTGGTGAAACCCACATTGGCAGGCGCTGCTGAGATTGCCATTCGCGAACAGAAGGCGACCGGAGTTACCCAGTTCATGGGTGGAGAGTTCTTTGCGGAAGTCTTCATTCAACATCTTCCGCGAAAACTGACTGGGGTAAAGTTGCACAAGCCGCAAGCCTCAGAGCTGAGAGCGTACACTGATGTTGCTGAATACGAGATCACCAGTGACATCGATGCACCTCATGGGCTTGGGTATGTAGAAGCGTTTCGACGAGAATCTCAACTTGCTCCAGATTTGCAGAAAGCCTCAATCCCGGGGCCTTTAGAATTGGTATCGCATTTGCGACCGCTACCAGCAGCAGAAGCGCAGCTTGCCAAGGCCATCGTCATTGTCAATCGTGAAATACGGAACATAGCGGCGACAGGTGCGCGAGAAATCCAGCTCGATATCCCATTTATTGCTATTCGCTCAGTTCTTGGACAGCTGACGCCTGAGTTTGCTGTGGACCTCATTGCGCAAAGCTTTGCTGGTGTTAGCGTTACCAAAACTATCCATTGCTGCTTGGGAGATCTTGGGTCACGATCAGCGATTTCTGTCCATAATTTGCACGCATTGATGCCGTTCGTGAAACAATTAGCAGGCGTTGTTCATAAGGTGCACCTGGAATGCTCTCATCCTGGTCAATGGGCAGACCGTGCTTGCCTTCGTGATATTCCGAAAGAACTCGAAGTGATTGCCGGCGTTGTAGATGTCAAGACACCAGTCGAAACGACCGACGAGATTGCCGAACACATCCGTGAAGTGCTGCGGTTCATTGAACCTGAACGATTATGGATTGCACCATCCTGTGGCTTTGGCCGACGACGAACCACTGATATCGCGGTCGGTAAACTCTCTCGCATGGTTGAAGCCGCGAAGCGGTTCTAAAACGCATAACGTAAAACACAAGGGGAGGGGTGATTACGCATTACGTTTTACGTGTTACGTGGTGCGTGCTACGTGTTACACACTAAACCTTTAGTCCTTGTTGGAAAGGAATTCCACGCATGAGCCGTGACCAAAATTTGGCCGTTGCACAGTCAACGGAGCTGAAACCGATCGAAGACATTGCTGCCCGTCTGTCTCTTCCTGCTGAATATCTCGAACCATATGGACGAGTAAAAGCCAAGATCGCGCTTGAGGCCTTTTCTACGGCATCTAACCGACCAACTGGAAAACTCATTCTTGTTTCCGCTATCAATCCGACTCCAGCAGGCGAAGGCAAAACGACGACGACTATCGGTTTGGGCCAAGCCCTAGCGCAGTTGGGAAAAAAGGCGACGGTTGCCGTGCGTGAGCCGTCGATGGGGCCAGTGTTTGGTGTCAAAGGTGGGGGCTGTGGTGGTGGCCGCTCGCAAGTCCTACCGATGGAGGACATTAACCTTCACTTCACTGGTGATATGCATGCGGTGACCTCGGCGCATAATCTCCTTTCCGCCATGCTCGATAACGCACTGTTCCATGGCCAGGTTGATCTTGATGTGCGTCGGGTTCGTTGGCGGCGTGTGATGGATATGAACGACCGGGCCCTACGGCAGATCACTATTGGTTTGGGCGGAGCGCTCATGGGGGTGCCACGAGAAGACGGGTTCGACATTACCGCTGCTTCCGAAGTGATGGCGATTCTCTGTCTCACAAATGGGCCGGTAGACCTGATCGAGCGGCTCTCACGCATTGTGATTGGTTTTTCTAGTAAGGGGAATGCGGTCACTGCTCGCGATGTGCAAGCTGCTGACTCGATGGCGATTATTCTTAAAGACGCACTGAAGCCAAACCTGGTACAGACCGTTGAAGGTGTTCCCGCCTTTGTCCATGGCGGGCCTTTTGGGAACATTGCGCATGGCTGCAATAGCATTATCGCCACGCGTTTGGCCTTGAGTTATGCTGACTACGTTGTTACTGAAGCCGGTTTCGGGTTCGATCTTGGTGGGGAAAAATTCTTCGATATTAAGTGTCGTGCTGCGAACTTATGGCCATCAGCCGTCGTCCTTGTGGCGACAGTCAAAGCCCTCAAGATGCACGGCGGTACCCCGGTCAGCGACGTGAACAAGCCTGATCTCAAGACACTAAAACTTGGCATGGGTAATCTCGCCAAACACGCGGAAAGCGTCCGCGAATTCGGTGTCCAGCCAATCGTCGCTATCAATCGCTTTGCCATAGATACGGAAGATGAACTGAAGCTTGTCGTTGAAGAATGTCGAGCGCTTGGTTTAGAAGCCCGCGTGATCGATGTCTTCGGGCATGGTGGTGAAGGTGGCCTGCCGCTCGCCGAAGCAGTGGTAGAAGTCTGCAAAGGAGCGACACCAACTCCGAAGTTCCTTTATCCGCTCGAAGCCTCTATCGAAGATAAAATTCGTACAATTGCCCAGAAGATTTATGGCGCTGCAGATATTGCCCTCCTCCCACGTGCACGTACTGACCTCGACCGGATTAACGCCCTGGGCTACAGCAAAGTACCGATCTGCATGGCCAAGACACAGATGTCACTTTCTGACGACCCCAAGCTGTATGGCCGTCCGCGTGATTTCACTCTCACTGTCCGTGAAATTCGCCTCTCGGCTGGAGCCGGTTTCTGTGTCCCGCTGACGGGAGAAATGCTCACGATGCCCGGCCTTGCGGCAAAACCAGCAGCGTTCGGTATGCGGATGGATGCGGATGGAAAGATTTCTGGGATGTTTTGACCTCAGCTAGTTTGCCGGAAACGCTTTGGTTTTCTCCCGGTCTGCCGTTTCCCCGAGGGAATCCTGGATTTTGTCATGCATCCGATATAAATACTGTGTTGACACTTACCTTTGCTTTGTGGCATGGTTGCCTAAATAACTTGAATGAATGTTCAATTTTTTAAGGAGGGTCACACATGGCTGATTTTGATGTTCTCATTCGTGGTGGCACCGTCGTTGATGGTAGTCGTTCACCTCGTTATCTCGCTGATGTTGGCATTAAGAACGGGAAAGTTGCCAAGATTGGCAAACTCAACCCCAGCGATGCCAAGAAAACGCTCGATGCTAATGGGTTAATCGTCGCTCCTGGCTTTATCGATCTACATACCCATTATGATGCGCAGATCAACTGGGATCCCTATTGCACCCTGTCGGGCTGGCATGGCGTGACCTCGATTGTAGTAGGAAACTGCGGGTTTGGTTTTGCTCCATGCAAACCGGAACTGCGCGATCGAGCCATGCTTACTATGTCGCGCGTGGAAGCGATTCCGTTTGATTCAATGAAAGCGGGCATGAAGTGGGATTGGGTCACTTTTCCTGACTGGATGAATTTCCTCGATCGCACGCCGAAGGGTCTGAATGTCCTCAGTTTTGTTCCACTTGCACCGATCATGATTTGGACAATGGGACTCGAAGCGGCGAAGAGCCGTGGCGCGACCGACAAAGAAATGCAAGAGATGTGTCGCATTGTCGAAGAAGCGCTTAATGCAGGTGGCTGTGGCATCTCGGCGCAACGCTTAGGTAATGGTTTTGTCTCGGTGCAGCGTGATTATGACGGCACTCCCATGGTGACAGATACAATGTCGGATGACGACATGCTGTCCTTCGCCAAAGTGCTTGCCAAACGTAATGAAGGCTTCATCCAACTCACCCAATCGAGTCCAGAATTCCAACAGGATATGGACTTCTACGATAAGTTGGCTGACGTATCCGGCCGTCCGATTCTGTTCAACGCGACTGCCGTGCGTGACGATCGTCCATCGATCCATCGCCGCATCCTGCGCTGGATAGAAAAGACCAACAAAGCTGGCCGCAAAATTTACAACCAGACCGCTGTCATGCGCCAGGGACTCTATTTCACCTTTGGTGATATGAACCTGTTCGATGGTAACGATGCGTGGCGTGAAGCGACGATGGGCACGCCGACCGAGCGACTGATGAAGCTCAAGAATCCTGCCATGCGGCAAGCGTTGGTCGCCGATTACGACACCGGCCACACCCCAATCGTAACGGGTTCTTTCAAGGACTTTACCATTGAATCTGTCGGTGATCCGAAGTTGCAGAAGTATGTTGGCAAGACTGTTGAAGAGATCGCTAAAGCGGAGAACAAGCATCCAGTCGAAGCGATGCTCGATATTGCCATTGCCGACAATCTCCGGACCGAATTTGAAACACCTGCTCGCAACATGCGTGAAGATTATGCTGCTGAACTCATGTCCTCGGAACATAGCATCGCCGGGGTGTCGGATGGTGGTGCGCATACTAAGTTCATCACCATTGGTGCGTATCCGACTGACATGCTCTCCTGGATGGTGCGTGATGCGGGCTTCATGAGCCTGGAAGAAGCGCATTATCGCCTCAGTGGGATGCCGGCACAGTGCGCAGGCTTTCAGGATCGTGGCGTCCTCAAAGAAGGCGCGCCGGCAGACGTAGTCGTCTACGATCTACAGAACCTGAAACTCACGCCGAGCAAGCCAAAGGTCGTGCATGACTTCCCGGCTGGCGAATGGCGGCGCGTACAATACGCTGAAGGCTATCGCTGGATCATGGTCAACGGCGACGTGACCTTCGAAGACGGCAAGTGCACCAACGCCACGCCTGGCAAACTCCTCCGCCACGGGCGCGGGTAGCAATCACTTACCTCTCTACTTGGGTTCCCTCTCCCCTTGCGGGAGAGCTTGTCCTTCGCGTAGTCGGAGGAGGCCAGGGTGAGGGGGAGTTTGTTTTTGTAAGGGCAGCCCGATGTGGCTGCCCTTTTCATTTTGTTGGGGCACGGCACGCCGTGCCCTTTTTTTCGCCATCAGCGCTGTCGTATACGCTGTGCGCATTCTTCTGTTTAGTGCGAGGTGTCAACAATCATTGACACCCACAGCGCTGTGTCCCTAAGAAAACCTACAAGAATATTGCTGGTATGTCGCTTGCTGTAACTGCGAGAAGAAGGAGCTTGCATTGTGATGTTCTTGCTGAACTAAAAGCGTTCGTTCGCGAACGGTCAGACGATTTTTCACAAGGGGAATACACTATGGAATTCGATATGGTTTTCGAAGGCGGTGGCGCGAAAGGAATGGCATTTGTTGGTGCTTTAAGAGCGTTAGAAGCGGGCGCGGCATACTCACCGACGCCTCATTGGGACTTCTGCGGGGGCAATTACTGCGACCCTACTAGCAGTCGGGTATAACGCCAAAAAAATGGAACAGGAACTGGAGGTTGCATCGTGAGTTTTCCCAAGGGAAAGCGCGCGTTTGCCAACGGTCATGGACGACTCCTGACAGGCGGCATACACTATGAACTCGACATGGTTTTCGAAGGCGTTGGCGCGAACAAGCATGGCACTATGTAGCTGCTTCACGGAGCGTTAGAAGCCGACGGGCACACTCACGACGCCTCATTGGGACTTCTCGGGGGCAATTACTGCGACCCTACTAGCAGTCGGGCATAACGCCAAAAAAATCAGCAAAGGACTGGGGAAGACTAGGACTTAAAGGAAAACCCGTGTTTCGTCCAAGTTCAAGGAGGCGGGTTCTATGGCCAGCGATGCGCTGGTCGGTGATATCTGCCACTTTAGCTTCAACACTGATCAGGCGGACAGCGATTTGGATGAAAGGGGCGATGCCTGTGACAACTGCCACACAGTCGCCAACCTTGATCAGGCGGACAGTGACGGGGATGGCCTGGGCGATGCCTGTGACAACTGCCACACGGTCGCTAACACTGATCAAACAGACTCGGATGGGGACGGCATTGGGGACGTGTGTGAAGACGAGGATGGGGATGGGGTGATCGCTATTCTAGACAACTGCCCCACGGTCGCTAACCCCGACCAGGCGGATAACGATTTCGATGGCCTGGGCGATGTGTGTGACCACACCGCGGTCCACGACCTGGCCATCGAGAGCCTCAAAGCCTCCAACGTCACTATTCAACGGAAGGTGGGCTCCGGCACCATTAACGCCAATGTGAGCGTTGATAACCTACAAAATCACCCCGAGCAGGCCTTCCTTAACGTTGCCCTCACCGGGTTGCCTAGTGGGTGCCAGGTGACCGCCTTCACTGCTGAGCTTCTAAACCAGCTAAGGAAGACATTTGAAGAGCAGCATCACTATGAAGCATCTTCAAGTGAGATGAACAGCTTGACTCATCAAGGAACGAGTCTCCTCGACACTGAGCATGGAAAGTGCGCTCGAGACAAAAAAATCATCAAAGCACTGGATGAAACTGCAAATGAGAGGCTTATCCGACGCTCTTATTCGAATTCCTTGAACGAGGCGGGTTATATGCCGGCAATGCGTTTCTCACCTGGCTCACAGAGAGTACTTCAACGAACAACAACCAGGCTTTGCTAGTCTGACGCTTCGAACAATTGCACAAAGAAACCGGTAAAGATCTCAGCCTTGTTGCTACTGATACCACTGCGCATGAGATGCTCATGCTCAATCATCGTACTGCGCCCAAATGCCCTGTAGTGTGGGCGGTGCGTATGTCAATGAGTATTCCTTTTGCTTGGCAAGAAGTGCGGTGGCTGCCTGCATGGGGATCCTATCGCCTGCTGAATACCAATGGCACCACTATAGAGAAAGAGATTGATCTTACCGGCCACGCCATTGTTGATGGCGGGGTATTATCAAATTTCTCCTATCAATTTGTTCACATCTTTTCAGCCCTCGATCATGGGGAGTACACTGGCCGAGCCGCAAAAAAAGTCCTTGGGTTGCTTATCGATGAGATCGCTCCTCGTCAATGGCGCACCCCTCCTCCGAAAGGATCGAGAGCCTGAAAGCCCCGACGTCACGATAACGGAAGTGGCTACGGCACGATGAGGCCAAGTGAGACGTGAAGAATTACAGATCACGCAGCAGCCTTGCTTAACGCTGCTACGTGTTAAATACCATGATGGACGCCTCACGAGAAGACGCGAGCCTCAAGCGGCTAAGAGCATCAAGTGTGGCAACGATCATTGCCGGCAAAGGACCTATGGAGTACGAACAGTGGACACTATTTGATATGACTGATGCAGAAAAAAAGCGCTTGTGGATGCCGCACGAGCAAGCACAACAAAAGTCCATTTACAAGGGCGCAAGCCTGAGTATCAATGCTCATTCCGTCGTGCCAATGCGCTTCATGCTTTGATAGAGCTCAGCACGAACGGAAAAGGTGCTGCGATTTCGCTACTCGCACCCGTTCAGGGCCCTGTAGCCTGTCGAAGGTGCCAATGCGCTTCATTTCAGAAAGGAACACTATAGGTTCACTCAAACCGTTTCTCTCCCGTTGCAAACAAATCCCAAACCACCGTACCTACCAACATCACGCCAATCGCTAGATAGAAAACCATATTCCAGTCACCGGTCCATTTGACGATAAATCCGGTGATGATCGGTGCGAGAATGCCGGGAACCGTGGCCGCGGTGTTGGTCATGCCGACTAATGCACCTGCGTACTTTGGTCCAATATCAAGGTGGTTAATCCCCATTCCTGGAGAGAAGCAGGCGAGAAACCCGAGTCCGAAAGTAATGCAGAGTACCGCGAGCATCGGTGAGACAACGTGGGTCAACAAGAATAAGCAGATCGCTGCGCCAACAAAGGCGACAGTTTGCCACAGTTTGCGAACGAAAGTGATACTGGTACCGCGCCGAATCATGCCGTCAGCTAGCCATGCTGAGCCGTTGCCGAAGAACAGCATGGCAATGTACGGGAACGTGGCGTAGAGGCCCATTTCACTCAGCGAGAACCCACGTGCTTGGACTAGATACACAGGGAGCCAGGTTAAGAACGTGTACCATGTCCAGTTGGTACAAAAATGCGCGCAGAGCAGCGCCCAGAAGGCACGTTCGTGCAGAATCCGACTCCAGGGAATCACTTCTGCCTTAGGAGTCACATGCTGTCCTTCAAGAATGTGCTCCAACTCTTGCTGTGAAATCCGCGGGTGATCCTCTGGATTACTTGTCACAAGAAGATACCACGCGGCACTCCAGACGAGTCCCAGCGCACCGAACAGATAGAACACCCACGGCCAGCCAATATGCGTCATGATCCACACCGCCGTCGGAAAAGCGATGGCGAGACCGATATACATGCCACTAGCCAATACAGCTCCGACACGTGAGCGTTCGCTAGCAGGAACCCAGCGCGCCATGGTGGTGTAAAGACACGGTGGGCTCATACCTTCGCCTAAGCCCAGCGCGACGCGAACAGCAATCATCGTCGACGTGATAGTGGCAAATGGCGTGAGCATTGTGACTAATGACCACCACGCGACTGCGCCGCCGAGGATGCCCTTAGTGCCCCAGCGATCCGATAACCAACCGCCAGGGATTTGCGTGAGAAAGTAACCGACAAAGAAGGCCGAGAGTACCGTTCCCATCACCGCCGGGTCCCAGCCGAACTCCTGCATGAGCACCGGCGCGACAACCGAGATGTTGACACGGTCCATGTAGAGGATCACGACGCTCAGGCACAGAAGGGTGACCACCGTGAGCCGCTGTGGCCATCGCTGTACACGGATTGCCATCACCGCTTGAGATGACGTCGCCATCGGGCCTCCTTTTTGTCAGTACGGAGTAGGGGGCGCAGACGTGCCCCCTAACGGCTTACCGATTATGGGTTGGTACGAAACGTGTCGCGTCGTAGCCGTCCGCTACACTTGGTTGTTTGAACAACTCCACAGCTGACGCGACCTCGGCTAAAGAGAACGTCAGATGCAACAACCGCTGTGCGTCCGCAGGCATGGCGTCGAACGAGAATTGGTCGAGATACGCGATGGCTGCATCCATGTGTGGAAGGATAACATCGTAGAACGCTTGGATTTCTGCCATCGAACTCGACAGGCGTTTACGCTGACGGTCTGACTCAGTCGCCAATGACCAGGCAATAAACGGCTCCAGATCGGCAAATGCTGTTGGTAACTGTCGCTCAGACATACGCTCTACCCTCTCTCCTCCGGTTCTATCTCTCGCGATAGAAACCAACGTGATCCTCGTGCACTTTGTGATCGTGGCGAATGAGAATTTCCTGATCTTGCAGGATGAAATGGGTTTTCGCTCCTGACGCCAGGACCTGCTGGGTGTTCTCCAGCGTATTAGCGTCTTCCATCAACACGTCACGAAAGAAGGATTTACTGTATTCTTGACTGAAACGTTGCCCAACGTTCTGAGGCTGTGGAAGATAATAGCGCACTTCCCACAAGGTGCGATCAACCGCCAGCGGCCACATGTTGTAGGTGAAATACGACCCTTCGGAGACATCGACGAAGAAGTTCGGGAAGACGACGTTC
Organism: uncultured delta proteobacterium; assembly: GCA_963733195.1. Taxonomy (GTDB): domain Bacteria; phylum Desulfobacterota; class Binatia; order Bin18; family Bin18; genus VGTJ01. The sequence continues at coordinate 216,626 of CAVTCR010000059.1, forward strand.
AAATCCAACGCCCAAGCGGGATGTCGCGTGGGATTGACCCCTGGCGGCAACGAATCGGTCGAAAATTCTTCACGAATCAGTAAGGCGCCGAAGCGATAGGCTAACGCTTCAACCGGCGTCGGTCGATGTTCGGAGTTGCCAAACACTGACATGGTATGGTGACGGGGATAGAGTTTGTAATCGAGCCCGTGCGCGAACGGATTGCTCTTGCCGGTGAACGCATCGGGAATAGACCGTTTATGGAGAAATGCCACATGATAGGCTTCTTGGAAGGCATCCTTGAGGATCTTCCAGTTGGCACGCAACTCCGTCTGCCACGAGTAGCAGACCGCCGAATGTTTCGTGAATGGATAGCCCTCTAAATTTTGCGCCCATTCACCGAGATACTCTTTCAGACTTTCCTGTGGTTGTGGGTCGAGGTTAATGAAGATGAACCCTTGCCAGGTATCGGTAGCCACAGGTGTCAGGCCATGGTTCGCTTTTCTTGAGTTCAAAGAAGTTCTCTTCATCTGGAACGAACGTCAGCTTTCCTTCCAGATTATACGTCCAGCCATGAAACTTGCAGGAAAAGTTCTGACACGAGCCACGCTGATCCCATGCGAGTTTATTGCTGCGATGGGAGCACACATTGTGAAAAGCACGAATGCGCCCGTCTTTGCCACGAACAACAAGCAGTGAGGTTTTTCCGACCGGGAGATCCTTGACGAGATAATCGCCTGGTTTAGGAAGCTCTTCCTCGCGTCCAACATTGAGCCACACTTTGCGGAAAATGCGCTCGCGTTCCAGATCAAAATACTCTTGGGAGATATAGGGCTCGATCGGTACTGGACCGGTGCCGAGCTCTGGATACAAGTCATGCCACTTCTTGCCGTTTGGTGCTGCAGCTATTTCAGCTTTCGTGACTGCTGCCATAGAAAGCCCTCCTTTACGAGTCTGTGCTCGGGCGATTTCTCGCCTTGGTTTCCCCATTCCTGCCCTTCCCCATACCTCAACTACTCCCAAGATCGGTTTTGTAAAAGGGGGGATGCCAGGTAACCTCTGGCATAAATTCGTTGACAGCGCCATCGTAACTGACGTACAGTGCCGACATATCTCTTCCCGGTTTTTCTGCTTCTCCCTCTCACCTGAAAAAAGGAGGTCGACATGAGCGTGCCTACGCTACCGAAGGGGAAGGTAGCAATCCTGGTGATGGATTGCCAAAACGATATCGTCCACGAACAAGGGAAGTTCGGCGGCGCTCTCACTGGGGGTGCGATGCCGAGGACAATTAAAGAGAGAAACATTCTCGGCAATATCAAGAAGCTTATGATGGCTGGGAGAGCGGCCAAGGTTCCTGTCATCCATGTGCGCCATACCTATCGGCCTGATTATGCAGACTTGCCCGGCAATGTCGGTGTCTTTCAAGCGATCAAAAAGGCGCAGGCCCTTCAAGATGGTACCTGGGGAGCAGAGATCCATGCTGACCTGACGCCTGACCCGTCGGATTGGGTCATTACCAAAACGCGGGTGAGTTCCTTTTACGCCAGTCCGCTCGAAGGCATTCTCCAGGCGCAGGGTATTACGCATCTGGTACTGACTGGTATTGCGACAGATGGAGTCGTCGAAGGCACGGCTCGCGACGGTGCTGATCGCGGTTACTCCATTCTCATCCCTGACGATTGTTGCGCGGCGACTACGGAAGAAGCTCATCGAGTGATTCTCGGTGGGATTTTGTCGGCGCTGACAACGGTGTGTAAGGCAGATGAAGTGATTCAGGCGCTCCCGCGCAATTAAGAATGAAGAGTGTAGAATGAAGAATGAGGAAAGAAAGAGTTTTTCCACTCTTTACTCTTAATTCTTCATTTTCTGTAAGGAGCTGTGCATGAGTGGTGCGTTAGCCGGTATCCGTGTCATCGACTTCACTAACAATCAGGCTGGCCCGTCTTGTGGGCAAATGTTGGCGTGGCTCGGCGCGGATGTGATTAAGCTCGAAGAGCCAGGGAAAGGTGACATCGCGCGGCAGAGTCTCAGCGACCGCCCCGACGCCGACAGTCTGTTTTTCCTGACCTTTAATGGTAATAAACGTAGTCTCACTCTCAATCTCAAAAGTCAGCAAGGCAAAGAAGTCTTTCGCAAGCTGCTCAAGACGGCGGACGTCCTCTTGGAGAATTTCGGACCTGGTGTCCTCGAACGGTTAGGGTTTGGGTATCCAACGCTCAAACAACTTAATCCACGCCTTGTGTATGCCAGCATTAAAGGCTTCGGCAGTTACGGACCGCACAGTCATTTCAAGAGTTACGAACCCATTGCCCAAGCGATGGGTGGAGCAATGAGCGTTACCGGGTTCGCTGACGGTCCGCCGACCTTTACCTGGGCGTGTATTGGCGATTCGGGGACCGGCATGCACTGTGTTATCGGTATCCTCGCGGCGCTCATGCAGCGACACACAACTGGTGAGGGGCAACAAGTCGAAGTGGCTATGCAAGAAGCGGTAATGAATTTGGTGCGAGTCAGCCTGCGTGATCACCAACGGTTTGGAAAATCGGTCGAGCGTACTGGCAACCAACTTGGTCCGGGAGTTCCGGGAACGATCTACCGCTGTCATCCCGGTGGCCCAAACGATTATGTATTTGTTTTTGCCCAGCAACAAATGTGGGAGCCGCTTCTCCGTGCGATCGGACGTGAGGATTTAATCGGCGATGCACGCTACAACAGCGCCAACGCGCGTCTCGAACGGGTGGCTGAAGTCAATGCGTTGATTGAAGCATGGACCTCGCAACGCTCAAAGTTTGAAGTGATGAAAATTCTGGCTGACGCCGGTGTGCCGTGTGGTGCGTGCCAGGATACCGGCGAAGTGTTGAACGACCCGCATCTGCGGGCACGGAATATGATCGTTGAAGTCGAGCATCCGGTGCGAGGGAAGTACCTGTCGGCGGGGAACCCAGTACGACTCTCTGCTTCGGATGTACCGCAGACACCAGCTCCTTTGCTTGGTCAGCACAACTTGGAAGTTTTACGGGAATTGGGCTACCGCGACGCGGAGATCTCCGCGCTCAAGGAGGAAGGAGTGATTTGAGGAGTAGAGGAAAAGGTAAAATGGGGAAAAGGAGAAAGAGTCAGATACAGGACACGCAATACGTAATACGCGTGATACGTGAGTGCGTGTTCAAGAAACCGAGCAAAACTAACCCATAAAGGAGGGTACTGTTATGGCAAGCTACGGTATCATTTCGGCGGATTCACACTTTGTTGAGCCACCAAAGATGTGGGGAGAACGGCTGGACAAGAAGTTCCGCGACCGTGCGCCTCACACCGTGCGCGGGCTCAATGGCAAGGATGGTGAGTTCTTCGTCTGTGAAAACATCAACCCCTTTCCTGTCGCCGCGTTCTTTGGTGCTGGGGTTCCGTCAGAGCAACTGCCGGAACACAACAAAAAAGGTATGGAGCAAGCTCCAGCTAGTGTCTGGGATCCGGCCGCCCGCGTCAAAGACCAGGACCGCGACGGTGTCATCGCCGAGGTGATCTACACCTCGATGGGTATGCCGTTATACATGCTCGATGACGTCGAGCTGCGGGCCGCTTGTTTCCGCGCGTACAACGACTGGGCGGTCGACTATTGCAGCCACAATCCCAAACGACTGCTGCCTTTGGGGTTGCTCACGCTGGAGGACATTCCGGCGGCTGTAGAAGAACTCAAACGTATTGCCAAGAAGGGCGTGCGCGGGGCGATGATTTGGGCGGAGGCCCCCGATGACAAGCCGTACAACCATCCGGACTACGATCCCTTCTGGACGGCTGCTCAGGAAGCCAACTTCCCGCTCTCTCTGCACGTCCTTACCGGCCGTAAAGGGACTGGAGTCGACTTCTTCAGCGGCAACCTGGCGCTCCAGGCCTCCACACTGCACCACGAAGTGGAGCGCTCGCTGGCTGTGTTTGTCCTGGGTGGAGTACTGGAACGGTTCCCCAAGCTGACGATCATCTCCGCTGAGAACGATGTAGCCTGGATGCCCTACCTCATGTGGCGGATGGACATGATCCACAGCCGTCTGGGGGCCCTCGCTGGCGTGAAGCTGGCCATGAAACCCAGCGATTATATCAAGCGGCAGGTGTACGCCACCTTCATTAACGAGCCGATATTCATCAAAACGCTTGACATCTACGGCCCAGGCAATGTGATGTGGTCGTCAGATTATCCGCACACTGCCGCCACCTGGCCACGGTCGCAGGACTTCATCAACAAAACCTTCAACGATCTATCTGATAATGACCGCCGCTTGATCGTTCATGACACCGCCGCGAAGGTCTACAGAATCGAAGTGTAGGTTTGATGACACCGAGGAGCGGAGAACTGGAGACTTGAAGATGACTGCTCTGGTTCTTCTCTTCTGTTCTCTGTTTCCTCGACAACGCATTGCCTATCTTAACCAGTGTCAATTGTTAGTGATCGTCAAATTTACTTGACACTCTTGCTCCACGCCGGACTCTCCTGAACTTTCTTGCCGGCGTCGCCACCTCACGGTAACTACAGTTGACGACCGCGATTCCAGTCTATGCCCAAGATCTGCAAATTCCTTGTGAAAATAAGACGGCTAGGTGATGGCGTGATCATTGCGCTGGAACGCTACAGAACTTTACACAGGAGGGGAACCCTATGGCTGTAAGAAGAAGCGGAACTGCGGGTGCTGGTGAGCAACCTACTATTGCGACGACAATGTGGGACGATGGAGGCACATAGTCGACTTTTAGAAGAAGACCCAAACTTTCGTCGAAACCAACGGGAGCTTGAGCATACCGTGGCTCGCCGGATGGCACTGGAAAGAGGAGCGCTGAGAACGGGAGGGCCACTCACTATCTCGGTTGTCGTTCACGTTGTGTATAATACGCCGACTGAGAATATCACTTTGTCGCAGATCAGGAGCCAGATTCGCGTCTTGAATCGCGATTTCCGCGCGAAAAATCCAGACAAGTCCAAAGCGCCGACAGTCTGGAAAGGATTAGTTGCTGATACTAACGTTCAGTTTGTGCTTGCTAAGAAAGATCCCACAGGTAAACCGACTTCCGGCGTCACGCGGACAAAGACGAACCGAACGTCATTCAGAGCTGATGATGCGATGAAATCGACAACCAGCGGCGGAGTGAATCCGTGGCCCACGGATAGATACCTGAACATCTGGGTTTGTAACCTTGGAGGTGGGCTTCTTGGCTATGCTCAATTTCCAGGTGGTCCTGCGCAAACCGACGGCGTTGTCATTACCCATAGGGGATTCGGGACGACTGGGACCGCAGCTGCTCCATTTAAGTTGGGGCGAACCACAACCCATGAAATCGGGCACTACTTGAATCTGCGCCACATTTGGGCTGATACAGAGGATTGTAGCGCAAGCGATTTTGTTGCTGATACCCCGAATGCAGAGGGCCCGAACTTCGGCAAACCGACGTTTCCTCACGTCTCCTGTAGCAACGCTCCCAATGGCGATATGTTCATGAACTACATGGATTACGTGGATGATGATTCCATGTTTATGTTTTCAACCCAACAGGTAGCGCGGATGCATACAACGCTCGATGGTCCTCGGAAGAAGCTGGTCACTCCTTAAAGTTACACGGGGGGGCGATGGCAAAGAAAATCAAGCGAGAAATCCTCTGCCAGCATTGGATGCATGCATGGGAGGAAGACACGCAGACAGAGCGAGTTTTCCGGCCTGCGACCTACGAGTTCAAACTTTCCCGTCGCCCTCGAGACTCCTTTGAACTGAAACCCGATGGCACTGTGGTTGAGGGAAGGCACGCCAGCAGCGACTGATCGCGTGCAAGAATCCCAAGGAACCTGGGAACTCATCAGATGACAACCAGCTTGTTTTCTATACCGGGTCACAATCTGAACCTACGAAAAAGCTGCGGATTGCCTCAGCAAGTAAGGACCGGTTGGTCATCAAGCAGGGCAAGTAAGCAGTCATTTCTTCCAAGCTGTAAGAAATGATGGACTGACAGGGACGAGTGTCCCAGTCAATCCCACACCAGGGCTCTCGGGTTTCTTGTGTAATGCAGGACTTACGCTCAGTGGCCGTTAATTCCCATATATGGTGGTTTGTCTCGTGTTTTAGCCCTACATGTGGGAGTCGAGCGGATACGGGTCTTTGTGCAGTTACAGACGTTGCTGAAGCCGTTTGGGCTGGTGCACTTTTACACTGATGCGGCCGGAGTCTATGCGCGTCATCTTCCGGCCTCTGCTCATACTGTCGGCAAACTCCATACGCAGCAGATCGAACGGAAACATCTGACGCTACGGACACGGATTAAACGACTAGCACGGAAAACAATTTGTTTTTCAAAATCGGTCTTCATGCATGACACCGTGATTGGCCTCTTTGTGAATCGCTACGAATTTGGTACTTGATCTAAGCCACACCATCAACAAGTTGAGAACACGACCCTCTAACTGAGAGAGGTGTCTATGAAGCTCTCTTCTCTTCTACCCCCTGCTCTGGTTAAACACATTGGTGTATTGCTAACTGTCTTATTCCTGCCGCTTAGCTCGGCCTTGGCTCATCTCCCCCCGATCCTCATCAATGCAGGTGGACCGAAGTACACTGACACGGCCGGCGATCTTTGGGTTGCCGATACTCCCTTTGTAAAACCAAGTAATACCTTCAAGACAAGTGCGAGTATTTCCGGTACAAGCGATCCAGCACTCTACCAGTCAGAGCGATGGGGAGCGACGTTGTTGTACGGTATCCCCGTAGAGAATGGGCAATACGATGTTGTGGTTCATTTCGCTGAGATCTATTTGAATAAGGCAGGGGCTCGAATTATTGATGTTTTTGCCGAAGGGATCCTCAAAATTAACGACCTTGATATTTGGTCTCTGGTTGGAAAGAACGCTGCCTACAGTGCCACTTTTCCGGTGACGGTATCTGACGGAGTTCTCAGTCTCCAATTTGTAGGGGTCGTGCAGAACGCCAAAGTCTCTGCTATCGAACTTCATGAGCTGGAAGGATCCGCAAACCTCGCCCCAGTCGTCAACGCCGGAGCCGATAAGAGTATCACCCTTCCCACATCAACCGTCTCACTGACTGCCACGGCTACAGATGACGGAATCCCCAATCCGCCAGCCGCTTTAACCTACGCCTGGACAAAGGTGAATGGTCCGGGAACCGTCACTTTTAATTCACCGTCTGCGCTGAGCACCAGCGTTTCTTTCACGCAAACCGGAGTTTACGTACTTCGCCTGACGGTATCAGATTCAGCTCTCAGTAGCAGTGATGATGTTGTCGTCACCTTCAACGCGGTGTCCTCTGGTCCGACGGTGACAAGTTTTACGTTGATTAATGCTAACACCGAGCAACCTATTGCCGCATTTAATCCACTTCTACCGGGGGCAACTCTCAACCTGAGCACCCTGGGCACTACCAATCTCAATGTGCGGGCAAATACAAACCCCGTCACGGTCGGCAGCGTGGTGTTCGGGCTCGACGGCAATCCCAACTTCCGCACCGAGAATGTAGCCCCCTATGCGCTCGCGGGCGACAATGGGGGAAATTATAACCCGTGGACTCCCTCCCTCGGCAGCCACACTCTTACTGGAAAAGCCTTCACCGGCAGTAATGGCACCGGGACGAGTGGCGCAGTGCTCACGGTTTCCTTTTCGGTTGTTAACAGCCCATTAGGAAATCAAGCTCCGGTCGTCAATGCGGGCCCAGATAAGCAGATTACTCCGCCAACCAATTCCATATCGCTCACCGCAACGGCATCGGATGACAACCTCCCCAATCCCCCTGGAAAGCTCAGCTACCAGTGGCTCTCACTTAACGGTCCGGGACCCGTCGTGTTTTCAGCTCTTACTGCCCTCAACACCTCGGCAACCTTCTCCACAAGCGGTGTATATACGCTGCGACTTACAGCAAGCGATGGAAACCTCTCAGCTTCCGACGAGGTGGCTGTCACGGTACAGCCGCAAACGTCTGGACAAGGTGCCGTGCGAATTAATTGCGGTGGTGGACAGTTTGTCGATAGCCAGGGGCAATCATGGAGTGCGGACACTCATTTTTCTGGCGGTTCGTCATTTACCACTGGCTCGGCAATAGCAAACACGAACGATGACACCCTCTATCAGAGTGAACGTTTTGGTGCGGCATTCTCGTATGGCATCCCCGTACCGAATGGAGTCTATCAGGTTACCATCCATCTTGCGGAGATCTACTTTAACAATGCGGGCCAACGAGTATTTTCCATAAACGCTGAAGGTACGCCTTTGGCAAACAATCTCGACATTGTGGCACAGGCGGGAAGCAGCTTTTCAGCCATTCAACTCACGAGCGATGTCACCGTCGACGATGGCACTCTGAACCTGGACTTTGTTAAAAATACGAACAATGCAAAATGCTCAGCAATTGAAGTTCTGCCGAATGTCCACGAAGGCGATCCTTATCTTCATGTGGTAATTAACGGGCCAGATTATGCCGTCGACTACGACGGTAATGGGATAGAGTCATCACCCTTGACGGGTCATTCTCCCACACCCATGAATTTGGGCAGACTCTCGTGGACTTTATTTGGACAGAGGGTAGTTCACTTCTCGGCACTTCGACGAAGCTGACGCATTCCTATGGTTTGGGATCTCATCGACGTTACTCTTACCATTGGCGATTCGAATACTCCGCAGAGAACTTTGGCCGGCTCGCATCTGCTCAACATCTATCCACCAAATGCGGTTGGAGGAGTGTATATGCGCTACTATCCGGCAAATGGCAGTAGTCTCAGTAGCCTTATTGACAACCTCCCATCGACTCCACAGTTTTTGGAGGTTGCCCCCTCGCTTCACGTAGACAGCATTACCGGCAAGATGGGGCATTCTCCCTTTACCTCTGACACAGTACTGGTTCTTGCTGGAAAATATACTGCGGCCTCAAGCGGAATCTATTCGTTTAGCCTTAGCGGAGGTTCGATAAAACGGCTATTCATTGACGGCATCCTGGTATCAGGACCAATGTCGCTCGCCTCGGGAACACATACTATCGAAGCACGTTTCGGCGTAGCGACACTCGCAGAGTTGCCAATTGATGTATCCCTGTCGGTGAATGGTAGCGTCCTTCAGCCAATTCCGACAAGCAATCTGAGACACGACGAATCATCTCTTCTGCCATTCATAAACTCCCTTCCCGCGGGAGGAAAATCGAGTGGTGGAGAACTTATCACCATATCTGGCGTCGGGTTTTTCCCGGCCAATGGGGTAATGGTACACTGGGGTGCGACGACCATCCTTCCAAGCAATCTCACGGTGACTCCAAACACAATCTCCTTTATAAAGTCCTGCCGGCACTGGAACTAGAACCGTGACCGTCGAGACGCCAAATGGAGTCAGCAACTCCAAAGTCTTCACCTATGGGAGCAGTGGAGGGGCAGTAGCCTTCTTTAACCCTACCGTCATTGCTTCAGCCGGCACTCCAACGCGTGGCGTATGGGGTCCGGATGGACGTCTCTACGTCGCCTCAGTGACTGGGAATATTTATGCCTGCACCTTGAATGATGCTTATGTGGTTACTAATACCCAGGTAATCCCAACCCTCTCGACCTCAGCAAAACCTGCCATCCTGGGTATTACGTTTAACCCCTTCGACCCACCGAGCCCGGTGAAGATTTACGTGGCTCATTCCGCTCTCTTTGCCGATGGAGGCAGCTGCGTGACGTCGGCTTCGACCTACAAGAGTCAGGTATCAGTACTCACTGGGCCGAATTTTAACATCATCTCCCCACTTATCACGAACCTTCCGGCCTCAAATCACGACCATGCTGTTAACGGAATGCAGTTTGACAACTATGGAGATCTCTTGATCGCCGTTGGGGGAAACACCAACGCTGGCGTTAAACACTGTAATATTGGGGACCTTCCAGAATCGCCTCTTACCGCAGCTATTCTCATCGCCGAGACTTCGAACCCTAGTTTTAATGGCACTATCCAGTATCTTGAGACTGCAACCGGCCTAACGAATTCCGATCAACGGTTCGGAGGCGTGGTGGACGTGGCTCCAGGGGTAGATGTAAGACCGTTTTCCGTTGGATTTAGAAATCCTTTCAGCGTGCTTCTTCACACAAATGGGTGGTTCTATGCGCTCGACAATGGCCCGAATACTAGCTTCGGTGCGGCTCTCTCTCGGCGACCACACAAGGACCGGACCCAGGTGCGCCTGATGAACTTCTTATTCTCGGTCGGGATCGCTACTACGGACATCCCAACAGAAATCGTGGAAGATATGACGACCGTCAGAATGTGTATCGTGGCCCGACGCACGCATCCCTTCTTGCTAATTACACTCCACCGCTAGGAATTTTTCAGCCATCGTCAAACGGATTGTCCGAATACCGGGCAACTACGTTTAACAACGGCATGCGGGGACAGCTACTTGTTCAGCAGTGGAATGGTACTTTGCATCGGGTAAAGCTCACCGACGACGGAAGGGCGATTAACTCTCAGGTGCTGATTCCAAACGCTCCAGGAGCGCTTGATGTACTCGCCGGTCCTGGTGGGGCCGTTATCGGAGTGAACTATTCAGGCAATAACATCACCGTGATGAAGCCGAATGATACCTCGGTGACGGGCATGCAGGCGTTCGATATATTTCCCTGGAGAGCTCTCTGGCAACGGACTCCACAGCTTCGTCATTGGTGGGGTAAACTTCGGAAGTCTTTCTAACACCTCAGTAAGCTTTGGAGGGATCCCGGCGACTTTGACTTCGGTGAGCTCAACCCGAATTAAGGGAATTATTCCGGCAAGCGCGGCGCCGACGCCTAATTTCATCGATGTAGTAGTGAATAGCAATGGACAGGCTTCGACTCTTGATAAGGCGTTTCGTTATGTCTTTCGCCCCGAGGCGGGTAAAGGCAAGTGGGCCAACCTGGCAGAGCCTTCCTCTGGCTCTGGGAGAAGTTGCGAGCGGATTGATCAACGGCGTTGTCTATGTGGTTGGTGAGGTGAATCCCAGTACGCTCGCTTATGACATCAACAACGGCACCTGGCAGTCAAACCTCGCCGCACGACCATTTCCGGGAAATCACCATGCTGCTGAAGTCATTGGGGGCAAACTGTACCTCTTTGGGGGACTTGGTGCGAATGCACAAGGCAAGGTACAGATTTATAACCCGGCTACCAATACCTGGAGCTTAGGGGCTCCCATCCCGTTTGCCACTGGGTCAGCCTCCACGGCCTTGATAAATGGGCTGGTATATTATGCCGGAGGAATTGACCTCACGGGTAACACGGTTGTAAGTGCTGCTGTCTACAACCCGGTCACCAATTCTTGGAGTGGGGTTGCGCCGATGCCCGTAGGGCGCAATCACACTGCAAGCGGAACTGATGGAGAAAAGTTCTACATCTTCGGAGGACGAGGACCTGGAAGCGGAAATGGCAACACCGTCGCGATTGGTTTTACGGATGTATTTATCTACAATCCTGCTACCAATACCTGGGCCTCGAGTATGACCCCGGGGTCACAATTCCGCCACTGCCCCAGGCACGTGGTGGGATGGGAAAGGCTGCCTATTTCCGAGGGGAATTTTATGTGATGGGTGGAGAAACTACCGCTCAGGGTACTGGGCAGGTTAATGGAAACGTCTATAATCGCGTCGACGTATATAACCCCATCAGCCAAACCTGGCGACTTGAAAGTCCACTTCTAAACGCCCGTCATGGACATTTCCCCTTGACGGATGGACAACATATTTATGTCCTCGGAGGTGGTCTCAGCGCGGGATTTGGGCAGTCGACAAGCGCTGAGCGTTTCCAGCAGTAACTCAACAGTCGAGACAACCTTCGAGGCCTCTGCTTTTGGAAATGCTGGCATTGAGGTGGCTCCAAGTGTGGAATGGTCATTGGACCTATTCCGATTGGGAATAGAAGTTAGTGCGTGGCAATCGCGACTTCTTCTTGAACCGCCAGCCGTTAAGTGCACATTTAGCGTATACAAAAAATGCTGGGTTCGATGTCCTGGCGGTAGAACAAGAGCGCACCAGGACACACGAAGATGCCAGCGAGCACCACAGTCAACTCGGCTGTGTAGCCGCAGTGAAAAGAGGGACAGCGTGGATCTCGGTTACTTGCTCCGTTCTGGTTTAGGCATCCCAGATTACTGGCATCCATATTTGGAGCTGCAGCCGGATTTTCTATCGGGCAAGATCGCCCGTTATCCCTTCTCAATGGAAGTCAAAGCCGATTACCCAGGGCCACTAAATGACGAGGGCGTACCGATCGTTTTTTGGGGTGAGGGGAAGAAAGCAAGTCCATCGCCCGCGAACATTATATTGTGTAACGTGGAGGATAAGATGAGACTGGCAACCTATCGTGCCCCATCGGGTGCGAGGAGAAAGCGGCAAGAGTCTTTTGCTGCCGTAGGTCTTGCTACTGCGCAGTTTGGCGATGAGATATTGCTCTACGGAAATAAAAAGCAATGGGACACCCTGAAAACCTCCGTCAGGCGCGGAGAGCTGCGGCTGATAGAGCGCGCGGCAAATGTGAAGCGAGAGCATCTGTACGTCGTGGTGCAGAATGGTCGCCTCTTTCAGCACCAACACCCTGAGATTCCGGTCCTTCTCGATCGCGGCCGCTTTTTGCTGGTCGAAATCGAACCTCGTCGCGTACGTCGTTTAACCGATAAACATGGGACGTGTTATGCATTGTTGCCGCTTGAGAACGATATGGTTGTTTTCGCTCGGCCTGATGCTACCAGGGCGCGAGTGGAGCGCGTTGCGTCAATACAGAGCCTGGTAGACCGAGTGTCGCGTCAGCGCTTTGAGGCCGACCTCATTCATCTCGCCTCTTTTCCGACGCGAAATTCGGTCACTCCCCATTATGCGCGAGCTTCACTCTGGGCACGAAACCAACTGAAACCGTTGGGCTACGTCACACGGAGGCAGAAGGTTTCTGTCAGTGGCCGCTCGAGCTGGAATATCATGGCAGAAAAGCGCGGCAACGCAGTCAGCTCTCGAAAGGTCGTCGTCGTCACTGCACATTTAGACTCTATAAACCAGGCCGGTGGAGTGACCTCTACTGCGCCTGGGGCTGACGACAATGGCAGTGGTAGCGCTGGACTGCTGGAGATGGCGCGCGTCTTTCACGATCATAATGGCCAACATGACTTACGTTTCCTTCTTTTTGGTGGAGAGGAGCAGGGACTCTTTGGCAGCAAACAATATGTTGCCAGTTTATCGGTCGCAGAACAGAGAAAGATACAAGCCGTTGTCAACATGGACATGATCGGAGCGCTCAATACCACGTTGCGTACTGTCCTCCTTGAAGGAGCGGCCTTATCGCAGTCGGTTATTGACGGGCTGCACGAAGCGGCAACGACCTACACGCAGTTGCGGGTCGAAACTTCGTTACATCCCTTTAATAGCGACCATGTTCCTTTTATTAGCGCAAATATTCCTGCCGTGCTCACTATCGAAGGAGCCGACAGCACCAACACACATGTGCACTCGATGCACGATACCCTTCAGCATATTCACGTTGATCTCGCCGTCGAAATCTTGCGGATGAACGTCGCGTTTGTCGCGCGTGAAATCGGCTAAGGCACTATTGTTCCAGAGCTGGTGTGATGTCAAGGAAAATCGTCGGCAAAGGGAGAAGACGGAAAGTCTTGTAACTCTGGCGGGACGGAGTATGCTCCCAGTAGAAGAACTGGGCTCTGGGGGTTCTTCTACTCGTTGCGGGAGTAGATGGGTGATCACCCTCAGTCCAGAAAAAAAGGAGGCGATATGGCGCAGACAACAGTCTTCAAGAATGCACGACTCATTGATGGAGTATGCTGACCAACCTCGTCCGAATGTATCGATTGTGGTGAACGGTGACCGCATCAGCGCGATCGAGAGTGGTCCCATTCCGACACCAGCCGGCGCACAGGAAATCGATCTCAAAGGAAAAACCGTGGTGCCTGGACTGATCGATACGCATGTCCACGCCACGTTTGTGGACCGTGAAAGTTTACCGTTGTTTCTTGCAGCGGGGGTTACGACGGTTCGCGATGTAGGAGCAAAGCTCGAAAAGGCCCAGCAACTGAGACAAGATCTCAACAGTGGCGCGACCCTTGGACCGCGAATGCTCATCTACGGGCCGCTGCTGGACGGCCCAACCTCGAGTTTTGAACCTACGGACCACTTGGTGAGATGCTCGACTCCATTCCGTCGCCTGAGGCGGTCCCACAGAAGATTGGTTCCTTACTCGATGCCGGTGTTGATGGAATTAAGCTCTATTTTACATTGCCACCGGAGACTTCGACCGAGGTTATCCGTTTCGTCGACAAGCGCGTACCTGTCACTGGGCATCTCGGGTACACGCATTCCCTTGATGTTATTAAAGCGGGCATCGACGGCCTCGAACATGTGTGGATCTCGCCGTACAACGATTTCTGCGCCTTGGAGATGCAATTCGGGGTTGGTGCCTCGATGATGAATCCGTCATTCTGGCAACAGCTCAACAAAGGCTGGGAAGAGACGGACTTGAAGGGAAAACGAGCGCAGACCTGGTTCGATGCCATGATCAAACATCAAGTGAATATGGGTACGACACTCGACTTACTGTGGATTGCGCGTTGTGGACGTGAAGCAGCAATGCAAGACCCTGACCGTCGCTATATTCCACCAATGGCACTGACCCGCCAGAAGGCGATGGCTTCACACATAGGAGAACGACCAGACTGGGATATCCATCCTGGAATTTTTGAGCCTATGGCTGCAACCAAAGTGTTGGAGAAACATCAAGAAGTGACGCGTATGCTCCATGATGCTGGTGGGCTCATTGTTGGTGGTACCGATTGTGGCGGGCTCGCGTATCCACCGCCGGGGTTCGCACTGCTACGTGAAGTTGAACTTCTGAGTGAGTCGATTGGCGCGATGGCCGCACTGAAAGCAGTCACCTCTGTGGCTGCGCGTTACATCCGCCGAGCAGATGACATCGGTAGTATTGCGACTGGTCGGTATGCGGATTTTCTCGTTGTCGATGGTGATCCACTGCGTGATGTACGAGAGCTGCGCAAGCTAACGACGGTCTATCGTGGTGGCGTCGCCCATAACCCGCAGACGCTGCTGGCGCGGGTACCGCAGGTGAATCATGCGATAGCGTCGTGAGGTGTTCACGTCACTACCCCCTTCCTATCCTTCCCCCTATCGAGGGGGAAGGAACTCATAAGCGCGGCTCGCATCTTGATGTGTTGCCCTATGGTTCAGTACAGCACTCGTTCCTCCTTCAATTGTGCAATCTGTTGCTCGGAGTAATTGAGTAGTTCGCGCATGACGTGGTCGGTATGTTGGCCTAACAATGGTGCGGGCGATCGCACTCCGTTGGAGGCATTGTACAGACGCCAGGGAATCCCGGTGTGGGTCTGCACGCCGATCTCTGGATGTGCCAGACGCGCAAAGAACTCACGCTCATTAAGATGTGCATCTTCAGCAAGATCTTTACAATTCATCGTTGGGAATGCCGCAACCCCCACGGCCTGGAGGGTTCGTGTTACTTCCCACTTGTTCTGCGTTTCAGTCCAAGCGGTAAGCAGTTGGTCCAAAGCGTCTTCGTTGACCTTACGATCACGCATAGTGAGAAAACGTTTATCGTTCACAAGTTGTGGCTGTCCGATGGTTTGACACAACGCCTGCCACTCCGCTTCCGTACCGCAAGCAATCGTGACCCACTCCTCTTCTCCTGCACAGCGAAAACAGTTGTGTGGCGCCATCACCGGATCACGGTTCCCGTGTCGCGGCGGTTGGGTCCCGTTCATGGCATAGTCCATCCAACCTTCAGGCACTAAGGCAGCGACAGCTTCCCATAACGACACATCAATGTACTGACCTTGGCCAGTACGTTGCCGTGCTGCAAGAGCTGCACAGATAGCAACCGCAGCATTGATGCCTGCATTTGGGTCACCATAGGAAAGCCCTACTTCCTGTGGAGGACCACCGGCATAGCCCGTCAACGACGAAAGGCCGGTGAGTGGAGCAATGGCAGGACCATAAGCCATATAATTTTTCTGTGGACCAGTATGACCATAGCCAGAGATGGAGGCCATGATGATATCCGACTTAATCTTCTTGAGTTCTTCATAGCCGAGCCCCAATCGCTCCATCACGCCAGTTGCGAAATTATCGACAACGACATCACTTTTAGCGATCAGCTCTTTGGCGATGGCAATCCCTTCGGCTTTCGTCAGATTCACACTGACGCTTTTCTTTCCCAAACTCCACTGATTGAACAAGCCATTCCGGTCTATCCCGGTTTCACCCCCTTGGGGAACAGCGGTAGACGACGCGTGAGATCGAGGTGACTGCGTGATTCGATCTTGATGACCTCTGCTCCAAGATGTGCAAGGTGCAATGTACAAAATGGTCCTGCCCACACCCAACTAAAATCGGCTACCCGCACGCCGGCAAGCGGAAGACGAGATCTCGAAGTCCCAAGTGCAGAGTTCGGAGTTCGATGCCCTTCTTTGACTTGTTTTGAACTTGTTTCGACTTGTGTTGACCTCGCCTCGACTTGCTTGAGACTTGTCTTGACTTCCTCAGTGTGTTCGCTGAGCAGTGGCGCGGGCCGACGAATCTGCCACCAGGGTTCACGTAGTTGATACGGCGGTCCGAGATGAGAAAGGGTTCCTGCACGCGGATGGGTGACTTCAACGAAAAAGTGTCGCGAGCGTAGTTGTTCCTGGGTGGCCATTTGCGACATGGTTAGCACCGGGGCAAAACACAGACGCTGTTCCTGTCCAGCATGAAAGAGGTCCATCACGCGCCACTGCTGCATCCATTCTTTTAAGTGTGGCTTTAACAGGTGTTGGTTTTTTGTTCGCAGCATGAAGTCGCCAAACAACTCTGCAGTTGCCCACGACGGATTACCCATCAACGCTAGCAACCGTTGCCATTGGTCTTCTTCTGCGACGGCAACGAAGATGTCGCCATCCTGACAAGCAAAAATTCCCCACGGGTCTTGCAGGCGTCTTCCTAATCGCGAATTAACCCGGCCAAGAAAGGAATAGGTAACGAAATGGTGCTCTAAAAACGACGCCACATAAGCCTGAACAGAGAAGTCGATATGTTCTCCTTGGCCGGTCTGCAAGGCGCGGAAATAGGCGGCAAGCGCTGCAGTCGCCGCAGCTAAACCTCCTTGAAAATTGGCTTGATGACCAGCAGCTTTGAGTGGCGGCAAATCTGCCCGGTCCGATCCCCCAGGACTTAACCATGCCCAGCCCCCACCGTGTGCCATTGTCAATTCATAGGCTTTGTAATCCTTGTGAGGGCCAGTCAACCCAAACGGCGTAATCGAACACATGACCAAGCGTGGGTTAATCTCACAAAAAGTCGGATACTCAATTCCCAGCTCCGCCATTTGTGTAGGAGCATAATTATGGACGAGGAGATCAGCCCAAGCGACTAGGCGAAGGAGCGCCTCTCGTTCCTTGTGTAGGTCTAAGGTGATCCCGCGTTTATTCGTATTCAGCGCAAGAAACAGCCCGCTCTGTTCCTGATCAACCCTGCCACCAGGAAACGGACCACACTGACGAGCACGGTCGCCCTCAGGCTCTTCCACTTTGATCACATCTGCACCGAGGTCAGCCATGAGCTTGGTCGCATACGCTGCTGACACCATATTGCCAAGTTCCAAGACCTTTACGCCTTCGAGTCCTTGCATGCACCTACCCTCCTTTTAAGTTGTAGCGTAGCCTATTGTGCCTGTTTGAGAACTCATGGTGAGGGACGCAATGTTTCTTGCTACACGACCGTTCCATCGACTTTGTGAATTTCTACAGTAAGGTTACCAGTTTCATCTGCCAAGACCTCCACTCCAGGCGAAGCGAAACCCTTTCGCCTGTGTCACAGCAGAAGCAGTCCGGAAACATCCTTCCGCTGTTGGTCCACCAGAAATGGATGCAGTGTAGCGGTACGGGGTGTCAGGGGTAAGGTCATCGACAGTTATTTTGCCAGTGAAATCGTGCGTAGCGGTCACTGCTATTTCGCGACGGATTCCTGGACCATGTGACGTTCCCTCTCGTTATACGGTGGCACGTATGTGACGCGCCGTTGAGGATATGTGAGATATAGGTCGGCCTCGCTTCATAGCCGTTGTTCATCACTCTCTCTTTGTTTTTCGATGGTTGGAGAAGGACTTTTATCGGGAGGGCGAGGTCGAAGGTTCCCAGAGACGGTACCGGGTGAACCTTCGACTGTACGGTAAGGACTGCACTCCCACGAGCAGAGGTTTTCTACAATGCAGCGGCCCGTGCTTCGTTGCCAATGAGCTTGGCCACAATCGAGTCAATGATCGCATCGGCACGTGACCACACTTCTTCCTTGGTCAGCGGTACGATCGGATGGGGAACAGTGATGACTTCGTACGACGGAATGCCGAGATTCTTACACTGCAAGCGGGCAGCAGCAACAAACTCGGTCGTGGAGATATTGGCGGTCGGAATACCATTTTCTTCAAAGTAGGCGACATCGTGCGAACTGCACGATATGCACGACCCTCACGAGCTGACCGCTTCGACGACTCCGTGGCAACGAGAGAGAATATCTTTCCTCACTTCTGGTTTGGCCATGCGGGTCGGCGACGGTTTTGCATGGCGCACAACTTCAGCCACACCAAAGCGGTCTTTGAGTAGTGCTTCTACTCGATCAAGGAAAATGTTGCTGTTGGGAAAGCCGATATCCACCAAAGCGATAGTTTTTCCATTCAGACCGGATAGGCGTGGGGCAAGGGCTTTCTCTGCCTTCCCACCGTAGCCAATTGGATTGAGCATCTCGTCTGCCATAGACATATCTCCTTTCAGTTCCTAGATATCAGTCAACTTGGATACGCTTGCTTACAGGTGTGCTACCTAAATCATCTGCCACCCATCCCGGAATCGCAGCTGAGAAACGTCCTGCGGTTCCGCCTGCAACCACGACAAAAATCGAATCTGGCGAACGGAACTTACGTACACGATCTCCCACCACGAAGCCTTTATCGCCTCCCGCCTTTAACAGCGCAGTGCCAAACCCCTCGCCACCTTCTTTGCCGGGTTTGAGATCATCGAGCGAGAGAGTCACATTGTCGTAAAGAAACTGGCGTACATCTTTTTGTGACAATCCATCCGCAGCGATCGTCTGCGCGTGCTCAGGGCTCAATACAAGAATTGTGTCTCCGAAGAGTGGATAGTTCTTATAGTTCCATAACCCACCACCCATGGTCCGACCGATAGACCACAACAACTGTTCGGCACTACGACTTTGAAAATCGCTGATCTGTTGCGGGGAACCACCAGCAAAGAGAGTGATCGCGGAGTCATCGGCGCTGAAGCCACGCTCGGTATGAAACGGCTCCCACGGAGACTCTTCTTCATTCTCAGCGATGACCGCCGTGTATTGACCGGGGTGGCCCATTGTTGCTTTGGTCAGCTCGTGCGGACGTGCCCCACCGATATTCATGATCACCAGACGCAGGGCGCGACCGATGGTAGCATTGGCACGAAACCCATGGCCAAGAGCATTGTGGCCGCCGTTGAGACCAATCTGGAATCGGACCGGACCGTTAATGATCGCCCACGGCGCAGCCGAGAACAGCGTGACATTCAGGCCGTGCGCACACAATCGTTCGTCACATAAGCCTTCCACTCCGGCGAGCACAACAGGTAGATACTCTGGCTTGCATCCAGCCATAACCGCGTTAATGGCGATCTTTTCAACTGTAGCTTCACCGTACTGCGGGCCAATAGTGCCAAGTAACTCACCGCGTGCGCGACCAGGAGCACCTGCAAGCATGCGTTCGACACGGTCTCGGGTCGGTGGCACGACTGGAAGCCCGTCCGTCACTCCTTGTTCATAAAGTTGCTCGATCAGATCTTCGGCAGGAATGGAATGCACTGTTGCAGTAGCGGTGGCCATAGGTGTCCCCTCCGTCATCGGTCACTCTAGGATGCTGAGGCGCTAATTGCAAGGATTGCCGGGACCTGTTCCTCAATGATCTACATCAACATACTCTCAACCGGGGAGACCAAAGAGTACACAACCCGGCGGACCGGCTGTAAGTGCTGTGTTCCGAAAGGTGATGAGCAAACTAACACAAGCCTCCACAGCCGTATTAGTTTGCAGATTGTGCAAACTAATACGAAGTACTCACTGCGAGTAGAAACGAGCTAAGTCTTGCCAAACAAAAAAGAATGGCACATGATCCGGGGAATTTTACTACTGGTTTATTTTGCAGAAACGGCAAGGTTTACCGACTTGCTTTGGGCCAACTAACACGCGTTAGGCAAAACAAGGGCAACTAAAAGGGATGAGACTTCGGGAACGATATCGCCGGCTGACACTTTGGAACAAAATCGCTTTCTGGGGATCAGTCTCCTCGATCATAGCATTGCTACTCGCAATTGTTCCATCGTTTCAAGAGACTCATCAGGGGGCTAGTCTCTCGCGAATCCTGAGACTTACACCAGAACAGAAGGTCAAGTTCGTGGAAGTTTTACAGGCTGCACCCAAGCCACGGGAAGGCGTACAACTTGGCTGTGCCGGTGCGGACGAACAAGCCTGCGTTCTGGCGGGTACTTTTCTCGACCTTTTTCAGAAGGCAGGGTGGACCGTAAGAAGTGATGGAGTTGAGAGAGTCCGACTTTCTAAGCCTAAAGGCGGAGTGGTTCTCATGAAGCGAGGGGCTACAACAACCCCTCCACCACCTGGGTCGGGCGTGTGGGTGCTTCAGACACCGTCGCTGTTGGTGTTAGAACGCGCCTTTAAGTCGATTGGCTTCCATACGGAGAAGGCCGCTGATGCCACCATGCCGGAAGGTGTGATCGGAGTGTTTATTGGCCCGAGTGTGTAACGAAACACCAGGCGTGGAAAACCAGACGAGAATGCGCCAGAATAGCGCGAGTGGATATTGAAACCATTCGTGAACGTGTTCGCCAGGGCCACTACCTCATCAAGAGTCATGCGGTACGGCATGCCTTGAAGGAGGGGTTCGAGCGAAGCCATATGGTCGAAGCAATTTTAGAGGGAACTATCATCGAGGAATATCCGGACGATCAGCGCGTGCTCATTTGTGGCAAAACCAGCTTGGCGAAGAAAACGGATATTTACTTGCACGTTGTCTGTGAATACGCTGATCCTGTCTATGCCGAGTTTGTTACGGCCTACATCCCAGATGAACAAGAGTGGGCACAGCCACCGTTTCGACGACGCAAGCAAAAGAGGCGCTAACCTATGACAACCAAACCGATTCCCATGTGCAGGGAGCATCACACAGAGAAAGAGTGGCGGCTCACGACTTTTGAATATCAAGAAGAAGGGATCACCGTTCGCGTACCGCATCTCTACGCGTGGGTGTGTCCAGTTGATGGCGAGGCTTCGTTTACTCCTGAAACGGTCGACGAGTTGCTCCTGACGATCCGAGAACTCATCGCGACGGCCAAGCGCGCCCAGGAACGCCGTTCAGAGCTTACCCAATATATCGTCTCAGTCGAGGGACCGCAGCGAGAGAACGTCACTCCCAGTGTTTCCAGAGAAGAATAGGCAGCGCCTAACCATCGCCTTCAGGCCGACTGCGGCCCACGAGCGGTTCTGAGCGAATGCGAAAGGATACAGTTGGGCCGCGGAGGCTGAGGCGCGGCGTTGAGGCTGTAGGAAAACTCCAAATTTTGGATTTTCGCGTCGAGAAAGTCCTTGGTTTTCAAGAGTCGAATTTTTCAAAAGAGACTTTTTCTACAACCTCGTTAGGCGTGGTTGGCCGTAACTGGGTTGCAAGCTCCCAAGACTCGCTATCATAACCGCCGAAGCATTGCGCCAGCGAGTAAAGGGTTCTGCAACCGTCGGCGGAATCTCCTACGTGTAAAGAAGCCGACGGGAAAAGTCCTGGCGATCAACTCTGCCACACAATTACCGCACACGATACTTAGTATTTTACGACGGCCCGAATCGACTTACCCGCGTGCATCAAATCGAAGCCCTCATTGATGTGATCAAGTGGCAGCACATGGGTAATCAAGTCGTCGATATTGATCTTCTTTTCCATGTACCAATCGACGATCTTCGGGACATCGGTGCGTCCGCGTGCACCACCGAACGCAGTCCCTTTCCACACACGCCCTGTTACGAGCTGGAAGGGACGAGTGGAGATTTCTTGACCTGCACCTGCAACGCCGATAATCACGCTCACTCCCCAGCCACGGTGACAGCACTCAAGTGCCTGGCGCATCAACTGTACGTTGCCAACGCACTCGAAACTGTAGTCTGCGCCGCCTTTAGTGAGATCGACTAGGTATGGTACGAGATCGCCTTGGACCTCTTTCGGGTTCACGAAATGTGTCATCCCGAATTTCTCGGCCAGGATTTTGCGCCCAGGGTTAATGTCTACGCCGACGATCATATTCGCGCCAGCCATGCGCGCACCTTGGATCACATTGAGACCGATGCCACCGAGACCGAACACGACGACGTTTGCTCCGGGTTCTACCTTTGCCGTGTTGATCACCGCACCAATGCCTGTCGTCACGCCACAACCGATGTAACAAACCTTATCAAACGGCGCATCTTCGCGGATTTTGGCCACGGCAATTTCGGGCAGAACGGTAAAGTTGGAAAAGGTCGAACAACCCATGTAGTGGTAAATGGTTTCCTTACCAAGCGAGAAACGACTGGTGCCGTCAGGCATAATCCCTTTGCCCTGAGTGGCACGGATTGCGGTACACAGATTGGTCTTACGACTGAGGCAGGACTTACACTGCCGACATTCCGGCGTGTACAGCGGAATAACGTGATCGCCTTTTTGTACGCTCGTCACGCCTGGACCGACATCAACGACAATGCCTGCACCTTCGTGTCCGAGGATTGAGGGAAAGATTCCTTCGGGATCACCGCCAGAGAGAGTGAACTCATCGGTGTGGCAAATACCCGTGGCTTTTATCTCGACAAGCACTTCACCAGCCTTGGGGCCTTCTAACGTCACAGTCTCTATTGTCAGAGGCGCGCCTGCTTTATGCGCCACGGCTGCACGTACGTCCATTGTGTACCTCCAAGAAAAATTTTTCTGAGCGTAGAGTCAGGTACTCACTCTCAAGGTAGTATTCCGATTGGAACGTTAGTGGTCTACCTCCCCACCCATAGTCAATTGCGTAACGGTCGGAAAAACGCGCGCATGTCATCAACCAAGCGTTGCGGTTCTTCCATGGCAGCAAAGTGTCCACCGGCGGGCATGACGGTCCAGCGCTTGAGGTTGTAGTACCGTTCTGCCCACGTGCGCGGCAAGAGGATAATGTCTTTCGGGAACACGGCGACGCCAGTTGGTGCTTCGATGACTGGAGTGCGATTGTGCGATGGCTGCCACAAATTGTGTGCTGCCTCATAATAGTACCTTGCAGATGCACCAAAACTCTGCGTGACCCAGTAAAGAGTCATGACTGTCAATAATTCATCTTTGGTGAACGCTTTCTCGACATCACCATCACAGCCACTCCAGGTGCGACGTTTCTCCAAAATCCACGCGCAGAGTCCTGTCGGTGAGTCGTTCAGTCCGTAGGCGAGTGTCTGTGGCTTCGTGGTTTGCAGCGCCACGTAGCCGGCTTCAGCCGTGAAGAAGTGCATACTACGGTCATACCAGCCTTTTTCATCCGGGCCGTAGTGTGACGGATCAAGCATGGTGGTGAGTGGCGCAGCGAAGGCATTGAGCGGGAACATCATGTGCGTATGAATACCAATGACGCGATCGGCATACTTGTGCCCAAGCTGTGCGACGATGGCCGCCCCCCAATCACCACCCTGGGCAGCAAACTTCTTGTAACCCAGGACATCTTGCATCAGTGTCACCCAGAGGTCCGCTGTGCGCCAGTAATTGATTCCTGGTGTGTTGAGCGGCGACGAGAAGCCATAACCAGGCAATGATGGAACAACGACATCGAACGCATCGGCAGGGTCACCACCAAACGCAGCTGGATCAGCAAGCGGGCGAATGACCTTATGGAGATCCCAAAACGTCCACGGCCAGCCGTGATTCAGAATAATCGGCATTGGTTTTGGACCTTTGCCCGGCTGGTGAATAAAGTGGATAGGCATCCCTTCGATCGTCGTCTTGTAGTGGGAGAAGGTGTTCATCTCCCGTTCATATTTGCGCCAATCGTATGTGTGCAGCCAGTAGTCAACTAACTCTTTGAGATAAGCGCTGTTGGTGCCGTACTGCCACTGATCGTTAGCAAAGTCACGCGGCCAGCGCGTTCTGGCTAAACGTTCGCGTAGATCGGTTAATGTTTCTTCTGGGATAGCAATCGTAAAAGGTTCTTTGGTCATGAGGTCACTCCTCGCCAGCAATGATTGCGGAGCGATAGCAGAGTGACAAGACGCAGGCAAGCGACGATACTGACTGCGGTGCCTACTCTCGCATACGTTCTATCGCCCGTACAAACGCCGTGATCGCTAAGCGTACGGCGTTGGCGAATTCTGGATTCGCAGCGATCCCATGTTCATCAAGATGCTTATCGAGCAATGGCAATGTAATTGATGCGTCAGTCACGATTCGCCCTGACATCACAGTGATGACCTCTGTTAAGGAAGCCTGAGCATAGGTCGACCGCGGTGAAGCATTGAAAATAGCAACAGGCTTACCAATGAATTCATGGCCACCCACTAGCCAATCGAAGGCATTTTTCAACACTCCAGGAATACCGTGGGCGTACTCAGGGCTTGAAATCAGTAGTCCAGCTGAGGCGCGAATCTGTGCACGAAAGTCGCTTACTACAGGTGGTTCATTGTCTTCGAGATCAGGGTTGAAGTGTGGGAGCTCTCCAAGGTTTCTATAGAGAACAACATGGACTCCAGATGGGGTTAATAAGGTTGTGGCACGGAGGAGGGCAGTGTTGAGTGATGAACGTCGTAGACTTCCCGAGATTGCCAGGATTTGCATCGCTCGCCTCTCTGCGAAGAGGCTTCTACTTGTCAGTACACTACACCGGTGGACCAAACAGTACCCGCAGTGCGATGTCGCCGAGGAGTAAGAATAGCGCAGCGATCATGAGTGGGTTCTCTAAGGAATGAATCAACGTCTTATGGCCTTCGCGCTTCTGCGACACGAGTGTGTTGATGTCTGGATCGATACTCCCGCCGGTTCCCTCAGCCAATTCACGTAAGAGGCTACGGTTCGGCTCTTGTTGGCGGTATTCGTCGAGCGATTCCTCCGATGCTTGACCTGATCATGACCGTCTCGTTTTTTTGATTGACAACCTTGCCGTTTTTGCGCTTCAGTAGTGTCACTTGCAAATTGCCCTGGCGTTTACCGGGGAGTACCGCTTCGTACACGCGTGGTGCGACCGGAAGCAAGGAGACCTCGTCAGACTGGGCTCCGCGTGGCAAACGCGCCTGGAGGAAGCCATCTTCCTCGGTGTCATACGATTCCGCCTGGAGGATCGTCCGCTCTCCACGTCGGCGTGCACTAATACGGTAATCCCAGGGGGTTTCGTCACGAATCGCCCAACGCACTGCCTGTGACCAAAATTTTCCGAATCCTTCCCAGCGAATCCAATCAGCAGAGCCGCTTCCGCTCGGGTCGAAGGTGACGGCCACGACTTTGCCAAGCCCATACTGCCACGTTGTCAGTAAAGGATCGTGTTCAGTATGAATGTCGGTATATAGTTGTACGTCGGCCCCGTCCTTGGGCTTGGTCAACATATATTCGTCGAGTGAAGGAAAGTCCGCTAATCCTTGCAAGACTTGGCCGCGCTCACCAATACGTGGAACGATCTCCTTCGGCCCATCGTCGGTATCGTCTTTTTCTCGCATCGCTTGGCGGGTGTCTTTAATGAGTAACTGTGGCAGCATTTCGACATCGGCGACATGGTAGAACCGTCCACCCGTTTTCTCCGACATAAGAGACAAGAGCTGGAGATTGACTGTATCGTCACCAATACGAATGGTGGTGACTGTGATCTGCCGTTGGGCGACAGTAGCGATGAGTGGGTAGTGGTCTGCCGCCGCACGATTGGAATCTCCATCGGTAAGGAGGAGGATGTGACGAATGGCGCCACGCATCTGGCCGAGTTGATCGGCGGCAGTCTCGAGAGCGCCATAGAAGTCCGTACCTCCGCCATACTGTAATCGGCTAATCTTGCTGGTCAGATCGGCGCGGTTCTCTGACAGGCGTGCCAGGGGCGAGAGCAGGTACGGTTCAGAATCGAAGGCGATACCTCCTGCGTAGTCAGTATCCTGGAGCTGACCAAGGAGTTCGACCGCGGCTTTCTGGGCATAGTGCATTTTTTGTCCGTCATGCAAACCACGCACTTTGCTGTTGTAGCCCATACTGTTCGAACGATCGATGACCACAAAAAGCGCTATAGGCGTTCGTTTCTTCTTTTTCGGGCGTTGCTCACGAAATGTGATTGGGAGGATGCGTTCGATAGTCGTGTTCTGGTAATTGAGATCACCGAACGCGCGCATGCCGCCAGCCATCAAAAACCCGCCACCAAAGTCACGGACGTAGTTTTCGATCACCGTCATTTGCTGGGCAGTGATGCCGCCACGACCAACGTCGTCGAACACGAGGCAATTGTAGTCGAGCAGATCGGAGAGCTGCGTCGGGATTCCTTCTGGGCGACGAAACTCGACCTCGACCTCTTTTAATTTTAACGCGCGGGCGAGGTGGGTTTTGGGATTGTCAGTAATCACCAATGCCCGCACTTTCCCGGTAACCGCGAGGGTTGCTTGTTGGTGATTGTTGCCTGTGATGGTGTCCGGCCTGGCGTTGATCTCGGCACCTAACAGATAGTTTCCCTTTTGTGAGATCTGCGCGGGGATCTCCAGGACAGAAAGTCCCGGAGAGATCGTCAGTTCTTGACGGGTGAGCGATTGCTCGTTGGCCAGTACCTCGATACTACCTCGCACAGCTCTCTCGTTGCCGTTCCGAACCACTAGACGCAGACTAAAGGCGCTACCCTCGCGGACGAGAGGGGGAGCGATGAACTTCTCGAGCGACACTTCCGGATGTTGACCGGATGGCGGAATAACCGGAAAGATTTTGATGCCCATCTGCTTGGCGAGGGCGATATTGCGTTTGCTGGCGGTACTGGTTTCGTTGCCATCGGTAAGTAACACGAGCCGTTTTTCCCCACCTTCTGGATAGAGCGCAAATGCACGTTCGAGCGCCCTGGCGAGGTTAGTTCCTCCTCCCTGTCCAGCGGGCGCAGGTGCGACACTCTGTGGTGGCAAATGGACCGCACTCGCCGGCCCGGGTGGAATGAGGAGATTGGTATCGGTAGCAAATGAAAGCGCAGAAAACTCATCGTCCGGTCCCAGCGCAGGGATCAGACGGTCCAGATACTCTTTCATCCAGGTGCGTCCTTCGGCAGCGATGCTATCGGACACATCAATGGCGGCCACAAGCGAGAGTTTATGCTCGGGAAGCGTGGTTTGCGTACTGAGACCGGCGAGTGCAGCGGCAACCAGCACCGCGGCAAGAGTGCGCAGGACGAGAGCGCTGAACAGCATACCACGTCGTCGCTGCCACCACAGCGGAAGCCACAACAACGGTAGCAGCCAGAGTAGCTGTAACCACTCGGGTTGAAGTATCGTGTACGTCGTGCCGAACAATTCGTAGGTCATGCTCTACTCGTACGATAATAACGCCACATTGCATACAGCCATTCGAGTAGGATCAAGCTGGCTGCGCCATAGTACAATGTCCGCCCAAATTCCACCGGGACTGCCTTGGTCAGTTCCTGGGGCATTATTCGTCCCCACATTTGAAGCAGTGACGGGCTGGCTGGTCTCATCGCGCCGACCAATATCCGACTCCTGTTCATCAAACAAGTTGGCATACAAGGTCGCGTGATACCGACTTCCAGTGAGACGATACTCGCCAACGTGATCCACTTCGATAATATCAGTGTCAACTTTTTGTTCCTCTCCCTGGGGAGGAAGGAGGCGGAGAGAATCCGGCCCCGTGCCAGCGGGCAAGAAAAACGCCTCCCCAGTCGGTACGAGTGTCGGAGTCGTGGGGTCAGCAGGAAAAAGCCAACGCATGGTGTTGAGGAACAGCAACAAGAGCGTCATGTTATCTGAGTTGGTGAGATTGCCTTTCCCCAAATCGAATGCAAGGCAGGCCACTCGATGTCCGTCTTTCTCCCCGGTGAACGCTAGCGGGACTTCGCTATTTTTCGTGCGAGAAGAAATGAGTACTTGTGCCCACGACGGAAGCGCAAGCACACGTGCTTTCTTGAGCGGGAGGGCGTCAACATAGTGGAGATTCCGTAGAATTTCGTGCTCCTCGCGCCAGTCGAGAATGCTCACATCCTCTGCTTCGGCAACTGCGGGAAAAAGCGGATTCTGCGGTTGTGGGAATACATACAAGCTGTTTGCTGGTACAGTTGCGCCAGGGACAAACTGATGAAAGAGCACGACATCCTGCGGTCTGATCTCTGCCGGGGAAAAGGTGTCGGGTGTGAGTGTGGTGAGCGTTAAGCCAGGAATAGCTTGACTGACGCGCGTAATCTCGTCCTGTAAGCCTTTGACCGCAGAGACCAAGACGAGACGACGGTCGTGCAGTTCCGCAAGCCAAGCTAAAGCTTGATTGTCGACACTCAACGCATCATTCGTTTCTATTTTCGCTATCAACTTGCCTGGACCTTCAAAGCCTTTGACAGAGAAAGATGTGGCCTCACGTGCCGGTAGAGTGAACTCACGACGAAGGAGTTGCTTCTCATTCAGACGGACGGTTAAGGTCCCGCTCTTAGGGCGAGCGGCATAATTGCGGACAATCACATACGCCTGCGCCTGAGAGTAACTTTGGAACGGGTTCTGGTGCAAGTGAAGGGCGGCAAGACCAAGGTTGTCGTCTGTCTTGCCCACGCGATAGTAGGCGAGCTCTTTAAGTTTGTCGGCTGAGAGATTCAACACACTCTTCGGTTGGTCAGTGAACACATAGATCTGTCCTTGTCGTCCCTCCCGATCGCGTTGGGCGAGAGCTAACTCGATACCTAAGTCGAGATTCGTACCAGTATCCACAGGTTTGAGCGTCTCCAGCAAATGGAGGATCAGCAGGCGGTCTTTGGTGAGGCCGCTGACGACCATCGGACGTGTACTCACACTGATAAGCATCATCTCATCAAGCATATTAAACGATTGCACGACCTTCTTCGCTTGATCACGTGCGAGATCAAAACGTTGCGCTCGTCCCTCACGCGCCTGCATACTGGCCGAGGTATCGATAACCAAGATGTGGCGATTCCCTCGCGTTTCAGTCACGGTCTGTGACTGGAACGGATGGAGAACCCCACCAATGAGCAGGGCGAGTAAGAGCGCCTGTAACAGGAATAAGAGACTGGGAGTGAATCGCCGTATGCGTGCTTTGTCCTCTTTGACGACATTCCAGAACAAGAGACTTGGCACTTCGATACGCGTACGCCAGCGTTCGCGCAGATAGATGAGGATGAGAATCCCTAATAAGGCAAGTAATGGCAGCGCCGCTGGATTGAGGATTCCCATAGTGTGATCTAGCGAAACGCGAGCAGTCCTACACGGGTAAATTCTTCGCTGACGACTGTCGCCAGATTGGTATCGGTTGAAACTTGAGCATAGAGCATTTGATGTTGATGACAGAACTGTTGCAATGCCGCCAGATGGGCCTGCAGTGCCTCTTGATACTGTTGGAGATGTGCCTTCGATAGTGAAACCCAGCGTTCGCGACCGTCTTCAACATCGTACAGTTTGCCACGGCGAAAGAGTTTTTCAGGGGACAATTCAGCCGCGCCAAGAACGCGAATCACCTTGACCTCATACCCGCGCGCCTTCATCAGTAACAGTGCTTCTTCGTATACTGGCGCTTCAAGCAAAAAATCAGAGACAACGAATGCGACGCCAGGCTCGCGCGATTGTTCGGCATAGGAGCGAAGTGCCTCACGCAGATAGGTCTTTCCCTGCGGTGCAAGGGTGGCCAGAAACGCTGGAAGGCGAGAGAACTGACTACGATGACGAAGCACTGGCGCGACACGAAAAGGTGGTTGCCCATTATCTGGTGCCGTCAGTGCGACCAGACGTAACGGATCATTATTGTTGACAATGACGTAGCCTAAGGCGGTGGCAAGATCAGAGGCAAAGGTGAATTTCTGGTCGATAGCCGGTGCTCCCATCGAGGCACTCGTATCAAAGAAGAGATAATAAGGAATTTCCCGTTCAGCAGTAAACGTCCGCACGACTAAGTGATTGAGACGACCGACCGCGTTCCAATCGACATAGCGAAAATCATCGCCAGGCGAGTAGTCTTTATACGACTCAAACTCGATGCCCCACGCTTGGGTGCTGCGAGGAATCTGCGTTTCCCCCGGGCGGAGCCCGCGGGCGGTACGCACCCGCACACGCAGGCGATCAAGCTGACGAAGGAAAGTGGAGTCGATGACACCCATAAGTACGTGTGTTTACCGTCGGAGTTTGCGTGCAGACTGGATAATCCGTGCGATAATATCGCGAGGATCAATGTTCTCCGCTTCAGCAGCGAAGTTGAGCACTAAACGATGATTGAGGGTGGGGACGGCGATACGATCGACATCGTCGTAGCTGACATTGGCGCGACCATCAAGCAGCGCCAGCACTTTTGCGCCGAGCATGAGAGTTTGGCCACCGCGAGGGCTCGAACCAAAACTGACATAGCGATTGACAAAGTCGTCTTTTGCGAGCGTCGTCTTAGCGGTATCGCCCGTACTGAGGTATTTTGCCGCGGCCGGAATGGTGGCATGGATCAAGGCCGCGATATACTCCTCGATGTGCGGAGCAACTAAAACATCACGCACGAGTTGTCGTAAGACGAGGATTTTTTCCGCAGCCTCGCCACGATCAAATACCGGACGCAAGTCCGCGACGGTGTTCGTGGTAGTCGAGCCGATAATTCGCTGGATTTCTTGGTGCGTTGGATAGGTCAGGCGAACCTTAAAGAAAAAGCGGTCAAGTTGTGCTTCTGGCAGCGGATAGGTTCCTTCCATTTCGATCGGATTCAATGTCGCGAGGACAAAGAACGGCGGATGCAAGCGATAGGTTGTCCCTGCGACCGTCACTTGTTGTTCTGCCATAGCTTCGAGCAAGGCGGCTTGGGTTTTGGGTGTGGACCGGTTGATTTCATCGGCCAAGAGCACGTGGGCAAAGATTGGTCCTTCGACAAAGACGAAATCACGTCGTCCATCATCCCGATCCATGACCATACGCGTTCCGGTGATATCGGCGGGCATAAGGTCTACCGTAAACTGAATGCGGTTAAAGCTGAGGTTCAACACGTCCGCAAGGGAGCGCACGATGAGCGTCTTACCAGTGCCAGGGACACCTTCAATGAGCACGTGTCCACCGGCAAAGAACGCAGTGAGGATGTCACGAATCAGATCGCCGTGGCCGACAACTGCTTTGGCAAGCTCAGCTTCGATACGGCGAAAGGTTTGCTGAAATTCAGTAATCAGTTGGGTAGCGGGGGATTCACTCACCGTGATTCTCCTCGAGTAAAGACTCGTTTGACAATTTCTTCATACTCGGCAGGGACGCGTGATTTGCGGATGGTGTCATCGAGCGATTGTTGTTGACTCAGACCGCGGGTCGACTTTTCGATAATTCCACCCAGGTCTTTATCGTCCGTGCCTGGTTCTCCCTTGTTGCTCTTCTCATGCGTTGTTTCAAGGGAGAGCTGAAAACTTTTTGAGCCGTCATTCAGCACCGACTGTTCGCCATAGAGGCGTGGATCGGTGCCACTCCCGGCCCCAGGGCCTCCCTCTCCCGCATTACCACCGCTGCTCGGCATCTGAGGGTTGTCGGGACTGGGCTGGAATGCCCCACGTGCATTTTTGCGATCTAATTGCGCGCGTTCAAGCTGTTGAATACCACTGCCCTGTGCTGGAGTTTGCGAGGCCCCACTGCTACCAGCCGGATTGCCGTCTTTCTTCTCATTTCCTCGTCCGCGCCTGTTACTCTGGATTTGCTGCTCGGTCGCACCAGGGGGAAGGTTCTTCGCTTCGATTGCCGCATCTGGTTTCTTGGTCTTATCTGATGGTTGGAGGGCAAGGCGGCGGTCTTCTTTGCGTTTGGCTATATCTTGTTGCTCTTTTGTATTCGGTCCTTTGTCTGGCAACCCTTGTAATGCTTGGCGGATCTTTTGTTGCAAGGCTTCGGGAAGTGAGGCGAGGGAACGCGCATCTTGAGGGCGGTTTTCCCCTTGTTGCGCCTCTTCCATTCTCATTGCGCCCTGAGCCTGCTGTGGATCTTGATTGTAGAGACTGCTTTTCCCCCACTGATCAGACGGCTCTGGTAGGAGTGACATCTGCCTCTCGATGGCTTGGCTTGCCCGTTCCGGCAGTTCTTCCAATATCTGTTGCAGATTGTCTGGTGAGAACGGCGAGGTCTCGGATCGCGATGACATCAACGGCACAGCAACAATAAAAAGTGCGAGGAGAGAAGCGAGGAGAAAAGGCAATACGTGCCAGGGGATGCGTCGTGGGGCGACTTGCTTGATCGTCCAGCTTCCTAACAAAGCGGTATTTTCTTGCAACAGATGGGGCCAGAGTTGCGATGGTTGTGGTTTGCCGATCACGCCGCTTGTGAGCTGCGCAACTAACGTGGAGAAGCGCTCCTTCAACTCCAGCTTCGTATCGACACGGCGCGCGGCGAGATCGAGATCAAGCCACTCGGTTACTGCCCGTCGGAGAAAAAACAATAATGCGAACGCTAACGCGAGCAGAACCGGCCAGGAGAGGACGGTAAACCACAACGGTGAGAGGGTAAACGCACAGAGAATCACCAGTGCGACACCCAAAGCGATTAGGGTACCCACAGTATACAGATTGCGTTGAAAGCCGTACCAGTTGATCCGCGAGCGTACTCGTCGCAGCCGATCCTCAATCTCTGCCAAGGCAACCCTTTCTTCTGTCCCTGGGATACCGACCATGGCTAGGTACTCCTCTCGTGTGGTCCGGCGAACATAGTAAAGTGCTCCGATCTGGTCAACTCAGGCGGAGTTTGATCCAACAAGTAGTATCTGGTCAGACTCAATTTTCCAGCAGATCTTCCTGCCACGTTTCTGCCGCGAGATAGACAGAGACGAGCGTTATTAACGCCATCGCGATCATATATATGGCGATAGGCCAGGGTTTGCCATGACTCCACTGTAAAAGTGAGGTGGCGACGAGCGGAGAGAGGCCACCGGCGAAGACCGAGGCCAATTGATATCCAAGCGACGCGCCGCTGTAGCGGACGCGTGCACCAAACAACTCAGAGAAAAAACTCGCCTGTGGTCCGTACATCGCCCCGTGGCCGATCGCGAGCCCAAGCACGATGGCAAGCCACACTAGAGTTGAATGTTGCGTATCAATGAGCCAGAAGAAGGGAAACGCAAACAGCGCGGAGAACGCGGCTCCACCCATATAAACGGGACGACGACCGATACGGTCGGAGAGTGCACCAAACGCGGGAATGCTGATCAACTCTCCGGCAGTGGCAAGCAGTACGCCATTAAGTGCCATGCTACGCGGCAGCTTCAGTTGCTCTGTCACATAGACCAACACAAACACGCTATAAATGTAAAAGACGCCGTTCTCTGCTAACCGAGCGCCCATTGCCAACAAGATGTTTCTTGGATGAGAACGCAACGCATCAAAGAGTGGAACGCGGACGACGCTGCCGGTTTCCTGCACTCGATTAAAAGCGGGTGTTTCTGCAATCCGTAAACGAATAAACACGCCGACACCGACCAACAGCAGGCTTAATAGGAATGGTACCCGCCAACCCCAACTAAGCAGTTGCTCCTCTGGGAGCATAGACACAACCGAGAACGCACTGGTGGAGAGTAGCAATCCAGCTGGGACGCCTACTTGCGGCCAACTTCCATAGAATCCACGCCTTCCGGCTGGAGCGTGTTCAACCGCCATCAACACCGCGCCTCCCCATTCACCACCGACGCCGAATCCTTGCAGTATGCGAAGAAAGATGAGGAGCACTGGTGCCCATGGGCCAATCGTCGCATAGGTTGGAAGCAGCCCAATACAGAACGTTGCAACCCCCATGAGCAATAATGTCAGGCTTAGCATAGCTTTACGGCCAACCTTGTCGCCGTAATGACCGAAAACTATGCCTCCAAGTGGGCGCGCCACGAAACCGACCGCATACGTGCCAAAGGCAGCGAGGGTACCAGACAGCGGATCAAAGGTGGGAAAGAACAGTTTGTTAAAGATCAGCGCCGCCGCAGTGCCGTAAAGAAAGAAGTCATACCACTCAATCGCCGTGCCAATAAAACTCGCAATAGCGACCTGAGTGATCGACGTTTGCGAACGACTCCCCTGTAAGGTGCTGTGTTCCATGTTTACAGTTCTATGTGTAACGGTAGAGAGTCTGGGACTTGAAGCCTGAAACGAAGCACTTGTCAAGGAAATGTTGCCCTTGCAACTTGAAACAAGAAACCTGAAACTACGTCCCAAAAGGAGGGTCTGTCATGGCAGGATGCTTAGACGGCATTAAGGTGCTCGACTTGGGGCGTTATCAGGCTGGTCCGCGTTGCGCGATGATCCTGGCTGATTTAGGGGCTGAAGTGATTAAGGTGGAAGAGCCAGGTGGCGATGAATCCCGTGGCCTCGGGCGCGTGTACTGGTCAGCATACAATCGAGGGAAGAAGAGTATCACGCTCAATCTGCGCAGCGAACAAGGGAAAGCCCTCCTGCGAGTACTGATTCCGAAAGTAGACATGTTGTTACAGAACTTTCGGCCTGGGGTCATGGACGCAATGGGCTTCGGCTACGAGACACTCAAACAACTCAATCCGGGTATCATTCTCATTAACGTATCAGGCTTTGGCCAAGAAGGACCGTACAAACATCGTCCAGCCTACGACCCGATTGGCCAGGCGATGTCGGGACTGATGAGTTTTACTGGCTTTCCCGATGGTCCGCCGGTGATGACGAATGCGTCGATCATCGATCGCACTACCGCCTTGCACGCAACTATTGGTGCGTTGGCAGCGCTGCATAGACGAGACATGACGGGCGAAGGACAATCCCTCGATGTGTGTCTGCTTGATTCTGCCTACACGCTCATGGAGATTCCTATTGCCCAATACTTGCTGAGCAACAAAGAGCCTCAGCGCAATGGCAACCGTGCCGGGGGTATCGCACCGGCGAATACCTACCGGACCAAAGACGGCTGGGTGTATCTCCTCGCGATTCCGCAAGACATGTTTGGGAAATTTTGCCGTGCTATCGGACGTGAAGACTTACTCGCTGACGCACGTTTTGCCAGTATCGCCGCTCGTGGCGCGCATTCGCGCGACCTCGATACGCTGGTTGCAGACTGGGTTCGCGAGAAGACGGTGACTGAGGTTGTAGCGACACTAGAGCGAGCTGAAGTGCCGGTGGCTCCTGTCCACTCGATTCCCCAAGCCGCCCATGACCCGCACCTGTGGGAGCGAAAGATGTTGGTGGAAGCCGAAGATCCCGAATCTGGCCGAACGTTTGTGCCAGGGCTCACTGTGAAATTTGCTGACACACCGGGTGCGGTTGGTTCGATCCCTCGGCCTGGCCAGCATAACAACGAGATTTATTGTGATCTGCTTGGTTGTACTCCCGATGAACTCAAACGCTGGCGTGAGGAAAGAGTCATTTAGAAGTCCATAGTGTACGCTAAACCTGCGAAGAATCTGGAGAGCTGGCTGCCCCCGCTATAAGAAGGCTGGCTCTTCGTTTTTACCATTCATTCAGTAAGTGTATTAACGTAACGCTGGTTGACGTCGGACCAGCATAATAACAAAATGGACAATCTTATTCCTCATCTTCATCGACTAAAAATCTGACCTCCTCTTCCGATTTTCTTCCTGATATTTTTCCGCACAAAGGTTTTGGTAATACGCAAGAAGTTTCCTATCTTGTTGTTGATAGGTCTGTATCCTGAGCAACAGAGCAAATCGCGTGCTATTGTGACCCCTTGGCCAATATGAAGAATCCAATCGATTGGCAGGCACTGGCTCAGCAACTTGCAGCACTCCATCCTTCTAGTGAGAATGGAGGTGATGAACCTGCACGTCGCGCCCTGGACTTGATCATTGGCGAGGAGCAACTCCGAGCAGCAATAGATCACTACATTGCACATCGTCCAGGCAGCGAACTGATCCGGAGTGTGTTGCGTATTCTGCATTCGTGGGTAGCGACCCAATACTGCTATGAAGTGTATCGTTCCGATGCGAGTCTTGAGGTGCGGCGGACCGCGGTCGAACTATTACGCTCTATTGCTGATAGCCGGGCCCTGCCGTGGGTTGAAGAATTCTTGGCGAATGAAGATGAGGAAATTCAGGATTGGGGGCTCACGCTTGTCGATCAGCTTCTTTTCTCAGGCCGAGCTTTTCCTGAGGAATGCGTCACCTTACTCGACATAGCGGAACAGCATGCAAATCTCCACATTCGCACACGCGCAGCTGAAATCAGACGGTCTCTGCAGTTTACCAGAGACCGAAAAAACGAAAATCTACCTCAGCCGAGAACAACGGATGAGAAGGGCGAAACCGGGATCCGCCATCTTTTGGGTAACGGTACAAATGTCAACCTCCATAATGAGTTTGAACAGACAGTATTGCCACCGACGACTGATGCGGAGAGTACGGCCATCGTGCGAACCGTACATTCTCCTGCTCCCGATGCGGCTGTGGATTTGCAAACACACCAAAGACGCACGACTCTGCTCGATGCCGTTGAGCAGGGAGATAGGGAAACCGTGGCCTTGCTCCTTACTAACGGTGCTTCGGTGAATGAGCAAAATAAACTTGGTCACACGCCTTTAGGGAGGGCGGCAGAAGCGGGAAATACGGCTATGGTTCGAGCTCTCCTTGAGCACGGTGTTACGATAGATGTACCGGACCTACGTGGGTATACGCCGTTACTTGCTGCTGCCGATGCAGGGTGTAGCGATATTGTCCGGCTCCTCCTGGAGGAGAAGGCCACAGTCAATGCGAAAAGTTCAAATGGTGATACTGCTTTGATGTTAGCTGCAGTCGGAGGACACAAAGAGGCGGTTGATGCGCTTCTAGAAAAAGGGGCAGTGGTGAGTGCGCGTAACCGCTTCGGGCGTACGGCATTGATGATGGCAGCGTGCAGTGGAAAACCGGCAATTGTCGAGGCGCTTTTAACGAGAGGCGCATCCATCAACACCCAGGATTGGCGAGGTCACTGTGCATTGATCGATGCCTTGAGTTTTGGACATGGCGAGATTGCGGTGCTCTTGCTAGCGCACGGTGCAGTAGCTAACGCCCAAGATTCCTTTAAGCGCACCCCGCTCTTGCTGGCAGCTAAAAAGGGCTACATTCCCATTGTTCAGGCACTTCTCGAAAAGGGGGCAGGAGTCAATGTGCAAGACGAGGACGGTCGCACGCCGTTGTTTATTGCTGTAGGGAACGATCATCCGGGCGTTGTGAAACTCCTCCTCGATGCCGGTGCGATACCCGATATCCCAGATCTTCAGGGTCGAACCGCAGTGACTGTGGCAAAGGAGTTAGGTAACGACGCCATCCTTCAGTTGCTCAAGAAAGTGGGAGTGGGGGCCTAAGTTGAACCACAGGAGATTTGTACACTCCAGAACTTCGTGTTTCCTCTCCTTGTCCGGCGATCAATCGCCGGGCTTACAGTACGAAGCCTGGTAAACCGGGCTCCCAGGGGGCGAAGGCCCTCTTTGTATGTTGAGCCCGGAGCTTTAGATCTGGGCGGGACTGTGCCAATCTCATGTGGCCTGATTTAGCGTGCCGATCTCTTGTTGTCCGGTTTAGCTCCCAGGCACGAGGCAAGATTATGCACTGGGAACGACTTCGTTGACAATGCCTAATTACTCAAACTTTACAGGATAACCGGTCGTGAGTCTTTGTAGAGGCCATTTTTCGCGGTCTAGCCAAGAAACACGGAAGCAAAAAGGGGCGTCTTCGTTTTTAGGTTCTCCGACTCGTAAATATTTGAAAATACACGTGAATATACTCAGCAATCCTTCAAACCTGTAAAGTTTGAGTAATTACAAGGCTCCTTGAGCGGAGAGTTTCTAACCGGTCAAGAAAAAGCATCTTCCTCCTTTGTTCCGGTGATCTATACGGAAAGTCGGGTTTTATGGTACGGAAAAGATGAATGAGGCAAGAGATCATCTGGCTACCCTTTTCCCCATTTATCTTTAACTTCTGTACGGAGGTAATTCGTGCTCAGCCCATATCGTGTATTAGATCTCACAACTGAACGTGGTCTGCTGTGCGGGCAGATTTTGGGCGACCTTGGGGCTGATGTAATCAAGATCGAACCTCCGGGAGGATCGTCCGCGCGCCGACTGCCGCCATTTTATAAAGACATCCCTGATCCCAACAGCTCACTCTATTGGTGGGCCTATAACCGCAATAAACGCGGCATTACACTTAATGTGACTAAGAGTGAAGGCAGAGCGCTGTTACAACGCCTTGTGAAAGACGCTCACTTCCTCATTGAGTCCGATAACCCAGGAACGATGGCGAAGTTCGGATTGCGCTATCAAGATTTAGCGGCGATCAATCCGGCGCTGATCTACGTATCGATTTCTGCCTTTGGGCAGGATGGGCCCAAGGCGAGTTACGAGGATAGTGATTTAGTCATTCTCGCGGCGGGTGGACCGCTGATACTGACTGGTGATGACGATCGTCCTCCAGTACGGATTAGTGTACCGCAGGCGTACCTCCATGCGTGTGTAGAAGGGGTGATGGGAGCGTTATTAGCTAACCATGAACGTCAACGTTCTGGTCGTGGCCAATATATTGACGTGTCAGCCCAGCAGGCGGTGACGCAGGCGACGCAGGCAATGATCTTGGCCGCGCCGTTAGGAGAAGCTGAGATTCAGCGCATGGGTGGTGGGGTGAAGATTGGTCCGATGAAGATTCGTCTCATCTGGCCAGCAAAAGACGGGCATGTGGCGATCACTTTTTTGTTCGGGACTGCATTTGCGCATTTTACAAAACGGTTGATGGATTGGATCTATGAGGAAGGGCTCTGCGACGAAGCAACTCGTAATTCCGATTGGGTCGGATTTGGTGGAGTCCTTTTCAGTGGTCAAGGATTCGAAGAATACGAACGCCTGAAGCTCATTGTTGAAGAGTTCACCAAAACGAAAACTAAAGCTGAACTCCTTCAGGGCGCGCTCGACCGTGGCCTTGTCATGGCACCAATTACTCGGATCGACGAGGTCGTGAGCAGTCCGCAACTCGCTTCGCGTCAGTATTGGACTGAATTGCACCATCCTGAACTTGGTCAATCCTTCCGTTATCCCGGACCGTTTGTGAAGTTTAGTGAGACGCCGATTACCTACCGCCGTCGGCCACCGTTGATTGGGGAGCATAATCGAGAAGTTTATATTGATGAATTAGGGGTGACCGAGAAGGAGTTGGCTGAATTGCAGAGTAAGGGTGTGGTTTGACAGGCTGCCTGAAAAGTGGTGAGAGCTGTCATGGCGATGGGTTGCAAGTGACGAAGCAATCTCCAAAAAAAAGGATTGCTTCGCGGAGTTTATCCTGAGCTTGTCGAAGGACTCGCAATGACACTGTTGTTCATCTTAATGCCACTGCTCACGAGAGAAGCAGGACCTGTAGCAAAAAAATGAAACAAGGAGCGATTACATGACGAACAATCTGCCATTGGAAGGTGTGAAGATTCTCGATCTCATGTGGGTAATGGCTGGCCCTGCCGGAACACGTGTCCTGGCCGATTATGGCGCAACCATCATCCGCGTCGAATCGGCGCAGAAGATCGATACCGCCCGGATGCTGCAACCATTCCATGGGCGCAAACCTGGCCCGGATAGCTCGGCCTTGTTTCAGAATCTCAATGCTGGGAAGCTTGGCCTCGCGTTGGATTTGAACAATGAAACAGCCCGTGAGGTTGTTCGTGACCTTGTTCGTTGGGCTGATGTGGTCACCGAGTCTTTCTCTCCCAAGGCGATGAAGGGGTGGGGATTGGATTACGAATCGCTGAAGAAGATTAAGCCAGACATCATCATGATCAGCTCATGCTTGATGGGTCAAACTGGACCAATGGCGAAGTTCGCTGGCTTTGGTAATCTCGCTGCCGCACTCACAGGCTTCTTCAATCTCACCGGCTGGCCGGATCGTATACCCGCCGGGCCGTTTAGTGCATATACGGATTACGTTGCTCCACGCTTTACTGCAATTGCGATTCTCGCGGCATTAGACCATCGTCAGCGTACTGGGCAAGGGCAGTATATCGACCAATCGCAAGCCGAAGCGACGCTGCATTTTCTTAGCCCTGCCGTGCTCGATTATACGGCGAATGGTCGGGTGCAAGAGGCAATGGGTAATCGTGATCTCTATTTTGCCCCACATGGGGTGTACCCAGCAATCGGCACAGACCGTTGGGTGACGATTACCGTCAAAACCGAAGAACAATGGCAAACTCTCTGTGAGGTCATGCAACGAGCAGATCTCGTACGCGATACACGCTTTACCACGCGTGAAGCGCGACTCACTCATCAAGACGAACTCGACGCGCTCATTAGCGAGTGGACGAAACAACACGACCCCTACCGTGTCGAAGCAATGTTACAAGCGCGTGGCGTTTCGGCAGGTGCGGTGAGCACGATGCATGAAGCGTATAAAGATCCGCAACTGGCTCATCGTAACCACTTTGTTCAACTCGACCATCCGACGTACGGAACAACGACTGTCGAAGGCTCACGTATCCGTCTGTCACGTACTCCGGCGCAGGTACAACGCTGTGCGCCGACGATCGGACGTGACAATCAGCAGGTGCTAGAGCAAATCCTTGGCTACAGCGAGGAGAAGATCACTGAGTTGGTAGCGGCAGGGGCGTTGGAGTAGAGCAAAAGAGGCAAGGGCGAAAAGGGGAAATGGCAAAAAGGCCTGCTCACTCTGTTCGCTCTGATGTAGGGCGGGCAGAGCGCCATATGCGCCAAGATATCGTTTTCCGTGAGTGAGAGACAAACAGTTAGGCAGCCGCACGCAAGGGAGCAAGGGGGGTAGACTGGAGCCACGTCGCGACTGCTGGCGGCAGCACTTGGAGCTTGCGGGGCCGGGGGCGTTCGGCCAGCGCGCGCAAGACGGCCTGCCAATCCCACGCCTGCCAGCGAACTGTATCCAAGACGGTGTCTTGGATTTCCTTGGCGAGCAGTTTCCAGATCCGCCACCACGTCGCCACCCGGGTCGTGAGCATCTGGGGCCACTCATTGCCGAGCCGGGCGACCGCACGGCGCTCGACCAACACAGCAAAGAGGAGTTTGCCGGTCCGATACCCCATCGCCAGCGGGGCGCCGCGCTTGGCCCGTACGTGGGCGGCGGCAAGCAAGCTCTTGTAGCGTTTCAGCACGAGTTCGATGTGGCAGTCGCAACCCATAAAACGATTGACCTGGTAGTCCAAACACAGGTGAAGAAGTTGCAGCGGAATACGCGAGGATAATCCGGTTTCGCCGTTCTTGGGCTCTTCCAGCAAAATAATGCGATGGAGGAGCTCGATGAAACAGCTGCACATTCGGCACCAAACCTCGGTCGCGGATCCGCTTCGGCAGGAACGGCTGCGGCGCGCACTCGCGATCGTAATGGAGTATCAGGAGGATCCTCATGCAAGTGGCACTCTACGCCCGAGTCTCAACCCCCAATCAACAACAGGAAGGAACGATTGCCAGTCAGATTCACTCGCTCCATCTGTACATTCGCCAACAGGGATGGAGTCTGTTACCCACGCATGAGTATATAGATGAAGGGGTCAGTGGAGCGCGGTTGGATCGCCCGGCCTTGGATCGCCTTCGCGACTGTGCCCAACGCGGAGAGTTTGATGCAGTGGTGGTGTTATCGCCGGATCGCTTAGCCCGCAACTATGCCCATCAGTGGTTACTGATCGAAGAGTTTGAGAAACTCCAAGTGCAGTGGATTTTTTTGCAGAATCCCTTTGGCGATACGCCGCAAGGAAAATTGTTGACGCAAATGCAAGGGATGATGGCGGAATACGAACGCGCGCAGATTCATGAACGTACACGACGGGGACGACTGGAGAAAGCACGCCGTGGGGAGTTCATCCCGTGGGCGTTTAGTTGTTATGGGTATCGGTATTTACCCAAGCGTCATGGGTGCGCTCCGCAAGTCACGATTAAGCTGGAAGAAGCAGAAGTCGTCCGACAGCTCTATCGGGATCTGGTGGAGGAACAATTGAGCTGTCGGCAACTGACCAAACGGCTCAATGAGGCCCGGACTCCTACCCCGTCAGGAAAAAACCCGGTGTGGCATCCCGCAACGGTGAGAAACATTCTCACCAACCGCGTCTATACGGGCCAGGCCCGCTACAATTATCGGCAACCCGTGTTGCCGAAATATCGCAAGACCGCAGAGACGCAACTCTCCTATCTCAAAACTGGCCGCAGCTACCGTCCTCCCCAGGAGTGGGTGTGGAGTGAGGCACCGGCCATTATTCCTGTGGAGCTGTTCGAGAAAGCCCAACTGCAATTGCATCGTAATGCGGAAGTCGCTCGTAAGATGTATCAACCGTCTTCCCGGCGCTACTTGTTGCGCACGTTGGTCAAATGTGGGGAGTGTGGGTTAGGGATGGCGGCGGCTCATCAACGGAGTGTCTGTAAGAAGTATGACTATCTCTATTATGAGTGTAAGGGACACGCGCCGCTGACCTGCGGACGTGAGACCAAATGTCGCTCCCGCCGCGTACGCGCGGATCGTTTGGATGCGATCGTATGGAGATCACTCTGTGAGTTACTTACAACGCCAACGCTTCTGCCGCAGCTCCACCAGAGCTGGGCACAGACCAAACACCACGATCTGACCACGCTCACCGCCCAACACGAACAACTCCTGCAGCGCAAGCGCCGCGTCGAGCGGCAAAGTGAACGCTTGCTGGATGCGTATCAAACAGAAACCATCACGCTTAGTGAATTGCAACTCCGCCGCCAGAAACTGACCACCGAACTCCAACACCTGGATCGCGAACTCCAACAGCTTACTCACACGCAGCAACAAACCCTCCATTGGCACGACGTCATCACCCACGTCGACCACTTTCGTCACCTCTTAGGCGAGAACCTCGATCGCCTCGCCTTTGCCGATCGGCAAATCGTTGCCCAATGTCTGATCAAAAAAATCGTCGTTACGGGCGAACAAGTCGATATCTCTTATATCCTCCCTTTTGACCAAGCCCCTCAGGTATATAATAGTAGCGATCAACAACCTGAGGGGACGCCAGGCTATTTTTACCGGTTGCGACTGGCAGACCTCCACTTGCCATCGGATCCGATACAACTCCAGAATGGTGGCGGCACTGAGCTCAGTCGGGGGCACGGTGGTCAACACCAACCCCCACTCGCTCAAGAAAAGCCTTTGTGCCCGCAGCCTGCGTCCGCGGCGGCTGGCTTGACGTTTGGCTCGGCGCCGGGTCCGATTGCACTGCTGCTCGTTCAGATGCAGCGCCTGAATCCACACCGGCAGCGCCTGCCCCTTCTTCTCCTCTCGCACCTGCAGAGCAAAGCTCACGCGCGACTGTTTCCCTGCGACCTGTAAAGCCGCGACCAGATCAAACGACTCCCCCGTCCCGGTCCACAGGCGCAAGTATGGGGAGTCATCCGTACGACCACGTGCGCCCCGCTGGCACGCGTGGCGAGCAGGGCCGGGGCTTTGGCAAAATTGCGATCCCCTCACACCCCCATGCCGGGGCCCCACGTAAAGCGCGTCAAACTCTCACCCGTATGCACGTCACTCACGTGGAGTTCGTGTACCCGCTGGGCTACCGGATCGTCCGCCACGTGCCAGCGCTAA
The DNA here is from genome assembly GCA_963733195.1 of uncultured delta proteobacterium. Taxonomy (GTDB): domain Bacteria; phylum Desulfobacterota; class Binatia; order Bin18; family Bin18; genus VGTJ01. Next base: position 260,367 of record CAVTCR010000059.1, read on the forward strand.
TCCGTGCCCTGCGCGCCGGGCCCACTGATCTGCGAGCCGTCACAAATCACGAGCTGCCACGGCGCGTCCGTCCGTTCCGGCAGGGCCCGCACGGGCAACAACTTGCCCAGCAGCCGCTCCAGCCACGGCGGACAGGCCGCCAACCGCTGCCGCACCGCTTCATCGGTCAGCGGTTTCCCACTGCCCGTACACACGCCGGCAATCTCCCGCAGGGATAAGTCCCCGAGGCTGTAGAGGAAGACCAGATACAAGAGGTCGTCGGGCGACTCCAGGACTCGCGCCCGCGTGAAGGCCTGACCTTCGCGCGCCAGCTGCGCGCTCTCGGGGGGTAACTCTTGTCGGAGGGCTTCATACTTGCTAGCAACATCGTGAAGTGGCATCCGGTTCTCCTTTCGAGTGGGGTGCTCGGTGAGCGCCGTTTTGCCACTTCTTTCACTATGTTACACCTACCTTGGCGCATATGGGGCTCTGCCCACCCTTT
>CAVTCR010000060.1:0-128798 GCA_963733195.1 uncultured delta proteobacterium
CAACGTGATGTATTCGGATCTGGTTCTGCTCGGGTACGTTTCTGGCAAACTCTCGCTCAACTGCTGGTGTGATACGTAGAGCAAGGGAGAGCATCGAGCAGCCCTCCGGCGACGGCGTTGATCCAAAACGATGAATCAAGTGTTGCACTTTGCTTCACCGCCTTATTTGTGCATACCATTCGTCGCATTGAAAAGCTTCCTGCAATCTTCCAATGGCCCAATGATTCAACGACTCAACTCTTGCAACAACGCCTTGGCCTCTTGCAAATCTTTCGTGTCAAAGCCTTCGGTGAACCAGTTATAGATCTTCCCTAACATCTGGTGAGCTTCTTTCTGGTTGCCTTGCCGCTGCCACAGCCGACTCAAACTCATTACTGCTCGCAGCTCTAATGACTTCGCCTGCTGCGGGCGCCGTAGATTTCAATTGCTTTCAAAAAACATTCTTCCGCTTCGCCTTGGGGGTCGGGGGTCAGGGGGCGGGGGTCGGTAACTGACAACTGATGACTGACAACTGATGACTTTTGCAATGTTAGTGTTCCCTTGAGCCGATACACTTCCGCCTCGTAGGATAATCTCCGTTAATTGTACTCATCTTCAACGCTTTCAGCTGAGCGCTTTCACCCGCGATTCAGGCTGCCCTGTCTTCCCAATGCGTCTCAGCCAGTAGAGTAAGCTGATACGGCTCCCTGCGCATAGCAGCGCTCCCATAGCCCAGAGAGCGTCTGAGCCCCTGGCGCATTTGCGAGACGGCCTCTACTCCCTGTCCTTTTTCGGCCAGCGCCCAATCTTTCCAGATATTTCCCAGTGCCGATACCAGCGCAAACCCTTGCTCGGTTGCAAGCGTGATCGACGCCTCTGCTCGCTCCTGGGCTGCTTGCTCTTCCCGGAGGTATTGATGGAGTTGGGCAGCATGGCCCAGGGCCCCAGCCAGGTTGTAAAGATAAGACAGATCCTGAGCCCAAGACAGTGCTTCCCCCATCCTCTTTGGGGCTTGCTCTGGATAACCGAGCAACCATACAGTATGAGCGGCAAATGAGAGGCAAGCCATCCTAGGATCATGTCCGTACACAAGAGCTAGAGCACGGTGCTTCTGAGGATCGTAAAAGGTTAGGCCTTGCTCAAAGTGCTCTCGGGGAAGAGGTCAATTCTCCAAAAGCGAACAAAGCCACTCCTGGCATATAGTGAGCCTCCACGAGGTAGGCCGGGTCTTAGATTTCTCTTTTTGGGCTAGGCGGAGGAGTTGCTTTCCTAGTTTGTACGCTGTCTGTAACTCTCCCCTGTACGCCAGAGAAATGCCATCAATCCTCTTAGTACCAAAAAGATTTGAAGGAGTTTCCCCCATCTGCCGGCACAGCTCTTGCGCCCGATTGTACGTTTTTTCTACTTCCGGGGCAGCAAAGCCTTTGGTGGTAATCAGTGGTGCGCCCAGAGTGATTTGCAGCGTGAGTTCTTGCTGGGCACGCTCGGGAGTGTCAGGGAGAGTCTTGAGTAGCTCCAACCCCTTGGTGAGATGACTTATCGCTTCCACATTGGCCGAGCGTTGGACTCGCTCTTTTCCCGCCCAAACAAGGACCTTGCCGTCCTCATCGCATGCCACTTGTTCAGCATCGATGAGTTCTGCTTTCAAGTCTTCCAGATACTCGTCATCGATCTCGAAGCGCCGTTTCAGCGCGCGATAAGCGACACGACCTTTGCTCTGTACGAGGTCCCGGACCTGCGCCAGTATCTCATCAAATGTCATGACAAATGTCCATGTAGAGGTAAACTGCTCGTTCCTTGCTTGTCGTGGACTTTTCCCCTAATCGCCCTCGATCCTTCACTGCCCGTTCTACGCTGATCACGCCGCAGAAAGCAAGGCGTTCGTTCTCTCTTGTTCTTTACTGCGATGAATCAAGAGCGGAAAGGCTCAATTTTTCCCATGCGACGGGACCTGTACCAAAGAGCAAAGTCCACCGTGGACTGAAACCCCACGGTTACTATCGTGGCCTCGCGACGGTTGACCGCGTGCTCCCAACAATGCACACTTCGCACTTCGCTTCACAGCTTTCAGCAAAAGGAAGAGCGCATGAATAATTCTCAATCCGGCTTAGGCCTAGCACTCCCAGTGCGGGAGAGTATTGGTTTTCGCAAAAGCATCGAATTAGCCAAAGAGGCTGAACAATTGGGATACCGCTCGCTGTGGACTGCAGAAGTCAGTGGCTACGATGCGCTGACAGTGCTGGCAACCTACGCCACCGTTACGTCACGCGTGCAACTTGGGACGGCGGTGATTGCCTTGTCTTCACGAACTCCAGTGATGACGGCGATGAGTTTTGCTTCAATCCACGCACTCTCTGAAGGCCGGGCGATCATCGGCCTTGGCGTTGGCAGTCCGATTATTGCTGAACGTTGGCATGGAGTGCCGTATCCACGGCCTGTCCCGGCTATGCGTGAAGCGATTACCGTTATGAGGCAAGTGCTGAATGGCGAACGCACCAACTTTGAGGGAAAGTATTATCGCTCCAAAGGCTTCCAGTTGGGGCTCTCGCTGCCTAAAGACAAACCAGTACCGATCTACATCGCCGCGTTGAATCCGCCCATGCTCCGACTCGCTGGCGAGCTTGCGGATGGTGTGTTGTTCAACTACTCACCACCAGAAGCGATCGGCCCAATGATTGCCGAAGTGCAAAACAGTGCCCGCAAAGCTGGACGTGATCCTAACTCCATCGACTTTGCCATGTATGTCCGCTGCTGTGTCACTGATGATATCCACACTGCTGCCCAAGCGTACAAACGCGAGCTGTCGTCGTATGGCTTTGTTGATCCCTATGTGAATATGTTCACTCGCTACGGCTTTGGCGACGACATGCAAGGATTTCGCAAACTCTGGCAAGAAGGCAGGCGCGACGAAGCGGTGCAGTGCATTTCTGATAAGATGGTCCATACGCTCGCCGCTATCGGCCCCAAGGAAAAAGCGCGCGACTATATTCAAGCGTGTCGTGCTGCTGGACTGACCCATCCGATTTTGTTTCCCATCGGCGCACCGAAAAACGCACCGCAGGAATTGCCACGCACGATGCATGCGTTAGCGGAACTTTAATCTCCGGCGAGAGCCTGCCCTTCGACGGTCAAACTGATAACTCAACACATGGCACTTGAACCGCCTTTCGACAATTCGATTATTTCACTTCCCTTCAGCCTGAAGCCTACAGCCTATAGCCTTTTCCCCATTCCTCGTTTCTTGGTAGGGCTACTGCCAAAGAAAAAGACTTATCCCCCTTTGCCTTCGCTCTCATTTGTTACTTATAATGCTGACGATACAGAACGGAACACGCATCAATGACTGTTCAGCCCCTTCACATTGAACACCCAGAGGCGATCTACCAGCGTTTGCAACGAGTGGCGGAGGTAACGAACCAACCACTAGAGACAATCGTAACACAAACGATCCGTGGGAATTTGCCCCCATCGTTTGACGATCTCAGTCCCGAGTGGCGTGAGGTCGTTGCTGATTTGCCGGCTTTGAGTAACGAGGCGCTGTGGGCGATCATACGAGAGCCGTTACCGCCTTCGCAGTGGCACCGCCACCAACGTCTATTGCACAAAGGACAGGAAGACACGCTGACAGAGGCGGAGAATAGCGAACTAACGGCACTGCGTACGAACACCGATCGGTATGTTACTGGACGCTCTTATGCACTTGCCTTACTCAAGTGGCGAGGGCATAACCCTTCCGTCTGATGGATAGTTAATGGCTAGGCGTCCGCGACTGACAGCGACTCTTCGCCGACAAATCATAGAACGAGAGAATCAACGTTGTACGTACTGCCGCAGCCCGATGCTAGTTGGCATACCGATGGTCATCGATCACGTGATCCGCTTACTGTCGGAGGAACTTCAACGTTTGAGAATCTCTGCCTTGCGTGTTACCGCTGTAACGAATTTAAGGGTCCTCGAACAGAAGCGAGGGATCCTAACGAGGGACGACAGATACCACTCTTTCCATCCACGACAGCAGCAATGGCATGCGACCATTTCGCCTGGCACGCCAGATGGCAAACATCTAGAAGAGGTCTGACACCGTGCGGTCGCGCCACTGTCGACATACTGCGCCTCAACAACGATGGTGTGCAGGCGCGCCGGATTTGGATGCGAATAGGCCTACATCCGCCGCTAGAGTTGTATTGTCACGAGCATTTTGCTTATCGGTAAGTTTCAAACAAGTAGATGAAGAAAATTGCAACGTCTCTTATTCTTAAAGGAACATAAAAAGTATTCAGGGAAAGGTGCAACTTATTGATACGAGCTTTCTAATAGGTGACTTAATTATTTGAGCTTTAGAGAAGATATTCTAAGCATATGCTGACATACTTATGATAGTAGAAGTACTCATCTCTACTCACAGGCTATGCTATTGGATCTGGATGTGAGACGTGTTTTTTGTTCCGCTTGTCGAAAAGATTCTTAATTTTCAAGCAGGTCTCATGGGAAATCCGCTTCTCTATAAGGAACTCTGAAACTTTCGTAGCGTCATACTGTTTTTCGTCAATCGTACGTCTATCAAGCTTACAACAAATCGCATGTATCTCATTTAATAAGTGATTGAGGGTGATGGAGTATTCACTTCTGCGTTCGTACTGTACTCGCAGTCTAATCTGCTCGATTATGCTTGCGCTTGTAGCAATCTTAAAAACTTGAGTATCGTGAAGAGCAAAGTATCTTGGCGTGGTCGTTGCGTTTGAAGATTCGTCGAAAATTCTCATTATGTGTCGCATTGGTTTATGTTCTTTTAATAGCTCAACTAGTTCGTGGCATTGGAAATCTGTTTGACATATATAATTCAGGATCAGGTGAACGTCTCGCGAGGTTAAGCTTTTCTTTTCTAGGAGAAACTGCTAAATTTTCTTGTTGCTACTTTATCGTTTAGCAACACAATTAGAATCTCGTGGTTGCGCGATCACAAAGTCAAAGTTGAATCTGTCAAAAATATGATGAGTCTCACTGTTTTCTGGTTTTCGAAAAAGTTGGCTAACGCTCGTATCGTATACCTCTTTCAATATCTCATCATCGAGATCTCTATGCGCGTTGAAGGTTGGATCTAACGATGTTTGCTTGAGTTTATCAAGTTGTTGGAGAATAAGGTTGACTCTCGTATTAGGATCGCTTCTAGTTTCATCATCAGTCAAGTCATAGCTAGGTGATACTCTTTTTAGGTTATTGAGGAGGTCTTCCTGATCTTGTTGCTTCTTCATCGACGAGAGCTTCGTTTTGACATTGAGGCGAAGCTTAAGTCTTTGATAAAGGTATTCGCTATCTGGGGCGCTAATGATCTAATAAACACTTCTCTGTCTGACTAACGTGCTCACGGAATTCCAATGAGATATACACGTCGTCTACATAACGGATAATCGCATGTTCTCGAATTCTAGAAGTATACTTACGAATCTCTTGCTCGATGAACAGGTCACTAAAAACTAGGTATAGGTTTCCGATGAAACTAGAAATTACATCATTATCGGTCTGAGGAATACTTATGCGTCTATTGGCTATGAAATCGAAGAAGGAAGCAATTTGCTCTCGAGCTATCGGGTCAAACTGCAATTCTTTCTGAATACTAGGTTTCACATATTCAGCTAGCAAGCTGAGTAAAGTCGGTATTGAGATGTCTTCAAAGTAGTTTTGAAATATTGCAAAATGATTACAACTTTATGTTGCAGTATGTCTCCGCTGATCTCTTTCCTTATCTTATTGCGGAATCGTTGATAGTGCGGCTTGTACTAAACGCTGTTGGTGGTCAACTGCTACTGGAGCGGCTGTTTATCAAATATCACTACTATAGTCGAACTAATATGCTTATGTGGCTGATAATACTGTTGGATAACTTCTTGAGATAAAACCTGATGAGGTAGAGTCTTATCGCATAGTAGGCGATACGCATTGGGTAGGTGAAGAATCGATATTTCCGGAGCTCGAAGGTTGGATTTCGGTATCGGATACTAATGGATCGCAAACTCCTTTTCGAGATCGTATAGAAGATTGTTCGCTACTCTACCTAAAATATGACTCTTCTCGTAACTGATCCTTATCTATCTTGCTAAGTTTCTCATAGTAGAACATGCTCAACGTATTGTAGTGCTTATTTCTCGGCTTAAGTGATAGCTGGTATTCTAACAGGTCAAGCGCCTTAGTCCAGAAACGAAAAATAATTCTAGGAAGTACTTAAGCTGTGGAGATTGAGATTGCACGTTTATCTGTTGTCTTCTTACAAAGTTCCTTGGTGGCTTTGCCTCAGAGCGAGGCTCACTCCTCCTTACCACTCGACCCGACGCCCCCTCGACTCTAAGTCTCGTCGGTCTTTCCGTCCCCGGATCACTCCGGGTTTGGCTCGTTCCACACTTCGAACTTGCTCTGCGCTAGTCGGACAATGCTCGCAACGAGATACATCGACTCACTCTTATCAATACTGCTCGACTAAAGTCAAAGGAAAAATCTATGTCGAATGGAGGAAGAGGCGTTCGTCTAACTTTCGCTTCCGATTTCGATTTTCTTATTTTTCGCGGCTGTACATAAGTTTTCCTAATACTTTAGTGCTAGTACTAAAGGACAAATTTTGCGTGCTCGAAAGAGGAAGGAGATTCCCTTGGTCTTTGCCAAGTTGTAGGGGCGAACAGCCTTTCACCCCTACTTTAACTGACTTTCTCTACATATTCAGTCATAGTCGAATAATTATTCGACTATAATCGAATAATTTCTCTCGCTTGGAAATTAAAACCAGTGCGTTTCATGCTGTCCAGTTGAACGGACTCTTAGAGTTCTGTCGTCGCTATCCGCGTTACCGGCCGCTGGTGATTACTGCGCCCGGTGATGAACCGTTGGCAACACGCCTGGGACTTACGGCGATGAACTGGTCGGAGTTTTTACTGACAGGGCTGCGGAGCCGAAACGCTGGCGAATAGGATAGTCACCTACAGAGGATCAGAGAACCGGACTATAACACTTCGTCCCCCCTCTCCGCTCCTCATTATTCCCCGTTTCCCCTTTTACCCATTCCCCCTTTTCGCCTTGTCTGTTATTACCATCCCATCGCATAGGATGGCATGCGTTTGCTTTGCTCGCCGCGTGGGTCGGCACCGCCATGCAGCACACCACGTTCGAGATCAACGCAGATCCCGAGCACATCGCCTTCGCTCCAATCTTCTTTTACATCAAGTTTGTGGCCACGTGCTTCTAATTCGCGGCGGATTTCGTATGGCACCCGTTCCTCGATACGCAACAAACCCGGCACGGCATTGTGCGGATAAAAGCTCGACGGAAAATGCGCAGAGGAGAAACGTGGTGCTTCAATCGCATCCTGCACCGGCATGCCAAACTCCACCACATTCAGGAAGAACTGTAACGTCCATTGATCCTGTTGATCTCCCCCCGGTGTGCCAAACACCATACACGGCGCGCCATTTTTCAGTACGAGCGTTGGCGTCAGCGTTGTGCGTGGGCGTTTACCTGGGACTAATGCATTAGGGTGACGTGGATCGAGATAGAAGGTTTGCACTCGTGTCCCTAACGGGAAACCAATGCCATCAATGACCGGAGACGAAGGAATCCACGCTCCACTTGGCGTAAACGAGGCCATGTTCCGTTCTTTATCAACGACCGTGACATACACCGTTCCAGGTCCCCAGTTGCGAGCAGCAAAGATTTCTTCTCCTTGCAGCAAGGCAGCGCCAGTAAGCGGGTTCCCTGGTCGTTGATCCCGCGAGGCACGACGTGGATCGATGAGCGTCCGACGATTGGCTGCGTATTCCTTTGAGAGGAGCCCGGCAAGTGGAACATCAATAAAGTCTGGATCACCGTAGTACTGCTCACGATCGGCGAAGGCGAGTTTGGTAGTCTCGGCGATCGTGTGGATATAATCAGCACTGTTATGCCCAAGACCTTTCAGGTCATAGCCTTCCAGGATGGCAAGCTGTTGCAGGAAGACCGGGCCTTGGCTCCACGGCCCGCATTTATAGACATCGTAGCCGCGGTAATTAATCACCACTGGTGACTCAATCTTGCAATGAAAATTGGCAAAGTCTTCTGCGGTAAGAAATCCGCCGTGCGCTTGGGCGTGCGCGGCAATAATCTGCGCGATCTCTCCTTTGTAGAACGTATCACGCGCTGCCGCGAGTCCGTGTTCACGACCTTGACTCTGTCCCTTTCTCTCTGCGTCGATCAATCGGCGGAAGGTGCGCCCGAGGTCAGGATTCTTCAATACTTCACCGACATCAGGGAGTCGTCCGCCCGGCAAATAGACTTTCGCGGATGACGGCCAGTTCTTACGGAAATTTTCTGCGTTTCCAGCAATCGAAAAGTCGGTCAGCATGTACGCTGGAGCAGGTCCACGCAGCGCTTTATGCAGCGGAAATCCACCTTCTGCGAGTTCAAGCGCCGGTTCGACAACTTCAGTAAAACTGAGCGTGCCAAACCTCTCAAGTACGCTCAGGATGGCGTCAGGAGCTGCACAAGGTCCAGCAGCAAGAACTCCGTTGAAAGGAATGAGATTCATCTCGTTCCGTCGGAACCAATCGATATTTGCCGCTTTGGGAGCAACGGTATCGCCGTTGACCGAATAGACCTGTTTCTCTTTTGCGTGATAGACAAGAGCGGAAATCTCTCCGCCAAAGGTATGCATATGCGGGTTGAGCACCCCTTCAGCCAAGGTTGCCGCGACTGCCGCATCAAACGCGTTCCCTCCGGCGTGAAGCATACGCATCCCGGCTTCGGCGGACAGGTAGTGCTCCGTTGCGATCATTCCTCGTGTTCCCATGAGTGTCGGGCGATAAGCCATGGTTTTCTCCTTCGGAGGAGTGAAGAATTGAGAGTGAAGAGTGAAGAATGGAAAACACTCTCGATCTCCTTTTCTCTTGTGTAATTCTTAACTCTTCACTTTTAACTTTTCACTAATTTCGCTTACTCGCTCCTGTACCACGTCCGGTGGACAAAGGGAAATAAACCAACGCGCGGCCAGGAGAATCACCCCGAGATCATCCACAACACCGAAGAGCGGCGCAATCAACTCAGGAACAAAGTCGAAAGGAGAGAGGACATACAAGGCGGCAGCGACGAGAATAGCCTTTGCCCGTAATGGAACGCGCGGGTCTTTGAAGAGTCGCCAATAAAGCTTAGCAAAATTAGGTAAATGTCGAGTTAACCTGAGGATTTGCCAGGTTGAAAGATGTGTTGGGGGCGTCTTCATATTCAGTAGTTCCTCGTTACAGGAGAAAGACAGCCAGGGAGGCAATAGACATTAATAATCTCGCACTTCACGAGAGTATGCTATCCCTAGGATCTACAGAAGGTCTTCTGAGAGGCTTAGCCCCTTGCACAAAGGCTGGAAGATATGCGATTTACTGCGGGAATAAAGCCAAACAAATGTAGATTGACCAAATTATCAGGAGAATTGTATGCCAAGAGATGCTATCCCCTGTCGAGCACCGCCAAAGTGGAAGAAAAACGCTTACCCATAACCCAATAAAATCTAAGAACGAGGCCAATAAAGTTCTTAAAAAAGGAGAAAGGTACGATATGCGCCTGACTAATTGGGGATTGGTGGCACTCACCACCGCAAGCTTAGCAATGTTTTCTACTGCCAGTGCAGGCTGATATAAATCCTGGCAGCAAACTCAACAAAGCGAACTGCCAAGAGGCAAAAGACCTGCTGCCTGAGCATGTCATGGAGAAGTTCTGCGCTGGACAGTATGAAGCAGAAATTATCGAAGTGAAAGACGCAGATTTTCAATACAGCACGAAGTTTAAGGCAGGGTCTGAAGCCAACGCTGGCAAGTATTATGTGACCGACAAGGGCTACATGTACGAAACCGCCACCAAGAGTCTGGCCGCATTTCTGGTATGGTTTTCCCTTCCCAGGTATATTGATGAAGAAAGATCCTCAAATCGCGCAGCAAGGTCATGTACAACCACCAAGTGGCGCGGTTCCAGGTTGATGACGTGTACTGGTTCCTCGCCATTAAGTGGGCTCGCCCAAGCGGGTTTGACCGTTCAGTGGAATTTGGTGCGTATGCCCGTTGGAACATTGGTCGTCACTCTGGTCCACCATCTGACAACCCAGACGACTGCTATCTGAAAGATTTGCTCTTCGGTGTGGCTCCGTACGACGTGGTCGGTGTGTCAAACATGACGTGGTGGCATACTGATCCAGACAAGTGGCAGTCGGTGTGGGCGTTCGTCCCCACGATTCGTCGCGTACGTCGTCTGACTGCATCGAATTCTTCGGAAGGTATGTTTGGTTCGACCATGGCCCGTGACGATGCGTACGGCTGGGGCGGTAAGATTCAGTACATGAACTGGAAACTTGATTGGCGTGAAGGACATGCTCGTGCCCATTGCTCCGACGGGTATTGAGAAGGCGATGGTTGCTGGTGAACCTGCGCCAAAGAAGCTGACGGCTGATCCCAATCATAATTAAAGCAAAGGGACAGATCCCGGCTGGTCAAGTCGCCCGCATTACCTGGTCACCTGAAGAGAGGGTTATCGCTGGGTATGAGAAAGAAGGGTGGACAGGAGCATGCATTTGCACCAGCGAACTTGAAGCTGGCCAAGCGTCGCTGCTGGGTCGTCGAAGCAACTCCGAAGGATCCCTACTACGCTTATGGTCGTCGTGTGGTGTACATCGACAAGACTGCATACTGGGCGTATTGGGCAACCCTGTATGATCGTGCTGGCGAATACTGGAAGACCATTCTGTGGCAAGACAAGATGGCCTATACCCCAGGCCGTGACATGACGACTCGTCATCCGTTCTTCGGTTCGGCTGAGGACGTGCGCCAGAATATGGCGACCTTCTTCGATGTGCAGTCGAAAGGGTACTACACCGAGTATCAATCTCGGCTTCCCGGATACGACCTTCACCACGACGAACCTGTCGGCGATGGGTAAGTAAAGTATCCATAGCGTAGACTTTGCAGCGAAAAGGGGCGAGGATTTCCTGCCCTTTTTCTTTTTATGACCGATCTTTCTGACTTTTCTCGTTCCCTCTTTTTCTCTCTCGAAACCAAGAAACTTTCCAAAACTCCTGTGGACGTTTCGGCTGTTCTGCTACACAATGACCGTCGGCATGCATGTCCTGCTTATCGAAGACGAAAGGAAAGTTGCTAGTTTCATCCAGCGCGGGTTGGAAGCCGAACGCTACAGTGTCGATGTCGAGTCCGATGGTGAGGCCGGATTTCTCCGCCTATGCGATGGCAAGTATGATTTAGTGATTCTTGACGTGATGTTGCCAAAACGAGACGGGCTTACTGTCCTGCGCAACATCCGCGATCGTCAGTTAAATGTTCCCGTCTTATTACTCACTGCTCGCGATACGACCGCAGACAAAGTTGCCGGACTTGATCAAGGGGCAGACGACTATCTCACCAAGCCGTTCGCTTTTGAAGAATTGCTCGCCCGTGTACGTGTCCTGTTACGACGGGGAATACCCACGGCACTGCCACTGTTATCGATTGCGGACTTGCGCCTTGATCTGGTCACACATCAGGTGACCCGCGCTGGCAAACGGCTTGAACTGACCGCGAAGGAGTTCGCGTTGCTCGAATTTTTCCTCCGTCAGCCCAGGTCGAGTCCTCAGTCGTGCCCTCATTGCCCAGCATGTGTGGGGAGTCGATTTCGATACCTTCACCAATGTCATCGATGTCTACGTCAATTATTTACGCAGGAAGATTGACTCGGAATTTGAGCCGAAACTCCTTCATACCGTACGCGGTGCAGGATACATGCTCAAAGTCCCTGACGCGTGATGATGCGTATGTGGCCACGTACGATCAGAGCCCGTTTAACGCTATGGTATACTGCCATCTTCTCCAGCATGCTCGTGTTCTTGGGCATTGCTGCTCTTATCCTGCTTGATCGTGGATTACGAGAGAATATTGACGCTTCTCTCCTCTCTGTCGCACGATCGATCGCCGCTTCGATTCGCAGTGCATCGCGACCAGGTCCAGGATTTGATGATCTGGTCGAGTCATTACTTCCTCCTGGACTCACCAATCGTTACTTTAATCTGCTCGATCCATTTGGGCGACCAGATCCGCGCCTAGTCCCACGGGGTCGCCTACAACTTCCCTTAAGTCCTCAGGCACTTCACAATGCCGAACAGGGACGAGAGACGTATCAGACGCTCACGGTGCCAGGAGAAGCATCTGCCCCACTACGGATGCTCACCCTCCCGGTCGTCGAACGTGGTCACATCATTCATCTTGTACAGGTAGCAATGCCGCTTGAGAGTGCCGAAGCCGCACGTTCTCATTTCATCTTCATTCTCCTCGGCCTTACTCCACTGGCGCTCGGAGGTGCTGCTGTCGGTGGTTGGTTTCTTGCCTGGCGGGCACTTACCCCAGTTGATGCAATGGTCGAAGCTGCACGCAAAATTGAGGCGGAAGATCTTTCTCGCCGGCTCAAAACCACTGAGAGTCATGACGAATTGGATCGCCTTGCAGCGGTTCTTAACGATATGTTGGCGCGATTAGAACGTTCCTTTACTGCCGTCCGTCATTTTAGTGCTGATGCAGCTCATGAGTTACGCACTCCACTCACCATCCTCAAGGGAGAAATAGAGGTTGCGCTTCAATCTTCACGATCCGAAGACGAGTATCGTCAAATACTCACAAGTTGTCTCGAAGAAGTTGATCGTTTGAGCGCCTTAGTTCAAGACTTACTGTTCCTTGCCCGCTCCGACAGTGGCAATGTCACTGGCACCGATACTCCGGTCGATCTGTCCGCGGTTTTCACCGAAGTTATCCATCCCCTTCGTGCGCTCGCTGAAACGGCAAGGGTGAGCATCTCTGCTTCCTCATCTTCCCCGCTATGGGTCAATGGTAATACCTCGATGCTCTTTCGTCTCATCTTTAATCTCGGTGAGAACGCGATCAAATATACTCCTGAGGGCGGAACGGTGGGGCTGTGCCTTGTGCAGAACGGATCGACCGCCTTGCTACGAGTACAAGACAATGGTCCCGGTATTTCTCCAGAAGACCAGGTACGGATCTTTGATCGTTTCTATCGTGGAGACCTGGCACGCAGTCGTGGCGGAACTGGACTGGGATTGGCGCTGGCGCGTTCAATCGTCGCTCTTCACAAAGGGCAGATTTCCGTTGAAAGCGAAATTGGAAAAGGGACTTGTTTTCGTATTACCTTGCCTCTCATACATCCGCACGTAACCTAAACATTTAACGTATTCTTCTCGTATCGTTTGTCCCAGGATTCCAGGGGCGCATTGTTGGGAATATGAGAAACTTCTAATCTTTCTCTCATGTTCTTTTCATATCATCGCGCTATTTCGTTCGTATATAGAGTATATTATAGAGTAGAGCCCTTAAGGAGAGGAGAACGTCATGCCTATGCGAAAAACAGCTTTTATTGGGACGTTGTCAGCAGTACTCGCTCTGGGAGGATTCGCCCTGGGGCGTTTTGCTCAACCCGAGCCTGTCCAGGCGCAACCTGCTGAGAGTAATGCGGCAGCGGTGGCTACCCAATCAGGGCGAGCTTTGCCGTCATTCGCGACGCTTGCTGCTCAAGCCTCCCCGTCAGTGGTGTATATCAAGGTCACTGCGGTCGAAAAAACCATGGAGGAGGGACCAGGATTTGGTCAAAATCCATTCGGTCCAGGCGCTCCACCTTTTTTTGGTCGCCCCCCGTTTCCTGGACCTCCCCAAGGACGAGGCCGCCGTCAAGGTTCGGGTTCGGGATTCATCATCCGTAAGGACGGCATAATTATCACCAACAACCATGTCGTAGAAGATGCTAAAGAGATTACTATCACACTGACCGATAAGCGTGAGTACAAGGCAAAGGTCCTTGGACGAGATCCGAAAACCGACCTGGCAGTCATTAAAGCCGAGGCAACAGGGGATCTCCCGGTCGCGGAATTAGGCGATTCAGACTCCCTTCAGGTTGGTGACTGGGTGATGGCAATCGGCAACCCGTTCGGCCTTAGCAGTACCGTCACTGCTGGTATTGTCAGTGCGAAGGGACGGTCGATTGGTGCTGGGCCGTATGATGATTTCATTCAGACCGACGCGTCGATCAATCCAGGAAACTCTGGTGGTCCACTGTTTAACGATCGTGGAGAAGTGGTGGGCATCAACAGTGCCATCTTCAGCCAGAATGGTGGTAACATCGGTATCGGGTTCGCGATTCCGATCAACCTTGCCAAGAAACTCGTTCCCGAGTTAGAAGAGCATGGCAGCATCACGCGGGGTTGGCTTGGCGTTTCGATTCAGAGAATCACGCCCGAACTGGCAAGTTCTCTTGGTCTCACTGAGTCACGCGGAGCGTTAGTCGCTGATGTCACCGAAGGGAGCCCGGCAGCCAAGGGTGGAGTAGAACGCGGAGATGTCATTGTTGGATTCAACGGCAAGAAGGTCGATGAGTCTTCTGCTTTGCCTCGCCTCGTTGCCGAAACGGCGGTTGGGAAAATGGTGCCAGTCGAAGTCATGCGGAATGGCAAAAGCAAGACACTAGAGATAACTGTTGCACGTATGGTGGAAGAGACAGCCGCGGCAGAGAGCTCCCCGGAAGCGGCACAGAAAAGCAAATGGGGACTCGCCCTTCGCGAGTTACGACCTGAAGAACGGGAAGAATTGAAACTGAAAGAAGGTGAAGGTGTCATGGTCACGAATGTCCTACCTGACAGCCCTGCCGCCGAAGCCGCTATCCAGGTTGGAGACGTCATTGTCGAAGTAAACAGAGTACCAGTCGGTTCTGTTGCGGCCCTCAAAAAAGAAGCTGGAAAGATTGAAGGTGACAAGCCACTCCTCTTACTCCTTCGTCGGGAGAACAGTAACCGTTATGCTTCATTAGCAGCGAAGTAAGTGGAATTGCGTAGAGACGCTCCGCCGGGGCGTCTCTACAAACACAAGGGTAAAAAGACAGGGACATCGTCATGCTCCAGCAAAATAACGGTGTTCGCAGAACGACGACCTTTCTGTCCCCCCTTCAACATCACTTGCTCTTCATTCTGTGTATCGTCTCCCTAGAGGTCCTGGTTGCATTGCCATTACGAGGACAGGCTACGGCAACGGCTGGATGGCCAATCTCCGTCCGTTTCTCTGGGAAGATGTTTCTGACTCCGACAGGGGAGAAAGGTCGCCACAACGACCTTCTTCCTTTAGGGATTAATCCTGAGAACATTGTGTATCTGCAGGTTGATGAATTTCATACGACCAGCAAGACACGAAGTGAGTTGTCTGTTTTTGCAGATATGCAGAAACACAGACCCGCAGTACAGGTCATTAACGGTGAAGCACTGCGTCCAATCCTGACTGAAGAAAACTTCCGTGGCAAGAAAATCGCCGTGCAAGGGTTTTTTTATCAAACGAGTGGGCGTCTGTGGGTCGCGGGAGCGCATGTTGAAAATGAATAAGGCAAATTCCCTCTCCTCTAACTGAGGAATCCGGTTCACGGTGCTTGGCTAAATTGAACCACGTGTACAATTAACAACGTGACCCCTCACTCGTGTCATTCTGAGTAGAGCGAAGAATCTCTCTTCACTCTTCATTCCGTTGTGGTACAGTGCCGCGCAAAAAATAAGGTAAGGAGGACGACGCTCATGGCAGTCAAACCAGGCTGGGAAGGACGATTTTACGAGGACTTTGAAATCGGTGATATTTATCGCTGTCGTTTGGGCCGGACAGTAACAGAAAATGATAACATCTGGTTTACTTTGCTGACCTGCAACACCAATCAAATTCATTTCAATAATGAATACGGGCGACAGACCGAATTCGGTAAGTGCTTGATCAATAGTGCACTCACACTGTCTGTGATCGCGGGGTTAGGTGTAGCTGATGTCAGTGAGAATGGATTCAATCTCGGTTGGGATAACGTTACATTGCCGAATCCAGTCTTTGCTGGTGATACTCTTTATTCAGAATCCGAGGTCTTAGAGAAGCGCGAGTCAAAGTCAAAGCCACAATGGGGCATCGTGAAAGTCAAGACTCGTGGCTACAAGCAGGATGGAACACTCATCTGTGAATATTCACGTAATGTGATGGTGTGGAAAAAAGCTCACGCACCGAATCGGGATTTGTTTCCAACGCCGAAGATAGCGAAATAAAGTCGCCTTTCGATCACTAGTAATTCCATTCATGCTTCGACTTCGCTTTCGCTACGCTCAGCACGAACGGGGAGCAACCACAAAATTCCCATATTCCGCTCGCCCTGAGCGTAGCCGCGACAGCGGCAGAGTCGAAGGGGGTACAAAGCTTTACGAATGTTCCTTTTTGAAGAGTAAGGATCAGAGACTCTGCTGTGGTCCTACTTCCCCTACCCTTTATTCTTTCCAACCGGAGCAGGAGCCACATATCTAACTGGTCGCGTGAACGGCGTTCCATGGCGATCTTTCCACGTCACCTGTTCCACTGGCTCACGTGAGACAGGACCAAACTTCCCCATAGGATAACCGATGGTGATCATTCCATACGTCGTGATCGAATCAGGCAAGCCGAGGATCTTTCGCACTTCATCTTCGTATTGGCAGGTCACACCGGTCAAGGTTGCACCAAGACCAAGTGCTCGACAGGCCAGCAAAATATTTTGTACTGCCGGGAAGATGCTACCTCCAAGAAGGCGGGCAAAGTCTGCCGCGTTGGGACCAGCGAGCCGTTGAGCGTGAATCTTCCGCATGCGTAAACAGGCAAAGAGCATCACCGGCACCTCGGCCATGTGATCAGACAGATATCTCGCCGCCCGCATATTCCCGTCCATCGCGGCCCCTGCTTCCAGATAGCGCTTCTCCGCAATATCCCAACCCCGTTGATACACTGCCGCAATCTGGCGACGGATGTCCGGGTCGGTCACCACCATGAACCGCCAGGCTTGTACCCCGCCACCACTCGGCGCACGTATTCCTGCATCAAGAATCTGGTAGAGGACCTCATCCGGAACTGGGTCCGGCTTCAATCGTCGCATGCTACGGCAAGTATACATAGTGTGAAACAGGTCGGTGTTCGTATCCATCATGATTATCGACTACTCCTTTTTTGGGTGCGCAAACAATAACCATTCTCGACGAGAAAGAGTAGAGGTGGCACAATCCTCAGTCAAAGGGGTAACGAAGATGACGCAACCCATGCTACGTGAGATTAGGGTCGAGGCGGCTACGCCGGCAGCAGTCGCACCGTTCGGGCAACTCCTCGGTGTCAATGAAACTACTCAGCCACTGCCTGTTGGATTTTATGACGGCAAAGTGACGGTCTACGCACCGGTTGAATTTAATTCAGATGAAGACACGCAACTCACACTTGCGACGGTCGATCGGCGCGACATGCGCGTACAGTGGATGGAACGCCACTTCAAACACACGCAAACCTTCATTCCGCTTGAAGGCAAGCCCTTCGTCGTCGTTCTCGCTCCGCCTAATGATAAAGAAATACCAGACCTCGACCAGGTGCGTGCCTTTCTTTTCGATGGAACAAGTGGCTTTACTATGAAGATTGGTACTTGGCACGAATTCCCATTTGCGCTCGTCGACCACTCGAATGTCATTGTGATTCTTCGCAAAGAGGCGACACGTAGTCTCATGAAAGACCAGGTTGTTGACGGCGAAGGTCACGGGACCAGATCTCGACAAGAAGAACTTCGTCAAACGAACCGGAGTAACACTGGAAGTGAAACTGTAATCTTTTACTGTAAATGAATACTCCATTTTTGTGAAAACTGCAGGCGAGTATAGGGGGTCGGTTCATACGTCGGGCGTCTCTTAGTCGCCACGATGGCCGCCCTCTGAGCAGCTAGGAAGGAAGGACGACATGAACGAGAGTTTTGAGCACCGCCCACTCCTCGATCGCGATACACTCCGAGTCCTTCAACAGCGGCAAGCCTTTCCCTCTCTGGTTCGGCTGACACTCCATCTTGGGGCGTTCATAGCACTTATACTAATAGTGATATTAACCGCGACAGTTCCAGTCGTGGCATTCCCCTGTACTGTTCTCCTGGCGGCCATCTGGGCAACGCTGTTTGCTCCCTTTCATGAATGTACCCACCTCACCGCATTTCAGTCGCGACAGCTGAATATCCTGGGTGCTTGGTTGACCGGTATACCCTTTGGCATGGCCCCAGCGTTCTATCGCGCCTTCCACTTTCAGCATCATCGCTATACACACGATCCAACAAGAGATCCTGAACTTGGTGCTCCCCAACTGAACTCGTGGCCAAGCGATACGGCGGCGTGGCTCTTCTTGATCTCGGGGATCTGGCTCCTCAAGTTGAAGGTGACTGCATTGGTCAAAGTGTCGCTACGGTCCACAACACAGCAGAGCCCAATAGCGCCCTGGGCCTCACCCGAGCAAGGACCACGGATCGTGCGGGAAACGCGCGTCGTGGCATTGGTGTGGCTCCTCCTGGTTGTGGCGGCGTGTCTGGGGGTTCCAGGTATGGGGTGGCTGCTCGCCGCATTACTTCTCTCACACCTCTTCCAAGCCATCTGGCTAACAACCGAGCATACCGGCTTACCACACGAAGGAAGCATCCTGTCGCGGACACGGACCATGCGAACGCCTGCTTTTATCCGGTGGTGGTTATGGAATATGAACTATCATGCCGAACATCATGCGTGGCCCGCGATCCCGTGGCATCAGCTCCCAGCGGTGCACGAACGTATCGTGCAACACTTAGAGCATGTGTCTGATGGATACCTGCGGCTACAGGCCAATGTGCTTCAGCGGCATAACCTTCCTGATGGTTTACGGTCACAAATCACGACGTAAAGTGGATGGACGTGACTATCATCACGCCGCTTACGAAAGCCTTTCCAGCAACGCCTTCGCCTCTTATAGGTCCTTCGTATCAACCCTTTTTGTCAAAGGAGGGATAGGAAGGATTTCCCAGCAGAATCACTTTAACCAACTCCTAAGCGCTTGAGGTTCGTCTTGGCGTCGACATTTCCCTGCTTTGCCGCTTTGCTGTACCACTCGATGGCTTGCGGTCGGTCCTTTGGGATTCCACCCATACCGCGGTCATAAAAATCCCCCAGCGCGTTCTGTGCCCCAGCATGCCCTTGCTCTGCCGCCGCATGGTACCACTTGGCAGCTTGTGACAAATCTTGCGTGATTCCCTTGCCTGTTTCGTACAGGACTCCGAAGTTATACTGCGCGATTCTGTTTCCTTGTTCTGCCGCTGCACGGTACCATTTGGCAGCTTGTCTGATGTCCAAGGTTACACCCTGACCATGTTCGTACAGAATGCCAAGATTAGCCTGAGCAACAGCGTCGCCGGCTTCAGCCGCACGACGATACCACTGTGCAGCTTGGACATCATCATGTGTCACTCCCCTACCCTCTTGGTACAGTTGACCTAAGTTGGTCTGGGCGTACACATGGTTTTGTTCAGCCGCTTTCCGATACCACTGCACAGCTTGTGTGTAATCCTGCGTGACTCCTTGACCGGTGTGATACATGAGACCAAGGTTGAACTGTCCCCAGGCGTTATCGCGCTTCGCCGCCTTGCGAAACCATGCCACTGCCTCAGTAGGATTCTTTTCCACTCCCCAACCCTTTTCGTAAAAGCGACCGATTTCGTTTAGTGCCGCGGCATGTTCTTGTTCTGCAGCCTTGCGCAACCAACGCATCGCCTCGGCATAATCTTGCACGACACCTTGTCCATTGCCGTACAGAATCGCCAAATCGTACTGCGCTCCAGCATGGCCTTGCTCAGCAGCTTGGCGAAACCACTCCGCAGCTTTCTGTGCGTCTTGTGAGACTCCCTCACCATGTAAATATTGCTGACCGCGACGATACTGGACCTCAGCCTCTTCTGACTCCGCAGCTATCTCTACCTCTGCTTGTGATGTCTCTCTGTCTGCTTCTCCGTCTATAGGAGGCGTGATGTCATCTACTGTCTCCCGTTCATCCTCTCTTGTTTCATCGGATCGGAACTCGGTTTGCAATAGTCATCCTCCGGAGGCGCAGTCCACCACACACTGAGAATCATGAACAGCAAAAGCGCGGCTCCGACGAGAAGCCCGTATTGACGTAGAGATAGCGATCCCAGATTCATAGAAGAATTACACCTCCAATCCCACCGAGCGCATCAGCGCAAGGGCATTACTCTTCTGCACGATCCCAGGGCGCATACGATAGTCAAAGACCAATTTGCCATCGACAAGCTGGTCTTCAAAACAGACATTCGCCGCTCGCGGCGCTAGTGTTTCTGCAATGTGCGCTAACGCAAGATCGTGAGTCGTCACTAGCCCAATCGCATTTCGATTTATGAGGCCACGAATCAATGCTTCAGCTCCAACGCGGCGATCGTGTGAGTTGGTGCCATGAAGAATTTCATCGAGTAAGAAAAGCAGCGGTAGTGGACCTTTCGCCAAATCCATGAGCTGTCGAAGGCGGGTAATCTCGGCATAGAAGCGGGAACTACCGGCCTGTAGCGAATCTTGAATACGGAGTGTGGCGCCAACTGCAAGCGGCGAGAGTCGTAACCGCTGGGCACGAACCGGAGCACCGGCAAGCGCGAGTACCACATTGATGCCGATCGTGCGTAATAGCGTACTTTTGCCTGACATGTTTGACCCACTCACCAAGAGGACATGTAACTCGCCGCCGAGCTTCACGTCGTTACGCACACATTGTGCATTCGGGAGCAGGGGATGACCAACGGCATCTCCTTCAAAACAAGGACCATCAACAATAAGTTTGGGAAACGGATCGTGCGGATGTTCATAGGCATATCCTGCCAGTGCGCAGAACGCTTCGAACTCACCAAGAGCGGTCAGCCAGCGAGGGATCGCAGAACCGGAACGTGCACGCCAGGCTTCAATAGCCAACATGATTTGCGTCTCCCACAACAGTAGAAAGGCAATTGGAATAAACAGTTGATTCTTGGCGGATTCGAGGAGAGAGATCCATTGTCGCAATTTGGTGATTTGCTTGGAGGGTGGAATGCCGTTTGTATCCAATGTCGCACGAAGCGACACGAGTCGAGGACTGTGAAACTGCTCAGTTTCAAGATGAGCAAGCAACTGCGAAAAGAGAGTCAGGTCACGAACGGCATGGGTTACCCCAATTCCAGCTTGCCGCATCCACGGTCGGAGGCTGATCTCAAAAGCAAACTTCAGTAACAGTGCCAGTAAAAACCACAGCGGTCCCCAGCCGAAAACAACTTGCCCGATCAACGTGAATACGGTAAGCCCAGCAAGGCTTGCAGCGATGATCCGCATCACAGTGAGACGGGGAAGCGCAGGAGCTTGCGCCCAAGCACTCAGCACTTCTGGATGGACACCAGCACGAACATCTTCTCCGAGTAAGGCAACAGTTTCTCGCAAATCAAGGCGCGGACGTAACTCTGTAATTGCTAGCTGTCGGGCACGGATTTCTTCGGGTGTTGCAGGTGCACAGAGCCATGCAGCGAGCGTCGCTTCACCACCGCGCGTGCGTGCAGTACAGATCAGCTCAAAGAGTGAACCTTTGCCGAAGAGATCAAGATCCTGCGCATAGGGATGGTGTTCATCAAGGAACTCAACCCCTTGCTGCCCTTTCCCGCTCCAGCGGTCTTCTATGCGTGCGATCCCTTGCTCGTAGAACACGACTGCGCGTTTGGCACGGCGGGCTTTTGCACGAATACCTTGGTGGAAAAGAATCAGTGCAAAAAACGCTGAAAGTGGAAAGAGTAGCCACCATCCAGAAAGAGTGCCGGATCGGACGGCGAACCACCACAACGCCACGCCGACAAGAAAGATGAACAAGCGAATGTTTCCAAGCGTCAGATGTTGGCGCTCCAGCTGCGTAACGTCTGCTTGCCAGTGATCTCGTCGCTTGTGATACTCCTCTTTCGGGTCGTCGAGGGAGAGAGATACAGGTATTGGCTCGTTTATTTTCACCTTCTTCGTGTATCATCATTTGTGACTTTTCGCACGAGTACCACCTATGACAGAACAGACTTTCGGTCACATTCCAGGCTACCCAGAGGGAAGTTGCTTCGATTCGCGCGAAGCACTCTCGCGTGCTGGGGTACATCGACCACGGATTGCGGGAATCTCCGGGCGTGGGCAAGAAGGAGCCGACTCAGTGGTTCTTGCTGGCGGCTATGAAGATTGGGAGGACTTCGGCGAAGAGATTCTTTACACTGGACATGGTGGCAGAGACCCAGAAAGCAAACGACAAATCGGTCATCAAACCTTAACGCGCGGAAATCTCGCGCTGGCAACCAACAAACTGAGCGAGCTGCCTGTACGCGTCATTCGTGGAGCGCTACTTCAGTCACCCTACTCCCCTGAGGTAGGGTATCGGTATGATGGGTTGTATCAGGTTGTGGACTACTGGCGTGAGCGAGGACGATCCGGTTTTTACATTTGGCGATATCGGTTAGTGAAAACGAAACAACACACAAACCGGGAAACCGAGACTGCGCAACAAGTAAAAGCGCTTTATCACCATCGTTGTCAGATATGCCGCATTCGTCTTACTGGTCCTGCCGGTCCATGTGCCAAAACTGTTCACATTCGACCTCTGCCTGTACCACACAACGGTCCAGATGAACCAGAGAACATTCTGTGTCTGTGCCCAAATCATCACGCGCTGTTCGAGATCGGAGGGTTTGCGATTGCTAATGACCTCACTCTCATAGGTATGGAAGGTCGTCTGATGATCGATTTCCGCCACCAAGTGAGGCAGGAACATCTGCGTTATCGTCGAGAGCACTATCCTATTGACCTTGACACCTCTCCCAGAAATCGCTCATAGACAAAAGTGGTAGGATAACCAGATGCGCGCGGCAGTCCCTGCTCCTCTTTCGATCGCTCGAAGTTGAACACTCGTAACAGCCACAACACCTCGTACAACTTGAAAAGCGAGGATGAGACAATTTTCCGCCCAGTTGCTCCGTAGCCGTTCATGAAGGCAGCAAACAGAGCGGGATCGTGGGCAAGTTCGCCTCCTCTATCTCTCGCTGTCCAATACTTCATTTTGACAAAATCAAGATGCGGTGCATCGATGACAGCATTATCCCAGTCGATAATCGCGGCAATCGATCCATCCCGCACGATAATGTTTCCTGGTGCAAAGTCATTATGCACAAGATATGGAAGGCAGGGATTCACAGAGGGGATCGGAAGACTGCGTAGCTGCTCGATGACCTCATCTCGCAGTCGGCCCTTGGCAGCGTGTACTTCTTTCTCTAACGCCGCTT
Source organism: uncultured delta proteobacterium (assembly GCA_963733195.1). Classification (GTDB taxonomy): domain Bacteria; phylum Desulfobacterota; class Binatia; order Bin18; family Bin18; genus VGTJ01. The sequence continues at coordinate 23,158 of CAVTCR010000060.1, forward strand.
GGAATCGTGCAGACCAACTCACTGGCTGTGTTCCGATTGCTAAGAAGTCTGCATAGAAGGCTGACAACTGCACGCTGTGAATGTGAGCAAGTACTTGGCCTACACGTCCATAGAGATGGGGTTCTGGAGTATCCCACAATGGCACCCCGTCTACCCACTCGTAGATACAATAGGGATGCGGAAGATACTGTCGTGACCAGTCGAAATAGCGTAATGCTGGCAAGATTCCACGATGATCAGATATAATGCCACGTTGTGAGGATCTCATCTTTGCAAAGGCCGTAGCAATTGCCGTGTCGTCGGCAGTGTTCCTACGATTACTCAACAACCAGGAGACAAATCCTTCTTTGATGAGGTCTGGCTCATAACGATAAACCGTTTCCTGCGTACGAACGCGCAGTCCGTAGGTCTGACCATTGCCTTCTACTTTGATGATCGTATTGATGTTGCCGAACAAGACATCGCAAACCCGTAGCGGTACTGACTTCTGAAAAAGCGGAGAAAACGCTCGCTCAAGCTGACGTTGATCAAAGGGACATGCAATTCCTGTAGATGCCTCAGGTACAGCCATGCGCAACCTATCCTTTGAAAGTGCTCGGACCGAAGTCTCCGAACGGCTCGTCACGTTCCCGCACAGCTTGCTTGAAGCCCACATCTGCGGCACGCTGCTGAAAAGCATAGCCTTCCTTAGTGTGACGCGTAATCCCGTCAAAAACCGTGCCGAGAATTTGTGTCGGCTGTAAGCCAGCCGCTAGAACGGTTTGATTCACCAGCAGTTTCATCATCACGAGTTGATTAATCGGCATACGCGCAATACGTTCGAGTAGGATCTCAAATCGTTCACTCAGCATGTCAGCAGAGGAACATTCAGTCGCGAGTCCCCACGCCACCGCTTCTTTGCCATTCAAACAATCCCCAGTAAAAAGCAGCCGTTTCGCTTTCTCGATACCAATGCGAAACGCCCAGACTGCAGTTGTCGGTGAGCCCCACACGCGTGCAGGTGGGTACCCGATCTTGGCATCTTCGGCAATGATGAGCAGGTCGCTACACAACGCCATATCGGTCCCACCGGCCACACAGAAGCCGTGCACTTTACAGATGACTGGCTTGTTCGCGTAGAACAGGCTCATAAAGCCCCGCACGTAGCGTGACATCATTTGGTAGTCGATTATCGGATCCCACGTTTCACCGGGAGTGTGATTGCGCGCTATCACTTTTGGATCAAGCGGAGACCCGTCTGGGATCCACGAGTCGCCAAGCTCAGCGCTGTGTCCTTCACTCATACGCTCCGCGCTCGCAACAAGATCATACCCGCCACAAAAACCTTTACCATTGCCCGACAACGCAATGACATGAACGTTTGGATCAAGGTCCGCTCGTTCAACACATTCCGCCAGTTCACGTGGCAGGTCGAGGGTAATACCGTTCCCCCGCTCTGGTCGATTCAACGTGACCCGCGCAATGCGTCCAGTAACTTCGTATGTCATCGTTTCCAAGGTCTCCATGGTCTTCTCTCCTTTATCCTCTGTACTCCAGAGTGGACGCGGCGTATTGTGATGCTCTGCTTAGCAAGTGACACGTACGACTGCAACAAAGGAGGCGCACACAATGGCGACCCAAGCAAAAGATCACGTCTACGTTGGGATGGACTGTGGGACGCGACAGTACGAGATTTCACCCCAGTTAGTGCAGCAGTACGCCGATGCGATTCATGACCGTAATCCGTGGTACGCTGGCGCATCTCCATTCGGCGACTCGGTGGCACCCGCGCTCATCCGCCACTCAGAGATGTATGTCGATCGACGTTGGTATCTGCCTTACATCTACGGCAATCTACACGCTCGGCAGGAGTGGGAGTTGTTCTCGCCGATTAAAGTTGGAGAATGCATCTCAACGCACTCAGTAGTTGTAGACCGTTACACGAAACGTGGACGTGACTACGTTGTCAATGAGGTGTTGATGCTTGGTGCTGATGGCCGTCTCTGCGTCCGCAGCCGTACGCATCAAAGCTTCCTCCGCGAAGCCGTGACCACCGGTCTCGTCTTTGGCAAAGAACGCGAGAAAGAAATAGGCCGCCGTTTCGACGTTGGTCAAGGAACGATATTGGAAACACTCTCTCCGATTCAGAAAGAAGTTGATCTTGACATGTGTATGCACTTCTCTGGCCCAGGCAAGAATTACCACACTGATCGTGAGGAGGCGATTAAGCTCGGATTTCCTGAAGTCGTCGTGCAAGGCATGATGTCGATCTGCTTTATCTCTGAATTACTGACACGTCGGTTTGGCGAGGGTTGGTACTGCGGGGGGAAAATGAATGTGAACCTCGTGAACGTGCTCTGGGGTGGAGAAACAGTCACGACACATGGGGTGATTAAGGAAATTACGCCCGAAGGCAGTCGCCAACGAGCATATTTGGAAGTCTGGTGTCAGAAGGCAGACGGTACGGTGATCACCGTCGGTAGTGCCAGCGCGGTTATTGATGCTTGACAGCTCCAGGTTTCATGAAGGCCGACATATGACGTGTCCACGATGTCATACTGAGAACAAGATCGGGCGAAAATTCTGTTCAGCCTGTGGTCAAGCTCTGCCGTCCGCATGCGCACGATGCGGATTCATCAATGATCCAGACGATCGCTTTTGTGGCGGGTGTGGTGTTTCGTTCGTAATCAGTTATCAGTTGCCAGTTGTCAGTCCCCAGCCCCCAATGGGTCAAGTCTGTCGTCCGCATGCGCAGATGCGGATTCATCAATGCTCAAGGCGATCGCTTTTGTGCCGGGTAGAGGTGTTTCGTAGGTAATCAGTTATTTGTTGCCAATTGCCAGGTGCCAGTCACCCATTTGGTGTATCAAGTGCAGAATTTCAAATCTACTTAATTATCAGGTGGCACTGGGCAGTTGCTAGTTATTAATGTATTGCGGCGGGTGTGGCAGATGCAGAGTAAATGACTCTGGAGATGGAGGGTAGCATAAGGTTTCGTCGTACGAGACAGTGGCGGGTGGGAGTATCAAGTTCAGAATTTCAGGTTTTACGCTCCCCACCCCCAGCACCTAGCCCTCTAGCCGACGACGAGCGGAAAATTATCACCGCTTTATTTGCCGATCTCAAAGGGTCAACGGCGTTGATTGAAAGCCTGGACCCCGAAGAGGCCCGAGCGATTATCGACCCCGCACTACAGCTCATGATGGATGCGGTGCACCGCTACAACGGCTACGTCGCACAAGTCTTGGGCGACGGTATCTTTGCCTTGTTTGGTGCTCCAGTCGCGCAGGAAGATCATCCCCAGCGTGCGCTGTATGCCGCACTCCGGATGCAGGAAGGAATGCGCCAATATGCCGACATGCGGCGAGCACAAGGCCAACCTCCACTGCTGATGCGGGTCGGAGTGAACACTGGTGAAGTCGTAGTGCGGTCCATTCGTAAAGACGACCTTCATGTAGACTACGTACCGGTAGGGCATTCGACCAATTTGGCAGCGCGGATGGAACAACTGGCCGCACCGGGCGCGATTCTCGTCACCGAGCAAACTCATCGCCTGACGGAGGGGTACTTTGCGTTCAAGGACTTAGGCAAGACCCAAATCAAAGGGGTCGAAGAGCTGCTGAACGTGTACGAAGTGTTGGGAGTCGGGCCACTCAGAACGCGGCTACAAGTCTCGGCGCGGCGAGGGCTCACCCGTTTCGTCGGACGACAGCGTGAAATGGAGCAGCTCCAGCGGGCCTTAGAGCAAGCTAAGACGGGACGCGGCCAAATCGTAGGCGTCATGGGCGAGGCGGGGTTAGGGAAGTCACGGCTGTTTCACGAGTTTGTAGGGGCGTACGGTCGTACGCCCCTACTGGTGCTACAAGCGTTCTCCGTCTCGCATGGCAAACCCTTACCGTACCTGCCGTTGATCGAATTGCTCAAAGGGTACTTTGACATCCGTGCAGAGGACGACGAACGTAAGCGACGGGAGAAGGTCGGTGGCAAAGTGCTCATGCTCGACCGCAGCTTGGAAGATACCCTGCTCTATCTCTTTGCTTTGCTGGGAATTGAAGAGCAACCTTCGCCCTTACAACAGATGGACCTACAGATTCGCCGCTGGCGAACCTTTGAGGCGCTCAAACGCTTATTCTTCCGTGAGAGTCTCAATCAACCGTTGATCCTCATCTTCGAGGACTTGCACTGGATTGATAGTGAGACCCAAGGCTTCTTGGATACGCTCAGTGAAGGCGTGGCGTCTGCGCGGATTCTCCTATTCGTAAACTACCGGCCTGAATATCAGCACGAGTGGGGCAGCAAGACCTATTATACCCAACTCCGTCTGATTCCGTTTGGTAAAGCCGAGGCGGAAGAGTTTCTCGACGCTCTCCTGGGTATTCCCGTAGGGGCCGATCTGCGTACGTTTGGTCGGCCCACGGGGACCAGGTGCACACCTTGGTGCGCCCCTACAAGCTCTCAAACAACTCATTCTGGAGAAGACCGAGGGCACGCCGTTTTTCATGGAAGAGATTGTGCAAACCTTGGTAGAAGAAGGCACGCTGGCAGGTGAGCGTGGCGACTATCAGCTTACGCAACACGCCCCAACGCTGCACCTTCCGGCTACGGTCCAAGGTGTCCTGGCAGCCCGAATTGATCGGTTAGTTCCGGAGGAAAAGGCGTTGCTGCAACAACTCGCCGTGATCGGACACGCATTCTCCCTGGGTTTGGTCCGCCAAGTCGTCACTCAACCGGAAGACGACCTTTACCGCCTCCTCTCCTCCCTCCAGCGCAAAGAGTTTCTCTACGAACAACTAACCTTCCCAGAGGTGGAGTACGTCTTCAAGCACGCACTGACACAGGAAGTCGCGTACAACTCCGTCTTGATCGAACGCCGCAAAGCCCTGCATGAGCAAACCGCGCAGGCAATCGAAACCCTCTTTCCTGATCGATTAGAGGAGCATTACAGCGAGTTAGCTCATCATTACAGTCGCAGTGGTAATACGGAGAAAGCGATTCACTACCTGCATCTCTCCGGACAACAAGCTGCGCAAAACTCGGCTCATATGGAAGCTGTCAGCCACTTCACTACAGCCCTGGATTTGCTCAAGACTCTCCCTGATACGCCTGAACGGGTGCAGCGGGAACTCCCTTTGCAGCTCACCTTGGCGGCATCCCTGCAAGTCACAAAAGGACCCTCTGCCCCAGAGGTGGAAAATGCGTATACACGGGCGCGGGCGCTCTGTCAGCAAGGGAAAGACGAGCGGCAGCTTTTTGCGGTCCTTCGTGGCTTGTGGCTACTCCATCACGTCCAAGCAGATTTAGCGGCAGCACGTGAGACTGGAGAACAACTGCTCTCCATGGCTGAACAAATCCAAGACCATGCGCTACTCTTGGAAGCACGTCGAACCCTGGGAAGTACGCTACTGTGGCAAGGAGAATTTCCTCTCGCCCGTATGCATTTGGAACAGGCGGTTGCCCTCTACGATCAACAACAGCACGATTCTCTGAAGTTCCTGTATGGCGGAGCAGACCCAGGGATAGTGTGTCTGTGTGAACTGGCTCGGGTGCTGTGGTTTCTCGGTTATCCAGACCAAGCTCTGCTGAAAAGTCAAGCAGCGTTAACGTTTGCGCGTAATCGTTCTGATCCATTCAGCCTCGGATTCGCTCTGGTTTTCGCAGCGGGCCTTCACCAACTGCGCCGTGAAGGACAAAGCACGCAGAATCACGCCGAAGATGGAATTGCCCTCGCACGAGAACACGGCTTTGCTGCCTTATTGTCAGCAGGAACAATTCGGCAAGGATGGGCCTTCGCAGAACAGGGGCAAGAAGAAGAAGGCTTAAGCTACATGCAACAAGGGTTGACAGCCCGACAAGCGACGGGAGCGGAGCTAGCGCAACCATACTTTCTTGCCTTACAGGCTGAGGTCTATGGAAAACTAGGACAGAGGGAACACGCGCTGACCTTGCTCTCCCAAGCGTTGGCGGCAATGTACGCCAGTGGGGAGCATCGCCTAGAAGCCGAGCTATATCGCCTCAAAGGGGAACTGACGCTACAAAAGTCTGAATGCGGTCTCGGAATGTCTCGAATGAAGTCAGACAACTCCGAACAGCCCAATCCCCTTCACAACATCCTAGCATCCCAATGTTCAAGGCGAAGCCGAAGAATGTTTTCTGAAGGCCATTGACATTGCCCAACGACAGCAAGCTAAATCCCTCGAACTCCGCGCTACGGTTAGCCTGGCGCGTCTGTGGCAACAACAAGGCAAGCAGCACGCAGCACGCAACATGTTATCTGCAATCTACAACTGGTTTACGGAAGGGTTTGATACAGTGGATCTCAAAGAGGCAAAGGCGTTGCTTGAGGAATTGAGCCATTGGAACATTGATTCATCGGGTCATTGATTCATTGGGGAAAACTAATTTTCAATGAGTCAATGGGGAAATGAAATAATGTCGAGTTAGAAAGGAATCTGAGATGATATCACTCAACGGACAAGTTGCGCTCGTTACTGGCGGCGCACGAGGTATTGGACGAGGTATTGCTCTGGCTCTCGCGCAAGCTGGAGCCGATGTTGCCATTGCTGATCTCGAACACATTGCCAGTACCGCTCAGCAATACAGTACCGCAGCGATTGGCGGTTTTACTGAAGCGCAAAAGACCGCTGAAGAGATCACCAGGCTCGGGCGTCGGTCGCTAGCGATTCAAGCGGATGTGCGCAAGAAAGAAGATAACGACCGTATGGTCAAAGAGACCCTCAACAGCCTGGGTGCTCTCCACATCCTCGTCTGTAACGCTGGAGTAGTAAGCGTCGCTCCCGTCGAGGGCATGACCGAAGAGATGTGGGATTTGACCTTTGCGGTTAATGTCAAAGGCGTTTTTCTGTCATGTCAGGCAGCACTTCCGACCATGAAAAAAAATGGCAAGGGCTGCATTATCAACATTGCTTCCATCGCAGGAAAGAACGGCGCTGCTGGGCTTGCGCATTATTGCGCGTCGAAGTTTGCAGTCGTAGGGTTTACTAATTCCCTCGCCAAGGAATTAGCCGCGACGAATATTCGAGTGAACGCTGTCTGTCCAGGTATCTTGCGCACGCAGATGTGGGAGTATTTGGCAGAGACGTTAAAACGGTCCAACGAATCCAAAGAAGATGCGTGGCAACGCTACATCAAGGGCATGATCCCGCTCGGACGCCCGCAAACACCGGAGGATATTGGGCAACTAGCGGTCTATCTCGCTGCGGCGGAGAATGTGACTGGGCAGGCGATTAACGTGGACGGTGGAGTCGAGTTGCATTAATATTGCTGCAAGCTTTTGTACGCGGGTCTCACCCCTGGCTGCCAGCTTCCGCTGGAATGACGACGCCCACCTGCTCCGTCATTCCGGGCGAGCAACGCGAGACCCGGAATCCAGGAGCCTCGTGTTTCTGCCTTCGCGATTGGCGCCCTTCGCTATCGGGAACTCAAGGTGAACGATGAGGAATGTCCGATTTTGTACTACGCGCCAGAGAACTCCGCTATCATTCTTCAATTTTCTCTAGAAGACGGTCAGCAAGAGAGCCGGCGTTTCCAATCGGTTGCCCTGTGCGCCAATTGAACATGAGGGCCTTGGCTCGTACACGGCTGGTCCCTTTGGTCGGGCCTGGTGTCACTTCAACGATATATTGTCCGTACATTCTTGGAGGGCGCGTGCGGAGGTTGGTTCGTCTGCCTGACACTCTGGCACGAAGAACGCCACGTGCCGGGCTGACAACAGTGTTGGCTCCAGTCTCCTGTTTCATGAGCGCTTTCATCGTCAACAACATTCGCTTCGGGGGAACTGACACTATTCGCTCGCGGGTGGGAAATCGAGTGGTGTAAGGCAATTGTGCAGAAAGCCGGGTGATAGCATTCGACGCCGTTGACGCCTCACGAATGGGCGTGCGATTACTCACTGTCGCTGGTTGTTCTTCCCTGGCAGGGAGATCATCGGCTACCGACGGGATTTGCGTGTCGACAGAAGGAGCGGATGGTTGTTCTTTAGCACCAGGAGTGACACTCGCTGATACTGTGGATGCGCCCGTGGTTGGTGGTTTTAGGGTCGTTGGAGCATTTTCTACTTTTTTGACCGTCTCAGATGGAGATGGACTAAGGTCTTGGAGGATATTTGGTACGGCGCTTGCGGTCTGGGTAAGGGCCTCATCCTCTGTGGGTACCTTCGCACTCTTCTCGCCAACAGGTAACGACGAAATTAGTTGCGACGACTCTTTTTTCGCCGTCGGCTGAGGATCAAGAATACTCGGCGTTGGGACAGAGGCAGGACTAGTCACTTCTTGTTTTGAAGAGGAGAGACCCACTACATCTTCTGCTGAACGCGTCTCTTCTTCCTGGAGCTCGTGAAAAGCTTGTCGTTTTAGAGTATACGACATGCTCCACATCGTAAACAGAGCAACGACAACTAAGGCGGTGATCATCCCTACACCAGAGGTGGCCACCTCATATACCCGTGACCATCGATCCCGGGTATCGTGTAACAAGGCGGCAGACAACGGTTCCAGCGGCTGGCGTACCTGAGAGGAAGAGATCTGTATCGGAGGATTGGCAGGCGTAGTATTTGTCGAGAATGTCGGTGTGGACTCTTGCTCAGAAACTTCCGCCAACAACGCTTCAACCTCTGGTGTCGGCGCAAGTTGCAGAGCCCGAGTTAAATACTGCTTCGCACGTGCGCGTTGCCTTGATTGCAAACACTGCGTGCCCACCAAAACAAACAGCTCGTGCGCCAGCGGTTCTTCTTCTGGTGTAAAGCTACGCCAGCGTCGTACGTCTGTAAGTGGCTGCGCCAGACCGAGCATGCCTGCGCTTTTGACCGTGGCCAGCAACCAGTACAATTTGTTGATATGCGCTTTCGGTTCTAACTCGACGAGTCGAGCAAGATATACGAGCGCCGTTTCATATTCACCGCGCTGGTAGTGAAGGTGTGCTAAGGAACGATTAGAGGCTACCTGAGTCGGATCAATTTCCAAAAGGCGTCGATGCCAATCAGCAGCCTCTGTGTCAGCATGGCGTTTTTCACACAGCCGCGCTAACAATCCCATGGACGCAACATCATCAGGTCGTACCTGGAGAGCCTCTGTCACATACGTAACCGCAGTCTGGTCTTCGTTTCTTCTTTCACAAATCTTCGCTAACAAGCGCCACAGATTCGCGTCACGCTGTTGCCCAGCTTCCTTGACCAGGTTGTTCATCAATTGAGGCTGGATTTGCAAGAGCATCGGAGTGTCCAGAAGTTCCGCCTCAAGTTCTGGGGTCCATCCGGTTTTTTGTATTTCTTCAAGAATAGCTTCCGGCGGGCGAGCAGACTGCTCCGATCTTTTTGCCGGTTTCTCTTCCCTTCCAGGAGCCTTTCGTGAAAGCCGCACTGATTCTACGTTCGCCATGACATTTCTCTCTTTCCCACAGGACAAGGAGAAAAGACGTCCCTTCAGTTCCTAGAACTTATTGGGTCCTGCAATTATCGCAGTGAATTGACGGCTTCCCCTTTTTCTCGATGCCCACCAACCACACCGAGACCCCCAAGTTTTGGAAAATACCATTCACGGACAAACTACTGAGACAGACGCTTAGTTTACCATAGAATTTTTCTATAAGGGCTAGCTGAAGTCCATCTGTGGCAGCAGACTCCGCAAGAATCATACTTGAGTCACTCTAGGAGCGAGTTCTCTTACTGAAGCCCTCGCTTTTGAGCGAGAAAGCCCTGCGTGCGCGCGGGATTCTAGAGCTATTCTTCTTCGAGAAGGGGAAACGAACACAGATGGGAAGGAATCGGGGCGTGTGGTCACACGCCCCTACAAGGACGGGATTAGTGCATCGCTACTTAATCGCTTGTGGATTCACTGGCGATCCCACTGCTCCGGTAATAGGTAGCGGAGGAGCAACGAACATGAACTCGTACACACTGTCTTTCGCACAATCGGCGGCAATGCCTTCAAGATCAAAAATCTCACCGACCAGCATCCCGGCATGAACAATGAGAATGATGTGCAACGGCTGGAATACCTCGGGGGTTTCGTTTGGCAGGACTTCTGTACCCCAGGTATCGGTTGCGTAGCCAGCCACTTGTTTTTCGCATAGCCACGCAGCACAGGAAACACCCAAGCCCGGCGCCGAGCCGCCACTGTAATCTCCCCAACTCCCGCGAGAACGAACCTGAGCAATCTGGCCGGTGCGAATGATTACAATATCGCCTTTTCCGACGCTGACTTTTTCCATTGCAGCGGCACCATCAAGGTCAGCCGGATAAATTGCCTCTCCTGGCTCGAGCCATTGCTTCCCTTTGTAGCGCGGAATGTCGAGGAGGACACCACGAGTGATAATTTTATTCGTCGCGTTCTCGATGCCATTTTTCTTTGCGCCCGAGCTGGTGACCTCGGCAGCGGAATAGCCATTGTACATCTTATTCTCGTACATGATGTGTGACAGCGCATCCCACTGGGTTGCACATTGTAAGGGCATTGTCACAGCATCATCAGCATAACGAATATTGGGCAGGTGATTCTGCGCACCGGCAACGACATCACAGCCATCCTGCAGCATGAAGTGGATCGGATTGAAGCGCCCGAATGATCCCGTCTGCGGACCTTTGTCATCAAAAGGGATAGCAAGGGAAATCGACTTCCCTTGCTTGACCAGCTTCGCTGCTTCAACAACTTTTTCCGGCGTAATGTAATTAAGCGTCCCGAGTTGATCGTTCGGTCCCCATTTGCCCCAGTTTTTATACTTCTCCGACAGCACTTGTACATCTTTCATGGTGTATTTTTCTGGCATATCGTGTCTCCTTCTCGCCTCGTCTTTCCATATCCATCTGTTGTTCGTCAACTACGGGTTTCAGAACCGAGGGTCAGGCCAGGCGCGAGTGAATATCCGCGGAGGAACTCCTCGATAGGGAGACGTTTTTTCCCTTCAAGTTGCACCTCTGTCAGTGCCAAAGCCTCAGCGCCAGTGGCAACCACGAGACTCACAGGAGTGATCTCAGTAATCGTGCCAGGAGCAGCTGAAGAATGACGGGAGTGCGATTCCACGTGGGCAGCAAAAATTTTTAACAGTTTCCCGTTCACGGTAGTGTAGGCTGATGGCCATGGGTTAAACGCGCGAATGTGCCGCTCGATAACTATCGCCTCTCGACTCCAGTCAATGCGGCCATCCTCTTTCTTAATGAGTGGCGCATAGGTCGCGTCGGCCTCGTTTTGCGGACGGGCGACCAACTGCCCCTGTTTCAATAAACGAAGCGCTTCACCTAGGGTGTCGGCACCAAACTGTGCAAGTTTGTCGTGGAGCGAACCGCCGGTATCATCAGGAGCGATAGGAATCGCCTTTTGCAGGAGCATATCACCAGAGTCCATACGTTCGCTAATGCGCATGATGGTGATGCCGGTTTCCGTCTCTCCGCGTGCAATCGCCCATTGGATCGGACCAGCGCCACGATACTTTGGTAAGAGCGAAGCATGCACGTTGATACAACCGAGGGGAGGCAGGTCGAGAATAGCATTCGGAAGGATCTTACCGTATGCAGCAACGATGATCAGATCAGGGTGCCACACGTGGAGTTGTTCCAGTACGCCAGGAACACGTAACTTCGCTGGCTGGAACACTGGAATACCACGTGAAGCTGCCAGCAGCTTCACTGGTGGTGCACGCATAGCCATACCGCGACCGGAAGGTTGGTCGGGCTGGGTCATCACTCCAACGACGATGTCCTCTCCAGCGAGAAGTTTTTGCAACGAGGGTACGGCAAAGTCCGGCGTGCCCATAAAAACGACGCGTAGGAGTTGGGAGTTGGGAGTTGGGAGTTGGTAAGAGGACATTTTCAGTGGAAGCTAATGGGTTAGGGGTCGGAGCTGAGATTCTTGCTTTCTCCCAACTCCTACCGCTCTATTCCTAAATCCCAGGAGTCCCTTTACGAGAAGGTTCGAGTGGCCGACCTTCGCGCAGTAGCTTTTTCACTCGTCGTGCGTAGAGTTCCTTCTTCAAACGACTGATACGATCAATGAACAGTTTCCCATCAAGGTGGTCAAGTTCATGCTGAAGCGCAACGGCGAAGAGATCTTCGGCTTGTAATGTGATTTCCTTTTCATCGGGAGTCCAGGCTTTGACCTCAATTTTTGCTGCACGCTTTACTTCTGCGGTGTAATCCACCACGCTCAAGCAGCCCTCTTCCCAAATCACTTCTCCTTCACGGGCGGTGATAACTGGATTAATGAGTTTGACGAGTTCTTTTCCGGGCTCTTCATGGTTGACGTCAAGCACAACAATGCGTTGCGGAATGCCAAGCTGAACGGCTGCGAGCCCGATGCCAGGAGCATCGTACATCGTCTGTACCATGTCATCGACCAATTGCGCGAGATTGCCAGTAATATTAGCTACCGGTCCGGAGTTCTGCTTGAGGCGGGGGTCAGGATAATGAAGAATTTCTCTGATCATGGTTGACCTATAACATGTCGTATGGATCGACATCAACGACGAGGCGCACCCCTGCAGAGCGGCTCTTTGCGCGCAATAGTTCCGCGGTTTTTCTCACGACAGCATGCAACGTGCGGCGGTCTTCGCCTTTCACCAGCACTTGCCAACGCTCTCGTCCATTCAGGCGTTCAAGGGGCGCAGGAGCAGGGCCAAGAATAATAGGCATATTTTTTTGTACGTCGCGTATGTTCGCAACTAAACTTTCGGCGACATTCTCTGCATAGGCCTTCACTTTTTCTCCGTCCCGTCCCTCACAGCGAATACACACCATACGCGTAAATGGGGGATAACCGAGCTGCTTGCGATAGCGCAGTTCCTGGGTCGCAAAGTGAGTGAAATTCTGTCGTGCGGCAAATCGCACACTGTAGTGCTCCGGTAGATATGTCTGGATGATCACACGTCCACTTTCTGTCCCACGACCCGCACGACCCGCAACCTGAGTTAAGACTTGAAACGTCCGCTCTGCTGCACGGAAGTCAGGAAAATGGAGCGAGCTATCGGCGCGTAATACGCCGACCAACGTCACCCCGGGAACATCGTGCCCCTTCGCAACCATCTGTGTTCCAATGAGAATATCCAAGTCATGCACCCGCCACGCTTTGATGACACGGTTGAGAGCTCCACGACGACTAACGCTATCACGATCTAGTCGCGCAGTTCTGGCTTCAGGAAGAAAACTCTGCAGTGCCTCCTCCACTTGTTCAGTGCCAAATCCCGAACCTTGGAGAGAAGGTTCGCGACACGTGGGACACTGATCAAATGCTGGCTGTGCAAACCCACAGTAATGACAACGGAGCAGTCGCCCCTTGAGATGAAAGGTGAGCGTAACACTACACTGCTTGCAAGTGACAACTTCTCCACACAGCCGACACTGTAGATAGTTGGCATAACCACGGCGATTCACGAACAGCAGACTTTGCTTGTGTGCATGATAATTTTCTACCAACTCCTGCTTGAGGAGGGCAGAAAAAATTGCATCCCCACCTTTGCTTCTGCTTTCTTTCCGCAGGTCAACAACTTCAATCACCGGCAACGGGCGGGATTCGACTCGCTCAGGCAGCGTCAGAATTGAATAACGCGCGGTTTGTCCGTTCACGTAACTTTCAAGTGACGGAGTGGCCGAACCAAGAACCACAGGACAAGAAGCGAGCTGCCCACGCATAACCGCAAGGTCTCGTGCGTTATAGCGCACCCCATCTTGTTGTTTGTAAGCAGTATCATGCTCTTCATCGACAATCACAAGTCCGAGCTGCTGCATCGGCGCAAAGACAGCTGAGCGAACACCGACCACAACGCGGGCTTCTCCTCGTGCAATGCGTCGCCATTCAGCCCAACGCGCGCTCGCAACAAGGCCACTGTGCAACACTGCCACCTGTGAACCAAAGCGCTGTTCGACTTCCTCGACCAACTGCGAAGTCAAGGCAATTTCCGGCACTAACAGGAGTACGCTTTTCTCCAAGGCCACGGCCTGTTGCGCGGCACGTAAGTAGACCTCGGTCTTGCCGCTTCCTGTTACTCCATGCAAAAGGAACGTCCGAAAGAGTACGTTTTTCAGAGCGACGTTAATCTCCTGCAACGCGTACACTTGAGACGCAGAAAGAGCGAGAGCGCTCTTAGTGTTCGTCACTTCACGAGAAGACATCTCATCGGTTACCTGTCCCAACGAAGTACGCCTTCGTCGAGGAAGGTGTTCTTTCACTTCCACAAGGCCCCCAGCTTCAAGGCGTTGTAGGACTTTGCTGAGAGAAAGAGTTGGGAACTTCTGCTTCAGTGTCTTCGTCGTCACTCGTGTCTTCTGACGAAGGAATGTAAGAATCTCTTCTTCACTCCGAGAGAGCACAGTAAGTGCTGCTTCATCACGTTGAATGATGGGTTCTTCCGCAATCGTAATCTGTGGTATTCTTCCTCCCTTTTCTTTTTTCAGCTTTACTACCTGAGCACTTTCACTTCGCAGTCCACTCGGCAATATTGTACTCAGCATCTCTCCTGCCGATGTAAGGTAATAATGCGAAGCCCATTTCCATAGACGAATCATGTCCTCAGAGAAAACAATATCTTCTTCTAATATACCAAGAATATCCTTTATGTTTTTTTCTGAAGCAGCATCAGCGGAGGAGGAAATTGACGTAACTATTCCCGTTACTTTTCGCTTGTTTACAGAAACAATTACACATGCCCCTGGAACTATTCGACAAACAAGTGTATCTGGGACACGATATGTCAATTCTTCAAGAGAAGTTGTGGAAAAAGAGAGTGCTACTGAGGCAAAAACTGGGGGAGAAGACTTTTCCGAATTTAACATTTGACAAATTGGTTTTCGTATTGCATAGTAAGTAGTCGAAATACATTGATTGTTGATATACGAATATGGCGACTTCAGGAAACAGTATTATCAGCTCTCTTACTTCTCTCCTTCCATTCGGAGATAAAAGTTATCTGACCCTCGACATTGGTTCAAGTTCAGTCAAGATGCTCGAAGTAAAAGGGAGGGGGCGATCTTTACGTGTGCTAAAGGCTGGCATTATGCCAATTGCTGCAAACGCTGTGCAAGGGAATATTGTCCAGAGCCCTGGAAGTGTTGCAGATGCCATTCGCACGTTGATTGAAGATCACGAAATTAAGACAAAAAATGTCATAACCTCGGTCCCCGGTCCGTCAGTCATCATCAAGCGGGCGAATTTTCCAGCTCAAGATCCTAGAGAACTCCAAGAAACAATTCTTTTCGAGGCAGGGAATTTCATTCCAGAAAGCCTCGAGAACGTCAATCTCGACTACCAGGTCCTTACCCCAGAAGTGAAGGTCGATAATGTTGAAGTATTGTTAGTGGCAGTTAGAAAAGACGTCATCAACAGCTATGTTGACTCAATCAATGAAGCTGGCCTCATCCCTGTTGTAGCTGATGTTGATTACTTCGCTTTAGAAAACATGTTTGAAATTAATTATATTAAAGAGCCTGACGAAATTGTCGCTCTTATCAACATTGGCGCGCATTACTCCCTCATTAATGTCATGAAGGGAGGACGATCTGCATTCACAGGCGATGTGCCTTTTGGTGGTCAGCAGTTCACCGATATTCTTTCTAGAGAATTGGGAGTTAGTTCAACGCAAGCTGAAGACGCAAAGATCAATGGCATTCTAGCCGGCCACAGTTCAGAGAGCGTTGAACGGATTATTTCTTCAGCCTCTGAGCAACTGTTTGATGAAATACAGCATGCCCTCAGTTTTTTTGGCTCAGGCTCGACAGAGGAACAGGTTAGCACAATCTACCTTAGTGGCGGAACAGCGCAACTGCCTGGATTAGCTGCAAATATGAGCCAAAAACTCAGTATTCCTGTTGAAGTATCTGACCCTTTTCGTCATGTGAGCATTAACAGCCAAGATGAAGAATTTGTTCGCCAAAACGCGTCGAGTTTTGCTGTTAGTGTTGGCTTAGCTACGAGGAGACCCGGAGACCGATGATCCGTATTAACCTCATATCAGCAAGGGAAGCTGAACAAGCTACCTCTCGTAGAACAGAGGTCATTTTCCTTAGCCTCGGCATTGCCGCGTTGCTTGGCGCCCTTGCATGGACGCACCTCGGCACCCAAAGCGAATTACAGACGGCTACCACAAATGTAGAAAAGCTAGAAGTCGATGTAGAAACGATTCGTAGGCAAAATCAAGAAGTTGAAAGACTCGAGCAACAAAAGATTGATGTCGAAAAGAAACTGACAGTTGTCCGACTGCTAACTTCAGCTGAGCGGCGTTCGGCATCAGTCCATATTCTTGACGATCTGAGCTCAAGCACTCCAGAGTATCTTTGGCTGACGGATTTCACTGAAGTCAAAGGAGCAGCAAAGATAAACGGGAGAGCTGTGGACAACCAGACGATTGCGTCTTTTGCGCGTGACTTGTCGCGGTCGAAATATTTTCAGAAAGTTGAGATTCGCGAGACAGCTCAAGAAGACCCAACAACTCAGCGCTCACCTCGGGGTTCGCTGAATCAACAAGGAGGCGCTAATCCTCCAATTCCGGTGAAGCGGTTTCTCATTGAAGCTGCAGTTAACTACATTCCGATAACAAAAAAAGTGACCGAATCTGAAACTACAACTAGAGACATTTCGGGCACGAGCGAGACTGGCCAAAAAACCGAGGGAGGAGAGTAAGAGATGGATCGATTCTTTGAACTTCCCCTCAGCCGGCGAATACTTGTCTATGGAATGGTTTTTCTTCTGCTCGCAGTCCTGTACTGGTATTTCTTTTATCAACCAGTAGTCGCACAAATTGAAGAAAAGCTGAATCGTCAAAGTGAACTTGAAGCTGAGCAAACCAAACTCAAGAGCACTCTGAAGGATCGAAAAAAACTGAGCGAAGATATTGCTGAAATTGAGGCACGTTTTAAAGAAGCGACGACCCAGCTCCCGGAAGAAAAAGAAATTCCGGAATTACTTCGTCAGGTTTCCAATCTCGGCCGTGATTCAGGGTTAGAGATCACCCTTTTCCGTCAACAAGCAGAGACTCTACAAGATCTGCACGCAGAAGTGCCGGTCGAAATGGCAGTACGTGGGGGATACCATCAGATCGCCTTGTTTTTCGAAAAAGTGCGCCACCTCGATCGGATTGTGAACATCAGTGATATCGGAATCAAAAATCCCCAGATGGTCGATGGTCGCTTACAAGTAGATGCTTCTTTTTTTGCAACGACCTATCGCTTCTTGACAGAAGAAGAACGAGCACGAATTGCAAAGCAAAAAGAAGAAGAAGCAAAGAAAAAAGGCGGGAATGGGTCATGAACGCTACGCGTTCACCTCAACATTGGGCCAGTCTTGTTTGTCTGGGACTCTGCTTGTCCCTTTTTCAGCCGCGATCGATTCCTGTCGCACAGGCACAAGAGCGCAGCGCAGAAGAAAATTATCGGTATGAACCCAGTGGAAAACGAGATCCATTCTTCTCACCCCTTCATCGGGTCACCGAAACAGCGCCGGTTCCAGATGAGGCAAAGACACCACTTCAGCGTTTAGACCTTGGACAATTTAAACTCGTGGGCGTCATCCTTGACACTAGTGAACCGAAAGCATTGATCGAGGATAATAGTGGCCTTGGTTATATCGTTACGCGTGGCACCCTCATTGGGGCAAAAGGTGGGGTCATCAGAGCAATAGAATCTCGACGAGTTGTCGTCGAGGAATATGATGTCGATTTTTATGGCAAACGCCAATTGCACGAACGCGAACTGAACCTCACGGTTGCAGACGCGAGCATAGAAGGCGAAACGAACAGCGCTAAATAAAGACCGTGCGCGTAGCGCGTAGTGGGGGATGCGGGGATGAGGAGTCTACAGCACTACTTCAGGACCAGTAAGGCGATGGCAGTTTTTATAGCACTCGCAACGGCTTCTGCCTGTGCCCATCGGTCAAACCGAGCAGCGACAGTCGCACCCTCCACTCCTGCTTCACCTACAACAGAGTCATCTGCCTCAGCACAAACAACACAAACAGCAGACAGCACAACGCTCCGGTTGAATGAGGTCCAGCTCACAGAAACTGCTGGCCAGCGGAGTCTCTTATTTCGTTTCTCTCGCCCACCTGAAGGAGTAGACTATTTCCCCTTACGAAATCCGAGCCGCCTTGTTGTGGACGTGAAGGGGCCCATTGATGCTCCCACAAAAGTTCAGACCTATAAAGCCACGGATGCTCAAGTGAACTCGGTTCGGGTGGGATCATATCAAGGCCGTCTCCGACTCGTTATTGACCTCAAGGGGACGATGGCACCACAGTTTTCGGTCGATAGTTATGAAACCCTGGTATCCGCATTTATTGGTGAAAAAGATCTCACTAAAAGTGCATCGCATAGCAATAGTCAGATCCTTTTTGCCTCAGCAGAAGAGGGGCGTGGAACGCAGGGGCCAGGGGTGTCCTCACACAGCGAAAAGAAATCAACGACTCCTCCTGGTCCTACCGATACTCAATCGCGATCGGTACAATCTCCAACCGCTGGCGAAGCAAGTGATAAAACAAAAAGTGTAGTCGCCTCTCAAGCCTTGCCTGAAGAAAAGCTGCCCTCAACGTCAGTGAAAATACCAGATCTGGAGCAGTCACCTGCTCCGGCTCCCGAGGCTCCGGCTCCTGCATCTGTCAATAAGCCGATTGATATCGCCCAAGCTACACCAGAAGAAATCGCCACCACCCTCACAACGTCCACGCAGCCGACGCCCGCGATCTGGAGGAGAGCCGATTCTTCCTCCTGCTTCCTCTGACCCCTCATCGCTCTTAGACCCTTCAGGAGAGTTTCGCCCCGTTTCCGCAACAGATTATTCTGGCCGAAAAATTTCTCTTGATTTTAAGAATGCTGATATCCACGATGTTTTCCGTATCCTTGCCGACGTCAGTGGTCTAAATATCGTTGCTACTGATGATGTGAAGGCACGAGTCACTTTACGATTGGTTGAAATTCCTTGGGATCAAGCTCTTGATGTCGTGTTACAGGCAAATGGGCTAGAAAAAACTCGGACTGGTAATGTCATTACAATCTCAACTACCAAACGCCTTGAGATAGAGCGGAATGCTCGATTGTTAGCGCAGAACGCACAGCGAAAAATTGCGCCACTTGAGACTGCATACGTAAGGATTAATTACGTTAAGGCAACAGATATTGCCGCAATCCTGACGAGAGAGGTCGAACAGCAGACCAGCGTTGCGGGAGGCATGGGCGGCGGCGGACAGCAGCCGCAGACCGCAGCTGGAGCCGGAGCCGGAGGGAAGACCCAGGTCGCTTTGATGTCCCCGCGTGGAACTGTAGCAGCCGATCCGACAACGAATGTCGTCATCATTCGCGATATTGCCGATCGCATCGCGTCAGTGAAGGAGTTGATCCGCCAAGTCGATGTCCAAACTCCACAAGTTGTGATTGAATCGTACATCGTTACCGCCGCCCAAAATCTCAACCGAGATCTTGGTATTCAATGGGGTTATAATTATGTAGCGTCGCCAGAGACTGGCAATCCAACTGGGGCCAATTTCCCCGGCCGAATCGGACTTGGTGGTTCAGGACTCGGGACGGGGAGTGGAGGGGTTCCGTTTATCGCTGACTTTCCTGCTGCGACAAGCGCGGGTTCAGGAGCCGCGCTAGATCTCGTTTTAGGGTCATTAAGTGGAAGCCAAGCACTTAATGTGAGATTGAGTGCCTTAGAGACCGAGGGGAAAGCGCGAGTCATTTCGCGACCGAGGGTTGTCACTCTCAATAATAAGATCGCGCAGATTAGATCTCGACGAGTCATCCGTGTCCCGATTATTTCTGACACCTTAAACGTCGGTGGGGCTGGAGCTAATCAAGGTGGAGGCGCCGCCTTTCAAGAATTTGATGTGGGAATTACCCTTAGCATTACTCCACAAATTTCCTCGGATGGTTATGTGCTGCTTGATATCGACGCTGAGAGCAGCGAACTGGCAGCGACTGCTAGTGTTGCTCCTTCTGCCCCTTCAGCTTTCGTGCCGGTTATTCCTGATACGCTGACCCGGACAACAAGTTCAAATGTATTGATCCGTGCTGGCGAGACGTTCGTTCTTGGTGGAATTTTACAAGATAATATGCGGCAGACTGAAGAGGGAACACCGTTTCTCAAAGATATGCCTGGACTTGGCTGGCTCTTTAGTGGTCGTACGAAAAACCGAGGAACCGATGAGCTGTTAATTTTCGTTACGCCGAAGCTGATCGCGGGGACCGGAACAACAGGACTCCCTACGGCGCAGCAGCTGTGGGAGAACCGGACACAAGAGACAGCTCCAACAGCTTCGACCAGTGCAGCACCGATCGGTCGCTAAGGAACAAGAGTAGTTAAGTCAAGACGAAAGGAGTTTCAATAGAGGGTCTAGAAGTCTAAGAGCTCGTGGTTGAGGGGAATGTGGTGTGAGGATGTGGATGGAGCTCTTAGACTTGTAGGTTGCTCAGTAAACAAAAGAGGAAAAGGCTGGGACGGTCGGAGGCTTGGCAGCTGGAAGCTGGCACGCTTAAGTGAGGAGGAGCGGCGGGGTGGTGGAAGCGAGGGACGGCATGCTTTCTAGTTTCGAGCCTCCGACCGTCCCTGTCGGAGGTGGGGAGAGACGAGGTATGTGGTGAGGAGGACAGGACGACTATGGGGGCGGAAACTTAGGTTTCCGCCCCTATCATCTCACTCTGGTGACGCAATCTAGTATGCTAGCGGAACCCGTGTTAGGAAACGGAGACAGCGTGCTCGGTGCACTGCAAGTAAAAGATCAAGGGACGAATATATTATGCTCCGTTTCTTTACCGCCGGTGAGTCACATGGTCCATGTCTGACGGCGATTGTTGAGGGTGTTCCTGCGGGAGTACCAGTCGATGTCGTAACGATTAATCAAGATTTAGCACGTCGACAGCAAGGTTACGGCCGCGGCGGGCGTATGAAAATTGAGAAAGATGAGGTGCAAATTCACTCAGGGGTTCGGTGGGGAGAAAGTTTAGGATCTCCAATTACGCTCGTTGTTGAAAATAAGGATTGGAAAAACTGGGAGAAGCGCATGTCTCCTTTCGCTGGTGATCGAGACGAAAAGATAGCAGTCACTCGCCCTCGACCAGGACATGCTGATCTCACTGGGGTACTGAAATACAATCATAAAGATGTGCGCAACGTCCTTGAGCGAGCGAGTGCACGAGAAACAACCGCGCGTGTAGCCGTTGGTGGACTCGCCAAGTGTATCTTGCATCCGTTCAACATTCGCGTAATGGGCTACGTCGTTGAGATTGGCAAGGTTGTTGCCAATCATTCGCGTTTAACGGCAGAGGAGATTTTCGCTCGAGCAGAAGTTTCCCCGGTACGCATGGCAGATGCGACGGCTGAAGAACAGACTATTACTCTCATTGATCAGTATAAAAAACAGGGAGATACCCTCGGTGGCGTTGTCGAGGTTGTCGCAACAGGATTGCCACCAGGTTTGGGAAGCTTTGTGCATTGGGACCGTAAACTTGATGGACGGCTTGGACACGCGTTGTTGAGCTTACAGGCAGCAAAGGGAGTAGAGATTGGTCTGGGTTTCGGGACAGCACGACTCCCAGGGTCACAGGTACACGATGAAATTTCCTTCGATCAGGAGAAAAAATTCGTACGCCATAGCAACAACTCTGGGGGAACGGAAGGAGGCATGAGCACGAGTGAGCCCTTGCGGGTACGTGTTGCCTTCAAACCCCTTTCGACGCTGATGCGGCCATTACACTCGGTTGATATTGTGACCAAAGAGCCGGTGGAGGCAACCATCGAGCGTTCTGACGTTTGTGCCATTCCGGCAGCAGCAGTCATCGCCGAAAGCGTCGTCTCGTTCGTTGTGGCCCAAGCATTTTTGGAAAAGTTCGCTGGAGATTCCTTGGTTGAAATGAAGCGGAATTACGAAGGATACCTCGAGCAAGTGCAGCAGATGTAGGGATTGTGCAAAGTCAGCGCAATATTATCCTGACTGGGTTTATGGGGACCGGCAAAAGTGCCGTAGGAAGAAGACTTGCAGCTCGGTTAAGACGACGATTTTTTGATACTGATGTGCTTATTGAGCAGGAAGCAAAAACGTCAATTGCAAATATTTTCTCTCAGAAGGGAGAAGCGTATTTTCGGGCCTTAGAGAGAGAGATGATCAATCGTATTTGTCAGGAGAAAGTAATAGTGATTGCTACGGGAGGTGGAGCTATCGTCAGCGAGGAAAATGCCACGCGTTTGAAAGAAAACGGGACGGTCATCTGTTTGACTGCTACTCCTGAAACTATTTTTGAGCGCGTACGTAACAATGCTGATCGCCCACTTTTGCAAGGGCCAGACCCTCTCGAAAAAATTCGTTCACTGCTGGCAATTCGCGCTGAAGCCTATGCAAGGGCAGATATGACTATCGATACCTCCACTCTTGATATCGAGCGCGTTGTGGAAGCAATAATCTCACTCGTCGGAAAAACATAGTAAGTATTCGACATGGAAAGCGTCACAGTAAATCTTGGTCCGCGCTCATATCAGATCCTCATTGGCACAAATCTTCTTGCTAACGTAGGGGGATTACTTCGTGAGCAAGGTTTACGTTCCGGACCTGTGGCTATCGTAACAGACTCAGTGGTAGGGCCTTTATATAAGAAAGCGATCAGCGCTTCGCTTTTGCAAGCCGAATTTACACCAATTGAGATTGAGATCCCCTCTGGTGAAGAACATAAAAATCTTACCTGGCTTTCCTTCATTTACGATAAGCTGGTGGAAGGGCATCTTGAGCGTCGTTCACCGCTTATTGCACTCGGGGGCGGCGTTGTTGGAGATCTAACAGGTCTTGCTGCTGCAACATTTCAGCGTGGGGTTCCTTTCGTACAAATTCCGACGACCCTCCTCGCTCAAGTTGATGCAAGTGTTGGTGGAAAGACTGCCATTGACCA
Source organism: uncultured delta proteobacterium (assembly GCA_963733195.1). Lineage (GTDB taxonomy): Bacteria > Desulfobacterota > Binatia > Bin18 > Bin18 > VGTJ01. The sequence goes on from CAVTCR010000060.1 coordinate 45,997, forward strand.
TCCAGCCGGTAAGAACTTGATTGGAGCCTTCTATCAACCACGACTAGTTGTGATTGACGTTAACACTCTACGGACCCTGCCTGAGCGTGAGTTTCGTGCCGGAATTGCTGAAGTCATCAAGTATGGTGTCATTCTCAGCCCTGAACTATTTGTTCTGCTTGAGCAACGCTTGGAGAGTTTGTTTCGCCTCGATCCAGCACTGCTCGCAGAAGTGATAAAAATCTGCTGTCAGTTAAAAGCCCGGGTTGTAGAAGAAGACGAAACAGAAGGTGATTATCGTGCAATTTTGAACTTTGGCCATACACTCGGACACGCGATCGAAAAGGCAACGAGATACACGCAATATCTTCATGGTGAGGCAGTCGCAATCGGAATGGCTTTTGCCACGCGTCTCTCCCAACAACGCGGGTTCTGTGATGAAGCATTGCGCGAACGCCTGCAACGGCTCCTAAAAAGTGCAGGGCTGCCGTTTACAGTTCCATCGGAACTCACAAGCGAACATCTTGTTGCAGGAATGACGACAGACAAGAAAATAGCTGAAGGAAAAGTAAAATTTGTTTGTGTAGAAGAATTGGGGAAAACTCGATTTGAGTATCTCAACGTGAGGGAGATCAGCTCTTATCTTTAGAATGTTCTAGGAAAGCCGGGCAGTAGGGACATCCTGAATCGATAGAATTTCTTGAAGTCCCGTAGCAGGAAGGAGGTGTGGTGTGGGAGCGGTTGGACGGATAATAAGGGTAGCATTAGTAGTGGGGTTCTGTGTTGTCGGGTGTGGCGACAGCGGCGACAACGATAATGGTATTTCTTTTCGCGCAGTCGGATTTTTTCAAGGCACTTTTCAAGATGATAGATGTCACGGTCCCGACAACTGATGAGGCCATTGCCGACCAGAGTAACAATCTTGTACTAGACAGCGCTTTAGTGGATTCCGGTTATCCTGCTGGCGCTTTCTTTTGCCGCGCCTATCTCTGGTTGGAAAATAACCTGCGCAATCAGGCGATAGTTGTCGACCGCCTTGATTTTGAATACGAGATTCCTGGTTCACAGATTGGCGTTCCTGCTCACTCTTCTTCTGTTGGCATTCGTGTGAATCCTGCTGGCGCGGATCCCGAGACCTCGCCTAGTCCATTCGGGCCGCCGAATGTGTACATTGGCCTTCCTGAGGCGCAGATGGTACCTGCGAGTCTGGTTTTGTTCTTACGGCAAAACCGACAGGCACTCCCACAGCTTCCATACACGATGATCGTCAAAATGACTGCACATGCTCGCAGTGATGCAGGACAGGGCTTAGACAGTAACGAAGTTCGGTACACGATCACATGGGAACAGGATTTGCGGCAAGTCCCAGCTCCTTAGTAGTACCGAGAGAATAAGAACAGAAAAAGGGAACTTACAGAAGCGAAAACAACACTTTGCGATACAAGCAAAGTACTCCAGCATTCGAATGAGGTGTGGTATGGGACGTTGTGGTGGATGGATAAAAGGGATTGCGCTTTTTCTTGTGGCGCTCTCGATAAGTTGTGGAGATACAGGAGGTAAGAAATCCTCAAGCACCGGAAAGCCTTTTGTTTTTCAGGCGCGGGCACGCCTGAATATGAGCTTGCCCGGTCGTTCCAGAGAACTCAAAGTTTTTGCACATCACCGCGACACTCATCGACCCTCAAGGCAATCCGTTCCGTAATCAGCGCGTGACTTTCGAAGCTGAATTTCCTGACGCAATCTTCATTCCTCTTAATAGCACTGAGACTGAAGCTCTGGCCTGCCTTGCCCAATCAGGCGTCGGCAACGCTACTCGCTGTACCAACCGCGGGGCGGCAATTACTGACGATAACGGTCAAGCCAAAGTTACTCTCTTTGCTGTCGTTAGATCCATCTAATGCACCCAGCAATCCTGTGCAGTTGTAACCTCGACCCTACAATCCGACTGTTTTATGCGCGTCATAGCTGAAGCTCCAAATTCACTCGACGTTGCCACAGCGATTTCCGTTCCCTTTACCGTGACAGGATTTCTCATTGGTGGAGATCTCTCCATTACTCCACCAGCAGTCACCTTCGTGAATCCGCTCGTTCAACCTGGGACAGATGGACCAACGGTCACGTTTTCTGTCCAGGGTGGCCGTCCTCCGTATAGATGGGACAATCAAAACAAAGCTCTTGGCAAACTCACCCCTACAAGTCCACCAACTGAATTTGATCAACAATTTGTGTATACGATTGTTGGTGCTCTTCCTACCGATCCAGGCTCGGATGCTCTTACGGATACGATAACTGTTACTGACGCAGCTCGGAGCAACAGTAACTGCAACTGTCACCGTAATTTTTGCCGATTGTACGCTTAACCTTTCCGTTGCACGGTAAATTTTAGCGAAGCGCGAGGAGGAGAAACTTTCGATATAAATATTAACAACGGAGTAGCGCCTTTTACTGCGACACAGTACTTTCCCAGAGGCCGGACACCATTTCTATCGATCAATGACAACAGGGGTTGTCACTTTCACCGTTGCCGATCCTCCTGTCGCTGTAGCCCCTGATACAATCACCATCCGCGATAGTCGAGGCTGCGTTGGTAGTGTCGAGGTGACTATCACTCCAGCAACCCCACAAACTATCGTACTAGTGGCGAGATCCGACTTCGATTTGTAGCACTAATGGCGGAAGTTCAACATATCACTGCTACTCGCCTTGGATAGCCGAATAAGCCTTTCGATGGAACAAACCTGCTTTAACCACGACCGCAGGGACTTTAAGTCAGCTGCTACCACACAACTGACACGATGGAAAGGCAACCGTGACTCTTACCCTCCCTGCTGGAACAACCGCTGCGACAGTCACGGCAACGGCTCCTGGAGGTGCAACTGGAACTGTTACTGTTACTGTGCTCGCTACAGGCGACGGTACGCCTCCGTGCCCGTAACCTGCTCCCTGAGACCTGGACAGAGGGAGAGACGGTACGAAGTCTTCTCCTTTGCACTCTCGTTGACGCCACACTCAAGGGTTTATAGTGTGCTGAGGTGGCGTCACGATATATCCCCCCGGATAAACAAAATACTCGTCGGAATTGGCAAACAGACTCTCGCAAGTCTGGTCCATTTTCACGAGACGATCGTGAGAAAAAAGTAGACCACTACGTTCGCCCGCGGCGGGAAACGTTCACTACACGAAGGCGAGACGAGGAGAATAATAGAGAGCGATTTGTTAACCGCCCAGCTGCTACCTCCCAGCGCCCGCCGTGTCCACACTATCCTGCATGCTTTAGCTGCCCTTTTATCCAGTTTCCCTATTTGCAACAGCTCGAAAAGAAGTACGAGATTATTACGAAAGCGATCAGAGGCTACCCTTCCCTCGCCTCATTGATGGTTCCTTCTCTCATCCCTTCCCCGTATCAATTTGGCTATCGCACACGAGTGAAATTGGTGGTTCGGCGAGTAAACGGTAAAGTCGTTATCGGTCTCTATCGACCAGAGACGCACGATGTCGTTGATACTTCCGCCTGCCCGACGCATCCCGACCCGATCAATGAACTCATACAATTCCTGCGAGAAGCAATCGAGCGACTCAATATCGTGCCTTACGATGAAGTCCAGGATACCGGACAGCTTCGTTATCTCGATATTCGCTACAGCTTGTGGCAAAAACAAATGGTGCTAACCTTGGTCACACGGCATATGCATTTCCCGCAGGCACGTGATCTTGTCTTCCATCTTGAGCGAAAATTCCCCTTTATCAGCGGCATCGTTCAGAATATCCATGACAAGCCTGGGAATGTGATCTGGGGAGAACGGTTCCACCCGTTGCGTGGAAGAGACACATTGCTCGAAAGAGTTGGCCCGTTTCGCATCATTGTTCCTGTCTATGCGTTTTCACAGGTGAATCCTCCAGTTGCTCGTCGCATTTATGAGACTGCACTTGAATGGGCAAACATCACGAGCAAGGAGATTGCCCTCGACCTCTACTGCGGGATTGGGCCAATCTCACTTTATCTGGCCTCAAAAGCACAGCTCGTGATTGGCATTGACGATAATGAAGGTGCAGTAAACACCGCGAAACAGAACGCCCGTCGTAACGGCTATCATAATTGTCGCTTCTTTGCCGGCGATGCTGCAGAAAAGCTTCGTGAGACAACCTCAGCTTTGCCACAAATCTCTGTTGCTGTCGTGAATCCGCCGCGCAAAGGGTTAAGTCCTGAAGCGTTCAGCGCTCTTATTGGTTCTGGTCCAGCAAGACTCATCTATATTTCTTGTGAGCCAGCGACGCTCGCTCGCGACCTCGACCGCTTCAGTCGTGAGGGCTACGTAGTAAAAAAGGTACAGCCATTTGACATGTTTCCGCAGACAGACCAAGTAGAAACGGTGGCACTCCTTGAGCGCAAGGAAGAGCAACCTGTCGAGTTTAAGAGAAAAGAAGAGGCAGTAGCATCGTAGTAGTTTGTCAGCTCGAGAAAAATCCCCTCGCGCTACGCGGACGGCCCCCTTTCTAAAGGGGGCTTTTGGAGTTCCCCTTTGAAAAGGGGGGCTGGGGGGATTCACAACGAGTGCTGCAGTGCAAGGATCCCGTATGGTCTGTTTTAGTAGCAGCCCGTAGGAATGTTCATGGAAACAACACAGCCGTTTTCCTTACCCTCACCTCCACGCTGGTTGCAAGCAGATGGCTGGAATCGAATCCCTGCATTGGTCCATGGATTCTCTACGTGTATCGAGGACCGTGAACAACTCTCTGCAAACCTCGAAGCAACCGGCTGGGATTGGCGTACCCTCAGGCAAGTGCACGGTGACAAAATTCTCTTTGTTACAAACAACACGTCTAAGGACACACTGACGGAAGCAGACGGGCTCACAACGCAAGCATCTGGAGTATTATTAGGAATCGCTACTGCGGACTGTGTGCCAGTACTTTTAGTCGCTCCCCAGCAGAGAGTCGTTGCCGCACTCCACGCTGGTTGGCGCGGAACGTTGAAAGGCATTACCGCTCGCGCACTGGCACTGCTCTCCTCGTCGTGGGGTGTTGTCCCTTCTGATGTGTGGCTCGCATGTGGTCCAGCCATTGGTCCTTGCTGCTACGAAGTTGGTCGTGATGTGGGAGAAGCACTCTATGAGCGATGGGGTGCGGGCAATCCAGCGACCTGGCAGCCGAAGGGAGACAAAGGCTTGCTTGATCTACGCTTGATCAACCTTCTTCAGAGTGAACAGTTGGGTGTTCCCCGAGACCACATGCAGATGGTGGGGTCATGCACGTTCTGTGATGCTTCCCGGTTTGCGTCCTATCGACGACAAGGGCCACAAGCAGGTCGTCAACTCAGCGTTATCGGTTGGCAGAAAACGACAGAAAATCAGTAACAATTTGGGCAATATCTCGTGCGCGTCGCCGTCATTGGCGCAGGAGGCTGGGGAACTGCGCTTGCTACACTTCTCGTTACCATCGGACATCGCGTCTGTTTATGGGTAAGACGCCCTGCCCTGTTTGAAGAATTGCTTACTACACGAGAAAATCGCGTTTATCTTCCTGGAGTCACCCTTCCTGAAAGTCTGAACTATTCGAGTTCTTTGTCAGAAGCCGTAAGTGAAGCAGACCTCATCGTACTTTCCGTTCCGTCACACGTCATGCGCCTGGTCGTTCGCCAGCTTGGGTTTACGCTCTCTGGGACTCCGCTGCTTGTCAGTACTACCAAAGGGATAGAAGAAGAAACTTTGCAAACTGTAACGGGCGTGCTCCGGGATGAACTCCCTTCGTTTTTGCATTCACATCTTGCGGTGCTTTCCGGCCCCAGTTTCGCCACAGATGTCGCACGAGGTTTACCGACTGCAGTGACTGTCGCCGCAGAACAGGAGACGCTTGCTGCCACCGTCCAGCAGGCATTCTCCTCATCCAGATTCCGCGTCTACACCACTACTGATGTTGTAGGCGTAGAGGTCGGAGGTGCTGTCAAGAATGTCATAGCAATAGCTGCTGGGGTCAGCGACGGTTTAGGTTATGGTCAGAGCGCACGTGCGGCACTTATCACCAGAGGATTAGCAGAGATCACCCGACTGGCCGTACGGATGGGAGCCAATCCGCAAACCTTGTCGGGCCTCTCTGGTATGGGAGACCTGGTGCTTACCTGTACGAGTAACCTGAGCCGCAATTACACGATTGGCGTACGGGTTGGACGCGGAGAAAGGATTCGCGATCTTCTTACTGGAATGACTACTGTGGCTGAAGGCGTACGCACTTGCCGTTCGGTTTTTTCCCTTGCACGGCGACTAAGAATCGAAATGCCGATTGTCGAACAAGTCTATGGGCTCTTGTATGCTGAAAAACCTGCTCAACAGGTCGTGATTGACCTGCTCACTCGAGAAACAAAACCTGAGTTTTCTCGCTAGCGATACGAGCACAATTCGCTGAAATTCCAAACCCTCCTCACCGCCTAAATCCTCGAGATTTGTTCTGTCTCCGCACTCACAGATGGTTAGTTGTTACTTTGGTTCCTCACGCAATTGTCCGATAGATCTACCCTGCAAGGATCTTCTGAAAGGAGTTGTTCATGTCACTAGCGAAACAGCCACGGGTAGGAATTATCGGATTATTGCTGCTCACGTTGATGGTGGGGTGTTCCCAGCCGCTTAACAAACGGGAGAAAGGAGCTTTGATTGGCGGTGGACTCGGGGCAGCCACGGGAGCCATTATCGGGGCCTCGGTTGGTAACCCTGCTGCCGGTGCAGCGATTGGTGGGGCTGTCGGCGCTGTGGGTGGGGGAATCATCGGAGACCAGTTCCAGGGAGTCGAGAACCGACAGAATGCGCAACAAACACAATTAAACGCGCAGCAGAGAGAGATCAAACGCCAACGCCAAGAGATTAACAAACTCAAAAAGAAGAAAGTCGTGAAGAAGAAATACCAGTACGAGTAATCTCGACCAAAGTTCCTCTGGTGTTTCCACCCACCTTACTGTCGGGGTGGCGCGCTAGCTGTCCCGACATGCTCCCAATGAACAGATGAGATGTCCTAGTGGTTTGCCCCCGCGATCTCAATACGCGCTTGGGCGCGGCGACGAGCGGCATCGGCCTCGGCGAACGTTGGATCAGTGGGTGAGAGCGTTTTCAGGCTCTCTTCTGCTTTCTGTAGTGCAGTCCGTGCACGTTCGACATTGATCTCCTTGATCGCTTCTGCACTGTCGGCAAGAACGGTCATGATATTGTCTGAAACCTCAGCAAACCCACCCCCAATAACTAGTGTATGATTTTGCCCTCTTTGTTTGTAGAGTAAGCGTCCCGGCTGGAGGGAAGAGAGAAACGTGACATGGTTGGGAAGTACACCAAACTCACCGGCTGTTCCAGGGGCGGTGACTTCCTCTACCTCTTCATCGAGCACTTGCCGCTCAGGAGTAACGATACGGAGACGGAGAGTATCTGCCATAGTTATAAAATGATGAAGTGAGAATGAAGAATAAAGAGTTACGAGAAAAGGCTTCTTCGCTCCTCGTTCGTATTATTGCGCCGCCAGCTTCCTGGCTTTTTCTTTCGCATCGTCAATCGTCCCGACCATGTAAAAGGCCTGTTCCGGCAGGTCATCGTGCTTACCGTCGATTAATTCTTTGAAGCTGCGGATCGTGTCCTTTACCTTTACATATTCACCTTTAGTGTTGGTAAACTGTTCAGCGACACTGAATGGCTGTGAAAGGAAACGTTGTACCTTACGGGCACGGGAAACCACTATCTTATCATCCTCCGACAATTCATCGATTCCCAAAATGGCGATGATATCTTGCAGATCTTTGTAGCGTTGTAAGATCTCTTGCACGCGACGCGCAACTTGATAATGCTCTTCGCCAACGACGTTAGGGTCAAGCATCCGTGAAGTTGAATCAAGCGGGTCCACAGCCGGATAAATACCCAACTCAGCGATCTGTCGCGAAAGCACGGTCGTAGCATCGAGGTGAGCAAACGTCGTTGCCGGAGCAGGGTCGGTGAGGTCATCAGCAGGAACGTAAATCGCTTGTACTGAAGTAATCGAACCATCTTTGGTGGACGTAATACGTTCTTGCAGGTCACCCATGTCCGTAGACAATGTGGGCTGATAACCGACGGCAGAAGGGATGCGACCGAGAAGCGTGGACACTTCAGAGTTTGCTTGCACGAAACGGAAAATGTTGTCGATAAACAACAACACGTCTTTATGTTCAACGTCACGGAAGTATTCAGCCACCGTCAACGCAGATAAGTGCGACGCGTGCCCGTGCACCTGGCGGCTCATTCATCTGACCATAGATCAGAGCCGTTTTATTGATCACGCCGGATTCTTTCATTTCCATCCACAAGTCGTTTCCTTCACGGGTACGTTCTCCCACGCCACCAAACACCGAATATCCACCGTGCTGGGTTGCAATGTTGTTAATCAGCTCTTGCAAAATAACCGTCTTGCCGACACCCGCACCACCGAAGAGCCCGACTTTTCCTCCGAGCGGATAGGGAGCGAGCAGATCGACAACCTTGATTCCGGTCTCAAGGATTTTCACTTCAGTAGACTGATCAGCAAAACTCGGGGCTGGTCGATGAATCGGAGAGCGCTTAACATGATCAAGTGTGGCACCTTGATCTACAGGTTCACCAACAACGTTCAGGATGCGACCGAGTGTCTCTTCTCCAACTGGGACAGTAATCACGTTCCCGGTGTCACGAGCCGCAGTGCCACGCACCAGCCCTTCGGTGCTGTCCATCGCAATACAGCGGACAGTATTTTCGCCGAGGTGTTGGGCAACTTCGAGGATCAGATTCCATTCTTTATCACTAATCGTCGTGTTCGTTACTTGCAGTGCATTATAGATGGGTGGCAACGCACTGTTCTCGAACTCAACATCAACAACTGCTCCGAGCACCTGCGTGATCTTCCCGACGTTCATGGGTATCCTCTCTTTAGCTCCGTTAACCTTTCAACGCCTCGCTAGTGGAGACAATTTCTAACAATTCGCGTGTGATTCCAGCCTGCCGGGCACGGTTCATATCGAGGGTCAAGCGGTTGATTATATCAACTGCATTGTTGGTCGCATTATCCATTGCTGTCATCCGTGCTCCATGTTCACTGGCAAGGGATTCAAGCGCCGCGCGATAAATCAACATGTCGATATATCTGCTCAATAATCTATCTAGTAACTCGTACGGTTGCGGTTCGTAGAGATACTCAGTGGGTGTTTGTGTCGCACTTCGCTCTTTAGCAACAATCGGCAACACTCGATCGATAGTCGGGGTCTGTACAATTGTCGAGCGAAAGCGGGCGTACAGCACGTATATACCGTCAGACTCTTCGTTGAGGAAACGTTGACGCATTCGTTCGCCAATGTTGTGGGCGAGGGATAGCGTGAGGCGTCCTTGGAGGTCGGTATGATGATCTCTAATTGGGGTAGTTCGGCGTTTGAAATAATCGTACCCACGACGACCAACAATCACGAGTGTCACTTTTTGTCCAGCATGTTCACGAATAAATGCTTCCGCTGTGCGGATGAGGTTCGAGTTAAATCCTCCACACAGACCACGGTCAGACGTCACGACTACTAAGTCGATGTTCTTCTCTTCACGGGTCGCGAGCAACGGGTGGACAAGCTCTTGCTCGTGGGAAGAAAGGTTCTGTAAGACGGCTTCGAATTTTTCTGCATATGGACGAGCAGCGAACACGGCCTCTTGTGCCCGACGTAGCCGTGCCGCAGACACCATCTTCATCGCTTTGGTAATTTGCTGAATGTTGCGAATCGAAGCGACGCGCCGGCGAATTGCTTTAAGCGTTGCCATAAGATTACGCCGTAAAAGTCTCGTTAAATTGTTGCAGTGCCGCGTTCATCTTCTCTTTGAGATCATCCGTCAATTCACGTTTGGTGCGAATATCATTAAAGACGCCCGGATGACGGGTTTCAACGAAGCGATGTAGTTCGGTTTCATATTTTTTGAGTGCACTTTCGGGGATCTGATCAACAAACCCGTTTGTCCCAGCGTAGAGTATGAGAATTTGTCGTTCAACCGGCAGCGGCTGATACTGACCTTGCTTGAGGATTTCCACCAAGCGTGAGCCACGTGACAACATACGTTGGGTCGTGGCATCAAGGTCTGAACCAAACTGCGCAAAGGCAGCCATTTCGCGATATTGTGCGAGGTCGAGTCGTAACGAGCCAGCGATTTGCCGCATAGCCCTAATCTGTGCCGAGCCTCCGACGCGAGACACGGAAATACCGACGTTCACTGCAGGCCGCACACCGGCATAGAAAAGGTCACTTTCCAGGTAAATCTGGCCGTCAGTAATCGAAATGACGTTCGTGGGGATGTAGGCTGACACATCACCAGCTTGCGTCTCAATCACTGGCAGTGCAGTCAAAGAACCACCGCCTTCTGCATCACTCATCTTGGCAGCACGTTCGAGCAGACGCGAGTGGAGATAGAACACGTCACCAGGATAGGCCTCACGACCCGGTGGGCGACGGAGTAACAATGAGAGTTGCCGATAGGCTACGGCGTGTTTAGAAAGGTCATCGTATGCGATCATTGCATGTTTGCCGATGTCACGGAAATATTCCCCAATGGCACAACCAGCATACGGCGCAATATACTGGAGGGGCGCAGCCTCAGAAGCAGTTGCTGTCACTACTGTCGTGTATTCCATTGCCCCAGCACGAGTTAGCCGTTCCACCACTTGGGCAACAGTTGAGCGTTTTTGACCAATGGCAACATAGATGCAGAAAACGTCGCCGCCCTTTTGATTGATGATTGTGTCAATAATGAGGGCGGTCTTGCCGGTCTGACGATCACCAATAATCAGTTCGCGTTGTCCACGACCAATCGGGATCATCGAGTCGATCGCTTTAATGCCAGTCTGGAGTGCCTGCTTCACTGACTGGCGCAGGACGATACCTGGTGCTTTAACCTCAATGCGGCGTGTATCCTTGGTAGAAATCGGTCCTTTGCCATCAACCGGCTGGCCAAGGGCGTTGACTACCCGGCCTAGCATCGCATCCCCGATTGGAACTTCAGCGATGCGGCCCGTACGGCGAACTTCGTCTCCTTCTTTGATGGCCTGGACTTCACCGAAAATCGCAGTGCCGACATTATCTTCTTCCAGGTTGAGGGCAATGCCGTAGATATCATGGGGAAACAGCAGTAACTCTCCAGAGGCGACACGGTCGAGTCCGTGAACCCGAGCAATGCCATCACCAGCAGAGAGGACTGTTCCAGTCTCTCGCACCTCGACCTGTTTGTCATAGCCTTGAATTTGTTGCTTAATGATTTCGCTGATTTCGGCAGCTTTCAGTTCCATTGCTCCCTCATCTTTAGAAATGCTCACAAATGGACCGTCCATCAATGGTGACGGCGCTTATTGCCCTGTGGAAATCCATCTTTGTTGTCTTTTCTGAAATTTTTTCGTTACTTAGATTTGCTGTGCGAGTGCGTCGCCCATCCGTCGTAGTTGCGCTTGTAGACTCGCGTCATAAACTTTCCCCTCAATCTCTACGACGATACCGCTCAGCAGCGTTGGATCAACTGTCACTGTTGGAATCACTGTTTTTCCGGTGCGGCGACTAAACGCCTCCACCAGCGAGCGCAAGTTCTTTCGCTGAAAGCGTGGCTGCAGTACGAATCTGCGCACGCACTTTTCCGCTCATACGCTCAAGCCGTGCTTGGTATGCACCATAAACGTCTTTCAGTATCGTTAGGCGATCATTATCCGCGAGTACCCGTAGAAAACTGCTGAGTGTCGGGTTGGGTTTCGCCGAAGCGACGATCTGTTCAATGATGTCTTTCCGTGCTTTGAGCGGAAGCGTTGGCAAAAGGAGGACTTTTTCAATTGCCGGATCAGCAATAGCAGTGACGATTTGTAACAGTTCGTTTCCGATAGTTTCTTCTGCCTTTTGTGCTTGTGCAAGGTCAAGCAAGGCTTTGGCGTAACGTCTAGCGGCTGGCGTTTGCGGCATTCTGTACCTCAGTCATAAGATCTTGAACAAAACGACGATGATCTGCCTGCGCGAGACGTGATTGCAACAGTTCCGTCGCCATTCGTACGGCTTGGTTCGCTACCTCTTGGCGTAGGACGCGCCGCGCTTCTTCAACTTCTCGCTGTGCAATTTGCTGGACTTCGTTTTTCATGCGTTCGGCCATTTGTCGAGCTTCTTCTACGATGCGACTTCGTTCGCGTTCCGCTGCTTCAAGAGCTTGTACCCGTATCTTCTCCTGTTCAGCTGCCAGTCCAGCGAGCTTCTGCTCGTATTCTTGGCGGAGACTTTCTGCCTCTTCTTTTGCCCGTTTCGCTTCGTCTAGCGCCTGGACGATCTTCTCTCGACGTTGGCGTACAGCGTCCCTAACAGCAGGAATCACATACTTCCACAGGACAAAAGCGAAGATAAGGAAGTTTATCGCAGGGAAAATAAGTCCCGAAATATGCGGGCCGTGTTCTCCATGCCCTTCCCCGTGTCCTTCCTCCACTGCCCATAACATGGCAGGCAGGAGAAGAAAGAAGAGAGCAGTGACAAAACCGACCACTTTTCTTAAATGGCTCTTCATAGTCACGTCAAGGGCCTCCCGAGCAGTTTTTCGCTAATCGTACGGGCAAATTCCGGAGCACGGGCTTCAAGGTCTTTCCTGGCTGCGGCAATCTCTTGCTGTAGATCTGCACGCATGGTTGCAAGTGTCTGATTTGTTTCAGCGCGAGCCGCGTCGATCAGTGTTTTTGCTTGGTCTTCTGCTGCACTATAGACCGTATCCACTTGCTGCATGGTGCCAGTCCTGATTTCTGCCAGCTGGACTTTATAGCGGTCTTCTATTGATTCCGCATCGGCTCTGACTTGTTGCGCCTCTTTGAGAGCTCCTTCTCTCCGCTGGGTACGTTGTTGCATGACTGCCAAGTGCGGCTCAAAGAGAAACTTGCGTAGAAACATCCATAATGCGAGAAACAGGACGATCTGAAAGATTAACGACTGATCTATTGATAACACAGACCCATTCTCCTTACTGTGTGAAAAGACTTCATACCAGTACTGTAAGACGCGTATGTGTGGGAGATGAGGCGCACCTCATCTACGGAGGCGGGTGAGAATCCCTTCCAGCTCCTCGTTTGAGTAATACTCAATTTCTATGCGGCCACCTTTCTTTTTTGGCCGCAGGCGCACTTTTGTTCCGAAAGTACGAATAAGTTCTTCTTCTAGTGCAGCTATATGAATATCATGACGGACGGTAGGGACTTCGGTCGCGTCGTGGGCAATAGGAGCTGGTAGCGACTCAGTCAACGGTTGGGCGACGGTTTGGGCAACGAGCGTCTCTGTTTCTCGTACTGAGAGGCCCTGGTGCATGATTCGACGTGCCATCGCAATTTGTTGTTCCGGCGTACCAAGAGAGAGCAAGGTCCTCGCATGACCAATGGAGAGGCCGCCTCGGTCGATTTCTTCCTTGATCTCATCCGGGAGGCTTAAGACTCGCAGCAGGTTGGTAATCACCGGGCGGCTCTTTCCTACTCGCGAGGCAACTTCTTCCTGCGTCAGGTGCAACTCCTCCATAAGTTGACGGTAGGCCAAGGCTTCTTCGATCGGCGTCAACTCTTCGCGCTGAATGTTTTCCACTAACGCCATTTCCATACTTTGGGCGTCAGTGACCTCTTTGATGATAACCGGTACGAGATCGAGACCAGCTTTTTGCGCAGCGCGTAACCGTCGTTCGCCAATGATCAGCTCATAGCCTTGCTCCAACTTGCGGACAATCAACGGTTGGAGGATTCCCTGCTGCTTGATGGACTCCGCGAGTTCGGCGAGTCGCGTATCATCAAAATAGCGACGTGGCTGGTGTGGATTGGGACGAATCTCTGTTACAAGCACCCGGCGATCGGCTGGTGGCGAATTCGACGGCGTCCCCTGCGGAATGAGCGCCCCCAGACCGCGACCGAGCGCACGGCGTTTTACTAGACTGACGGTTTCACTCATCGTTCTGCTCCTTCCGCATGCGCCAGGTCAGCCCAGGCTAGAGGATCACGTTTTGTGACTTCGCGCGCAAGGTCTATGTAGCTTTGTGCACCGCGACATGAGGGATCATACAAAATGACCGGCAAGCCATGGCTCGGGCTCTCGGTGAGACGAACGTTGCGCGGAATAATCGTATCAAACACATTGTGAGGAAAAAACTGCCGCACTTCTTCGACGATTTGGTGACTGAGCTTATTCCGCGCGTCAAACATCGTCAGCAGTATGCCCTCGATGGCCAAGTCTGGATTCAATTGTTCGCGAATCGCGGTGAGAGTCTCTAACAGTGAGCGCAGTCCCTCAAGCGCGTAATATTCGCATTGTAACGGAACGAGGACGCTATCAGCTGCCGTCAGCGCATTCACCGTGAGCAGCCCCAGCGAAGGGGGGCAGTCAATGAGAATATATTTATACTGTTCTCGCCCTTTCCGTAATAAGGTTTGCAAGCGATATTCGCGATTCTCCACATTGAGGAGCTCAACCTCAGCCCCAATGAGATCATGGTTCGCTGGAAGAACGTCGAGACGAGCGATCGGGGTCTTCTGGACCGCATCTTGAAATTCACATTCGCCTAAGAGAACCTCGTAAATTGTCGGAGTATCTGCATCGACTTTAATACCAATACCACTTGTGGCGTTTCCTTGTGGGTCGCAATCAACCAAAAGAGTAGGTTCTTCGGCGACACCTAAAGCTGCAGAAAGATTGATGGCAGTTGTGGTTTTCCCCACCCCACCCTTGCGATTGGCGATACAAATGATCCTGCCCACTGCTGGTTTCCCCTAACATATAAAGGAAAATAAGAAAAGCGCCCCAAGAAAACCTCTTTTCATATCTGAAGTTTAACAAACCTGATTGTAATAAAAAGTCGTATGCTTGGAGTCAAGGAATAGAAAGAATCTTCCTAGACAATGTGCCACGTGAAACATTGAATCAGTTATGTACCACGTGAAACATTTACGCCAATGAGAAAATGAAAAGTGATCGTTTTTCTTTGCCAAACGGTAGATCGTATTTAACTCTCCTTTGCAGAACATAATTATGTCTTTGCAGCCAATTTTCCTCTTCCTTGATTTCTTTTTCCGCTTTTTCCCCTTTCATAGCTACAATGATTCCTTCATTAGCAAACAAATGGCATGGCGCAAGAGTAAGGAACTCGCGAATGTTCCACGTGGCACGAGTAATAACGATGTCAAAGCGGATCGCCATCCTTCTTCTCTATTACTTCCTCAGCTCTTCCCTCATGGGCTCGAGCGTTAGAGAGATTTGCTTTACGAAGGACTTCCCTGAGAAAATTGACCCGTTTTCGTCTCGGTTCAAGAAGGGTCACGGAAAGAGCCGGGTTAGCAATGGCAAGCGGCAGACCAGGAAAGCCGGCACCACTGCCCAAATCAAGCAACCGTCCTTGCTGTGGAAGTACACTGAGGGCGGCGAGGGAATCGAGAATATGTTTACGAATGATAATTCCCGGGTCTGATTGGGAAACAAGGTCGGCAATCTTCGCCCAACGGTTGAGTTCCTCTAGATAGATAGCAATCTGGGCGATGTTGTCTTCCGTCAATTCGACCTTAAGTAACTTCGCGCCGTTCGTCAAAAGTGTTGATTGCTCATTCGTGAGCATGTCTCTATCACGCGGCTCCTACTTTTTTGAGATGCACAGCCAGAAGAGAAATTGCAGCAGGGGTGATTCCAGGAATACGAGAGGCTTGACCAAGCGAACGGGGCTGTAACGCAATCAGCTTTTCTCGCACTTCGGCTGAGAGACTTTGGACAGTCTTGTAGTCAAGGGTCTTAGGAATGTTGACGTCTTCAAGGTGGCGCAGACGTTCCACTCCTTCTTCTTGGCGGCGAATATAGCCGGAGTACTTAATCGAAATCTCCACCTCCGCTGCAACCTCTCGTGAAACGGGAAATGGGGCCGGACTTATCTCTTGTGTCATTGCAAAGGAAATCTCAGGACGGCGTAAAATCTGCGCTAACGACATCGGCATCTTCAAAGCGGCACTCCCCAGTGCGGTTACTGTCGCATTGTTTTTCTCGTTAGGAACAATGCTAGTCTCTTCTTGTCGTCGAATCTCGTCTTCAATAGCGTGCTTCTTCGCTGCGGTCCGTTGGTAATCGCTTGCTTGCACAAGTCCGATCGTGTGACCAAACTCCCGTAACCGTAAATCCGCATTGTCCTCACGTAGTAACAATCGATGTTCCGCTCGTGAGGTAAACATGCGGTAGGGTTCTCCTCCGACTCCTCGTGTCACCAAGTCGTCAATGAGAACTCCAATGTACGCTTGGTCACGCGTGAAAATCAGCGGCTCTTCCTTCTGCAAGCTGAGGACAGCATTTATGGCAGCCATAAGTCCTTGAGTTGCGGCTTCTTCGTACCCGGTGGTGCCGTTAATCTGTCCAGCATGGTACAGGCCTCGTACAAGTTTCGTCTCTAGCGTGGGGAAAAGTTGAGTGGGATCGGCGTAATCGTATTCGATCGCATATCCAGGGCGCATAATTTCCGCGCGCTCGAGTCCTTTAATCGAGCGAACCATCTGCAGTTGGATATCGAGGGGAAGGCTAGTGGACAAACCGTTTGGATATACCTCGACGGTGTCTCTTCCTTCTGGTTCAAGAAAGATTTGATGCCGGATCTTGTCCTTGAAACGAACGACTTTGTCCTCAATGGAAGGACAATAACGAGGACCTCTTCCTTGAATGAGGCCGGAGTATAAGGGCGAGCGGTCCAGTCCTGAAAGAATCGTTTGATGGGTGTTCGCATTCGTATAAGTCAGATAACAAGGAATCTGGGGCTGGGAGATGCGTTCGGTCGAGAAAGAAAGTGGAGGAGCAGGCTCGTCACCATACTGAGGGTTCGTCACGTTATAATCGATCGTTCGACTATCCAATCGTGGACAGGTACCAGTCTTTAGGCGACCAACACGAAAACCTAATTCACGTAGATGATCACTCAATCCCTCAGCAGAAAAATCTCCGGCTCGTCCGGCAGAGTAATTCTTGAGGCCGACATGAATTAGCCCTTTCAGAAACGTTCCAGTAGTCAAAATGACCTTTCTCCCAAGAAAAGTTTCGCCAATCTGTGTTTCGACTCCTTGTACTTCACCATTTTCAATTAACAGTCGCTCTGCACATCCTTGACGCAACGTGAGATTCTCGGTCGTTTCGATGACTCGCTTCATGCGCTGCCGGTAAAGTGCTTTATCTGCCTGAGCCCGAGTAGCACGGACTGCCGGTCCTTTCCTGGTGTTCAGCACACGGAACTGAATTCCGGTTTCGTCGATCGCTTTGGCCATCTCACCACCGAGTGCATCTATTTCTCGTACAAGATGGCTTTTGCCGATTCCCCCGATGGCCGGGTTACACGACATCTGGCCAATATGGTCCAGGTTCAACGTCAACATCAGCGTTTTGCTGCCGAGTCGAGCTGCAGCAAGTGCCGCTTCAATACCGGCATGACCAGCGCCAACAACAATTACATCGTAGACCATGAGATGCCCTACCTATTTGCCAATGCAAAAGTCTCGAAAGATTCGATCCAGAATATCTTCACTACTCACATGACCGGTGATCTCACCAATGTGATCAAGAGCTACATGGAGGTCAACAGCGACTAAGTCAAGAGGTACGCCGTTCTGTAAGCTCACGTGCGCCTGACGAAGACCTTGCTCCGCTTTGAGTAGCGCATCGCGATGCCGTACCTGCGTGACTATAGCTCCGGAAAAAGGAGAAGCACTATCTTGCTGCGAATCGTTACCAAAAGCGAGCTTCTCTATCCGCTCTCCGAGTTCACTCATTCCGGTTGCTATTTTGGTCGAGAAAACGACAGGCAGGTTTCCGTTCAGATGGAGCGCAATCTCTTGTGGTTGAACAATGACAGGCAGGTCAACTTTGTTGAGGATAGGAATGGTGTCCTTTTTTTTGATTAACGAGAAAATCAGCTCATCTTCTTCGTCCAATGGCTGCGAAGCGTCAAACATAGAGATCACGATTTCTGCGGTTTGGAGTCCTTCGAGTGCGCGCTCGACACCAATACGCTCCACTTCATCCACTGTGTGTCTAATCCCTGCGGTATCCCAGACAAGTAGCGGGATACCATTAATCGTCACGGTTTCTTCTAGCACGTCACGGGTAGTTCCTGGGACAGGTGTGACGATAGCCCGTTCGGTGCCAGACAAAAGGTTTAGCAGGCTCGACTTGCCAACGTTTGGTTTACCAATAATTGCCGTACGGATTCCCTCTCTAAACACCTTGCCTTGACGAAACGTGGCAGAGAGTGAAGCAATATCGTCTGCGAACTTTTGCATCTCTTCTAGTAGCTCAGTCTGTGCCTTCTCGGGAATATCATCCTCAGGAAAATCAAGAAAAGCTTCAATGTATGCAGTAATGCTGATGAGTCGTTCACGAAACGAGGCACACGCTTCTGACAAACGTCCAGAAAGCTGTTGCCAGGCGATCTGCAACCCGCGATCACTCTTCGCCTGAATCAAATCAAGAACAGCCTCAGCCTGAGAGAGGTCCAGGCGATTGTTGAGAAACGCACGTTGAGTGAATTCTCCAGGGAGGGCCAGCCGTGCGCCTTGACTCAACACAGCCTCGAGAATGCGTCGTGAGAGCAACACTCCACCGTGACAGTGGATCTCGGCAACATGCTCTCCAGTGTAGCTCCGTGGAGCAGGCATGAGGACCAGGAGTCCCTGATCAAGGGGAATAGTAGTTAAGGGATCAATAATCTGCCCAAGATAAAAGCGATGCGAAACAAATGTTTCACGTGGACGGGAAAGGATGAAAACTTGACGAACAATGGCCTCGGCTTGAGGGCCACTCACGCGAATGATGGCGACTCCACCGTGGCCAATTGGGGTCGCAAGCGCGGCGATCGTATCATGAGTGTACACAGATCATGAGTCAGCGGTTTGTATCCGGCCCGTGGTCCGACCCTTTTCTTTCCTCTGCCCTTCTTCTGGAACGATGCACACTTGGCGGAAATATCCACGTCCAGTGCTTTTGGTAGTTACGAGAGGGTCCCCCTCCAATGTTAAGTGAATCACTCGGCGATCGCGCGGGCTCATCGGACTTAGCGTGACGGGCTTCCGACGACGTTTGGCCCGTTCCCCTAGGCGGAGTGCAAGGTTCTCCAGACTTTTCCAGCGTCGTTCGCGATATCCTTCAACGTCAATGGCAACGTGGGCATCGATTTCGTCACTTTTTGTGACTATACGATTGACCAAATACTCAAGAGCATCGAGTGTCTGCCCTCGATGACCGACGAGAAAACCTTCCGGCAGGTTGGGAATTTTTGTCACATTGACAACCGTTTCTTCGTCTCGGTTTTCCACGCTCAGCGTCGGCTCCGTTCCCATCAAGTGCAGGATTTCCTTCAGTGTGGAACAGACTTTCTCCGCCATTTCCGGGGAGAGGGGGATATTCGTGCGCGCCCCGGTTTCCCGTGCGACTTCTGCTCTTTGCTCTCGTGGGCGAGGGGGCTCAGCTTTTGGCTCAGGTGTCCGCAGTGGAGGCCGTGAAGTTTCTGTTCTTGGTTCGCTGGCTCGTGCAGAGAGTGGTAGTCGCAAGGTAGCACGGATACGTGCTTTCTTGCCGCCGATACCGAGAAACCCTTTGGTTGGCTGCGCTAGGACCTCGATTTCGACACGGTCTCGCTCGACCTGGAGTTGTCGTAGAGCATTGGAGATTGCCTCGTCAAGCGTTGTTCCTTCGGCTTCTACTGCATTCATTACGTTTTTCCCTCTCCGAGTTATACGAACCCTTTATTCTGGGCGTACTGCTGGGCAATGCTCAGGACATTATTCACCAGCCAGTATAGCACTAATCCCGCAGGAAAATTGACAAACATAACCGTAAACATTACCGGCATGAGCATCATTATTTTCTGCTGCATCGGATCCCCAGGCATCGGCGTCATTGCTTGTTGGATGACCATCGTACCTCCCATCAGAAGAGTCAACACCGGAATCCCAGGAGGATCGACGAAAGGAAGCCACATTGAACCAAGACGGTCAGGCTGTGACAGATCTTGAATCCAACCGAAGAATGGTGCCTGTCGCAATTCGATAGCGGCCATAAATGCTTGGTACAGGCCAATAAAAACCGGGATTTGTACCAGCATCGGCAAACAACCACCAAGCGGATTGATGTGGTTACGACGGTACAGTTCCATCATTTCGCGGTTGAGTTTCTCTCGGTCGTCTTTGTATTGTTCTCTAATCTGTTCGAGCTGGGGTTGGATTTTCTTCATCTCGTTCATGGATTTAAACGCTTTGGCACTCAGAGGGAAAAACGCCAGTTTCACGAGCACGGTCAAGAGGATAATATCAAGACCGTAATTTCCAGTGAAAGAGTTTGAGATTTTGAGAAGTGAAAGTAGGGGACGGGCAATAAAATGCGACCAACCAAAATCAATTGCGCGATCCAAAGCGGGATTAACAGCGTTCAACGCATTAGGTTCCTTCGGGCCGACATACACTGTGTATGTAACAGGTTGTGTGGTCCAGGGAATCGAGAGCTTGGTGGTAACAGTGCCATCCTTCGTATGGAAGAGAAGGGAATTTTTCTCTCCTTCAGGAGGAATCATTGCCGAAAGAAAGTAGGTGTCGGCATACCCAGCCCAGCGGATCCGATCTGGTCCGATCGTTCGCGCTTCTTTCGCCACGCTCGAGTTGGTTTCATACACAAACTTTCTTCCAATTAAAGCAACGGGGCCTGGCTCACTAGCTGACTGTGAATGATGCTGGTCGAAGGCATGAGTCCAAAGTAGCGAAAGCGACGTGCCCTCCTGGGCGGACACACCCATTTTCACTTCAAGGGTTATACCGTAATCTTGCCCAGAAAAAGAAAAGATTTTGCTGAGCGCTATACCATTAGCGGTAGTGCCGCGAAACTCGAGGGTCGCCTTGTCACTGCCTTGGAGGGTTATATCTTTGCCCGTCACCGCGTAGGTTACACCTTCATCACTTACAGTTACTCCATTCCCCTCGAGCAGCAGGCCGAGAGGAAGCTCTCCGCGGGGGCCTGCCTGAATCATTTCTAACGGAGAACTCTGCTTCCCTTCATTTCCTGGGTACCGCTTCAAGCGAAAGCTCTTTATCCGTCCGCCTGCAGAGGTAAATACTGCGCGGTAGACTTCATTCTCGACGGTAATCTCCCGTGCTTCGGAGGAAATGACAGCAGAAGACGAGCCTTGAGGCGACAGTTGCACCTGAGGAGGTCGCTCGGTTGTTGGCGTCGGTATCGACGGCGGAGATTCTGCCTGGGGAGGAAATGGGTTTCTTGTGGAAGGAGGTGGCGAAGGATAGAAATGAGAGACAAGCGCCTGGTACACAAAAAGAACGAGAAGCGACAGAATAACTGCGAGAAAGCTTCTTTTGTCCACTACTAAATGCCTCTTATCAAAAACTCATTGCTATGGCAGAGGGTCTACTCCACCCGGATGCCATGGATGACACTTCGCGACTCGTGTCAGAATGAGCCGAGTTCCTTTGAGGATGCCATATTTTTGCAACGCTGCTAGGGCGTAGGCAGAGCAGCTTGGAGAAAATCGACACATTGGTCCGAGCAGGGGAGAAATCACCCAGCGATAGAGCAAAAGAGTGCCTTTTAAGGTCTCCACTCCCAGAGCAGGAATCACGCGTATGAAGGAAGGGAAGAGAGGAAGAATTTTACTTTTTAGGCTGAACAATGGAGAGTACCTTTCCCAACTCCTCAGTGATCTGTGCGAGTGTGAGTTGCTCGGCCCCAGCTTTCGGAATCACCACGATGTCGCAGACTGGGATGATGAGCGTCCGATGGGTACGAAAGAACTCTCGCAGTAATCTCTTCATGCGATTGCGGACGATAGCATTACCAAAGCGACGGGAGGTTGTAATACCGAGGCGAGAGTGCTCACTTTGTGCTGGCGCGGTGGCAACAAGAAAATGCTGGCTATGTCGTTTTTTTCCTTTTTGCTGGAGAAAGAGAAATTCCCGCCGTTCAAGCAACCGAACAGACTTTGGAAACGATCCGTTCAGGGCTTTTAGCGATGCGCTGGTTTCGGTGGAACCGTTACGGTCAGGTGTTTGCGTCCTTTGTGGCGACGTCTCTTGAGAACGGCGCGACCTGCGCTGGTGCTCATCCGGGTGAGAAATCCGTGGGTTCGTTTGCGACGAAGATTGCTTGGTTGATATGTTCTTTTCATGAGGGTCCATCCGTGCAGATTCTCTGCATAATTCCTATAGTAAAGAGGGCGTATCTGACCATACTGAAGAGAGGATGTCAATTTTCCCTGACGAGAATCCAGTGGGTTTCGCTGGCCAAGACGACAACGCTCTTCTACAATTTGCTACGCTCTACGTAAGTACTTTCTCTTTATCACTCTCCACGCTACTGTCTTCCCCGGATGAACCGGTTTACATCGATAAGTGAGGCTTTCCTCAGCGGTATTGTTCTTGCCCTCGCATTTCCTAAGGTTGACCTCAGTTTTTTAGCGTGGATCGCTTTTATTCCACTTTTTTGGATCATTCACACTCGAACACCGCAACAGGCGTTTGGTTATGGATTTGCTGCCGGTATGGGGTTTTATCTCTGTACTGTTTATTGGGTCGTTCACACGATCGGACTGTATAGCAACATTCCTCCACTCATCGCAGTCGGTCCCTTACTCCTAATGTGTATGATTCTCGCCTCGTACACAGGCGCGTTCGCGGCTGGACTTCGTTTTTATCAACAGCGCGGAGGGTCTATTATCCTGATCGGTCCCGTCCTTTGGGTTACTCTAGAATGGCTGCGGTCATTTTTCTTTATCGGGTTCCCCTGGGTCAGTCTCGGCTACTCACAGTATCCTCAGCTGAATCTTATACAGTTTGCTGAATTTACCGGTATCTATGGTGTTTCCGCGCTCGTTATTTTTGTGAATCTCGCGGTTTTTACACTATTGTCTTCCCCTCAAGCGCGACGTGGGCTACTCATCTTCTCGGTTATTATTCTCGTTGGTGGACTTTCTCTCTGGGGAATGTGGAGACGGTCTCAGCTAGCAGCACTCCCCCCTGCTCATCATCTGCGTGTTGGGCTCATTCAGGGTAATATCCCTCAAGATACGAAATGGAACCCTCACTCCCAGGAAGAAACGATGACCCGTTATGAGCAACTCTCCCGACAAGCGGTCGCACAAGGAGCAGAAATCGTTATTTGGCCTGAAACCGCCGCTCCCTTTTACTTTCAGTCGCCGCTCCCACCTGACATGCCAGACCGAGAGAGGGAAATAGCTTACCGTGAGAGGCTCCTCCGCTTAGCAATAGAGCTGCGAACACCGATCTTGTTCGGCAGTCCAGCCTTCAAGCAAGAGGGGAGGAAAGTCTCGATGTTCAATCGCGCGTATCTGCTCTCGAGCAGAAGCAGAAGTTCTCGGTTCTTACGATAAAATCCAGCTGGTACCGTTTGGCGAGTATGTACCGTTTCACAGCCTTTTGTTTTTTCTCGATAAACTGGTCGTAGGAATTGGTGACTTTGCTGCTGGTTCAACGACCACTGTGTTCACGTTACCACAGACAAAATTCGGCGTATTGATTTGCTACGAAGGCATTTTCCCATCTCTTACTCGACGGTTTGTCTCACAAGGGGCAGAACTGCTCATCAACATTACTAACGATGCCTGGTTCGGCCGCACTTCTGCACCATATCAACATCTTGTGATGGAGGCGGTGCGCGCAATTGAGAATCGCGTCCCACTGGTCCGCGCAGCGAATACTGGCTTCTCTGCCGTCGTCGGCATTGACGGGCAGATCCACAGTCGCACCAATTTGTACGAAATGACTTTCTTAGTTGATGATGTAACCTGGCCACAGGTAAGTAGCTTTTACGCAAAGTACGGCGACGTTTTTGTCTGGTTCTGTGTCGTCAGCACCAGTCTCATGCTAGGATATCGGTGGGTAAGGCGGAGATAGACAAAGACAGAGATATAGACAAGAAGAAAAGTTTCTTACGGAGGACTCCATGTTGTTGGAAACAAAAGAAAAATTGATGCAACTTCGTACTCGAGTCGACAATCTCGGGAGGCGTCTTTGACATCGCGGGAAAAGAGACCCGGGCCGCAGAATTAGAGGCACTCACGGTCGCAGAAAACTTCTGGCAAGATCAAGAAAAAGCTCAGACCATCCTCAAGGAGCGATCAGGGCTTGTCGCGACCATCAACCAATGGAAAAAGCACCAGCACGGGCTCGACGACGCAGCGGTGTTTCTGGAAATGGCCGAAACTGGAGACGCTGAAGCGGAAACTGAGTTAGAGCAACATGTTGGTCAGCTAGAGAAAGAGGTCAGTCAGGCTGAACTTGAACGCATGCTCGGTGGAGAGCATGACGCTGGTAATGCAATTCTCAGTCTCCATCCGGGAGCTGGTGGCTTGGAAGCACAGGATTGGGCGGACATGCTGTTACGCCTCTATTTGCGCTGGACTGAACGCAAGGGATACAAAACAGAAATGGTCGACTACCAACCTGGCGAAGGAGGAGGACTAAAAAGCGCGACCCTAACGGTCGAAGGGCCGTATGCTTATGGCTACCTGCGAGCCGAGGCTGGGATTCACCGTCTCGTACGCATCTCCCCGTTTGATGCCAATGCTCGAAGACATACATCTTTCGCTTCGGTGTTTGTGTATCCAGACCTTGATGACACGGTCGAAGTAGATATCCGCCCCGAGGATCTACGTGTTGATACCTACCGCTCCAGTGGTGCTGGTGGACAACATGTGAATAAAACCGACTCAGCCGTGCGCCTTACTCACCTCCCGACAGGAATCGTTGTTGCCTGCCAGAACGAACGCTCGCAACACCGCAACCGCGCGATGGCAATGAAGGTGCTTCGTGCAAAACTCTATGAACTCGAGTTAGAGAAACAGAAAGAGAAGATGGAGGATTTACATAAGAGCAAGAAGGACATCGCATGGGGGAGCCAAATTCGTTCGTACGTCCTGCATCCCTATCGCATGGTAAAGGATCATCGGACAGGAGCAGAAGTCGGCAATACGGATGCCGTTTTAGATGGGGATATTGATACGTTCATCGAAGCCTATTTGCTCTACCGCATAGCCGCTTAAGTCACTTTCCGTCAACGACGGTATGCAGAAGAAAGGGAAACGTCATGGAAGAGGACAAGGTCGGTAGCGATCCTGCACCAGAAGTGACGATTCCGGAAGTTTCCCTTCGGCTCCAGCACTCGCGGGAAGCGAAAGGCCTGTCTCTGCGAGAAGCAGAAGCTGCGACTCGCATTCCAGTTCACTATTTACAACTGCTCGAAGGAAAAGGAGACGCCCGCCTCCTCGCTGATGTGTTGTATCTTGTCCCATTTCTCCGCACGTACGCCTTGTTTCTCGGCCTTGATCCTGCTGAGCTGACGGCGCAGTTTATCCAGTATGTCCACGCGAAAGACGATCAGATCAGTGAACTCGGGGAACAACCGCCGCCGCGTTCGGCTGTCCAACCGATGATTCTTATAGTCATCCTTGCGATTGTCGGTTTGCTCACCCTGCTCTGGTTCATTCGTGGGCACTAACCAATCCCTTGGCAATAGGCAGAGAAGCAGATAGACTTCTGCGGTTCTTAATTAGCTCCGCAGCATCTTGGCTCTGGAGCAGGTCCTGAGGAGGGACAGCCATGAGCACAATGACGATTGAAGAAGTCCCGCGGTTAAATGATCCAATGTTGATTGTCGCTTTCGCAGGGTGGAATGACGCTGGGAATGCCGCAACGCATGCGGCGCAGTTTCTGGTGCAGCAGCTTCAAGCTCGTCGCTTCGCCAGCATCGATCCCGAAGAGTTCTACAATTTTAGTGAGCTTCGTCCGCAGGTGCGACTCCGTGATGGCTTATATCGAGAAGTGATCTGGCCGGCAAACGAATTCTTTTATAGTGACGCCTCTCTTCTTCCACGTGGACTCGTACTCGGGGTCGGAATCGAGCCGCATCTCAAATGGAAAACCTATTCAGCCGCAATTCTTGACCTCGCCAAGCAGTGTGGGGTGCAAATGGTGCTTACACTTGGAGCACTTTTAGCGGATGTCTCCTACTCTCGCCCTGTCCGCGTTGCTGGATTTGCCAGTGACCCGTCCTTGGCGGCACGGCTTCAGCTCACTTCCTCTCGCTACGAAGGTCCAACAGGGATTGTCGGCGTCTTCAATGATGCCTGTCGTCGTTCAGGGATTCCGTCGGCAAGCTTTTGGGCCAATGTTCCCCATTACATTTCTGCCGCACCAAACCCCAAGGCTGCGCTTGCGTTGGTCAAACGTGTCGAGGCGTTTCTACATTTTTCTCTCGATACAACAGAATTGAGCACGCAGGCATTCACGTTCGATGCAAAAGTTGCTCAAGCCGTAGCTGAAAATCCGCAGATGGCAGCTTACGTTCGTCAGCTTGAAACACGAGAACAACAGGAAGAGGGGTTCGAGATGGAACCAGCTCCGAAAGGCAATGGGGGTGGGAACGGCCACGCCAACGGTAAAGACATGGAGGCTGAGCTGCAACGATTTCTGCAACAACGAAAGAACAAAAAGGATAATGAGGAATAGGAGCAGAGAGTAAAGGGCGATGTCCTTGTTTTTTCTCTCACCTGACA
The DNA here is from genome assembly GCA_963733195.1 of uncultured delta proteobacterium. Taxonomy (GTDB): domain Bacteria; phylum Desulfobacterota; class Binatia; order Bin18; family Bin18; genus VGTJ01. The sequence goes on from CAVTCR010000060.1 coordinate 72,543, forward strand.
CCTATCCCCTGTAACCTCAATTCGACAAATGGAAAAAATAGTCTACATGGTCAATCTCGGCTGTCCCAAGAATTTGGTTGACGGCGAGGTGATGCTCGGGCTTTTGGCACGAGAGGGGTATGCGCTCACACTCGATCCTGAACAGGCTGGGGTGTTAATGGTCAACACTTGCAGCTTCATCAACGAGGCGAAAGAGGAGTCCATCAATACCATTCTCGAACTGGCGCAACACAAGGAACAGTCGCCAACGAAGCGGCTGATTGTCACAGGATGTTTGGCCCAGCGCTATAGTCAGGAGTTGCGAGAATCGCTTCCTGAGGTCGATGTTTTTATCGGCACTGGTGAGTTTCTCCGCATTACCGAAATTTTGCAACACAAACAGTCGCTCCTCGATGGACCGGCAAGTTATGTTGGAGCCGCACATATCCTCCCAGATCATACTACGCCCCGCATAGCCACCACGGCGTTCTATACGACGTACCTCAAGATCGCCGAGGGATGTAACCACAAGTGTGCATTCTGCATTATTCCAAAAATTCGTGGTCTCCAAGAGAGCCGGCCCATCGATTCTCTAGTTGCCGAAGCAGCAACACTCGCGGCGCAAGGAGTCAAAGAACTCAACCTTATCGCACAGGATCTGACTGCCTATGGCCGCGAGCGACGGGATGGCACAACGCTCCTCACATTATTGCGTGCGTTGAGCCGCGTCGAAGGGATTGCGTGGATCCGCCTCCTGTACTGTTACCCCAATTATCTTGACGAAACCCTATTACGCTACGTCGCTGAGGAAGAAAAGATTTGCTCTTATCTCGACATGCCACTGCAACACATCAGTGATCGCATGTTACGAGCGATGCGGCGCGAGAAAAGTGGCGATGGAATTCGCCGGTTACTGGAGCGCATCCGAATGTATATTCCTGGTGTCGTGTTACGAACGTCGTTTATCGTTGGGTTCCCAGGTGAACAGGATGAAGACTTCCAACAGCTCCTTGATTTCGTTCCCGAGGCGCAAATTGATCATGTTGGGGTGTTTCGTTATTCACAAGAAGAAGGGACTGCCGCCGGAGCATTGCCTAATCAAGTCCCAGAAGAGGTAAAGCAAGAGCGTTGGCACCGTTTGATGAAACAACAATCACAAGTCGTACGACGGAAAAACCTCGCTCTCGTTGGGAGTGAGCAAGAAATCCTTGTCTGTGGCCATGACGAACGTGGTCGGCAGTGGGGACGTTCCCGAGGACACGCACCTGAGATTGACGGGATTGTGCTTTTGGAGCGGACGAAGGCTGAAACAGGTGACATTCTTCCTATGCGGATTTCCGGGGTATCAGGATACGACCTTCGTGCTACATCATTCGTGGGAAAAGTAAAAGAATCTCAGCAAGAGATTGACTTAGCGCATCTTCCCCTCTAGATTCCTCGATTACTTTTCGTGTCGGAAGGAGTGGGGTATGAGAAAAACCTTCTTGAAAAAGACTCGTGAGGCCCTCGTCGCACGGAAGGAACAGATTCTTAAACAGCTCAACGAGGAGGTCAAAGAAGGAAAAGAAGCCGCCCTGGATGAAGGAATGGATACCTACGACCTCGCCAGCGAAGAACGGAGCCGTGAGATTAATCTCATTCTCAGCGATCGCGACCGAGATAAGCTCCAAGCGATTGAGGACGCGCTCGAACGCATCGAAGACGGCTCTTATGGTATCTGTGAGCAGTGTGAAGAAGAAATCGCTCCCGAGCGACTGGAAGCATTACCCTTCACTCGCCTCTGCGTTTCGTGCCAGAGTGAAATGGAACGAGAGGCGAAACAGCACCGTCGGCCGGATGATGAACGTGGCCACCGACGCACGAACCTGTCTGATTTTGACGAAGACAATTTTTAGTAGCTCACCGCTATAAAGGTGAAGGAAGTTCTTTTGCTCCCCCTCTCTCTCTTCCATACAGTCAGAAGACTCTGCCAATAGCGACCACCATCTGACAAATAAATGAGATGAATTCTTCCTCGTCCGTACGAGACCAGTTGCAAGTGCTTTTTTCTGCAGCGGTTTCTGCAGTTGACCCACGTTCCCTCATAGACCGTAGCGTACGTAAAGAGCAAGATAGTCTTCTTGTCCAACCACCTGGAGATAGTTCTCTGCACTACCGTTTCCCACTCCATGGGCGGATTTTCTTAATTGGTGCAGGAAAAGGGGCTGGCTTTCTCGCCCAAGGACTTGAGCACCTCCTCAAAGGACTCGAGATTATAGGAGTGATTGTTGTTCCTGCCGGTCAGAAGACCGACCTTCATCGTGTGGCGGTTGTTCACGGCGAGCATCCATTGCCAGGGGAAGGAAGCCTACAGGGAGCAAAGGCCATATTCGCCCTGCTTGCCCAGAAGCGACCGGGTGATCTGATCTGCTTTTGCTTAACTGGTGGGGCATCGAGCTTACTGGTCAGCCCAGTAGAAGGTGTTTCTCTTGCTGATAAAATTGTTGTCAATCAACTTCTGCTTGCATGCGGAGCAGATATTCATGAGGTGAATAGCGTACGCAAGCATCTCTCGCGTATCAAAGGCGGCGGACTTGCTCGCGCTGTGTTTCCCAATCAAGTAGTGAGTTTTATTCTTTCAGATGTCTTGGATGATGATGTGAGTACGATCGGTTCAGGACCGACCTCTCCAGACCCTAGTACCTTCGCTGAAGTATGGGAAATCGTAGAACGATACGCTCTTCTTGACCAACTCCCACCGTCTGTCCGTTCTCACTTGTTCACTGGATGTCAGAGATTGCAACAGGAAACGCCCAAGCCCGGGGATAAGATTTTTTCTCGTGCCCATAACATTCTCGTTGGTTCTAACCGCTTAGCACTTGAAGCTGCTGCTATCACAGCGCGAACGCTCGGCTTCGTCCCACACATTCTCCCAACTCCGCTGTCTGGTGACACGACCGACTCTGCTCGCTCCTTTGCGCATACCCTTCACTTGCTATTGCCTATCTGTCGAGCACCTATGTGTGTACTTGCTGGCGGAGAAACGACTGTTCGCATTACCGGAAAGGGCAAAGGAGGGCGCAATCAGGAGTTTGCCCTTCTCGTTGCCGAAGAGTTGCAGGGAAAGCACGGGTGGGCGCTACTAAGTGCAGGCACAGACGGAATCGACGGACCAACAGATGCGGCTGGTGCCTTTGTCGATGGCAATAGTGTAAAACGGGCACAACAGCGGGGACTTGTACCCTCGCTATTGCTCAAAGCAAACGATACGTACTCGCTATTTTCTGCGCTTGAGGATCTTTTCATTCCTGGACCGACCGGAACTAATGTTATGGATATCAAAATCGCCCTCCTCTGGCCGACCACATCATCGGCTGACCGTTCCTCTTGAACTCTTGCGTAAAAGTCGAGACATTATTAAGAGAGGAACTATGGAAAAAAACCGCACAACAGGCACGACTGGACGCGTCCCTCCAGGACAACATTTGGTAGAGAAATGGCCGGTTCTTAGTTATGGGCCAACGCCACGTTTTAACCCTGCCGTGTGGGATTTTCGCCTCTTTGGTTTCGTTGAACGTCCTGTCCGACTGAATTATCAACAATTCCGTACCCTACCACAAAACCGCCTCATGGCAGATTTTCACTGCGTCACCACTTGGTCTCGCCTCGACAACACGTGGGAAGGTGTTCTGGCGAAAGACGTCGCCGCACTCGTACAACTCAAGCCTGAGGCTCGTTATGTCGTTATCCACTGTGAGGGTGGATATACAACGAACCTGACACGTGCCCAGTTTCTTGATGATGATGTGATTTTTGCACATCGTCATGACGGTCGGGACTTAGAGCCTGACCACGGCTGGCCGCTCCGGTTGGTCGTGCCGAAGCTGTATGCGTGGAAAAGTGCTAAATGGGTACGAGGAATAGAGTTCTTAGCCGAGGATAAACGTGGCTTCTGGGAAGTCCGCGGTTACCACAATCGTGGAAATCCCTGGAAAGAGGAACGCTACAGTGATCAAGAAGAAGACGAAGAGTAGACGTCCAACCTCTTCCCTTTCTTGCTGATTTTCACTTTTCCTCCCTTGTCTCTGGTTGTGTATCTACTCCTTCTTTACTAGGTAGCCTACCAGTGCGAGGAGGCGGATATCGAAGTATTCCCTCTCCTCATTTGAATAAATGTATGTTCATTTTCGTTTTTTCTGAATGGGCGTTCAGTCAAAATTTTCTTGACAAGGCCTAGGAGAGAGATATAAAGAGTTCCTTGCGTACTCCTCTAACGAACGGCCTCCAGGTGCGACACCGGAGTACCGGAGAAACACAATGGCAGTGTATACACCTTTAGATCACAGGACGGTTGCGAACCTCGTGAGCACGTACGGACTCGGCAATCTCAGCAAAATGACGGGAATTCCTGTCGGTTCGGTAAATACTCACTATCTGTTAGAAACTTCCAAGGGGAAAGTGATCCTCAAAATCGACGAAGCTAAAAGCTTATCTGAAGCGGAGCGAGAACTTTCTTTATTGCTCTTCCTACGCGAACGTGACTTTCGCTGTCCACAGCCGTTAGTCGATCGCACTGGGCAGTATTACCATGCGTACAAAGGAAAGCCGATTTCTCTGTATGCACTGTTGAGTGGTAAGAGCTTCCCAGAGGCACAACTGACAACTATTCAGCTTAAGCACGTCGGACAGATGCTCGCCACTCTTCACCTACTCAGTCCCGGCTATCCAAAAGACGAGGACAATCGCTTTAGTGCTGCTCGCGTGCTCTCCCTCTATCAGGAGGTCAAAGATTGCTTGCCTGGCTACTTACGTCATCTAACTCATATGCTCGATGATGAGGTAATCTACCAACAGCAGTACCAGGAAGATCGCCTGCCAAAGGGGATCATTCATGGGGATCTGTTTGCGGATAATCTTCTTTTCCGCAAAGATAAAGTCGTCGGTGTCCTCGATTTTGAAGCCGCATGCTACGGGAAATTCATCTATGACGTAGCTACAGCGGTCAACGCTTTATGCTACCTCGACGGACGCTATGTTATCGATCGCTTTGATGCGTTAATCACAGGCTACCAAAGCGTACGGACTTTGACGCTCACCGAATGGGACGCCTTTCCCAATGAGTTACGCTTCTCTGCTTTTCGTTTTACTATCACTCGCCTGAAAGACTTCTTCTTGCGCCCGATGGAAGCACGAGATCGAGTCAGTAAAGACTTTCGTGAGTTTTTTGATCGACTCCAAGTCTTACGCCGCGAACGCTCAGGCGGTATGGACCGACTTCTCCTTGCTATGGCAACTGGCTATGATTATCGCCAGTACCAAAAACCCCCGGCAGCCCACGATAAGCCGGAAGGGCGAACGCCAACACAGAATAGGAGAAGCGGAGGAAGACAGCGAGAGGCCCCAATTTCGCAATTGCGAATACAGAAACGTACCGCGGCTGCTCGTTAGTAGTCGTCCTTCAACAACTACCGCCATGTTCAAGAAGATTCTCATCGCGAATCGCGGCGAGATTGCCAGTCGTATTGCGCAAACGTGCCGTGAACTCGGCATTGCCACGGTCGCCGTATACTCTGAAGCTGACCGTTCCTCGCCTCATGTCTATGCCGCAGATGAAGCACTGTGGATTGGTCCAGCGCCAGCGAAGGAAAGCTATCTTAATGCAGAGGCCGTTATTGCCGCCGCGCAACGAACTGGGGCGCAAGCAATTCATCCAGGCTATGGCTTCCTCTCCGAAAATCCCACGTTTGCCCGTTTGGTAGGAGAAGCCGGACTCACCTTCATTGGCCCTTCTCCAAATTCCCTCGCTGCGGTTGGGAATAAAATTTTTGCTCGGCAGACTGTAACAAAACTCGGGGTGCCTGTGGTGCCGGCGTTAGAAAATCCTTCCCGCGACCCAAGCGTCTTACAAGAGCAGGCGCGTGCCCTCGGTTATCCGCTACTTATCAAAGCAGCCTCAGGTGGTGGTGGCAAAGGTATGCGTATCGTTCGCAACGAAAAAGACCTCGCCGAGTCAGTCGCCGCTGCCGAGCGCGAAGCACTCGCGGCGTTCGCTGAAGGGACTGTCTATCTGGAGCGTTACATTGAACGCCCGCGTCACGTCGAGGTACAAATCCTAGGGGATACGCATGGTACCCTTGTTCATCTCGGCGAGCGTGAATGCTCAATCCAGCGACGTTATCAGAAAATCCTCGAAGAAACCCCTTCTCCAGCGATGAATGAGAAGCTACGCGAGGAAATGACCGCGGCCGCATTAACTGTGGCCAAAGCAGCTGGGTATTACAACGCGGGAACGGTTGAGTTTATCCTTGACGATACTGGGCGCTTCTATTTCCTCGAAGTAAATGCGCGCTTGCAAGTAGAACATCCGATTACAGAATGGATTACTGGCCTTGATCTGGTGCGAGAACAAATTCGCATTGCTGCCGGAGAACGGCTCGGCTTTACTCAGCGCAATATTCAGCGGCGTGGGCATGCTTTTGAGTGTCGTATTTATGCAGAAGACCCAGCTCACGGATTTCTTCCCTCACCAGGTAAAGTACTACTCTGGCAAGCTCCCACAGGCCCTGGAGTGCGAGTTGATGCCGGAGTCGAATCTCACACTGATGTATCCGTCTATTATGATCCGATGATCGCGAAACTTTCGACCTGGGGCCAAGATCGAGAACAAGCTCGTCGCCGGATGGAATCGGCGTTACGTCACTGTGTCGTCTTGGGTCCCACAACCAATATCGCATTTCTTCGTGATTTACTCGCCCATCCAGCGTTCATTGCCGGGGCAACTCACACTGGGTTTCTTCCCGAACATTTCGCACAATGGCAGTCGCCCAACGCTCCACATCTCCACATCGCAGCTTTTGCCGCAGCATTCAGCCACAAACAGTCTGCTCTGAAATCTTTACAGAGCGCACAATCCTTCAACGAAACCCCTTGGCAGCAACTAGGGGGTTGGCGCACCGGAAACTAATCCGATAACAGAGAAAACACATGAAAACGACACTGCATTCACATGGGAGTGCGCTGGTGGTCGAGTATCGTCAAGCTGGAGATGAATATACAGTAACAGTAAGTGATAAAACACTTCAAGCCCAGATCCTTACCGCACATGATGGGGCACTCACACTTCTCGTTGATGGACAATTACTCCGAGCGCATGTCGTGAACGACGGACCGCGTACGCTCGTAGCTATAGACGGACGCGTATATGAATTTCACCACGTAGAGAGGCAAATCGCCCAAAGCCGTCAACGCGAAGCCGGACGATTGAGCCCAGAGATCCACTCACCAATGCCCGGGAAAATTTTGGAAGTCCGCGTAACAGAAGGAGTAAGCGTCGAAGCTGGGCAGGTCCTCGTCGTACTGGAAGCAATGAAAATGGAGAACGCACTTACTGCTGAAGGACCTGCCCGTGTACGTAAGATTCACGTTTCATCTGGTGAACTTGTAGACCTCGGCCAACTTTTGGTTGAGCTTGAGTTTCCACAAACGACCTCGCAAGCCGATCAGCCTAACTGAGCGCCGACACGTACGCCATTCTGTAGCGCGAACTCTGCAGCAGCGATTTTTCCGCCTTCACCGCGCACTTTTTTAGCAATGATTGTCCCGCCAGGAGCAGCGATGTGTAGATCTTCGCCCTCAATCGCTGTCACTTGGCCGGGAGACGCAGAAGACGTGTTCGGCTGCAGACGACAATCGTACAAACGTACCATTTTGCCCTGCCACGTTGTGTACGCTCCCGGCTGAGGGTCGCAGCCACGAATGCGATTGTAAACAATTTGAGCTGGTTGCGTCCAATCAATCCGCCCATGTTCATCACTACAGGGAGGATCGTAGTTCGCTCGTGATTCATCTTGCACGATACGTGGGGGATTCCCGGCTTTAATGAGGTCTACCGACTCTGCAATGGCATCAACTCCAACAGGGAAAAGTTTATTGAAGTACAATGTCCCGGTGGTGTCGTCGGGACCAACAGCAACTTCCTTCTGCAAGAGAATCGGCCCAGTGTCGATACCTTCATCGACCCAGAACAACGTGACGCCAGTCTTTGCTTCCCCGTTGATCAAGGCCCAATTAATCGCACTCCGGCCACGATACTTCGGCAACAGCGAAGGATGGAAACAGATGCTGCCAAACCGAGGAACATTGAAAACTTGCGGTGGAACGATCTGGGTTACGAAGGCTAAGATCGCTAAATCCGCATTAAGAGAAACAAACTGCTCGCGCACTTCGGGAGTTTTGAGTGTCTTGTGTTGATGCACGGGTATGCCGAGCTGGATCGCTCGTTGTTTAACCGGATCGAACTTCCCTCCCGGAGCATCAGGTGGGCAGAACACAGCGAGCACGTCCTCACCTTTACTCGTAAGTTTGTCGAGTGTCTTCTCGGCAAATGCGGCTTGTCCAATAAGAATAATGCGCATGGGTATTTGCCCCTCCTTCACTCATGCTTGTTCCTTACCAACAGCTAAGGGAAAAGGTCGCGACACATACGACCAATAACTGTGGCTATGCGTTGCGCTCCCTCAGTAGTGGCAATCAGCCTGTTATTGATTTCCAGCTCAAGGTACACTAGACCATTCCGCTCTCCATGACTACGAGCACTGAAAATCAACCCGTCGTACCCTGAATACGGTTCGTTATAACGGACGCGATGGCCATCGCGGCCAAGATGTCCCCCTACTTCTTGTGCCAGATCTTCATAACGATCAAACAGAACACCTAAATCAAACCGTCGTTCTTTCTTCTCCTAGAACAGGTGTAAAGCTGTGGATACTGAGTAGAGTGATAGGTTGGTGGCCATTTTTTCCTGCAAGGAGACTGTCAATCGCTTCATGATACGGCCGATAGAATTGGTCTATACGTCTCTGGTATTCCTCTGGTGACACATCACGGTTTCCGAGAATGACGGTTCGATCGCTCTCTCGCACGATAAGGTCGTGATCATTCAGATCTCGGTTACAGTCGATGAGTAGCCGTGAATAGCCAGAACAAATCGCTGGGACGTCAAGGGTTTGCGCAAGTGAAGCGACGACCGAACGCGCACCAATATCCCAACCAATATGCCGCTGTACTTCCGCGGAAGAGAGACCAAGGTTCTGGTATTCCTGTGGAAGTGCATAGGACGCATGCTCGCAGGTAAGAACTAACGGAAACTGCCCTTCTGGATTAATCAGCTCAAACGAGTTGCTGTTTTGCTGCATGCCTCCTGATTACTGAAGGAGGGGAAAAGTTGCAAGTCTTCCTAGATAAAACTCCGTTGACAAAAGAACAGGTTATTCATATAAAGTAAAACGTTTTTTGCCATCTGACCGAGGTTCCAAGGAGGCATCATGGTTCGCCGTGAAAAGAGCAACTACATTATCCAGGCTGTGGCTCACGCTCTGGATGTACTTGAACAGTTCCACGGTGACGCAGAGTTAGGAGTTACAGAACTCAGTAAAAGGTTACGACTCCATAAAAACAATGTTTTCCGTATTCTTGCGACTCTCGAATCCCGGGGCTACATAGAGCAGAACCGTTCTACTGAAAACTATCGTTTAGGAACACGCTGTTTGCAAATGGGTCAAAGCTATATCCAGCATATGGGATTGCTCAGGCAAGCACGTCCGATCATGGCAGAGGTGGTGAAAACATGTCATGAAAGCGCCTATGTTACCGTTATGCGCAAGGGTAAAGTCGTTCCTCTGGATATGGTTGAATCTGACCAACCAGTACGTATCGTTTCTCATATCGGCGAGGCGTTGCCTCTCTATTGCACTGCGGCTGGAAAAATTCACCTTGCCTTTGAGCCCGCTGACGAAATCCAGCGGAACTTTCCAGAAGGGCTTGAGCGCTATACCGAGAATACAATCATTGATCGTCGTGTCTTGGTGGACCAGTTGAAAGAAGTGGCCACAGTAGGCTACGCCCTCGAGAACGGTGAATACCTTGCTGACGTGCGCACGATTGCTGTACCAATTCGTGATTACACACGCACTGTGGTTGGCAGTCTCGCGGTCAGTGGTCCTGCCTATCGGATTCCCTCTGAACGGATTGAGAAAGAACTTTCACCCCTCGTGCTCAATGCTGGCCGAGAACTCTCGGTTCGATTGGGCTATAACGCATAAAGCTACAGCGCTTGACAGTGGCATGCAGACGCGCTGAAGTAGGGCGGCATCTCAGCCCCGTACCCCCACCATATCATCACATGGAGGAATAGTGGAGTGAAAACGCTAGTTACGGTCAAGCGCGTTCCTGACCCAGAAACGACGATTCGCGTGAAACCCGATGGATCAGGAATCGTCACTGACAACGTCAAGTATGTCATCAACCCGTTCGATGAAATCGCTATCGAAGAAGCACTACGGATCAAAGAAAAGCTCGGCGGTGAAGTGATTCTTGCTAGCATTGGCGCCAAAGTAGTCACCGAACAATTACGCACGGGGTTAGCCATGGGTGCTGACCGTGCGGTTCTGATCCTCTGCGAGCAAGAACTCGACTCGCTAGCAGTAGCCCGCGTCTTTGCGAAACTCGTCGAAAACGAAAAACCTGAGTTGGTCGTCATGGGCAAACAAGCTATTGACGATGATTCCAATCAAGCAGGCCAAATGCTTGCAGCTCTCCTTGATTGGCCGCAAGCAACATTTGCCTCAAAGGTCGAATTCGCCGCAGATCAACAGTCCGTTCAAGTCACGCGCGAGGTTGACGGAGGATTAGAAACAGTAGGCTTCTCCTTACCAGGTATTATTACTGCTGACCTGCGCTTAAATGAACCTCGTTATGCCTCACTGCCAGGAATCATGAAGGCTCGCAAGAAAGAGATTAAAGAGGTTCCTATCGCCGACTTAGGTGCTGATGCTACCCCGCGACTGAAAGTCCAAAAACTGGAGCCACCAGCAAAGAAACAAGCGGGCAAGAAACTCGATACCGTCCAGGCGCTCGTGGATTCGCTCCACACAGAAGCGAAAGTGATCTAAGGAGTACTGAAGTGGGTAACGTTCTTGTTTTTGCTGAACATCACAAAGGAAAATTTCCTAAGAGCACCCTGATTGCGTTGCAAGCTGGGAAAGAAGCGGCAAGTAAACTTGGCGGCGATTGCATCGCCACCGTCTTGGGGGCAGGAGTTGATGCCCTTGCGAAAGAGATCTCTGGATATGGGGTTGCCAAGGTCATTGCTGCGGATGATGCAGCGCTTGCTGATTATCTTGCTGACGTCTACACAGCAACGCTCGAACAATTGATCAAAGCTAATGACGTATCGTTACTAATCGCAACTTCCACTGCCGTTGGGAAAGATTTACTTCCTCGTGTCGCAGCACGTCTTGGCGTGAGTATGGCCACTGACGTCGTCGCCATTAACGAGGACGGCACGTTTAAGCGACCGATGTACGCAGGTAATGCACTCGCGACCGTTTCACTCGACGGACCAGTGAAAGTTATCTCTGTTCGTGGAACGGCTTTTGACGCGGCGAAACCTGAAGGGCAGGCTTCAGTGGAGAAGGCCAGTATCAAACTCGATGCCGCCGCGAAGAAAATGCAGTTCGTCTCCTTCAATGAGATCAAGTCTGATCGTCCGCAGTTGACTGAAGCACGGATTGTTGTGTCTGGCGGTCGCGGTTTGAAATCGGGTGAAAACTTTACCACCTATTTAGAACCGTTGGTCGACGCGCTCGGTGCAGCGATGGGCGCGAGTCGTGCGGCTGTGGATGCGGGTTTTGTACCGAACGATCTTCAGGTCGGTCAAACGGGGAAAGTTGTCGCTCCAGAACTGTACTTTGCGGTTGGGATTTCCGGCGCGATTCAGCATTTAGCCGGAATGAAAGATTCCAAAGTGATCGTCGCGATCAATAAGGATCCCGAGGCACCGATCTTTAGCGTCGCCGATTATGGCCTCGTAGCCGACCTCTTCAAAGCTGTCCCTGAGCTGACTGAAGAAGTGAAGAAGCTCAAAGGATAAGAAATTTTCGCAGGGCTGCTGATAGCGCGGCAGCTCTGCTCCTTTCCTGTCACTCGCCCACTCACAATTCCTCGACAGCAGTCGCCAAGGCAACAAATCGAAAAGCCCAGCTTTATCGATGGTAAAACCAAATCGTACGGCGACGGTTTTGTTTTGTGCGCGGAAACCCTGAAACCGTTTCACCGCGCTGTAAACCCACCATCGATCACTAGCTCACTTCCTGTCACAAACGACGACTCGTCTGATGCTAAATAGAGCACACCGTAGGCGACTTCCTCTGGCTTTCCATCACGCCCGAGGGGAGTCATGCGTAATACCATCTCGCGCCGTTCGGGATTAAGCGGTGCGGTCATCGGCGTCTCGATACGGCCTGGGTGGATCGAGTTCACACGAATCTTATCCTGAGCATATTGGACAGCAGCATTCTTGGTAAGTAATCGCACTGCACCTTTGCTCGCCTGATACGCCGGGATATTGGAGAGGCCGACCAGTCCGGCTATCGACGAGATGTTAATAATCGACCCGCCTCCAGCCCGGCGCATGGCTGGAATAGCGTGTTTCATTCCCAGAAACACGCCAGTCTGGTTGACGTTAATGACTTCGTTCCATGCTTCAAGGCTCGTCTCATCAAGTGGCGCCATACGCACGATTCCAGCATTATTCACCAAGATGTTAAGTTTGCCATAGGTCCGTTCAGCGGTTTCGACCGCACGTTGCCAGTCGCTTTCTTTTGTCACATCCAGATGAATATAGATTGCTGCACCGCCTTGCTGGGAAATCTCCTGCACAGCTTTTTGTCCAGGCTCATCAAGCACATCGCCCATGACCACTTTCGCGCCTTCACGAACGAAGAGCCGCGCCTCACATTCCCCCATGCCACGGGCTGCGCCAGAAATAAGTGCTACTTTTCCATCGAGTCGTCCTGCCATAGCGAAATCCTCCTTGGTCGCAGCTATATACCGCTCGTCGTGTGTCCACTCAAGACCGAGGAGTTGCGGTAGGCTCCTGTCTCTCGCTACAATCCGTCTGAAAGGGGAAGGGACATGGTGACACAACACGTTGTTGGACCCACTTCACATTACTATTATTCTCAGCGCCTCAAGCTGCATTATGTCGACTGGGGCAATCCTGACAAGCCATTACTGGTGCTTATTCACGGCGGACGTGACCACGCCCGCAACTGGGATTGGGTCGCGCAAGCGCTACGCAGTGACTATCACATAATCGTTCCTGACCTTCGTGGCCACGGCGACTCAGAGTGGGCGCGCGGTAGCGAGTACACAATGGTTGAGTACGTTGTCGACATCGCCCAGCTTCTCTCACAACTTGACACGTTTCCAGTGATACTGATTGGTCATTCTCTCGGTGGCGGTATTGTTCTGCAATATACTGGAGTCTATCCAGAAAAAGTCAGCAAAGTCGTGTCAATTGAGGGTCTGGGTCCTCCACCAGAGATGATTGAACAACAACCAAAACATGCACATGAGCGTATGCAGCGGTGGATTTCCCAGATGCGCGACTTAGCTGGGCGACTCCCACGCCGCTATAAGACCCTTGAAGAAGCCGTAAAACGCATGCGCGAAGCGAACCAGCGTCTCACTGAAGAGCAGGCGTATCATCTCACAGTCCATGGGCTTTATCGTAATGAAGATGGAACCTATACCTGGAAATTTGACAACTATGTACGCGCGCAATCGCCATACCGGTTTAACGTCGACGACGCCTGGGAAATTTGGGGGCGTATCACCTGCCCGACATTGCTGTTTCGCGGCCTAGAATCCTGGGCATCAGACCCCGAAAAAGATGGTCGGATCAAAGCTTTTCAGGATGCCCGGCTCGTGAACGTTCCTCGTGCAGGGCACTGGGTTCATCACGATCAGCTTGATATTTTTCTGAAAGCAGTCCAGAACTTTCTTCGGAGTTAAGACGCTAGCACAATCGGTGAGAGCACTTTCTCCTGTAACCACCCGGAGAGATCGGTGAGACTCTGCGCATTCAACTCATGACCCATCTCATACTCGCGATAAGTAACAGGAACGCGAAGGTCACGCAGTTTCTCAGACGACTGACGAGCTTTGTCGACCCCGACCAGTTCATCACGGTTACCATGTTGAATCAAAACAGGTAGTTGTTCCGTAGCAGGGACATCAGGCAAGACCGATAACAAATCTTGCGGTAGCCACGAACTCAGCGAAGCCAGACCGGCGAATCGTTCTGGTTCCCCAAGGCCCAGACTGTAGGCCATCACTCCGCCCTGACTAAATCCAAGGATCGCAAGCTGCTTGCCGTCAATTGGATATCGGCAAAGCGCATCATCAAGAAAGATTCGTAATGCTTCACGTGCACTTATCACCGCCTTCACATCGAGCGGCCCTCCCATGGTGAGAGGAAACCAACCATAACCAACAGCGGATCCTCCTAGCGGTACTTGGACTGGCCCTTGCGGGCAAAGTACGAGAAATCTTCCTCCGCAAATGTACGGAGCCAGCCCTAACAAATCGAGCGCATTTGCGCCCCAGCCATGCAGTGTCAGTAGCGTTGGATGTGGTCCCTTGCCCGGGGGTTCAAAGACTGTATGGATAAGATTCATGCATTGTCTCCCATTCAGTAGCCTGGCCTTGCTATCCGAAAAACGGACGAAAGGCAAGAAAAAGCCTTGTTTTTGCTCTTCATATCCTCCTAAAATTTCCCCGCCAAGTGACGATCCTCCTCACGAACCCTAAGAAAGGACTCATATGGATATTACTTCCCTCCTCACCTTTGCGTCGCAATCAGGGGCCTCGGACGTCCACCTCAGCAGTGGTGAGCCGCCGATGATTCGTATGCACGGCGATATGAAGAAACTCGATCATCCTGCGCTGACGCGCGAGCAGGTCCACGGCATGGTGTACGACATCATGAACGATAGCCAGCGTAAGCATTTTGAAGAACATCTAGAGCTGGACTTTTCCTTCGACATGGGGCAAATCGGTCGCTTTCGTGTCAACGTCTTCATGCAACAGCGGGGAGAAGGTGTCGTCTTCCGAACCATTCCTAGCAAGATTCTTTCAACGGAAGAGCTTGGTCTTCCGCCGATCCTGAAAAAATTCACCGAGAAGGAAAAAGGGTTGATTCTGGTGACTGGTCCGACTGGATCAGGAAAATCGACCACGCTCGCGGCTATGGTCGATTACATTAATACCACATTCGAGGGACACATCATCACGATTGAAGACCCAATCGAATTTACGCATCGCTCCAAGAAATGTCTCGTCAATCAACGTGAGCTTGGCTCGCATACGTACTCATTCTCTAATGCACTCCGCGCTGTGTTGCGCGAAGATCCTGACGTGATTCTCGTCGGTGAAATGCGCGACCTCGAAACCATTCAGCTTGCTATCACTGCTGCAGAAACTGGTCATCTTAGTGTTCGGCACACTCCATTCTCCAAGTGCACCGGGCACTGTGGAACGCGTAGTCGACGTCTTCCCTGCCGGGCAACAAGCTCAGATTCGTACCCAGTTTGCCGAAGCTATCGAGGCTGTCATCACCCAGACGCTGTGCAAAAAACGCACAGGCGGGCGCGCTGCAGCATTAGAAATCTTGGTTGCCACCACCGCCGTACGCAATCTCATCCGTGAGGGCAAAACGCACCAGATTCCGTCGGCAATGCAGGTTGGTCAAAAGGACGGGATGCAAACGATGGATATGGCGCTCGTTGACCTGGCTAATCGTGGCGTCATCACACGCGAAGAAGCGCAAGCGAAGAGTGGGACCCCAAATCTTTTTGGTCAGGCAACGCAACCAGGCAAAGTTGCTGGAATGGGTCGCTAACAGGTGCGCATACCAGTTCGGAGGAGTGATGAATTTTCAGGATTTTCTACAGGTCATGGTCGAGCGCAATGCGTCGGATATCTACTTCACAGCGTATAGTCCACCGATGTATCGCGTCGAAGGGATTACTCGCCCAGTCGGCGATTATCGTTTCACTCCACAGGACTTAGAATCCCTGGCTCGCTCGATCATGAGCGAGCGACAGTGGAGCGAATTTGTCGAGCAACGCGAGATGAATCTCGCCGTGTCTATTTCTAAACTAAGCCGTTTCCGTGTCAATATCTTCTGGCAGCGTGGCTCCGTTGCGATGGTCGTTCGCAGAATTGTGGTCGAGATTCCAACCCTTGAGCAGCTTGGACTCCCACCGATCCTCAAAGATATTATTATGACCAAACGGGGATTGATCCTTATCGTCGGCGCGACGGGTTCTGGAAAATCGACCTCGCTTGCCGCCATGATCAATCATCGCAATACGACAAGTCCCGGCCACATCATCACGGTAGAAGACCCAATTGAATACGTCCACCCCCATAAGCAGTCGATCATCAATCAGCGAGAAGTGGGGTTTGACACCCACACTTTCCAAGCGGCGCTGAAGAGCGCTATGCGACAGGCACCAGATGTGATTCTCATCGGTGAAATTCGTGACACAGAAACGATGGAAGCTGCCATCACCTTCGCTGACACGGGCCATCTGTGCCTTGCCACTCTACACTCAACGAACGCTAACCAAGCATTCGAGCGTATTCTCAACTTCTTCCCCGAGACTCGGCATCCTCAGATTTTGCTGCAACTCTCCTTGAACATGCGCTCCATTGTGTCTCAGCGATTAGTCATCGGCAAAACAGCAAAACGAATAGCCGCACTTGAGATCATGATGGACACCCCACGGGTCAAGGAATTAATTCAGCGTGGGGAAATTGGCGTCATCAAAGAAGCAATGGAGCAGAGCGCACAGGAAGGTTGTCAGACGTTCGACATGGCGCTGTACGATCTGTACACCTCAGGAAAAATCGACCTCGATCAAGCACTGAGCAATGCGGATAGCGTGAATAACCTACGCCTCAAGATCAAAGTGGCAGAAACCAAAGATGCGGCAACAGAAGGAAAAACAGACGCCGGAGCATTCCGGATCGAAGGTGCCCAGGCACAGCAACGGCGGTTCGAGCGGTTGTAATCAATTCCCAAGAAGAGATTCGAGGGTCGCACAGGAAACCGGACGTTAGGCACAGCGTCCGGTTTTATTTTTTCTGCCGAGATTCTACAGCAAGGATCGCTTCAGCCAACCAAAAATCGTCAGGTGTCGTAAGTTTGAAATTTCGCAGCGACCCAACAACAACTTTGACGGTCTTACCACTCCACTCCAGCAGTGCAGCATCGTCAGTTGCGGTAACTCCTTCAGCCGCGGCTCGGGCATGAGCCTCACGAATCAATGGAACACGGAAAGTCTGCGGTGTTTGCGCAAGCCAGAGATGTCGTCGCGGCACTGTTTCCGTCACTACCCCGTCTTCTGTAGACACGCTTGATCGTGTCTCGTGCAGGGACAGCAACTACTGCTCCTCCATGTTCAGTTGCAGCTTGAATGCTCGCGTCAAGGATGTCAGGGTCAAGAAAAGGACGCGCCGCATCATGAATCGCTACAATGGCGCTTTCCGGGTCGAGTGCAGCTAACCCATAACGAACAGAGTCTTGTCGTTCTGCTCCTCCGTGAACGAGTGTAATAGGAATACTCAATAGATCGTGTGTTTGTAGTATCTCTCGGCACAGCGACTCACGCTCTGCAGCAATCACAAGAATAATTTTACGGATGAGTGGAGAGCGTGCTACTGTCCGTAAAGTATGAACAAGTAGCGGAGTACCAGACAGAGGGAGAAAAGGCTTAGGAAGAACTGCTCCCATTCTTTCTCCCTTGCCGGCAGCGACTATGATAACGTCGGCCTGCATAGCAGTGAAGGTTGGCAGTCGGCTAAGCCTTTTATGATGCAGGGGACACAAATCGTTAGTGAGTGAAAATGCTCTTTAAATCTTCGAGAATTTTTTCTTCTGTATGTGCGCTTGCAAGTGCAAGCTCTTTGACCAAGAGATTGCGAGCAGTGTCAAGCATTTTCCGTTCGCCGAAGGACAACTCTTTATCAGCTTTCAGGACAAAAAGATCACGCAGAACTTTGGCAATTTCGAGAACAGAGCCGGTCTTGATACGTTCGGAGTATTCACGATATCGGCGGTTCCACGTCTGTTGATCAACTTCAACTTTCTTTGTTCGGAGAATACGATAGACTTTGTTGACCATGTCTTTGCTGATGATGGGACGTAACCCAGCAGTCGCAACGTTCTCCGTCGGAATCATTATGGTCATTTCGCTCTCTAGAATCCGCAGCATATAAAATTTGCGCTGCAGCCCAGAGACGTTCTTTGCTTGTAAGCCCTCGATTACTCCAACGCCGTGGCCAGGATAGACAACCTTCTCTCCAAATCGAAACATGGGCTCCCTCCTTACCGAGTCGGCAGGACAATTAGTCGGGGATTCTATCCGATGATCATAAACCCGTCAACGACGTAAGTATCTGAAAAATATAGCTTTTTAAGAATATAATTTAAAAAATCCTAACCTTTTCTGTAGTTTGAACAAGTAAGGTTCATGGGTTACTAGAAGATTTTTCTCGAAAAAAGATTTACTAACAGTGATTAGCAAAATGTAAAAGGAAACTAATAGGGAAAATTGACATCAATTATACATATAAGACCCTAAGAAAAAGGATGGTATATCTGCGAGAGATTACAAATCATCAGCAAAGCGTCTTCGCCATTTTCATAATATAGTTTCCTCACAGCAACTTTTTCAAACCCAAAGCTCTCATATAAATCCAAAGCAACAACATTGCTTTTTCGTACTTCAAGGCTAAGTGACCGCACTCCTTGTGTTATTGCCTCCTGTAGAACGTGCTGGACAAGTAACTTTCCTGTTCCCCTACGACGGTATTCTGGAAGGACGGCCACATTTGCAATCTGGCCTTCATCACAAACAAACCATGCACAAATATACCCAATAACAAGTGCTCCCTCTTCCAATACCCATAATCGACTATAGGGATTCTTGAATTCATTACGGAACGCTGTTTCCGTCCAAGGTTGAGAAAAAGAAGCCTGTTCGACCTTAAGGAGAGCTAATAGGTCACTTTCCTTCGCAAAACGGATAGCCCTTCTCTGATGAAGTAGCCGGTCACTAGTATATTGGGCTTCCTTATTCTTCAGCATAAAATAATTTATCGGTAAAAACCTGTTTTTTCGAAAAATTTCTCTTGACAAGAGAGGGGAAAAAGTTCCATAAATAGGAAAATTAACACCCGGGCATCCGGGAAAGGAGTACTTATATGAAACGCTGGGAGACCTACCTCATCACCACCGCACTCGCAGCGGGACTCACTGGAGCTTCATTTGCATGGGGGCAACAACAGATGCCTAAATCTGGTGTTTCTCCATCTACACCTGCTATGGCTCCAGCAGCAATGACAGCAGCGACTCCAGGCGCACCGGATCCTGCGACCGTAACCGGAGCACAAGTCAACATCAACAGTGCTGACGAAGCAGCATTAATGTCAGTTAAGGGGGTCGGGAAAGCAAAGGCAAAAGCGATCATCGAGTATCGACAGAAGAATGGTCCTTTCAAATCAGTCGACGATCTAACGAAGATCAAAGGAATCAAAAGCAAATCACTGCAAAAATTTAAGAACCAGCTCACAATTTGATAGTCGAGTGTGATAACAAGAAAAAAGGAGACCCAGACGGTCTCCTTTTTTGATTTATTAATAGACAAGAACAAGTCATGTTTTTTCGGATCTTTGTACGACTTTGCGTAAGAAGAGCTAGTCATCCTTCCGATGCGCTTTACTTCATTGTTACCTTCTGATCACACTCTGATCGACACTGTTTCGAGAAATCATCTGCCTGCGTGTTGCAGGTACTCATCTGATCGAATTTTTGTTCACTCGCAAGTTTGTCGCTGCACTCTTTGAACATCTTTTCTGACGCTGTCTTGCATTCATTCCGACAAGCCGTCAAGGCGTCAGGCGGTGGTGGTTTCGGTGGCTCCTTTTTTTGTTCACACGCGGGCAACCCCAGGAGTCCGACCATAAGCGTCACTCCCGCTATCGCCTTCCAATTCTTCATTCTCTTCCTCCTTAATATCTCGAATACTCCCCTCCCATGTTGTCCATGGAAGACGAGGTTACTTCTTCGTTCTCATAGCATTGACACTTGCGCTCGAAAAGACAGGCATGGTAACACTCTCACACGATGGAATGCATGCTTTTTTCGCAGTCGGCGTGCTTAGGCATTGCTTTATGGAGACGCTAGTCACAGAATCAGTGCTAGACTCAAAACTTCCACTGTTACCCACACACCCGGGCGTCTATCTTTTTAGAGACAAAGCGGGCGACGTCATTTACGTCGGGAAAGCCAAGAACCTGCGTGCTCGCGTTCGCCAGTACGCCCGTGGAGGTGACGGGCGCGTACAAATCCGCTTCCTTCTCGCGCAATTGGCTGATGTCGAGGTATTAATCACTAACAGTGAAAAAGAAGCGTTGTTGCTTGAGAATACCCTCATCAAGCAACATTGGCCGCGGTATAATATCCGTCTCAAAGACGATAAGTCATATTGGCACATCAAAGTGACGACCCAGCACCCATGGCCTCGTCTCTTTTTGACTCGCCATATTGTTAAAGATGGAAACAAGTATCTTGGCCCGTTTCACGCGAGTACCGCAGTACAAGAAACGCTAGAGATCATCCGTAAAACGTTCCCCCTTCGCACCTGTTCAGACACAGTCTTTCGGAATCGAACGCGGCCATGCTTGGAGTACCAGATCAAGCGTTGCCTCGGTCCATGCACCCTTCCCGTTGATCCAGAAGAGTATCGACGACAGCTGAAGAATGCCTTGTTACTTCTAGAAGGGAAGAACACCGAGTTGATCAACCAACTCACCACCCGGATGCAAGCGGCCGCGGAGTCTCTACACTTTGAAGAGGCCGCCTTACTTCGAGACCAGATCCATGCCATCACCCAAACCGGAGAAAAACAACAGGTCGCTACGCCCCTCGGCAGCGATCAAGACATTTTTGGTCTCTATCGCGAAGGCGGAGCAATCGAAGTTCAGGTTCTTTTCGTACGCGCCGGTGCTCTCGTGGGCAATCAAGAATATAGCTTTGACGACAATGAATTCCCCGAAGAGGAAGTGTTAGCTGAGCTGTTGAGTCAATTTTACCAAGAAGATCGATTTATCCCGGATGAAATCTTGTTGCCTGTCGTGTTAGAAGATGCGGAGGTACGAGAAGAGCTGCTCCGCGAACGCAAAGGAAAGAAAGTTTCGATCCTTTGTCCACAGCGTGGCGACAAAGTTCGCATGCTAGAAATGGCTCACGAGAATGCACAGCAAAGTTACACAGAAAAGCGTCAAAGTACAGAACAGAAGGAGAAAACGCTCGACCACCTTCGCCGTGCGTTACACCTGCGTAATGCACCGAAACGGATTGAGTGTTTTGACATCTCTAATATTCAGGGCAACCTCGCTGTTGGGTCGATGGTCGTCTTTAATGAAGCGGAGCCAGAGAAAAACCGCTACCGTCGCTTCCGTATAAAAACCGTCGAGGGAGCGGATGATTTTGCCATGATGTACGAGGTGTTGACCCGTCGCTATCGCCGTGCCCTAGAAGAACACGATCTCCCCGACCTGCTCATGGTCGATGGAGGGAAGGGGCAACTCGGTGTTGCTGTCGAGGTATTCCGCGAACTCAATATTACCGTTGTTGACCTTATCGGCCTCGCTAAGATGCGGACTGAGCGCGATCCTTTTGCTGAGGAGGTTACGCACTCTGCCGAACGTGTTTTTCTTCCGGGGCGAAAAAACCCTATTATTTTGAAGCCCAACTCCACTGCTCTGTTTCTCTTGCAACGGATACGCGACGAAGCCCATCGTTTTGCTATCACCTACCATCGTCAGTTGCGGGCCAAAGAGCGATTGAGTTCGCCGCTTGATAGCGTCCCAGGCGTTGGCCCAGCCCGCCGCAAGTTACTGCTGCGACATTTCGGCAGCATGAAACGCATTCAAGCAGCAACGGTTGAGGAATTATTGCAAGTCCTAGGAATAACAAGCGCCACAGCTGATGCGGTTCACCATTGGAGTACGCAACGAAACAGAAGTAATCAGGAATCGTCAACAACAGATGAACAATTTCAAGAATGACCAGGCACCCTCCCCCTTCTTCATTTCTTTTCTCTGCCTTCCCCTCTCGTTTTCGTCACGGACGATTGTTTTTACTCCTTAGTGCGTGCCTCGGTGGCCAAGGCAGTGCAACCTGGGGTTGGTTTTCCCTCTCTTCATGGTGGGCAGGTGGGCTTGCCGTGTTGGGGCTTGCTGTGTGGTGGCTCTATGGTCGCTCCGCAGCGTTATTCACTGTTTGTCTTTTCCTCGTGTTTGCCACTACACATATTTCCCTGCAACGTGTCCTCTCTCCACGTTTCCCTACTGATCATCTTCGCCAGCTCTCTCTACCACAAGAAGTGACAGTCGAAGGGTGGCTCTTCCGTGAACCCGAACGGTTTCCCCACCGTGGACGACTGTACCTCGAAACACTTCGCTTGTGGAAAGATGGCTCAGCATCTCCAGCCACAGGAAAAATTCTCCTCACTGTCCGTTCTCTTTCCGGTTCGTGGCGCTACGGGGATGTGCTACGAGTGCCCCTCAAGCTTCGTGCACCACGCAATTTCCACACACCCGGAAGCTTTGATTACGAGCGTTATCTTGCCCGTCATGACATTTATCTCACGGCTTTCCTCTGGGAAGATCGAGGAATCGAACAGATCGGAACAACACGGAATTCTCTCCAACATCGAATCGAGCACTTGCGTAGAGACCTTGGAACATTTTTCTCTGCCCACCTCGATTCGCAAACAGCCGCAGTTTTACGGGCTCTCATCCTTGGGGATCAGGGGCTTATCGAGAAAGATCTGCGCCAAGCGTTTGCTCAGGCCGGAGTCACTCATGTCCTATCAATTTCTGGACTCCATATCGCATTGGTCGCAGCGACAGCATACGGAGGCTGGTGGTGGTTATTGGGACGCAGTCGCCTGCTGCTTCTCACTTTCACAATGCCGAAGCTTGCCTCGATATTGACATTCCCTCCGGTCTTATTTTATGCCGCACTTGCTGGCGGGAACGTTGCCACTTGGCGTTCCGTCATTATGGTCTTTGTATATTTACTTGCGCGTCTCGTTGATCGTCGAGGGGACATTTATCGCAGCCTCGCGCTTGCGGCCCTTGTCATTTCCTTCATAGAGCCAGGAGCTGTTCTTGATATTTCCTTTCAGCTTTCATTTGTTTCTGTCTTCAGTATCGCCCTCGGCACAGAGCAACTTTCCTCCTGGTGGGAAAAGTGGAAAACTCATCCATTCTTTCACAAGTCTGAAGTACGCTCGGACCTTCTCCGTTGGGGAGTAACATATGGAGCGGTATCCGTCTTTGCCCTGCTCGGTACCGCACCACTCACAGCCTTCCATTTTAATCAGATCTCCCTTGCTGGACTCATCGCCAATTTGATTGTAGTTCCACTCCTTGGGAGCGCTGCTGTGATCTTCGGCCTTCTTACCGTCGTAGGGTTTTTTCTCGATTCGCGTATTGCTACCATTTTTCTCACGATTGCAGGGCTCATCACTCACATCGGAAACGAGGTTGTCAAATGGTTCGCGACGCTGCCCTACGCAGCGTTACATGTCATAACTCCTAATGCAGTCGAACTTCTTTTTCTCTATGCTCTTCTGCTTTGTGGGTTCTGCCGTTCACTTCTTCCGCCTCGAGTTTTCCGGAGTCTTGTGGCCGTCCTCTTGGTGGGAATTCTCTCTGATGCAGCGCTGTGGATCTCGCAGCGGTATTTTCACCACACACTGCGAGTTTCTTTTCTCGATGTCGGTCAGGGAGATGCGGCTATAGTTGAACTGCCCGACGCACGAGTGATGATTATCGACGGTGGTGGGCTCGCTAGTAAAGATTTTGATACTGGGGAGGCGATCATTGCTCCATTCTTATGGAGTCGGAAAATAGGGCAGGTTGATCTCTTAGTGATGAGCCATCCGCAGCTCGATCATTACGGGGGACTTCTCTACATTGCTGAGCATTTTTCGCCCCGTGAGTTATGGTTCAACGGAGAGCAGGCGCAGGGGGAGCGGTTTGCCAAACTTATGGAAGTGGTAAAGCAGAAAGGTATCCAGCTCCGCACCCTTTGCCGCGATGCACTACCTCCCGTTCCTCGTAACGTCTCTATCCAAATCCTCCATCCTCCCTGTAACAACACCAGTCTGGATACGAACAATGCCTCACTTGTGCTGCGCCTCAGCTACGGCACGACTGACATACTCTTTACGGGAGACATAGAAATAGAAGGAGAAACTGCCCTGCTTGCTGCCGCGACAGCTCTTCCGAGCGAGGTTCTTAAAGTTCCCCATCACGGCAGCCGGACATCCAGTTCACTTGCTTTTGTTCGTGCTACTGCCCCAGCAGTAGCTATCGCCTCATTGGGCGCAGACAACCGATTTCGCTTTCCAGCTCAGGAAGTCGTCCAGCGGTATCAGAGCCAAGGGAGTAAGTGGATACGCACAGATCAAGCGGGAACAGTGACGGTCATTAGCAACGGACACGAGTATCATTTTCTTACTGCTCTTCCACTTTCGTCTTCTGAGGGCGTACCAGAATGGTCTCGCAACAACGACTGAGTGGCTTCTGCAGAGAAGTCTCACTTCTTTTTCTTCTTCGGTAATAAGCGGGAAGGATCGCTCTGCAAGATAGCTTTGGCCACCTCGGCAGCAGTAATATGGTAGGTGCCTTGTTGGATTTGCTCGCGAACACGTGTAATCTTTTCTGTTCGCAAGGAACCTCTCGTTGCGTTGAAAGCGGGTTGCAGGTCTTCAGGATCAACTGGCGAAATCGTAAGAACTGGACCGTTCTCTCTCAGTTTTCCTTCTCGTACCAAGGTCCCTCCCCTTCAAGGGGTCCACCCCTTGTCTCCGCCGGGTTGTTCCCGGCGCTGGGTGAGATCATGCCATCAACCGCTTCATAGGGGAAGACCATTTCTGCTTCCCACCCTCTTTACTGAGTATTTCGGCAGCGGGGTGCGAATCTTTAGACGTGCAAACTTTTGACCAAAGTCCTCTACTGCCTCAATCTGAAGGTGCAATAAACAAGGAGCAGAAAAACAGACAAGGGTCCCCCAGCCAGCCGTGTTCTAACAAACATGGCAGTAGCTGAAGGACAAGGCAATAGGCAGTTAGGAGGCAGAGGAAGAACGGACACAAGAACTCAGGCGGCACGGAGCAGAGTGCCGAGCAGGGCGGGACGTTTTTCTCCAAGCGCGGGTTTCTCTTCTTTTGCCCCAAGCGCGCTTTGTAAGCGAGTGACTGCTTGTGTATGAATCTGACAGATGCGGCCTTCCGTTAAGCCGAGGATTTCACCAATCTCTCTGAGAGTGAGCTCTTCGTGATAGTACAACGTCACAACTAGACGCTCTCGCTCCGGGAGCGTTTCAATCGCAACCGCTAATTTTTCTACCAGCTCTTTTCCTTCAACGGACGCAAAGGGATCTTGAAAAGAGCGCGTACCAAATTCCTCCTGCGTTTTTCTCCACTCTTCCTCTGAGGCCGGGGTTAAGTCTTCAAGGCTGAGAAGCGTCGCTTCACTCACTTTTTGATCGACACGATAGTATTCAGTCAGGGGCACGCCAAGCTCTGAGGCCATTTCTTCCGGGGAGGCCTCGCGTCCCAAACGACCAGCAAGACGTGTACGGGCAACCGCCATTTTTCGTCCCCATGCCCGGACTGATCGGCTTACCCAATCGAGGGAGCGCAAGTATTCCATGATCTCCCCTTGAATGCGATAGCGGGCATACGTCTGGAACGCCACACCGCGCCGCGCGTCGTAGCGTTGCAGTGCTTCAAGAAGCCCCACAATACCCGAATGAATGAGAGACCCCAGATCAACGCCTGGGGGAAGACGACGGTGGATACGCTCAGCAACGAGGCGAACCAGCGGCATGTGAGCTTCGAGCATTTCGTCGCGAGTTTTCTGCTCTAGAGACGGAGCCGTTACGCTGGGTTCTAGTTTTGCGACTGCGGCAGTTTTACTGTTACCCTTCTCTCGCTGTGAGACTTTCTCTTTGCCCTTAAGCGTTCTACTTGCACGCAATTTCTTGTTTTCCAAGAGTAGGACTTTGCCTTTGCTGGTAGCGGTTTTTCCGGATTTTGCGGCTACAAGTGCCATCCCCAAATACCCCCGTTCTCTGTATAATTTTTCGCTTCAGCTTCCTAACCTAATGCGAATGAGAGTGAGTCGAATTGAGCAAGCAACATGCCATTAAACTCTTACTTTAACCTTCCAACGAAGAATGCTGATAGTGAACAATTTTCTCCATCTTTCTTAGAATATAGAAAAAACGGGCTGGTAAAAAAATAACATAGCCCTTAAGTCTGTGCTTCGAGAAGGCGGAAAAACTCCAAAAAAATCAACCACCTACATGGATGGTAAGAAAATACCGGCCTTTGCCAGCGAGACAGCCCCTACTTCTATGTTTCCCTCTCATAACTACAGTCGCTCTTTTATTAGATGGTAAGTGCCATTCTACCGATCAGCGGCAGTATCTTTTTCTGCTGTTGCCAGTTCACATTTCCTTGGAATAGAAAGTTCCGCCCTCTCTCCTCACCACAAGATGTTGTATGAGAAGAGGAAAGAAGGACCGATAGGTAGAATGTTTCTTCGCTGATATACAGTTATGCTAACAAAGTGCCGAATAGAGAAACAGGGCTTTATGAGCGGCAAGGAGAAGGAGAGGAGAGTGCCAGTTGGTCGCTTGACGATAAATAACAAAAAGTGATTTATCGACTCAGAAACCTCCTTGCACTGTCAATGTTATGTCGTGGCCCATTTTCTTACAACCATTAGGACCTTGACCTGCTTTTCCAGTTTGTGAAACTTTTTATGAGGAGTACGTTCGTGTCATCATTCTGTGAGGTTATTGTAACGACTAGTGAATACCCCTATTTTCTTCGGAAAGTCCCGTCACTTTGACTCGCGCGAAACACCTATGGTAGGCTGTTACGATATTCGTGTGGTGAGGTCATCGACGGAGAAAGATCAGGGTTTATTCTTGATGACATACCAGAGATCCTCTCTTTCCACGCTCCAGAAATCAGCTCCGTTTCTTCAAACCCCAGTGTCCTGCAGATGAAAACTGATTCTATGAGTACGCCAGCTATGCTTCCTCCTCCCCTCTTTATTGGTGACCATCCACTCATGCAGAAGATTTATGCTATGGTCCACCGGGTCGCGACGACCGACGCAACCGTGCTCATCACTGGCGAGAGTGGGACGGGAAAAGAACTCGTTGCTCGCTCTGTTCACAATCTCGGAGTGCGGGTAACACACCCATTCGTTGCCATTAACTGTGCGGCTCTTCCTGAAGAGTTGCTCGAAAGCGAACTCTTCGGCCATGTCCGTGGAGCATTTACTGGGGCGCTTTCCTCTCGTGTTGGGATGTTTCAACTGGCGGATGGTGGGACCATTTTTCTCGATGAGATCGGCGAGATGCCGGTCAGCCTGCAAGCCAAATTACTCCGAGTCTTGCAAAGTAAAGAAGTGCGACCTGTTGGTGCAGATCGCGTTACCGCAATCAATGTCCGCGTGATTGCAGCAACCAATAAAGATCTTACCCGAGAAGTTGAGAAAGGCACCTTTCGCGAAGACCTTTTCTATCGACTCCAAGTGATCCCCATTCACCTTCCTCCGTTGCGGGCTCGTCGATCCGATATTCCGCTATTGGTTCGCTGTTTCCTAGAGAAAAACAGCCATAAATATGCCAACACCTTGTACATATCAGACGAGGCAATGGTCTATTTATGGGAGTATGACTGGCCCGGAAATGTGAGAGAACTGGAAAATCTGGTGGAACGCATGGTCATCCTGAGCGACACAGGACGCCTTGCCCCAGAGGATCTTCCGCCTCATGTCCGCTCTTTTATCTCAGAGAAAAAACTTCCTCACCCTGATTTCAACGATGGGGAGGTCAATCTCCGTGAAGTCCTTGAACAATTCGAGGGCCGCCTCATTGACGAAGCCCTGCGACGGACCAATGGCAATAAAACTGCAGCGGCGCAGATGCTTGGCTTGAAACGGACGACATTAGTTGCCAAACTGCGACGTAAGAAAAATGGGACGACGGCGCTACTTCCTGCTGTGGATGATAGTCGGATTGCCCTTGCGCCATAGGAGACCTTGACGATGAGCATGGATAAAGCACAGCCTTCTTCAGCACCCTCGGCTACTGTGCTTGTAGTAGATGACAACAGAGATGCGGTTGATATTATTGCCCGCCTTCTTTCTCAACATGGGCTAACCGCACTTCGAGCATATAGCGGGCAAGAGTGTCTCGACCTTGTTCGTAGCCGCCCCGTGGATGTGATCGTCCTCGACGTCATGATGCCTGGTATGGACGGCCTCGAAGTATGTCGACATCTAAAGCAGGCTGCTCCCACCCCGCCTATCATCTTACTCACCGCTAAAGACGACATGGCCACCCGATCTGCTGGCATGTCTCTGGGTGTCAGCGAGTTCGTCGTAAAACCAGTCAACAACCGCGACCTGATTGCCAGGATCAAGACCCAGCTCAACACCCGACAGTGGGAACGAGAACTTGATCAGGCTTCCGCTGCGATTGATCTCTCGAAAAAGTCGGCAAGCTAACCCTCGCTGTGCACGAAGCCGTGAAAAGCCTGACACGCGAGCCAACACAATTTTCCATTCTGGGAACCGGCTAGCGGTTGGCTTCCTCATTGATTGGTTCTTTCCCCTCTGCCACAATGCCCTCTTTTACGAGGGTGACATGAAAATTTCCGCAGTCAGAGGGTTCCGAGATATTCTGCCTGAAGAGAGCGCATTATGGCAGGTACTTGAATCACATGCGCGAACTTCCTTCGCCGCTTACGGATTCTCAGAGATTCTTGTTCCAGTCATTGAAAAGACTGAGCTATTTGCGCGCGCTATCGGAGAGGCCACAGACATCGTTGAAAAAGAGATGTATACGTTCACCGATCGCGATGAATCCTCCCTTACGCTCAGGCCCGAGGGAACAGCATCAGTAATTCGCGCGTACATTGAGCACAGTCTCAACCATAAAGAACCAGTGTCTAAGTTGTTCTACATCGGACCAATGTTCCGTCGTGAGCGTCCACAAAAGGGTCGCTATCGCCAGTTTCACCAGATCGGGGCCGAAATTCTCGGACGCGATGACCCACTCATCGATGCCGAACTGTTACTGATGCTCAACGACCTCTTCAAAGTTCTACAACTTGATTTTTCAGTGGACGTCAACTCGCTTGGCTGCTCAGTGTGTCGTCCGCGCTTTCGTGAAAGCCTCCAAGCCTTTGGCGAAAGCAAATTGGCCCAGCTCTGTGGTAATTGTCACAATCGCTTGCACCGCAATCCTCTCCGTATTCTTGATTGCAAAGAACTGGGGTGTCGCCAAGCGACAGTAGACGCACCAGTGCTCACAGATTTTCTGTGCGATCCGTGTCGACAGCACTTTGCTAAGGTTCAAGCGTATTTACAACAAGAGAATGTCGCAATCACCGTTAATCCACGTCTTGTACGAGGGCTGGATTATTATTGTCGAACCTCGTTTGAAATCATTGCTCACGGTCTTGGTTCACAGAATGCTATCTGTGGTGGCGGTCGCTATGATGGTTTGGTCGAACAACTCGGTGGACCTGCGGTACCTGGTATCGGCTTCGCTATAGGCGTGGAACGACTCGTTATGCTCTTACAAGCGCAGGGGCGGCACCCTTCAACCGCCCCTGACATGGTCATCGCCCCGTTAGGAGAGGCAGCAGAAGGACAAGCCTTTTCTCTCGCACGGCGGTTGCGACAGGAGGGCTACCGAGTCGAACTCGAAGGTGGAGGCCGCGGCCTCAAAGCACAAATGCGCCGGGCGGATAAACTCAATGCTCGCCATGTCCTCATCCTAGGCGAGAACGAACTGAATGCCGGTAAAGGGACAGTCCGCGATATGCAGACGAAAGTGGATCGTCCTATGGCCGTCGATCTCACGCTCCCCGCGCAAGCGATGATCAACGTAATTCGTAACGTTAACAATTAGCTATCAGCCCAGCTGTCAGCTCGAGCGCTCGGTGCAAAAGGGTCGACTCGAGGATGAAAGCAAATCTTTTGAGGCTGATTACTAATACTGAAAGCTGAGGACTGTTTCTGTGGAATCGTTAGGAAGTTGGCAACGAAGCTATTACTGTGGAGAACCTCGTCCTGCTCACATCGGGCAGGAACTTATTGTGATGGGGTGGGTACACGCACGACGAGATCATGGTGGGGTGACGTTTATCGATCTGCGTGATCGCTCCGGACTCGTTCAGGTTGTGTGTAATCCGCAAGTCAGTGCGGCTGCGCACGAAACTGCCAAAGACGTGCGTACAGAATATGTACTTGCCGTTCGCGGTCGACTTTCCCAACGCCCAGCGGACACAACAAATCCAAATTTGCCGACAGGGGCGGTGGAACTCATGGCAGACGAACTCCGAGTTCTCAACACCGCACGAACCACGCCGTTCCCGGTTGAAGACGAAACCGATCCAACAGAAAATACCCGCCTGCGTCACCGTTACCTTGACCTGCGCCGACCGAAGATGTTCGGCAACTTATACCTTCGCCATCGGCTGGCAAAAATCGTGCGCGATTACCTTGACGGCCAAGGCTTCCTGGAAGTCGAAACACCATTCCTCACTCGCAGTACACCTGAAGGCGCGCGCGATTACCTCGTGCCGAGTCGTGTCAACCCAGGGGCGTTCTATGCCCTTCCACAATCACCTCAGCTCTTTAAGCAACTGCTGATGGTCGCTGGCTTCGATAAGTATTTCCAGATTGTTCGCTGTTTTCGGGATGAAGATCTACGTGCTGATCGTCAGCCAGAGTTCACGCAAATAGATGTTGAGATGTCTTTCGTGCAACCGGCAGATATTTTTCGCCTCACCGAAGGAATGATTGAGAGAGTGTGTCGTGAAACCAAGGGAATTGAAGTGCCGACGCCGTTTCCACGCATGTCGTACACTGAGGCGATGTCCCGCTATGGTAATGATAAGCCTGACATTCGTTTCGGTTTAGAACTCCAAGACGTGACCGAACTGTTCGGAGCGACCGATATCCAAGTCTTCAAAGAGGTTATCGCTAAAGGTGGTATTATTCGTGGCATCGTTGTTCCCAATGCGCCGTTTTCTCGCAAAGAAATTGACGATTTGCTGCCACTTGCAGTTAGCTTTGGTGCAAAGGGACTCGCGTGGTTCCGGATCACAGAAGCCGGTTGGCAATCGCCGTTGGCAAAGAATGTCAGTGAGGAGCAAAAAGGCAAAATCACCACAACTCTTAGCTTAAAGACCGGCGACCTCGTGCTCTTGATTGCGGATAAAGAGACAACTGTCTGTGACGTTCTTTCTCGTCTGCGTTTATCACTGGGTGAAAAGCTCAAACTCATTCCCAAAGACACATTCAGTTTTCTGTGGGTAACAGACTTTCCGCTACTTGAGTATGACGCAGAAGCAAAACGTTACGTGGCCATGCATCACCCCTTCACTTCTCCACGAGAGGAAGATATCGCACTCTTGGAATCTAACCCAGGGCAGACACGAGCATTGGCGTACGATCTTGTCCTGAACGGGGTCGAGCTTGGCGGCGGCAGCATTCGTAACCACCGCACTGAGGTACAACAGAAAGTGTTTGCCGCACTTGGTATTGGTGAGAGCGAAGCGCAAGAGAAATTCGGGTTTCTCATGGAAGCGCTTTCCTACGGCGCGCCCCCACATGGAGGCATCGCCTTTGGCTTCGACCGTATGGCGATGTTGTTCGCTGGAGCTGATTCACTGCGAGAGGTAATCGCGTTCCCTAAGACAGCCAAAGCTGTATGCCTGATGACCCAAGCTCCAAGCACGGTTGATGCAAAGCAACTCCGGGAGCTGAGTATTAAGGTCGACCTCTAAAAAGGTCTAGGGCCTAGGTCTAGAGTCTTTGAGTCCAGGGAGTCTTTACGTCTGGAGGCAAGAGAATACTGACGTTTACCTTCCAGACTCCGAGACTCTCAGACTCCCAGACCCTTGGACTCTGGACTCTTTTCGTGCTTCCCTCCGCGCCCGCTTCCCAAGATATCCACCGTGGTGAAACTTGGCATAGTCGGCTTTGGTGAATTTTTTCTTTTCCATAAGTACGACGGCAAGTGCATCAGCGAGGGCAAGCATAGCTGTAGTGCTCACTGTGGGCGTGAGTCCGAGCGGGCACGCTTCTTTCACAGCACCGATACATAGCACCACGTCACTCTGATGTGCGATTGGTGAATTGCGGTGGCCAGTGATAGCGATCAGATGCATCCCGTTGAGCTTCTTCGCTCTAGCGATCGTCTCCAATACCTCTCGCGTTTTGCCACTATTTGAGAAGGTAATCAGCACATCGTGTTTGGTGACAAGCCCTAGATCACCATGCGCCGCTTCGCCTGGGTGCAAGAAACAAGCAGGTGTTCCCGTAGATGAAAGTGTTGTTGCCAGCTTTTGTGCAATAATGCCGACTTTCCCCATCCCTGTAGTGATCACTTTTCCTTTGCAACGCTTGAGAAGGTACACCGCATGGAGAAAATGATTATCTAGTGTAATGGAGCGGATCGCTTCTGCTTCAGCGACAAGCACCGCCCGCGCTCGGTCGAGCGCGTTCGTAGCTTCTGCAAGTCCATTGCTCTTCACCATCCCCCAATCCCTAACCCCTACTCTACTTTTGCCACCGTGCCATACGTCCACGCGCAGCAGCTTTTCCACCCCGACGGCCAGCCACACCTTGCGAAGTTGCCCCACTACGCGCCACCATCGGTTTTTCTGGTTTCACAGAAACGATTGGTACGGCCACACTCGTCCCGGATTCAAGGCCGAGGCTTCGTTGTTCCAGCGCTTGCAGGCGGTCACGTAAGAGTGCGGCTTGCTCAAATTCTAAAGCTGCCGCCGCTTGTTTCATCTCCTTGCGTGTCTGCTCAATCCGCACAGCTAATTCTTGCGCCGAAAGGTATTCTTCCGGCGTTTCTGCTGCCATCGGAATATCGCTGTAATCGGAGTCGTATACTTTCACCAGTGATGAGAGAATCGCTTTCTTGATACTTTGTGGCGTGATGCTGTGTTCTTCGTTGTACGCCGATTGGATACGACGGCGACGCGCGGTTTCACCAATCGCACGTTGCATGGAGTCAGTCATCTTATCCGCATACATGATCACCGTTCCCTTGATGTGGCGTGCCGCCCGGCCAATAGTCTGAATCAGGGAACGCTCGGAGCGCAGATACCCTTCTTTGTCGGCATCAAGAATCGCCACAAGCGAGACCTCAGGAAGGTCGAGACCTTCGCGCAAGAGGTTAATGCCAACCAAGACATCAAACGTTCCACGCCGCAGTTCCCGCAGAATTTCTACGCGCTCGATGGTATCAATGTCCGAGTGCAGATAGCGCACCTTAATACCAAGCTCTTGATAATACTCGCTCAGATCTTCCGCGAGCCGTTTCGTCAAGTGTCGTCACTAATACGCGCTCGCCATCAGCAATACGGAGACGAATTTCTTCGAGTAGATCATCGACCTGAGATTTTGCCGGACGGACGATCACCTCTGGATCGATCAAGCCGGTAGGGCGGATCAACTGTTCAACAATTTGTCCATCACTTTGCTTGCGCTCATAGTCACCAGGTGTCGCTGATACGTAGATAACTTGTTGTGCCCTCTGCTCAAACTCACTGAAATTAAGTGGTCGGTTATCGAGTGCGGACGGTAAGACGAAAGCCATATTCCACCAGCGTCATCTTCCGCGTCCGATCGCCACGATACATACCGCCAATCTGCGACACAGCAATGTGGCTTTCATCGATGAAAAGCACGTAATCCTTGGGAAAGTAGTTTAGCAGCGTAAACGGCGGCTCTCCAGGTGCGCGTCCGTCGAGATGGCGTGAGTAATTTTCAATTCCCAGGACAGAATCCCATTTCCTCCAGCAAAGCGAGATCATAGAGGGTACGTTGCTCAAGGCGTTGGGCTTCGAGCAGTTTGTGCTCGGTTTGTAACTGCGGGAGCCGCTCGTTGAGTTCTTCACGAATCCCACGAACCGCTTTCTTCATACGGTCAGACGTCGTGACGTAATGGCTCGCAGGATAGAGGGCGATTTTATCGAGTCGCCGCAGGACTTTTCCACGCAGCGGATCGATCTCAGCAATTTTGTCGAGCGTGTCGCCAAAAAACTCAAAGCGCAAGGCCTTCGACTCTTCGTAAGCAGGGAAGACTTCGACGACATCACCGCGCACACGAAACGTCCCGCGGTGGAAATCCATGTCGTTGCGTTGGTACTGAATGTTGACCAACTTCCGTAGCAGCGCGTCGCGTTCGACTTGGGAATTTTCCTCCGCAAACAGAATGAGATCAAAGTATGATTCCGGCGAACCGAGACCGTAGATGCACGAGACACTGGCGACAATGATCGTATCGCGTCGCTCTAACAACGCTTTCGTCGCAGAGTGGCGCATCTTATCAATTTCTTCGTTAATCGCCGCATCTTTTTCGATAAATGTGTCTGTTGAGGGAACGTACGCTTCAGGCTGATAGTAGTCGTAGTAACTGACGAAATAGCGCACGGCATTCTCAGGAAAAAGTTCCTTGAATTCGTTGTAGAGCTGGGCAGCCAGTGTTTTGTTGGGAGCAATCACCAGGGCTGGACGGTTCACCCGGGCGATGACATGCGCCATGGTGAACGTCTTGCCCGATCCAGTTACCCCGAGGAGCACTTGATGGGTACGTTTCTCGTTCAAGCCTGTGGTGAGCTGGTCAATTGCTTGCGGCTGGTCACCTTGCGGTTGAAACTCAGAGACAAGTTTGAACGTTCCTTCATGCGGCATAACGGCGCATCATAGCAAGGCCGATCAGAATGGCCAGTAGAGGTGCCACGCTCTCTAACTGTCGAGCTTCAATCCGACAGCCACTGT
This sequence comes from uncultured delta proteobacterium, assembly GCA_963733195.1. Classification (GTDB taxonomy): domain Bacteria; phylum Desulfobacterota; class Binatia; order Bin18; family Bin18; genus VGTJ01. Next base: position 107,325 of record CAVTCR010000060.1, read on the forward strand.
TAGGCACTTTATGCCAGACTTCAATGCGAAACCGACATGAGTTCCATTCTACGCACTCCAGGGCCTCGATGGGTGAAGGCACTTCGCAGGGGGTGAGCAGTAACCATTCCAGGGGCTCCACGCCCGCCGGAGGATACTCCTCGACCACGTGCACGGTCCAGATCGTCACGCTCGGCAACCGCTCGGCCCGGCGATGCCCGGGCGGACACACCTCCACCGCGCCAAAGCGCAACGTCAGCACCGCCGTGCGGGCTGGCTGAGCGCCCTGGCGGGGCACGGGCACGGGGACAATCTCGGCCACCGGCTGCACTCGCACGGCCGCCCACAGATACCGCTCCTCGTGCGCGACCCGCCGATCCCACGCCGCACGCACGAGTAAATCCACGCCCTCCGCCCGCTCGGCGACAGACAAATCGTACACATCGGCTTCGCGATCCGCCACACTAATAAAGTGCGTCTGCGGACACTCATGCTGCGCCTCATTCACCGCTGCTAAGCTGCGCAACCACTTCCCACTTTCTTTCTCCCCAATCGCACGATGCCGCTGTGTCGCCCGCTGACCCACGTTCTCTGGATCGCGTGCCCACACGTCTTGGGCTAATAATCCCAGTGGCACCCGTTCCGGCGTAAACGCCAGCGTGCTATGCACCATCAAGCCCCGATGTTTGGGATGCCCGATCGGCCCCATCCCCGTCGTCGCCGGATGCGCCGTCCAGTCTACCTCCGTGGTATCTTGCACCGCTAACACCACGGGCACTCGCACTGCCCGCTCATACGTCGCGCTCACATGGCTGGCTAACAGCTCCGCCGGGGAGACCGCCTCATTGTCGAAGAAACGATAGGTCGCTTTCAGCTCCGCTGGACTCCCACACGCCTCCGGCAGGCTCGCCATCGGCTGCTGCGCTAAGACCGTCGCCATGCGGATCACCCGCTGCGTGCGCCGCGCATCGCCCAATTGGGCTCCGCTAGAGTTATGGTGGGGGCGTTGAGCCGCCGTTAGCTGGTGTCTGTCCGCCACCCACCAACGGAACAAATCGCACTGGCCCCAAGTCTTCTCGGATTATTTTTCCTTCTTTCTTTTGTAAGCGAAGGAGGTGTTGCTCCTCCCCCACCTCAACCGGGAGCACCATCTGTCCACCGTCAGCAAGTTGCGCGATGAGCGCCGGTGGAATCTCGGGGGCGGCTGCGGTCACAATGATTGCGTCGTAAGGGCTCCCAGCCTGCCAACCGAGATTTCCATCCCCGACAATCACCTCTACGTTCTTGTAGCCCAGCGCCATCAAGCGCTCGCGGGCTGTTTTCGCGAGTTCAGGAATGATTTCGACAGAATACACTTTCTTGGCCAGAACACTGAGCACCGCCGCCTGATAGCCAGAGCCCGTGCCGATCTCCAGTACCGTTTCCGCTCCCTTGAGACGGAGACTTTCTGTCATAAGTGCAACGATATAGGGCTGAGAAATTGTCTGTTCTTGACCGATTGGTAAGGGTCCATCGTCGTAAGCCTGCGACCGCCACGCCGGAGGGACAAACAAATGGCGCGGTACAGTTGTCATTGCCTGGAGAACCCGTTCGTCGCGAATGTTCCGTTGCCGCAACTGTCCTTCGACCATTTGTTGACGGGCGGCTTGAAAGCGGGTTTCCTTCTCTCTCTTGTCATCCCCGTTCGTCGAGAACCCACAACTAGCCCAAGGGGCAACAATCAAGAGGAGAAGACTTAACGCTCCAGGAAGGAACGGCACAAAGGTCTCACTTTTTATTAAACTTCGCGTCCCATTCCGCAGTGCGGCTGAGAAAATTCCACACTCGTTGCTTAAATTCTTCTTTACGCGGATAGGCATTATAGCGAGTGATCGCCAACCGCCACGGATCGCCCGAAAAGAAGCGCTCATAGAGCGTCTGCCGCCCGGCAAATGACGAGCACGAGAGATCCCACGCCAAACGGAATAAGGGAATACGTTTGTCAGCCGGCTGCGTTGCTGCCTGGTAGTAGAGCTGAACATCAGCGGCACGTTCGACTGCTCAATTCACTGTGGTTCGGAGTCATCACCAACCCGCTCGATCCCAGGAGTTGAATGATCTCAACCAAGCGGGGGTAGAGTTGCGGAAACAGTGTTCGCACGGTTGACAGCGGCTGCGGACTCGGCAGGACCGTCCCGCTTGGTCCAGGGATACAGTCTGCTTCTGACGCACGGATACACGCTCGTACCATTTCGACAGTATTGATCATTTCATGTAGGTAGTTCTGGACATGCTCAAATCCGTTCGTGCCGATTGCGTCAGTCATACTCAGTGCGACGCCGAGTACGAATTCAGCTTTTGCTAAATCCTTCGTCGCAAACTGATGCATAATCTGGTTCATGCAGCCAGTCTCGACAAAGAGCCCATTGGCTAACTGTGGGTTCCGGTAAATGAACACCCGTTCCCACGGTATCAGCACGTCGTCGAAGATTGCCACACAGTCCATTTCATCCATCCGAGAGGAGAACGGATAATCGAGCACCCGCCCATCCGTCGGCGTAATTGTTGGTCGACAAATAAAACGCAGCCCGCGTGTCGCCATCGGAATACAGAAGGCAAATGCGTACGGTTTCGCCTCTTCAGACGCTTGCAAATAGGTGGAAGGAAATACCGCTATCTCGTGTGCGAAGGGAGCCAAGGTAGCAATCGTGCGTGCACCGCGGATAACGATCCCGGTATCTGTTTCTTTCACAATCGCTGCGGCCGTGTTTTGCGGTTGCAAATGGACCGGCTTGGATTTATCAATCTGCGGGTTGATCAAAGTGTGAGTGAGGCACAGATCTTGGTCACTGAGGCGTTCATAGTAACGACGGATATTCTGTCCGAATTGTTGGCCGTCCCGAGCAAAGTACTCGTGGGCGGAGGCAAACCCCGTCATATGAATATTCATGAAATCCGGGCTGCGACCCATCATCCCGCCGGTCCAATCCATCCAGGTTTTGACCATCTCTCGACGCCGCCGCAAGTCGGCTTCGTCCTGAGGCTCCAAGTACGAAAGACCAACGCGCTGCTGAGTGTGAGGATGGAGATACGTCAAATGCTCCTGAAGGTCTGGTCGATGTTGGAGATCATACAGCTCAGCGAGTGACTCTGCCGTTCCACGAAAACGGGGATCTGTGGTCACATTTCGCACTCGTGCACCGTCAATCCAGATCTCACGCTCATCACGCAGTGACTCTAAGAACTGTTGGCCTGTCCGGACTCCCATCGTTCCACTCCAATCACTACTGGTTACTCTCGTCGAGAACTCGAAAGCCGGCAATTCCGTATCCCATCAATCCGTAGGGATAGTAAAACCTCAACTCCATCTTCGCGGTCGCTGGTAACGCGGCACGCATAGCGATCCACTGCACGACCTCAATAGAGTGCTCGCCACCTAAATGGGCAAAATCGGCCATACTATACGTCATCAGTTCGTGCGGTGTTTCTTCTAAGAGTTGCAGAAATTTTCGATCCCATTCGGGATAGACCGTACCAAACGCCGTGCCAGTCAACTGGTGCGATAACCCACCAGTACCAATAACAACAACACGGAGATTTTCAGGAAAACTGGCGACGGCTCTTCCCAGCGCTTCGCCTAGTGCCCAACAACGCTTCGGCGTTGGCAGTGGCGGCTGCACAACGTTGATCGTCATGGGAATGATCGGGACTGCCCAGTCTTGATTCAGTAACGGCATGGGTGAGAGAAAACCATGATCCAGCACCATACGCTGTGAAGCTGTGAGATCAAAGCCGTCGTCCACCATTCGTGTTGCGAGATGCTGAGCAAAAGTGCAGTATCCTGGAACAGTAGGGAAATTTCGTTGCCCCCAACCCTCATCAGCAACCTGATACTTATCTGCCACACCGATTGTGAAAGTCGGCCACGCATCAAAGAAGTATTGATCGACGTGGTCGTTGTAGATCACCACCAGCACATCCGGTTTTTGTTGTTGGAGCCACTGGTGAGTCCGCGCAAAGGCGGTGAAGAGCGGCTTCCACGGTAGTTCTTCCGTAAGGCAATGATCGTACGCGTGAGCGATTGACGGCGCATGCGAACAACCAATACCAGCGACGACTTGTGCCATAATAAAACTCTTTGTTTTTTCTGACGCTCGACACTAGACCCTAGACTCCAGCCTCATTCAAGGAAAATCGCATATTGCCGGTTGCGTTCCGCCTGTTCTTTCAGTGCGTACAAGAGACTCTTCCCGTGTCATACCACGCATCAACGCTCCGACTTCCAACAAGTCGACATTCAGGGCCGCCGCCAGTTTGGTAAGCAGATAGATACTGACCCCAGCATCGACTAAGCCCTGCCAGTTTGGCTCCAACAGCATACCAACTTCTCCCTCATCTCCCGTGAAACGGCGGTAATAGGATTCTGGATTCGCGCGACAAGCGTCACGGTTCGCGGGTTCGCGTAAGCTATACAACATCCGACTGATCTCGTACGTACTCACGACTTGTCTCCTCTGGTACCGGTTCTTTCTTTTCCCTTTCCGTGCAATACATTATCTCCAGTATTCGGACTAGACGTCTAGGGAACCGCAGAACCTGAACAATTTTGTATGCCACGTCTCATGCACTGAGGACACATCTATGGATCTCACGACCCCGCTCGGCCCTCTCACGTTGAAGAACCCACTCCTCTGTGCCTCGTCTGAGTTCACGATGACGCTGGCAGGAATCAAAGCTGCATTGGACGCGGGGGCAGGAGCAGTAGTAGCAAAATCCATCAATGAATCTCCGCAAGCCGCCAAGCAACTCGATAGTGCAGAATACGTATTGCTCGATCAAAACTGGCAGGTTGTTCCTTGGGACAATGCGGATATTCACGCCTCACTCTTTTGTCGCTCTGGTTTGGCACAGACGCCGCTTCAAGACTGGCTTCGGATGCTCGCCGAAGCCGACGCTTATGCACGTACCAAGGACGCATATGTAGTTGGCAGCATTACCGTAGCCGATCCTGGACCAGCAGCGGAGATTGCGGCTGCGATGGAAAGCGCTGGGCTACGATGGATCGAATTAAACCTAAGCGCCCCACACGGTCGCGAAGCAGCCAAAGGCGCGATTAAACAAATTACTGATGCTGATATCGTTGGAGAATATGTCCGCCAGGTACGGCGGGCTATCACCGTTCCTCTGGCTGTGAAACTCACCGCGCAAACCGCCGATTTGCTTAGTCGCTCGCTGAGCAAGCTATTCAGGCCGGTGCTGACATGCTGGTGATGATCGGGCGAGTTCAAGGATTCATGCCTGACATTGAAACGCAGCGTCCAGTGCTCGGATCATGGGGTGCGATTGGTGGACGTTGGGCTTTACCTAACAGTTTGTATTGGGTGAGCAAGTGTTGGCGGACGATCCCTCAGCATGTACCGATCATCGGCACCAATGGGGCACGCTGTGCAGATGATGTGATTCGTTTTTTGTTGAGCGGCGCACGTGCTGTCGAGTTCGCCAGTGTGGTCATGAGCAATGGACCGCGTGTGTTCACAGATATGCTCGAGGAGTTACAAGCCTACGGGCAACGCAAGAACATCAAGCGCTTGGTTGATATCGTGGGCAAAGCAGCCGATGTAGCGTTACCTTATAGCGCAATCCCTGACGTAGAGCGGACAGAGTATCCGTGGGATCAATATCTCAAATGATGAGCAATTGCGTGTGTTCTGAGGAGCAACTCACGGTATCCTAAGGGGGCATACCTGGAGTACGCCAGGTTCCTGCCACAGGGACGAGGCTCTCAGTTTTCACGGGAGGAAGGAGGACCTAGATGGAGGGGGCATCCTCGTTGTTTTAATCACTCACTATGAAGTCAGTCTTCAGGTCCGGACTTTAGCTTTTCTTTGATCTTGGTGGGCCAGAAGGCGCGGGAGGTTGAGGGCCCGGATCGCCCCGATGGCGCACTCCCACGCTCCTTCATGACACAGCCCACGCATACTCGCGTCCTCATAGCTCTCTAGCGCCGCGGCAAGACAAGCTGCGCGGACCGCCTCAGCGAGCTGGAGGAAATCCTGTTCTCTTTCGTGTTCACTCATCCCGTATATCCTCTCGTGTCGTTGGTAGTGATACCGCTCGTGCCTTTTCGGCCTTCTCCTTCATACATCGCGCTGGGAGAGAATAACAGCTTTTGAAACTCCTTTCTGGTGTGATGGAGATGGACTCTGCGGACATAGAGGGCTGGGGAGGGCGACCTTTCGGTCGAGCGTTTCTCCCTCTTTGCCCACGACTTTCCCAAAGCCCAACCGAGGCGAGACTTGAAAGCCCTTTAGCAACAGGACTTTTACGACCTACAACGTTTTGACCAGCCCTGTTCGGTTCGCACATTAGCAAACCATTAGCAAACGGCTCTAGTAGTTGGCGAGGAATCAGAAAGTTCAAAGCCCTGAAGTAGTTGTCACTCCAGGGCTTTGTGAAGTTGCGGGGCTAGGATTTGAACCTAGGACCTCGAGGTTATGAGCCTCGCGAGCTACCGGGCTGCTCCACCCCGCGCATGGCGGAAAAGAAAACGACACAGGGGGCTGTGTCGTCGGTCCGGGCTTTGTATCGACGAGAACCTATGAAGTCAAGACGGGTTCTTTGTCTTCCCTGCGATTTGCTTTAACCCGCGAACTTCTTTGGGTGAGAGTGACCGGTAGGCTCCAACTAGTAAATTATCCAGGGACAACGGTCCAAAAGAAACACGGATGAGCTTTTCCACACGATGCCCAACTGCTTCACACATCCGTCGGATTTCTCGATTTCGTCCTTCACGAAGAGTGATCTCTAACCACACCTTCTGCTCATTGCTGCGCAAGGTTCGTACCGTTGCCGGACTGGTAATGATTCCATCATCGAGTCGGACTCCACTGCGTAACGCTTGCAACGCCTGATGCGTCGGTTTCCCTTCTAGCTTGGCATGATACGTTCGTGGGATCTGATAACGAGGGTGCAACAACCGTTCGGTAAGCTCTCCGTCATTGGTCAGCAGTAACAGTCCAGATGAGTTGAAGTCGAGCCGTCCCACCGGATACACACGGTCCCGGACATCACGCAATAGCTCACGGATAGTTGGACGGCCTTCAGGGTCTTTCAGAGTGCTAACGAAACCAATGGGTTTGTGAATAATAAAATACAAGAACTCGGGAAAGACGAGCGGCTGGCCATCAACAAGAATCCCGTCATGCCGAGGGTCCGCCGTCGTTCCCAGACGGGTGACCGTTTCGCCATTCACCTGGACCCGTCCCGACTGGATCAAGGTCTCCGCTGTCCGACGCGAGGCTACTCCCGCTCGGCTCAGAATCTTCTGTAAACGTTCCAATGGCATCGTGTTCACTAAGAGGGTTAAGAGTGGGTTCATGAATGGTCGGTAACGGCGGTAGACTACTCAGATCATTGAGACCGAAAAGTTCAAGGAACTGTGGGGTAGTTCCGTACACCCACGGTCGACCAGCAACGTCTTTACGGCCTACGACACGGATCAGTTTTTTGGTCAGTAATGAGTTCAATACACCGTCAACATCGACCCCACGCACGAGTTCAACCTCTGCTTTCGTCAATGGTTGTCGGTAGGCAATAATCGATAATGTCTCTAGCGCTGCGCGGCTCAGTTTGCTTGGCTTCTCTTGCACGAACTTCTTCACATAGTCGGCATACTCTGCCGCTGTACGAAACTGATATCCACCGGCAACCTCGGCTAGGCGGACCCCGCGATCTACCGCAGCATACTCTTCGATTAAGAGCATCACCGCAGCTCTCACTTCTGTTTGGGCAACACCGATAACCTCCGCCAAGCGGCGAAGCGCGACGGGAGTCCCGGAAGCAAAGAGCAGGCTTTCGACAATGGCTTTGATCTCAGACGGATTCATAAGTGCTCCAGTGACTCTGGCATTGGGGCATCGGTACTCACTGCCAGTGCCATCGTAATCGGGCCGAAACGTTCTTCCTGTTGTATACTCACCATACGGGTGCGCACGAGTTCAAGCAGGGCAAGAAAAGTCATCAGGATTTGCAAGCGCGTACAACCAACTGGGAACGCCTCGGAGAACAGCATCTCCCTGCGTTCGCGTAAGGTGTCGAGGATCACGACGAGTCGTTCTCGTAGTGAAACGTTTTCAAGAATGACCTCATGTACCACCTCGGGGGCAGCCCGTTTTAGCACTTCTTGCAATGCGTCAAGCAGATCTCCCAACGAGACATCGTAGATAAGATCACTCTCAGTTTCAGTTTCGTCTCGTACCGGCAGGCGCGTAAAGACATCACGGTCCAGTTGATCACGGCGTGCTAGCATCTCTGCGGCTTCTTTGAAACGCTGGTATTCAAGCAGCTGCCGCGCAAGTTCGGCGCGTGGATCTTCTCCCTCGTCTTCCTCAGGATTCTCGTCGGTTGGTAGCAGCATGCGAGATTTGAGGTGCACAAGCGTCGCCGCCATCACAAGGTACTCACCAGCAATGTCTAAGTCGAGTTGCTGGAGCAACTCCATGTACGCCAGGTATTGATCAGTGATGATCGCAACCGGAATGTCGGACGGATCAACCTCGTTCTTTTTCACGAGGTGAAGAAGAAGATCGAGCGGTCCTTCAAAAACATCGAGCTTGACACGGTACAACATAAGAACACTCTGAGTTCTCGCCATCTGCTTTCAGACTGAGGATGGTAACTGTAGGTTAGAAATCGAACACTTGTCGTTTAGCCCATACCGCCCTACATTCCACCTCCTCTCCGTTCGGCCTCACAACAACGTGCCGATCAGAAACGCTTGCATCGGGCGCAAGATGCGATCGAGAACTCCCGAGGTCAGCAGCAACAGAATAATAAGCATACCGTACGGCTCAAGGCGCGCTAAGGCGAGGGCCGGTGTCCGAGGTAATAGTCCTGTGGCAACACGTCCACCATCAAGCGGAGGAATCGGCAACATGTTAAAGACGGCAAGACTGACGTTAATGAGAAGGCAAGCTTGTGCGAGTTGAAAGAGCATCATGGCGTTATTGGTGGAAATCCCACTCTTCAGAAAGGCCGAAGAGAGCAGAAACTTCAACACAAATGCTGCGATCCCAGCGAGGAGGAGATTCACCAGTGGACCAGCCAACGCAACCAGCACCATGTCTCGACGCGGTTGGTAGAGGTTATGAAAGTTTACCGGCACCGGCTTCGCATAACCAAACAGGAACGGAGAGCCGCTAAAGAGAAGAATAGCGGGCAAGACCACTGTCCCAAAAGGGTCAACATGCGCGATGGGATTGAGGGTCAGTCGTCCAGCTTGCGCCGCGGTGGGGTCTCCAAGGCGATAGGCTACAAATCCATGCGCAAGTTCGTGCAAAACAACAGCAATAAGGATTGGAAAGGCTAACAAGATAATCTTTTGAAGCAAAGGTACAGCTGCTTCCATTAGCGCTACTGTATAGATTCCCACTGTCGGTGACAAGACGGTAGGGAAGTCGCAAGCAGGTCCAGACAAGCCAAGACACATCTTGGCCTTACCTGAAACCAACTCTGGACCTGTCCTAAGACTTGCTGGTGACTCCTTTTGACTTCTCCCAACTGGTTTTGATAGGTAGCGTTGCCTGCCAATGCGGAGAGTGAAAGGGAAGAGAGTGAAACCATCAACACAAGTAGCCTCGCTAGTAACCGACGCAAAAGAAGCACGGTCTGGACTCGATCCGTGGAAAGTCGACGAGCTTCCTATACCACCAGTTCACTAAAGGTCTGGGGCTTTCTCGGAGTTATTGGTCCGGGCGCGATCATCCTCGGAACGTCGATCGGTAGCGGGGAATGGTTGCTAGGACCAGCCGCGTTTGTGAAATATGGCATGTCCTTGCTCTGGGTGACCACTGTCGCCGCCATATTGCAAACGATCTTCAATACCGAGCTGATGCGTTACACCCTCTATACCGGCGAACCGGCAGTAGTTGGATTTATGCGCACCAAACCGCACTCGACCTTCTGGGCTTGGTTTTACACGCTACTCTATTTTCTCCAGGTGGGTTGGCCAGCGTGGGCGGGTGCAGCAGCAGGAGCGATCTTTTACGTCTTTAGCGGCCAACTAGCCGGTCCGGCAAATGCATCTACGGTGTACTGGATCGGTGTTGGCACCTTTGCGACCTGCGTGGCGATTCTCATGTTCGGTCGCCATATCGAGCACACGCTGGAGATCCTCAACTGGACGTTAGTTATCGTTATCCTCGGCGGACTGACGTTGCTGTGTTTGTTCTTCGCAAGCAGGGAGCGATGGATAGAGGCCGGGGTTGGGTTCTTCGGCTTCAGTGTCCCTACTGGCTCATTTACCTTTTTCCCACCTGGAGCCGATTGGTTTTTGATTAGCGCATTCGCTGCCTATTCCGGTGCCGGTGGTGTAACCAACTTAACTCTTTCCAACTGGGCACGGGACAAAGGATTCGGGATGGGCAAGATCGTTGGCTTTATCCCTGCTGCAGTGGGAGGTCAGGGAATTCTCCTCGCGCACTCAGGAAGTGTGTTCAAAATAACGCCAGAAAGCTTGGCACGCTGGCAAGGTTGGTGGCGGATCGTCAGGATTGATCAATGGGGCGTGTTCTTCATCGGCGCCCTGCTTGGGATGGGGCTGCCTGCAATACTCTACACCTCATTCATCCAGAGTGGTGAAGATATTCGTGGCCTCGCGATAGCGACAGCGTTGGCGAATGCGATGTCCACGCGCAATGGTGCGGCGCTGGGCACGCTTGTCGCGCTGATGGGGGCATGGATGCTGTTCAAAACCCAACTCGATATTTTGGAGGGAACGGTCCGTGCGGTAACAGACATCCTCTGGACTGGTAGCGAGCGGGTGCGGCAATGGAGTCGTGGAGAAGTACGGATCGTGTATTACTCGGTTCTCGCAGCGGTCGTAGCGTGGGGATTGATTGCTCTAGGGCTCGCACAACCGATCATCCTGTTACAGTTAGGCGCAAACATCGCCGGTGTGGTGTTCGTCATCAGCGCGCTACACCTTCTGTATATCAACATGACCTTCCTGCCCAGAGAACTTCAGCCTCCGCTCTGGCGGCGGGCGGCTTTAGTGTTGATGGCACTCTTCTACGGTTTCTTCGTTTACCTCTGGCTCATGGGGGGCCTCGTTCCCGATCCAGAGAAAGGGTTCTTGTTCGGCATTCTTGGGAACGGACTTATCGGGAAGTGAAGCTTGTGGATCTGTCGGCGCGTAGGAGGCGATGATGTGATGCGAATCCCGAACACCCTCCAGAAGATTGCCGCTTGCTGATGAGGGGTCGGCCGTTTTCTTGTTCTGCACCGCCTAAAGGAGTAAAGAAGCACCATGCGCTGTGTAAGCTGTGGCTTCGAGAATCCCGACGGGCTCAAAGTTTTGCAATGAGTGTGGTGCCGCACTCAAAGGGCGCTGTGCTCAGTGTGGCTTTGAGAATGCGCCGCAGGCCAAGTTCTGTGGGGAATGTGGTACGACGCTCACCGGGCGAACTTCCGTTTCCAAGCTCCAACCTCCTCCAGAGCGTCCGGCTCCTGCGAGTTACACGCCTGCCCATCTGGCCGCACGTATTCTGTCTGAACAAGCGGCCATGGCAGCTCGTGGTCTCACCGACGGTGAGCGTAAGACGATCACCGCGCTGTTTGCCGATCTCAAAGGCTCCACGGCGCTCATCGAAGGCCTTGATCCTGAAGAGGCACAAGCGATTATTGACCCTGCCCTCCAGCTCATGATGGATGCCGTGCATCACTACGAAGGGTATGTAGCGCAGGCGCTAGGCGATGGTATCTTTGCCTTGTTCGGTGCACCTATTGCCCACGAGGACCATCCCCAGCGCGCCCTGTATGCCGCTCTCCGCATGCAGGAGGAGATGCGCCGCTATGCCGATACGCTGCGGCAGAAAGGGTATCCCCCGCTGCTGATGCGCGTGGGGATCAACACCGGCGAAGTGGTGGTGCGCTCCATTCGCAAAGACGATTTGCATACGGACTATGTCCCCGTAGGGCATTCCACCAACTTGGCGGCCCGCATGGAACAATTGGCGGCGCCGGGCTCCATCCTGGTGACCGAGCAAACGCAGAAACTCACGGGCGGCTACTTTGAGTTCAAGGCGCTGGGAAAGACACAGGTCAAAGGGATGGAAGAGCCGCTCAGTGTCTACGAGGTTATTGGCGCGGGGCCTTTACGCACACGGCTGCAAGTGGCCGTCAGACGGGGACTGACGCAATTCGTTGGCCGCCACCGGGAGATGGACCAACTCCATCTCGCCCTTAACCAAGCCAAGGCAGGGCATGGCCAAATCGTCGGGGTGATGGGCGAACCTGGGCTCGGGAAATCGCGCCTGTTTTACGAATTCAAGCTGCTACCTCGCAAAGCTGGCTGTCTGGTGCTGGAAGCCTACTCGGTCTCCCACGGGAAAGCGTCACCGTACCTGCCAGTCATTGAGCTGCTCAAGAGCTACTTCCAGATACAACCCCAAGATGCGGAGCGGCAGCGCAAGGAGAAGATTGCGGGGAAAGTGCTGATGCTCGACCGCAACCTCGAAGACACGTTGCCCTACCTCTTCGCCCTGATGGGTATCGAGGACCCGACTTCCAGTCTACAGCAAATGGACCCCCAGATTCGCCGGCGGCGGACGTTTGACGCCCTCAAGAAGTTGTTCTTACGCGAGAGTCTCAATCAGCCCCTGATCCTGAACTTTGAAGACCTGCACTGGATCGACAGCGAGACGCAGGGCTTTCTCGATACGTTGAGTGAAAGCGTGGCCAGTGCCCGGATGCTGCTCCTGGTGAACTATCGGCCCGAGTATCGGCATGAGTGGGGAACAAAGACCTACTATACCCAACTGCGGCTCTCTCCGCTCGGCCCAGCCGAAGCCGCAGAGCTGCTCAGCTTTTTGCTGGGGAACGACGCGAGCCTCACGGCGGTGAAGCACCTCATTCTGGAGAAGACGGAGGGAACGCCGTTCTTCATGGAAGAAGTCGTGCAGACCTTGGTGGAAGAGGGAGCAGTGACGGGTGCGCGGGGCAGCTATCACCTGGAGCGAGCGCCGGCCGCACTGCACATTTCTCCTACCGTGCACGGGGTGCTGGCGGCGCGGATTGACCGTCTCGCGCCCGAGGAGAAAGCCTTGCTGCAACAGCTGGCGATCATCGGGCGGGAGTTTCCGCTGAGTCTCGTCCGCCAGGTGGTCTCGCAGCCCGAAGAGGAGCTCTACCGCCTGCTGGCGTCGCTACAGCGCAAAGAGTTCCTGTACGAGCAGCCGGCCTTCCCGGAGGTGGAGTACATTTTCAAGCATGCGCTGACGCAGGAGGTGGCCTACGGCACAGTGCTCCAGGAGCGACGCAAAGCCTTACACGAACGCACGGCGCAGGCGATCGAGGCGCTGTATCCCGAGCGCTTAGAGGATCACTACAGCGAGCTCGCGTATCACTACAGCCGCAGTGGCAACACCTCGAAGGCGGTGGAGTATCTGCACCTTGCCGGACAACAGGCGGTGCAGCGCTCGGCGTATGCGGAAGCGATCAGTCATCTCACCACGGCCCTAGAGCTGCTCAAAACCCTGCCGGATACGCCCGAGCGCGTCCAGCAAGAACTCGCGCTGCAACTCACTCTGGGGGTGCCATTCCAGATCCTCAAGGGGCATGCCGCACCCGAGGTGGGCGAAACCTACAACCGGGTCCTAGAGTTGTGCGGGCAGGTGGGGGAAACTGCTCACCTCTTCCCCGCGCTGTTCGGACTGTGGCGGTTTTACTTGCTGCGCCCAGACGCGCAAAAAGCGCATGAACTGGCCGAGCAGATGATGCGGCTGGCCCAGAACAGCCAAGACCCTGCACTCCTGCTCGAAGCGCATCGGGCGTTGGGAGCAAGCTTGTTCTGGCTGGGAGAATTGCGGCAAGGCCGCAGGCATCTTGAGCAAGGGATTGCGCTCTACGACATCCACAAACACCGCTCGCATGCCTTTCTCTATGGGATTGATCCTGGGGTGTATTGCCTGTGCTTTGCAGGCTGGAATCTCTGGTGTCTGGGCTATCCGGAGCAGGCACTGAAGAACACGCAGGACGCATTGCACTTGGCCCACGAGTTAGCGCATCCTCATACTTTGGCTTTTGCCCTAAACATTACTGCGTATGTTCCATCAGTTTCGTCACGAAGAGACAGCCGTGCGAGAACAGGCAGAAGCACTACTCACGCTTTCGACCGAGCATGGGTTTGCCTATCGAGCGGCGTGGGCGACTCATCTTGCAAGGCTGGGTGCTGGCTGCACAAGGCCACAGGGAAGAAGGTGTAGTCCGGATGCAGGAGGGGTTAGCTGCCCAACGGGCTACGGGTGCGGAAGCAGTAGCTCCGTATTTTCTGGCTCTACAGGCCGAAATATATGGAAAAATGGGACAGCTAGAGGAAGGGCTGGCTGCTCTCGCGGAAGCGTCGGCTCTGATGCAAAGGACTGGAGAGCAGTGGTACGAGGCCGAGCTGTATCGGCTGAAGGGGGAGCTAACGCTTCGAGCAGGGAAACGGCGAATGGGTGGACAGGCGAAAAGTCTAAGGTCGTCCCCAACGCCCGAATCTCGCCAGTCGCCCTACATCGGCTGAAGCCGAGGCGTGCTTTCTCAAAGCCATCGAGATTGCCCGTAAGCAGCAAGCCAAATCGCTGGAACTGCGCGCGTCAACCAGCCTGGCTCGCCTGTGGCAGCAGCAAGGCAAGAAAGCTGAAGCTCACCAGCTGTTATCCGAGATCTACAACTGGTTCACCGAAGGCTTTGACACCAAGGATTTGCAAGAGGCGAAGGCATTGATTGAAGAACTGGAAAGCAAGGAAAGTCAGCGCGGGAGCACGAAGCTGCTATGACCGCGCAACGGCCACACGTTGTGGTCCTGGCTGGTCCGAATGGTGCGGGCAAGTCTACAGCCGCTCCCACCCTCCTCAGAGGGCGACTCGGTGTGACGGAGTTCGTCAATGCCGACACTATTGCCCGAGGGCTTTCGGGCTTCTCGCCAGAACATGCCGCATTTGATGCCGGGCGGATAAGGCGGGGCGCAAATCATCACTGTCAATGCTACGCTCTGGCAACAGATTACGGAGGACTACTATGGTGGAGACAGAACTTGATCCTATTGAGCACGCTTTTGCTGAAGGAACTCCGATCGACCAAGCTATCGAGGAAGGGGTACAGCAGGCACTCCGTCGTCACAAACGTGCTGGGAACCCGATCGTGGTCTGGCAAGACGGAAGGATGCACTGGATCACTCCGGAAGATATTTCAGTTCTCGACGCCCCTCATGTTCTTCATGACGATGGAGAGTGAAGGGCAATGAGGCAACAGATGTCCTCGCTCGATTGCGTGGGATAGACGGCCATAAGAGGAATGGCATATGTCCACTTTTGATGACGTTCTCCAGCAAGTGTTGATTCTCCTCCAACACGAAAGTCGCCTTTCCTATCGAGCGCTCAAGCGCCGCTTCAGTATTGATGATGAGTATGTCGAAGATCTCAAGGCCGAACTGATTGACGCTAAACGAGTCGCGCTAGACGAAGACGGGAAAGTGTTAGTGTGGATAGGACAACGGGGGAATGGGGAAAAGGATAAAAGAGGAAACGGCGAAGACAGTCCAAGGTCGCAGGTTCGAGGTCTAGAGTCAAAAGAGCAAGAGCGAGCTTCTACGGTTTTGACCCCGAACTTCGGACGCCAGGCCCTGGACGCTGCCGCCGAACGACGCCAATTGACGGTGATGTTTTGTGACCTGGTCGGCTCCACCGCCCTCTCTGAGCAACTCGACCCCGAGGAACTCCGTGAAGTGGTACGTCTTTATCAAGAGACCTGTACTACAGTGATCCGGCGCTACGACGGATATATCGCCCAACACCTGGGCGATGGTTTGCTAGTGTACTTTGGTTATCCTATGGCCCATGAAGACGATGCCCAACGGGCCGTGCACACGGGTATCGAGATCATTACCGCCTTGCGTACGTCATCCCTCCAGTCCAAGCAGTTACCACATCCTCTTCAGGTTCGTATCGGCATTCACACTGGAGTTAGTCGTCATCGGGGAAATTGGCAGCAGCGAGAAGCGCGAGATACTAGCGTTGGGCGAGACGCCCAACCTTGCCGCTCGTGTCCAAGGCGTAGCCGAGCCCGACACGGTAGTCATGAGTGCGGTGACACAGCGCCTGGTGCAGGGCTTGTTTGAGTGTCAGGACCTGGGACCCCAGACCCTCAAGGGCATTTCCACTCCAGTGTCGGTGTATCGGGTCATCGGCGAGAGTGCGGCGCAGAGCCGCTTTGAGGTGGCCGTCGGTGCTGGCTTAACTCCATTGGTGGGACGCGAAGAAGAGCTAGGATTGTTGCAGCGACGCTGGACACAGGCCAAAGAGGGGCGGGGCAAGTGGTGCTCCTCAGCGGTGAGGCGGGGATTGGCAAATCCCGCCTGGTGCAGGCGCTCAAGGAGCAGGTGCTGGCCGAGGGTGCGACGCGCATCGAGTTTCGCTGCTCGCCCTATCACCAGAACAGCGCGTTGTATCCGATCATCGACCACCTGCAGCGGCTCTTGCAGTTTCAGCGCGAAGAGACGCCCCAAGCCAAACTCACAAGCTCCAACAGACTCTTGCTCACCTATCGTCTTCCCCAGGCCGACACTCTGTTCTCTGTTAGCGGCCTTGCTCTCGCTGCCACAGCCTGAAGGCATACCCCCGCTGACACTGAGTCCCCAGAAACAGAAGCAAAAGACCCAAGAAGCGTTAGTGGCGTGGCTGATGGAAGAGGCAGAAAGGCGGCCGTGTACTGTGCCTGGGAAGATCTGCACTGGGCCGATCCTTCCACACTAGAGGTGCTCACCCTCTTTCTGGAGCAGATCCCGACTACGCGGATGTTCGCCGTGCTGACCTTTCGGCCTGACTTCACACCGCCTTGGAGTGCGCGCTCCTACCTCACCCAGCTCACTCTCAGTCGCTTAGACGACTCAAGTGGAAGCGATGGTGGAGCAAGTGACAGGCGGTAAAGCTCTGCCGTTGGAGGTCTTGCAACAGATTGTCAGCAAGACCGATGGGGTGCCACTGTTTGTGGAAGAGTTGACCAAGATGGTAGTGGAGTCAGACTTGGTCCGAGAGGCCGAGGGACGGTATGAGCTGAATGGCCCGTTGCCGCCTCTCGCGATTCCATCCACGCTGCAAGACTCCCTCATGGCGCGGCTCGACCGCTTGGCCAGCGTGCGGGATATCGCTCAATGGGTGCCACGATTGGGCGCGAATTCACGTATGAGTTACTTAGAGCAGTCTCTCCGCTCAACGAGCAAGGATTGCAACAAGGGCTGCGAAACTAGTGGCATCGGAGTTAGTCTTATCAAAGTGGCATGTCCCCCCAGGCTCGCTATCTCTTCAAACATGCGCTCATGCAGGACACCGCGTATCATTCTCTACTCAAGAGCAACGGCAACAATATCACCGACAGATAGCGACAACGCTGGAGGCGCAGTTTCCGCAGACCGTCGAAACCCAACCAGAGTTAGTCGCACATCACTACACCGAGGCAGGGCTCATCGAGCAAGCAATTCCTTATTGGCAGCAAGCGGGGGAGCGTGCCACCCAGGGCTCGGCCTATGTGGAAGCAATCAGTCACCTCACCAAAGGGCTGGAGTTGCTCAAGACCCTGCCAGACACTCCTGAGCGCGGCTCGCAAGAACTGACACTGCAGCTTGCCTTGGGTGCTGCCCTGATAGCTGTCAAAGGCTATACGGCCCCGGAGGTGGAAAAAGCTGTGACCCGGGCCCGGGAACTGTGCCAACAGCTGGGCGAGACTCCCCAGCTCTTCTGGGTGCTGGGAAGACTGTTTATGTTTTATGTGAACCGGCGGGAGTTACCAATAGCACGTGAGCTGGCGGAGCAGATGATGCGTCTGGCCCACAGCATCCAAGACCTCTTTCTCCTCTCGACAGCTCACGCGGTACTAGCGTGTACATTGTACCTGCTTGGAGAGTTGATCTCTGCTCGGACCCACCTTGAGCAGGCGCTTGCTCTGTATGACCCCCAGCAGCACCCTCGCTCCACCGCCGGTACGGCTGACCTGAGGGTGGATTGCTTATCCTGGGGATCTTACACTTTGTGGCATCTTGGCTATCCAGACCAGGCCCTAGAGCGGAGCCAGAAGGCGGTGGCCTTGGCCAAGAACTGTCTCATCCCTTTAGTCTGGCCTATGCCTTGGGGTGTGCTGCCTATTTTCATGCTCTCCGCCGGGAGGGACAGATCGCCCGAGAGCGGGCCGAGGCGGTGATGACCCTGGCAACCGAGCAGGGGTTTCCGTACTGGTTGGCGTATGGGATGGTAGCGCGAGGCTGGGCGCTGGCCGAGCAGGACAGGTGGAAGAAGGCATTGCGCAGATGCAGCAGGGCCTGGCTGCCATCAGGGCTACGGGGGCAGAGCTACACGGCCATCTATCTTGCCCGGCTGGCCGAGGCGTATGGGAAAGGGGGCAGGAAGAGGAAGGGCTGAACGTGTTGGCCGAGGCGCTGGCTACGGTGGATAAAACTGAGGAGCGTCGACACGAGGCGGAGCTGTATCGGCTGAAAGGGCGAGCTAACGCTTCACAGTCTAGGTTCAGAGTCGAGAATCGAAGAAGCTGAAGCAGTGTTTTCTCGAAGGCCATCGAGGTTGCCCGTCGGCAGCAAGCCAAGTCCTGGAGCTGCGGGCGGCGACGAGCTTGGCCCGGCTCTGGCAGCAGCAAGGCAAGAGAAAGAAGCTCACAAGCTGTTGTCCGAGGTCTACAACTGGTTCACCGAAGGCTTTGACACCAAGGACTTGCAAGAGGCCAAGGCGTTGTTGGAACAGCTGGCGGAGGCAGCCCGATGACGCTGATCAAGATCCTGGATCAGGTACGGGTGCTACTGCAAGCAAAAGGGCGTGTCACTTATCGCCTGCTCCAAGTGCAGTTTCAGCTGTCCGATGATGCCCTTGCCGCCCTCAAGGAAGAGCTCATCGAAAGCGAACAGGTCGCCATCGATAAAGACGGGAAAGTACTGGTATGGATCGGAACGACAAGCGGGAGAACGAATACGCGGATGGAAAGTACTCACTTCCCTCAGTCTTCAGTCCCTCGACCTCCCGAGGCCGAACGGCGCCAATTGACGGTGATGTTCTGTGATCTGGTGGGCTCCACGCGCTCTCCGCCAACTCGACCCGGAAGAGTACCGGGAAGTCGTGCGCGCCTATCAGCAGGCAAGTGCCGCCGTGATTGACCGTTTTGACGGCCATATTGCGCAGTATCTCGGCGATGGGCTGCTCGTCTACTTTGGTTATCCCACCGCGCATGAGGATGATGCGGTGCGCGCCGTGCGGGCGGGTTTAGGATTATCGCGGCCGTGCATGCCCTAAGACGCGGCCTCACCCATCGCTCCAGGTCCGCATCGGCATTCACACCGGGTTAGTCGTCGTTGGCGAAATAGGAGGAGGCAGCCGCCAGGAGCAGTTAGCTTTGGGCGAGACGCCTAACATCGCGGCCCGTATCCAGGGACAAGCTGCACCTGATGAAGTGGTGATCAGCGCAGCTACCTATCGCTTGGTCGAGGGCTTATTTGATGTGAAGATCGCGGGCAACCAGAACTCAAAGGCGATAGCGACTCCGCTGACACTCTATCGTGTGATCAAAGAGGGCGAAGCCCAGAGTCGATTTGAGGTGGTCGTACGCAAAGGGCTCACCCCCTGTGGGGCGAGAACACGAATATGGGCTATTACGAGAACGCTGGGCGCGGGTGAAAGACGGGGCAGGACAGGTCGTGTTGCTCAGCGGCGAGCCAGGCATTGGCAAATCACGCTTAGTGGAAGCGCTCAAAGACCGTCGAGCCGAGGGCGCACGCTGTCTGGAGTTGCGTTGTTCGCCCTATGCGCAGAACAGTGCGTTGCACCCGATCATTGAGTCATCTGCAACGGCGGCTGCAATTTCAGCGAGAAGATCTCCCGGACGAAACTAGAGAAGCTCCAGCATATGCTGAGTCCGGTCGCTTTCCCGCAGGCGGAAACGATTTCCCTCCTGGCGGCATTGCTGTCGTTACCCCATCCCGCAAGAGTTACCCGCCTTTTCACTCTCAGCCCCCAGAAGCGGAAAGAGAAAACACAGGAAGCCCTCGTGGCCTGGCTGTGTGGAGGAAGCGGAGCAACAGGCGGTGGTCTGCGCCTGGGAAGATCTGCACTGGGCTGATCCCTCAACGTTCGAATTCCTCACGCTCTTGCTGGAGCAAGTGCCCACGACGCGGCTGCTAGCGGTGCTGGCGTTTCGACCCGAGTTTATGCCGCCCTGGGGTACCGTTCCTATCTCAGCCAGCTAACGCTCAGTCGGTTGGACGGAGCCAGTAGAGACGATGGTGGAGAGAGTGACCGGCGGCAAACGCTGCGCAGAGGTAGTGCGACAGATTGTGACAAGACCGATGGGGTGCCGCTGTTTGTGGAAGAGTTGACCAAGATAGTGGTGGAGTGAGCTTGGTCAGAAGAAGCAGGAGCATTATGAGTTAACGGGTCCGCCTCCCCACTCGCGATTCCTCGACCTTGCAAGACTCGCTGATGGCGCGACTTGATCGCTTAGGGATCCGCAAAGAGATCGCCCAACTGGGCGCAACCATCGGGCGCGAATTTACTTATGAGTTACTCCAGGCCGTCTCCCCAATAGACGAGGGGACGCTTCAGCAGGGTTGCGGCAGTTAGTGGACGCCGAGCTGCTCTATCAGAGTGGGCTTCCACCCCGGGCTACGTATCTCTTCAAACATGCACTGGTCAGGACACGGCCTACCAGTCGTTGCTGAAGAGCGGCGCCAGCAGTTCCATCAGGAGATGGCCCAGGTGCTTGAGGAGCGGTTTCCTGAGACAAGAGACCGAGCCTGAAGAGTTGGTACATCATTACACCGAAGCTGGCCTTATTCGGCCATTCCGTATTGGCAGCGGGCGGGAGAGCGCGCCACCCAGCGCTCGGCCAATGCGGAAGCGATCAGTCACCTCACGAAGGGGCTGGAAGTCGTCCCAACTCTGCCAGATACTCCAGATCGTGTCCAGCAAGAACTAACCCTGCAGCTCGCCCTGAATGATGCCTTGGTCGCTGTCAAAGGCTACACGGCCCCAGAGGTGGAGAAAACCGTAACTTGATCCCCGGGAACTGTGCCAGCAATTTGGGGGAGATGCCCCAGCTCTTCTCCGTACTGAATAGACTGTTTTTGTTTTATTTTAATAGGCGAGAGTTACAGACGGCACTTGAGCTGGCGGAGCAGATGATGCGCCTTGCCCAGAGCGTCCAAGACCAGTATCTCCTTTCGATAGCTCACACGGGACTAGGGGTGACATTGTACTACCTTGGAGAGTTGCTTTCGGCGCGAGCAAACTTGGAGCAGGCGCTTGCTCTGTATGACCCCCAGACGCACCCTCGCCCCCGCCGTTGGTACGGCTGACCCGAGGGTGGATTGCCTCTCCTTTGCATCTTGGACCCTGTGGCGTCTTGGCTATCCAGAGCAGGCCCTGAAGCGGAGCCATGAGGCACTGACCTTAGCCGCAGGGGCTGTCTCACCCTTTTAGTCTG
>CAVTCR010000061.1:0-46686 GCA_963733195.1 uncultured delta proteobacterium
CGAACCACAGAACATTCGTACACTTTACCCGGTGGCCCCACGGACGTGTCATTCTGAGCCCAGAGACCCTTCGTTCCACTCAGGTCAACTCTGGTGTGCCAATCTCCTGTGGTCCAATTTAGCCTTCGTGCCTCTTGTATCCTCAATCTGCCTTCTTGACAATCAGTCTTAGGGAATATATGTCCCAAGGACACTTTCTGGTAGTGTCGGAGCCATATGGGAGGGGAGTGCGCGGAGCCCACCCGACCCGTGTAAATAGCAGCATGGACCAGAACTACTAATACACGTCGAGGGAATCTGTATGATCTCTATGACCACTTGCTTGTTTCGTTCTGAAGGATTTGTGGCTGTTCGTCGGAATGGGTTGCTTGTTGTTCTTTTAACTTTTGCGTTCAGCGTTCTGTGGGGAGCTGCCTACGCAGAAACCGGAGCAGTGTCGGCGCGAACGTGGAAAACCGTAGCGGAACTCTCGCCCGAAGAGCGTGCCAACCATTGATTTCTCTTCCACCACGCCACGCCATGCCGAGTTTCCTTATCTTCCGGCTGAACCTTTCCCGTTTGCTCCTCCGTATACTGCGGAAGAGATGGGGTTGCGGGCGATGGAGTTTGGCTATTGGCGGCGCTGGACGTCCTCTACCGTGCAAGCTTATGGGTCGGTCGATGCAAATGGCTACATGCCCACCTGGGGAAAATGCGTGACGTCCGTGTCGTATCACGTCCCCGATGGCATCGCTGGTCATCTCTACGCCAAACCTGGACAGAATGACTATAGCGCGCTGTTGCAATATCTGGCGCCGCCCGAGCAGTACGGCAACCAAAGTCTCTACATTCGCTATCGCACCGATCAGACGTTCACCAAGAAGCAAGACACGTTTCGCTACTCCTCCGCATTGCGTCGCGTGCGGCGGTTTCCGGCTCCACCGCGACAAGATAAATATCCTGCCTATCCGTATACCTATGACGATGATGTGGGGAGAGATGCGTGGGAGTACGACTGGAAACTGCTCGGGACCGATGTGCTCTTATCAGACCGTGCGTTTTCCGGTGACGCGACCCACGATCACCCTGGCGAACGTCGAGGGTGGTTTCCGGAAGTTCCGACGACCGCGATCAAACTGATGGGCGAGGCATACCCTTGGTACACACCGGAAGGTGGAGTGCGGGCGTATGTAGTGGAAGCCACCGCGAAACCTGACTGGCTGCCGAACTATTACGCCCCCCGCATCATCTACTGGTTGGATCAACAGACGTTCTTTCCGCTACGCATCGAGCAATATGGGCCGGACGGGAAATTGATCTTCGTCAGTGTGCGTCTTGGCGCGCTCATCAATCCAGCACTGGGAGAGCGCGGCTATGGCAGTGTGGCTCATGTCGATTGGAATCTCGGCGCTGATCTCCTGTCGTATCTGTTCACGGATGTCACGATGGAACAGCCGTGGACCGCAGCCGATCAAGCGCTCTTTTTTACGCCAGGATTTCTACCGCGCGAGTGGCGGCTCACGAGCCTGAAGAGTCAGGCCGAGGTGCCCACGCCCCAAGAGTTCTTTCTCCGTCCCGCGTTGGAGGAAGAGAAATTCCCCGGGGACCGACGCATTGAACTTTCCGCAGAACTTCGTGCCCGTGTCCAAGCCCAGGAGCAGGCCGGTCGTCTGGTGTTTACAGGCGAGGAGATCGGAGGTTTACTGACTACCGCACTGAAGAAGGAAAAACATGACGATCCCACGAGGCGTGGAGAACCAGAACCCTCAACCTCTATGTGGCGAGTTGGCTCCGACCACGCGCCAACTAGTCACAGTAATGATATTCTCAGCTCGTTAGGGAATCGGCGAAAAGCGAATAATTGATTGAAGGAGGCACGTATGGAATTTGGTGTCTTTTATCTCCCGAGTATTGGCAATAAGCAGGAAATCTCACAGGGCATGGCGGGTCGCCGCACTGACCTGTATCAGCGTATGCTGTGGAATCTCGCCGAACAGGCGCAGTATCTCGACGCGCACGGATACTACGGAGTCGCTTTTACTGAGCACCACTTCCATATTGAAGGTGAGGAAGTCTCCACCAATCCCATTTTGCTTGACATGTTTCTCGGCATGCAGACAAAGACGATGCGTGTCGGGCAACTAGGGCTGGTGTTGCCGTGCCAAAATCCTTTGCGCGTCGCCGAAGATGTGGCGATCCTTGATCAGGTGACCAAAGGCCGGGCGTTCGCCGGGTTCGCACGTGGCTATCAACCCCGCTGGGTCAACACCCTCGGCCAGCATTACGATACCTTGCGGGATAACGCGACCGACCCGGAACGGTATGAAGCGCTCAAGAAAGAGCTGTACGAAGAGCACTTCGAGATCATCATGAAGGCGTGGACGAAACCGACCTTCTCGCATCACGGCAAACACTGGCAGATTCCGCCGCCTAACACCTTCTGGGCTGCACACGAAGTGACACGGCAGTACGGTCAAGGTGTTGATGACCGTGGCATGCTCACGGAGATTGGCACGGTGCCGGAAACCTACCAGAAGCCGCACCCGCCGCTGTTTCAGCCGTTCAGTTTCTCCGAGTCCTCAGTGAAATGGGCAGCACGCCACAACGTCGTGCCGATTACCATCGTTTGTGACCCGGAGATTTGCCTCGGACAATTTCGTGCGTGTCAGGCGGGTGCTGCTGAAGTTGGCAAAACTCTGCCGTTAGGAAAAGGCATTGGTCTCGCCCGTGAAGTAGTTGTTGCTGACACTGACGAAGAAGCAATGGCGATCGGCCGTGAGAGTGGGTGTTTCATCTGGACGAAATTTTTCGAGCCTTTTGGTTTTAACTCCGCGCTGATCAAACCCGGCGAAGACTACAAGACGATTCCCAACACGTTTGAGTCGATGTGTGAACGCGGCCTCACACTTTGTGGCAGTCCTGACACGGTGGCCCGCCAGATCGAACGTATACTGAAACAACTCCCTGCCGAATATTTCTGGCTGTATGTGTACAACGAACTCGTGCCCCATAAGGCGATGATGCGGAGTTTTGAATTGCTGACCAAGAAAGTGTTGCCGCACTTCTCGGACAAAGTCGCGTAGTCCCGTTGATCAGCAAGCTCATGCCGGAAACGCTCTGCTTATTCCAGCCTACGTAATTAGAGTGCCACTGCTGGCCTGCCCCCTCCTTCGGGGGGCTTGTCCAGCAGTGCTGTCTAGCTAAAGGAGAATCGCATATGTCAGCGAATGGAAAATCAAAATCAAAGGCAATCCGTGCACACTTGAGTCATCCGGTGATCGATTCTGATGGTCATTGGCGGGAATATGAACCGCTGGCCATGGACTACCTGAAAGAAGAGGCTGGACCGAAACTCGTCGAAAAGTGGACGTCCCGAGTTCGTGCGCTCGGGCAAGGGGCATTTGCCAAGTTGACGAAACAAGAGCGGCACGACCAGCGCGTCGGACAGCCGCCGTGGTGGGCGTTAGCGACTCCTAATACACTCGATACTGCAACATCCTTTATTCCCCGCCTGATGCATGATCGACTCGAAGACATGGGGCTAGATTTCGCGATTTTGTATCCTTCGGCATCGCAATTGTTTGCGCCGTACGTCGGAGATGAAGAACTGCGGCTGGCCGGGTGTCGGGCTTTTAATCGTTATGCTGCGGAAACCTGGGCGGAATACACCGATCGCGTCGCTCCAATTGGCGTGATTCCTATGCACACGCCGCAGGAAGCTGTTGCTGAGTTGGAACATTGCAAATCGCTAGGGATCAAGGCTGTTGCTATGGGCAGTTTAATCCGCCGCTCGATTCCTGCCGCGGAGAAACAAGGTATGAGTCGCCGATTTGCGTATTGGGTCGACGTGTTAGGCATGGACAGTGACTATGATTATGACCCTGTGTGGCGCAAGTGTGAGGAACTGGGCTATCCAGCGACATTTCATTCCGCTGCCGAGAATATGGGATTACGCAATTCGCTGACTAATTTCGTCTATAACCACATTGGTCACTTCGGTGAAGCAGGCAACGCGGTGTGTAAGGCACTGTTTCTTGGCGGTGTCACTCGTCGTTTCCCGCGTATGCGGTTTGCGTTTCTCGAAGGCGGTGTCGCCTGGGGATGCAGTGTATTCGCTGATCTCATCTCCCATTGGGAGAAGCGCAACGGCAATGTGATCCAAGAACTCAACCCAGCAAATCTTGACCGTGCCAAGCTGGGCGAACTCATCAAGCAATATGGCGGAGAGAAGATGTACAGCCGCTGGCCAGAGTTCGAAGCGCAGATGATCAGTGGCATGGGCAGCGCGCTGCCTGATGAACTCGACGACTTTGCTGCCTGCAAGATTACCAAGAAAGAAGACCTCCGTGATCTGTTTGTACCGAACTTCTTCTTTGGTTGTGAGTCTGACGATCCGACACTGAACTATGCCTTTGCTTCCAAGGTTAATCCGTTCGGAGCCAAGCTTGGTGCGCTGCTGAGTTCCGATATCAGCCACTTCGACGTGCCGGATATGACGGAAGTGTTGGAGGAAGCCTGGGAACTTGTCGAAGAGAAGGGCATGTCGGAAGAGGATTTCCACGCCTTCACCTTTGGCAATGCGGTTAAGCTATGGGCGAGTCTCAATCCGGATTTTTTCAAAGGTACGGTGGTGGAGTCACAGGTGCGCAAGCTGCAAGCGGAGATGGTGGTAAGGAGGCCCCCCCTCCTCATCGGGCGTGAAGATGAAGCGAGTAGTTGACAGCCTGAGCATGGAGAAGACACGCCTGCAACCACAGATCAAATGGGCTATTTCAGTAACACTATACAGGAGGACCTGATGGCAAATACTGCTCACGACCAAATGCACTACGGAACTTCCGCTTCGATACCAAAGAAGTGGACTGGAAAGACTTCATCACCACCGGCTGTTACTACAAATTGCTCGATGTCAACGTGGCGGCCCGTACGGCGGATATGATCGTCAAATTCGAGCCCGGTGCTCGCTGCATGTACCATCGTCACGTCGCGCCAGCGACCAGCCTCGTTCTTGAGGGCGAGCTGCACATTATCGATCAGACAGAGGCAGGAGAAAAACTCCGGACCATCAAACCAGCTGGCACTTTTACCAGTGGGGTCGAAGACGACATGCATGTCGAAGGTGGAGGTGAGAACGGGGTGATCGTCTACTTCTCGATGCGTGGCTCCTCAGACCGCATCTATGATCTACTCGACTCGAATCTCAATCTCAAGCGCGCGATCACCATTCACGACTTCGCCAAGGACTTAGCCTATTGGTCGCGCTAAGTGAAGTTTAGTAACCCAGTTTGCACGTAAATTGCGAAGGCGACACTGGGTTCCTTCTCCCTCCGGGAGAAGGTCAGGATGAGGGAAAGAAAAGATTGTCGAATGGCGAGTGCGAATTGCGGATTGAGCAGACAATGACCGAGACTGTACTCCTCCCCAAACCTGCAATTCCCGATCCCAATTGGTATCCCCTCACCCTTGCCTCCTCCGACTACGCGAAGGACAAGCTCTCCCGGAGGGAGAGGGGATTGGCTGCGGTATCCTATCAACGGGCACAACTTGTTCCGAACAGTATTGAACACTGGACACACTAATGTCGTATAAGACCTTTCTTATTACTCGCCAGGGCAGTCGCGACCGTGATATTCAACCGCCCCGAGAAGCTCAATCCGATAGCGAAGTGGGCTGAGTTTGTGAAGCCTGAAGGAGAGAACAACAATGGAGAACTAGCACTGATCGCGTCGGGGTTTGCCAATCCCACTGGAGTGGTGTTCCTTGGTAACCGGCTCTTCGTCTCAGACATCAACGGCGACTTTTATGTCGGTAGCGGGAACTTCCTGATGGGTTCATCGTGGCCATCGAGGTTTAGTAAATTGACGTCCATCCGATGAAAGTTTCGGCGTCCTTAGTCAAGACGCGCGCAACCTTTATCGAAGGGTGGTGGACCACCCTGGGATGGTCCACGAGATTACGCACGCCATTATCAAGCCGTTTACTATTGAGGGTTGAAAAAGAAAGGGTTCAGAACAGAGGCCCCATCACCTCGACCTTGACCTCGCCGTTGTTGATCGCCGGGGCCAGGATGTTCATCAGTTCCATGCGCTGATTATTGGTTAGCAGCCCAAACGCGGCGCGAAAGGTCTCCTTATCCTCATCGGTCCAGCGTTTGGCCGCAACAGCGGTAGTCACCACACTTGATGCGCTTTGATATGCCGAACGGTTCTCTGGCGTATTGAGAATTTTGGCTTCGGCTATTGCTTCTTCTTTCGCCCGCTGCGCCTCGGGACTCTCTTGCGCTACTGCGTTACGGACTTCTTCGCGGATGATTTGCGCGAGGTCTTGTCGTGAGACTTCGCTATTCGCTGGCGCGGTCACCTGCGCTGGTTCGGGACGGGTGGTTTTTGTCTGGCTGTTTTGCATAGCCTGCGTCAACGCTGTCACGGCTTGCTCGAGTTTCACTAACCGTTGGTCATTCTCAGAGGTGGCAGTGGGCTTGCTGCTCCGGCAGCGGAGGTAGTTGTGTCATCCAGGCAAAAACTCCTGCGCCCAAGATGAGGCCAATACTTACCGTCACAATTGTCGTCACAAGTCCTTTGTTCCGTGCTGTCATAATTTGGGTTTCGGCTCTTCTCCAAAGTGAGTGGGTAAATTGCACATGATTTTAGATCTCCGGAAGCATGCAGGTGAGGATCTTCAGACGCAGATACTCCTCGTCACGCAACCCGTAGGCGCGGCGCTGGAGGACCCGGATCTTATTGTTCACCCCTTCGACGAATCCCAAGGCGACCTTATTGTCGGGGTGACAATACGCGGCAATCCCGTCCCAATGGCGATCAATCAACGCGGCAAACTTCTCATACGGCCGCAGGCGTTGCCACTTCAGGGCCGCCCGCCAATTCTCAAAGAAGCGCCGCGCCCAGCCTTCCTTCTCATAGTCCCACAATTGGCCGAAGGACTCCTTGAGCAAGTAGGCGGTGTTCAGCCGCTTGTTCGCGGCCAGCAGGACCTTCAAGCTGTGCCGCGCGTCGCTCGTGAGATTCGCCCGATGCGAGAGCAGCGTGTACTTCTGCCCCTTGATGTAGCGCCGGTCTTTGCCGCTGAGCCGCCGGTACTCGGCCTTGCGCACGGCGTCGAGGGCGTCGCCCAGATGGCACATGATGTGAAACTTGTCGAACAGGATCGCTGCCTGCGGTGCATGACGTCATGGTGACGTTGCGAAACGGCTTCCACATATCCATTACCGCCAAGCGAATCCCTGCGGTCTTCTTCTGCCCCAGCCAGGCATAGAACTCACCCATACTCGCTTCCGATCGGTCCTGTCCGCCGAACCACAGCACGCGCCGTCGGAGCAAGTCGCTGACCACGATCCGATAGGTATGGCCTTTGCGGATCGCAATCTCGTCGATGCCGATGACACGGGGGCCTGGCGTGCCCGCTCTCCGCAACTGCTCACGCATGTACTGCTTCTCCAGCTCTTTGACCGTCTTCCAATCCAAGTGCAGTTCCCGCGCCACATCGCGCAGCGTGGCCGTGCGACACCGTCGCCCCACAAAGAAGGCAAAGCGGTTGGTATAGAAGGGATTGTCGGCCAGCCAGGGAATCTTCTCTTGCTTCACGGCTCCGCACCGGAGGCACCAGACGCGACGTACCTCGATCTCCAAGTACACGCGCGTATCGCCACACGACAAGTCGCGGACCTGTCTCACTTTGTGATCGTAGAAGGTCCGGGCCGCCGTGCCACACACCCCACAGCGTGTTTTTTTCCGCGCCGGACCAGACACAAAATGCGGGCTCTGGGATCACCGAAGACTCCCCGCACGGTCGCGCTCGGGCGAAACCCAGCGAAACGATATGTATCGATCAGTCGTCGCAGTGTAGGCATTGCGCAAGCATGCCACGTTTTTCCACACTGCAACACTCCGCAAACACTGATCCAGAGCCACTTTCCTACCTCTCAGTTCGACTTTTTTACCCACTCGATTGGGAGAAGATCCTTTGTTTCCTTTCGTGAAAATGTTAGGCACTCATTATGCCCGGACGGCTTCAGGTTCCTTCTCCCACTCGGGAGAAGGTCAGGATGAGGGGAGGAAAGAGAGGGAGGGGGCTGCACCTCGCGATGCAGCCCGGGGGAACGGAATACTTGATGATGCAGTAGAGGCTTTCCTCTCCCTTATCGAGAGCCCATGAGGTCCTATCGCGCGACAGGCCGGGCCCCCGCTGGGGGTAGGCAGTGCCCGCTACGGTGCTTCACAGACCTGGACGTCAAGGTCCCCAGTGCAGCGCTTATTGAAGATGCCTTCACTGTCGTAGTAGACGCCAGTAGTATTGGCCGTTTGGGTACTTGAGTCTGCAGCTATAGCCAGCGAATGCGATACCGGTATCGATGTCATTGAAGACGGCGGAACCCCATACCCCTTCCAGGACCTGGCAGTCCTGTTTCGCATTCGCTAGCCGTTTCTCTGCTGGCGAGGGCTTTGGTGGGGGCTTTGGACCGCTGCCCCCCCCGCTGGGGACACTCCCGCCTCCACCTCCACCTCCGCCTCCACTGTCCCCACCCGGCGTACCGTTCGGCGCGCCTCCCCCCGTATGGCCGCCCCAGTTCGGCGGAGTCCAAGGGGCGTCGTACCTTCAATCTCGATCACCTCTTCCCCGATATCAATCATGGCGCTTGCGGTGGCGGGCACGAGTTGGCCCGCGAGCGCGAGCACCAGCGCACCGCCGCCGATCCACCGTGACCACTTCCCCACATTTTCCTTACTTTTCTTCAGATTCGCTTTCATGATGTCATTCTCCTTTCGATTAAGCTGTTAGCTGTTAGCTCTTAGCTATGAGCCGTTAGTTAGTGGTTAGTCGTTCGATCTCCGATTGCCAATTTGCTGCTTCTTTCCTTTATTTCGCCTCCTTTCTCTATCGCAGTGCACTGTTTGTTCTGCTTAGAGAGGCGTAACAAATGATGGAACAATTGTTCACTGCGGGGAGGGAGAACGAGATAGAGATGAGAGACAGAGATAGAGAAGGGAGACAGAGATAGAAAGGGGAGAGAGACAGCGAAGGAGAAGAGGTGTAGGCCGTAGGCTGAAGGGAAAAGGAGAAATGGCGAAATGGCGAAAAGGGGAAACGGCGAAAAGCGGAGTAGCGTGCGCTGTGCGAACGAGGATAACTAGTTTTCACACCGGTAGTTCGTGAAGAAACTCTAAGAGCGGTATGACCTCAACATCGTCTAGGCGTTGTCGACGGGGCCCCAGAAACACTACGATCAACCGCTTCACACGCTTCGTGCGCTGTGCGAAGGAGAATAACCCGCTGAGCGAGGCGCGCGACACCTGGCGTGCCGCTTTCACTTCGACTGCCCATAACTCGCGCCCAATCTCCAACACAAAATCAACTTCTGCTCCGTGTTTAGTGCGGTAATGATACACGGCAAGTTCCGGCCATAGAGTACCGATCCGTCGATGTAGCTCTTGTGCGAGCAAGTGTTCTAGCAAGAGCCCACGCTCGTCGTCTAAACAACGATCCAATGGGCGGCGCAACAGAGCGTTGCGTACACCCGAGTCAAAGAAAAAGAGCTTGGGATGAGCGATCAGACTGGCGCGGTCTGAGCCGCTCCACGCAGGCACGCGAAAGACCAGCAGCGTATCTTCCAGGACTTCCACATACCGACGCGCGGTTTCATAACTCACCGCAGCATCACGACATAAGGCATTGAGGTTGAGAATAGTTCCAGAGGAGGCTGCCATAACGTCGAGTAAACGTGCGTACCCGCCTAGGTCGCGAACCAGCGCTTCGGCTTGAATCTCTTCGCGTAAATACGCATCGACATATCCACGCAAGTCCTGCGCTCGGACGTCGGGATCCCGTTCAGCGTAAATGCCAGGCAACGTGCCGTGGGCGAAGGCACGGTTCACATCAAACTCTGCCCCTAACTCCTGTTCGAGCAGTGGGTGCAGATAGTGGAGATGGACACGGCCAGGCAAGAGATTGGCCTGCCCACGACGCAGCTTGCGCGCGCTGGAACCGGACAAGAGGAACCGGAACCGTTTGGGCTGTTCATCAACCAGGGTCTGCACGACATCCAAC
Source organism: uncultured delta proteobacterium (assembly GCA_963733195.1). Classification (GTDB taxonomy): domain Bacteria; phylum Desulfobacterota; class Binatia; order Bin18; family Bin18; genus VGTJ01. The sequence goes on from CAVTCR010000061.1 coordinate 10,042, forward strand.
AAGGCAGGCACCCGTTGGACCTCATCGAGAGAGATGGTGCGAATGCTCTCTCCTACTGCGCGCAGTTCACTCTCCAGTCGTTCAGGATGCATCACATAATCGCGAAACGTGGTTGGGCTGGTAAAGTTGAGAACAAGGTCTGGCTTCAATGACGCAAGCAAGGTGGATTTGCCGACCTGCCGGGGCCCCAACAGCAGCAGGCTGCGGTGGCTGTCACTAATTTTGGGTAGTAGCGAACGTTTATACATATGGGTAATTTACCCGGTATTTTACCCATATACAAGAACAAAGAAGAGGGTTCCTTGTAGAGGTTCATGTGGCCGTAGATGATTCGGCTGGAACAAAAGGCGGCTTATCCAGGCCCAAGCGCTTCACTCTGTCTTCTTCACGCGCACGCTCGGCTTGCAATAACTCTTGATTGTGTACGGCGTAATCGATAGCCTCACGCACAGCCTCAACGGGAAGATCATAGTCCTGAGCGACTTCTTCCGGCGTACGAGACTCCGCACCAACAGTGCAACGATACAACACCTCGGCACGGATATGTCGTCCTTTGATCCAAAGCTGGTGGTACTGTGAGCTGGGACGACATTCAAGGTAGTGATAGTCAGCGTGTTTTGCCATAGGAGACCTACCGAAGGAATTACGATGTATTGCCCACCATTGTGACATGAGGAGACAGCAGGAGCAACGGACAAACAACAAGCAGCCACTGAGCGTTTCGTAGCCTGAGGAGGGTAGTATCCCCTCCTCAACGATTCTCTCGACGTTCGCATCGTTTCCTTAGCCTTAAAACAACGGTCCCATCACCTCGACCTTGACCTCGCCGTTGTTGATCGCCGGGGCCAGGATATTCATCAGTTCCATGCGTTGATTATTGGTCAGCTGCACCAAACGCGGCAGCGGAAGGTCTCCTTGTCCTCTTCGGTCCAGCGTTTGGCCGCCACGGCGGTCGTCACCACACTCGATGCACTTTGATACGCCTCGCGATTCTCCGGCGTATTGAGTATTTGGGCTTCGGCGATTGCTTCTTCTTTCGCCCGCTGCGCCTCGGGACTCTCTTGCGCTACTGCGTTACGGACTTCTTCGCGGATGATTTGCGCGAGGTCTTGGCGTGAGATCTCAGAGTTCGCTGCTGCAGTTACGCGGGTTGGTTCAGGCCGTGCGTCATGCGTTTGCTTGACTTGCAGGGCTTGCGTCAACGCCATAACCGCTTGTTCGAGTTTTGCGAACCGTTGATCACTCTGAGCGTCAGTATGGGCTGGGGGCTCCGGCAGTGGCGGAAGTTGAGTCATCCAGGCAAAAACTCCTATACCCAGGATGAGGCCCATACTCACCGTTATAATCGTCCGCCAGATTCTTTTGTATTGCTGTGTCATAATTTGTTCCCTTTCTTAAAAATGTGTGTGGAGTGTTTCTTTCACAACAGCAGCGGGAGCACTGTCACACCCCCGCCGCTATGCTTTCGCCGAGTTAGTGCTCATTTGAGGTGGTAGATAAATTACTCAACTCGCAGGTAACCGCAGGTTGCAGTTCCCTTGGCGACAGCGAAGTGAATGAATGAGAAGTCAGTCATCGACCTGACCGCGGCTGCCCATCTCGTGTCGTTCTTATTACAGACGAAATACTTGCCAGTCTTGTCTCTTGCTGAACAGGTGACGGCCGGATTGTGAGCGACACAGCTAATGTATTGTAGGTTGTCCGCTACTATAGCGCGCCCCTACCATGCTCCCATAGGCGAAGTCGGTTCCGACTTGAACCTCGGGATGCTACGTGGACCCCGCCCATGCGGGGAAGCTATGTCGAACTAGGGCTACGCCAAGCATTGCTGTGATAATGAAGTTCTTCAGACTCGCTTTCATGATGTTGTTCTCCTTTTTTGAAGGGTAAAGAATGCTGTTAATGAAAACTTTCGGGATCTCCTGTAGTGACGGAATGAGCGTCGCTACTTATTTGAGCTGGCTGGACCATCGTAGATCGTGATGTCGCTGCACCGTCCGGTGAAGGTCTGCCGTAATGAAAATGTACGAAGAGTCAGTCATAGCCTGGACTACTTCTTGCAATTTAGGATCTTGACACCCGCAGAAAAAAGTATTGCGTATGCTATTGTCGCGAGCAAAACACGATGACCAGACTGTCACTCGGATTAGTCGATGCGACGATGAGCATCCGATATATTGATTGCTATCCGCACTGTAGCGTGCACTCGTCAGGCTTCCGTATGCGTAATGGTAAAATTGGTTGGAATAGATGGCGGACCTCGGCGGTGATCGTTCGGCCGGCCCACGTCGGACCGGTCGTGGCCAACAAGGCCATGCCCAGAGCCACCAGACCGAGAATGTTCTTTAGATTTGCTTTCATGATGTTATTCTCCTTTCTCAACGGTTAAAGTTACTCCGTCAGTCGTTGCTTATCTGAGGTAGGCAGAGAAGTTCTCGAACATTCAGGTAGGTGCAAGAGCCGGGACCCGGGCCTGGGCTGAGGAGAATGGGATGTAGGAGAAGTCAGTAATTGCTTTAACCGCTGCTGCCAATCCCGGATTGGTGCTCGTGCAGACGACTGACTTCCCAATCTTGTCCTTCGCTAAACATGTAACGAACGGACTGCTCAGTATTCGAAAAGCTACAGCCGATGTATTGTTGGTTATCGCCAGTATAGCGCGCCCCTGCCATGCTCCCGCGGGCGTCAACGTCGCTTACTTGCACCTCAGGGAGGCTCACTTCGCCTGCCCACACGGGATAGCTATTTGAGACCAGGGCCAACCCAAGACCGTCGCCATACCGATGAGTTTCCGTAGATATGTTTTCATGATGTCGTTTTCCTTTCTGAGAAGATAAAGAATAGTGTTGACGGAACGTTTCGACTCTCTCGTCAGTGACAAACCCGGTGTCCTTACTTATTTGAGGTAGACGGAGCAATTGTAAATCGTGATGTTGCCGCACTTTCCGGGGCGCGATCCGCAGCTCGAAGAAAATGTACGAAGAGTCAGTCATTGCCTGGACTTTCTATGTCCTTCGGGTCATGACTCCCGCATTGAAGAATAGTTGTCTGTGCTATCGACGGCAGTACAATACACGTAAGGTAACGGACAACGGGGCCGCGAAAGTCTATCTCGCAGCCGATGGATTGCTAGCTATCCGTACTGTAGCGCGCACCCACCATGCTTCCAGTCGCGTAAAGGAATACCGTTGCGATTACCCACGTAGACCTCAGGGGTACTCACTTCGCCCGCCCACGTCGGAATAGCGTTGGTGAACAAGCCCAGACACAGAGCCGTCAGACCGAGAATTTTCTTCAGATTTGTTTTCATGTTGTTATTCTCCTTTCTGAAATAGAACGTTGTTTCCTCTGCGCCTTTGCCATTCGTTGATTTATTGCGTGGATCATGTTGATGTTCTCCTTTCGCTGTCGCAATGCACATGTGTTCTGTTAAAGAGAGGCGTAACAAATGGTGGAACAATTGTTCACGGTAAAAAGCGAGGCAAAAGGCGCAACCGAGCAGGAGAGGACGGAACAATTGTTCACTTAAACCGCAAAAGATTAGCACGACAAATTTGTCACTCTGAGTGAAGTATAAAAATCTGCATTCAATCCGTCGGACGTGTCAGTTGTAGCCCAGATGAAATCCGGGCTCGTTGTTCCGAGCTGCTGATGTTGGGGAATAACGGAGGGCCACAACGGTACTGTCGTCTCGTCCACCCCGGGCATGGGCTAACTCCACCAACACGTCACAGGCTTGCTGTAGGTTGGTTCCTGCCTTCCACACGATGGCGTGGATCTCCTCGTCGACGAGGTCGCGATACACACCATCACTACAAATGAGAAACAGGTCCTCAGCCTGTGGAGCTTCAATCCGCACGGCTCGGGATGAACTTCGGGTCCTACTCCGATCGCTTGGGTCAGAACGTGCCGATAACGGCTCGTCCGCCATTCTTGTGGACTCATCAGTCCGGCGCGGACGAACTGCTGGGCGACCGTGTGATCTTCGGTCAATTGCTCCAGGACAGCCTCGCGCAAGCGATACACCCGCGTGTTGCCGACATGGCAGATCACGGCGCTTTCCTGGGATGAGTCGAAGGCCACAGCCGCAACGGTGGTCCCCATGCCCAGTAACTCTAACTGGCGATGACTCACCTCCAGCACCTGCGTATGTGCACGATATACGGCATTAAGCAGGGGCTGACTGGGCGGCAACGGCGTAGGGCTGGGTGTCTGGACCTGCACGTCTGTGTCCAGCAGTGTGTGTCGTATCGTCTCGACGGCGAGGGTGCTGGCGAGAGTGCCCCCCCGCTGTCCTCCCATGCCATCGGCAACGACATAGGTCTGCAGATCAGGAAAGAGGCCGAAGGCATCTTCATTACGTGGCCGCACTTTGCCACAATCGGTACGAACTGCAGTGGTGATAGACATAATCAGTTTCCTTAGGTGAGGCGATAGCGTGTAGGTGTAGCGAGTGGATCGCTATCCCCTGTTCGCCATGGCGCCAGAGTGAGTGTTTCTGTCGTCGAAGCATCGGATAGGTTCTGACCCATCCGACGAGGCTCCTGCCGTGTGGCTGCCGCAATCGCTTCCCGTACGCCGAAGTGCCCGCTCGCGCAGAGCGCAAGAATGACGTCGGTAAGTGAGGGGTCAGTCAGCGAAACGAGTGATTCTGCCTGTGTATGCATGGTGAGGTTTCTCCTGTGGCCGTCGAGGTCAAGACACGACGTGTGCGTGCATCCTTCCTTGCTTACAACACCCTATAGTTTTGCAGGGCGTGATAACAAACGTAGGAGAGGAACGTGGCCATACCGAAGGTTACGGCGATGAAAGCCCTCTCATAGAGGGTTTCTTTGTTGACGCGATACGTCAGGCGTTCTTGCGTTGAAGACTCGATACGGGGAAACGCGTCTGCGGGTTGTACTGTTACAATGTTCGTGGTGTTCATGCTCATTTTCCTTTCTTTAGGTCGTAAGTTCGGCGGGTGAGTGTTGCCTCACCCGTCTCTGCTAAGAAAGGCGTAACAAATGAGGGAACAATTGTTCACTGCAAGGCGAGGAAAAGGGAGCTGGAAGGAAAGGAAGGAACAGTTGTTCAGTGTAAGAGCTGGGTACAAGGGAAAAAAGGGAAAGGGATAAATGGATAAACAGGATGAAGGCGAAATGGAGAAAGGGCGAAACGGCGAAGAAGGCTATAGGAAAATACAGCCAGGATAAGCCTGTCCCGGCTGCGCCAGTGCCGCCCCCTAGGAGGGGGCAGGCGGGCAGGGTGAGCCCAGTCGAAGGGGCCGTAAGCCGGTCCCGGCTGATGATTGCGCCGGAAACGCTACGCTGATTCCGGCCTACGTTCTGCAGAGGTTATCACAACGTATGTTTCAGCAGGAGCGTGAGCGAAGAAGTTCTGTAGAGAGATTCTTCGCGTTGCTCAGGAATGACACGATGTATAGCCGTAGCGTAAAGCGCTTCAATGGCTTGGGCGTGATCTCAGTGTCCACTGTTACTCGTTGGCACGGTAACAGTAGCTGTCACGTCACGAGTGTTGCCAGAGGTGTCAGTCGCGCGGTACGTGATGGTATACACCCGACCGCGTGCTTTGACCACCCGTGCTCGCGCTCGGAACGTAACGAGAAGGTGCGATCATCGGTACCAAGAGCTGCACCTTCAATATCTGGCCCTTTGTCTCCATTTCCAAGAAACCCGTTGCCGGTTCATTACTGGTATCGAGACCAGTGTGACGGTCGGATGCGGATCACAATTGTCGGTCACGGTGATCGTCGCCGTCACATTTTGGAATTTATGATTTGGTGGCCACAGAGTCGTTGGCGATAACGTCACGGTGAGGGTGGGCGGAGCAACGTCAAGGACCTCCAGTGGTGCTGAACCGGAAGCCGCCAGTTCATTGCTCACCATATCCTTGAAGGCCACCGAAGCACTCACGCTAGTAAAATCGCCCGGACAGGCGTTCAGGGGCACGGTGAAGTTGCTCGTGCGCGTCACGAGCCCGCCGACCACGACGGCATTGAGATCTTCTCACCTGCGTTACTCCGTCTGGTCGCGTATCGGTGAGGACCGCTTGCAGTGCCGGGCCACGCCCTTGATTACGGATCTGCGTGGTGTCAGGTGAACATGGTCACCAGGCTTAGCGGTCGTTGGGCCGGTTTTATCAACAACGACCCCGGGGGCGGCCATTGTCGCCATAAATTCCCGCGACCTGTCTGATGGTCTCTGGGTCAGCTTCTCTTCAACTGGAACACTCCCGGCGCTGCCGGCACTCTGCGATAGTCTACGAGGCTATAGATGCAGATTGGGCCAGTCATTAAAGCCCTAGCAGAATCTCATCACTTACTACCGTTGCCATCGCGATGTCAGCTCGGATATTGTTTATTGTTCGGAGCCGGACACGTCGCGCCTTCGAGCACGATTATCATCAATCCACTGCCGCGAGCCGAAACCAAGTTGTCCGGCGTCAATGCCAATACATTCATCCAGGCTCGCGTTCATCCAGAAACTTTGAGGCTAAGGGAGGTAAGACAATGCGTGAGTAGTCACAGCCTCCGGGCAGGAATCCATTCGGACTCGGCGTGGATACGACATTCTTGAAACGCATAGTTCATCACACTGAGGTAGTTTGGCTTGCCATTCGGCAGGTCGCTGTCACCGCCGTGGTCGAGACCCAAGCGTATGCCCGAGCTTCATGCATAAAAGTGCCGGCTTGCTCCGCGCGATTACCAACCGAGAAACCATTGGCATCGGTGATCCCAACAGGGAAAAGTTGGCGTAAGATCTACCCCCGAGGGTCACGATAAACTCGTTGCCAGGGATCGTAGTTCGCCTCGCCGCTGGTGCAGTCATCCGTGGCCTGCCGATAGTTCGTCTGATGACCAAAGATCGCATAGCGGAAGAGCAAGTCTCGGCGGCTGTCGAAGAAGGCCTCCCGCAGGTCAGCAAACTTTGTCCCGTTTCCTTTTGGACTACTGAATGATTCAATAATCTCGTTGCCAGCTTCGGCAATCTGGGTTCCCCCACCACCGAAGTTGCCGTACTGTCCCAGTGACACCGCCTGTCCCAGGAACAGAGATGATCCCTGCTCCGAACAGCGGACCAGTATCGACATGGAGTTGAACACCCAGTGGTCCCGTCAAGATTAGCGACTGGTGCGTTGGCAAACGACTCGCACGGCGTCGGCGATGGCATCTGTTCGTGGGCAGTGAGAATGGGTCATGGCGACTAAACAATCGACCTCGACGAACACATCCTTGCGCCGCGGATTCGCCCCGAACGCCGGCAGGTTCACATCGATGGTCCCATCGCCGTCGGCATTAAAGCCGTTCTGCTCCCAGCTATCGAGCAAGCCGTCTTCATCCGCATCCCCACTCGCGGATAACCACACTGATGTTCAAAGCAGACCCTCACGTCACGCTCATCATGCCCCTCCACACAATTTTGCGGCCAGTTGATGTCCCCACTCCAGCGCCCGGTCGTCAAATTCACGTCGAGCCCTAACGTGTAATTCCCGGCGAGAGGATTAATGTCGCCTTGGTCGTCGTCGTCATCGAGGATGTTGTCGTCGCTATCCCAGATTTGAATCAGCACCGGGACGCTGCCATCGGAACTGGACACCTCCTGGGTCATCACCCACGCAGGATCAGGAAACAAGGGGCCAAAAGGAGTGATAAACCCCGTCCCAATCCCACCAGGAAAATTAAAGTGGTCCGCGAAGGTGTCATGCCTCGCCCCGTTGATAATGGCAACTGCATACAAGTCTCCAGGGGATGGGAAGGCGCCCCGTCCATGTCGCCCTCAAGATCCCACACTTCTGTGATAGTGACGGTGACCGGCTGGGTCTGCGCATGACTGACAGTTGGCAACAATAGCGTTACGGCAGTACACACTAACAAGCAGAGCAGATAGAACACAACTGAAAACTGTGAAATGTGAACATGATGAGTTCTCCTTTCTCTTCAGATTGTATTTTGTGAACGGTTGATAGTGATTTGTTCTCCGATTCCCTGTTCTCATTTCGCTTTGTCTCGCCTCCTTTCTTTGCCGCAGTGCACTGTGTGTTCTGCTAAGGAAGGCGTAACAAATGGTGGAACAATTGTTCACTGCACGGATGCAAGCCAGCAGTGGCACCCTGCTGCGGGCAGGAAAGGAAGGAACAATTGTTCACTACGAAAAGTGAGGAACAGGAGAAATCGATAAAGGAGAAGGGAGAAAAGGCAAAATGGAGGAGAAGGCAGGCGCACGGTCAGGAAGCAATAAGGAATGAGCAAGGCAAAATGATGAATGGAGAAGGAAGGCTAGAGGCTGAAGGCGGTGCGGGCGGAAGTGTAGAGTGCGAAATGCGGAGTGGCGATTGAAGAGGCGTAGGCCGGAAACGCTACGCGTATTCCGGCCTACTGTTGGGTGCCGCACTGGCGCGGGCGTGATTTAGTTCCCGCTCATACTCGTCGGCACCGTGACGGTGGCTACCGCCTCTTTCGTGTTGCCCGAGCGGTCAGTGGCACGGTACGTAATGGTGTACACCCGACCGGTGTTTTGCCCACCCGTCCTACGCTCGGCACGCACCGAGAACGAGCGATCATCCGTGCCGACCGCTGCCCCCACAATATCCGGGCTCTTTGTCTCCATGACCCAGAAACCCGTTTCCGGTTCGTTACTGGTCACCGAACCAGCGTGACCGTTGGCTGTGGGATCACAATTGTCGCGTCACCGTGATGGTCGCCGCACATGGTCCTGGAGGTCATGACTGGGTGACCACAGGATCTGTCGGGGAGACCGTCACCGTCAGGGTCGGCGGAGCAACGTCAAGGATCTCCAGCGGTGCTGAACCGGAAGCCGTCAGTTCATTGCTCACCATATCCTTGAAGGCCACGGAGGCACTCACACTAGTAAAATCACCTGGACAAGCGTTCAGTGGCACGGTGAAGTTGCTCGTCCGCGTCACGAGCCCGCCAACCACAACCGCATTCAGATCTTCCACCTGCGTTCCCCCGTCCGGTCGCGTATCAGTGAAGACCACCTGCAACGCCGGGCCGCGCCCTTGGTTGCGGATCTGCGTGGTGTAGGTGAGCAGGTCGCCAGGCTTAGCGGTCGCTGGACCGGTCTTATCGACCACGACCCCGGGTGCTGCCATTGCAGCCATAAACTCCCGCGACTCTTGGATCGTCTCCGGCTCAGCCTCGTCTTCGACTGGAACACCCCCGCTGCCACCACTCGCAATAAACACGAGGCTATACGTCAGATTGGGCCAGTCATCGAAGCCAGTGAGAGGAGTCGATGAGGATCGCTCCATCGCCATTGATGTCAGCTTGGATATTTGCGGTAAACGGAGCCGGACACGTCGCACCTTCGAGTACGTCGCCAGCATTCCACTTCCGCGGACCGAAACCGAGTTGCCCGGCATCAATGCCGATACATTCATCCAGATTGAGTTCAGCCAAACTTGCCGGAACGAAGGGAGGTAAGGCAATGCGTGAATAGTCACATCCGCCGGGCAAAAATCCATTCGGACTCGACGGAACACTACATTCTTGGAACGCATAATTCATGACACTGAGGTAGTTTGGTTTATCGTTGATAAGCGCTTGATCCCCACCATGAAAGAGGCCAAGTGTATGACCGAGTTCATGCAGGAACGTCCCTGCTTGCTGTTGAACATTCCCGACCGAGAAACCGTTGGAGTCAGTCTCCCAACACGGGTCACCATTCGGCTTCACGCCACCGAGCGTCACGAAAAATTCATTGCTCGGAATCGCGTTCGCCTCGCCGCTGGTACAGTCATTCGTGGCCAGCCGACGTTGGTCTGGTGACCAAAGATCGCGTACCGAAAGACAAGCTCTCGTCGGTGGTCGAAAAAGGCCTCCCGCAGGGTAGCAAACTCGGTCCCGCTTCCTTTCGGACTATTGAAGCCTCAATAATCTCGTTGCCAGCTTCGGCAATCTGCTGCCCGCCTCCACCAAAGTCGCCAACTGTTCCTTTCACGCCGCCAGACCCTGAGACGGGAAAGATCGTCCCCGCTCCGAATAACGGACCGGTATCGACGTGCAGCTGCACGCCGGTGGTCCCATCAGGATTAGCGACTGGGGCATTGGCGAAGGCGAGTATGGCATTGCTCATGGCGGCAGTCCCCGGGCAATGAGAATGGTTTCCGGCGACCAAACAATCCACCTCGACGAACACATCCTTGCGCAGCGGATGGGCTCCTAACGCAGGAAGGTTGACGTCGATAGTTGTGTCAGTATCAGCATTGAAGCCGTTCAGTTCCCAGCTATCGAGCAAGCCGTCTTCATCCGCGTCGCCAGTCGCGGACAGCACACTGATGTCAAAGCAGACCCTCACCGGCCGCTCATCACTCCCCTCTACGCAACTCTGTGGCCAGTTCACATCCCCGCTCCATTTCCCCGTCGCCAAATTCACGTCGAGCACTAACGTGAAGCTGCCTGAGGTGGGGTTAATGTCGCCCTGGTCATCGTCGTCATCAAGAATGTTATCGTCGCTATCCCAGATTTGAATCAGCACGGGGACGGTGTCGAGCGTGAACGGGACCTCCTGAGTTAGCACCCATAGAGGATTAGGATAAATGGGGCCAAAGGGAACGGGATACCCGGTCGTAGGCTCAAAAGGAAAATCAAAGTGGTCGGCGAAGGTGTCATGCTTCGTCCCATTGATAATGGCGACGGCATAGAGGTCGCCAGGGGAGATGAAGACGTCGCCGTCCATTCCGAGCTCAAGATCCCACACTTCTGTGATGGTAACGGTGACCGGTTTGGTTTGTGCATGACTGATGGTTGGCAACAAGAGCGTTACGGCGGTAACGCTAAGAAGCAGAGCAGATAGAACACGACGAAAATTGTGCAATGTGAACATGTGAGTTCTCCTTTCCCTTCCGAACGTATTTTGTGAGCGGTTGATGGTGATTTGTTCTCCGATTCCCTGGTCTCATTTCCTTTATCTCGCCTCCCCTTCTTTGCCGCAGTGCACTGTATGTTCTGCTAAGGAAGGCGTAACAAATGGTGGAACAATTGTTCACTGCACGGATGCAAGCCAGCAGTGGCACCCTGCTGCGGGCAGGAAAGGAAGGAACAATTGTTCACTACGAGGAGGGAGGAACAGGGGAAAAAACCGAAGCGGAGAAACGGAGATGGGGAGAAAGGGGAGAGAACGACGAAACGGAGGACACTATGGCTACAACTTGTGCGACCTGTCGTAGCGAGAGGGAATTTTTCATCTTGGCGGGAATCCTGGCCCCGTATTCTCAGCCCTCTGAGGCGGGGGAATAACGGAGGGCCACAACGGTACTGTCATCTCGCCCACCCCGGGCATGGGCTAACTCCACCAACACGTCACAGGCTTGCTGTAGGTTGGTTCCTGCCTTCCACACGATGGCGCGGATCTCCTCGTCTACGAGGTCGCGATACACACCATCACTACAAATGAGAAACAGGTCCCCAGCCTGTGGAGCTTCAATCCGCACGGTGGGATGAACTCGGGCCCTACGCCGATCGCTTGGGTCAGAACGTGCCGATAACGGCTCGTCCGCCATTCATGTGGACTCATCAGCCCGGCGCGAACGAGCTGCTGGGCGACCGTGTGATCTTCGGTCAATTGCTCCAGGACAGCCTCGCGCAAGCGATACACCCGCGTGTTGCCGACATGACAGATCACGGCGCTTTCCTGGGATGAGTCGAAGGCCACAGCCGCTACGGTGGTGCTCATGCCCAGTAACTCCAACTGACGGTGACTCACCTCCAACACCTGTGTATGTGCACGATATACGGCATGGAGCAGGGGCTGACTGGGCTGCAACGGCGTACGGCTGGGTGTCTGTACCTGCACGTCTGTGTCCAGCAGTGCGTGTCGTATCGTCTCGACGGCGAGGGTGCTGGCGATGGTGCCCCCCTGCTGTCCTCCCATGCCATCGGCAACGACATAGGTCTGCAGATCAGGAAAGAGGCCGAAGGCATCTTCATTCCGTGACCGCACTTTGCCACAATCGGTACGAACTGCAGTAGTGATAGACATCATCAGTTTCCTTAGGTGAGGCGGTAGCGTGTAGGTGTAGCGAGTGGATCGCTATCCCCTGTTCGCCATGGCGCCAGAGTGAGTGTTGCTGTCGTCGAAGCATCGGATAGGTTCTGACCCATGCGACGAGGCTCTTGCCGTGTGGCTGCCGCAATCGCTTCCCGTACGCCGAAGTGCCCGCTCGCGCAGAGCGCAAGAATGACGTCGGTCAGCGAGGTGTCGGTCAGCGAAACGAGTGATCCTGCTCTGTGTATGCATGATGAGGTTTCTCCTGTGGCCGTCGAGGCCAAGACACGACGTGTACGTGCATCCTTCCTTGCTTACAACACCCCATAGTTTTGCAGGGCGTGATAACAAACGTAGGAGAGGAACGTGGCCATACCGAAGGTTACGGCGATGAAAGCCCTCTCACAGAGGGTTTCGTTGTTGACGTGATACGTCAGGCGTTCCTGCGTTGAAGACTCGATACGGGGAAACGCGTCTGCGGGTAGTACTGTGACAATGTTCGTGGTGTTCATGCTCATTTTCCTTTACTAGTTATGTTAGTAATGATTGGTTTCTCTGTTGCATTGCACTGTCTTGCTACAAAGGCGTAACAAATGGTGGAACAATTGTTCACTGCAAAGAGACGGAGAATTGAGGCAGAGATAGTGACAACAAACAGGTCCCGAGAATTCCTTCCTGTACCTCATTCGCCCAAGGACCTGGATTCCCGCCCTTCGACTAGCTCACCTGTGCCTGCGGCACTGGCGCAGGCAGGACAGGCTTTCGCGCGTATGACAAAATTGGATGTTTCACGTCGTGCCCGCGCAGCTTGTCCCCGGTTCTTTAGGGGACCTGTCCCCGGTCCTTCAGGGGAGCAGGCATCCAGAGGTGGGGTTTGCGATGAGCAGCAGAGACAAAGGCGAACGGACAAATGATTGTGGGAAAAAAAGAAAGGGCAAGAAAAGAAAATCTGGACTATCTGTGATAGATGAAGGCCAAGCTACATCAGATACGCTTTTTTGTTCACATCAGTCCAGATTTTCAGCAAGATCTCGCTTACTGCAACGCGATGAGGATAGGAATCAAACCTTGACCATCAATCAACGGACGCAGCGCTTTTCCAATAACCGCGCCTGGCGCTTTGGCTGAATCGGATGCTTTCATTGCATGCCCTGCCGTAGGTGAGGTCGTCAATAGATCACCGACTTCAACCGCACCGTACTGCGCATCGACTTTGCAGAACACTTTGCCCACCAACGCAATTGGTTGACGCGTGAGATCAGACTGCTGTTTGTCGAGCACGATCCCTGGCTTATAGTCTCCAGCACCAGAAATCACACCCGCGACACGCTTGTCGTACGGCTGCTGACTCGGGAAGAGTGCACCGTTTTCACCGACCACCATCACGGTACCAGGTTCAACGGCAATGCCCACACCAATAGTGAAATCCTCGGCACAGTCCGCGTTGGTCAGCCGAATGTCGCCTGTAACCTCGACATCGCCTTGAAAGATTGCCGCCGTCCCATGACTGAATGCCACGAGCCCTACACCAGTGTTACTAATAGCTTTGACACCGATACCCGCTCCCTTGTGTTCACCCCAGACACCAGCGGGACCATTTTCCAACCCACTCGTTTCACCATAGACGCCAATCCATTTCTTGCTGACGCCTACCACACCTGTTCCTCCAGCAATGTTCTCACCATACACGCCGAAGCCGCCGGACGTACTCTCGCTGATGCCCACAACACCACACCATCCCTTACCCGTGGCGAGCACGCCATTGGCACCTCCCTCGGCTTCGACCCCATTAACGTCACCTTTTCCTGACAGACCAACAGAATTTCCTCGCATCGCCGTTTCTGTCATCCCAAGAGTGTTCTCGCCATTCATTTCACCTTTTACGGTAGTCATTTGCATTTCTCCTTTCAGACATGGAGTGTAAATAATCACTACATGTTATTTATCGCGGTTCCCCGGTCATGTCGTTGCGCGATTTATGAGCCCGATGTTGATTGTACAGAGACCGCATCAATTCCTTGAAGTCGTCGGTGTCGGCACTTGAGGAAGCCTGGACATCACGAGTGAGGTTTCGTGGCGGTAGTGGTGGCACCGGAATGCTCGGGATGTCCTGCCGCGGGGTTGCCCGTAGCACCATCGACAGATCGTTGGCTGCGGCCATGCGTTCACCCATGTCTGGCGGATAGGCGCTCATGAAACGTCGAGCAATGGTCTTGGCGATTGCGGTATGATCGAAGACAACATTACTCACCGCACGTTGGTCAACCCACGGCGAGATTACGAAGGACGGCACCCGCACGCCGTAGTGGTCGATACCCGACACCGGTTTGGCCTTCTCCCGGAACAGTAGCGGATTCACATGATCGTAGAAGCCGCCGTGTTCGTCGTAAGTGATGATGAGCAAGGTTTTGTTCCACTTCGGGCCTTGCATCACCGCATTCACCACTCTTCCGATCAAGTTTTGCCCGGCACCAATATTGGCTGGTGCGCCGTCGTCATTGTCCTCTCCGTCTGGCTCATCGATGAAGTTGGGATCGATAAACGATACGGCCGGTAAGGTTCCTGCTTGTGCACTGGCAAAAAATCCCCTCGCCGGGTCATTGGCCTCAACAATAAAAGTATCATCACTGGAATACCGTGCGAACAGACGCAGAAAACAGTAACGGTGTTCGAAATAACGCCAACTCACTGCCGTGTTCGGTAAGATGATCAAAGAGATTCTTGGTGTGCACTGGCCTGAAGGCATCACCGTGAGGATTGTTGACCTCGAAGTTGCCGAGGGGATCGCGGTTTAATCGCCCCGTCAACGTGTAGAATCGATTCGGAAATGTCGGCCCAGGGTGGGCGGCAAACCAACGTTGACACACGAGAAACTGACTGGCTAAATCGTCATATACCGGCACTCGATCCTTATTGTGGTACCCCATAATCTTGCCAGGATCTTCCCCTTCGGCTTCGTATTGCTTGGCGAAGGCAGCGACAAATCCATCCATCCTACCGCCGCCAATCTGATTCATGATCGGTTCGTGGCCATGTGGCGGACTGTGTGTGAATTCTGCATTCGGCAACAGGAAAGACGGGTAATCACGTCCGTTGTAAGGATTCTTCTCACCTCCACGGAGACCATCGATATCGGACCGTCCGCCTTCTTTGCTCAAATAGCCAAGCATGTGATCAAATGAGCGGTTCTCCATCATCAGCACGACAATGTGATCGATGTTGGCGAGGCGACCCGGGTCCAGTGGGGGTTGAGGATTTTCAGGGAACGGCTCCAGTTGGCCGGGCGGGATAATATACTGAATCGTCAGGGTTTGGTCATTTCCCTCGACCCCAACCACATGGAAATCTCCCCCCACCAGCCAGCGCGTCGCCATGCTATTCAGCTTATCGCGGTGTTTCGTCAGGGCCTCAGTAAGCTCGCTATTAAACTTCTTCTCAATCCGTGAATCGAACACCCCGTCAGGCAACCCTGACACATCAACCGAGGTGCTGGTTTTGATCAAATTCTTATCCGTTCTCAGACTCACGAGACCAGCACTGCTGTCGTGCTCAAAAAGAAACTGCACGCGAATATTGAAGTAGGTGAAATTGACGTTGGGATGGTTATTCACAATCAGTTCGACCCCGTCGGTCTCAAAACGGATATCTACAGCCACTCCTACTGGCGAGCCAGGGACGACATTCGCCAGAAGTGCACGACTATTCACGCCAGAGAGGTAGACATCGGGGTTAATCGGGCCAGGATAATCCGCCTCAAGTTGGCCAAGATCGTGGACACCATCTAATATCGACGTGTACCCCTTCGTCGCATCATCAAATAAGACGTCGACCGTACTATGACGGTGGTCGCCACTCCCAAGGTTATGGAGTTTCACCTGGAATATAGGCCGAGGTCGCTCATTGAAAAACTGGTTGAATTTACGCTGTAAAAAATCGAGCGAGATCACCTTCTGAAGAATACGCCCGGGCGGGAGCGCACCGACGAGCTCACGCACCGATACAGGAAACGACGCACCCTGTTGATGGGCTACTTCCTTAATACTCACGGCTTGTCCGAAAGCGCCTAACGCTTCACGCACGCTGGTCATAATCATTCTCCTTGTGTATAACTCAGAGTTACTGTAAGGCGATGAGGATCGGAATTAATCCTTGCCCTTTTGCCAAGGGACGTAAGGCCTTTCCAATCACCGCGCCAAATGCTTTGCTTGGCTTCGTGGCTTTCATGGCATGCCCTAACGTGGGTGAGGTGGTCAGCAGATCCCCAACCGCGATCGCGCCATACTGCGCATCGACTTTGCAGAAGACTTTGCCCACCAGCGCGATTGGCTGGCGTGTGAGATCTGACTTTTGCTTGTCCAACACAATCCCCGGCTTGTAATCACCCGCACCGGAGACTACGCCAGCGACGCCCTTGTCGTACGCCTTCTCACATGGGAAAAGTGAGCCATCTTTTCCGACCACCATGACCGTGCCGGGTTCGACAGCAGTTTCCAAACCAATAGTGAAATCTTCCGCGCAATCCGCGTTGGTCAGGCGAATGTCACCAGCAACTTCGATATCGCCGGTCGTCAGAATGTTGCCGTTCACTTCAAGCCGCGCGCGCGGGTCCGCGGTTCCGATACCCACATTGCCGCTGGGGGCTACGGTGAGTCCTCTGTTGTAGCCTGCCCATAGTGACGTCTTAGTTCCTGTCGCACCGAGCAGCATCATCTCCCCTGCACCAAATGGCGCTCCTGCATCGGGCACGCCGACGTAGCCTTTTGGGGCACCCTCCGGATAGAAATCCCAACCGGCGGCGAAATGACCGGAGTTGCCAGGAGTGGTCTCTAGACGAGGCGGAAGCTCATTGGCCCCAGACAGAATATGCAGTTTCGAGATCGGTTCCTCGGTCCCGATACCGACGTTGCCGTCGGTGGCTAACGTGACACTTCTATTTGCTCCTGCCCACAGTGACGTTTTGGTTCCCGGCCCGCCGAACAGCAATAGCTCCCCGGCGCCAAACCCGGCATTCGCATCGGGCACACCGACATACCCTTTCCCGGTTCCCGCCGGATTGAAGTTGACGTTGGTGTTGTTCACTTGCCACACCGTAGCTGGCATCGACTCCACAATCATTGAGACAGCGCGATCATTCCAATCCAGACTGATGGCCGGGGTGTCAGCGCGCAGCGTGACACTGACGCCCTGGAAATTGGGCTGATCAAAGAGTCTGATCATCACGCCATACGGAATGAGGGCTGAACTCAACGTCTTCCCGATGCTAATCGTGGCAGCGTCGTGCTTGCCAATGGGTAAAAGCTGAAACTTGCCGCCGTAATTCGCATGCTCAAAGATCATGACCTCCTTGATCATCGGAGGCGGTTCCGTCGCCCCATACACGATCATGGAGCTGGCTCGATCATTCCAGGATAGTGTTATTGCTGGGGTATTCTCGCGGATCTCGATGAAGCGCCCTTGAAAATGGAAGTGCTCATACAACCTGACTACCAACCCTTTGGGGACCTGAAGCGAACTGAGCGTATCATTGCCGATGGTAATTTGCTTGAGAGCGTCATCGTATCGACCCTTGGGTAACACTTGCGAACGGCCTTGAAAATGTGCGTGTTCGAAAACTTGTACGTCTGCCATGATTTACCTCCTATGAGTGTTTGTTTAAAGAAGCGATTCGCTGTTCCACAAAGAAAGGCGTAACAAATGGTGGAACAATTGTTCACTTAGAAGCCCAGATAGTAGATGCGAAACGCGTGGTAGAGTTCGTAGTAGAACCAACTGGTAAGAAAAAATCCGACGGTAAGAACGGTCACATCTATTGCCGTATTTATTCGTTCACTCATGACTATTGCCCTGCCTCTTTGCGTGGAGAGGAAAAGCTTGAGCGGCTTTTCCTCATACGAGTGGGTTGATGTCAGCAACAGCTTCCTATGCAGCAGTTTTGTGCATCACTTCTTGAGCAGCCTGCTGGGGCATCGTCTTCTTGGCGAAGAACCGGGGGACAAGCATTGGTACTTGTCGACGGTACTCCGCATACGCCGCATGCGCCGCGAGCAAATCCCGTTCTTCGAGCTGAATGGCGATCAGGATGTAGGCGGTAGTCAGCAACGCAAACACCAGATGTGCCACCGTCATCGTCGGCGTCGCCCAGAAAGCGAAGAACCAGCCAACGTACAGCGGGTGCCGCACGAGTTTGTAAGGGCCAGGAGTTCCGAACTTCAGGGGCGTGTACTCTTTCCCGCGCAGATAGAGATACACCTGCCGCAAACCGAAGAGATCAAAGTGGTTAATCAGGAACGTCGAGACCAACACGAGCAGCCAACCAAAAGCAAACAACCCATACAGCAGCAGGCGCCCCGTTGAATTCTCGATATTCCAGATCGTGCCGCCCATTGGTTGCCACTGCCAGAACAGCAACAGTAAGGCGAGGCTGGAGAATAGAACATAGGTGCTACGCTCAACCTGGGGGGGGACAAATGCGGTCCACCAGCGCTTGAAGGCTGGCCGCGCCATGATGCTATGTTGCAGCGCAAACAGGCCCAGTAACCCAACGTTGACCAGCAGGGCCTGACCAAAGGTCATCTCTGGGATTGAATCCATGGCCTTTGGGACGAGAAAATTACCAACGAAACCAATGGCATAGAGGAACGTACCGAAGAAAATCAGATAACATGTCACACCATAGATAAAAGCAATAATTCTTCGCATGACGGATACTCCTTTTTGAATTAGTGGGGTTGTTTTTCGTCGTGTTTGTCTTTGCCTCATCAGTTCACATGCTGTGCATAACTGCGCCCTCCTCTTCCGCTTGCTTGAATGCTGTTCTCTGTGGAGAAAGGCGTAACAAATGGTGGAACAATTGTTCACTGCAACAAGCGAACAAAGGGCAGGGAACAGGAAAGGACGGAACAATTGTTCACTGGAGGAGGAAAACGGAGAAAAAAGGCGATAGGGCGTAGGCTGAAGGCTGGAGAAAATGGAAAAAGGATAAATAGGAAATTACAGGTTAAGTAAGGTAACGCTCAACGCACTGAAGCCACCGAACTCCAGAAGTGATAAAGTTCCACGGCAGCCATGCTGTTCCTCCTTGGGACTTAGCACGATGTCATTGCTGTAATTGAGACACCGAACTACCGAACAACGTAGGATGGGTTGCGCCCCACCCTACAAAACTTGATTCCTCGGCGTTGCACTTCTCTGGATGACAACCCACTATAATTGAGCGGCGCAGCTTGGCTGTGCCCGTTGCAATGATATAGTAGTCTTGCTGTTGTATTGATAATTGATGAGGATGCTCATGGATGCCTTAGTTGAACGCCTAGACACAAAGCTGCGTGAATGGACGCCCGGGACCGCAGAACAGGTAAGACAGCGGATTGTCGAGATTATTGACTTAGCCGACCACGATGCCCTAGATGTTTCACGGTCTCGAGCCGTGGAACAGGAAGTGTTGGACCTCCTCGATGAACCCGCAACCCGGTGAAGTGTGGCTTGCTGACCTGGGCTTAGGACTTTGAGACAAAACCTCTGGATGCTTTTTCCAAGTATTTACTATTTCAAGAGATTTTTTAATCTTTCCTGTAGCTGTAGGGGTTTTGTCCCGTAATCCTTAGCGGCGAAGACGCGACCGGTCGTGGTCGTGTCCCGCTCCGACCCTGACCCGCCACAATGGAAGGTAAAAGAAGCTGCTTAAACTCCAAGACTGGCTGGTATTTCCTTCGTGTATGCCAACTTGCGAGTATTGTTCAGTCGGAATGAACAATTTGTTCAGTGCTTTGTTACGCTTTATAACCGAAGGAGGCATGAGCGATGATTAGATTACGGAGGTTCTTTGGCTTAATTGCATGTGGATGGTTGAGCTGAGCAGGAACTGTTCATACTGATGCTGTAACCGATTGGAACCAACATGCAGCTACTGCCATCATTCCTGCAGCCCCATTGGTGCCGGAAAGCCTACTGCCTTGGGTCTTGTATATTGGGCCATCGTCCATACCGCCTCTACGACGCCGTCCATGCCATCGCCGGCTCCCCCTTCGAGCCTTATACGGGCCTACCGACAGTGGTTGGGCAACGCGCTTCTGCGCTCAATATGTTGGGTAGCCCAATGAAGTCTGTTTTAATTCAAGAACTTCTCGGACGGACTCTGAGTGCCCTAATCATCACCAATAGTGCCATCCTACAGGTCACTACATTCACGTTCCGTCGCGTGAAAGAGACGGAATTGCTCTCTACCGTCTACGCAGGCACGCAGAATATAGATGGGATGAGGCGGGGGATGAGCATGTACCAGCAGGTCGCTGCCTGCTCTCCAACCGCTAAGACTTTTGGATTGACAGAAGCAGCAGACCGGGCGTAAGGAGAAGAAAGGCACTGTATGCACCAGAGCCCTTGCGCTTGACTGAGCCTTTTCTTCCTCTGTAGGCACCTTCGCCACGACAGTGCTATCGGACAGATAGCGCGGGAAAGGAGGACTGCCGATGACCTTTGAGGAGACCCTAGCGCAAGTGCGGGAGTTACTCGCGCGGGAAGGGCGGGTGGCCTATCGCCTCCTAAAGCGACGGTTCGCATTGGACGACGAGGATCTGGAAGATCTCAAGGCCGACCTGATTGATGCTAAACAGGTGGCGATCGATGAGGGAGGGAAAGTCCTGGTGTGGGTTGGCGGCGCTGCGCCATCGACCGCGCTTCAGACCCCGGACTCAGGACTTCACACTCGGGACGCTCTTCAGCCGGAAGCCGAGCGGCGGCAACTCACCGTGATGTTCTGTGACTTAGTAGATTCCACGGCTCTCTCCGCCCAACTCGACCCCGAAGAATACCGGGAGCTTGTGCACAACTACCAGCACACGAGCGCCACCGTCATTGAACGCTTTGGGGGGTACATTGCGCAGTATCTCGGTGACGGATTGTTGGTGTACTTTGGCTATCCGGCGGCGCATGAAGATGATGCCCAACAGGCCGTGCGGACAGGATTGGAGATTCTGAAGGGCTTCCAGTCTCTCAATGCACAGCTGCCGCCCATCATGCGAGCCCGCTTATTTCACCCTCTCCAAGTCCGCATCGGCATTCATACTGGTCTCGTAGTCGTGGGGAAGGTTGGTGGAGCAAAAGGAGAACTCCTTGCGGTGGGCCAGACACCGAACATTGCCGCACGCATTCAGGGGCACGCCGCGCCCGATACGGTGGCCATCAGCGAGGCAACACATCGCTTGGTCGAGGGCTTGTTTGAGTGTGAGGACTCCGGACGCACAGAACTCAAAGGGATATCAACTCCGCTGACGCTCTATCGTGTGGTCAAAGAAAGTGAAGCCCAGAGTCGCTTTGAGGTGGCGGTGCACAAAGGATTGACGCCGCTGGTGGGCCGAGTAGAGGAATTCGCACTGTTGCAGCGGCATTGGGAGCACGCCAAAATGGGTGCAGGCCAGGTCGTGCTAGTGAGTGGTGAGCCGGGGATTGGGAAATCCCGGCTAGTGCAGGAGTTCAAAGGGCAGCTTGCGCGCGAGGGCGCGACCTGCATAGAGTTTCGCTGCTCCTCCTATCACCAGAACAGCGCGCTGTATCCCATCATCGAACACTTACAACGGCTCCTTCAGTTTGCGCGGGAAGATGCTCCCGCGACAAAGCTGGAGAAACTCCAACACACGCTGAGCCACTATCGCTTCCTCCAGATCGATACCGTCCCCCTCTTAGCTGCCCTGTTGTCACTTCCCCATCCCGAAGGTTATCCACCCATTACGGACAGTCCGCAGAAGCAAAAGGAGAAGACGCAGGCCGCCTTAGTGGCGTGGCTGGTCGAGGAAGCGGAGAGGGCTGCCGTGTACTGTGGCTGGAAAGATCTCCACTGGGCCGATCCCTCGACGTTAGAGGTGCTCACGCTCTTGCTTGACCAAGTGCCCACGACGCGGCTGTTGGCGTTGCTGACCTTTCGCCCCGAGTTCACCCCACCCTGGGGGAATCGGTCGCACCTCAGCCAGATGACGCTGAGCCGCTTAGGCCGACCGCACATCGAGACCATGATCAAGAACGTGACGCATCGCAAGGCGCTGCCGGCTGAAGTCGTGCAGCACATCGTGGCCATGACGGACGGCGTGCCGTTGTTTGTCGAAGAATTGACCAAGACTGTGGTGGAGTCGGGGCTGTTACGAGAAGAGGGGGACCGGTATGTCGGGGCGCACGGCGGTGCGCCCATCCTGCTGTTGGCGATTCCCTCCACATTACAGGACTCGCTGATGGCACGCTTGGATCGCTTGGCCCCCGTCAAAGAGCTGGCGCAGCTCGGGGCCACCCTGGGGCGGGAATTCTCGTACGAATTGCTCCACGCGGTCTCCTCCTTAGACGAGGGCAGCTTACAGCAGGGACTGCGGCAATTAGTCGAGGTCGAACTGCTCTATCAGCGCGGCTTGCCGCCGCACGCGACGTATTTCTTCAAGCACGCGCTGATTCAGGACACCGCCTACCAGTCGTTGCTCAAGAGCAAACGCCAGCAGTATCACCACCAGATCGCCCGGGTGTTGGAGGAGCAGTTTCCAGAGACAAAGGAGACGCAGCCCGAGCTAGTCGCCCATCACTACACCGAAGCGGGTCTTGTCGAACAAGCCATTCCCTATTGGCAGCGGGCAGGACAGAGAGCCCTTCAGCGCTCAGCCTTTGCAGAGGCCCTTGGTCACCTAACCAAAGGCTTAGAGGTACTCACAACTCTCCCTAATACCCCGGAACGCACCCAGCAAGAGCTGATCCTGCAGACGGCCTTGGGAGCCACGCTCATGGCCCTCAAAGGCTATGCGTCCCCAGAGGTGAATAAAGCTTACACCCGAGCGCGCCAGTTGTGCCAGCAGGAAGGAGGAAGCCCTCAACTGTTCCCGGCCCTGCGGGGACTGTGGGTATTTTATTTGCTGCGGGCGGAATTGCAGACGACGCACGAACTGGGGGAGCAGCTCCTCAGCTCTGGCCCAGAGCGCGCAAGATCCCGCGCTGCTCTTGGAGGCCCATTATACGCTTGGAGACGAGCTTGTTCTTCCTCGGTGAGCCGGCCCGAGCCCGCCCCCATCTCGAGCAGTGCATTACGCTCTATGATCTCCAACAGCACGGCTCCCATGCCTTTCTGTACGGACAAGACCCCGGGGTGTTTGCCCATATCGTTGCGGCTTTGGCCCTGTGGGTACTTGGCTATGCAGACCAGGCTTTGGAAAGAATCCACAGCAGCTTCCCTCCTCGCCCAGGAAGTGTCTCATCAGTTCAGCTTAGCGGGCGCCTTGGTCTTTGTGGCCTGGATTCATCACTTCCGCCGAGAGGGGCACGAAACCCAAGAGCAGGCACAGGCGGCGATTACGCTCTCTGATGAGCAGGGGTTTCCGTTCTGGATGGCGTGGGGAACTATCCTACGGGGCTGGGCGTTGGCCGAGGAAGAAGAGGGGATTGCCCAAATGCGCCAAGGACTGTCCGGCTTGCAGGCTACAGGGGCAGAGCTGGTACGGCCGTATATTCTTGCCAAGTTAGCCGAGGCATATGGAGCAGGAGGGCAACCAGAGGAAGGGCTAACCTTGTTAGCCGAGGCCCTACCGGTAGCGTACAAAACTGGGGAGCGTTGGAGCGAGGCAGAGGTGTACCGGCTGAGAGGGGAGCTCACGCTGCAAAAGTTTCAAGTATCAAATTCCACGGTGCAAGCGCTCGACCCCCAGCAGGTAACCCCCAGCCCCCACGCTGAGGCAGAGGCGTGTTTTCAGAAGGCCATGGACATTGCGCGACAGCAACAAGCGAAGTCGTGGGAGTTGCGCGCCTCAACAAGCCTTGCCCGTCTGTGGCAGCAGCAAGGCAAGCAGAGAGAGGCACACCAGATGTTGGCGGAGACTCTACGGCTGGTTCACCGAGGGGTTTGACACGAAAGACTTGCAAGAGGCCAAGGCGCTGCTCGACAGTCTAGCGTCCAGCATCTAGGGGCCACCGTCAAAGCGGGGCGGTTTCTGTCTCATCTCTCTTTTCTATATGGCTAACCCTGCCAGGTGATCGGCATGCGGACATCAGGGGTGTACGAACAGTACGTGCCCGTTTTGATGGTGGTGGCCAGATGCTGGCCCAAGGCCGCATGATGTTCACTGATCTTGCGCAGGGCGATCTTGATGGCGCGGGTAATGTTCACCCGTGCGCGTTCCGCTGGCGAGCCTACTCGCCGCGCCCGCCCGCCAAGCCCGACTGCACTAGCCAGTTCGTGGGTGAGAAAGTCGATCTCGCGGCCAGCCGCTCGCTCCGGCCCAGGTCATGAAATTGCTGCGCCTCGGCCAGTTCCTCTCGCAACTCGGTCAGACGCTGCTTGTAGGCCGCTCGCGCCTGGGGATCAAGGATTTCCCCGGCATCACTGAACCCTTCGGTGTGGTCAACTGGCAGGCTAGGGTCTTCAAGGAGAGGAGCTTCACCGGAGCCTTCCCATTGAGATCCGCAGCTTACAGTGATCAGGGTGAGGACATGGAACTTCTTGGTGCGGATGTTGCAGCAGATGGGCAATGTAGTGGAGACCGCGGGCATCTTTGAGTCGACAGGTCGCGCCGGCAAAGCTTACCGTCCAGTAGTCGCCTTCATGATGGAAGGCATTAGGGATTGGCACGTCTGGAGTCTGAGGTCCAACGTTCGATGCCGGAAGACCTGGTACGTCTAGAGTCGCGCGTCCAGGAGTGAGGGGTGAGGTGTGTGAAGAAAGGGGAGCGGGGGTCAGAGGTCGGGGCGCGGTAATTTTTGACTTTTGATCTTTGACTTCGGATCTTTGACTTTCCTTTTCCGCTTTTGCGTTGCCGCCCACCTCACGCAGCAATGCCGCCGCCTCTTGCAAATCCTTCGTGTCAAAGCCTTCGGTAAACCAACCGTAGATGTCTTCAAGCAAGGTACGAGCTTCTCTGAGCCTCCCTTGGTTCTGCCACAAACGCGCCAGACTTGTCGCCGCGCGCAGTTCCCATGACTTGGCTCCCTGCTCTCGCGCAATGGCAATGGCTTTCTGGAAGCACTCCTGTGGAAAGGAAGGAGTAATTTTTTCTTCTTCTCCCATTCGGAGCGAGAGCTCTCCTTTCAGGCGATATAATTCCGCTTCGTAGAATCGTTCGCCGTTGCGCGCAGATACGACAAGCGCTTCGTCGATCGCTCGTAGACCTTCCTGGATTTGCCCCGTCTCCCCATACGCACTTACCAGCAAAGCCAAGAATTGCGACTGCCATATGCCAGTGCCAGTCGCCCGAAGAGCCGCCAAGCCAGCTTGAGTTTGCGCAAGTCCTTGTTCTTTTTTTCCTTGCGCAATCAGCGCCCACCCCAGCACAGCCGGACTGTACGCCGCCCACAGGGCGAACTGTTGTTCCGTGGAAAGAACAATCGCTTCCTCCGCAGCCTTTTGCGCCGCTATTGGTTCACCCCGGAATTGATGGACCATGGCATTGCCACTCAAGGCCCAAGCGAGGGTTTGCCCATGCGATAGATCCTTGCTTAATACGAGCGCTTCCTGACTCAACTGCAAAGCTCGGTCTGGATACCCCAGCAACCAGTAGAGAAATCCCGCATGAATCCGGCAGCACGCTCCAGGGTCGTGGCCGCCGTACACAAAGGTCTGTGGATAATGCCGGTCAGGTTGGTAGAGACGCAGTCCTTGCTCTATATGGAACTGGCATGTCGCTAAATCTCCGCGAGCGACCAACGTTGTCCATAGAGCATGATGCGCCTGGAAAGAAAGATCCGAGTCTCCAATGTGTCCCGCAAACTGGAAGAGCTGACTCCCCAACTCTTCCGCGGCACTTAGATCCCCCGCCACTGCATGAGAAATCCATAATCCCCACAAGACTGCAAAAAGATCAGGCGGATCGTCGAGTTCTCGGCATAACGAACGCGCCTGTTGATAGTGGCGTCTTACCTCTGGAGCCCCATACCCTCTCAGAGCCAGCATGGGAGTACCGAGGGCCAGGCGAAGCGTCAATTCCTGGCGAGTCCGCTCCAAAGAGGCAGGGAAACGAGCAAGCAACGTCAAGGCGTGGGTGAGGTGACGAAACGCCTCGGCATTCGCCGAGCGTTGCACGGCAGTACGGCCAGCGCGTTCCGAGTAGGAAATGGCACGGTGTATCTCTCGTCCCTTTTCAAAGTGCACAGCGAGTTCTGTAGCAATCTCGCCCACCCGCTCGCCATAGGCCGCCTCTTTACGCTCGGCAATGCGACGATGTAATTGCACCCGACGCACCTCAGCCGACTGCGCATACACCACCTCGTGATACAGCGCATGCCGAAAACTGTAGCGGCCGCTGATCGTCCCATCCGGCCATTCTGCCACTCCCGCCGCCCGCAACCACTGCCCTGTGCGTGCCAGCTGCTCACACTGTGACTCGATCTCCTCACTGTCCGTTTGCAATCCTGCAGTGACTTCCGCTGCGGCAAACTCCACCCCCACCACGCCGGCAACCTCTAGCAGCCGCCGTTCTGATTCGGGTAATCGCTCCAGCTGCCGCTCGATCAACTGCCGCAAACTATCTGGTATGCCTTCGCCGACAGTTTCGACTGTGTCGGCTCGGAGTCTCCACTGTCCCTCATCTTCGACAAGCGCACCTTGCCGGACAAGATCGTCCACCGTGGTGACGATAAATAACGGATTCCCACCCGTGCGACGGTGGAGCACAGGTGTCAACTCGTGTAGAGACGTCCGGCAACTCGTCCCTCCGGCAAATCGTTCGGTCAGATACTCCCCAATCGCCTCTTCGGCTAACGGTGTGAGCCGTAGCTCTTCACATTGCTGATGCGCTAGCAGCTCTTGCACGATCCCACGCAAGGGATGAGTGCCAGCCAGTATATCTGCCGGGCGATAGGTACCCAGAATGAGCAGCTTGGCCGGCTCGCGGCGTCGCGCCATGTAGGTTACCCAATCCAACGTCGACACATCACTCCAATGCAGATCCTCCAGCACCACCACCAACCCCCGCTGCGTGGTAAACCCTTCCGCCGCCTCGGCCATCTCGCGTAGCATCCGCTCTCGACTTACCCCCTGCACATGTTGCTGCAGTCGATCAAATGTTTGAGGCTCTAGAAGGCCCGGCAATTGCGCCAGCCAACTCGGCGCATAGCGTTGCAGTGCCTCGATACGCCGCTCACCACCCGGGGCGCGGCAGAGGCGTGTGGTCGCTTCCAGCAGCGGCAGATAAGCTTCCCCCGGACCGTACTGCTCCACGCACTGCCCAGAGGTAATCCGGATATCGGTTCGCGCCTGCAACTGCGCCAAAAAGGCATCGACCAGCGCCGTCTTCCCAATGCCAGGTTCGCCGGCCAAAAACACGACTTGCCGTTGGCCCTGCAACGCGGCCCCCAGTCGCTGATGGAGCGCGGCGAGTTCCACTTCGCGTCCGACCAGCGGCACGGCCAAGCGCTCACTGGCGGGCGTCGTGACCTGCTGGGGGAGGTGAAGAATCTTTCCACTCATCACCCGCGTTATTGCGTGGTGCCAGCAGTGTTGTCAACCGGCGAACACTCTTCTCATCGGTTGTCTGAGAAGTCGAATCGTTATGTCATTGCGAGCCCCCTTCGACCCTTCGACAGACTCAGGGCTCAGGACAGGCTTCGACAGGATGAAGATTCAGAATAACGGCCCGTTCACTTCGACCTTGACCTCGCCGTTATTGATCGCCGGGGCCAGGATATTCATCAGTTCCATGCGTTGATTATTGGTCAGTAGCCCAAACGCAGAGCGGAAGGTTTCCTTGTCCTCTTCAGTCCAGCGTTTGGCCGCCACGGCGGCCTGCACCACGTTTGACGCGCTTTGATACGCTGCACGATTCTCCGGTGAATTGAGAATTTGGGCTTCGGCAATGGCTTCTTCTCTCGCGCGCTGGGCCTCCGGACTCGCTTCAGCCACGGCTTGGCGGACTTCGTCACGGATGAGCTGGGCGAGCGCCTGGCGTGAGACCTCAGGGTTCGCTGGCGTGGCCACTCGCGTGGGCTCAGGCCGTACGCCTTCCGTCTGGTTGACCTGCAGCGCTTGAGGTCAACGCCGTCACGGCTTGCTCCAGTTTCCCTAACCGTTGGTCATGCTGGGAGTCGGTGTGGGCGTGGGTGTCCGGCAGCGGCGGGGGTGGGGTGCCAGACCACCGCGCCGACGCCCACGAGGATGCCATACTAAGATAAATCGACTCCATAATCCTTTGTTCTGCGCTGTCATCATGTGTTCCCTTAATCGCTGAAGTAGATGTGTAGGATGTCGCTTCCCTTTGCGCGTCACAAACGGGGGCGCTGTCACGGTCGTGCCGCTTTGTCCTGCGCGATCAGTCGTTGCCGAGGAGAGCTGCCACGCTCTCGCCGTTGTAAGCCTGACCGTCGTCGTTGCGTTGCATCTGAGGTGGCTCCGCAGGGCCCTGTGCGGTAGCTACTATTTGCTAGAGATCAGTCATCGCCACCGCGGCCAGAGGGAATGTAGATTTGCGAGCAGTCAAGTCATCGCACTTGCCTGTCTTGTCCACGCTAAATGCGCACATGCGTATACTCCCACAAGCGAAAGACTTGCCGTTTTGTCCCTCGCTGATACTATGGTAATGCTCTTAGTCCTTACTAAAAGCACAGCCGATGTATTGTTGGTTGTCCGTACTGTAGCGCGCCCCCTGGCCACGTTGGTTGCTACTTTGGCAAACGTTGCGGTTCCTCACTTCCGAACACGCAGAGGAGACTACGCGAGCCCGCCCACAGGCCAGGGACCGGCTGCACTGCCGTGCACAAGGCCAAGTTCCATGAATACGAACCGATGAGTTTCTGTAAATACGCTTTCATGATGTCGTTTTCCTTTCTGTCAGGGTAAAGAATGCCGTTGACGGTTAAAGTCACTCAAGTGACTAAACGGTTGTCCTTCCTTATTTGAGCAGGTCGGAGCTATTGTCAATCGTGATGTCTTTGCACTCGCCCACGTTGCCGGTGCTACCTGTAGAGAAGTAATGTACGAAGAGTCAGTCATTGCCCGGACCATTTCTAGGAACTTCCAATCACCACTCCCACAGATAAGAGACCTGCCTGCACTGTTCGTGGCAAGACGTGGTCCACGAATACGAACTGAGAGTGAGGCTCTACACCCGATCTGTTGCCTGGTTGTCCGCACTGTCGCGCGCGTCTACCAGGTTTCCGCTTGCCGTACTCCAAAATTGGTTGTCTCTATGATGACAGTATTGGTACTACTTACTCACTCTGCCTGCCCACGTCGGAACAGTCGTGGCCAGCAGGGTCATGCCCAGCGCCGCCAGACCGAGGATATTCTTCAGATTTGCTTTCATGATGTCATTCTCCTTTCTCAAAGGTTAACATTGTCTGCATCTACGCCGTTGCGTCGTTGCTTATCTGAGGGTTTTCAGAACTGTTCTCGACAGTCAGGTTGCTCTGCAGGAACGACCGTCCGGGGCCACGTTGAATTGGATGTACGAGAAGTCGGTGATCGCCTTGGCCGCTGCCGCAAACTGCGACTCGGAGCTAGAACAGAAAAAGGATTTGCCGTTCTTGTCCGTCGCTGAACACACAACGGACGGACCGTACGTATTTGAAAAGTGACAGCCGATGTATTGTATGCTGTCCGTACTATAGCGCGCCCCTGCCATGCTCCCCAAAGCCCAAATACGGGATGTGTTATTGAAACCTCAGGGAGGCCAAATGACCCTGCCCACGCCGGGAGGCTATGCGAGACCAGGGCCAACCCAAGAACTGCCGTACCGATTAGGTTGTGTAACTTGTGTAACTTCGCTTTCATGATGTCGTTTTCCTTTCTGAGAGGTTAAAGTTGCTCCCGCCACGCTTATTTGAGGTGGTAGGAGTAATTGAAAATCCTGAGGCTGTCGCAGTTTGCGTTGGCGCGATTCCCCACGAAGGAAATGTACGAAGAGTCAGTCATTCCTTCGAGCTCTTGTACGTGCTTCGGGTCAAAACTAAGACAGAAAGCATGATTGCCCGCGCTGTCACGGGCATCACATCGGATGGACGGAGACTGAAAATCAGAATTAGCGCTTATGGAACACACGATGAATTGCGTGCTGTCCGCACTGTAGCGCGCGCCGACCATGCTTCCGCTTGCCCAACTGTAAACCTGGTTGCCTCCTATGGCGACCTCAGGGGTACTCACACAGCCTGCCCACGTCGGAACGGTGTTGGCCAACAGCGTCATGCCCAGCGCCGCCAGACCGAGGATGTTCTTCAGATTCGCTTTCATAATGTCATTCTCCTTTCTGAAAGGTTAAAGGTTATTCCATCTACGCCTTTGCCATGTCGCCGATTTATGCGTGGATCATGTTTTGATTCTCCTTTCGCTGTCGCGGTGCATCAGTTTGTTCTGTGTAGAAAGGCGTAACAAATGACGGAACAATTGTTCACTGCGAGGAGGGAGTCAGAAGATAGAGACAGAGCCGAAGATACGAATCGGAGAACCGGAGAAACGGGGAAACGGCGCAGAAGGCTATAGGCTGAAGGGAAAATGGGGAAACGGAGAAGGGATAAAGGCGAAAGGGGGAAAAGGAGAAGTAGCGTGCGTTACGTGCACGGGGATAACGAATTTCGTCATTCTCGCGCAGCCTGTCCCAAGTTCTACTGGGAGTGGGAATCCAGTCTTTGGCTGCTGGATTCCGGGTCTCGCGTTGCTCGCCCGGAATGACGGGTTGCTCGTGTTCGTCATTCCAGCGCTCTATCTTTTCTGACCGCGTCTACCCCTGCCAGGAGATGGGCATACGAATATCAGGTGTGTACGAGCAGTAAGCGCCGGTTTTAATGGTCGTGGCCAGATGCTGTCCCAAGGCCGGATGATGCTCACTGATCTTGCGCAGGGCGATCTTGATGGCGCGGGTGATGCTCACTCGTGCGCGTTCCGCTGGCGAGCCCACCCGCCGCGCCCGCCCGCCAAGCCCGACAGCACTAGCCAGTTCGTGGGTGAGAAAGTCGAGCTCCGCGGCCAGCTGCTCACTGCGGCCCAGGTCATGAAATTGCTGCGCCTCGGCCAGTTCCTCCTGCAGCTCGCTCACCCGCTGCTTGTAGGCCGCGCGCGCCTGGGGATCCAGCATGTCCCCGGCGTCGCCCTCGGTGTGATCGAACGGCAGGCTTGGGTCCTGTAAGGAATGCACTTCAGCGAGTCCCTCGCTCAGGTCTGCACTTGTAGTGATCAAACTGATGACATGGACCTCCTGGTGGGGCTGGTGCAAGAGCTGGGCAATGTAGTGCAGGCCGCGGGCCTCTTTGAGGCGACACGTCGTGCCTGCAAAGCTCACCGTCCAGTACTCGCCTTCCGGGCGGAAGATATTGGAGGTTGGGGAGCTGGCGTCTAGGGTCTGGCGTCTAGGGTCTGGCGTCTGATTCTCCTGACTTTGGACCTTAGCCTCTTCGACTTGGCTCACCTGTGCCTGCGGCACTGGCGCAGGCAAGACAGGCTTTGGACTTTGGACGTGTTTTGACTCTAGACTCTGGACTCTGGACTCTGGTTTCGATTTGCTCTCTGTCCTCACGCTGCCGCCAAGAGTAACAAGCAGTGCCTCTGCCTCTCGCAAGTCCTTGGTGTCAAAGCCTTCAGTGAACCAGTGGTAGATCTCGGCCAGCATACTTGCCGTGCTTCGGTTATCTTGCCTTGGCATTGCCATAGCCGTGCTCAAGCTCATCGGCGGCGCGGAGTTCAAGGGACTTCGCTTGCTGGTTACGGGCAATTTCGATGGGCTTGGTGAAAATATGCTTCGGCGTCGCCTCGGGGATCGGGGGTCAGGGGTGGGGGTCGGTGTCTTCAGACTTGTCTTGACCGTTTAGACTTCTGGACTTGCCTGGGACTGAAGCGTTAGCGTTCCCTTGAGCCGATACAGCTCTGCGTCGTAGAATCGCTCTCCGCGTTGCTCAGCGATCTCTAACGCTTCGGCCAGCACGGTCAACCCTTCCTCAGCCTGATTTGTTATGCCATACGCCCCGGCGAGTAAACCCATAAAATACAGTAGCTCTAGCTCTAGTCCCCCTTTGCGTACGGCGTCGATCCCTTGGCGGAGCTGAGCAATGCCTTCCGCTCCATTTCCTTGCACGGTCAGCAGCCACCCGCGCATCATCCTTCCCCACAGCAAATAGTAGGGGCATCCCTGCTCCTGACTGAGGGTTACCATGCGTTCGACATGCCGCTCGACCGTGGACAACTCACCGCACTCTTGTGCGACGCCAATTGCACCCTCTAACGCAAACGCTTCACTGAGAAAGTGCGACAGCTCGCGGGCCAGGGTCAATCCTTTGTCGCAGCTCCGGCGTGCTTGCTCTGGATACCCGAGACTCCACAAGGCCCAGCCAGCGCGGGACGAAAGAGAAGACTCCAAGATCCTGGGCGATGTTGGAGACGCGGGGATTATGCTTGTCAGGATCATAAACAGTCAACGCTTGCTCGAGATGATAGCGCGACGCAGTAAAGTCACCAAGGAAATACAAGCCGTTTCCCAAGGCCATGTGAGCTTGGAGGAGTAGCCCCGACTTCTGTGCTTTCTGAGCAAGCGTGAGCAGTTGCTCCGCCAGGGCCAGGCCCTTTTGCACTTCCCCACGCAGCTCATACACCATACACAGGCCAAAGAGGACAGAGGCGAGTTGTGGAGACTCACCACACTGTTGACACAACTCGTGTGCCCGCAGGAAGGCGCGCTCCATCTCCTGCAACGCTATGCGACCCCCGATCGCGTAGAGAGAATTGGCGAGTGCCAGTTGCAGCCGCACTTCTTGTTGCATGCGCTCGGGGCCGTCCGGCAGCAGAGTGAGGAGGTCCAGACCTCGCTTCAAATGACTCAGCGCTTCCTGATGCGCGCTACGGCGTGCAGCGGCCTCGCCAGCCTGCCGGTGATACTGGACAGCCTTGGCACCCTCCCGTCCTGCCTCAAAATGGACGGCAAGTTCAGCAGCGATTTCCCTCGCTCGCTCGCCATACGCAAGGGCTTTGCGTTTCGCGATGCGCCGATGCAGTTGAAGTCGGCGCGCCTCTGCTACCCGTGCATACACCACCTCGTGATACAGCGCATGCTGAAAACTGTAGCGCCCGCTGAGTGTCCCATCCGGCCACTCCGCTACGCCTGCCTCCCGCACCCACTGCCCCGTGCGTGCCAACCGCTCACACTGCGCTTCAACTTCTTCACTGTCTGTTAGCAGACCCGCCGCCACCTCCGCTGCGGCGAACTCCACCCCCGCCACACTAGCCACCTCTAGCAGACGCTGTTCTGGCCCAGGTAAGCGCTCCAGTTGTCGATCAATGAGTTGCCGCAAGTTGTCCGGTACGCTTTCGCAGAGGGCCTCGGCGGTATCGGCGCGAAGTGTCCACTGGCCTGCATCTTCAGTAAGCACACCTTGGCGGATGAGATCATCCACGGTGTTGACAACAAATAACGGATTCCCGCCCGTGCGGCGATGAAGCATAGGCGTGAGTTGTTGTAGGGGCACAGCGCGGCTTTTTGTGCTCCCACGTCAGCCGTGAGTCGTACTGTCAGATACTCGCCAATCGCCTCTTCGGCGAGCGGAGTGAGCCGCAACTCTTCACATTGGCCCCGCGCTTGCAAATCTTGTACTGCCCCATGCAAGGGGTGATTGCTGGCCAGTACGTCTGCTGGGCGATAAGTGCCGAGGATGAGCAGTTTGGCCGGCTCGCGCCGCCTTGCCATATAGCTTACCCAATCCAGCGTCGAGACATCGCTCCAGTGTAAGTCCTCCAGCACCAGGACTAAAGCGCGAGTGGTGGTAAACAATTCCACCGCCTCAGCCATCTCTCGTAGCATGCGCTCGCGCTTCGCTCCTTGGACACGCTGCTGCAAGAGGGTACGGTCCTCGGGGTCGAGCAGTCCCGGCAGTTGTACAAGCCAACTTGGGGCGTGGCGCTTCAAGCCTTCAATACGGCGCTCACGGCCCGGTCCTCGACAGAGCCGCGTAGTTGCTTCCAGTAATGGCATGTAGGCTTCACCCGGACCGTATTGCTCCACGCACTGGCCGGAAGTGATACGGACATCGTCGCGATCGCGGATCTGCGCGAGAAACGCGTCGACCAGGGTTGTCTTACCTATACCCGCCTCTCCAGTGACAAACACCATCTGCCGCTCGCCGGTCAGGGTTTTCTCGAACAGGCAGTGCAATAGGTGCCAGTTCTAGCTCTCTTCCCACCAAAACAGAGTGCTGAGGACTAAGGGCTGAGGACTGAGTTGGCGGAAGGGGGCTACTGGCTACTGAATACTGACTACTGGCTACTTCTTTATACTGCGCTGACTACTAGATGCTGGACACTCGACTCTGGACTAGGGTGATGGGATGGGAAGTGCGGAGCGATAAGCAATGACCGTAAAGCAGGTATTCGAGCCGTAGCGGATTGCTCTGCGTCGCAATTGCGACAGAACTTGAGACGTGCCGGAGTGGGCTGGCCACAGGTTGCACAGGGTACCTGCTTGGGGCTGAGTGAAGCCCCACATTCACCACAGAAGGCCACCTTGGGCGGATTCCAATGGCCACAGGCTGAAGAACCAGGGGTGATCTCTGGCATGAGCACCGGTCGCTGGGTTTGCGATCTACGTATAGGCAAGGCTAAAGCGTTCAAGCGTGCTCCCCCTTTTTCTTACGATTCCAGAGCCTCTCTAATTCACTTTATTTGTCCCCACGTAGTGATACAGCAAATGTCAGGCCAGGCATCATAGCCCATAGTGAAATGCGTGTGGTTTCACAACATTAGGGCACGGAGGCGGGTGCGCTATGTAGCGGTGGGGCTGCGACACTTGTTGTCACGCGAACGGCGCAGCGCGTGTGGGTGCATGCAGTTAGCGGAAATGACAGGGATATTACGCCTGCGCCTTCTACGCGAGGTGCAACAAAAGTTGCTACCTCCAGGGAGACAGGTTGTATGTGAAAGCTGGGTTAGAGGATACCAAAGCGGAGTTGTTATCCGCAGTGTATACCGGTGCGCAATATGTGAATGGTGTACCGCGGATATTAAACGCCCAACAGCACCTTATCTCCTGAGTCCAACGAAACTGTGTGCTCGTTGCTCCGCTACACCACGTCTTATACAGTGCCCTGGACACTGTCTGCATCACAGGGAGAGGCAGCGAGGAATCCGTTATGAGGTTTTCCGACATCATTGAACAGGCCAAAGCCCTACTCCAGCGGCAGGGCCGGATTACCTACCGGTCCCTGAAGCGGGAGTTCGACCTCGATGACGCCGCGCTGGAAGACCTGAAGTTCGAACTCATCGACGGTCAAGAGCTGGCGGTCGATAAAGACGGCAAAATGCTGGTGTGGATCGGCGAACAACCTGTTGCCAGTTCTCAGTCGTCAGTTGTCAGTCCCCAGCCCTTAGCCCTTAAACCCCAGCCCCCGTCTGCCTACCCCACCCATCTCGCCGAGCGCATCCGCGCCGAGCAAGCGGTGCTGGAAGCGCGCAGTGGGACAGACGGCGAGCGCAAGACGATCACGGCGCTGTTTGCCGACCTCAAAGGCTCAACCGCATTGATTGAAGGCCTCGATCCTGAGGAAGCCCGAGCCATTATCGACCCCGCGCTGCAACTCATGATGGACGCGGTGCATCGGTATGAAGGCTATGTGGCCCAGGCATTAGGGGACGGTATCTTTGCCCTCTTTGGTGCGCCGATTGCTCATGAGGATCATCCCCAGCGGGCACTATATGCCGCACTTCGCATGCAAGACGAGATGCGCCGCTATGGGGATCAGGTGCGCCTCAAACACGGCGTTCCACTGACGATGCGCGTTGGGATCAATACAGGCGAAGTGGTAGTGCGCTCGATTCGTAAAGACGATTTACACACGGACTATGTCCCTGTCGGTCACTCCACCAATCTGGCGGCCCGCATGGAGCAGATGGCGACGCCGGGATCGATTCTAGTGACGGCATATACGCACAAGCTCACCGACGGGTACTTTGCCTTCAAGGCGTTGGGGCAGACGCAGATCAAAGGGATGGAAGAACCGCTGGCAGTCTACGAAGTCGTGGATGTTGGTCTTTTGAAAACTCGGCTGCAAGTCGTAGCGCGGCGGGGACTGACGCGGTTTGTGGGACGGCAGAGTGAATTGGAGCAGATGCAACAAGCCCTTACACAAGCTAAAACAGGACATGGGCAAATCGTCGGGGTGGTGGGCGAGCCGGGGTTAGGCAAGTCGCGGCTGTTCTACGAGTTTAAATTGATCTCACGTAGTAGCTGTCTGATCCTCGAAGCTTACTCCGTCTCGCATGGCAAAGCGTCGCCGTATCTGCCGGTGATCGAACTGCTTAAGGGCTACTTCCGCATTGACTCACAGGATGACGAGCGAACACGCCGGGAGAAAGTCACCGGGAAAGTCCTGACTCTCGATCGCAGTCTCGAAGACACGCTGCCATACCTGTTCGCGTTATTGAGTATTGAAGAGCAGCCCTCTCCCCTCCAGCAGATGGACGCGAAGATTCGGCGCACCCGCACGTTTGAGGCGCTCAAGCGGTTATTCTTGCGTGAGAGTCTGAATCAACCGTTGCTCTTGATCTTCGAAGATCTGCATTGGATCGACAGTGAAACCCAAGGGTTTCTCGACACCTTAAGTCAGAGTGTCGCCTCGGCCAAGGTCTTGCTGTTGGTGAACTATCGGCCCGAATACCGCCACGAGTGGGGGCAGAAGACATACTACACGCAACTGCGGTTATCCCCGTTCGGCAAAGCCG
>CAVTCR010000062.1:0-60000 GCA_963733195.1 uncultured delta proteobacterium
GCAGCTTGATGAAACCGATCCTGTGCTTCTTTTGCTTCTCGATGGAGCAGATACATCGTGAAGCCGCCGTACACCCCATACAGGGCAAGCACATAGAGGACAACTAAGACAACACTTTTGGTTCGGATGCTCCACTGTTGCGGCGCGGTAAAGAGCGGCATGCTGGATCCTTATTGATTCAGTCGCAGATCCAGCGTTAAGTCACCTGCAAGCGAAAGTTCAACTGGGTCGACAGGGACCTGCTGGTATGCTCGCCACACCCGCAAGAAATACGTTCCTGGCGGAACATCACGTACGTGATAATGTCCGTCAGTGGTGGTCGTAGTAAAGTACGGATCCTTGAAGACGAACAGGCGTGCTTCCATCTCTGGGTGAATATTACACAGGAGAATAATCTCACCTGGTGAGTGAAACACCATCCGCCGTTCTTCCCCGTGACTGTAGGTCCCAAGGTTGAATTTTCCTGCTTCGACTGATGGACTATAGACTCCATGTGGAACACTATCACGATTAGTGAATACTACTGTGGAACCCTGTACAACAGGAATCACCCCAGGGGAGAAAGTGAGATTGCGTTGCTCAATGACGACAGAAGAGGGACTGGGCGATCCTGAACGATGCTCTGGAGCACCTTCGAGATAAACAATTACCCCATCAGCCGGATGTCCCTCGATTGTTACTCTACCGCTCAGCGATGCCGCGTCACTGTGTGACGTGGCTAGCCAGAATAAGCCGAGCACAATCATTAATCCTGCGTGTCTCACACGTTCCTCTATGTTATCCCGATCATCTGCTTTCACTCTTTTTGAAAGATCGGGTTTTGGTAGGGATTTTTTAGGCTAATAGAGGGAAAGACCGGAGGGGAGGCTTCTTGCGTGGACGGATAGCCTGAGCGTAAGAATGAAAAAAATCTAACTGTGACGGAGAAGTACCGTTAACGACACAGGCGATAGGAGGTACCGCCGACTACGGCCATACCGCAGTTGGGGCGTACGGCTGTACAAAACCTTGTCTGGGTTTCCCTAGCTCTGCCGCGAACGTTTCTCGACGTTCAACGCGGCTTCCCGTAAAGCTTCGGGAAGGGTCGGATGGCCATGCATAGCACGCGCCATGTCTTCAGCTGAAGCGCCGAATTCCATCGCCATCACCGCTTCAGAAATAATATCCGACGCTCGGGGCCCAACGATATGGACACCGAGAATACGATCAGTCTTGGCATCAGCAAGCACCTTGACCATACCGTCGGCCTCGTCCATACAGCGCGCGCGGCCATTTGCCAGAAACGAGAACGTCCCGACCTTATAGGGAATCTCCGAGGCTTTGGCGGCTTCTTCAGAGAGACCAACAGAAGCGACTTCGGGCCAGGTGTAGACAATGCCAGGAACGACATCGTAGTTCACATGCCCCGCCTGTCCGGCCAATAGCTCAGCGAGTGCGACTCCTTCTTCTTCGGCTTTATGGGCAAGCATGGGGCCAGTAATTGCATCACCGATCGCATACACGCCAGGGACGTTGGTCTGGTAGTGTTTGTCTACTTTGACCCGGCCACGCTCATCAAACGCGACACCAACCTCAGCCGCACCGAGACCAGCAGTGTAGGCTTTGCGACCAACGGCAACAAGCACACGATCGGCTTTGAGTTCGCTGAGTTCCTTCTTCTCGTTCTCGATCGTCAACGTCACTTCGCCGTTTTTCGCCACCGCTTGGGTGACTTTCGACCCAAGCATGAAAGAAAAGCCTTGCTTAGTCAGTGAACGCTGAAGTGCCGAGGCAATTTGCGCGTCGATACCAGGAACAAGACGGGGTAACAGTTCTACCACTGTTACCTTCGCACCAAGTCGTAACCATACTGAACCTAACTCTAAACCGATCGCGCCACCACCGATGACAACCAAGTGTTTTGGTACCTCCGAGAAAGTGAGCGCTTCAGTCGAGCTCACAATGCGTTCCCCATCGAAAGGAACCGTCGGAAGTGCAATCGGCTCACTGCCAGTAGCAATAACAATGGCTCGTGCTTGTACATCCTGGGTCGTCCCGTCGTTCGCAGTGATGGTCACTGTGCGAGCGTCACGAAAGTGAGCCTGACCTTGCAGACGCGTCACTTTATTTTTCTTAAAGAGGCCCTCGATCCCTTTGGTGAGACCTTCGACAACTTTCTCTTTGCGACGCATCATCGCTGGTAAATCCAGCGAGACGCTATTACAGACAACGCCGTGATGGGCAAACTTTTCTTTCGCTTGGGCAAACCATTCGCTCGAATCGAGTAAAGCTTTACTAGGAATACACCCCACATTGAGACACGTCCCACCGAGAGTGGGTGTCTTCTCGACACAAGCGGTGCGCAAACCAAGTTGCCCAGCACGGATAGCACCAACATAGCCACCAGGTCCTGAGCCAATTACTAATACGTCAAATTGTTGTGTGTCTGCCATGTGTTTGCTCTGTCACACTTGGGAATGGAAAAAGGAGAAAAGGAGGGATGGCAAAATGAAAGAGAGAAGAGAAAACTTGCTTTTTCGTCGTTTCGCACTTTTGCCTTTTTCAACGTATCCGTTCTCCCGCTCTTTCCCCTCACAGTCCGAAAAGCATTCGCGCCGGATCTTCAAGGCAGTCCTTGATCCGTCGGAGGAACAGTACAGCTTCACGTCCATCAACAATACGGTGGTCATACGACAGGGCGACATACATCATTGGCCGCACAACAATCTCATCGTTAGGACCGCTGACTATCGGACGCTTTTCAATTTTATGCATGCCAAGAATACCACTCTGTGGTGGATTGAGGATTGGAGTAGACATAAGCGAACCATACACCCCACCATTACTAATAGTGAAGGTCCCACCAGTAAGCTCTTCGACTTTGATCTTCCCAGTTCGAGCTCGCTGGCTCAGTTCTGCCAGCTCGACCTCAATCTGCGCGAAACTCTTGCGCTCGATGTCACGGACCACTGGCACGAGCAATCCCTGCTCCGTTCCCACTGCAATGCCTAGATCGTAGTAATTCTTGTAAACAATGTCCTCACCACGAATCTCGGCATTAATCGCGGGAAAGGCACGTAACGCTTCGACGCTAGCCTTGGCGAAGATCGACATAAACCCCAGCGAGATGCCATAGCGCTCTTTGAAACTGTCGTTGTACTTCGCGCGCAGAGCCATCGCTGCACTCATGTCGATTTCGTTAAACGTAGTCAGGATAGCCGCGGTGTTCTGAACCTGCTTGAGCCGTTCGGCGATACGGCGACGAATGCGACTCATCGGCTCTGCATGTTCGCGGGGCGTAATCCCATCTCCAAGCGGGGCAACGGCTGGAGGAAAAGCAGCAGGCCTCGGCACGGTCGCCGGCGGTGTCACTGCCGGAGGAGTGGTTTTTGCGGTAACGTGCTCTAGCATATCGCCCTTGGTGATGCGTCCACCGCGACCGGTCGCGGCAACGTCTGCGGGGTTGACGGCATGTTCCTCAACCAAACGGCGCACTGCGGGGCTCAAAGGCGCAGTCAGAGATTGCGGTTGAACAAGCGTCGTTGGCGCTGGAGTTTTCGCGGCCGCTGATACGGGTCGAGCGGCTGTCGCCCCAGGAGTCACACGACCAATCACCTCGCCAATCTCCACTTTCTCGCCAGCCGGTTTGAGAATCTCGCTCAATACCCCAGCCTCTGGGGCAGCCAGCTCCATCGTTGCTTTATCAGTTTCAATCTCGACAACGATTTCGTCACGTTCGACCGTTTCACCCGCATTCTTGAGCCAGCGCAAAATAGTGCCCTCGGTGATCGATTCACCAAGGGCAGGAATCACAATATCAACAGCCATAGTTTTCCTTTGAGTCAGTTGCCAGTAGTCAGTTCTCGAGCAAAGACGAGAATCTATTGTCCACGCTTTCGCACTTCGTAGCTGACGACTGATAACTCGATTACTTTCCTGCTCAAGCGCCTGATTCAGTAGTTGTACTTGTTGCTGCTGGTGGATCTTTTGGAACCCAACCGCAGGGCTCGCTTGCGCTGGTCGTCCGGCATAACGAAGTGTCTGGTGCGAGCGCAACAAAGGAGACAAATGTTCGAGGATAAATGTCCATGCCCCCATATTGCGCGGTTCTTCTTGCACCCACACGATATCGTTCGCTTGCGAGTATCGGGTGAGCACCTCCGTCAGATCATCCTCAGGGAAGGGATAGAGTTGCTCCACACGCACAACGGCCACATCACTGCGCTGTTGTTTCTCTCGCTCAGTCAGCAGGTCGTAATATACCTTGCCACTACACAACAGCAGGTGTTTGACTTTTCTTGGCTCCACGGTCACGGCAGTAGCTGGTGCGGCCGTTTCATCAAGAATTTCGTGGAAGCTCCCCTCCGCGAGTTCAGCGACCGAGGACACAGCCAGTTTGTGACGTAACAGGCTTTTAGGAGTAAACACAACCAACGGTTTGCGAAAATCACGCTTCACTTGTCGGCGCATGAGGTGAAACATTTGCGCCGGCGTGGTGCAGTTGGCAACCTGAATATTGTCTTCGGCACAGAGTTGCAAATAGCGCTCCATACGGGCGCTCGAGTGCTCTGGTCCTTGTCCTTCGTAGCCATGAGGCAATAGCAATACCAGACCGCTCATCCGCTGCCATTTGGCTTCACTACTCGTGAGATATTGATCGACAATGATTTGCGCCCCGTTGGCGAAATCGCCAAATTGCGCTTCCCAGATCACCAGCGCGTTCGGACTGTCTAGGCTGTAGCCGAAATCGAACCCCATCACCGCATATTCGGACAGAGGACTATTGTAGGCGCTGAATTGTGCTTGGCCTTCACGGAGATTACCCAGCGGGAAATACGGAATCCCGGTGTCGTAGTCGACAAGGACAGCATGGCGATGACTAAACGTGCCGCGCGCACTGTCTTGTCCGCTCAAACGCACCGGAATACCTTCGCAAACCAACGAGCCGTAGGCTAAGACCTCGGCGAGTCCCCAATCGATTTGTCCATTATTCAGGACAGCTTCAGTCCGTGCTTGCACCAATTTTTCTACTTTGGGATTGAGGGTGAAATTTTCTGGAACCGCAGACAGGCGACGGGCAATATAGTCCAGCAGTTCTCGCTTCACGCGGGTATCAACTTGGCATTCGTGCGCACGCTTCATGCCTTTCCACACGCCACCGAGGGCTTCGGATGACGGACGCAAAGGCTGACTTTTCACGGTGTCAAGTGCGGTCTGTAACCGTTCGCGGAAGGATTGCTCGATGGTTTTTATCTCATCATCACTGAGATCATTCTGATCGAGGAGTCGTTCTCGGTAGAGCCACGCTGCATGCCGCTTGTCCTTAATCGCACGGTACATGCGGGGCTGGGTAAAACTCGGCTCATCGCCTTCGTTGTGACCGTGGCGGCGATAGCAGACAACATCGATGACCACGTCACGTTTGAAGGTCTGACGAAAGTCGACC
Organism: uncultured delta proteobacterium; assembly: GCA_963733195.1. Lineage (GTDB taxonomy): Bacteria > Desulfobacterota > Binatia > Bin18 > Bin18 > VGTJ01. The sequence continues at coordinate 5,426 of CAVTCR010000062.1, forward strand.
GCGAGCATGGCAACCCGGGCCACTGCTTCAGGATCATCTCCGTTCACATGGAAAATCGGCGCTTGAATCGATTTGGCAATGTCCGTGGTATAAGATCCAGAAAAGCTATCTTCAGGGTCAGTAGTGAAGCCAATCTGGTTGTTGACGACAATGTGAATCGTCCCGCCAGTGGTATAGCCACGTAGTTGTGAAAGATTCAGAGTTTCACTCACCACACCCTGACCGGCAAAAGCCGCATTACCATGAAGTAAGAGCGGGACAACACGTGAACGCTCGCGGTCATCAAGGCGATCTTGCTTGGCACGCACCCGACCTTCGACCACCGGATTTACGGTTTCAAGGTGGCTCGGGTTCGCCGTCAGTGTCAAATGAATTTTTTTGCCATTCTGCGCCAGATGATCAGCCGAGAACCCTAAGTGATATTTCACATCCCCAGAGCCCATCATCGAATCGGGGTCCACGTTCCCTTCAAATTCAGAGAACATCTGCTCAAATGATTTTCCGAGAAGGTTCACTAACACGTTGAGGCGGCCACGATGAGACATGCCGATGACGATCTCTTCCACCCCACGCTCTGCGGCATGATCAACTAACCGCTCCATCATCGGAATAGTGGATTCGGCACCTTCCAACGAAAACCGTTTATGCCCGACGAACTTCGTGTGCAGGAACGTCTCAAAGGTCTCAGCCGCGTAGAGTTTAGAGAGGATCGAGCGCTTGACCTCAACCGGGAATGATACCCGTTTGCGTTTATCCTCCATGTGCTCTTGGATCCACCGGCACTGCGCTGGATCTTGGATGTGCATGAATTCGACCGCCAGCGTTCCACAGTACGCCTCGCGGAGGGTTGAGAGAATACCGCGCAACGTTACCGCTGGCATGCCAAACAGGCGCGCAACACTAAACTCGCGATCCATGTCTTCCTGAGTGAATCCGTAGTAGCTCGGATCGAGTTCGGGATGCGACCGCTTTGGGGTAATCCCAAGTGGGTCAAGATCGGCCTGGAAATGGCCAAGCTCACGATAGGCGCGAATCAGCTGAACAACACGAGCTTGTTTTTCGATATCAACCGTTGAGGCTGGCTCATGGCTAGAGACTTGGGCCAATTGAGAAGCCGATGCGCCATTAGCCAAGTGCGAGAAATACTCTCGCCATTCCTCATCAACCGACTCGGGCGCCTTCAAGTACTGAAGATATAACGTCTCGACAAATTGAGCGTTTTCATTCAGCAGAGCAAATCCTAGCGGAGCGCGGTCTGCACCGTTCGCTCCCTCTGTTGCTACAGGTTCGATAGTCTTCATGCGGCTTTTTGTCCTGAAAGTTCGCCTTTGGCCTCTCCCTCACGTCGATCCCAGTTGGGCCTTGGCGTCATCAGAAGAACTCTTTCTCGGCGAGTATGTATTTGTTGCTATTATACCCCGGTTACCCATCCACCTCTACCACCATCTCAATCTCCACTGCAATCCCAAACGGCAGTTGATACATGCCAACTGCTGAACGGGCGTGTCGGCCTCGTTCGCCATACAGCTCAACGAGAAGATCGGACGCGCCATTGATGACTTTAGGTTGGTCAGGGAAGTCTTCTGTGCAGTTAACAAAGCCCAAAAGCTTCACAATACGGCGAACTTTGTCAAGGTCACCAATAACGCCCTTGAGCGACTGGAGTATGTTCAGAGTTACAACTTTCGCCGCTTCGTACCCCTGCTCAACCGTTAACTCTCGACCAACCTTCCCTCTGATATAAGAAACTTTCCCATCCACTATAGTGACCGGACCATGCCCAGAGATAAAGACAAGATTTCCGGTTCGCACAGCAGGAATGTAGTTGGCTACTGGTGTAGGGATCGGCGGGAGTGTGAGCCCAAGTGCAGTTAGTTTTTTCTCAACCTCCATAGTTCTCTCCCCTCTATTTCAGTTCTTGGTGGGACGGGCTTCTAGCCCGTCCTTAGCAAAAGGCTGGAAGCCTGTTCTACCTGGGCATTACAGAATTCGTTTGTTAAAAACTGTGAAGATATAGCTCCTATGACACTCATGCCGTACTCGTAACTCCGAGCTTATTTCATCGTTACCATTTTGTCTGGATCACCCGGAACTTCCCCCCGGCGGATCTTCTCCGGCATTTTCGGGTCCGCGTTTTCCCACACTAGCAGCATCGATCGTTCCGGGGCAAACCCTTGATGTTGGATGTCGGAGGGCATGGCACACACATCCCCTGGCCGCATGCGGACATAGGCCAGCAGCTCTCCGGTATTTTGATTGCAGACTTCCCAATCGATCTGGCCGTTGAGCTGCACGAACCACTCGACACGATCGTTGCCATGTTTGATGGGTAGGCGATGTTCCTCAGTTGTGGGACAGAACAAGCTGTGTTCGAGCACGGAAACAATCGAGGGATTCCACGTCACGTCGGAACGAGCGAGGTATTCATATAAATTCACCAAGCCAAATTTGTTCTCATGACCTGGCTTGATATGCATCTCGCCATATTTGAACTCCATGCCTTTGAATCCATCGTTGACCGGATATTCGGGCTCTTGTCGGTCGGTTTGTTTGACGATGCGGGTCGTCAGCACCCGCTTCCGGTGAATCGCATCAAGATTCGAGGCGCGTTTGGGGCCGACGGCGGAGCCGGTCTCACGTGGGGCAGCAAAAGGATCAAACTCTACTGAGACCCAATCTTCTAACATCTGAGTAAAGGCTCGTTCGACCTCACCACGACCAAGTTCCTCAGCATGCCAGAAGCCATTTTGATTGAAGGCTTTGTGATATTTCCCGGCAAACACTTCCACAGTTCCATAGTGGTTGATCGTGCCGAACACATCATCAAACTTCACCATGCCGTAGAAGAAACTCCAAGCGATATCGCGTTGCAGCGATTTGAGGAACGCGTCGATGTCTACCTTATGCTCCATCTCCTTCCCCGTCTGAGTCGGGAAATAAACGTGGGCAAAGTAATCATCACGAGAGAAACGGAACTTACTCAGTTGGAATTCTTTGTACACAGCCATGGCCTATCTCCAAGAATAACGATGAACGCGAAACGATGAACGATGAATAGAAAACACAAACCCACATCTCCCTCTTTCATTCATCATTCTGCATTCATCATTCTGCATTTTTTACTTCCACCCTTCACAGATCGTTTCCCACGCGAGGATGGTCCCATCACTTTGTTTGGCTTGTTGCAACAAGAGCGACCGTTTCCCCGCACTGAATTTGTACGCGATCCCCTTTGGTAAAAGACATAAGTTGCCTTCGCGCACGATAATGTAGCCTATGCTCTCGCCTGGAACATCGGGGTACGCGCCAGCAGCAATCTCTGCTCGTGGCTCGATGAAATCGACGCGCACTTCGCCTTCGAGACATACAATGAATTCATCGTGCGGCTGTAAACGCCACTGGGACATTGTCCCTTCAGCAACAATGCACTCAATCACATACGGGCCATTCTTCGCAACAGCAATCTTTTCGTAGGGCTTCGCGCGCGCACCAATTTCGTAGACATTAGAATACACATAGCGTTTGATGTTCTCGCGTGGGTCCACAATATCGACCCCACCTTTACTGTAGTGGGCCATATTTGCCGAGAGCGGCGTATCTTTGGTAGGCTTCATTCTTTCTCCTTAGCCGGTGCTTCTGGAGTTGTTGCCGGTGGAGTAGCAGCGGGTGCGGGGTCCTGGGTTGCGGCCATCCCCCAATGCCATAGGTAGTTCACCACAGTGCCAACGCGGCTTTGTTCGTACCACGTTGTCGCTGCCGGAAACACAATAGTTAAACAAACGACCAGAAACCCAAGCAGAAAAAGAAAACGCAGGATTTTACTGACCGCCACGAGGACAGCAAGGGCAACTCCGAGTAAGATCAACTGTACTTTTGAAAGGCTGAGGAGGAATGCCCAACCTTGCCAAAATGTCTCTGCGTTCATAGGCCTTTTACAATATCATTAGAAAATCATCCGTGCACCGCCGAACCAGCCCGGGTGATGCGCTCGCACGATGTAGAATACGACCAAAGCGATCACCACTACAACCCAGCGTAGCTCACCAGCATTCAACGGCTGCCGTTTATCAACGATCGCGGCAAAGGGAATGAAAGATGTCTGATCTTTGAACGCTGCGTAGCCTGGAACATCTACAACCTTCCGTCCATCCTGATGGGCAGCCCCGATCCAAGCAAACACAACAAAACCACCGAAGAAGGCCAGATCGGCAAGCGTGCCGTTCATCAAGCAATGAGCAATACCAAAGAGAAAAAATGCAGCAAACGTTGGGTGCCGCGTAATACGAGTGACCCCGTAAGCTTCAGGTGTACCACTGGCGAGTATCGAGCTCGGTGGTCGCGCGACAAGGCCACTCACCAACAAAATAAACGCCAATGCCATCAAAAGGACATTAAGATCTTTGGCAATCAGATCAAGGCCAAGAAAGGAGTGCCAGAGTTGGATTCCAGCATGCTTGTGATTGCCGTAATACACCACCAACGGAATGAACGTTGCCAACGCCACCAACGAATAAATCCCCAGAAACGGACGCTCTCCAACTTTGGCAATAAGTTGTGGCCGCACCGACGAAGAGGATAGAACAAGATGTGATCCTCCGAAGAGCCCCCACAAGAACGATATAACAAATGCTTCCCACATAACTCTCCTCCGCAATTCCCAGCTTCCCCTTAAGGTGCTAGGGGTTAGTTTCTTCCAACCCTCAAATTCGAACCTCCAATTTTTAGCGGGCGACATATCCCCCATCAATAATAAACGGCGCGCCGGTAGCGAACGAGGACTCATCACTGGCAAGGAACAACGCCGCATTGGCGATGTCTTCAGGACGCCCTAAACGACCAATGGGTTCAGTGCGAACAACTTTCTCACGTGATCGCCCACCCATAACTCGTTCGACCATTGGCGTTTCAATGACCCCAGGACAGATACAATTGACACGAATGTTTTTGTCAGCGTATTCCAGTGCCGCCAGTCGAGTCAGGTTAATCACGCCAGCCTTGGCGGCCGCATATGCACCACTGCCTTGAAACCCGACCAGTCCCGCAACCGACGCGGTACTGAGAATCACTCCACCGCCTTGTTTAATCATCTCTGGAATCACGTACTTTATTCCTAAGTAAACTGAGGTGAGGTCGATAGCAATGACACGGTCCCAATCCTCCTCTTTAAGATTGGCAAGCTTCGTGGACGGCCCTTCAATACCGGCATTATTAAAGAGAATGTCAACGCGCCCATAGTTACGAATGGTCGCACCGATCATGTTCTTAACATCAGTTGACTTGGACACGTCGGTCTGTACGAACACAGCTTGGCCGTTTGCTGCTGAGATTTGTCGTGCTGTTTCGTTGCCTCCTTCAGCTACATAATCCGCCACAACAACCTTTGCTCCTTCACGAGCAAAAAGCAGGCACGACGCCCGGCCAATTCCTGAACCACCACCTGTAACAATTGCAACTTTGTTTTTCAGTCGATCCACGTTTTCTCCTTTCAGAGGTTAGGATTGGGAGTTAGTCGAGCAAAACCAAGAAGTCTTCGTTACTTCTTTCTTCACTCTTTAGCCAACTCCTTACTCCCATTTCCTAGCTCCTAGCTAAACCGTTTCCGCGCTGCTGCTCGCAGTTCCTCACGAAACTGTGGATGTGCAATTTCAATCAACGCTTCAGCCCGTTTCTGTTCACTCTTACCGACTAAGCTTGCAATCCCGTACTCAGTCACGACATAGTCAACATAAGTCCGCGGCAGTGACACTATCTGCCCTTCAGGGAACATCGACACAATACGTGAAACTGTTCCGCCACGGGCAGTCGACGGCAGCACGGTAATGGAACGTCCGCCCGGAGACAAATACGCACCCAGAACAAAATCAAGCTGGCCAGCCACACCAGTGTACATCTGTGGACCAAAGGCTTCTGCTGTGACTTGCCCAGTGAAGTCCACCGCTAGCGCATTATTGATGGCAACCTGATTGCGATTCTGCGCGATCACAGCGGGATTGTTGGTGTAAAAGGCATCGCGCAATTCAACCACCGGATTGTTATCAACGAATGCATAATCTTCTGGCTCCATGAACATTCCCGTTGCCACCAGCTTCTCGGGATGCAGCGTCTTCCGCCTTCCGGTGATCACTCCACGTTTGTAGAGGTCGATCATCGAAGAGGTAAGAATTTCCGAATGGACGCCGAGATCGTTCTTTTCACGCAAATAGAAACCAGTGAACATCGACACCGATCCCAAGCCGATCTGGATCGTGTCACCGTCGTTCACAAGCGACGCGACGAGCGCGCCAATCTTCTCCGCTGCCTCTTTTTCGTCTGGAGCAATGATTGGCGAGATACGAAATGGAGGAATCGGTTCAGGTTGTTCGACTAAGTAGTCGATCTGCGACACAGGCACATAGTTATCACCACCAGTACGGATCACGAGCGGATTGATCTCAGCAATCACTAAACGAGATCTGTTCACCCATTCCCGTGAATACCACAGCTGTTCACCGAAGCTGCAAAAGCCTTGGCCATTCGGCGGGGAGAGAGTGAGGAGGCAGACATCGGCATCCATCATCGGAGCAGACCGACCGGGTTCGAGCCACTTGGCGGGAGAGTAAACAGTATTGATCGAGTAACTCGAGGCGTTTCTCCTGATAGAGTGGCCGGGAGATCGCTGAGAGATATCCTACATGAAGCTTGAATGCCGAACTTCTTTCTTTCTCAAACCACGGATACGGCTTCATGGTGTTACTGGTGAGTATCTCCACGTCTCGCAACTCTTGCCAGCGATCACACAGCGCATTAGCGATGTACTGCGGTTCCATCGTGCCCAGTCCGATAAGGACGCGTTGGCCGGATTTGATCATCCCAGCGGCTTGTTTGGCGGTGATGAGTTTGTCTCGATAGTGGTTGCGCCAGTCCATTATTCGCTCCGCTTATTAGTAATGAGAGATGAGTGCTGAAGACTGAGTGGGGACCGGAGCGGATTTTTGCTCAGTCCTCGTTACTCAGTCCTTAATTGCGTTAGCACTTCCTCCGCCTCTTGCACAACATCTCGCACAATCTCTCCCGCCGGCTTGATGTCGTTGATGAGTGAACATGATTCCCCCGCATAAAGTGCCGTACGTTCCATATCACCAGTAAACCCAGGCATTGGCGGAAAAACACCGTACCGTGGCACCTCAACCGTCGTGTCGGCCATCTGCATCGTGCCATTCAGGGTCCCTTCTCCCGGCCGTTTGCCAGTGACAGGACGTCCGGCAGCTTCCCATTCGTTGATTTCCTTGTTTCGTAACACGCGGTGAGCAGCATCCGGCCAACCAACATCAAAGAGAAGTGTATACACTGTGTCCTCGGCCTTGCTTTTCGTTACTCGCTCTTTGTATGCACGGGAAACCAAAGTTTCTTCACTACAGAGGAAACGCGTGCCCATCGACACGGCTTGAGCGCCAAGGCTCAGCGCCGCAACCACGCCTCTACCGTTGGCAATACCGCCAGCCGCAATCACTGGTATCGGTTTTACTGCTTCGACAACTGCCGGAAGAATCGTCGGAAAGCGAAGTCGTGCTCTTCACATGACCACCGGCTTCAACTCCTTGGGCAATAATCCCGTCCACTCCTGCTGCGGCGGCGGTTTTCGCTTCTTCCACCGAGCCAACTTGGATGAAGACTTTCGTCCCACGCTTGTGGGCTTCAGCAACATATGGTTTGGGATCGCCCCAGAAGAGGACAAGAATCGGAACTTTCTCGTCGAGGCAGGCTTCGATCTGTCCTTCCTCCAAGAGAGGCAAAATAATGTTGACACCGAACGGCTTGTTCGTCAGCGTACGTAGCTTCTGAATTTGCGAGTGAATGTACCGGGCAGGCATTCCACCCATGCCAAGCACGCCGCACCCGCCAGCATTTGACACCGCCGCGACCAGTTCTGGTCCCGCCATCCCACCACCCATACCTACAGAGAAGATTGGATACTCAATTCCTAGCTGTTGGCAGAGTGCGGTTTTCAGCATAATGCCTCCTGTAACGGATTTGCAGGGTTTATGTCTCACGAGAAGGAGGAGAAATCAACTCGGGGAACTGTGAGGCTTGAGACTTGAAATTAGAGGCTGGTAGGAAGAACTACATGCTGCTGGATGACTTTTTATCAACGTTCGATTTCAATGAAGTTCACACTATCCAAGTGAACGCTCCATCAAGTCGGGTTTTCTTTGCTCTTAAAGCGCTTACTCCGTCGGAAATCTAGTTGGCGAAAGTCGAGAAGTATTGGATAGTTGGCGTACAGCCTGGACGAGAGGAGTACGCGAACATGGGGAAGCAGGATACAAACACGGAAGCGGTATTTGTCGGATTTGACTGACGAACAATGGGAGATTCTGGAGCTGATGCTTCCTGCTCCACGCACCCAACACGGCGGTGCGCCTCGCCGGATTGACATGCGCGCGGTGCTCGACACGTTGCTCTATCAGAATCGGACCGGGTGTCAGTGGGATATGTTACCGCATGATTTGCTCCCGAAGAGCACGGTCTACGACTACTTTGCGCAGTGGCGAGATGACGGCACGTGGGCCAAGATCGTCGGCTTGTTGCGCACGCGGGTACGTATCCAAGAAGGGCGTGAGCCAACTCCCAGTGCGGCCTGCATCGACAGCCAATCGGTCAAGACGACGGAAGTAGGCGGCTCAGAGCGAGGATATGACGGAGGCAAGAAAATCAACGGGCGCAAACAGCAGGTGCTGGTAGACACGCTCAGGTTCCTGCTCGTCGTTTTGATCACGAGTGCCGCGCTGGATGATGGGGCCGCCGCCGTTAAGCTGCTCGCCCAAATCAGCGCCGAAGATTTCCCGCGCCTCAGCGCATCTTTGGTGATAGCAAGTATCACAATCATGACTTGGAGGCGTGGCTCAAAGAGATCGGCCGGGATGGCGGATGGAAGTGAAGAAGCGCCCAGAAGGAACCACTGGCTTTGTTCCGCTCCCCAAGCGCTGGGTAGTGGAACGGACCAACGCCTGGCATGGGCGCGCCCGCCGCAACAGCAAAGATTATGAACGTCCGCCCGAATCAAGCGCCGCGCGGATCCATTGGAGTCACATCCAGTTAATGCTCCATCGCCTGAGCCCGGACCTCACCCGGAATTCCAATACCGAAAAGAGGCCGCCTAAAATGACAGGAAGTTACCGGATAGCCTCTTAAACGCTTACTCCGTCGGAAAATGCTGTCAAGATTCGCGAGGATAATTGTAGAGGAACTAGCATTCCCCCGAAAAAGGGGCGTCCAAGGTAGTGATGGCAAAAGCGCAGTGTAGCCCACCACTCCGTCTCCATAGCATCCTGACAAACCGTCTCACTCCCGTTATATTCACAAACAGTGGGACCGTTACTCATCATCGACGGCTTCAACGTACTGCATGCTGGTGTCCTCACTGGCCGTGATCGTGCCAACTGGTGGCATGCATCTAGGCAGCGTCGCTTGGTTGAATGTGTCGAATCCTGTACAGATCCAGCATATACGGACATCTGGATTATTTTCGATCGCCGTACTAACACGCAGACTAAATCCGAGGACGTCTCAAGTAGCGATCCACGTATCAACATTTTCTACGCACCATCCGCCGACGATTGGATCGTGACGCAAGTGAGCGAATTTGCCAGTCAGCGAACAATCACCGTCGTCACCGCAGATCGATTATTGCGCGAGCGCGTACGGCAAGCTGGTGGAATCCTCTGTTCACCGATCCAATTCTTGGCGACGTGCGGCTAGCCGGCCACTATCGTGTAAAAAGATTGTAGAAAACCGCGCCAAAACTGTTTTCGGGCGTAAGCTTGACAGCATGCCAAGAAATGGTCCATTCTACTCCCCAGATAAAGCGAGTAAGGGGTATTTGCTGACTGATCGATTGTTCATCCCTGCCACAGAAAAAGGAGATTGCCATTATGAAACGAAAAGTCCGCTGCGAACGCGAGCCACCGTCGAGTTAAACAAACATCATCGCCTCTGGGTCATCCTGACGTTTCCAACGCAGTATCTTTGGTAACTGTCCACAGAAGAAGGAGGGCATTATGCCACAATTCGATACCATCATTAAAAATGGCACAGTCATCGATGGAACCCGCGTTCCGCGTTATCGTGCAGACATTGGCGTTAAGAATGGCAAGATCGCTCAGATCGGTCGCCTCAATAGCAGCGATGCAAAAAAGGTTGTTGATGCCAACGGCCTCATCGTCGCCCCTGGGTTTATTGATCTCCATACCCACTACGATGCCCAGCTTCACTGGGACCCGTATTGCACAATTGGCAGTTGGCATGGCGTGACATCAGTCACGATCGGCAACTGCGGATTCGGTTTTGCGCCGCTTCGTCCACAAGATGCGGACCGCGCGATGTTAGCCTTGTCCCGCACTGAGGCGATTCCCCTGGAACCGATGCGCGTGTCGATGAAGGTCGATTGGGAAACCTTCCCACAATACATGGACCGCCTGTCCCGCATGCCGCTCGGCATCAACGTGTCTCACCTCTTCCCAATTGCTCCAGCAGTAGCCTATGTCATGGGCGGATTTGACGAGGCCAAGAAGCGTTTCCCCAATGAAAAAGAGATGAACACCATCATCGGCCATTTCAAAGAGGCTATGAAGGTTGGCGCAGCAGGCTGGTCGGCGCAGCGTCTCGTGCCAGAAGGCCGCGTGTCAGTACAACGCGACTACGACGGTACGCCAATGATCACCGACATTCTGCCTGATGAGTTCTACATGACATGGCGAAAGCGATGGCCGAGACCGGAGATGGTTGTATTCAGTTCACCCAGTCCGGTGCCAGTGAAAACTCGTTCGGCATCGACGATGACTTCCGTTTCCTGGAGAAGATGTGTGAAACGCCGGGCGCCCGTTGCTCTACAACGCCATCATAATCAGTGATCGTCACCCAGAATCGCACAAAGCGCAAATGAATTGGGTCGAAGCCGCCAACGCCCGTGGCGTACGCGTGTTTGGACAAGCAGTGACTGCTCGCGCGCCAGTGCGCATGACCTTAGAAGACTGGAACCTGTTTGACAGCATTCCGGCGTGGAAGGACGCGACCCTCGGCACGGTTGAAGAACGCAAAGCCAAGATGTCGAAGCCTGAGCTGCGTGCGGAGATGCGTGCAGACTACGATAAAGGTGGCATGGATACGTTGAACATCGTCTTCGGCGAGTTCCACAAGTTCATTGCCCGTAAAGTGCGCAACACTGACCTCAAGTTGAAATACGAAGGCATGTCAGTCACTCAGATCGCCGAGAAGGAAGGGAAACACGTCATTGACGCGATGCTCGACCTCTCAGTGGCTGACGATCTACGTACCGAATGGGCAGGCCCCATCGAGAACGCCAACATCGCGGGCTACAAGGATCTGATGAGCTCGCCTTACATTATGCCAGGCGTATCAGACGGTGGCGCGCACGTGAAGTTCATCACCCCTGCTATCTATCCGACCGAAGTGTTGTCGTGGCTCGTCCGCGAGACCAACACTGATCACGTTGGAAGAGGCACATTTCCGTCTCAGCGGTTTGATGGCATGGGCAGCAGGCTTCAAGGATCGTGGCACACTGCGTGAGGGCATGGCGGCTGACATCGTGGTCTACGATAACAACACTGTGAACTCGCTGCCGAGTGAGATCCTCTACGATCTTCCGGCTAACGAATGGCGTCGCGTACAAAAGGCGACGGGCTACAAACACATCCTTGTGAACGGTGTCGAGACCTTCCAAGATGGCAACTGCACTGGAGCCACCTCAGGCAAGCTGCTCCGTAGCGGCCGCGCGGTTGACTAACAGCTAGTGAAAGGCGGGGCGATCACCATCCTGCCCCGCCTTTGTCTCACTGCATAGAAATACGGAGCGCCCACGGCATGCTCGGAAAGAGAGCGGTGCCGACACCTCACAGAGGTTAGAGGTCTGTCGAATTCGGACAAACAGGCATGGGCGATAAGGTAGTGAAACTGGAACTTGAGGAAGCTTAACTGGACCGTGCACGTGACCGCCGCCCGGTTGCGGTTTAGGGAGAACGTGAAAAGTCTCGGTTGGGCGGCAAATGGTAACCGGGCGCGTTAGCCCGCTACCACCATAAGCTTCAGCAGGATAATATAGGATCGCAACATGTGAGGTACTTATGACAACTATTACACTACCGCCTGAAGTTGAAGGGCCACTAGCGGAGGAAGCCCGAAAAAACGGCACCACACCCGAATTACTGGCAGTTGACTGCTTGCGCAAACTCTTCACCTCGTCACCAACGACAAGAACGCCTGCGGAAGGGGAAACTCTCTTTGATTTCCTTTCTGGCTATGCTGGTACGGTAAGTGGGACGACCGAGGCACTCTCAGAAAACTGCGGCCAACGCTTTGCTCAGGGGCTTGTTGAGAAACAACAACGAGGACACGTGTGACCCTCACTGACACTGGTCCTCTGCTTGCCCTTGTCAATAAGAATGACCCAAATCATCGGAAGTGTCTGGACGTCACGAAACGCTTGCCTGCGGGACCCCTCGTGACGACGTGGCCGTGTTTTACTGAAGCGATGTATCTGGTCTTCCAGGCTGGCGGGTATACGGCACAGGCAGAACTGTGGCGCTGGCGGGCGGCAGGCCGACTGAGCTTGCACGACTTGACGGGGAACGAAGTGGATCGCATGGCTGCGCTGATGGACAAATACAAAGACAGACCGATGGATCTGGCGGATGCTTCACTGGTGGCGACAGTCGAACGGCTTGGTATGCGGCGTATCTTCACTCTGGACAGTGACTTTTACATCTACCGCTTGGCAGATGGCTCTGCCTTGGAATGCATTCCCTAGCTCGTCATCAACGTGAAGGAAGGGAAATCGGGCTAACACGCGGTGAACAGTTCTGTACTACCCACCGAGAACAATCTTCTGTTGTGTAAACGTCACCCCTTCATCTGGGTCAAGTGTTGCAAGCACGACACTCCCGCCATCGTTCACTCCAAGATGCAGTGGCGCAGGCGTCCCAGGATAACACGCTTTGGTAGAACCTTGTGTAAGGTCAGTGAAGACATGGACATGCCCCATCGCCAAATAGTCAAGTCCAGACTGGGCAATCTCGGCAGGTTTCACGAGCGACGAGCGTTGCATCTCCTCCTCTTCGACAAAATATCCGTGTGCCATGCCGATGTGCCAGAAATCCCCTGTGCGTGATGGCACGCCAGCAAGTGGACGATAGCGATTGTCATGCTCCACTAACCCCTTCCCCCACACCGTCGCGTGCAAGTCTGGAAACTCTAACGTCTCCCCTTCTTCGTGCGTAAGCGGATAGACGTGCTCACCGATCGCCCGAAAATCTACCTTCTTGTAAATCGAACGCTGGTCGTAGCAGTCGTGATTGCCAGGAATCAAAATCACCGGACAGGAAAGCCGTGAGAGTTCGTTATGGACAAACTCTACTCCAGATTCTGGTACGCGGTTGGAATCAAAAAGATCGCCCGCGATTAAAAACAGATCCGCCTGTTCTTGCAGCACACGATCGACCACACATTGAAACGCGTGCTGAATTTTGCGACGAAACGCTTGCCCTTCCGCGCTTTTGCCGAAGGTATCGCTTTCGAGGTGGACGTCGGAGGTATGAATAATCTTGATACGGCGGCGCATGTGATGTTCCTTAGGAAGACTTCGGACCCCGGGCTCCGGGCTCCGGACTTTTTCGCGGGAGAATGACCGTAGCGTTGCCCAATGTGAGTTTCGCACCTTGAGCATTCTCGGCCCAAATTTCACACTCAACGTAGCCCTTCTCATCGGCAATCCAGGTACGTGTCACGGTTCCCTTACAAATGAGGGGTTCGTTGACATAGGCAATGTCACGATTGGCGTACGAGAGTTTCTTAAGCGTTCCGGCTTCGCCGATCCAATGCGTCATCAATTGTGAAAGAAAGGCTCCGCGGAGCGGCCCGTGCACGATGACATCGCGATAGCCTTCGGTTAACGTGTAATCTTTATCGAAGTGAATCCGTTGTGGGTTCCAGGTTATGGCACTATAAAGAAATAACAGCGTGTTTGATGGCGTCTTGCACAATTCTGGGATCGCTGTTCCCTCAGCGGCATCTTCAAAGTACAGTTGTCTCGTGCTCATTTTCCGTCTCTAACAGCGTCACCCTTCGACGGGCTCAGGGTGACTGGAACTGGGAATCATGCCCATAGAATCTCCGTTCGTGCTGAGCTTGTCGAAGCACGTTCCTCAGCGCAAAATTGCCGCGCCCTTCTCTACCAGCACTAGCTCACCTTTCTGATTGGTAAATGAAGTCTCACGCATAACAAAAATCAGCGGTCCAGTGCGACCGTCTTTCTGATAAATGTCGGTAATCTTACAACGCCCCATCAATGTATCGCCGACGCGAATTGGCACGAAGAATTCGATTTCTGTTCCGCCATCCATGAGTCGTGGCAGCGGGGTTGGCGGAATAGGGAACTTTCCTTCGTATGGTAAGCCGTCGGCGCGCAGCTCGTTTTCCGGGACAGGATTCGTAAGCGGAGCCATGTAGAATAACGGTGGCGCAATTAACCCGCCGTAGCGACTACGCCTCGCTTTGCCCTCATCAAGGTAGAGCGGATTCAAGTCATCAGTCGCAACCGCAAACCGCTTCACATCGAGTGTGGTTACCTCGATAGTCCAAGGTGGAGTTTCTTTCCCAATCCACGAGCGAATCTCGTCGGTAATGAGCGATTGCTGTGTCATCGATGCATCTCGCCTGCGAATGTAGACTTCAACTGTCCACATGGCATAGCAGGTCAGTTTGGCAAGAGGAAGAGGAGAAGCGAGTGAAGTGGTTATGGAATGGCGAATTTAGGTTGTGGAATCCCAGCACGGCGATGCATCGCCGTGCGATAAGAATAGTGTCCCATGAATAGGGTGGTGAACCAGATCTCATTCGGTGCCGTCTTGTAGCATAGGCATTTATGATGCTAGTGGAAGGCTTCCCTTAGCCTATTTCAGCTCGGAGCTTCAGAGGAATCAAGAAGGGGGCCGTAGCGCTGCCACCTATAAAGCGGGGAGAATCCATCTCACTCATAATCTGTAAAATCCGGATGGGATGTTGAAAAAGCACATGATCTACGAGACCATGGCAGGAAATGGAGGATGTATGGCACAGGCCCGAACTCAAGAATTGCTTGAACTAGTCCGAGACACTCAGACTAACCTGCTCGATTACCTGCGCCGTGCAGATGAACGGCAAGAACGACAGAATCACGCTGTATTGACCGCGCTGGGAGAAATTCAGAAGGGACAAGAAAGTATCGCACGGCTCGTGCTCCAGCAAAGCGAAATGCTCCGCCAGCAAAGTGAGATGCTCCGAGATATGCATGCAATGACCGCGCGCGTAATGGAACAAAGCAATCAGATCTTATTGCAACTTGGTGGCAGCGGCGCAACACATTAGTAAGGTAAGCCGGAATAAGCGGAATGTTTCCGGCAGATGAACTGGCGTTACGGCGCTCCACGGCCTGCGGCAAAGGGATTCTTCTGCCGTTTCTTCTCGCATTCCAGTGTAATAATCCCAAGCCCGGTTGCGCCGCAGCCGTCTGCCCCTGCCTCCGGGCGGTCACTGGACGAACGGACGTGTTCCAAAGCACTTCTGCGTACTACGCTTTATCAGAATTTCGGTGATTTTGTCTATATTTCATCATAATTGATCGCAGTTCACCGCCGGAGACAGACCTCCCCGTTTTGGAAGCGAGAACAGACGGAAGAGGGAATCAAAACTCTGGCAGACGCTCTAGTGATAGTCGATCATACTGGGGAACGATATTGGGAGGCCGAACTCTACCGGCTCAAAGGCGAGTTCCTCTTAGGACTATGAGACAAAACCCGAGCGGAGCAGGATGATACATGCGGCCAATTCGAGCCATCCCAAATAGCGATGCGCCGAGCGATCAAACCGGCGGAACACCCGCCCAAACTGCGCAAAGAAATTATGGCAGCGTTCCACCGCATTGCGAATCTTGCCTACGCCCGGCTGGCGGTGCCACGTTTGGGCGCTAGCAAACGAAACCCCGCCCATCGGGCCCGTTCCTGGCTCGGGCCATTGCCATAGGCCCCATCGGCCTGCGCCCGCGGTAAGTCGCGCGGGTCGAGACACGGGCCAGGGAACTCCGCCACAGGCGGTTGTACCACCAGGGCCTGCAGCACGTCCTCGGTTTGACAGCCATCATTTGCATTGGCTCCGGTCACCACGACCCCCAGCGGCATGGCGCGGGCATCACAGGCTAAGTGCAGCGCCGTCCCGCACTTGCCGCGATCCACGGGGCTGGGCCCCGTCTGCTCGCCCCTTTTTTTGCGGGCTTCTTGGAGCCATCGAGCAACACCTCGTCCCAATTGATCCCCTGCAGAGCTTCATAGCGTTGGGCCAATTGCTGCCACGCCCGGCGAAAGGCCTCCTGTTCCAACCAGACCTTGAGCCGCCGCTGGACCGTTTTGTAGGACGGAAAGCCGGAGGGCAGCATCCGCCACCCGATTCCCGTCACCAAGACATAGAGCACGGCATGCAGACACGCCCGGTTGTCATAGGGGGGACATCCGTTCCCACACCCGACCACCGGTGGGAGAATCGGCGCAAAGAGCATCCACACGTCCTCGGGCACCTTCCGAGCAAAGTCCGTGAGTTGCATAGCAACACCTCCTGGCGGCAGTGATCAGCCCTGCCACTATAAAGTCCCAAAGAGGTTTTGTCCCATAGTCCTTAAGAACGATGCCTCTGAGAGCAAAAGGAAAAGGCCGGAAAGGCCGGGAACCGGCGAACGGAGAAGTGCAGGCCGAGCAATGTTTTCAGACGGCCTTGAAGATCGCGCAACAGCAACAGGCGAAGTCGTTAGAACTGCGGGCGGCAGCGAGCCTGGGACGATTGTGGCAGCGACAGGACAAGGCAAAACAAGCTCACAAGCTGTTGTCCGAGATCTACAGATGGTTCACCGAGGGATTTGAGACGAAAGACTTGCAAGAGGCGAAGGCTTTGCTAGAAGAGTTAAACCTGTAAAAATCTGAACACGATGTGATAGACAGTGACAGGTACCTTCTATCTTCTGAGAGTCAGGAAAATATTAGATTCCCAATCCTTATCTGCGCTCCACGGCGACGCCGCGACCGGCGCGATTTCTCATTCGGTTGTTGCGTGGTCGTATTGGCTTGTGCAGCTTCAGGCGGTCTAGCATTTTGGTGTGTCGGGGATCGGGGAGGCTCTTCTCTACGTTGTCCTTGTGGGCGTGGCTCTGGTCGCCTTTGTTCTTGCCCTCGCGTACGAAGATCCGAGCGGTTTTGTTGTTGCCCTCGCCTACGAGTATCCGAGCTTTGTTCTTGCCCCGGAGGCTGGATGTCCTGACGGTCTTGCTCCTGCGATCTTTGTTCCTGCGGTTGCGGCCGAGGCCGGGAACGGCGCTGGCGATAGCGTGGCGGCTCGGCAGTCTCATGTATCTCCTGTGGCCGGTAGCGACTAATGGGGTGGTCTGCTGCTGACACCTCCGCCTCAGAGGAATAGGAGGGGACGTCGCCACGTTCTAGGACAATATCATCTTGGTACAAGTCGTAGATCTTGATCGTGGAGGCACGAAGCCCTTTGGAAGTCCAGCCAACATCAAAGCCGACCCGCATTCCTGGCCGCAGAAAGTTGATGTCCTGACGCGGTGCCCCAAGCAGCGTCACAAACGCGAAGATAAAAGGGATCTCTTTACCGCTGTCACTGTGGATAACGCCGGTCTCGTTACTCCAGAAGATCTTACTAATGACGCCGTGGTAGAAGTTGTCCCTCGGTTGCTCTCCGTCATTGTTGGTGAGGTGTGTATCTTTTTCCACGGCTTATGCGAAGAGCATCTCGTGCATGGCGCTCCCGGCTGGCACCATCGGGAACACACCTTCACTTTGTGGAATGACGACATCCACCATCGCCGGACCGGGCGTAGCAAACGCTTCTTTGAGAGTCTTTGAAAGATCTTTCGCTTTTTCCACGCGGAACCCCGCCGCGCCATAGGCTTCTGCCAATTTAACAAAATTCGGCATCGCCTCCATGTACGAATGCGAGTAGCGTCCGTCGTAGAACTTTTCCTGCCACTGACGGACCATACCAAGGTAGTAGTTGTTCATAATCACGACCTTGACCGGGACTTTATACTGCACTGCGGTGGCTAATTCTTGAATGTTCATCTGAATACTGCCGTCGCCACTCACCACCACGATCGGTCGGTCAGGTGCAGCGAAATAGGCACCGATACCTGCTGGGAGACCATATCCCATCGTCCCAAGTCCGCCGGATGTTAACCAAGACCGAGGGCGATCGAACGGCATCATCTGTGCGGTCCACATTTGATGTTGTCCGACATCTGTCACAACAATCGCCTCTCCTCTGGTAATCGTATGTAGTTCTTCAAGGATGTCGCGCGGTCTGGCATTCTCTTCCGACTGACCGTGCTCATATGGGAGCGGCTTCTCCTCTTTCCACTGCATGATCATCTTATGCCACTCTGTCCATACTTTTTGCCGTGGAGCCAAGCTCTCTTGGCTTTTCACCTTCTTGAGCATGGCACTGACAACTTCTTTAATATCGCCGACGATGGGAATGTGCACTTTGATATTCTTACTGATCGAGGCCGGATCAATATCGACATGGATAATGGTTTTGGCATTCGGCGCGAAGTCCGCGAGACGGCCAGTGACCCGATCATCAAAGCGTGCGCCAATAGCGATCAGCGTATCACAATTCTGTACTGCCATGTTGGTCCAGTACCCACCGTGCATTCCTAACATGCCAAGACACAGAGAATCAGAACTCGGAAACACCCCAAGCGCCATCACCGTTGTGGTAATCGGGATCTTGAGCCCGCGTACGAGTTCGGTTAGCGGAGCAGCCGCATCAGACCACTGCACTCCTCCACCAACATAGAAAAGTGGCCGTTCTGATTTCTCAATTGCCTCGAGCGCCTTGTCAATCTGGCGATCGTTGCCTTTGAGTGTGGGCTTATAGCCGCGAATCTCAACGGTATCAGGATACTTAAAGGGTGCCGTCGCGTTCTGCACATCTTTGGGTAAGTCAACCAGCACTGGTCCTGGGCGCCCACTGCCTGCGATGTAAAATGCTTCTTTCATCACCCGAGCGACATCGTTCACATTACGGATGAGGTAGTTATGCTTGGTACAGGGGCGGGTGATCCCCATGAGGTCGGCCTCTTGAAAGGCGTCGTTGCCAATCATGTTTGTCGGAACCTGACCAGTGATCACCACGATCGGCGTCGAGTCCATGTACGCATCGGCGATCCCCGTAACGGTGTTCGTCGCCCCAGGACCAGAGGTCACAAGACAAACACCAGGACGACCGGATACGCGCGCATATCCTTCCGCCATATGTGCCGCGCCCTGCTCATGGCGCACGAGAATATGTCGTAATGCCGGAGTCTGCATCAAAGCATCATACGTTGGCAGGATCGCACCACCCGGATAACCGAAAATGGTATCGACCCCTTCAGCCAACAGGCTTTCAATCACGATTTGTGCGCCAGTCATTGTTTTCATGTGTGTCCCCACTTACTGCTGAGAAGGCGGGTGATCTTATCGGCTCGTCTAACCGAGCGCAAGGTGAATGAATATTGAGAGCACCCAAAGAGACGATGCGCTGTCGGCAGCTTCTCGATATATTGTCCTCTATGCAATTGACCCACCATTTATTACGATTCTATGACAAAGACGAAAATTTTTCACTCACTATATTTTGTAACGCCCGTACTTTTGGCGTTATATTTCCCATATTTCCTAAAAAAAATAAAAATCGATATTGTTTTAGCTGAGTTTCTTTGCTTAGAATACAAAAAATAACTTGACAAAAGGGCAAATAGTCAACTATTTATTAGCCCCCCGAGGCCCTCTGCCTCAATAAATTAGGAATTGCTATGGAACTTGATAACGTCGACCGCCATATTCTGTCGATTTTGCAAGAGGACTGCACTCTGCAACTTGCCAAGATTGGCGAACGTGTGGGGCTTTCGGCTCCCTCAGTCGCCGAGCGGATTAAGAAGCTCGAGGACAATGGCGTCATTCGCGGCTACACAGCAATACTCGATGCCCGCAAGTTGGGGAAGGATATTACCGCCTTTATTGGTGTGTTCATTGATCACCCCAAGTTGATCAAAAGTTTCGAGAAAGAAATTGACCGCATGGAAGCTGTGCAAGAATGTCATCACATTACTGGAGAACACACCGTCTTATTGAAGGTAAAAGTCGATAACACCTCAGCACTGGAAGAACTGATTCGTCGCATTCGTTCAATTGATGGGGTGATGCGGACGGAAACCTCGATCGTTTTGTCCACATACACAGAAGGGCTGTGGATGGATCTGAAGGAACGTCCCAAACCTGTCGAATCAGAAAAGAATCATAAAGGACATGGCGAAACTGTCGTTCCGCTGAAGCTGAGACGTGGGAGCTGACGAGCAAACAGAGACAGAGAGTTGAGACAGAGATAGAGACAGAGAAATAAGCTACAGGCTGGAGGCAAGAGGGGAGGAGGCAGTCCTGGGGAGGACATCCTGTAGCCCACGGCGTGAGCCGTGGGGAAATAGACAGCAAAAGACAGTTCAGGAGAAGGGAGCGCGCGTATGACACAGATCGGTATTCCTCCCAAACAGGGCTTGTACAATCCCCAGTTTGAACATGATGCCTGTGGTATCGGGTTTGTGGTCAATATCAAGGGTAAGAAGTCCCACACGATTGTCAAACAAGCCCTCACGATCTTAAAAAACTTGGATCACCGTGGTGCGCGCGGTTGTGAGGAAGCAACTGGTGACGGTGCTGGTATTCTGTTTCAACTACCACACTCCTTTTTCCAGCATACGTGCGCGACGCTTGGCATCGGCTTGCCGGAAGCAGGACAGTACGGCGTGGGCATGGTTTTCCTCCCACCTGATACCGAACAGCGCCGCGCTATCGAGCAACGCGTAGAAGCAATCGTGCGTGAGGAAGGCCAAGAACTCCTGGGCTGGCGCGATGTCCCGGTCGATAACAGTGATCTCGGCGCCTCAGCCAAAGCCGCCGAACCAGTGATCCGGCAGATTTTCATCGGCCGGAACGTCGTAGGGAAAGACGCGCTGGCGTTCGAGCGCAAGCTGTATGTCATTCGGCGACGTTCTGCGCGCGAGATTCGCTACAGTGGCGTGGCTGGCGGCCGGTATTTCTATGCACCGAGCATATCGAGCCGCACCATCATCTATAAAGGTATGCTGACCCCGGGACAGGTCGGCACTTTTTACCGCGACCTGTCTGATCCGGCGATGGAATCGGCCATTGCGGTCGTGCATTCGCGTTTCAGCACCAACACCTTTCCCAGTTGGGAGCGCGCCCACCCGTATCGTTATCTAATCCACAACGGTGAAATTAATACGCTGCGTGGCAACGAGAACTGGATGCATGCGCGACAGGCGATGCTGGCATCACCGCTGTTTGGTGATGACCTGCGCAAATTGTTTCCCATTATGCAAGAAGACGGGAGTGACTCGAGCAAATTCGACAATTGCTTGGAGTTCCTTGTCCTGAGTGGACGTTCCCTCCCCCACGCGGTGATGATGATGATCCCTGAGCCGTGGGAGGGTCACGAGAACATGAGCGCGGAGAAGCGCGCGTTTTACGAGTACCACAGCAGTCTGATGGAACCGTGGGATGGCCCGGCGTCGATCGGCTTTACTGATGGCGTACGGGTCGGTGCGATTCTGGATCGCAACGGGTTACGACCGTCGCGGTACTACGTGACCAAAGACGATCTCCTCATCCTGGCTTCTGAAGTCGGCGTACTGGACGTCCCACCAGAAATGGTCCTGGAGAAACGCCGCCTTCAACCTGGTCGCATGCTTCTGGTTGATACCGAGAAGGGCCGCATCATTAGTGATGAGGAGATCAAGCAGGAAATTGCCACAGCCTACCCATATGGTGAGTGGCTCACCAAACATACTGTGCATTTTGACGATCTGCCGACGCCCAAAGACACCGAACCTGTCTACAACCACCGGGCAACGCTGCAATGGCAACAGGCATTCGGTTACAATTTTGAGGATCTCAAGGTCAACATCGGACCAATGGCGCAGAACGGTATCCAGCCGATCGGTTCGATGGGTACCGATACGCCGTTGGCTGTACTCTCTGATCGCCCACAGTTGCTGTACAACTATTTCAAGCAACTGTTTGCCCAGGTCACCAATCCGCCGATTGATCCGATTCGCGAAGAACTGATTACTTCAACGACGCTCACTATTGGTTCTGAAGGGAACCTCATTGATCCGCAGCCCAATAGTTGTCATCAACTGCGGCTCTCGACGCCGATTCTGAGAAACTCAGAAATGGAGAAGCTGCGACAACTCGATCAACCAGGGATCAAGTCGGTCACGCTGCCTATTCTCTTCAACCCGAAAGAAGGCAAAGCTGGGCTGGAACAAGCAATCGAAGCCTTGTGCCAAGCGGCAGATAAAGCCATCGAAAACGGGGCAACGATTCTCATTCTGTCGGATAAAGGCGTTGACCGCGCCCACGCTGCAATTCCTGCCCTGCTCGCGTCGGCCGGTCTGCATCATCACCTCATCCGCACTGGCACCCGCACCCGAGTGGGGTTAGTGCTGGAGTCAGGGGAACCGCGCGAAGTACACCACTTCTGTCTTTTGCTCGGCTATGGCATCCAAGCCTTCAATCCCTATATGGCTTACGAGTGCCTGAACGACATGATTCATGAAGGGATGCTCAACCTCACCTATTACGATGCGGTGAAGGGCTACAACAAAGCTGTGGTCAAAGGTGTAGTGAAGGTGATGGCTAAGATGGGCATCTCTACCATTAAGTCATATTGTGGCGCACAGATCTTTGAGGCAGTCGGTCTTGGTCAAGAACTGATCGACAAATACTTCACTTGGACCCCGTCTCGCATCGGTGGTATCGGCCTGGATGCAGTCGCACGCGAAGCTGTGCAGCAGCATGCCAAAGCCTTCCCGGAGATTCCGCTTGATGGGCACACACTGGAAGTCCAGGGTCAGTACCAATATCGCTCTGGTGGTGAATTACACCTCTTCAACCCGAAGACGATCCACTTGCTGCAGAAAGCCTGCCGCGTCAACGATTACGCGGTGTTTAAAGAGTACAGCAAATTGATTGACGATCAGTCTGAGCGTATGGCGACGTTACGCGGCTTAATGCAATTGAAGTTCTCTTGCACTCCGATTCCGCTTGAAGAGGTTGAGCCGGTTGATGTTATCGTCAAGCGCTTTAAGACCGGCGCAATGTCGTACGGTTCGATCAGTAAGGAAGCGCATGAAGCACTCGCCATTGCTATGAACCGTATCGGCGGCAAGAGTAACACCGGCGAAGGTGGCGAAGATCCTGCCCGCTATACGCTTGATGCGAACGGTGATTCGCGCAATAGCGCGATTAAGCAGGTGGCCTCGGGTCGCTTTGGTGTGACGAGTTATTATCTTACTCAGGCCAAGGAACTTCAAATCAAGATGGCCCAGGGTGCTAAGCCGGGTGAAGGTGGCGAGCTCCCTGGACGGAAAGTCTATCCGTGGATCGCCAAAGTACGGCATTCGACTCCTGGTGTTGGCTTGATCTCACCGCCACCACATCATGATATCTACTCGATCGAGGACTTAGCACAACTTATCCACGATCTCAAAAACGCCAATGATAAAGCACGAATCAGTGTGAAACTGGTGTCCGAAATCGGGGTCGGGACCATCGCTGCAGGTGTTGCCAAAGGCCATGCGGATGTGGTGCTCATTAGCGGGCACGACGGAGGTACTGGTGCGTCTCCACAAACTAGCATCAAACATGCTGGCCTCCCGTGGGAGCTAGGCGTGGCAGAAACACACCAAACCTTGGTACTGAACAACTTGCGTAGCCGTATTGTGGTCGAAACCGACGGCCAGCTCAAAACAGGTCGTGATGCGGTGATTGCTGCGCTACTTGGTGCGGAAGAGTTTGGCTTTGCGACGACTGGCTTAGTCGCGTTGGGATGTATCATGATGCGCGTGTGTCATCTCGATACCTGCCCGGTTGGTATTGCCACGCAAAACCCTGAACTGCGCAAGAAATTCACCGGCGACCCTGCCTCCGTCGTGAACTTTATGTACATGATTGCGCGAGAGATGCGTGAACTGATGGCGCAGCTTGGTTTTCGTACAGTCAATGAGATGGTCGGCCGCACCGACAAGTTGGAAATGACGTACGCGGTCGAACACTGGAAAGCCAAAGGGCTGAACTACTCGGCAATGCTCTACCAACCGCAGGTTGGCCCAGACATAGGCCGTTATTGTCAGATTGCTCAGAATCACGGCCTTGATAATGCGCTCGATAACCAAGTGTTACTACAGCTCGCGCAGCCTGCGCTTGAACGCCGAGAAAAGGTTGAAGCGACACTGCCGATCCGTAATATCAATCGGGTTGTAGGTACAATTCTTGGCAGTGAAGTGACGCGTCGCTTTGGGCCGAAAGGTCTGCACGAGGATACGATTCACTTTCGTTTCCAAGGGTCAGCAGGACAGAGTTTTGGTGCCTTCATACCGCGCGGTATGCTACTAGAACTCGAAGGCGATGCCAATGACTATTGCGGGAAAGGACTCTCAGGTGGGAAGATTGTCGCCTATCCACCGGCAGGTTCGACCTTTGTCCCCGAGGATAACATCATCATCGGTAACGTTGCTTTCTACGGTGCCACTGGTGGTGAAGCCTACATTCGTGGCATGGCAGGAGAGCGTTTCGGTGTCCGTAACAGCGGCGTGTGGGCGGTCGTCGAAGGTGTAGGTGATCACGGTTGTGAATACATGACTGGTGGTCGTGTTGTCGTACTCGGTAAGACTGGGCGCAATTTCGCCGCCGGCATGTCCGGTGGTGTTGCGTATGTTCTCGACGAGGACAGCACTTTCGCCAGTCACTGTAATCAAGAAACGGTTTCACTTGACCGCATGGAAGAGTGGGATATTCAAGAACTGGAAAAACTTATCTGGAAGCATATATCACACACTAATAGTGATCGCGCTCGGCACATCTTGACTTATTGGAATGATTTTGCACAGAAATTCGTGAAAGTTATGCCCAAGGATTACAAACGCATGCTCGATGCTGTGCGTGAAGCCGAGCAACAAGGGCATATGGGTGACGAGGCAGTCATGGCTGCATTCGAAGCCAATAAGAATGACGCCGCGCGGGTAAGTGGAAATTAAAACGTAAAAGAAACAGGAGAAGCCTGAGTTTTATTTTACGCTTTACGTTTCACGTTTTACGTCATTCCACCTGACCTTTCAGTTCTGGGTAGTATAAGGAGTTGTAGCAGGCATGGGCAAACCAACTGGCTTTATGGAATTCCAGCGTGAGCTGCCTGTTGATCGTTCCCCACTCGCGCGGGTAAACGATTGGCAGGAGTTCCACGAGCATTTTCCCGAAAGTAAATTGCAGCAACAAGGTGCACGTTGCATGGATTGTGGTATTCCATTTTGTCACACCGGCCAACTTATTAGTGGCATGGCGTCAGGATGTCCGGTCAACAACCTGATCCCTGAGTGGAACGACCTCGTCTACCGTGGTCTATGGAAAGAAGCTCTCGAACGACTCCACAAGACCAACAATTTTCCCGAGTTCACTGGTCGTGTCTGCCCTGCTCCGTGTGAAGGTTCATGTGTCTTAGGAATGAACGAACCAGCGGTGACGATCAAAAACATCGAATGTTCGATTATCGACAAAGGCTTTGCCCAAGGTTGGGTCAAGCCTGAGCCACCGGAGAAACGCACCGGCAAAAAGGTCGCCGTCGTCGGCTCAGGTCCGGCGGGCCTCGCCTGCGCAGCGCAACTCAATCGCGCCGGACATCTAGTGACAGTGTACGAACGTGCCGATCGTATCGGCGGATTGCTGATGTATGGCATTCCCAACATGAAACTGGAGAAGCAGATCGTCCAACGCCGCCTCGACCTGATGGCCGCAGAAGGAGTGAAGTTCGTTACCAACACTGACATTGGTCGTCATATTCCTGCAACCCAACTCCAGCAAGAGTTTGACGCCATTGTCTATTGTGGTGGAGCAACGAAGCCTCGTGACTTACCGATCGAAGGGCGTAATCTCAAAGGTATCCATTTCGCGATGGAGTTTCTCCACGCTAACACCAAAAGCCTGCTGGACTCCAACCTGACCGACGGCAACTATATCTCCGCGAAAGACAAGCATGTGATTGTCGTTGGTGGCGGAGATACCGGCACTGACTGCGTCGGTACCTCAATGCGACACGGGTGTAAAAGTCTCACCCAGTTAGAAATTCTTGCCTGCCCACCGGACACCCGAGCAGCTGATAATCCTTGGCCAGAGTGGCCCAAGGTGTACAAACTCGATTACGGCCAAGAAGAAGCCAAAGCCCGCTTTGGCGATGACCCGCGGGTGTATCTGACGACTGGAGAAAAATTTGTCGGTGACACTAACGGCAATGTTAAAGAGCTGCATATCGTCGATGTCGCATGGGGCAAAGATGCGAAAGGTGTCTTCGGTCCGCAGAGAGTGCCTGGATCAGAACGCGTGTTGAAAGCCGACCTCGTGCTGCTGGCGATGGGTTTTCTTGGTCCAGAAGACGCGGTGTTGGAACAGCTCAACGTCAAACGCGATGCACGGTCAAATGCCGCGGCAGACTACGGCAAGTACACAACCAGTGTTGAAGGCGTGTTCGCTGCCGGCGACTGCCGTCGCGGCCAAAGCCTTATCGTCTGGGCCATCAACGAAGGACGTGGCGCAGCACGAGAATGTGATCGGTATCTCATGGGCGGGACGAATCTGCCGTAGTCCTCCAGAGAACGTCGAAAGGTTAGGCTAGGCCGTTCAGTTCGTTCTTTCCCCTAAGAATCGCTGCAACCTCTTGAGTCACAGTGCGGCATCGCATACAAAAAAGAAGTGCCGATGAAACACTTTGAGGAGGACATCACACGATGAAGCCAGTGACCGTTTACACGACCGATTATTGCGGTTTCTGTGTAGCCGCAAAAACTTTACTCAAAAGCAAAGATATTCCCTTCCAAGAAGTTGACGTAACCAAAGACCAAGCACTACGTCAAGAAGTGGTCAAACGCTCCGGACGACGCACGGTGCCGCAGATCTTCATTGGTGATGAATCGATCGGTGGCTTCACCGAACTCAAAGCGTTGTCTGACAAGGGCGAGTTAGCAGCAAGCTTGCAGATTAAAAAGATAAAGCGTAAAACGCAAAAAGCAGGCATGGGGAGTTTACGTATCATGTTTGACGCATCACGTATCACGTCAAACGCATCACGTTCCGTGCATTACGTTTGACGTCTAAAGGAGGGAAGATTATGGCACTCTACCTTGATGAAATCTGGTTGAGAGATCCGAGTCCAGAACGTGCGAAGGAATTCGTTCGCATGATCGGCCAGGCAGCAAAAAGTCCCGCGAATGTCGGAGCCCCAGCAGAAGTGAAGATGATCGCTGGTCCGTGGGCGTCGAATGAAGAAGCCAAGATACTATTCGTCGTTGACATCCCAAACCACACGGCAACCTTTCAGGTCTTCTCGAAATTCGTCTCGCAGGGCTTGATTGAAAAGCGTCGCCTGACGCCGATTGTCGACTGGAGCGAAGTGGAAAAAGCGTCGAGTCAGTGGTGACGTCTAACTCATGAAACGGAGATCTGAAGAACGAACCGGAGAACCAGGGAGTGGGAGAATCGGAGAAGAAGACAGTTGTTCCTTTTCTCTTTTCCCCGCTTCCCCGTTTCACCAATTTCCCACCGTTTAGGCAGAAACCTCGCATACTTCGCAGGTAGCCGCCGCATTCGCCTCAGCCCGGATGCGGTCCTCTTCAGTCTGATATTGTGGCGTGTCATGCCGTGGAGTGCGCGAATCCCCTTCTGACATCGCGGTAGGTTTCCAATCTTCATCATCCCAACGGAACGGAAGCATCTTAATTTGTCCTGGCACTGTGAGTGAGGTAAATCCTTCAAGCGCCTGGAGCATAATTTCGCGCTGTAACTCCGGCTGGTTTGGTTTCCCTGTTGTATGGCCTAGCGGATAGTCAAGAAACGCCGCTCGTGGCGGATTCCCGGCTTTGAGAATGTCAAGCGCACTACCCATGCAAAGGTTGGGATACCAGCAGCTTCAACTTGTCGTGCGATCAGTCCCACGGACTGATGGCAGACCGGTCACACAGGGACAAGCAACGCAACATCCACTTCATCAGCGACCAGCCGTTCGACCAAACGCGGGGCAAGATCATCAGCAACCCGGCGTGTGGAATAAATACCGCCCATGAACGTATAAAAGTTGTCGGCCAACGCTCCGACCACACCTTCTTTCACTAAACGCCGGAGAGTATCAATGGGAAACACGACATTAGGGTCTTTGCGGGCATCAGTTTGATCGTAAGCAAAATGGGCGGTGCGGAGGTCAGTCGTCTTTACCGTCGTCGGAATTGCACGGAATGAAGTATCATCTTTGAAATGAAACGCTACTTGCCCAGTGACATAGAGACCTCCAGAGGCGACCAGTCCAAGCTTGCACTGCGAGAGTGGCTTACGCATAGGCGTCCACGGTGGCACATCAGGATTGTTCACCCACTGATAGGGTTTGTATCCAAGCTTAGCGTAATTGTCTGTGATACGCCTGATATACTCAACCGGTGGTTGTGGCATGGGTACCTCCTGAGGCCCTCTAATGTACGGATTTCGCAGAGGAATGCAAAGGATGGCACTAAGCTTTCTCCGGTGGGATGATTTGTTCTAGCATGACTATCAATGCTGGCAGGTCTACAGTCAGCACTTGCCAGAGAATGTCGAAGTTGATGGAATCATAGCCATGGACCAACCGGTTACGAAGTCCAATGATTTGCTCCCAAGGGATTGCTGCATGATGTTCACGTTCAGCTTTTGAGACGCGATTTGCCGCCTCGCCAACAATCTGCGACGAGTTGGATGAGTGCAAGAGTGAGCATCCGGTTGCTATTAAGATCGACACGAGTGTGAGGCTGGGCCATAACAACGGCTTCACGAGCGTGGTCAAGCATCTGACGCAAACTGACGGAATCGTCATGACGCGACATAAACGGCCTCCGCCTCCGCAAGAACTTCATCGCGGAAATATCGACTCAAGCATTGGGGAGTATTGAGATCGACAGGATATCCAAGGACCTGAGAAAGTTCATCTTGCATGGCAAAAAAAGCCCAACCAGGTGTCTTACCTGGCTCAAACTCTACCAGGACATCGACATCACTGTCCGGGCGGAAGTCATCACGCAGCACCGAACCAAACAGCGCTAATTTGCGGATGTGGTGCTTACGGCAGAACTCGGCAATCCGTTCTTTGGGGATAGAAATTTTCGCCTTGGTATTCATTGCCATTGAACCTTAAAGCCTTCTAGACTCTAGACTGTCGAGCAGCATCTTCGCCTCTTGTAAGTCTCTCGTATCAAATCCTTCCGTGAACCAGTTATAGACCTCGAACAACAGCTTGTGAGCTTCAGCCTTCTTTTCCTGCTGCTGCCACAAGCGGGCGAGACTCATAGCGGCACGGAGTTCCAGGGATTTTGCTTGTTGCTTGCGCGCGATTTCAATCGCCTTCAGGAAGCACTCTTCTGGAGACGATGAGGTGACTGGGTGACTGGGTGACTGGACGACTTCTTTTTCTTCTCCCGTTCGCCCCATCTCCCGTTCGCCCATTCGGAGCGATAGCTCCCCATACAGCCGATACAGCTCGGCCTCGCTGAAACGTTCCCCAGTTTTGTCCACCGCAGCCAGCGCCTCGGCTACCACACTCAGCCCTTCCTCTACTTGCCCCGCTTTCCCATACACTTCGGCCAGCCGGGGAAGAAGAGCTATCCGCACCAGCTCTGCTCCCATGATCCGAAAGGCAGCTAGGCCCTGCTGCATCTGCGCAATGCCTTCTTCCACCTGCCCCTGCTCGACCAGCGCCCCGCCTCGGACTACAGTCCCCTGCGCCAACCAAAATGGAAACCCCTGCTCGGTTGAGAGTGTCATCACTGCCTCTGCTCGCTCTCGGGCTGCTCTGCCACTCTCGACGGAGAGCTATGAAGCCAGGCAGCAAACCCCAAGGCAAGAGCCAGACTAAAGGGAAGAGACAACTCCTGCGGCCAAGGCCAGTGCCTCCTGGCTCCTCTTCAGCGCTTGGTCTGGATAGCCCAGAAGCCACAGGGTCACGGATGCATAGGAGAGGCATGTCACCCTCGGGTCTGCCCGACAGCGGTAGGGGGAGGGTGCTGCTGGGGGTCATAGAGAGCTATGCCTTGCTCCAAGTGTGGCCGTGCAGAGGTCAACTCTCCAAGCCAGTACAAGGTGCCCCCTAGTGCCATGGTGAGCCACTGAAGGAGATGCCGGGCTTGGACGCTCTGGGCCAGGCTGCATCAGCTGCTCCGCCAGCTCACGTGCCGTCTTGTAACTCCCCCCGAGTTCTGATAAAATAGATACAGACTCCCCAGCACCGGGAAGAGCTGAGGCGTCTCCCCTACCTGCTGGCACAGCTCCCGCGCCCGGCGTAAGCTGTTGCCACTTCTGGGGCCGCAAAGCCTTTGCACGGATCAGAGCACCGTCCAAGGCGAGCTGTAGAGTGAGTTCTTGCTGGGCACGCTCTGGAGTGTCCGGCAAGGTCTTAAGTAACTCCAATCCCTTAGTGAGGTGGCTGATCGCCTCGACGTTGGCCGAGCGCTGGACGGCTCTCTCACCGGCCTTATGCCAATAGGGAATAGCTGTGCTCGATAAGACCTGCCTCGGTGTAGTGATGCGCCAGCAGTTCGGGCTGAGCTTCTTTCACCTCTGGAAACTTCGCTTCCAGCACTTGCGCAATCTTAGTGTGATATTGCTGTCGGGTGCGTTTCAACAACGACTGATAGGCCGCATCCTGAATCAGCGCATGTTTGAAGCTGTATTGCGCTTGTGGGGGTAGACCATACTGATAAACGAGTTCGGCTTCGACCAATCGACGGAGTTCTGCCTGTAACGTCTCTTCATCCAACGGCGAAACAGCCTGGAGTAACTCATAGGAAAATTCTCGTCCCAGGGTCGCTCCAAGTTGGGCTATCGCTTTAGCATCTCCGAGCCGGTCGAGCCGGGCCATCAACGAATCCTGCAACGTGGTAGGAATGGCAAGCGCTTGTAGGGGCGCACGGCCGTGCGCCCCTACAGATTCCACCACCGTCTTGGTCAACTCTTCGACAAAGAGGGGAATGCCATCAGTCTTCGTCACTATTTGTTGTACGACCTCGATTGGCAGAGCCTTACCGCTCGTCACTCTCTCTACCATCTCCTCAACCTGCGGATGGCCTAAGCGGCCCAGCGTGATCTGGCCCATGTGCGAGCGCAGAGGCCAAGGAGGACGAAACTCCGGACGAAAGGTCAATAGGGCGAGCATTCGGGTGGTAGGCACCTGGTCGAGGTAAAGCTGGAGCAGTTCCAGCGTAGAAGGATCGGCCCAGTGCAGGTCTTCCCAGATACTGGACACAGCCTTCCGCTCGGCCTCCTCTATAATCCACGCTACTAACGCTTCCTGGGTGCGCTGCTTCTGCTTCTGCGGACTCAGAGTAATAGGTTGATGGCCCTCAGGATGGGGAAGCGATAACAGTGCAGCAAACAGCGGGACCGTGTCCGTCTGGGAAAAATGATATTGTATCAGGACTTTTTGGAGCTTTTCGATCTTGGTCTGGGGTGTATCTTCCCGATCAAATTGCAATACTCGCTGCAGGTGCTCGATGACGGGGTACCAGGCAGTGTTCTGGTAATAGGGAGAGCAGCGAAACTCGATCGCTGTCGCTCCGTCTTGGATGACGTCCTCTTTCAGCGCCTGTACGAGCCGAGATTTGCCAATGCCTGGCTCCCCGCTGAGCAACACCACCTGGCCGTCCCCCTGCCTGGCTCTTGCCCACCGCTCTCGTAGCAACCCTACTTCGTCGTCACGCCCGATAAGCGGTGTGAGTCCTTTGCGCACCACGACTTCAAACCGGCTCCGGGCTTCATCCTCCTTGACCACGCGATAGAGCATCAGCGGGACCGACACCCCTTTGAGTTCTGGCTGCCCACGCTCTTCACAGACAAACAAGCCTTCGACCAGCCGATACGTAGCTGCACTAATCACTACTTCATCTGGGTTGGCTTGTCCCTGGATGCGCGCGGCAAGGTTCGGTGTCTCGCCCACGATGGCCAGGTGTTCGGGCTGATCTGTGGTTCCCATCTCGCCCGCGACAACTAACCCGGTGTGAATGCCGATGCGGACTTGGAGCTTCCTCCCCACCTCATCGCTGCCAAATCCCCCGCGCTCCGCGCGGCCCCTTTCCACCTGTGGCCGGTGGCAGGCAAAGGGGGCATTGGATCCCCCCTTAGCTGGGATTTCGCCGTCCGGATGGGGAAAGGAGACCGCTTTTGTAGGGCCGCGATGATCTCCAATCCTGCCCACACGGCGCGGGCCGCATCGTCTTCGTGGGCCACAGGGTAACCGAAGTACACCAGCAGCCCATCGCCCATATACTTGGCCAGATGCCCGCCAAAGCGGTTGATCACGGTTCCGCAGAGTCGCTGATACTCTCGCTCCACTTCACGCAGATCTTCAGGGTCCAGTTGGGTCGAGAGGGCGGTGGAACCAACCAGGTCACAAAACATCACCGTCAATTGCCGCCTTTCGGCGGCAGAGTCTAGGGTCTGACGTCTAGGGTCTAGCGTCTGACGGCTGAGATAGTTCGAAGTTGCCGTTCGGGTCGCTAGACGCGGGACTGCGAGAACTTGGAACTGGCGAAGTGCCCGACCCAAACTAACACCTTGCCTTCTTCGTCAACGGCCAGATGCTTAGCGTCGATGAGTTCAGCTTTGAGATCCTCTATGTACTCGTCGTCTAGTGCGAATCTCCGCTTCAGCGCGCGATACGACACCCGGCCCTCGCGCTGGAGCAGCTCAGTCACCTGCGTTAGTGCCTCATCGAATGTCATCTCCGTCCGCCTCTAATTTTTTCTCTGCTTGTAGGCTCGTTTACTTCGTCGAGAAAAACTCCAGAAAGTTTCCCTCATAGTCATAGACCACCGGAACTAAACCAAAGGGACCACGTTCTTCGCGGCGGATCTCAACACCGTGCTTCTGGGCAATGGCGGCCAGTTGGTCATACGACTTATCAGTGGAAAATGCGACGTGGCCAAAAGGTTGATGGCGGGCCGGATCACTCGTGGTGAATCCTCCCTGCCAGTGTTTATCTTGCGGCCAGAATTCCAGGTAATCCGCCAAAGGATCCTGTTGCCCACGGCCAAAAGTGACGGCTTTCACTCCAGCAGGACGCAGGACCGGTCCAGGGTCGGTCGCAGTACCGTTTAATAGTTCAGCATAGAGTGCGGCTGAACGTTCAGGGTCCTTCACACGAAACGACATATGAAGAAGCGTTGCCATAATAATTCCCTCCTTTTCTTGTGTTATCTGATCCTGACAAACTTCTGCAACGAGTGACAATCCAGTGGAATTAAGCCTTGTTTTCCACCGGCGCTGTAATTGACCTCACTCACATAGAGATCTCCACGCGAGTCCGACCAAATGCCATGCGGCGCGAAGAAGTTCCCCGGCGCAACCCCATCCTCACCACCAAAGCGAGTTTGTACTTCTCCATCAAGCGTAAGGACACTGACACAAGCATGCGGCTGATGGGGCGGCACTGCGGCTCCCATTCCAGCTGGCATCGCGGCCACACGAAATCCCAGTTCCGCCACAAAGAGATTCTCGTCAGCATCAATGTACAAATCGTCGGGTCGCTGCACATGTGTCCAGGAGGTGATGTAGGTGCCGTCACCTTTGAACACCTGAATACGTGAGTTCTCACGATCTGCCACGTATACCGTTCCACGACGGTCAACGGCAATTGCATGTGGAAGTTTGAACTGTCCAGGACCACTTCCCGGTTCCCCCCATGAAAACAACAATTCCCAGGTTGGAGAAAAGACATGGACTCTAGCATTGCCATAGCCATCGGCAACGTACAAATTGCCATTCGGTGCCAGAGCAACATTGGTCACCATGTTAAACGGTCCAGCCGCGCGCTGCACAGGTGTATCCCACGCTTTGAAGCCAGTTGCAGCGGGTTTGTCTTTTTCGCCGAGAGTTTGCAACAAGGTGCCATCAGGAGTGAAGATACGAACGGTATGGTCGAAGTTGTCGGCACAGTAAATACGGTCATCAGGACCGATGAAGATGCCGTGCGCATTGGTGAACACTCCCTCCCCCCATGCAGTCAGAAACTTGCCGTCGCGATCGAAGACGATCATCGGATGCGCACCACGATTGAAGGCATACACACGGTCTTGTGAATCTGTGGCAACCCCCGCCACCTCCACAAACGACCAGCCTTCGGGAAGTTGTTCCCACCCTTGGCGGACCTCATATTCAAGTTTGTTTCTACCTAGTGCCATAAACACCTCCTTTCGACTTGCTTTTTCCCTACTCTGGCCACTACCATAAGATTACCCTGTCGAGAAGGGTGAAACTCGGCAGGGTTCTGCTACCGTTTTCGAGACGAAAGGATGGAGGAGCTGCCCGAGGTCGGTTCTTCACTCAGGCGCTAAGCTTTTTCGCATTGCTCGCCATGTATGATCGCTGGCTCACTAGGGTCACTGTCGGGTTTGCTTCTGCACTGCTCATTGTCGGAGCGATCGGTATTGTCTCGTACCGGAGCACTGCAGGGTTAGCAGAAACGACAGCGCAAGTAACTCGTAGCCATGCCATTATTGTCGCGTTTGAGACGTTGTTGTCTCTGCTCAAAGACGCGCAACGGGGAGCGCTTGGGTATATCCTCACCGGTGATCAGCGGAACTTGGAACCTTACTATGCCGCCGTCGAAGGGACGGGCCGGCAGCTCGACAAACTTCGTAGCCTCGCGGGCGAGAATGTCACCGATCAGCAACGACTCCAACAACTCCAGCCGCTTATCGCTCGCGCACTTGCTGAGATGAAAAAGGACCTTGAGTTCCGCACTACCCGTGGAGCTAATGCTGCCGTACGGGAACTCCAGCAGAGACAGACATGGAAGAGTACCGATGAAATTACTCGTCTCATTTGGGATATGGAAGCTGAGGAAATGCGTATACTCTCTAGGCGAGAGAATGCAGCGGAACGACGAACTCGCTGGACGATTTGGGTTATCGTTCTCGGTAATGTGATCGTTTTTGCATTAGTTTCCTTAGGCATTATGATCGTGCGCTCCGAACTCACCGCACGGCGACGAGCCGAAGCTGAAAGTCTCCAAGCTAAAGAGGCAGCAGAAGTCGCCAATCGCGCAAAGAGTGAGTTCCTCGCTGGCATGAGTCATGAGATTCGGACACCTCTGAATGCCATCATTGGAATGGGAGACCTCCTGAGCGAGACCTCGCTCTCACTTGAACAACGAGAATACGTTCGGATTACGCGAACCGCAGGCGATACGCTACTCAGCGTCGTCAATGACATTCTTGATTTCTCGAAAGTCGAAGCGGGTCGAGTGGAGGTGGAGCAAGTTCCTTTTAACCTCCATGAACTTATCGAAAGTACCTGTGAGGTGATGGCGATCCGTGCCCACGAAAAAGGGCTCGAACTCTGCTGTCATCTCCCAGAAACCGTTCCATCTCTCACAGTTGGGGACCCTTTTCGTCTCCGACAGGTTCTCGTCAACCTACTGGCAAATGCCATCAAGTTCACCGAACATGGTGAAGTCGTCATTGAAGTCCAAAACTACACAAAGACTGGGAGCTGGAGATTAGCGACTGATTTCTCTTCCCTGCCAGCCTCAGGCTTTCACACTCTCCAACCAGCAACCAACAGCCAGCAACCAGCAACCTGTACGCTACGTTTCTCCGTGCGTGATACCGGTATTGGAATCGCATCGGATAAACTTTCGATAATTTTCGACAGCTTTACGCAAGCTGACTCTTCGACGACTCGGCGCTATGGCGGAACTGGACTCGGGCTGGCAATCACAAAACGTTTAGTTGAACTTATGGAGGGACGTATTGGGGTGGAAAGTCAGATTGGGCACGGAAGTACGTTTTTCTTTACGATTCCGCTCCAACTGCAAGTGGAGGCTCAGAGTCCGGTATTCACCCCATCCCTCCAGCTAGCAGGCCTGAAAGTGCTCGTCGTTGACGATAATGCAACGACACGCAGGGTCATTCGCGAGATCCTTTCTTCTCACGGAGTGACGGTGCACGATGTCGCTTCTGGAAGCGACGGGATAGCAGCCCTCACACAGCAAAGTGAGGAAGGCGTGCCATACCAACTATTGCTTCTTGATAGTGACATCCCGGCAGAAGAAAGCTTTGAGATAGTCTATAAATGCCAGATGCAATCCAACCTGGGAAGTCTCAAGATTCTTATGCTGATTACTGCGGGGCACAGTCGGGACATTTCACGCTGTCAAGCGCTCCGGATCCCTTCTGTTATCAAACCCATCAAAAGAGAAAGATTCCTTACGGCTATTCATGAAGTCCTCAACGAAGCACCCGTTCAGCCTACGTCCTCTCCACTTCACTCATCACAAGGAACATCGGCCTTCCAACGCTCCTTACACATTCTGCTCGTGGACGACGATACCTACAATCGTGTCGTGATCCAAGCTTACCTGCAACACTCTCCGCACCGAATCACAACTGCAGAGAATGGTCGAGTTGCTATCGAGAAGTTCAAAGCCGCTCCTTACGATATCGTCCTCATGGACATTCATATGCCAGATCTTGATGGTCCTTCTGCTGTACGGACCATGAGAGCGTGGGAACGCAAACGCCAACAATCCCCTGTCCCGATCGTTGCCGTCACTGCCTCTGCAGTAAAAGAGGAGTTGCAAGAGTGTCTGAACGCCGGATTTACTGCGCACGTGACGAAACCGATCAAGAAGCAAAGACTCATCGAAACACTTGATCGTTACGGAGGTGGAGGCTCTGCTTTCTCATCACAAGAATCTGACTCTGACAGGCTCGTGCAAGTCAACATTTCTCAGAGTATTCGCTCCATCATCCCACAGTATCTGCAAGATCAACGTGGAGCTGCCACCTCGATTCTGGTGGCGTTAGAACAGCGAGACTATCAGACGATTCGGGAGCTTGGTCACAAGATGCGTGGCTCTGGGGGCAGTTTTGGGTTTGATGCCCTCACCAATATTGGTCAAAGCTTAGAAGAAGCGGCCCAGAGCAAAAACCAAGAGGCTATTCGGCACTGGCACCATGAACTCAGTCGCTATCTTGACCGAGTAGAGGTTGTATATCACTAGCTGTTGATAATCAGTGTGAACATCTTAACGGATCGACTTCGCAGTTACTTATCCACGTCTTTCCTTCTCATCCAACAGGTGAACGATTGCTGTGTGTCCTTGACTATCAGCAAGGGCCCGTGCATGCTTTCTTTCACTCCGGTGTCGCGCTTCTCCCTTTTGAGATCTCAGCAGGATCGCTACCGTCTCGGTATGCCCTTGCCATGCCGCATACATGAGCGCCGTCCAATTCTGGAAATCAATGACAGTCGGATCGGCTGCCACTCGCAATAATTCCGCAGTGATCACAGTATGCCCTTTCCAAGCGGCATACATGAGCGCTGTCCACCCTCCCATGGTTTTCGTATTTACCTGCACTCCTCGGTCGAGCAACAGATGAACCATTTCCTTATGCCCGTTGTTTGCCGCCAGCATGAGGGCGGTGATCCCTTTGGCATTTTTTGCATTTGGGTCTGCACCATGCGCATATAACACAGGGATCAGAGAAATACGGTTATGAAGTGCCGCCAACATTAATGGAGTCCAACCTTGCTGGTCTGTTGTATTCGCAGAAACTCCAGCGACCAACAACGCTTTGGCCTGATCGTCCTCCCCAAATTCGATGCTCCGCAATAGCTCTTGCTCATGGGGCACGAGATTTGAAGTGACTTGCCCTGAGCGTACCATTAGTGTCTGGTGAGGCACGGTTGAGTACATATCACTACGTCTTCGTGAGTCTGTTACTGATGAAGCAAACGTTCGCCCATTTGCGCTTATGCCGATCAGCAGCATCACTCCCAGTGTAAAATCCGCCCATCGCCATCCGAGTCCTGAAAACGGCCGAAGTCTCGACATTGCACATCCTATCCATTCTTTTCCTCTCGTCATACCCACATCAGCTCCATCATCCCGAAAGTGACAACCTCGCGCATCTATGCTCGTCTTCACTCTTTTTCGATCACAATCTCGACACGACGGTTCCTCGCCCGCCCTTCTGGGTTATCCGTACCGTCGGGATTCGTATTAGGCGCGACTGGGCGCTCTTCACCATACCCATGTGTGGTTACGCGCTCGCGCCGTAAACTATTCACAATGAGTTCATTCGCTACGGTTTCGGCACGGGCTAGTGCCAACGCACGGTTGGCCTCTAGTTGACCAACCGCGTCGGCGTGCCCCTCAACGACAAGATTCCTCTTCTCTGCGCGTGGATGGTTGAGGATCACAGCTATCGCATCAACCGTTTTGCGTGCTTCAGGGTTGAGATCCGCACTGCCAAACGTGAAAAATACGTATGGAAGAGTAACGACGACGCCTCTGTCCGTTTCTTGGACGTCAAGCTGTTGTTCACGTAATTTAGTGACAAGATCCCATTGTTCCGCGCATCCGGCAAGGAACAGGGCAAGAAAAACAACCCCAGCCAACCGCACCATCACACCACCTCCCCTTCATCCTCATCCACTCATCTCACTCCAATAGCGTAGGGTCGAGGTGCGGAAAGTATAGCTTCTTCTTTTTTGCTTGTCGAACTTTCGTAATAATGACCCACCCCCAGATTTCGTGCGGCTGTCAGACTTGCGATGGGAAGCAGAGCGAGGTAGGTTCTCACAGGCTCTTATCTTTTTTTCTCAGCTCCCTAAGAAGGAGGCACGTGATGAAGCTTGGATTGTTCGGCATCAATATGAATGTGTGTAGTGCCCCAGACGTCGCAGTTCGGACAGCAAAAGCGGCTGAAGTCGCGGGCTTTGAATCCGTCTGGACGGGAGAACACGTTGTTCTTCCCGACCCGCAAGCACCCCCTTCCCCGCTCCCTCCTCAGTCTCCGTTGCTTGATCCTGCCGTAGCACTTGCATTTATTGCTGCTCATACGACAAAAGTCAGACTCGGTACGGGCATCATCATTCTCCCACAACGCAACCCGCTCGTCCTGGCAAAGGAACTTGCCAGTGTCGATGTGGTGTCAAAGGGTCGTCTGATTTTCGGTCTTGGCATCGGCTATCTCAAAGCCGAATTCGACGCTTTGGGAATTCCGTTTGACAAGAAGGGTCCGCGCTCGATGGAGTATCTGCAAGCGATGCAGGCGGTCTGGACTCAGGAACAACCTGCGTATCAGGGTAAGTTTGTTTCGTTTGGCGGGATTCAAGCCAAACCCCAACCAGTACAGAAACCCTATCCTCCGGTTGTCATCGGTGGACACACCCCAGAGGCATTTCGTCGGGCGGTCCAATATGCCAATGGTTGGTACGGCTTCGCTCTTGATCTGACCAAAACAGCTGAGTGTCTGGCTGGGTTAAAAAAGGCTGCACAAGAAGTGAATCGACCAAAAGCACTCGGGGAACTTGAAATTAGCATTACACCCGGGCCAACTCTCGATCTCGATACGGCAAAACGCTACGCGGATCTAGGAGTACACCGTGTGATTCCCTTTCCACGCGCCAAGACTGAACAGATCGTCCAGGACTTTATCAAGCAGAGTGCGGATACCTTGGCTGGGCGAATCTGAGAACGGCTCGGGATAAGGGGGGAAAAGGGTAAACGGATAGAAAGAGAACGAAGGAATCGTACGACCCTTCTTCATTTCCCCGTTTATCCATTTATTCCATTATACTCGAAGCGGTGATTTGCAGAATCAGTGATTACAAAATATCAGAGACCAAGAGACTCACTTCACCCGGAAGAAGCAACGTATCGCCGGAAACGGCAAACCGTTCCTGGCGATAACGTTGTGTCGCAGGGTCAGGGTCACTAAATACTTCGATGCGACGATCGACGAGATTCACGATCCAATACTCTGGAATACCACTCTCTGCATAAGCGGTGACTTTACGCCTCCGATCGTAAGCGAGACTCGACCCTGCTACCTCAATCAGGAGCAGTATGTCACTTGCTTTTGGGTGCTCGTTTCGGTAGTGGTCCGGATCGAGACGACAAATGGCAATATCTGGCTCCGGTTCACTCCAATCGTTGAGGACAATTGGCACTTGTATGCGAACGGTAAAATTTGCCCCAAGTAAACGAATAACCACAGTAGCAAGGCCACTCGTTGTTCCCGCATGTGGAGGATTCTGTGGTGGCATGGTGATGATCTCTCCGTCGAGCAACTCCACTCGTTCCTCAGCGAATAGTCCAGCCTCGCCCATACGATAGTATTCTTCGCGCGTAAAACGATGCGGTGTCGGTACGGCAACCATGGCGAGATCCTAGATCAGTACAGGTAATCGATCAAGACAAAAAAATCGGGACACGATATCTCGTGCCCCGAAAAGAGAAAGCATTTTTTCCAGCGACGCGAACTAACTCGCCAGTGATACCCCTTGCGACCCAAGCTTACCGTGGGTAAGACCGGCAAAGGCAGACACTTTCTGTGCTAATTCGCCAAAGACTTCAGTGATTGATACAGGCTCAACGCCGCCGAGTTTCCCACGTAGAGTTGCAAGCGCCTCCCACCCGGCTTTTGCTTCACCTGGAGGAGGAAATGCCTGACGCGCACGCTGCACTCGTCCTGCATGATTCGTATAGGTCCCGTCGGTTTCCGGGGCGGTCCCGATCGGCAGGAGCACATCAGCGTACTCTGCTGTCCCACTGTAGTCAGTATCACAGACAATGACCTCGACGTCGCCTAATGCTTTGTCAAGTTTCTCTTGTGCAAAAGCAGCACTGAGGTCTGCGGCAAAAACTAAGAGGACTTTGATCTCCCCCTTCTCTGCTGCATTCAACACGTCCGCAGCCGTCGGTCCACCATTTAACAATCCAAGAGCTTGTAACCCCCGCGTGTTCGGGTTCTTGTCGGCTTTAATCAAGAAATCGTCATGAAACGCATTGGCCGGTGACCACGAAAGGCCAGCCACATTGGCTGTCCCGATCTGTTCTTGTAACAGACGAGAAAACAAATATGCCTCCTCATTGGTCGCTTTGGCGCCAATAATCCCGGCAATCGCCTTCGCCCCGTGCTGCTCTTTAGCTTGGGAGACACGTTCGATCACTCTGTTCATAGCGTGTTCCCAGGAGATCGGCGCAAAGGTATCATTCTCACGGACAACTGGGCGAAGAATCCGGCTTTCCTTCTGTAACTCCTTGTACCAGAGACGGCCTTCATCACACATCCAGTACTGATTCACCTCCTGATTGGAACGGGGGCGAAAGCGGAACATCTGCCCACGACGATGGTAAATATCGATGTTGCAGCCATTTGCACACTTCGTGCAGACCGACTCAACTTTTTCGAGATACCACACACGCGCCTTGAAACGGAAATCCTTCTGCGTCAGTGCTCCGACCGGACAGACATCAACCACATTTACTGAATAGGGGTTCTCGAGTTTCTTACCGGGAAAAAGATCGATGTAGGTGTGATCACCACGAGCAAAAAGACCAAGTTCACTCGTCTTCGTCACTTCATCAAGAAAGCGGGTACAGCGAGCGCAGAGAATACAGCGCTCTTGGTCGAGCACAACCTCTGGACCAATATCAACCACTTTCTTCTTCTCAACTTTCGCTTCCAAAGGAATCTGACTGTGGTGTTTGCCATAATCCATGTAGTAGTCTTGCAGTTTACACTCACCAGCCTGGTCACAAATGGGGCAGTCGATCGGATGATTTACGAGAATGAATTCCAGGACCGCAGTTTGGGCAGCTTTCGCCTTCGGGCTCGCCGTTTTGACGACCATGCCTTCCGTAACCTTAGTGTTGCAGGCGATCTGTAACTTGGGCATCTTCTCGATTTCCACCAAGCACATACGGCAGTTGCCGGAGATGCTCAGCCCGGGATGATAACAATAGTGCGGCACCTCGATATCAAGCTGTTCTGCCGCTTGGATCACGTTCCATCCGTCCGGGACAGTCACTTTTTTTCCGTCGATTTCGATTGTTGGCATTTGTTCCTCAGGTCAGTTGTCAGTGGCCAGTTTTCAGTTACCAGTGAGGAAGTTTTGATTCCTTTTTACTGACAACTGATTACTGAGAACTGACAACTTCTTTCATTCACGCGGCATGCTGGTGGTGACGCTGCACGCTGTCTTCCTTCTTAAACGGACACCGTCCAAGAGTCACATGCGCAACGAATTCATCCTTGAACTTTGACAAGAAAGCTCTGCGTCGGCATCGCCGCAGCATCAGCCAACACACAGACAGTATTTCCCGTCATGTTGGTCGAAATCTGTATCCATCAGCTCGATGTCTTCGAGCTTGCCATTGCCTTCTTCGAGGCGGACTAACAGTTTGTGGAGCCAGCCAGTCCCTTCGCGACACGGTGAACACTGGCCACAGGACTCATGATGATAAAAGCGATCAATAATTTCCAGAGCTTTCACCATGCAGGTATCTTCATCCATGACGATCACACCCGCCGAGCCAAGAAAGGCGTTAATCTTGCGCATGGAATCGAAATCCATCGGCGCATCGATCTGGTCAGGCGTCAGTAGCGGGAAAGAGGAACCACCGGGCATCACCGCTTTGAGTTTTTTACCGCCACGGATACCGCCGCAATGGTCATACAGCAGCGTCCGCAATGGAATCCCCATCGGCAGCTCGTAGAGGCCAGGTTTCTCAACATGTCCGCTCACGCAGAAAAGTTTCGGTCCCGGACCACTTTCCGGTCCAATCGATTTGAACCACTGGGCACCATTCTGAATAATCATTGGGACGCACGCCAGCGTTTCGACA
Source organism: uncultured delta proteobacterium (assembly GCA_963733195.1). Taxonomy (GTDB): domain Bacteria; phylum Desulfobacterota; class Binatia; order Bin18; family Bin18; genus VGTJ01. Next base: position 48,275 of record CAVTCR010000062.1, read on the forward strand.
TTGTTGACAATGGTCGGACAGCCGAATAATCCGTATACCGCCGGAAACGGGGGTTTGATGCGCGGATACGCACGCTTGCCTTCAAGCGATTCGATCAGACCAGTCTCTTCACCGCAAATGTACGCACCAGCACCACGGTGCACATACACATCCAGATCATAGCCAGTGCCAAAGATATTCTTGCCGAGATAGCCTTTGGCGTACGCCTCAGCAATTTGCTCTTCTAGCCGTTGGGCGCCAAAGACAAACTCGCCACGAATGTAAATGTAGCAAACGTGCGACTTAATTGCGTAAGCAGAGATCAAACACCCTTCAAGCAGGATGTGCGTATTCCACTCGATAAGCGCTCGATCTTTGAACGTGCCCGGTTCACTTTCGTCGGCATTGCAGCACAGGTAGACAGGTTTCTGGGAGTCCTTGGGAAGAAATCCCCACTTCATGCCGCAACCAAAACCGGCTCCACCACGGCCACGCAGGTTCGAGGCTTTGACCTGGTCAACGACTTCTTCCGGCTTCATCGTGGTTAGTGCTTTACGGGCAGCTTCGTAACCACCGTGTGCGAGATAGACATCGAGTTGATGAAAGTTAGGAATATCAAGATGGCGCAGCAATACCTTTTCGGCCATGCATCATGCCTCGTTTCACATAAAGTGTAAGTCGTTGGGAATCATAGAAAAAATGCAGAGAGAGCATATCGACCCAGGTTTTTACTGTCAACGGTATTCGCTACTAGCATAGGCATTCGCGAGCACTGCAAACTCCACTAGGCTCAACGTCTCACCTCGTCGCTGGAAATCGATACCGGTTTTCTTACTCACTTCATCGAGATTCTCGTAACCAGCGGATCGCAAGGTATTCCGCAATGTTTTCCTCCGTTGTGCAAAAGCCGCTTTCACAAGGCGGCGAAACCCTGCTTCATCTTCTACCGCCGCTCGGGGCTGTTGTTGAAATTCAATACGGATCACTTGCGATTCGACCTTGGGTGGCGGAAAAAAACTCCGTGGACTAACGGTACACACCGTCGAGACTGTCCCATAGAGTTGGGTCAGAACAGATGGTACTCCGTAGGCTTTTGTTCCTGGTGCCGCCGTTAATCGTTCGGCAACTTCCTTCTGAATCATCACTGTCGCAGTACGGAATTTGTTTCGATGCTCCAGCAGCCGAAAGAGGATCGGGGTCGCGACGTTGTAGGGCAAGCTTGCTACCACGTGAATTTCCGGTTCGGGAAATGTCGCAGCCAGATCGAGCGCAAGAAAATCGGCAGTGACGACATGCACTGTTCGTTCTTGGCGAACTGTTTCTCTAATCGAGCAGCCAGAACAGTATCGACATCAACGAGATACAGACGTGCAGCCCGTGCAGCTAGCTCGCGGGACAGTACACCAAGACCAGGACCGATTTCGAGGATTGTATATTGAGGACGAATCTGTGCAGCTTCTACCATCCGTTGGACAATCGCTGGATTGACAAGAAAGTGTTGGCCAAGCTGCTTGTGTGGGCGTACACCCAAATCTGCCAGCGCAAAGCGCGTTTCTTGTAGAAGAGTAGTCACGCGCTAAAGCGGAAGTGTCGCCGATGCGTTAAGTTGTAGAGATGCTCGCTGTCCACATGCCAACCGCCACGCCCCAGCAAAAGCAATCATTGCTGCGTTGTCGGTGCACAATTTTAGCGACGGAAAAAAGACAGGAATATTTGTACTTTCCCCCTTTTTCACCATCTGCTGACGCAGACGCGAATTGGCAGAGACTCCACCAGAGACAACAATGCGTTTTACCCCAAGATCACGGGCAGCTCGAAACGTTCCTTCCATCAGCATATCAACAATCGCTTCTTGATAACTCGCAACAATATCCTCGTCTCGACAAGTACTACGTTCCGGAGTGGCGAGAAACTGGCGCAGGGCGGTTTTGAGCCCGCTAAAGCTGAAATCGTACTTTCCTGTCCCTTCGACGGAGTTTATCCTGAGCGAAGTCGAAGGGTCGGAAGGTTTTAAGTGGGCACGAGGAAATCGTATTGCATGTGGGTCTCCCTGCTGCGCCAGTCGATCGATAATTCGGCCGCCAGGGTATCCAAGACCAAGCATTTTTGCCCCCTTGTCGAAGGCTTCACCTGCTGCGTCGTCTCGGGTTGCACCAAGCAAACGATATTCCCCCCAGTTAGCAGCCAAGTATAATGCCGAATGACCACCAGACACCAACAGACAAAGGAAAGGAAATTCTACGTTTTCCTGAAGCAACGCCGCCAACAGGTGACCTTCAAGATGGTTCACTCCTATCAACGGGAGTTGTTGCGCCATTGCTAAGGCTTTCGCAACTGATACACCAACAAGCAACGATCCCACTAGACCAGGACCGCATGTCACAGCAATACCGTCAAGCTGTTCAAGCCGCACCTGCGCTTGCGCGAGTGCTTGGTCGATGATCGGCAGAATATTCTCCATGTGATGCCGTGAGGCAAGTTCAGGAACAACTCCACCATAGCAGCCATGGACGTGGTCTTGTGACGACACAATACTGGCACGAATCTCTGTCCCGTGCAGCACTGCTGCCGCAGTATCATCACAGGAAGTCTCTATTCCGAGCACAAACAATGGCTTACTGTGAAACGGTATCGTCAGAATCCGGCTCCTCTCCTGCGAGGCGCGCGAGTGCACTCATCGCGCGTAAATTCTGCGGAAACAGCTGCAAACTCTTCCGGTATGCTCTACGTGCCTGCAGTAGCTCACCTAAATCTTCATACACCGCGCCCTGGGCACCCATCGCCTCACTTCGCCACGCCTGATCTCCACGGATCAACAGGATGTCAGCTTTTCGTAACAGGGGAAGCGCTTTTTGATGTTCGCCGCGATTCAGCGCTAATTTGCCTAAGAAGTAATAGCTATACGGCTGCAGCGGAGCAACTTCGATGGCCCGTTCAAAGAGCGTTCGTGCTCGCGCAAAATCCTCCTTGTCCATCGCTTCGATTCCTGCCGCAACGAAACTCACTGCAACCTGCTCGCGTGGTAGCAAAGAATTCATGTCGGGAAGAGCCGGTGGACCACTTGTCACGACTAGGGACTCTTCGGGACTACTCTCATCAGGAGATATGTTGGGATCAGACGAGAGTGACGTTGGAGCGTCTTCTGACGGAACAGATGGTATAGCACCTGAATCTCGATGAGAAAAATCCTCTTCACTTTCAGGATACCGATCACGTCTTTCCTCATCAGCACCGTCCTCATCTGCGAATTCATCATCTGGCGCGACTCTTCGCGAATCAGGAGGTAGATCCTCTTCGTCAAACGTTTGCTCTGAATCCTCCAGTGAATGTTCCTGTGCATACGGTTGCCGTTCCGAAATGGACAGCGAGAGTACTAATAGAGTAACCGCAGCGACAGTGATGCTTTTTACGTATTGCATAAATGCTCAAAACAGCTGCCACCAAGGCTTCTCTCTTGCTGGAGTGCGAGGTAGTTGTTGATCAGCGCGAGGACGAGAGTGGCTCACATCCTGTCCTTCCTGTTCATCAACGCGGTCTCGATCGGGCGTAGCTTCAATCGGGACAACCCTTGACGCGTGGCGTGGGCAGGGTTGGTAAGGCTCTTCCCCTTCATAAAAAGCTTCGTCGAGCACCACTGGGCACTGCTCAGTCGCACGGAAACCAGTTAGCGGATCAATCGGTACCAACGTCACTCCTGGCGGAGGAATAAATTCTGCTCGAGGCTGACCAGCTGTCACTTGCTTCATAAAGGTCGTCCAAATTGGTAACGCAGCTTGCGCACCAGAGAGACCCAAGGGTTGACGTTGATCGAAGCCGACCCAAACAACCGTCACAAGGTCCGGCGTATACCCCACGAACCACGCATCCCCATAATCGTTGGTCGTCCCTGTTTTCCCTGCCGCAGGAAAAGTAAATCCTCGCTCCCGTGCCGCACGTCCGGTACCGCGATCGAGTACCCCTTCGAGGAGATGGGTGATCATGTAAGCATCCGCTGGAGGAACAACTTGTTTCATCTCAATACCATGCTGGACAAGTGTTTCGCCCTGCTGATTAGAAACAAGTTTGATAGGCCGGGGTACAGTACGTATACCCTGATTGGCAATGGCGCTGAACGCAACGGCGACCTCAAAGGGAGTAACCTCTCCGGCCCCAAGTACCAGTGAGGGATATTGCGGCAACGGGCTGACAAAGCCGACATTCTTAGCGGTCTGGCGGATCGGTTCCAGACCGATCTCTTGCGCCAAACGAGCAGTTGCGGCATTCAGAGAAAGCTCAAGCGCCCGCCGCAAGGAGACTGTTCCAAGATAGCGATTATTGTAGTTTCCAGGGTTCCACGATTCTCCTTGAAACGCCCATGTAAATGGAACATCTTCGAGGCGACTCGATGGCAAAAATCGCCCTTCCCTTTTTTCCCGTTCTCTACTCAGCGCGGTCAAAAAAACGACAGGTTTGAACACAGACCCCAGTTGACGATGGGCTTGAGTCACACGATTGAACTGTGAGGTCTGGTAATCTCGACCACCAATCATTGCCCGGATCGCACCGGTCTGCGGTTGCATGGCAATAAGACAGGCTTGGAGTTGTTCTTCCGGTGTCGACCGTCGCAAACGTGGGTACTTTGTCTCCAGTTCTTTCAATCCCTTTTGCACCGCAGTGTAAGCATGCTCTTGGAGGCGGAGGTCGAGGGAGGTCAATACACGAAGACCAGAGGTCGTCAGCGTACTGTCAGGAAACTGCTCAGCTAGAGTTTTCCTTATGAAATCCGCAAAATATGGCGCATTATTATCATCGGGAGGAAGCGTTCGTGGAACGATCTTCTCTTTGAGTGCGGCATCGTACTCTTCTGCACTGACATGGCCCAACTCACGCATCCGCTGCAAGACATAGTTCCGTCGTGGAATGATACGATCTGGATGGCGGAGGGGAGAATATGTATTGGGTGCCTTCACCATCCCCGCCAGCACAGCTACCTCTCCCAGGGTTAAGTCACGTGGCTCTTTCCCGAAATAGACCCGAGCGGCCTCCCACATACCGAAAATACCCTTTGCCCCATTCTGTCCGAGATAGATTTCGTTGAGATAATTCTCCAGGATTTCCAGTTTCGAGTAGTGCATTTCAACGATCGTTGCCATGCCAATTTCGACGACCTTACGACTAAAAACTTTCTCTTGCGAAAGAAAAAAGTTCTTCACTAACTGTTGGGTAAGGGTGCTTCCGCCTTGCACTGGTCGGCGCGCGAGGAGATTGGCACGGACCGCCCCAAAAATGCGCCAGAGGTCGACACCTTCATGCTCAAAAAAGCGATGATCTTCAGCCGCAAGTAACGCTTTCACGAGCTGAGAGGGAACATCATAGAGCTTGATTACACGGCGATCCCCCCAGGCACGGTCATACACACTTGTTACAACCTCAGGTTCAAGTTCGACAAACGGTAACGTCGAACCTTCGTCAAGATCAGCAACACGCTCAATCCGTCCCTGCCGAAGCAAAAGGGAAACTCGCTGTGCCTGCGCTATCGCTTGTGGAAAAGGAGAGTCACGCAGCGAAAGCTGGAGGCTGCCGGTCTTTTGATCGTACAGATACTCACCTCGCGCTTGGATAACCCCACTGACAGGACGGTAATCAAGGCGTGTGAGGTGCGCGAAGAGCTTCTTCGCTTCGATCTGAGCCCCTGGATATAGCAATAGGGGTTCCGCGTAAATTTTCGACGGCACTTCCCATTGATGAGAAGAAAACCGAGTAACGACTTCGTTTTCTAGTTCACGATAGAACTGCCATCCGACAACGGTAGTAAGTAACAACACAAGGGGAAATGCTGCAAATGCACTTCCCCAAAAAATCCGACGCATGATTTTTCTCGGTCGCCTACCGACCTTTCTTGGCTAAGTCAACGTAGCGCATACGCAAATCGAAAAGCGCATTCTCCAACATTGCCGCCTCGCCTGCATCAAGGTTACCCTTGGTCTTTTGTTGCAGCATGGCAAGTACCTCAATCATTTGCTGTGCTGCGGAAAGGTCCATGTGCGGAGATTGTCCCGGCGCCGGTGGCATTTCACCCATATACATTAAGGCTTGAGTACTAAGCCCTAGGATGAAGCTGGCAAATGATATCTCAACCTTAGGCGAGGACGCTCGTTCGGTTCTCGCCTGACTGGGAGGAGGTGACTCTTGTTGCGGATCTGCCTTTGCTTCCGTCTTTTCTGTTTCCTCTGTGGCTCGAGGCTCCCCCGTATCCGGTGAAAACCGCCGACGATCTTGCACCCGAAAACCTCGATTATTTTCCTGTTCTTCCTCTGCCATAGATACAGCCTCCAAGATAAACAATATCGAGTAGAGTTGTTTTGTTCTTGTCTCCGAACTTAATATATCGCCGTTTTTGGTGTGAAAGGAAGCCTACCTGATCCCACCCGCAAGCACCAGCTCGGCAATGACAGCTTCAGGCGGAACCTCATTCACAGAGATACCAACAGCGTCGGGAACAATTGCGCGATACGCTCTATTCGCAACAACTGTAAGTGCTCCCCCTAACGGTCGCCACTGTTCAGGGCAGGTCGGACCGAAAAGTACGACACCGCGCGCTCCCACAGCTCCAGCCAAATGACTCACCCCAGAATCGTTCCCTACGTACAAATCTGCGCGGCTTAGCAATGCTCCTACACGCCGGAGAGGGAGATTACTTTCTACAATCCCCTCGTGGTGCCATGCCGCCTCTTCATGCTCCTCAGCAGGACCAAGAAGGATCACCACATGTCCACTTGTCCGTGCCTTCCACCAACGAACGACACGGGTAAAGCCTTCCACCGCCCAACGTTTCCGTTTCCCTCCGCTTCCGGGATGTATGACAAGGATACGAGAAGAAGACCGCCACCCATGGAACTGCCAATATGCGTCAAGCCACTTCTTGTCTTTGTCTCCGATGACGAGCGAGGGACAGCGAATTTCTGTACTGCCAAGGCAGCGTAGATAGTACTGGCAGGCATGAGACTTTTCCTGCCCGCTGAAGAAAGCAAACGAGCGTACACTTCCAGAGACTAACCGTTGAAGCGTCGCTTGCAGTTCTGGAGAAGTATGTCCAAACCACGAAACGACGTGTGAAGCCGAAGAAAATAATTTTACTGTCTCCTTGTTCATTGTCGTGGACAAAGAAAAAAGTGAGGCAAACAGACCACTATCGAGCGATAGCACATGAGAAATCCAAGGAATGTGCGAGGCGATCTCTAACACCTGACCACGAACAGCAATCACAATTTTCTGGGTTTGAGAGGCCACCTTGAACATTTCCAAAGCAGGTAACACACAGACAAAGTCGCCTAAGCTCCCAGGAAATAGGATGAAGGTCTCAAGAGAGTGGGGTTCGATTGACTTTACCACCTTGCCTGGATAGCATCGCACCACAAAAGCCGCAAATTCCGCACCGTGTATTTCCCATGCCACTTCCCTGCCAGGTTGTACAATCTCTTAGTGATCTCATCGGCAATACGCCGGTTGTACAGTTGCGTAATCTTCCGGGAGATCAAGACGCAGCAATCTGGGGAAAGCTTGAATCGATAAACCCAGGTGGAAGTGTTAAGGATCGCATCTGTCTCAACATGATCACAGCGGCAGAGCAGAGCGGACGTCTTCATCCAGGAGATACGATTGTCGAACCCACGAGTGGGAATACAGGTATTGGACTTGCCGTAGTTGCTGCGATCAAGGGCTATCGTCTTATCCTCACCATGCCAGATACGATGAGTGAAGAACGACGGAGTTTGCTTGCGGCGTATGGAGCAGAAGTCGTTCTCACGCCAGATACGAAAGGGCTACATGGAGCTGTCCAAAAAGCCGAAGAAATCGTCGCGAGTAATCCTTCATATTTCATGCCTCAACAGTTCAGTAATATGGCAAACCCGGCCGCGCATCGTCTTACAACAGCACCAGAGATCCTGCAGCAAATGCCTCGACTCGATGCACTGATAGCCGGGGTGGGTACTGGCGGTACAATCACCGGAGTCGGACAAGTTCTCAAAAGCCACTATGCAGACCTGCAGATCTTCGCAATTGAACCGGCCTCATCTCCAGTCCTCTCTGGTGGAGAGCCGGGTTATCATTCTTTACAAGGACTCGGAGCGGGTTTTATTCCATCAGTGCTCGACACAACAATATATGATGAAGTCATTCGTGTGACGGATGAAGAAGCAGCAATATATACTCGCAGACTGGCACGAGAGGAAGGAATCCTTGTTGGGATCTCTTCTGGTGCCGCATGTGCTGCCGCCTTACAGGTAGCTCATCGTCTTGGCAAAGGGAAAACGGTACTGGCAATTTTCTGCGATGCTGGGGAACGGTACCTTACCACTGACCTGTTTCAAGCAGAGGGCATTTAAATGAGAGAGCAAATTGGGGATACAGCGAAGCCCACGTTCGTCGAGGAAAAGCTCCATGTGCTTCGTTCATTTATTCAAGATCAGGGTTCAATGTTAGTAGCCTTTTCTGGTGGAGTAGATTCGAGTTTTCTTCTTGCAGTGGCAAAGGAAGTATTACAAAAGGATGTGGTCGCGTTAATGACAGTTTCTTCTGCAACCCCTCCAGAGGACTACACACAAGCAACTACACTTGCACAGACATTGAATGTTGAATTGCTCACCATTCCTCATGATGAACTTGCGATTCCTCAGTATGCCGCGAATCCGATTAATCGGTGCTACTTCTGCAAAGATTCCCTCTATGAAATTTGCCGCAGGGAAGCTGGACGTTTATTTCTTCGCACTATTGCTGACGGAGTGAATCTTGACGACCTGCAAGATTATCGTCCAGGAATACAAGCGGCAAAGGAGTATAAGATTGTTCATCCACTGGTTGAAGCAGGATTTACCAAGGCAGAAGTCCGACAGGCTAGTCGATTCCTCGGATTACCAACATGGGAGAAACCGGCATCGCCATGCCTTTCTTCTCGCGTTCCCTATGGAACTCACATTACTGCAACGATGCTGTCGCAAATCTCCCAAGCCGAAGTTCTGATTCGTTCGCTAGGATTTCGTGACCTCCGTGTTCGTCATCATGATACCTGTGCGCGAATTGAATTGATTCCGGAAGACCTGCAAGGGGTTTCATCACCTTCTGTTATCTCCTTTCTTGAAGGAGGGATTGAAGCAGTAAGGGTTCGCTACAGTGCTACTCGATTTGGAAGGATACAGAAGTGGGGTTTTTAATGAAGGAATAAGAAAGTAGGAGTTATCGCCTTCACTTTCCTTGATTTTTTTCTTGAATAGTGTCAGGGTAAGCTCTGTGTGGGGGATTTTTGGAAAGGAGCGGGGTAATGGAGCTTCCGAGTTTTCCGAAGTGCCAAAAATGTGAGGTGGGAGTGTTAATTCCATTGTCTGATTACGGACAAGAGGGGGCCTCGGTTCTTTTCAAGGCCTGGGTATGCACGAATCCTGATTGTGGATTCTCCCTCAGAGTAGATAAGGGAGAAGTGACATACGGAAAGAAAATAGAACCGAAGCATTAGGCTTTCTACCCTCAGGACTCTTCCTCCATCCTGGGTTCTTATAAAATGAGAAGGGCCTTGTGCGCGGTATGCGCCAAGGCCCTTTCTTTTTGCATTTACAGGTGTATGCACGTAGCAGCTCGGTGGGGGAGAGGGGAGAAGGGGAAGCCGCGCGGCCCATTAGTAGTGGTCGGCTGAGCATGTTACTACGCGTACACCTCCACCCTATCAACCTCGTGATCTACGAGGGGCCTTTGGCAGCCTTGCGGCTGGGGAGTGCTGATCTTGGGGTGGGTTTCCCGCTTATATGCTTTCAGCGGTTATCCCGGCCGCACATAGCTACCCGGCAGTGCCACTGGCGTGACAACCGGTACACGAGCGGTGCGTCCAACCCGGTCCTCTCGTACTAGGGGCAGCTCCCCGCAAGACTCCTACGCCCACGGCGGATAGGGACCGAACTGTCTCGCGACGTTCTGAACCCAGCTCGCGTGCCACTTTAATCGGCGAACAGCCGAACCCTTGGGACCTGCTCCAGCCCCAGGATGTGACGAGCCGACATCGAGGTGCCAAACCTCCCCGTCGATGTGAACTCTTGGGGGAGATAAGCCTGTTATCCCCGGCGTACCTTTTATCCGTTGAGCGATGGCCCTTCCATGCGGGACCACCGGATCACTATGACCTGCTTTCGCACCTGCTCGAGATGTCTCTCTCGCAGTCAAGCCGGCTTATGCCATTACACTCGACGGCTGGTTTCCACTCAGCCTGAGCCGACCTTCGCGCGCCTCCGTTACACTTTAGGAGGCGACCGCCCCAGTCAAACTACCCACCATGCAGTGTCCCGGACTTGCCTCGGAGTTAGCACTCAAAGGATGTCAAGGGTGGTATTTCAAGGGTGGCTCCCCCGAGGCTAGCGCCCCTGGTTCAGTAGCCTCCCACCTATCCTACACATGACACCCCTAAATGCACTGCAAAGTTGTAGTGAAGGTGCACAGGGTCTTTCCGTCCTGCCGCGGGTACTCGGTATCTTCACCGAGAGTGCAGTTTCGCTAAGTCCGTGGTCGAGACAGTGGGGAGATCGTTACGCCATTCGTGCAGGTCGGAACTTACCCGACAAGGAATTTCGCTACCTTAGGACCGTTATAGTTACGGCCGCCGTTTACTGGGGCTTCGGTTCGGAGCTTCGCCTTGCGACTGACCCCTCTCCTTAACCTTCCAGCACCGGGCAGGCGTCAGTCCCTATACATCGGCTTACGCCTTTGCAGAGACCTGTGTTTTTGGTAAACAGTCGCCTCCCCCTGGTCACTGCGACCCACCTCCGCTGTAACACGTACGCGTGGGCACACCTTCTTCCGAAGTTACGGTGCCAGTTTGCTGAGTTCCTTAACCACGGTTCTCTTAAGCGCCTTGGTATTCTCTACCTGTCTACCTGTGTCGGTTTGCGGTACGGTCACTAACAGCACTCACTACGAGGCTTTTCTTGAGAGCATGAGGATCGATCACTTCACCTTCCCCGAGAGGAAGGCTCGTCATACCCGTCTAGCGTTAGTGAGAGAGCGGATTTGCCAACCCCCTCCGCCTCGCGGCGTAAACCGGAACAACCACTCTACCGGCTGACCTACCCTTCTCTGTCCCCTCTTCGTTGATAACGCTCTTTCAGTGGTGCCGGAATATTAACCGGCTTTCCATCAGGTGCGCCTCTCGGCTTCACCTTAGGAACCGACTAACCCTGAGCAGATTACCTTTACCCAGGAACCCTAAGACTTACGGCGACGAGGTTTCTCACCTCGTTTATCGCTACTCGTGTCTGCATAAGCGCTTCGCCAACTCTCCAGACCTCCTTGTCGGTGAACCTTCGCTGAGCGAGAGAATGCTCCCCTACCGATCAATATTGCAACCAATCCCGCAGCTTCGGCGTTCTGCTTAGCCCCGTTACATTTTCGGCGCAGAGCAACTCGACCAGTGAGCTGTTACGCTTTCTTTAAAGGATGGCTGCTTCTAAGCCAACCTCCTGGCTGTCTGGGCCAATTCACATCCTTTCCCACTGAGCAGAAACTTGGGGGCCTTAGCTGGCGGTCTGGGCTGTTTCCCTTTTGACCATGGATCTTATCACCCACAGTCTGACTCCCAGACCTTACACGGCGCGGCATTCGGAGTTTGATGAGAGGTGGTACGCCTCACGGCGCCCTAGTCTCGTCCAGTGCTCTACCTCCGCGCGGCAACGGCTGAGGCTATACCTAAATATATTTCGGGGAGAACCAGCTATCACGGAATTTGATTA